>NZ_FQVK01000016.1 GCF_900129345.1 Ruegeria intermedia | reverse complement strand
AAGACAATCAGGACTTCCGATCAATCGGACGGCCAACAACCCATTCTCAGCGCTGTCCGCTGAGGTGTCCGTCAGATCAAGTCTGAAGTTTTACAAATAAGGGTTCTTCAGCGCAGATCCCGCTGATAGAAAGCACCCGGAACCGGGAACCAAAACGGGATCCAATGCCATGGACTGGCCGAATGACCTTCTGCGCGACATCTTCAACGACCCGGACACCCCCAACAAGATCAGGAAACGCATCCGCCGCGAATTGAAACCCTCCGAGGTCGACTATCGCGGGTGCCGGATGCGCATTCATCCCGCCGACAACAACACGGAATTTCAGATATGGCGCATGGGGCGCACCCAGGAAGAACGTGCTTTGCGGCATATTCTGAAAGACCTGCCCAAGGACCGCCCGATCGTTGCCTATGACGTTGGCGCCAATGCCGGGGCCCACACCCTGCGCCTGGCAGCGGTCGCGGCACCCGGATCGGTGATCCACGCATTCGAACCCAACCCTGTCATGCGGGCGCGGCTGGAAGAAAACATCCGCTTGAACGCATTTGACTGTATCCGGGTCCATGATTGCGCGATTTCGGACAAGGGCGGCGAGATGAAGCTGTTCGTGCCCGCGCAGGGAAACCTGGGGCTGGCCAGACTGGGCGAACCGATGCGCGGCGCCAACGGCATATCGGTTCAGGTGCGGACGCTGACCGAGTTTCTGCCGTCCGACCCGGATACGCCGATCGACCTGGTCAAGGTGGATGTCGAGGGCCAGGAAGACCGGGTGCTTGCCCCTTTGATCACCGAAGCCTCGGCCACCCAGAAACCCAAGGCGATCTTTTTCGAACTCCAGCACGAACGGTTCTGGTCGGTCGATATTGCGGGCATACTGGAGCAAAATGGCTATGAATTGCGCGGAAAATTCGGACGCAACGCGCTGTATCGGCTGACCTGAAAGGTCCAGGTCTCAGTCCAGCCCTTCCTCGTTCAACAGATGCCGGCCTTGCCGGTCTTCGACCTCGATCACCCAAAGATCGGGGTCAAAGCTGCGCTGGCGGGCGATTGCCTCGTCCACCTCGGCCTCGGGGCCTTTGGCCAGTTCGATCCATTTGCGCGCGCCGCTGAGCAGGTCGAAGCTGCGCTGAAAGGCGGTGGCATTGCCGTCGAGCGTGTTGAGCTTGACCAGAACAGCGCCGGCTGTGTCGTCGCCATGGGCTACGACAAAGGCGGGAATCTCGTGCAGGCGCAGCCGGGCCAGGTAGGCGTGGACCCAGAACTCGGCCGTCAGGCGGGTCATGCGTTGCCGTCTTTGAAATCCAGCCCCATTTCCGAGTAGCGCTCGGCCTCTTCCAGCCAGTTGGGCCGGACCTTCACCTGCAGGAACAGGTGGATCTTGCGGTCGAGAAATTCCTCCAACTCGGCCCGGGCCGACTGGCTGATGGCCTTGATGGTCTCGCCACGCTTGCCCAGCACGATGCCCTTGTGGCCGTCGCGCATGACATAGATCACCTGATCGATCCTGGCCGAACCATCCTTGCGTTCCTCCCAGTTCTCGGTCTCGACCGTCAGCTGATAGGGCAGTTCCTGATGCAGGCGCAGGGTCAGCTTCTCGCGGGTGATCTCGGCCGCGATCATGCGCAGCGGCAGATCGGCGATCTGGTCCTCGGGGTAGAGCCAGGGGCCTTCGGGCAATTGCTGCGCCAGCCATTTGCGCAGATCCTCGACGCCGTGGCCTTTCTCGGCCGAGATCATGAAGGTTTCGGCAAAGGGGAAGCGGTCATTCAGGTCGCGGGTCAGAGACAGCAGCGCGGGGGCTTCGACCCGGTCGATCTTGTTGATCGCCAGCGCCACCTTGCGGCCCTGCGCGATCTCGGACAGGCCGTCCAGGATGCGCTCGACGCCTTCGGTGATGCCGCGATGCGCCTCGACCATCAGCACGATGATGTCGGCATCGGCCGCCCCGCCCCAGGCCGCCGCGACCATCGCACGGTCAAGCCGGCGGCGAGGTTTGAACAGACCCGGCGTGTCGACGAAGACCAGTTGCGCATCCCCCTCCATGGCGACGCCGCGGATGCGGGCGCGCGTGGTCTGCACCTTGTGCGTTACGATCGAGACCTTTGCCCCGACCATGCGGTTCAGAAGGGTGGATTTGCCCGCGTTGGGCTCTCCGATCAGGGCGATGAATCCGGCGCGTGTGGTCATGGTGATGTTGGTCCTGGTTGCAAGTCCGTTTCCCTAGCGCAGAACGGCGTCGGGGGCCAGCCCCGGACTGCGTCGAAAGCCGGGGGGCCAGCCCCCCGGACCCCCCGGGATATTTTCGGCCAGATGAAGAGTGGTCGACTATTTGGGGAGACTGTCCAGCAAGGCCCGCGCGGCGGCCTGTTCGGCCTGGCGCTTGGACGGCGCGGTGGCCCGCGCCTCGGGGCCGGTTTCCAGCCGGGCGGCGATGGTGAAGACCGGGGCGTGGTCGGGACCTGTGCGCGACAGTTCGACATAGCTGGGCGGTTTCTGACCGCGGGCCTGGGCCCATTCCTGAAGCGCGGTTTTGGCGTCGCGGGCATCGGCTTTGACCGTGTGGATCCGATCTCCCCAGAGTTTGAGGATCACGTCGCGCGCGGTCTCGAACCCGGCATCGCGGTAGACGGCGGCGATCACCGCCTCCATCGCGTCGCCCAGCAACGCCTGTTTGCGACGGCCGCCCGACATCATCTCGGACCGGCCCAGCTTCAGCACCGCGCCCAGGTCGATCTGTCGGGCCACGTCGGCGCAGGTTTCCTTGCGCACCAGCGCGTTGAATCGCGGCGCCAACTGGCCTTCGGTGGCGGTCTTGTCGGCCTCGAGCAGGGCGCTGGCCATCACCAGGCCCAGCACCCGGTCGCCGAGGAATTCGAGCCGCTGGTTGTCAGGCCGCGTGGCCGACGAGACCGACCCGTGCGTCAGCGCCCGCACCAGAAGTTCGGGATTGGCGAACTGGTGCCCTAGGCGTTTCTGGAACGCCTTCATGTCGGCGGACAGCTTCAATGGACCGCCTTGAAGAACCTGTCGCCCCGCCAGGTCCAGAAGAACAGCATCGACCGGCCCGCGGACGAGAACATGATGCGGTCGGCGCGACCGATCAGGTTTTCATAGGGCACGTAGCCCACCCCGCCGGCCGATTGCGGCAGGCGCGAGTCGGCGGAATTGTCGCGGTTGTCGCCCATGAAGAAATAGTGGCCTTCGGGAACGAGGTAGATACCGGTGTTGTCCGATCCCTGGTTGCTGATGTTCAGGATTTCGTGCTGAACGCCGTTGGGCAGGGTTTCGATGAATCGTGACTTCTCGCAGGTGCCACCGATACCGACAGGGCCGTTTTCACAGCGCGGGCGCAGACGCTGCGGGCCTTGCGGCTCGGCGATCTCGGAGAAGGTGCCGTCGGGGGTCTGTTTGGCCTCGACCCCGTTGATGAAGACCACCCCACCGCGCACCTGGATGCGGTCGCCCGGCAGGCCGATCAGCCGCTTGATGTAATCGCGGCCGGTGACCGGGTGGCGGAACACGATCACGTCGCCGCGTTCGGGCTCGCCGCCCAGCAGACGGGTGTTGTCTCCGCCCATCCAGCCGCAGATGTCCTCGGCGTCGATGTTGAGTCCGACGCTGGGGATGATCAGGCTGGGACACGAGGCGTAGGAATAGCCATAGGCCATCTTGTTGACGAACAGGAAATCGCCGATCAGCAGCGTGGGCTTCATCGACCCCGACGGGATCCAGAAGGGCTGGAAGAACAGGGTTCGGAAAACGCCCGCGATCAGCATCGCATAGACGATGGTCTTGATCGTCTCCCAGATGGCGTTTCCGGATTTGGCTTGCTCGGCCATACTGCTCTCCAGTCCTTGCGTCGTTGGGGGCTACATGCGGGGCGTGCGGGGCCAAGTCAAGGCCGCGTCCGGATCGACCACCGGGCGGGCCTCGATCACAACGAAGGCCTGCGCCCAGGGGTGGTCGTCGGTCAGGGTGACGTGGATGATCGCCTCATGCCCCTCGGGCGTCATTTCGCGCAGCCGCTCGGCGGCCCAGCCGGTAACGTGCATCACGGGTTGGCCGGTGTGCAGATTGGTCACCGCCATGTCCTTCCAGGCGATGCCCATGCGCAGGCCGGTGCCCAGCGCCTTGGAGCACGCCTCTTTCGCGGCCCAGCGCTTGGCATAGGTGCCGGCGGTGTCGGCGCGCCGCTCGGCCTTGCGCCGTTCGGTCTCGGTGAAGACACGGTTGCGGAACCGGTCGCCGAACCGGTCGAGCGTGCTTTGG
This sequence comes from Ruegeria intermedia, assembly GCF_900129345.1. GTDB lineage: Bacteria > Pseudomonadota > Alphaproteobacteria > Rhodobacterales > Rhodobacteraceae > Ruegeria > Ruegeria intermedia. The sequence goes on along the minus strand of NZ_FQVK01000016.1, from coordinate 95,741 downwards.
ATGCGCTCGATATTCGCAAGATCCGTACCGATGCCGAGGATCATGAGTGCGTCTCTTTCTTTGCCCTTTCAAGAGCCTTAAACGCAGACCGGGCGCCCACCCACAGGAATAGCCGCGAAATGAGAAACGCCACGACAAAGGTGATCGTGAAACCGATCACCAAAAAGTTCACCGGGATACCGGCCAATCCCTCGGACATGCCTGGAACGACAAGAAAGAACAGCCCAGCCATGACAAGGTTGGCCAACATGCCGACGATGCCCATCCATAGTGCGGCGCTCCACATGTCGCCGCTGCCCGGCATGGTCTGGTGCGTCTGAACCTGTCGATGTCCTTCGAAAGTCGCGGCGGCCAAAAAGGGGATGAACGGCAGGAAACTGCTGGACAAGTCAATTCCGAACACCGCCGAAACGCCGAATAAAATAGCCGGGACCGCGATCGAGGTGATCACGAAGACGACAAGAAACCTGGGTATGTTCAAGCGCATCGGGAGATCCAGAAGAAGGAGGCTTCAAGGCAGCGGGTCATCGGCGCGCCTCGTCCATCAGGCGGCGCATTTCATGGATCGCCGGACCCAGACCGCGGAAGATGGCCTCGCCGATCAGGAAATGGCCGATGTTGAGCTCGCGCAGTTCGGGGAAGGCCGCCACGGGCTGCACCGTGTCATAGGTCAGGCCGTGGCCGGCATGCACCTCGAGGCCCAGCGAATGCGCAAAGGCCGACATCTCGCGCAGCGCCTCCAGTTCACGTTGCGCGTCATCCATCCGGCCCTCGGCATGGGCGTCGCAATAGGCGCCGGTGTGCAGTTCGATCACCTGCGCGCCGATGCGGTGGGCGGCCTCGATCTGCTTGCGGTCGGCGGCGATGAAGATCGACACGCGGCAGCCCGCGTCACGCAGCGGCGCGATGAAATGGGCCAGGCGGTTTTCCTCGCGCGCGACTTCCAGCCCGCCCTCGGTGGTGCGTTCCTCGCGCTTTTCGGGAACGATGCAGACCGCGTGCGGCTTGTGGCGCAGGGCGATCGCCTGCATCTCGGGGGTGGCGGCCATTTCAAAATTCAGCGGCACAGACAGAACCTGCATCAAGCCTTCGATGTCGCCGTCGGAAATGTGGCGGCGGTCTTCGCGCAGATGCGCGGTGATGCCGTCAGCGCCGGCCTCTTCGGCCAGCTTGGCCGCGCGCAGCGGGTCGGGATAGGCCCCGCCGCGTGCGTTGCGTACGGTGGCCACGTGGTCGATATTCACGCCCAGACGCAGGTGAGTGTCAGACATCTTTCGAATCCTTTCCGGTCGCCCGCGCCGAGCCTAGAGGGTTTGTTTGCGAAACGGCAGGGGTTGCTTCCGCGCGGCGTTTGATTTCCTCGAACTTGGCTTTGATCCTGGCCCGGCGGCGCTGTTGATAGGTGCGGATCAGGGGCAGGCTGAGATAGCCGCAGATCACCCCGGCCACGATGCCCGGGATGATGCCGCCGATCATGTAAGGGTAGAACACATCGTCATAGAACTGCGCCAGACCGTGCCAGTCGGCAACGCGGTCGGTGAAGAGGGCAAGGAAGTTGTCCTTGAGATCGCGCAGCGCGTCGGCGAATTTGCCCATCAGCCCCTGGGTGTCGCCCTCATCATATTTCGTGCCCAGCAGGAAATGCCCGGTCTGCAGGCAGATCACCCCGATCGGCACATAGGTCAGCGGATTGCCGAAGAACGTACCGCTGAGCGCCGCCAGGATGTTGCCGTTGATCAGGCGGGCCAGCACCGCTGCCACGACGAAATGCAACCCGTAGAACGGCGTAAACGAGGCGAAGACGCCCGCGCCGATGCCGCGTGCGATACGCTCGGGCGTGTCGGGCAGACGCCGGACGCGGTGTTTGACATAGTGAAAGGCCCGGGTCCAACCGCCGCGCGGATACACGAACTCCGAGGCGGCCTGAAGAGCTGAGCGGCGATCACGGCGCTTGAAAACCACTCCTGCTCGTCCCCTCTCAGCTGGCTGCGACCGCAGCGTCCCGCGTGTTTCGATACCGTTCGACCGCCGCGACATCGCTTTCGGCCTCGAGCATCAGCATCAGCGAATGCAGCTGTTGCAGGTCGCGCACCTCGACGCTGAGCAGAAGGCGGTAAAAATCCGGTTTGCGGTCCACGAATTCCAGGTTCGAGATATTGGCCTTTTTCTCGCCGATCAATGTGCAAATACGCCCCAGCACCCCGGCATCGTTGCCGATGGTCAGGTCCAGCGTGGCGCCATAGGCCGCCGGGTGCGTTCCCGAATGCCAGTGCAGATCGACCCAGCGCTGCGGCTGGTCTTCGAATTCGGTCAGGCGGTCGCAGTCGATGGCATGGACAACCACGCCCTTCCCCCGCGAGGTGATACCCACGATCCGTTCCCCCGGAAGCGGCTGACAACAGGGCGCGCGTTCGAATTTCTGGCCCGGTTCCAGGCCGATCACCGCGCGGCGCAGCGGAATCGCCTCACCCTCATCCTTGGTCAGGTCGGGATAGACCACGGCGACCACGTCATGGGCCGTGAGTTCGGCGCTGCCGACCCGGGCCAGCAGCTCGTCGCTGTCCTTGATCCGCAGCTGCTTGGCAGCGGTCTCCAGCGCCTTGTCGGTGGCTTTGCGGCCCACATGCTCGAACCCCGCGCGCACCAATTCGCGGCCCAGTTTGATGAACCGCTCACGATCAACCTCGCGCAGGGCGCGGCGGATGGCGGTGCGGGCCTTGCCGGTCACTGCAATCTCAAGCCAGGTCACCTGCGGGGTCTGGCCGTCGGCGGTGATGATGTCGACCGATTGCCCGTTCTTGAGCCGGGTCCACAACGGCACCCGGATGCCGTCGACCTTGGCCCCTACGCAGGCATGGCCGATGCGGGTGTGGATCGCATAGGCGAAATCGATCGGCGTCGCCCCGCGCGGCAGCTTGACCACGTCGCCCTTGGGCGTGAAGCAGAACACCTGGTCGGAATACATTTCGAGCTTGACCGCCTCGAGGAAGTCTTCGTGATCTTCCTCGGAATTGAACTGCTCGGTCAGGCTGGCGATCCATTTGGCCGGGTCCACGGCAAAGGGGTTTTCGGTCCGCACCCCGTCCCGGTAGGACCAGTGCGCCGCCACGCCGGATTCGGCAACATCGTGCATCTGCCGGGTTCGGATCTGCACCTCGACCCGCTTGCCGTCACGCCCGGATACGGTCGTGTGGATCGAGCGATAGCCGTTCGATTTGGGCTGACTGATGTAATCCTTGAACCGCCCCGGCACCGCGCGCCAGCGTTGATGTATCGCGCCCAGCGCGCGATAGCAGTCTTCCTCGGTCCGGGTGATGATGCGGAAACCGTAGATGTCGGACAGGCGCGAAAAGCCCTGATCCTTTTCTTGCATCTTGCGCCAGATCGAATAGGGCTTCTTGGCGCGGCCGAACACCTCGGCCTCGATCCCCGCTTTCTCCAGCTCGTGCCGCATGTCTCCGGTGATGCGGTGGATCACGTCGCCCGTTTCGCGCTGCAGCGTGATGAAACGACGGATGATCGACTGGCGCCCTTCAGGGTTGAGGACACGGAAGGCCAGGTCCTCAAGCTCCTCGCGCATCCATTGCATGCCCATCCGACCGGCCAGGGGCGCGAAGATGTCCATCGTCTCGCGCGCTTTCTGCACCTGCTTTTCCGGGCGCATCGCCTTGATCGTGCGCATGTTGTGCAAGCGGTCGGCCAGCTTGACCAGAATAACCCGCAGGTCTTTGGACATGGCCATGAACAGCTTGCGGAAATTCTCGGCCTGCTTTGTTTCGCGGCTGGAAAGCTGAAGATTGGTCAGCTTGGTGACGCCGTCGACCAGCATCGCCACCTCGTCACCGAACAGCTCGGCGATCTTGGAATAGCTGGCCTTGGTGTCCTCGATCGTGTCGTGCAGCAGCGCGGTGATGATCGTGGCATCGTCCAGACGCTGTTCGGTCAGAATGGCGGCAACCGCGACGGGATGCGAAAAATAGGGCTCGCCCGAGTGCCGGAACTGCCCTTCATGCATCTGCTTGCCGAACTCGTAGGCCCGGATGATGCGATCGGCATTTGTCTTGGGGTTGTAGTTGCGGACCAGCGCAACCAGGTCTTCAGCAGAAATCATCCGGTCCGCACCTTCATGTTCAGGGCTTACCCCTGGCCCTGAGCCTCCATCAGGGCGCGCAGGAGTTTTTCTTCCGACATGTCGTCATCTGCGGGCTTGTCCGATTCGGCCCCCATCAGCAGAGCCATCTGATCTTCTTCGGGCTCGTCGACCTCGATCTGGGTCTGGTTGGCCTCGATCAGACGCTCGCGCAGTTCATCCGCGGTCTGGGTTTCTTCGGCGATCTCGCGCAGGGCCACGACCGGGTTCTTGTCGTTGTCGCGGTCGATCGTGATCGGCGCGCCGGCGGAAATCTCGCGCGCACGGTGGGCGGCGAGCATCACCAGTTCGAACCGGTTCGGAACCTTGTCTACGCAATCTTCGACCGTCACGCGGGCCATGAGGCGCTCTCCACTAATGAAACCATGTCAGGAAGACGCTTATCTAAGCGCGAATCCCCGCCTTGACAAGCGGGAAATGCCCTTTTTCACCCAGCACCCAGCGGCGTGACCGCGGCGATATCGTCCGGCGGCAGGCGTTCGATCATCTCGGCAACCGTCAGGCCCAGCACCGGGTGCCGCCAGCCCGGCGCCACGTCCACCATCGGAACCAGCACGAAGGCGCGGTCCTGCAGGCGCGGATGCGGCAGGATCAACTGCTCGGGAGCTGCCTCTCGCTGCCGGTCGGGCGGCAGGTTCAGCCAATGGTCGAACCCGGCCGCATCGGGCAGAACGCGATCGCCCCAGCAGACAATATCCAGATCAAGCGTGCGCATCCCCCAGCGTTGCTGGCGAGCGCGACCGAAATCGGCCTCGATCCGGTGCAGAAGGGCCAGAATTTCCTGCGGGGCCGCCTCGGTTTCGACCAGCGCGGCGGCATTGACATAGTCCGGCCCGGCACCCGCCGGAAAACACGGGGTCGAAAAGAACCGGCTGACGGAACGAATCACCAACCCCGCGTCGGCCATCGCATCGAGAGCCCTGCGAAGTGTCACCTTGGGCTCATCTGTTCTCAGTTTGAGATTCGCCCCCAGCGCGATGACCGCTTTTGACCTGGAATTGACCATAAATAACCCTATGTTCAGACCTGAGCGCTCTTGCGATACATACGGAATCTCCTATTTTGAAGACACCGGCGCGTGATTTCTCATCACTCACTTACGCCACCGCGCGCTGAGCAATACCGGAAGGACCATTTTATGTTTTACAAGGACGAACGGCTGGCGCTGTTCATCGACGGCTCGAATCTGTACGCCGCCGCGAAAGCCCTGGGATTTGATATAGACTACAAATTGCTGCGTCAGGAATTCATGCGTCGCGGCAAGCTTCTGAGGGCCTTTTACTACACCGCGCTGCTGGAAAACGACGAATACTCGCCGATCCGCCCCTTGGTCGACTGGCTGAACTACAACGGGTTCACCATGGTGACCAAACCGGCCAAGGAATACACCGACAGCATGGGGCGCCGGAAGGTCAAGGGGAACATGGATATCGAACTGACCGTCGATGCCATGGAACTGGCGCCGCGCGTGGATCACATCGTGCTGTTCTCGGGCGATGGGGATTTCCGCCCGCTGATCGCCAGCCTGCAACGGCAGGGGGTGCGCGTATCGGTGGTGTCGACCATCCGCAGCCAGCCGCCGATGATCTCGGACGAACTGCGGCGCCAGGCCGACAACTTCATCGAACTGGATGACCTGCGCGACGTGATCGGCCGGCCGCCCCGCGAACCCGCCGAGACACCGCGCAACGTTGCCGTGGCCGGCAAGTAACTCCATCCACCACTCACACCGATGGATCAATGGCGCGGCCGGGACGGAAAACCCCGGCCGCGCGTCTTCAACGAAGAACCTGTGCTCAAACACCGTCAGCCTGGCAGGTGTTTGTGTCAGTGAAATGACATCGGTCCTGACTGGACCAACCGGCGGAAAAGCCTTACCTGTCCCTGTCAAGGAGACAGACGCATGACCAAGCCCCCCCTGACCCTGTATCTGGCCGCCCCGCGCGGGTTCTGCGCCGGCGTGGACCGCGCGATAAAGATCGTGGAGATGGCCCTGCAGAAATGGGGCGCCCCGGTCTATGTCCGGCACGAGATCGTGCACAACAAGTTCGTCGTGGACGGGCTGCGCGCCAAGGGTGCCGTCTTTGTCGAAGAGCTGGACGAATGCCCCGATGACCGGCCGGTGATCTTTTCCGCCCACGGCGTGCCCAAATCGGTGCCGGCCGCCGCAGCCGCGCGCGAGATGATCTATGTCGACGCCACCTGTCCGCTGGTGTCCAAGGTCCATATCGAGGCCCAGCGCCACGCCGAGGCCGGGTTGCAGATGATCATGATCGGCCACAAGGGCCACCCCGAAACCGTCGGCACCATGGGTCAGCTGCCCGAGGGCGAGGTTCTGCTGGTGGAAACGGTCGAGGACGTGGCCAAGGTGCAGGTCCGCGACCCCGAAAAGCTGGCCTTCGTGACCCAGACCACCCTGTCGGTGGACGACACGCGCGACATCGTGGCCGCGCTGCAGGACCGTTTCCCGGCCATCGTCGGCCCGCACAAGGAAGACATCTGCTATGCCACCACCAACCGGCAGGAGGCGGTGAAGACCGTCGCACCCAGGTCGGATGCGCTGCTGGTGGTGGGGGCGCCCAACTCCTCGAATTCGCGCCGCCTGGTCGAGGTGGCGTCCAAGGCGGGCTGCACCTATGCCCAGCTGGTTCAACGGGCCAGCGACATCGACTGGCGCGCGCTTGAAGGGATTTCCAGCATCGCCATCACCGCCGGTGCCTCGGCGCCCGAAGTTCTGGTGAACGAGGTGATCGACGCCTTCCGCGACCGCTATGACGTGACCGTCGAAACGGTCGAAACCGCCACCGAGAATGTCGAATTCAAGGTGCCCCGCATTCTGCGCGTGCCCGCGTGATCGATCGTACTGATGACCCGAGGCCTCACGTGACCGACCCACGCACGATCGCCGTCTATGACGCGCAGGCGGATCGGTATGCCGACCTGACCGATGCGGACAACACCGGCGATCCGCAATTGGCCCGGTTCATCGCGGCCGTGGGCCGCGGCGGACGGGTGCTGGACCTGGGCTGTGGCCCGGGGGCATCGGCCGTGGTGATGGCGCAGGCAGGGCTGCGGGTCGAGGCTCTGGATGCCTCGGCCGAGATGGTGACGCTTGCGGGCCGGCATCCCGGTGTTACCGCGCGGCAGGCCGGATTTGCCGATCTGGATGCGGTTGCGACCTATGACGGTGTCTGGGCCAATTTCAGCCTTCTGCATGCCCCCCGGCACGATTTTCCGGCGCATCTGGCCGCCGTGCATCGCGCCCTGCGCCCCGGCGGAGTGTTCTTCATCGCCATGAAACTGGGCCAGGGCGAAGGCCCCGACCGGCTGGGCCGATTCTACAGCTATTACAGCGAGGATGAATTGAAAGACTTTCTGCACGCGGCCGGATTCACCGTGACCGACCGGCGACTGGGCAGCGGCACGGGGCTGGACGGGTCGGTCTCGGACTGGATCGGACTGGCGACCCATGCCTGATCTGTTTGCCTATACCGATGGTGCCTGCTCGGGCAATCCCGGCCCGGGGGGCTGGGGCGTGCTGCTGCGGGCCATGGATGGCGAAACCGTCCTGAAAGAGCGCGAGTTGAACGGCGGCGAGGCCGAGACCACCAACAACAGGATGGAGCTTCTGGCTGCAATCAGCGCGCTTGAGGCGTTGGAGCGGCCCTCGAAGATCACCATCGTAACCGACAGCGCCTATGTGAAAAACGGGGTGACGGGCTGGATCCACGGGTGGAAGCGCAACGGCTGGAAGACCGCCAGCAAGAAGCCCGTCAAGAACGTGGACCTGTGGCAGCGGCTGGACGAAGCCCAACAGCGCCATGACGTGACCTGGGAATGGGTCAAGGGCCATGCCGGCCACCCGGAAAACGAACGGGCCGACGAACTGGCACGCGCGGGCATGGCCCCGTTCAAGCCGAAAAAGGCCCGCACATGAGCGGTCTGGCCCTGCTGGACTATGCCTCGGTTCTGGTCTTTGCGCTGACCGGGGCGCTGGTGGCCAGCCGGGCGCAGCTGGATCTAGTGGGGTTCGCCTTCATCGCCTGCCTGACAGCGGTGGGCGGCGGCACGGTGCGTGATCTGCTGCTGGACCGGCACCCGGTCTTCTGGGTCGGCCAGCCCGGCTATGTCCTGATCGCGGTGGCGGCGGCGGTGGTCGTGTTCTTCACCGCGCATCTGGTCGAAAGCCGCTACAGCTGGTTGGTCTGGCTGGACAGTTTCGCGCTGTCGATCGCCGTGGCCGCGGGAACGGGCGTGGCGCTGGCGCTGGAGCAGCCGGGCGTGATCGTGGTGTTGATGGGCGTGACCACCGGTTGCCTGGGCGGGCTGATGCGCGACGTGGTCTGCAACGAGGTGCCGCTGGTGCTCAAACAGGGCGAGCTCTATGTCTCGTGCGCCTTCACCGGCGCGCTGGTGGCCGTGGTGGCCACCCGTCTGGGCCTGGAGACGCTGCCGGCGCTGGGCCTGTGCGCGCTGTCCTGCTGGGCGCTGCGGGCCGGATCGCTGCTGTTCGGCTGGCAGTTGCCGGTCTACAAGGCACGCCCGCCGCGGCAATGATCGCCCGCCCGATGAGGTCAATAGGCACAATGACAAATCCGATGACACGGTTGCTGATCTGCCTGCCCCTGCTGGCCGGATGCGCCGAGGACTACACCCCGCTGAGTTTCGTGGCGCGCGAAAACAAGATCATTGTGACGGGAACCATCGACCACACCTCGCTGAGCGCCTTCGAGGAGGTCATCGCCCAAAACCCGGGGGCGCGAACGCTGGTTTTGCAGAACATCGAAGGGTCGGTCGATGACGACGCCAACGTGATCTTCGGCCGCGTCGTACGGGCCGAAGGGTTCGACACCGTCGTTCCGTCCAACGGCCTGGTGGCATCGGGCGGAACCGATCTGTTTCTGGCTGGCAATCGACGGACCCTGCAACCGGGCGCCTGTGTCGGGGTCCACAGCTGGGCAGGCGGTGGGTTCACAGCAGCCGAATTGCCGGAAGATCACCCCGAGCATGACAGGTATCTGGACTATTTCCGCGATATCGGCGTGGACGAGGATTTCTACTGGTTCACTCTGGATGCGGCTTCGGCCGAGGACATGCACTGGATGACCGCGGGCGAAGCGAACCGCTTCGACATGACAACCCAACCCGTTCAGCGCCTTGGATCAGCGGACATCTGTGACGCGCGCTAGGGCCTCGGGTCAGCGCCGGAAATAGGTTTTCCAGATCCAGATCAGCAGCAGCGCGCCCAGCACCGCGCCGACGAATCCGGGCATCCAGCCCATGACCGTCAGCAAGGCGCGCATGATCAGCCCGCCCACCACGGCCCCGGCGATGCCGATCAGAAGGGTGGTGGGGATGTCCGCCTCGATCCGCATCAGGCGGGTGGCCAGAAATCCGGCCGCGGCGCCGATGACGATCAGGGCAAGGACGGGCATCTCATTTCCTCCAATGCGTGGGCACGATGATCAAGGCCCCCACCGACGAGATCACCGCATCCAGCCCCGGCGGTCCAAAGCTGATGCCGAACATGATGCGGATGAAATAGAACAGGAACGCCCCGCCCACGCAGATGATGATGGATTGCAGATACCCGTTGTGGGTAAAGCCGGTCACCTCGGACAGATAGCCGACGATGCCGGCAATCACGACGGTACCCATCATCACCATGAACATCAGGACGTCTCCGAGCCGAGGCGGGTTCCGGCCGGGATCGGCCAGCCCCGCAGGAAGGTTTCCCTATCCTGCGCCGCCTTGCCCGCCCGTTGCAAGCGCAGCAGTTCGACCGCGCCGGTGCCGCAGGCCACGCGCAGCGCGTCGTCCAGCACCTCGCCCGGCACGCCCTGCCCGTCCGACAGGCGCGAGGCGAGGAGCTTGACGCGCTCGCCCTCAATCTGAGTCCAGGCGCCGGGAAAGGGCGACAGGCCACGGATCTGGCGATCGACCTCTACGGCGGGGCGCGACCAGTCTACGCGGGCCTCGGCCTTGTCGATCTTGGCGGCATAGGTCACGCCGACCTCGGGCTGCGGTTCGGGGGTCAGCTCGGGCAGGCGGTCCAGTGCCTGCACGATCAGATCGGCGCCCATCACCGACAGGCGGTCATGCAGCTGGGCGGTGGTTTCCTCGGCTCCGATCGGGGTGGCCTGACGCAGCAGGACGGGGCCGGTGTCCAGACCGGCCTCCATCTGCATGATGCAGATGCCGGTCTCGGCATCGCCCGCCATGATCGCCCGGTGGATCGGCGCGGCCCCGCGCCAGCGCGGCAGCAGGCTGGCGTGGATGTTCAGGCAGCCATGCCGGGGCGCGTCCAGAATCGGCTGCGGCAGGATCAGCCCATAGGCCACGACCACCGCCACATCGGCCTTCAGCGCGGCAAAGGCAGCCTGTTCCGCGGGCGATTTCAGCGAGGTGGGATGGCGCACCGGCAGGCCCAGCGCCTCGGCGCGGGCATGCACCGGCGTGGGCCGGTCCTTCTTGCCGCGACCGGCCGGGCGCGGGGGCTGGCAATAGACGGCGGCGATCTCGTGCCCGGCCTGCACCAGCGCGTCCAGCACCGGCACCGAAAACTCGGGCGTTCCCATGAAGATGACGCGCATGCCGCCCTACCCCGCCTTTTTCGCCTTGCGCAGCAGCATGTCGCGTTTGACCTTGCTGAGACGGTCGAAATACATCTGGCCGTTCAGATGGTCGATCTGGTGCTGAACGCTGGTGGCTTCGATGCCGACGAAATCGCGCTGGTCGATCTCGCCTTTTTCATTGAGGAATCTGACCGTCACCGCACGCGGACGTTTGATCTTGGCCGACACGCCCGGCAGGTTCGGGCTGGCCTCGTCATGCTCGCGCAGCTCGATCGAACTGTGCAGGATTTCGGGGTTGGCCAGGCGCACCGCGCGGCCACGCTCGGCCGAGCCGTCCACAACCGCCAGCCGCAGCATCACGCCGATCTGCGGCGCCGCCAGGCCGACGCCGGGCATCGCCTCCATCGTGTCGATCATGTCGTCCCAGATGGCGCGGATCTCGTCGGTGATCTCGGTCACCGGCTCGGCCTTGGTGCGCAGGCGCTTGTCGGGCCACGGCAGACAGGGACGGACGGTCATGCGCGGGCCAGCTCGCGCTTGAGCTTGACCATCTTGCGCGTGATCATCTGCCGTTTCAGCGGCTTGAGATAGTCGATGAACAGCTTGCCGTTCAGGTGGTCGATCTCGTGCTGCACGCAGGTGGCCCAGAGCCCGTCGAAGGTTTCGCGCTGCGCCTTGCCGTTCTGGTCCATCCAGGCGACCTCGACCTCGGCCGGGCGGGTGACCTCGGCGAACTGATCGGGGATCGACAGGCAGCCTTCCTCGTAGACGCTGGTTTCGTCCGAGGCCGAGATGATCTCGGGGTTGAACATCACCAGCGGGCGCGGGGTGGCGCCTTCCTCTTTGACGCAATCCAGCACGATCAGCCGTTCCAGCACGCCGATCTGGGGCGCGGCCAGCCCGATGCCCGGCGCGTCATACATGGTTTCAAGCATGTCGTCGGCCAGCGCGCGCAGCTCGTCCGACAGGTCGTCCACGGGAGCACAGACCTTTTTCAGGCGGGGATCGGGATGGATCAGGATGTTGCGTTTCATGGGGCTGATTTAGGTCATCGCGCGCGTGGCCGCAACGCCCCCCTTGCACCGGGCGAATTTCCCGATAGCTTTCGGGTCAATGAATGGAGCAGACATGACTTTCAACGACCTGATCGACCGCCGGGGCACCTTCAGCTCGAAATGGGACAAGATGGAGCAGCTGTTCGGCGTCTCGCCCGAGGACGGGCTGGCCATGTGGACCGCCGATTCCGACTATGCCACCGCGCCCTGCGTGATCGAGGCGGTGCGCCGCGCGGCGGATCACGGTGTGTTCGGCTATTCCTGGCAGCATCCGGCCTATTTGCAGGCGGTGCAATGGTGGATGCAGAACCGCCACGACTGGGCGATCGACACCGATTGGGTTCTGACCACGCAAGGTCTGGGCAACGCCATCGCGCTGAGCCTCGATGTCTGGACCGAGCCGGGGGACGGGGTGGTGATCTTCACGCCGGTCTACCACGAGTTTGCACACAAGGTGAACAAGACCGGCCGCCGGGTGGTGGAATGCCCGCTGGTGCGGGCCGGCGACACCTATGAGATCGACCTGGACGACGCGCAATCGCGGCTGGACGGGTCCGAACGGATGTTGATCTGGTGTTCGCCGCAGAACCCCTCGGGGCGGGTCTGGACAGTCGACGAGCTGCGTGCGGTGGCGGCCTTTGCCGAACGCAACGGGCTGATCCTGATATCGGACGAGATCCATCACGATCTGGTCTATCCCGGGCACAAATTCGTGCCGATGGACGTGGCCGCGCCGGATGCGCGGCCCTGGACGGTGACGCTGACCGCGGCGTCCAAGACCTTCAACATCGCAGGTCAGCGCACCGGCAACATGATCATTCCCGACGAAACGCTGCGGGCGCAGATGCGTCACCGGCTGAACACGTTGGATTATGACCCCAGCGCACTTGGCGTGGCGATGATCACCGCGGCCTACACGCCCGAAGGCGCCGAATGGGTGGATGCCCAGATCGACCACCTGAACGGCAACCGTGCGCTGTTCGATGCGACGATTTCCGAAATCCCCGGCCTGTGGTCGATGCCCCTGCAGGCGACCTACCTGGCCTGGGTGGATTTCTCGGGCACCGGGATGGACCACGCCGAATTCGTTCGCCGTCTGCGGCAGGACGCGCAGATCGCTACATCACCCGGACCGGGTTTTGGCACCGGGGGCGAGACCTTCGAACGCTTCAACCTGGCCACGCAGCGCACGCGGGTCGAAGAGGCCTGCGCACGGTTGAAGGCGGCTTTCAGCGATTTGCAGTAGGTTTGGCAGGCCTACTCCGCCGGCCCGAGCAAGGCAATCGGGGCATCGGGGTCACGGGCATAGTCCAGCGGCGCGGTGTCGGCATGCGCCGTGCTGCGTTTGAATTCATACCGCATTTCCGGGCCTTCGGCATCTGCCGCAATGATCAGGCATTGATACAGGTGCCGCGCCCCGTCGTAGATGTCGACCAACCCGCGCAGACGCGGGGTGGACTCAGTTTCGACCGTGAACCCGTCCTTCCACAATCTGAGGACTTTGTAGGTTTTGTCGCCCATTTGCACCCGCAAACGGCTGGCCTTCTTCAGGGTGGCGATTCGGGCGGCGTCCAATTCCGCGCTGATTTCCTTGGAAACATAGGTACTCATGAAAAACTCCCCCGGTTGCCTTGTTCATTCTGACCTCATTTTCGTAAAAATCCAGTGAACTTGGTCACATGACCGTGGACGGCGTTGTGCATCCGCGCAGGGACAATGCGCGCTGAACCTTGTAGGAACGGAAGGCCACGCCGCCTATCCTTGAGACCAGACGCAAAGCGGAGGAGCCGGGATGGGCCTGTTGATCGACGGCGTGTGGCACGACAAATGGTATGACACCAAATCCACCGGTGGGGCCTTCAAACGCTCGTCGGCCCAGTTCCGCAACTGGATCACGGCCGACGGCCGCCCCGGCCCGTCGGGCAAGGGCGGGTTCAAAGCCGAAGCCGGCCGGTATCACCTGTATGTCAGCCTGGCCTGCCCCTGGGCGCACCGCACGCTGATCTTTCGGCAACTCAAGGGGCTGCAGGACCTGATCACCGTGTCGGTCGTTCATCCCGACATGCTGGAACACGGCTGGACCTTCCAGACCGACGAGCACGGCGCCACCGGGGATACGCTCTATGGGCTGGACTATGCCCATCAAATATATACCCGCGCCGATCCGCAGTATTCGGGCCGGGTGACGGTGCCCATCCTTTGGGACAAGGCGCAACAGACCATCGTGTCGAACGAAAGCTCGGAAATCATCCGCATGTTCAATTCGGCCTTCGACGGGATCACCGGCAACACCGACGACTACTGGCCGGCCGAGATGCGCGACGCGATCGAAGAGGTCAATGCGCGGGTCTATTCAGACGTGAACAACGGCGTCTACAAATCCGGCTTTGCCACCACGCAGGAGGCCTATGACGCGGCGGTGCACCCCCTGTTCGACACGCTGGACTGGCTGGAAGACCGGCTGTCCACCAACCGTTACCTGATGGGGGATCGCCTGACCGAGGCCGACTGGCGCCTGTTCACGACCCTGATCCGGTTCGACCCGGTCTATCACCTGCATTTCAAGTGCAACCGCAGGCGGCTGATCGACTACCCCAATCTGTGGGCCTACACGCGCGAGCTGTATCAGTCGCCGGGGGTGGCAGGCACGGTGAACCTGCACCACATCGTGCGGCACTATCACTTCAGCCACGACAGCATCAATCCGCACCGGATCATCCCGATCAACCCGGTGCTGGACTATTGGCAGCCGCACGGACGCGATCACCGCCCTGCGGCGTAGTGCTCGACCATGGCGGCAAGATCCTCGGGCGGCGTGTTGCTCTGGACATAGGCGCAGGCGTTCGAGCTGTGCGCAAAAATCGACCCGTCCGAGAAGAAGGTGGTATTGGTGACAAAGATCACCCGCGCGTCCGGCCGGCGGTAGTTGGCAAAGTCCGCCACCGCCAGCGCGCTGCCGGACTCCAGCACCAGATCCAGAATGATGACTTCGAACGGCGTCCCGTACAGCGCCAGGATCGCGGCCTCCTGGCTGTCAACCAGCGTTACCTCGGCGCCCTGGCGCTCCAGGTGCCTCTGCCAAACCCGACCGAGGTCAGGGTTACTCTCAACAATCAAAACTTTCATTTGCAACAACCTTGGCACTTGATACAGTCCGAAGTGCCATCCCCTGCGCCCCTGATCCCGTGATTTCGTTAACAAAGTGTTAACGGGCATTTCCACATGGCCGAAATGGGTGGAATGGCTTGTAACTTGGGCGTGAATCCGCTTGAACCACGACGAAATCGGCGAAATGGACGAAAATCGAACATGACGGACAGGATCGACGACCTGAACCCGCGCCGCCGCCGCGACCATGGCGGAGGACTGGACCAGGCCATCGCCAGCCACGGCGGCGCGCGGACGGATTGGATCGACCTGTCGACCGGGATCAACCCGCAACCCTACCCTGTCGAGGGGCTTTCGTCTGACGACTGGACTGCCCTGCCCGATCACGGGGCTTTCGCCCGGCTCAGCAATGCGGCCCGTCGCTTCTGGGGCGTGCCGGAGGGCGCGGCAATCCTGCCCGCACCGGGGGCCTCGGCCCTGATCGCGCGGATCCCGGCGCTGGCGCCAGTTGGCGCCGTCCAGATCACCATGCCTACTTACAACGAACACGCGGCTGCCTTTGCCGCGCAGGGCTGGACGGTGCAGCCCGGCGGCCCGGCGCAGGCGCGGGTGATCGTGCACCCCAACAATCCCGACGGCCGGATCTGGCAGGCTCAGGACGCTGACGTGCCGCTGACCGTGATCGACGAGAGCTTTTGCGACGTGATGCCCCAGGCATCCTTGATCCGCCTGTCCGAACGCCCCGGCGTGATCGTCCTGAAAAGCTTTGGCAAGTTCTGGGGCCTTGCGGGCCTGCGGCTGGGCTTTGCCATCGGGCATCCCGACCTGATCGCGCGACTGAATGATCTGACCGGCCCCTGGGCGGTGTCCGGCCCGGCCCTGCGCATCGGCGCGCAGGCCTTGAATGACACGGTCTGGGCCGAGGCCACACGCGCGCGGTTGGCCCGTGATGCGGAACGGCTGGATACGCTGATGACCGGCAAGGGCGCGAATTTGGTCGGCGGCACCACCCTGTTCCGCCTGTATGACGTGGACGATGCCGCCGCCTGGCAGGACCGGCTGGCACGGGCCCATATCTGGAGCCGCATCTTCCCCTATTCTGACCGGTTCCTGCGGCTGGGCCTGCCGCCCGCGCATGGCTGGTCGCGGCTCGAGGCGGCGCTGTGAGCACCGCCCTGACGCTGGCCCTGGCGATGCTGCTGGACGCCGGATTGGGCGAGCCCGTTTGGCTGTGGTCGCGTCTGCGGCACCCGGCGGTGCTGATGGGCAACGCCATCGGCTGGCTGGACCGCCGCTTGAATCACGGCACGCATCGACGCGCCAAGGGCGTGTTCGTCGCCCTTCTGCTGGTTTTGGGCGGCTGGGTGGTCGGTACGGCGCTGGCGTCGCTTGGCTGGGCGGTCGAGGTCGTGGTGTGCGCGATCCTGCTGGCACAGAACTCTCTGGTGGCGCATGTCCGCGCCGTGGGCGTCGCGCTGCGGCGGTCCCTGCCCGAGGGACGCGCGGCGGTGGCGATGATCGTGTCACGCGACACCTCGCAGATGACCGAGGCACAGGTGGCGCGCTCGGCCATCGAGAGCGCCGCCGAGAACCTCAGCGACGGGGTGATCGCCCCGGCTTTCTGGTTCCTGCTGGGCGGCTTGCCGGGGCTGCTGGTCTACAAGGCGGTGAACACCGCCGACAGCATGATCGGATACCGCAACGACACTTACCGAGACTTCGGCTGGGCCGCTGCCCGGCTGGACGACCTGCTGAACCTGATCCCGGCGCGGCTGACTTGCCTGATGATCGTGGCCCTGTCGGGGCAGTGGCGCCAATGGCGGGCCATCGTCGCGGACGCGCAGCGCCACATCTCGCCCAATGCCGGCTGGCCCGAGGCCGCAATGGCCCGCGCACTGGACGTGGCACTGGCCGGGCCGCGCAGCTACGACGGGCAGATGCGCGATCTGGCCTGGGTCAACGGCGCAGCCCGGCGCACGATCGGCGCAACGGAGGTTTTCCGCGCATGCGGGATCCTTTGGCAGGTTTGGGGGCTTGCGTTGGCGGGGCTGACGGTGTGGGTTGTTCTGAACACGGTTTTCTGAGGATGGTTTTCGTCATGCGCTTTGTCTTGGGCCTTGCGGCCGCTTGCCTTTTCGCCGCCCCGGCCCTGGCCCAATGCGGCGGCGACTTCAACGCCTTCGTTCGCGGACTGAAGGCCGAAGCGGCACAGCAGGGGTTCGACACGGCCACGTTCGATGCGTTCTTCAACGGTGTGCAGCAGGACCCCAAGGTGCTGAAGGCCGACCGCGCGCAGGGCGTATTCCAGAAACCGTTCGTCGAATTCTCGCGCCGTCTGATCTCGCAGGACCGGATCCGGCGCGGCCAGGCGATGGCACAGAAATACGATGCCGTGTTCGACCGGATCGAGGCCGAATACGGCGTGTCGCGTGGTGTCCTGCTGGCCTTCTGGGCGTTCGAGACGGATTACGGCGCCTTTCAGGGCGATTTCAACACCCGCAATGCGCTGGTGACGCTGGCCCATGATTGCCGCCGCCCCGAACTGTTCCGGCCGCAGATCTTCGCCGCGATCGAGCTGTTCCAGAACGGCGATTTCGACCCGAACCGCACCACCGGCGCCTGGGCGGGCGAGATCGGCATGGTGCAGATGCTGCCCCGTGACATTCTGGAAAACGGCGTGGACGGTGATGGCGACGGGCATGTTCGGTTGAAAACGTCGGCCCCCGACGCGCTGATGTCTGGGGGCAAGATGCTGTCGCATCTGGGCTGGCAGCCGGGTCAGCCCTGGCTGCAGGAGGTAACCGTGCCCGCACAGATGGACTGGTCGCTGAGCGGGCCGGGCAAACCGCGCCCGGTGTCAGACTGGCAGGCGATGGGCGTGCAGGCGCGCGGCGGGTCATTGGCCAACCTGCCGGCCTCGCTGATCCTGCCGCAGGGGCGCAAGGGGCCGGCCTTTCTGGCCTATCCGAATTTCGATGTCTATTTCGAGTGGAACCAAAGCTTTGTCTATGTCCTGACCGCGGCCTATTTCGGAACGCGCCTCGAGGGCGCACAAGTCTATGCCGCAGGCAACCCCGATCCGGGCCTGACCGGCGCCCAGATGAAACAACTGCAGAAGAAACTGCAGGCGCGCGGCCACGACGTGGGCAAGATCGACGGCATCTTGGGGGCCGGAACGCGCGCTGCAGTACAGGCCGAGCAAGCCCGGCTGGGCCTGCCTGCGGACGCATGGCCGACGGTTGACTTGCTGAACCGGCTCTAGCCGCTCAATCCGTTGGGTCGTGGAAAACCAGCGTGAATCCTTCCTCAGGCGTCGGTTCCGCGTAATGCTTGGAAAACCGGCGGAACTGTTCTTCGGTCGCGGCAAAGGCGTGGTCGCCCGCTGCGTTACGTGCTTGCAGTCGGGCCAGACAAACGACGTCGGGCGTGGTCAGCACATGCATCTGATGCGCGGCATCGGTCTGATCCAGAATTTCGCGCATCCAAGCACGGGTTTCGACCGTATTGGCCGGGAAATCCAGAACAACCGACATGCTCGCCTCAAGCAGAGTCGTGACATGCGGTCCCATCGCCGCGCGCAGACGCGTGGAACAGCGCAGATAGTCGGCACCTGTCACCATCTGATCGGCAAAAAGCGGCTTCAGCCAAGCGTCCTCGGAAATCAGAACCGTGCCGGGCTGCCTCGCGAGCTGGGCGGCAAGCGTCGATTTTCCCGCGGCGATCTTGCCGCAAAGCATGTGCAGGGTCGGAGCGGATCGGGTCATCGGTCGATTCCTGGTTGGGCACGGCGGGTGAAGGGCAGCCCCCGATCACTCGGGTCGCACCGGGAAACGTTCGCCTTTTTCGGTGATCAGAATCAACCGACCATCGTTGCGCACGTACAAATCGCAGCGGTCGAACCCATTGCGATACTGCACGCAGATGCTGCCATCAGCGGCGATCGAGTAGGTTCCGAAGGCCGTTCCGCCGCCATTGACCGCCGAATAGGTATAGGAATAGGCCCCACCGGCCGAGTATTTCGACTGCCCGTCGTCATAGAAAGTCAGCGTTCGCCCGGCCAGCGCGTCCAATTCAGCGGGGCTCAGGGGGACATCGCCGGGGCGGGTGGCCCATTCGGCAGCCCAGAGCGGCGAGGCGGCGCAGGCCGCGGCGATCAGCAACAGGTGTTTCATGCAGCCAGCCTAGCCCGGCCCGGCCCGATCGCGGAATAACGTTGCGGTGAGCGGTCAGGCGACCATCTGCTCGGCCTTCTTCAGATCGACCGAGACCAGCTGGCTGACGCCCTGTTCCTGCATGGTCACGCCGAACAGACGGTCCATCCGGGCCATGGTCACCGCGTGGTGGGTGATGATCAGGAACCGCGTGTCGGTCTGGCGGCACATCTCGTCCAGCAGATCGCAGAACCGGGTCACGTTGGCGTCATCCAGCGGTGCGTCGACCTCGTCCAGCACGCAGATCGGCGCCGGGTTGGCCAGGAACACGCCGAAGATCAACGCGGTGGCGGTCAGGGTCTGTTCCCCGCCCGACAACAGGCTGAGGGTCGACAGCTTCTTGCCCGGCGGCTGGCACATGATCTCGAGCCCCGCATCCAGCGGGTCGTCGCTCTCGACCATCACCAGGTTGGCCTCGCCGCCGCCGAACAGATGCTTGAACAGCATGGCGAAGTTCGTGTTGACCTGCTCGAAGGCGGTCAGCAGACGCTCGCGGCCCTCGCGGTTGAGGCTGGCGATGCCGCTGCGCAGCGCCTTGATCGCCTCCTCCAGATCGGATTTCTCGCTGTTGAGCGTGTCGAACTCCTCCTGAACCTCCCTGGCATCCTCCTCGGCGCGCAGGTTCACCGCACCCATCGCGTCGCGCTGGCGCTTGTGGCGGTTCACCTCAGCCTCAAGGGCATCGGCGGCGGGCATGTCGTCGGGGTTCACGTCCAGCTGGTTCAACAACTGGTTCGGGGTCAGTTGCTGATCCTCGGCGATGCGCTCGGCGGCGGCGGCGACACTTTCCTTGGCCGCCTCGAACCGCGCCTCGGCCGCGGCGCGGGCTTCGCGCGCCTCCGAGGCCTTGCGCTCGGCCTCGCGCTCGGCCAGCACGGCCTCGCGTTGCAACGCTTCGGCCTGGGCCAGCTTGTCGGCGGCCTCGGCGCGGCGGGCCTCGGCGGCCTCGATCATCTCGTTCAACTCTTCGCGCGCCTCGGCGATCTCGGCGGGCGCGGCCATCGCCTCGGTCAGCTCTTCCTCGGAGCTGGCCTTGCGCTCGGCCAGCTCGGCGATGCGCTTCTCGGCGGTTTCCAGACGGTGTTTCCAGCCGCTCAGGTCCTTGGCCACCTCCTGCGCGCGGCGGGTGCGGGCCTCGCCCTCGCGGCGCAACTCGTCATGGGTCGAGCGGTGCGTCAGCATGGTGATCCGCGCGGCCTCGACCGTCTGCTTGATGTCCTCGACCCGGGCGCGGGCGGTGTCCAGATCGCCCAGTTCGGCCAGGGCGGCCTCAGCCTCGCGCAGCTGGGCGCGGGCCGCCATCGCATCCTGCTTGTGGCGGTCGACCGCAAGCGTCAGGTTCTCCAGCTTGCCCTGCGCCAGGTTGCGGTCGGCCTCGGCCCGGCTGAGCGCGCGGGCGGCTTCGGCCATGCGCTGATCGGCGGCGCGGCGGGCCTCGCGGGTGCGGCGGTCGGCCTCGGTCACCTCGGCCAGTTGCCGCGACAGAGCCTCATGCGCGGCGCGGGCGCCGGCAGCCTGTGCTTCGACCTGCGCCAACTGCTGTTTCAGCGCCTCGAGCTTGTTGAGCTGCTCGAGCCGGAGCGCCGCGGCGCTGGGGGCATCCTCTGCCCAAGCGCGGAACCCGTCCCAACGCCACAGATCGCCCGAGCGCGACACCAACCGCTGGCCGGGTTTCAACAAGGGTTGCAGCCGCGCGCCCTGATCCGCGTCGATCAGGCCGATCTGCGCGATGCGACGGCTGAGGCGGTCCGGCCCCGAGACGTGCAGCGCCAGCGGCTCGGCCCCGTCCGGCAACGGCTGATCGGCATCATAGCCCGGCACCTGCACCCAACCCGAGGGGCCATCGCCCTCGACCAGCGGGGCGCGGAGGTCATCCGCCAGCGCGGCCCCCAGCGCCTTTTCAAAGCCTGGCTCGACCCGCAGCAGGTCCAGCACCTGCCCGCCCTCGGCCGTGTCGCGCTCGACCAGCTTGGCCAGCGCGGTGGTCTCGGCCCGGATCGCGCCCAACTCGCCCTCGGCCTCGGAGCGTTGGGCACGGGCCTCGGCCTCGCGCGCCTGCGTTTCACCGCGCAGCTCGTCGGCGGCGGCCAGTGCTTCCTCGGCGGCTTCGGCGGCCTCCCGCGCCTCTTCCTCGGCGGCTTGCGCGGCCTCGAACGCTTCGTCGGCGCGGGTCAGGGCGGCGCGGGCCTCGGCAACAGCTGCGCGGGCCTTTTCCTCTTCGGCCTCGGAGCGTGCCAGCGTCTTGCGGCTGTCCTCGACCAGGCGCTGCGCCGATTGGTGGCGCGCGACCAGACGGGCGGTGTCCTCGGTCTCCTGCGCCAGCAGATCCTCGCGCTCCTGCAGAACCGCGGCGGCTTCGCGGGCGATTTCGGCGGCTTCGGCCAGCTTGTCGTCATGGCCCTCGGCGGCCTTGGCCAGTTCGCGGGCCTCCCATTCCAGCCGCTCGATCATCTCGCCGGCGTCGCGGTTCAAACCGGTTTCACGCTCGATGTCGCGGCCCAGCTGCTGAATGCGGGCGGTCAGGGTTTCGATGGTCTGGCGCGCGCGGGTTTCCTGATCGGACAGCTGATCGCGCTGCACCTGCTGGCGCTGCAGGACGGCGGCGGCAATGGCCTCCTCCTCGCGCAGCGGCGGCAGGGTCTCTTCAATCTCGGCGCGTTTCGCGCTGGCGGCGCGAGCCTCGGCCTCGGCGCGCGCGGCTTCGGTGGTGCGGTCGCGCAGACGCTCTTCGGCCTGCTGGCGGGCCATGTCGGCCTCTTTCCAGCGGCGATACAGCAACATGCCCTCGGCCTGGCGCAATTGCTCGCCGATCTCACGATACCGCGCGGCCTGACGGGCCTGCCGCGCCAGCTGCGCCAACTGTGTGCCCAACTGTTCCAGCACGTCATCGACGCGGGTCAGGTTGGCTTCAGTGCCCTTGAGCTTCAGTTCGGCCTCGTGCCGGCGCTGGTACAGACCCGAGATGCCGGCGGCCTCTTCCAGAATCCGGCGGCGGGCGCGGGGTTTGGCGTTGATCAGCTCGGCGATCCGGTTCTGCCCCACCAGAGCGGGTGAATGCGCGCCGGTCGAGGCATCGGCGAACAGCATCTGCACGTCGCGGGCGCGCACGTCCTTGCCGTTGGCCTTGTAGGCGCTGCCCACGTCGCGGGTGATGCGGCGCACGATCTCGATCTGATCGCTGTCATTGAACCCGGCCGGGGCCAGACGTTCCGAGTTGTCCATGGTCAGGACCACCTCGGCGAAGTTGCGCGCCGGACGGGTGGCGGCACCGGCAAAGATCACGTCCTCCATCGCCCCGCCGCGCATCGATTTGGGGCGGTTCTCGCCCATCACCCAGCGCAGCGCTTCGAGCAGGTTGGACTTGCCGCAGCCGTTGGGGCCCACCACACCGGTCAACCCGTCCGCGATGATCAGATCGGTCGGGTCGACGAAGCTTTTGAAGCCGGTGAGTTTGAGTTTGGTAAAGCGCAAAGGCCGATTTCCATGATTCCCGTTCCCTGAAAGTCTGGACAAGGGAAGGCCCGCGAGTCAACGAAGTTGCGCAGGATATGGGATATTGCACCGAGTTATCCACAATATCTTGCTGATTTGGGCGGAATAGCGCGGAGTCAATACGGCGAACACTCGAACACCTGGTATCCGGTGTCCGACCCGCTGTCATAAGTTCCGAAGTCAATGCAATCATAGTTGGTCGGCGTGACCGCAGCCAGCAGCAGCCGGTCCGACGCCCTGCGGTCGCAGGCGAGGATGCCCACGGTCACCGCCGCATCGCCCAACACGTCGGCGACCGGACAGCCCGAGACCTGCGCCATGGCCAATGCGGCCCGATCCTGGATCGGCCCCAGCCGCGGAGCATATTGGCTGTTGACGCGGACCGCCTCGGCCAGGTCACCGCGCAGGCGCACGTCGAACACGCTGCCGTTCACGGCCACGCGGGTCGCTGGCAGGTCGCGGAAATGGGTGGTGCCGGCCGAGCAGCCGGCCAGCAACAGCAAGGCGAGGAACCGGATCATGCCGCAGCTTTGCGGCAAAATGGTTAACGAAAGCTTTCCCGCGCTCAGCCGCGCAGGACCGCGCCCAACCGGGCAATACCCTCGGCAATCGTGGCCTCGTCCGAGTTGGAGAAACTCAGCCGGATCGTGTTGGCGCCGCTGCCATCGGGATGGAAGGCCTGTCCGGGCACAAAGGCGACCTTGACCGTCTCAAGCGCGCGGGCCAGCAGCTGCGCGCCATCCGCGCCGGGCGGCAGGGTCAGCCAGATGAACATGCCACCTTCGGGCCGGGTCCAGTGCACGCCTTCGGGCATGTGCCGTTCCAGCGCCGCCAGCATCGCGTCGCGGCGCGCACGGTAGGTTGCGCGCACTTTCGGGATGTGGCTGTCGAAACAGGTTTGGGCCACCTGATGCACAGCCATCTGGTTGATGGTGGCCGAGTGTAGGTCGGCAGCCTGTTTCATCAGCACAAGCTGCGCGATGACGGGCCGCGCCGCCACGACCCACCCCACCCGCAATCCGGGCGACAGGGTCTTGGAAAAACTGCCGCAATAGATCGTCCGGCAGGCTTGCAGATCGCCCTTCCGCGCCAGTTCCAGCGCAAGGATCGGCGGTATCGCCTGCCCGTCATAACGCAGGGCCTGATAGGCGCCGTCTTCGATCAGGGCGCAGTCCAACTCTTCGGCCAGATCCAGAAGGGCCTCGCGCCCTTGCCGATCGACGGTCTCGCCGGTCGGGTTGGCAAAATCGGGGGACAGATAGGCGTATTTGACCGCCCCCGGCCCCGCCGCGGCCCGGTATTGCGCCGCGCCCGCATTGCCGCCTGCGCGCAACCGGTCAAAGCGTGGTTCATAGGCGTTGAAGGCCGCCAAAGCCCCCAGGTAGGTCGGCCATCCAACCAGCGCCGTGTCGCCGGGCGACAGAAACAGTTTGCCCAGATAGTCGAGCGCCTGCTGCGAGCCCGAGGTGATCAGAACATCATCGGGGCCGCAGTCGACGCCGATCTGGCGCATGTGGCCGGCGATCCATTCCCGCAGCGGCATGTACCCTTCGGACACGGAATACTGTAACGCCTGCGCCCGGCTGTCGGCGCCAAGCGCCTGTTGGAATGCCTGGCCAAAGGCCTCGGCTGGAAACAGCGCCGGGTCGGGGATGCCGCCTGCAAAGGAAATGATGCCGGGTTGATCCAGCAGTTTCAGCAGCTCTCGGATTTCGGATGCCTTCATTCGCGCCGCGCGCGTTGCAAATAACTGGTGCATGGGCCGAGCCTCCTCCGCTGGGTCGGACTGACGCTATGACCTCCGCGCTTAAAGTCAATAATGCTGACCTAGTATTTCAGCCAATGTGATCGCGGCCCGTTCTTGCGCGGGCCGGGCATGTGTGGTCATATGATTTGACCAATTTTCAGCGATGCTCCGATGCCCTTTCAGAAAGTCCAGACCGAGAAACTGTCCCTGGCCGTGGTCAAACAGATCGAGTTGCTGATCCTGCGCGGGATCCTGCGCCCCGGTGAGCGCCTGCCGCCCGAGCGCGAACTGGCCGATCGGCTGGGCGTGTCGCGCCCGTCGCTGCGCGAGGCGATCTCGCAACTGCAGGAACAGGGCCTGCTGACCGCCAAGGCCGGGTCGGGCATCTACGTGGCCGAGGTTCTGGGCTCGGCCTTTTCGCCGGCGCTGATCCGACTGTTCAGCAGCCATGACGAGGCCGTGTTCGACTACCTGTCGTTCCGGCGCGACATGGAAGGGCTGGCGGCCGAACGCGCCGCGCGGCTGGGCTCGGACAGCGACCTGAAGGTGATCCAGGCGATTTTCGACAAGATGGAGGCCGCCCATGCCCGCAACGCGGCCGATGACGAGGCCCATCTGGACGCGCAGTTCCACATGGCGATCATCGAGGCCAGCCACAACGTGGTGATGCTGCACATGATGCGGTCGATGTTCGATCTGTTGCGGCAGGGCGTGTTCTACAACCGTCAGATCATGTTCCACCAGCGCACGACGCGCGACGCAATCCTGAACCAGCACAGGGCGATCAACGCAGCCCTTCAGGCCCGCGACCCCGAAGCGGCCCGGCAGGCGGTGGAGCAGCACCTGAGCTTCGTCGAACGCTGCATGCAGGACCAGCAGAAGGCGCAGCGCAACGAATGCATCGCGCGCCAGCGCCTGGAACACGAGACCGGCACGCGTTAGGCGACTTCGGATCAGATCCGGTGCAACCGTCGCAGCAGCCTGTGCTTCCACAACTGCGGCCGAGCAAAAGGCGCGGGGTCGCGTTTGCGCAGATCGGGAAACGTCGCGTTTGCCTCCTTGCGGGTCCGCAGCTTGAGCGGTTCATCGAGGATACGGCGCACCAAATCATCCTGCGGCACGACCGTCGCGCGCTCGGCATCGATCACCTCGAGCATTTCCGCATGGTAGGCTTCGATATCTTCTGACCGTTGTCCGCTGCGGAACCTGAACGCGCCAATTTGGTTATGCACGGACAGCATCGTCGCGTGCCTGGAAAACCTCAGCCACAGTTCGCCGTCCACGGCAAGGCGGAGTGACTGGTTCAACCCACCGCCTGCAACATCCCACAGGCTGCGGCGCCAGAAGGTCGATTCCTGCTGTATCCATTGGTAATCGGCCGCAAGGAACCGCGTGTGCGTCACAGGTCGCGGACGGCGGACGCTCAAGACCTGATCGACCTCGTCGATACAGGTCACCCGACCGGTCAGCCACTCAACCGAGGGATTGAGCGCAAAGATCGAGCCCACAAGCGACAGACCACCGGGCATCAGGACATCGTCCGAATTGATCCATCCCATCACCTCTCCGGTCGACACCGCAAAGCCCCGATTTATTGCGTGGGCTTGTCCGTCATCTGGTTCGGACAGAACCGCAGAAAAGAAATTTCGATACTTTTCGACGATTTCAAGGGACCCATCCGTACTGCCGCCATCGGAAAGGATCAGTTCAAGGTTGGGATAGTTCTGATCTATGACCGAGCGAATCGTGCGCTCGAGAAACTCGGCGCAATTGAGGTTCGGGATCACAACGCTGATCCGGGGCAACTGCGTCATATCTTACCATGGGCCTGGCTGGGGAAGCCGTGAATCGATCAAATTTATTCCGGTCCAGAATAGACAAAAAAAACGGCAAGGGCAAAATCTGCCCTCACCGAACCTTGTGCAACCGTCGTGAAACTCTGCATTGCGTCGGCAAACAGCTGCCGATCACGGCTACCTGCAGCGGATCAATGCAGTTTCTGCGCCACGGTCGTGATGGCCTCGTCGATCAGTTTGTTGGCCTGAGCCGCGGTCATCTGCTTGGCCAGGACCGACTGCGCGGCGGCAACGGCTGCGGCAACGGCCTGATCCCGGACCTCTCTGACCGCTGCGGCCTCGGCCGAGGCGATCTGATCCTGAGCAGCCGCCAGACGACGGGCAATCGACTTCTCAAGGTCGGCCTTGGCCTGTTCGGCCGCCAGAACGGCGTCTTCCTTGGCCGCGGCCACGATGGCGTCAGCCTGGGCCTGAACCTCGCGTTGCTTGCGCTCGTACGAGGCCAGCAGGCCACGCGCTTCTTCGTGCAAGGCGCGGGCTTCGTCCAGTTCGGCCTGAATGCCCTGGGCGCGATTGTCCAGCGCACCGCCGATCATGCCGGGCACCTTGAAATAGAACAGCACCGCGATGAAGACGATGAAGCCCAGCAACACCACGAAATCGGTGTTGCCCAGCGAGAAGAACGGGCCGCTTGCGGCAAAGGCCGGGCTGGCGGCGCCTGCGGTCAGGACAAGGGCAAGGATGTTCCGCATGTCACTTATCCTTTCAGCTGTGCTTCGACGGCACCTGCGATGGCATCGGCATCCGCCTTGCCGCCCAGTGCGGTGACCAGCTCGGCCGCCACGTCCTTGGCAACCACTTGAATGCTTTCCAGCGCTCCGGCCCGGATCTCGGCAATCGCCTTTTCGGACTCGGCCGCCTTGGCCGCGATTTCCGCATCCGCCTTGGCGATCGCGTCATCCAGGTCGGCCTGGATTTCGGCGCGCGCTTCGGCTGCGATCCGCTGCGCCTCGGCACGGGCATCGGCCAGCGCCTTGTTGTAGGCCTCTTCGGCCTCGACCGCTTTGGCCTTCAGGTCTTCGGCCGCGGCCAGGTCATTTGTAATGGTCCCCTGACGCTCGGCCAGGATCGCCGCGATGCGCGGCAGGGCCACGCGGGACAGGACCAGAAAGATGACGACCAGCGTAATGACCAGCCAGAAGATCTGGTTGGGGAACCAATCGAAGCAGAGCTGCGGCATCCCGATGGCCGAGCCATGGGAATCGACGCATTTGCCGACTGCTTCTGCAGCTATGGGTTCTGTCGCCATGATGTCCTCCGTCGGAACGTTGTCTTTACAACAGGTGGGCCGCTATGGCTTGGGCCCACCTGCGCGTAAGGATCAGGTTCCGCAGATTACACGGCGAACATCAGCAGCAGCGAGACCAGGAATGCGAAGATCCCCAGGGCTTCTGCGAATGCGATACCGATGAACAGGGTTGCGGTCTGCGAAGCAGCCGACGAAGGGTTGCGCAGAGCGCCGGCCAGGAAGTTGCCTGCCACGTTGCCCACCCCGATTGCGGCCGCGCCGGAACCGATTGCTGCCAGGCCTGCGCCGATGTGTGCGAGATCGCCTTCCATGATGTATCTCCTTACGAATTGGAAGTTTCGATTTTGGGTTATCGTTCCTGTGCCGGGATCACGCCCCGATCAGTGATGCGGATGCAGTGCGTCCTTGAGGTAAACACAGGTCAGAATGGTGAAAACGTAGGCCTGGATGAAGGCCACCAGGACCTCGAGGCCATACATCGCGGTGATCGCCAGAACCGACACGGGCGAGATCGCGGCGATCGCGGCGAATCCGGCGAACACCTTGATCACGGCGTGGCCCGCCATGACGTTGCCCGCAAGACGGATCGAGTGGCTGACCGGACGCACGAAGTACGAGATCAGCTCGATGATCGCCAGGATCGGGCGCAGCGCCAGCGGCGCGCTGGACACCCAGAACAGGCTGAGGAACCCGGCGCCGTTCTTGACAAAGCCCAGAACGGTCACGGTCAGGAACACCGCCAGCGCCAGCGGAATTGTGACCGCGAAATGCGATGTCGTGGTGAACGAGGTCGGGATCAGGCCCAGGAAGTTCGCGGTGACGATGAACATGAACAGGGTCATGACATAGGGGAAGAACTTGACGCCTTCCTTGCCGCAGATGTCTTCCAGCATCTTGTAGATGAAGCCGTAGGCCAACTCGGCGATCGACTGCATGCGGGTCGGCACGATGGCGCGCTTCGAGGTGCTCAGCACCAGCAGGCCGATGATGGCCAGAACCGCAAAGAACAGCCACAGGGTCACGTTGGTGGGCGTGTACCAGGCGATCGTGTCGCCGCCGAACAGCGGCTTGACGATGAACTGGTCCATGGGATGGAACACCAGGCTGCTGCCTTCTGCTGCGTGTTCTGCGCCTGCGGCGCCGTGTGCTGCGGTGGTCTCGCTTGCCACGTTCAGTCCCTCTCGTCCTTCTCGGCCGTTGTCGCGGCCGCTTGTTTCTCTTGGGCCTCCTGAGCGCTGCGGAGCATGACCTTCACCCCGGCGACGAGACCCAGCAATGTAAACAGCACCAGGAAGATCGGGATCGTCCCGAACAGGCTGTCCAGCCCGTACCCGATGCCAAATCCGATCCCAAGACCGGATACCATCTCGATGACCATCCGCCAGGCCAATTCGCCCCCGGATATGTCGGCGTCTGCGCGGGCCTGCGGTTGCTTGGCCTTTTTCGCCGCTTCGATCCGCGCCTCAAGCTGCGTCAGGCGCTGCTTTGGGTCGTCATCGGTCACGGGCGGTTTCCTCGCACAGTCTTGGCGCAGTTGCTAAGCGGCACGCGGCGCAGAGTCAACGGCCTTGATGACCCCAATTGCCGCAGATCAAGCCGTTGTTTTATTTCTGTTTTTCTCGCCCCAGCCTGTCGTTCCGCCTGGGCGTCGGGTCCGCGTTGGCCCGAAAAGCCCTGAATCCGCATATTCAACCAAATGGTTGACCAAGCTTTCCCGCTGTGGTTCAGCGGGGTCATGTCCGATGACCTCGATACCGTCTTTGCGGCCTTGGCCGACCCCACGCGGCGCGCGATTCTGGCGATGCTGCTCGAGGATGACATGGCCGTCACCGACGTGGCCGAGCCGTTCGAGATGTCGCTGGCGGCGATCTCGAAACACCTGACGATCCTGACCCGCGCGGGGCTGATCAGTCAGGAAAAGCGCGGCCGGGTGAAATGGTGCAAGCTGGAACCCGACGCGCTGCGCGCGGCCTCGGTCTGGATGCAGGGGTTCGGGCAGTTCGAACCGGTCAATCTGGACGCGTTCGAGCGGTTCCTGGAAAACCAACTGTCCGCTGGTGACGAGGCCTAGCGCACCACGAAGACCGACATGCTGGCATGTTTGGCCAGGTATCCGGCATGGCTGGACAGGATGAAATCGGTGATCCGCGGCGCATGGGTGCCGATGACGATCAGGTCGGCGCCGATCTCTTCGGCGGTGCGGGCCAGATCGCCATCGACCTCGGCCGCCACGTCCACCGAGTGGATATTGAGGAAATCGACCGGCACGCCGCTGGCCTGGGACAGCTCGTCCGCCAGATCGGACAGATGGTCATGGATCGCGCTTTCGGTCTGGGTCGGGTCTCCGGGCTGGTTGCTGGTGACACTAACGATGGTGATCCGCGCCCCCTGCCATCGGGCGACCTGGGCCGCAACCTCGGCGGCTTTGCGCCCTTCGGGCGGCAAGTGCAGATCGACGGGAAACATGATGTGCTTGAACATGGGGTTCCTCCTTGTCCTTGGCGCAGCCTAGCCGGGCCGTGCAGGCCGCCCCTTGATCTGCCTCAACCGGCGGGCGTCAGCGCGGCACGGGCTGACGATCGGCGCTGCGCAGGTCATCACCCTTCAGCAGCAGGACCAAGGCCAGGATCGTCAAGCCGATCCCCACCAGGACCAAAACGTTCGGCGCCGGCTGGCCCAGCGCGATCTGCCAGATGATCACCCAGCTGGGCGTCAGGTAGGTATAGGCCATGACCTTGGCCGAAGGCAGCAGCAGCGTGGCATATTGCAACAGAACGAAGGTGGCCGCGCTGGCGCAGATGGCGACATAGAGCAGGCCGATCCAGACGATCGCCGGCAGGTTGGCCCAGTCGGTCGCGCGGATGTCGGACCAGCCGAACACCGTCAGCACCGCGCACCCGGCCAACAACGTGCCGAAAGTGAACACGACCGGCGGCTCGCCCCGGTTCAGCTTGCGCACCATGGGCGTATAGATCGCATGGGCCACGCAGCCCCAGAAATAGATGATCTCGCCCTGCCCGATCTCGAAGGCGCGAAAGGCCAGCCAATCGGCGCGGAACACCACCCACAGCGCGCCAACCGCGCCCACGCTCAATGCAAGGGCCATGTGCGGGGTGGTGATCTGGCGCAGCAACACCCACCCCGCCACCGCCGACAGGATCGGCGTCAGGGTAAACACCGCCGCCGCGCTAACCGGCGGCGCGGTCTTCAGCCCGTAGAACATCAGCACGAAATAGGCCGAGAACAGCCCGCCCAGCACCAGATAGCGCCACGGCGCACGCGCCGCGCTGCGCGGCAGGCCGGTCGTCATCAGCGCCGCGATGCCGATCACCACGCCGGCAATCGCGAACCGCGCGGCGTTCAACGCCGCCGGCGCGATCTCGTTGGCAATCATCGAACCCAGCGAGAAACTGCCCGCCACCAGCGCCGAGAACACCAGCATGGCCAGATGGCCACGCGCCTGCGGGCTCATGGCAGCCAGTCCTTGGCCTGCTCCTTGAGGAATTTAAGAAAGGTCTGCACCTTGTTGGTTCGGTGCAGGTCCACATGGGTCACCAACCACAGGTTGCCGGCCCATTCCGGCAGCGGCTCCATCACCTCCTGCAACTGCGGATGGCGGCCGGCCTCCCACCGGGCCATGAAGCCGATCCCCGCCCCGGCCAGTACCGCCTCGGCCACGGTGAAGTTGTTGGAACAGCGGAAGGTGATCGCCTCGGCCGGGACAATGGCGCGCAGCCAGCGTGAAAAGGGCGCGCGGCTGTTTTCATCATCCGCCCCGACGAAGGCGTGGTTGGCGAAATCCTCGACGCCCGCGGGCAGGCCGCGCCGCGCGATGTAATCCTGACTGGCATAAAGCCCCACCTCTTGCGTCATGAAGGGCTGCACCACATTGTCCGGCTGGTCGGGGGCCGCACCGGCCCGGATGGCCACATGCGCCTCGCCGTATTCCAGGCGGAACAGGCGGTCGCCGGTCAAATAGCGCACGATCAGGTCGGGATGGTCCTGCTGGAACGCGGTGAGCGTGGGCACCACCAGCGGCGCCAGCGAGACCAGCGAGGTCACCACCAGCTCGCCCGAGACATCGTCTCCGCGCCCCTTCAGCCGCCCGACCAGCTGGTTGAACTGATCCTCGGTGGCCTGGGCCACGCGCAGCAGATCCTCGCCCGCCTCGGTCGGGGTGTAGCCGCGCGCGTGGCGCTGGAACAGCTTGACCTTCAGCCGGGCCTCGATCGCGTCGATATGGCGGATCACCGTGGCGTGATGCACCCCCAGAACCTCGGCCGCGCCGCTGACCGTGCCCATGCGCGCAACCTGATAGGCGGTGCGGACCTCGTCCCAATTGTCCATGACAAAACCAATTCTGTGCAATTTCCAACAATGCCTGTTGATTTATCCCAGTTTCGTTCGCTCACGCAATACTCATATTGGGCTCAGACGCAAAATCCGAACCCTGAGAAGGACCCATGCCATGACAAAGACCATCCTGCATATCGACGCCTCGGCCCGCCGCACCGGCTCGGCCACCCGCGACCTGTCGGCCCGCATCGTCCAGCACCTGGGCGCCAGCCGCATCATCCGCCGCGATCTGGCCACCCCCCTGCCCCTGCTGACCGAGGACTGGATCACCGCCAACTTCACCCCCGCCGATCAACGCGACGCCACCCAGCGTGACCTGCTGGCCCTGTCGGACGAGGTGGTCAGGGAACTGCAGCAGGCCGACACGGTGGTGATCGGGTTGCCGATCTACAATTTCTCGGTCCCGGCCGCCTTCAAGGCCTGGATCGACCTGGTCGCCCGTGCGGGCCTGACGTTCTCGTATACCGAGAATGGCCCCAAGGGCCTGCTGGAGGGCAAACGCGCCATCCTCGCCATCGCTTCGGGCGGTACCGCGGTGGGGTCCGAGATCGACTTTGCAACCGGATACGCCCGCCATGTACTGGGCTTCATCGGCATCCACGACGTGGATGTGGTGGCCGCCGACCGCATGGCGCTGGATCCGGAAGCCGCGCTGAGCAACGCGCAGAAAGCCGTGGCCGAACTGGCCGCCTGATGCGACCGGGCGCCGCCGGTGGCGCCCGGTATTCCACTCCCCGTCAGGCGCGCTCGGACGGGCGCGCCTTTCAGGGCAGCCAGGTGACCCCGCACCCGGTGCGGTCGAAGAAGGCCATCAGGTCGTCGCGCGCCATGGCCACCGTCCGGTCGTTGACCAGCGGATGCATATAGATCACGTCCGCGCGCCGCGCCGCGTCGTCCATGAAGAACCGCACATCGTTGCCCACGCCGTTGATCATCGCCAGCGGGCTGACCGCGCCGGGACGGATACCGAGGTTCTGCATCAGCCGATCCGCCGACCCGAAGGACAGGTTGCCCACCCCCAGTTCGGCACCCAGCGCCTTGAGGTCGATCTCGCGGCTCTGTTCCAGCGTCACCAGGTAGTTCCGCTTTTTCTTGTCGCGCAGATACAGGTTCTTGAGCCGCAACGCGTTTTCGCCCGGCACCATGAACTGATCTTCGACCGCCTTCGACTCTTCGACCGTCCGCAGCGGGACGTGGCTGTGCAGGCGATAGGGCAGCCCCCAATCGTCCAGCTGCGCCAGCAGTGCATCGGAACTGAGCGGCAATGTGTCCTGAAAGGCGGATGAGGCGTCCATGGTCTTCTCCCGAATATTGCGCCAGTGATGGCCGACGGGGCCAGACGATGCAACCCGGCAGGCGCGGATGGTTGACTCAGGTGGCCAATGGGCCTAAACGCCAAGGCAACATCCGGAAGCGTCTGTTCTTCCGGTCCCTTGAGTCGTTCAGGGATCGCCCCCCACCAGCGAGTTTCGCCCGTGGGGGCGTTTGTGCATTGACCCGTCCGCCCCTATCTATGGGGCGCCAACCGACAACCGGCGAAGGAGGCCGAAGGCATGTTTGAAAATCTATCCGAACGCCTCTCTGGCGTCTTTGACCGGCTGACCAAACAGGGCGCCCTGTCCGAGGAAGACGTCAAGACCGCCCTGCGCGAGGTTCGCGTGGCGCTGCTGGAGGCCGACGTATCGCTGCCGGTGGCGCGTGCGTTCGTCAAGAAGGTGCAGGAGCAGGCGACCGGCCAGGCGGTCACCAAGTCGATCACGCCGGGCCAGCAGGTCGTCAAGATCGTGCATGACGCGCTGGTCGATACCCTGCGCGGCGAGGACGACCCCGGAAAGCTGAAGATCGACAACCCGCCTGCGCCGATCCTGATGGTCGGTCTGCAGGGCTCGGGCAAGACCACCACCACCGGCAAGCTGGCGAAACGCCTGAAAGAAAAAGAGGGCAAGAAGGTCCTGATGGCCTCGCTGGACGTCTATCGCCCGGCGGCGATGGACCAGCTGGCGGTGCTGGGCACCCAGATCGGGGTGGACACTCTGCCGATCGTTCCCGGCCAGAAACCGGTGGACATCGCCAAGCGCGCCAAGCAGCAGGCCACGCTGGGCGGCTATGACGTCTACATGCTGGATACCGCGGGCCGTCTGCATATCGACGAAGTCCTGATGGACGAGGTCGAGCAGGTCCGCAACGTGGTGGACCCGCGCGAGACCCTGCTGGTGGTTGACGGCCTGACCGGCCAGGTCGCCGTCGAGGTGGCCGAGGAGTTCGACGCCAAGGTCGGCATCACGGGCGTGGTCCTGACCCGGATGGACGGTGACGGCCGCGGCGGCGCGGCCCTGTCGATGCGCGCAGTGACCGGCAAGCCCATCCGCTTCGTCGGTCTGGGCGAGAAGATGGATGCGCTGGAAACCTTCGAGCCGGACCGCATCGCGGGCCGGATCCTGGGCATGGGCGACATCGTGGCCCTGGTCGAAAAGGCCCAGGAGACCATGGAGCTCGAGCAGACCGAGCGCATGATGAAGCGCATGATGAAGGGTCAGTTCAACATGAACGACCTGAAGATGCAGCTGGAACAGATGATCCAGATGGGCGGCATGCAGGGCCTGATGGGCATGATGCCGGGCATGGGCAAGATGGCCAAGCAGATGGATCAGGCCGGGCTGGACGACCGGATCCTGCGGCAGCAGATCGCCATGATCCAGTCGATGACCAAGAAGGAACGCGCCAACCCCGCGCTGCTGCAGGCCAGCCGCAAGAAACGCATCGCGGCCGGTTCGGGCATGGACGTCAGCGACGTCAACAAGCTGCTCAAGATGCACCGGCAGATGTCGGACATGATGAAGAAGATGGGCAAGATGGGCAAAGGCAAGATGCTGAAACAGGCCATGAAAGGCATGTTCGGCAAGGGCGGGCCCAGCCCCGAAGAAATGGCCGCAGGCATGGACCCCAAGGCGCTGGAAGCCGCGGCCAAGGCGATGGGCGGCAAGATGCCCGGCGGCCTGCCCGGCATGGGCGGCGGCATGGCCTTGCCCCCCGGCCTGAGCGGATTCGGAAAGAAAAAGTAAGTGACCGCGCCCGTCGCATATCCCTGGGAGGCTCCGGCCTCCGGCCCCGCTGCCGCGCTGTCGGCGCGGCTGGCTGCGGACTTGCCGCGGCTGGAGACCGCGCGGCTGGCGCTGCGCGCGCCGCGGATCGGGGATTTCGACACCTATGCCGACATTCTGATGTCGAACCGCGCCAAACACATGGACGGCCCGTTTGACCGGCAGGCGGCCTGGCTGGATTTCTCGCAATACGTCGCGGGCTGGTTGCTGCGCGGCGCCGGCCTGTGGGCCATCGAGGACCGCGCGGGCGGTCAGGTTCTGGGCTTCGTGTCGGTCGGCATGGAATTCGGCGACCGCGAACACGAGCTGGGCTATCTGCTGACCGAAGCCGCCGAAGGGCGTGGCATCGCAACCGAAGCGGCCGAAGCCGCCCGCGACTTTGCGCTGGGGCCGCAGGCCCTGCCGTCATTGGTCAGCTATGTGGACCCCGACAACGCAGCCTCGGCCCGCGTGGCCGAGCGCCTGGGCGCCCAGCGCGACCTGCAGGCCGAGGCCGGGTTCGACGAGCCGGTTCGGGTCTATCGCCACCTGCCCGGCAACGACGATGGCGGGATGGAGGCCTACGCATGACGACCTTCGCCATCCCGACCCTTGAGACCGAACGCCTGATCCTGCGGGCGCCGCATCCGGACGACCTGCTGGCCATGACCGCGTTCTATGCGACCGAGCGCAGCCACATGGTGGGCGGGCCCAGAGATGCGGCAGAGTGCTGGAGCGTGCTGGCCAACCGTCTGGGCCATTGGGCGCTGCGTGGCTACGGCCTGTGGCACCTGACCGAAAAGGCCAGCGATGCTTTCGCAGGCTGGACCGGCATGATCTATGTGCCGGGCTGGGACGAACCCGAGCTGGGTTGGACCCTGATGGAGCAGGCCGAGGGCAAGGGCCTGGGCTTCGAGGCCGCGCAGGCCGCCCGCGACCACGCGGCGCGCCATCAGGGGCTGAACGGCGTCATCAGCTATATCGCCCACGCCAATGACCGTTCGCGCGCTCTGGCACAGCGTCTCGGCGCGACCTACGAGCGCGAGGGCGAAGTGCTGGGCAAGTCGGCACAGATCTGGCGGCACCCGAAACTCGACACGTCAACGACCGATCTGACCACCGAAAGGACCGGCCAATGAACAATCCCGTGACGCGGGCCGCGGCCTTGCTGAAAGACCACCGCGAAAGCATCGACCGGCTGGATGCGATCCTGGTCTATACGCTGGCCGAGCGGTTCAAGCACACCCAAGCCGTTGGCAAGCTAAAGGCCGAACACGACCTTCCCCCGTCCGATCCCTCGCGCGAGGCCGCGCAGATCGCACGGCTCGAAGACCTGGCGAAAGAGGCGGATCTGGACCCCGATTTTGCCAAGGCTTTCCTGAATTTCATCATTCAGGAAGTCATCCGACACCACAAGAAGCACCAGAAATAGCCGGAGCAATCCGGCCAACGCCATCCAAAGGAGATACCACAATGGCAATGAAAATCCGTCTGGCCCGTGGCGGCTCGAAAAAGCGCCCCTTCTACCGCATCGTTGCAGCGGACAGCCGCATGCCGCGTGACGGCCGCTTCATCGAGAAGCTGGGCACCTACAACCCGCTGCTGCCGAAAGACAGCGAAGAGCGCGTGAAGATGAACATGGAGCGCATCCAGTACTGGCTGGACCAGGGCGCGCAGCCGACCGACCGGATCGCCCGCATGCTGGAAGCCGCCGGCGCCAAGGAGAAGACCGAGCGCAACAACCCCAAAAAGGGCACCCCGGGCAAGAAAGCCCAGGAACGTGCCGAAGAAAAGGCTGCCAAGGCTGCTGCTCCGGCAGAAGAAGCCGCTGCAGAAGAATAAACAGGCGGGCGCGTGCAGGATCAGGCCTTTACCGACGAATTCCGCACGCAGTTCGATCTGTTGATGCGGCTCCGGCGCGACGTGCGCCGGTTCCGCACCGACGCGGTGGACGAGGCAGTGCTGACGCGCTGCCTCGACGCGTTTCAGCTGGCCCCTTCGGTGGGGCTGAGCGAACCGTGGCGCGTGATCCGCGTCGAAAGCCCCGCGGCCCGGACCGCGGCGCTGAAGAATTTCAAGGCCGCCAATGACGCCGCGCTTGCGGGTTATTCCGGCGACCGGGCGCAGTTGTACAGCCAGCTGAAACTGTCGGGCATGCAAGAGGCGCCGGTTCAGCTGGCGGTGTTCTGCGATGACGCCACCGACAAGGGCCAGGGGCTGGGCGCGGGCACCATGCCCGAAATGCGCCGCTATTCGGTGGTCTCGGCCGTCACTTTGTTCTGGCTGGCGCTTCGCGCGCATGGGCTGGGGCTGGGCTGGGTCTCGATCCTCGATCCCGACCGGCTGGCCCGCGACCTGTCGGTACCCGGGGGCTGGCGGCTGATTGGCTATTTCTGCGTGGGTTGGCCCGAGGAAAGCTCGGACACGCCCGAGCTGGAAACCCTGGGCTGGGAGTCCCGCCGCGGCAGCCTGCCGGTGGACGTGCGGTAGGATGCCATGTTCGGATTGATACGCCTTCCCATCCTGTTGCTGATCGCCTTTATTGTGGGCGTGTTCTTTGAACGCAGCAACCAACGCGAAGCCTGCGCCGAAATCGGCCGGTGGATGAACGGAACTTGTGTGACGACGGAAATGTCCAATGACTGATCTGATCTGTGTCGGCAGCATCGCCGGGTCCTTCGGCGTACGCGGCGAGGTCCGCCTGAAAAGCTACTGCGCGGTTCCCGAGGATATCGAGACCTACTCTCCCCTGACCGACGAGACCGGCACCGAGCGCTATCCGCTGATAATCACCCGCGCGATCAAGAACGGGTTTGCCGCGCGGCTGGGCGGGGTCGAGACCAAGGAGCAGGCCGACGCCCTGAAGGGGCTGCGCCTTTTTGCCCGGCGCGACCAGTTGCCGTCGCTGCCGGATGACGAATTCTATCACGCCGACCTGATCGGGCTGGCGGTCTATGACACCGGCGGCACCCTGTTGGGGCGGGTCAAATCGGTGCAGAACCACGGCGCCGACGACCTGCTGGAACTGCACGGGCCGGGGCTGAAAACCACCGTGCTGCTGCCCTTCACCAAGGCGGCGGTCCCCACGGTTGACCTTGAGGCCGGACGCATCGTCGCCGACCCGCCCGAAGGGCTGCTGTGATGCGGCGCATCCTGCTGCATCTGGGTCTGCACAAGACGGGCACCACGGCGGCACAGTCGTTTCTGTTCGAAAACCGCGAACTCATCTGGCCGCACCACGCGTTGGTGCTGCCCTATGTCACCCGCAAGCGCGGGCTGTCCGAGGCGGCCACCCGCCATTCGCTCTATGGCACGGTGGGCACGCTGGCCGAATTCGGTTCGCAGTTTCATGCCCTGCTCGACTCGCTGGATTTCGGCGAAAAGCGCGGGCTGATGCTGAGCGAGGAGAATTTCGCCGGGCTGCGGCCCAGCCGCAATGCGGCGGTGGGCTATGACGCGGCCCCCGAACTGGCGGCCTGCATCGTGGACATGGTGCGCAACCGGCTGGCAGGGGATCCGCTGGACATCACCGTCTATCTGTCGCTGCGCCAGCGCGGCAGCTGGCTGCGCAGCCTGTGGGCGCACGACCTGCAGCGCACCCGGCTGGTCCTGGATTTCGACGCCTTCCGCGACAAGCTGGCCGACCTGCCCTCGCCCCAGCAAACCGCCGAGGCGATCCGTGACCGGCTGCCCTCGGTCCGCGTGCAGACGGAATGGCTGGAAGAACTGCGCGAGCGCCCGTTCGGCCCCGGAACGCCCTTTGCCGAATTCCTGAACCTGCCGCGCGAAAAGGCCGCGCAACTGGTCGCGCCGACCCTGTCCAACCCCGCCCTGCCCCAGGCCGCGCTGCAGGCGATGCTGGATCTGAACCGATCGGGGCTGGACGAGGCGGCGCTGGTCCGGCAGAAGGCCCGCATCGTCGAAGACGCCCGGAACAGCCTGACCCCTCAGCCATGACGGACAAACCCGCCAAATCCCACGGCCGCAAGGCCATCCGCCCCACCCTGAAGCCGCGCGAGCTGTTGACGCCCACGCCGGACCTGCACGGCGTGTGGAAGGCCAAGGTGATCACGCTGTTCCCTTCGGCCTTTCCCGGCGTTCTGGGCGAAAGCCTGACCGGCAAGGCCCTGCAAGACGGGCTGTGGCAGCTGGAAACCGTCGATCTGCGACAGTTCGGCATCGGCAAGCATCGCAATGTCGACGACACGCCCGCAGGCGGCGGCGCCGGCATGGTGCTGCGCGCCGACGTGCTGGGCGCGGCGATCGAGCACACGATGGACGGCGTGCAGGGCAACTGGCCCCTGATCTATCTCAGCCCGCGCGGCCGCCGGATGGACCAGCGCATGATGCAGACTTTCGCCCGCTGCGACGGCCTGACTCTGCTGTGCGGCCGGTTCGAAGGCGTGGATGAGCGGGTGTTGGAGCATTACGGCATCCAGGAGGTCTCGCTGGGCGATTTCGTGATGACCGGGGGCGAGATCGCCGCGCAGGCGCTGATCGACGCCACCGTGCGGCTGCTGCCCGGCGTTCTGGGCAACCAGGCCTCGGCCGAGGAGGAGAGCTTTTCGTCCGGCTTGCTGGAACACCCGCAATACACCCGCCCGGCCGAATGGAAAGGCCGCCCGATCCCCGAGGTTTTGATGTCGGGCCATCACGGCCGCATCGCCGAATGGCGGCAGCAGATGTCGGAACGGATCACCCGCGAACGCCGCCCCGATCTGTGGGGCGCCTATCGCAACGCGCGAGACGAGGACTAGGGCGCGCCGGCCTTCCACCGCGCCCACAGATCCGGCGAGCCGTTGAAGGCGTTGATGTCCACCCTCCCCTGCACGCCCGGCACCAGCCCGGTGCCCGTGTACTGCCAGAACCGCCAGACCGCCCGGGGATAGACGGTGCGCGGATGCCCCGCGACCGAGCGCAGCCAGAACTCGGTTTTGGGCAGCCGTCCGATGCCGGTGTCCGCATAGAAATCGACCGTGGTGTACACGATCGGCCGGCGGCCGTAGTGACGCTCCAGGATATCCAGGAACCGCTGCGCCTCGGCCCGGACGGTCTTGGGATCGGGA
This sequence comes from Ruegeria intermedia, assembly GCF_900129345.1. Classification (GTDB taxonomy): domain Bacteria; phylum Pseudomonadota; class Alphaproteobacteria; order Rhodobacterales; family Rhodobacteraceae; genus Ruegeria; species Ruegeria intermedia. The sequence goes on along the minus strand of NZ_FQVK01000016.1, from coordinate 55,796 downwards.
CGCAGGGTGCAGGTTTTCGAATGCGGCGTCCACTCCATGTCGAGCACATGCGGCAGGTCGGCGCCGCGCGGCACGTTGCGGATGAACCATCGGGCCTGCTCGGCCGCTGGGCGGCAAAAATAGTAATAGTGATAGGCGCCCCAGGGCACACCCGCCGCCGCCGCGCCGCGGCTGTGGTTTTCGAACATCGGGTCGGCCACGTCGCCGCCCTCGGTCGCCTTGATGAAGACAAAGCTGATGCCCGCGGCCTTGGCCCGGCGCCAGTCGATCCGGCCCTGCCAGCGCGACACGTCCAGCCCGTGAACGGGATAATGTTCCGGTCGGCGGCGGCTCCAGTCATGCGGGTCGGCATCGGCAAAGGCGGGATACAGGGCCTGTGGCGCCGAGCGGTCGTACCCGGCCGGCAGGTCGGGCGCTGGCGCGCGGCGTCCGCAAGACAACAGCAACAGGCCGATGGCCACACCGATTATGACTTTGCGCATCCTGTCGTCCTGCCTCAGATGTCGTTGCCCGATCATCACCAGCATGCCTGAGCACCCGGATATCGCAATGTTTGCGTTCCGCGGCGGCGGATTTTCACCGCTGCGCCAGTGAAACCCGGTGAATTGGGCTTGATCTGCCCCCGCGATTTGCCTAAACGGGCGAAATCCGGTGGCGCCCTGCGGCGACTCCGGTGTTTTGGTTTGTGTCGCAGGATCGCACCCGGCTTTCTTCGGATCGGGGAAGCTGCACACGAAACCGCACGGAAGGAACAGTCGACCTGATCTCTGGCGGGCTGCGCAAGCGGGACCCGGGGAAGACCAAGAGCTCTCGGGCCGTGCCAACTTCGTGGACCAACCACGAGCAGATAGGAGTACCTGCGATGGACCTGATCGCACAGCTTGAGGCGGAACAGATTGCCGCCCTGGGGAAAGAGATCCCCGATTTCAAAGCCGGTGACACCATCCGTGTCGGCTACAAGGTGACCGAAGGCTCGCGCACCCGCGTGCAGAACTACGAAGGCGTCTGCATCGCGCGCAAGAACGGCAATGGCATTGCCGGTTCGTTCACCGTCCGCAAGATTTCGTTCGGCGAAGGCGTGGAACGCGTGTTCCCGCTGTATTCGACCAACATCGACAGCATCACCGTTGTCCGCCGCGGCCGTGTCCGCCGCGCCAAACTGTACTACCTGCGCTCGCGCCGCGGCAAATCGGCCCGGATCGCAGAGGTCACCAACTACAAGCCCAAGGCTGGCGCCGAGGCCGAAGCGTAAGGAGCGGACCCATGAAAAAAGACATCCACCCCGATTACCACCTGATCGACGTCAAGCTGACCGACGGCACCGTCATTCAGATGAAATCCACCTGGGGCGCCGAGGGCGACCAGCTGGCCCTGGAAATCGACCCGTCCTCGCACCCGGCCTGGACCGGCGGTTCGTCGCGCCTGATGGACGCGGGCGGCCGTGTGTCGAAGTTCAAGAAGAAATACGAAGGCCTGGGCTTCTGATCCCACGCCATCGCGTTTCAAGGCCGTCCCGTCGGGGCGGCCTTTTTCATTGGCTGCGTCAGCCGTCGGGCACGTCCAGATCGAACACGACGATGCCCTCGGCCCCGTTTTCGCACAATGCGCACAGTTGGCCGCCCAATCGCCGATGCACCGGATGTTCTGCATAGCTGCGCCGCGCCTCGGCATCGGCAAACCGGATCACGAAGCCGTCGCGCCAGGCCTGCGACTTTCCTTCGAAATCGCGGTTGGGGCCATGGTCGAACCCAATCGCGCCAGCCAACCCGCTGCACAGGTCCGAAAGGCCTTGCACCACGTCCCGCCGCGCCTGCTGCGGCGCGTCGGCGCGAAAGGTGAAGAAAACACAGTGCAGGATCATCGGCCATCCCTTTCTCTGACGCGCGGGTGGTCGGATCGTCTTCGGCGGTCCAAGGCGTCGGCCCCCTAATGACAGTGCCTGATCTTGGCGCAGGAACCCGATTCGACCGCTTTCCTTTGGCGCACACACAACATATAGTGGCCGCAAACAACGTGTAGTCAAACACGACGGAACCGGGGAACACTGGCATGGCACATATCATCGTGGTGGGGAACGAAAAGGGCGGCGCAGGCAAATCGACCGTTTCCATGCATGTCGCCACCGCGCTGGCGCGGCTGGGACACAAGGTCAGCACGCTGGATCTGGATCTGCGGCAGCGCAGCCTGGGCCGGTATTTCGAGAACCGGCGCAATTTCATGGCCCACGAACAGCTGGACCTGCCCAGCCCACGCCACCATGACCTGCCCGAGATCGACGCAAGCAAGCTCAAACCCGGCGAGAACATCTATGACCACCGCCTGTCCGCCGCCGTGGCCGAGTTGGAAAGCGACAGCGATTTCATCCTGATCGACTGCCCCGGCTCGCACACGCGGCTCAGCCAGGTGGCCCATTCGCTGGCCGACACGCTGATCACGCCGCTGAACGACAGTTTCATCGATTTCGACCTGTTGGCGCGGATTGATTCCAAGGGTGAAAAGATCCTCGGCCCCTCGGTCTATTCCGAGATGGTCTGGAACGCGCGGCAATTGCGGGCGCAGGCCGGGCTGAAACCCATCGACTGGGTGGTGGTGCGCAACCGTGTCGGCACCCAGCGCATGGTCAACAAGGAAAAGATGCAGCGCGCCATCGAGATGCTGTCGAAACGGATCGGCTTCCGCGTCGCCTCGGGCTTTTCCGAGCGTGTGATCTTTCGCGAGCTGTTCCCGCGCGGGCTGACCCTGCTGGACCTCAAGGATATCGGGGTGAAACAGCTCAACATTTCCAACATCGCGGCGCGGCAGGAGTTGCGCGACATGATGCGTGAACTGAACCTGCCTGGGGTCGAGATCGACTTCTAGGCCGTCGGCGCGTAGATCGTGAACAGCTCTTTGGGCTCGGGCACGCCGCGCAGCATGTAGCGCCCGACCGAGATCAGGTCCTGTTCGCAGGGCTGAGCGGCGCGGGCCACGTCATCCGAGATCAAGATACGCCGGTCCAGCGAGCGGTGCATGCCTGCAATACGCGCGGCCTGGTTCACCGCCGGTCCGATCACGGTGAAATCCAGCCGGCTTTCAGCACCGATATTGCCATACAGGATCTCGCCCGAATGCAGGGCAAGGGTGAAATTGGCGACCGGCAGACCGGCGGCAGCCCGTTCCGCGTTGAGATCGGCCATACGCGTCTGCAGAAGGCCGACGGCGGCCAGCGCGGCGCGGGCGTCCTCGTCGATCTCGCCCACGTCGAACATGGCCATCAGCCCGTCGCCCATGAATTTCAGGATATTGCCGCCGCAACCCTGCACGACCTCGACCGCCACGGCCAGATAGTCATTCAGCATCGCGATGATGTCCGGGCCCGGCAGGCGTTCGGCCAGGCCGGTGAACCCTTCCAGGTCGAAATTCCAGATCACGGCGTCGATCTGCTGCAACGATCCGCGCCGGATTTCTCCCGACAGCACGCGCCGACCCGCATCCCGCCCCAGATAGACGCGCAGCAGATCCTGTGCCATTTTCCGGTTCGAGGCCGATTTCAAGGCCAGACCCAGATGCGGCAGAGCATATCGGATCAGATCCAGGTGGGTTTCCTCGAACCCTTCGGCATGGTCCGTCGTCCATGACATCAGCACCCCCTCGGGCATCTGGTCCAGGGCGATCCGGTTTTCGGGCGCGACTTTCTGCAGTACCAGCCCGGATGCAAAGTAGTCGGTGGCGCCTTTCTGGTGCAGTTCGTTCAGAAACGGAAATCGGCTGGGTTCGTTCCGGTCCTTCAACCTTTCACGCAGCTCCTTCGCGCCGGACTGCAGCATCGCGTAGAGCGGGCTCGAAACCCACTGATCGGGCAATTCCTCGCGGTGCTCGTAATTCTCGACGCTGCCCCCTTCGTCCCGGTACCAGTTGAAGCCGGTGCCGCCGTATGTGGGGTGATAGGCGCTTTGGGCGGCGTGAAACCGCATCAGGGGAACGCCCGCATCCACAAGCCGCAGGCAATACCCTTCGAGTATTTCCGACTGTTCGGCCCCTTCCAGCCCCCGGTCCAGCAACCATCCAATCAGGTCATCGGCGCGGGCTTGGGGGGCGGTGGATGGCATCTTGGGGCTCCGTCTGGTCTGCAACCCACTTGGGGGTTGCGAGGCCAGATTACCAGAGGTCAGTCCATTCCGGCCAGCCGCCGCAGCATCATCCGCAACAGCGCCGCCTCGCCCGTGGTGAACATGCCCGCCAGCCGGGCGTCATAGTCGCGGGCGATGTCACGCAATTCGCGGTACACCGTCAGACCGGCGGGGGTCAGGGTCAGCCGCTCCATCCGGCGGTCGTTTTCGTCGCGGGTGCGCCGCAGGTATCGGCGCTGTTCCAGCTTGTGCACCGCGCGGCTGATCTTGGTCTTGTGCATCTTGGCACGTTCCCCGATCTGCTTGGCGGTCATCTCTCCGTAATTGCCCAGGTGGAACAGAACGCGCCATTCGGTACGCAGCATCCCATAGCGGTTCTTGTAGACCTTCTGAAAATCCAACGAGCTTTCCTCGGCCGCCTGGTTGAGCAGGAAGGGCAGGAAATTTCGCAGGTCGAAGTCATCTTTTTCGGCGGAATCTGGCTGTGTCATGGTTGTTAGTTACAAAATCAACTATTATCCGACAAGCAGCAAACGGAGGAACCCCGATGAATCGTCCGACTGACCCGCACGCTCTGACCCAAGCCAGCACGCCCGTTGGCACCCACGCAGGCTATATGCCCGGCTTTGGCAATGACTTTGAAACCGAAGCGCTGCCCGGCGCGCTGCCGCAGGGCATGAACAGCCCGCAGAAATGCAACTATGGCCTTTACGGCGAACAGCTCAGCGGCACCGCCTTCACCGCCAACCCGCCCGAGCGCACCTGGTGCTATCGCATCCGGCCCTCGGTCAAGCATTCGCACCGTTATGAAAAGATCGACCTGCCCTATTGGAAAAGCGCCCCGAATGTCGATCCGGACGTGATCAGCCTGGGCCAGTACCGCTGGGACGCGGTGCCCCATTCCGACCAACCGCTGACCTGGCTGACCGGCATGCGCACCATGACCACCGCCGGGGACGTGAACACCCAGGTCGGCATGGCCAGCCACATCTATCTGGTCACCGAATCGATGGTGGATGACTATTTCTTCTCGGCCGATTCCGAGCTTCTGGTGGTGCCGCAGGAAGGCCGCCTGCGCTTTGCGACCGAGTTGGGCATCATCGACCTGGAACCCAAGGAGATCGCCATCATCCCGCGCGGGCTAGTCTACCGCGTCGAGGTGCTGGAAGGCCCCTGTCGTGGTTTCGTCTGCGAGAACTACGGCCAGAAATTCGAGCTGCCGGGCCGTGGCCCGATCGGCGCCAACTGCATGGCCAACCCGCGCGACTTCAAGGCGCCCGTGGCCGCGTTCGAGGATCGCGAGGTGCCCTCGACCGTGACGATCAAGTGGTGCGGCCAGTTCCACACCACCAAGATCGGTCACAGCCCGCTGGACGTGGTGGCCTGGCACGGCAACTACGCGCCCTACAAATACGACCTGCGCACCTATTGCCCGGTCGGGGCGATCCTGTTCGACCACCCCGATCCGTCGATCTTTACCGTGCTGACCGCGCCTTCGGGCGTGCCGGGCACGGCCAATATCGACTTCGTCCTGTTCCGCGAACGCTGGATGGTGATGGAGGACACGTTCCGCCCGCCGTGGTACCACAAGAACATCATGTCCGAGTTGATGGGCAACATCTACGGCCAGTATGACGCCAAGCCGCAGGGCTTCGTGCCGGGCGGCATGAGCCTGCACAACATGATGATCCCGCATGGCCCCGACAAGGAAGCCTTTGAAAAGGCGTCCAACGCCAATCTGGGGCCGGACAAGTTGGACAACACCATGTCCTTCATGTTCGAGACCCGCTTCCCGCAGCACCTGACCGCCTTTGCCGCGAACGAGGCGCCGCTGCAGGATGACTACATCGATTGCTGGACGGATCTGGAGAAGAAATTCGACGGCACGCCCGGCAAGAAATGACACCGGTGGCCCCACGGCCACCGCACCGCACAAGGAAACGCAATGCCTTTGATGAAATCCTGGGTGGCCTCGGCCAATGACGCGAACCACCCGTTTCCGCTGAACAACCTGCCCTATGGCGTCTTTTCGACCGAAGGCACCGAGCCGCGCTGCGGCGTGGCCATCGGGGACATGATCCTTGACGTGTCCGCCGCCGAGGCCGAAGGGCTGATCACGCTGGGTGACGAGCCGCTGTTCGACCTACCCTTCTGGAACCCGCTGATGGAGCAGGGACCGGCGGTCTGGGCCGCGCTGCGCGAGCGGCTGACCGCCCTGCTGGCGAAAGGGTCGAAAGAACAGGACAAGGTCGAACCGCTGCTGGTTCCGCAGGCCGAGGCCCAACTGCACATGCCCTTTGCCGTCAGCGAATACACCGATTTCTACGCGGGCAAGCACCACGCCACCAATGTGGGCACCATGTTCCGCGGCCCGGAAAACGCGCTGCCGCCCAACTGGCTGCACATTCCCATCGGCTACAACGGACGGGCCTCGTCGGTGGTGGTTTCGGGCACCGATATCCGCCGCCCATGGGGGCAGTTGAAATCGCCCGACCACGACCGCCCGGCCTTCCTGCCCAGCCGCCGTTTCGACATCGAGCTAGAGATGGGCGCCATCGTCGGCACCCCGTCCGACGGCCCGATCACCGTGCAGGAGGCCGACGATCACATCTTTGGCTATGTCCTGCTGAACGACTGGTCGGCGCGCGACATCCAGGCCTGGGAATACCAGCCGCTGGGCCCGTTCCAGGCCAAGGCCACCGCCACCTCGATTTCGCCCTGGATCGTGACCAAGGCCGCGCTGGACCCGTTCCGCTGCGACACGCCCGCGCGTGAGGTCGAACTGCTGGATCACCTCAAGGATTGCGGCCCGATGCTCTACGACATCGACCTTGAGGTGACGATGGCGCCCGAAGGCAAACCGGCGACCACAATCGCCCGCACCAATTACAAGGAAATGTATTATTCCTCGGCGCAGCAACTGGCGCATCACACCACCTCGGGTTGCCCGATGAACGTGGGCGATCTGTTGGGTTCGGGCACGATCTCGGGGCCGACGAAGGACAGCCGCGGCTCGCTTCTGGAACTCAGTTGGGGCGGCAAGGAGCCGATCACGCTGGACACCGGCGAAACCCGCAGCTTCATCGAGGACGGCGACACGCTGACCCTGAAGGGCGCCGCCCGGGGCGACGGCTACACGATCGGTTTCGGCGACTGCACCGGCACGGTGCTGCCCGCCCTTGAAGACCCATACGCACGATAAGGAGCGCCACATGGCCAAGGCATTCGCGTCCCAGGGGGACATGACCGAAAAGAAGATCTCGTTCACCGAAGTGGGCGAAGGGCTGTATGCCTTCACCGCCGAAGGCGACCCGAACTCGGGCGTGATCATCGGCGATGACAGCGTGATGGTGGTCGAGGCCCAGGCCACGCCGCGCCTGGCGCAGAAGGTGATCGACTGCATCCGGTCGGTGACCGACAAGCCGATCACCCATGTGGCGCTGACCCATTACCACGCGGTCCGGGTACTGGGCGCCAGCGCCTTCGGTGCGCAGCAGATCATCATGTCGGACATGGCCCGCGCCATGGTCGTCGAACGCGGGAAAGAGGACTGGGACAGCGAGTTCCAGCGCTTTCCGCGCCTGTTCGAAGGGCACGAGAGCATCCCCGGCCTGACCTGGCCCACCACCACCTTCAACGACACGATGACGGTCTATCTGGGCAACCGCCGGGTCGATCTGATGCATCTGGGTCGGGCGCATACCGCCGGTGACATCGTCATCCACGTGCCCGACCAGAACGTGATGTTCACCGGCGACATCGTCGAATATCACTCGGCCTGCTATTGCGGCGACGGGCATTTCAGCGACTGGGGCGACACGCTGGATCAGATCCAGTGGTTCGACGTGGATGCCATCGCGCCGGGGCGCGGCGATGCGCTTGTCGGCAAGGAAATGGTGAACGCAGCCATCGAGAACACCCGCGATTTCGTCGAAAGCACCTATCGCCCGGCGGCCAAGGTGGCGGCGCGCGGCGGCAGCCTGAAAGAGGCCTGGGACGCGGTGCGTGCGGAGTGCGATCCGAAATTCTCGGACTACGCCATCTATGAACACTGCCTGCCCTTCAACGTGGCCCGCGCCTATGACGAGGCGCGCGGCATCGACACCCCGCGCATCTGGACCGCCCAGCGCGATCTGGAGATGTGGGAGGCCCTGCAGGGCTGAGAAACGGCCCGGCGACTTGATCCAGATCGTGTTGCCGGCCTGAAAACGATGCGACCATGGAGGAGAGCCATCGGCGCCCCGCGCCGGTGGGCAGGGAATGTGCGCCCGGCGCACGGAACTTGGGGAGAGAGCCCATGAACAAGATTTTTGAACAGCCGCTCTATGCCTATGCCCGCAGCCCCGATCAGGATGCCCCCGCCCCGGTGCGGCATCAGGTGATCGTGATCGGCGCGGGCCCGGTCGGGCTGGCCGCCGCCATCGACCTGGCCCAGCAGGGCGTCGAGGTGGTGGTGCTGGACGACAACGACAAGGTCAGTTTCGGCAGCCGCGCCATCTGTTTCGCCCAGCGCACGCTGGAAATCGCCGACCGGCTGGGATGTGCCCGGCCGATGGTGGACAAGGGCGTGCAGTGGAACACGGGCAAAGTGTTCTTCGACGACCGCAAGGTCTATGAATTCAACCTTCAGCCCGATGAGGGCTATGCCCATCCGGCTTTCATCAACCTTCAGCAATACTACTTTGAGCTGTTCATGGTCGAACGGGTCCGCGCGTTGCAGGCCCAAGGGGCGCCGATCGAGATCCGTGGCCGCAACAAGGTCGAGGCGATCGGCACCCATGACGACCACGTCAAGCTCGAGGTTGAAACGCCCGAGGGGTCGTACACCGTCGAGGCCGACTGGCTGATCGCCTGCGACGGGGCCAATTCGCCCACCCGCCGGATGCTGGGGCTGGATTTCGTGGGCCGCGTGTTCGAGGACAACTTCCTGATCGCCGACGTGATCATGGAGGCCGATTTCCCGTCCGAGCGCTGGTTCTGGTTCGACCCGCCCTTCAATCGCGGCCAGTCCGCCCTGCTGCACAAACAGCCCGACAATGTCTGGCGCATCGACCTGCAACTGGGCTGGGACATCGACAAGGAACGGGAAAAGCGCCCTGAAAACGTGATCCCGCGCCTCAAGGCGATGCTGGGCGAGGATGTCCAGTTCGAGCTGGAATGGGTCAGCATCTATACCTTCCAGTGCCGCCGGATGGAGAAATTCCGCCACGGCCGCGTCCTGTTTGCCGGCGACAGCGCCCATCAGGTCAGCCCCTTCGGCGCGCGCGGGGCCAATTCGGGCCTGCAGGACACCGACAACCTGTGCTGGAAGCTGAAGATGGTCCTGGACGGTACCGCGCCCGACAGCCTGCTGGACAGCTATGATGTCGAGCGCATCCATGGCGCGGACGAGAACATCCTGAACTCGACACGCTCGACCGATTTCATCACGCCGAAATCGGAAATGTCACGCATCCTGCGCGACGCGGTTCTGGACCTGAGCGAACATTACGAGTTCGCCCGCCCGCTGGTGAATTCCGGGCGGTTGAGCGTGCCCTGCACCTATGACGGCTCGCCGCTGAATTCGGCGGATGCGCTGGATGGCCCGGCCGAAACACGCCCCGGATCGCCCTGCCCCGATGCGCCGCTGGGGGACGAATTCCTGTTGCCCAAGCTGGCGGGCAAGTTCACCCTGCTGACCATCGATGCCGACGCCCCCGACAGGATCGAGGAAGAGGGCGTGACGGTCGAGCGGCTGGCGCTGTCGGTCAAGGACGACCGCACGCTGGCGCTGAAGCGGCGGTATCTGGGTGACGCGGAAGGTGCGGTCTATCTGATCCGGCCCGACCAGCATGTGGCGGCACGACGCGACAGCTATGAAGACAACGCGTTCCGGCATGCGATCCGCCGGGCCATCGGCAAGGAGTAGGCACAATGGATGAACTGATCCTCACCCCGAATATCGACGGCGCGGATGATTTCTATGCCGATCTGCTGGCCGCGCACGACGGTCTGGACAAGGCCGAAAGCGATGCGCTGAATGCGCGGCTGGTGCTGGTGCTGGCCAATCACATCGGCGACCGGACCATCCTGAAACAGGCGATCGACGCGGCCAAGGCCCGATGAGCGACGTCGTCCTGTATGACTATTGGCGGTCCTCGGCCAGCTACCGGGTTCGCATCGCGCTGAACCTGGCCAGGATCGCCTATCGCGCGCAGACGGTCGATCTGGTCAAGGGCGAGCAGACCGCGCCCGCGCATCTGGCGCGCAACCCGCAAGGCTTTGTGCCCGTGCTCGAGATCGACGGCGTGCAACTGACCCAGTCGCTGGCCGTTCTCGACTATCTCGACCGGACGCGGGGCCTGAACCTGCTGCCGGACGAGCCGGTCGCGCGGGCCAGGGCGCAGGCGCTGGCCCATGCCATCGCGGTGGATCTGCACCCGGTCTGCAACCTGAAGGTCGCCCGCCACGCCACGCAGCTGAGCGGCGGAAAGGGCGACATGCCCGGCGACTGGATGCGCCATTTCATCCGCCCCGGCCTGCTGGCCTTCGAGGCAATGCTGGAAGAGTTCGAGCAAGCCCCCTATTGCACGGGATCGGCGCCCGGGCTGGCCGATCTCTGCCTGATCCCGCAGATGTACAACGCCCGGCGCTGGCAGGTCGATCTGTCGGACATGCCGCGCATTCTGGCGGTCGAAGCCGCCTGCGCCGACCACCCTGCCTTTGCAGCGGCCCACCCGGACGCCCACGCGCCGGGCTGAGCCGCGCACAGGGTCTGTGTGCCGATGCGTCTGTGCACCAGCGCCGATCGGGCCTAGCCTCGTGCCGGAAATCACCGCACGAGGCCCCCGATGCCACAGATCACCGGCTATCACGCCCATGTCTATTTCAACGCCGAAACGCAGGAGACCGCCCGCCGTGTCTGCGAAGAGGCTGCACGCCTGTTCCCCGTCCAGATGGGCCACATGCACAGCCGCAATGTCGGCCCCCACCCGCGCTGGAGTTGCCAATTGAGCTTTGCCGCAGATGCCTTCGACAAGGTGGTCCCGTGGCTGATGCTGAACCGGCAGGGGCTGACCGTGTTCACCCATCCCGAAACCGGCCAGCACCTGCCCGACCACCGCGACAGGGCGATCTGGATGGGCGAGATGCTGGACCTGGACCTGTCGATCTTTGACCGGCTGGGCGCCTAGCCCAGCGCCCGCGCCTGTTCCCTAAGCTTGAATTTCTGGATCTTGCCCGTGGACGTCTTGGGCAGCGGCCCGAACACCACCGTCTTGGGTGCCTTGAAATGGGCCATGTGGTCGCGGCAGAACGCGATCAGATCGGCCTCGGTCGCATCGGCGCCCGGCTTCAACTCGACAAAGGCGCAGGGCGTCTCACCCCACTTCTCGTCCGGCTTCGCGACCACGGCGGCCTCCATCACGGCGGGGTGCTTGTAGAGGATATCCTCGACCTCGACCGACGAGATGTTCTCGCCCCCCGAGATGATGATGTCCTTGGACCGGTCCTTCAGCGCGATGTAGCCGTCGGGATGCATCACCCCCAGATCGCCCGAGGCGAACCAGCCGCCGCGGAACGCTTTCTGCGTGGCCTCGGGGTTCTTGAGATACCCTTTCATCACGATGTTGCCCTGCATGAAGATCTCGCCCATGGTCTCGCCATCGGCCGGCACCGGTTCGAGCGTTTCCGGATCGGCCACCATCAGCCCCGACAAGGCAACGTATTTCACCCCTTGCCGCACCTTGAGCGCGGCGCGTTCCTCGGCGGGCTTGTCGTTCCATTCGTCCTTCCAGGCGCACACGACCGACGGCCCGTAGGTCTCGGTCAGGCCATAGACATGGGTGACCTCGAGGCCCATTCCCTCCATCGCGGCGATCACCGCGGCAGGCGGCGGGGCGCCGGCTGTCATCACCTTGATCTCGTGACCGAAATCCTTGAGGTGATCAGGCGCGTTGGCCAGCATGTTCAGCACGATGGGCGCGCCGCAGAAATGGGTGACCTTCTCATCCCGGAACGCCTTGTAGATCGGCTCGTCCCGCACCGCGCGCAGGCAGACGGACGTGCCCGCGTTCGCGGCCATGGTCCAGGGGAAACACCAGCCGTTGCAATGGAACATCGGCAGCGTCCACAGATAGACCGAATGCTGCGGCATGCCCCAGGTCAGAATGTTCGACGTGGCGTTCAGCGCCGCGCCACGGTGGTGATAGACCACCCCCTTGGGGTTACCCGTGGTGCCCGAGGTATAGTTCAGCGTGATCGCGTCCCATTCATCGGCAGGCAGAGACCAGTCGAATTCCGGGTCGCCCTCGGCCAGCAGGTCGTCATAGGTCAGCGCGCCCAGTTTCTCACCGCCGTCGAAACTGGGATCCTCGATGTCGATCACCAGAATGTCGTGATCCACCTGCTCCAGCGCCTGCTTCACCACGCCCGAAAACTCGGGATCGACCAGCAGCACCTTGGATTCGGCGTGGTTCAGGATGAAGGCGATGATTGGCGCGTCCAGCCTTGTGTTGATGGTGTTCAGCACCGCGCCCGCCATGGGCACGCCGAAATGCGCCTCGTACATCTCGGGGATGTTGGCGGCGATGATCGACACCGTGTCGCCCGTGCCCACCCCACGCGCAGCCAACGCGCTGGCCAACCGGCGGCAACGCGCATAGGTCTGCGCCCAGCTATAGCGCCGGTCGCCATAGACCACGGCCGGATAGTCCGGGTAAACGGCCGCCGTCCGCTCGATATAGCTGAGCGGGGACAGGGCCGTGAAATTGGCCGGGCACTTGTCCAGATCGCGCTGATAGATGTTGTGGGTCGCCATCCGCCTCTCCTCCCCAAATCGTCGGATTTTTCGTATTGAGCACAAAGGTTGGCGCAAAACAAACCCGTAAAACTACGCGCGGCGAATATACTGGAGCTACGCGATCGGGTAATCTGGCCCTACTGCGTACCGGGCTTTCGGGCTGATCTGCGGTATCTGGTTCATCCGCGCCCGCCGGACATCGTGATTCCCGCGCGTCGCATCTTAGTGAAAGGACATGTCATGGACGGCACGTTCAACGAAAACGATCTTTCCCGCGTGGTCGAGGCCGACCGCGCCCATATCTGGCACCACCTGATCCAGCACAAGCCGTTCGAGACGAACGATCCGCGCATCATCGTCGAAGGCAAGGGCATGCGCGTCTGGGACCAGAAGGGCAAGGAACACCTGGATGCCGTCTCGGGCGGCGTCTGGACGGTGAACGTGGGCTATGGCCGCGAATCCATCTGCAAGGCGGTCTATGACCAGCTGATGAAGCTGTGCTACTTCGCCCAGTCGGCGGGCTCGATCCCCGGCGCGATCTTTGCCGAAAAGCTGATCAAAAAGATGCCGGGCATGAGCCGGGTCTACTACACCAACTCGGGCAGTGAGGCGAACGAGAAGGCGTTCAAGATGGTCCGCCAGATCGCCCACAAGAAATACGGCGGCAAGAAGACCAAGATCCTGTACCGCGACCGCGATTATCACGGCTCGACCCTGGCGGCGATGTCGGCCGGCGGGCAGGACGAGCGCAACGCGCAATACGGCCCCTTTGCGCCGGATTTCGTGCGCGTGCCGCACTGCATGGAATACCGCAAGCACGAACTGGACGGCGCACCCGACGAGAACTTTGGCGAATGGGCCGCCGATCAGATCGAAGCCGTGATCCTGCGCGAAGGCCCCGACACCGTGGGCGCGCTGTGCCTTGAGCCGGTGACCGCCGGCGGCGGCGTGATCGAGGCGCCCGAAGGCTATTGGCAGCGCGTGCAGGAGATCTGCAAGAAATACGACATCCTGCTGCATATCGACGAGGTCGTCTGCGGCGTGGGTCGCACCGGCACCTGGTTCGGGTACCAGCAATATGGCGTGAAACCGGATTTCGTGACCATGGCCAAGGGCGTGGCCTCGGGCTATGCGGCGATTGCCTGCATGGTGACCACCGAAGAAGTCTTTGACATGTTCAAGGACAATGCCGACGACCCGATGAACTATTTCCGCGACATCTCGACCTTTGGCGGCTGCACCGCCGGGCCGGCGGCGGCGATCGAGAACATGCGCATCATCGAGGATGAAAACCTGCTGGCCAACTGCGCCGCGATGGGGGATCGCATGATGGGCAACCTGCGGGCGCTGATGGACAAGCACAAGGTCATCGGCGACGTGCGCGGCAAGGGTCTGTTCCTGGGGGCCGAACTGGTGGCGGATCGTGCGACCAAGGAACCGGTGAACGAGAAACTGGCCCAGGCGGTCGTGGCCGACTGCATGGCGCAGGGCGTGATCATCGGCGTCACCAACCGCTCGGTTCCGGGCAAGAACAACACGCTGTGCTTCTCGCCGGCGCTGATTGCGACGGCCGACGATATCGACCAGATCACCGACGCGGTCGATGGCGCGTTGGGTCGCGTGTTCGGCTGACGGCATCTGACGACCGACCGGCGCGTTCGGCGCGCCGGACTTTTACTCGCCCCGGCCACCTCGTACACCGCGCGGCGCGGTGACGCCGATCTGGGCCATGGCGATGTCCATCTCCTCGGACAGCACCTCCCACAACCGGTGCAAACCGGCCTCGCCGCCCGCCGCGATGGCGAATTGCAGGATCCGCCCGAAGAACAGGAAATCGGCACCGGCCATCAGCGCCTTGAGCGCATCTTCGCCGGACCGCAGGCCGCTGTCATAAAACAGCGGATAGTCGTCGCCGACCGCCGCCCGGATCTGCGGCAGGACCGAGATCGGTGCGGGTGCGCTCTCCAACTGACGGGCGCCGTGGCTCGAGACCTGGATGGCGTCGACACCGGACGCCTTCAGCGAAACCGCGTCTTCGACATCCAGCACGCCCTTGACCACCAGCTTGCCCGGCCACCGGTCGCGCAACCTTGCCAGCGTGCCCCAATCGGCCTTTGCACGGCTTTCGGTTCGGTCGAACGCGAACCCCTCCATCAGGAAATTCGCCATCTGCGGTTTGCCCTTCAGCAGGGTCGAGATCGACCAGCGCGGATGCAGCGCGAAATCCAGAAACTGCCGCGGCCCGATCCGGAACGGCATGCGGAAGCCGTGGCGCAGTTCGCGCGGGCGGCGGCCGACTTCGGGCACGTCAACCGTCAGGATCAGGGTCTGGTAGCCCGCGGCCTTTGCCCGATCGACCAGCTTGAACGTGCCGCTGCCATCGCCGCTGAAATACAGCTGAAACCAGGCATGGCCCCGGGCCTCTTCGATCAGCGCCTCCATCGGTGTCGAGGCCACCGTGGAAACGCCCAGCGGCACCCCGTATTGCGCCGCCAGCCGCGCCAGCATCAGGTCGGCGCCCGGCGCGGACAGGTTGCACATGCCCATGGGCGCGATGCCGAAGGGCCTGTCGGCCGCTTGCCCGAACACACGGGTCGCCAGTGACCGGTTGCTGATATCGCGCAGGATCCGGGGCCGCAGGGTCATCGCGTCCAGCGCCGCGCGGGTGCGCCGGACCCCGGCCTCGGACCCGGCGGCCCCGTCGATATAGTCGAACACCATCCACGGCAGACGCCGCCGGGCCAGCCGGCGGGCATCTTCGGCGCTGTGGATGGCGCTTGCGCCCATCAGGCCTGAACGGCCTTCATGAAGCGGTCGCGGATGACGACCGGGTCCATCGTGATCGGCGGCATCTTGGCGTTTCCGCTCTCACATTTGCTGACGATGATGGTCATCTGGCGGGCGTCCAGCGCCTCTTGCAGCACGCGGCCGGTCTCTTCGGCCTGGCATTCGATCACGCGCTCGCAGCCCGCCGCCTCGGCCATCTTGGCCAGCGAGGTCTTCTGCCCCGCATAGGTCGGCTGATCGCCGGTCGAGCCGTACGAGCCGTTGTCGATGATCAGCAGGATATAGTTGTCGGCTACGTTGTTGGCGATGGTCGGCAGCGTCCCCAGGTTGGTCAGGATCGAGCCGTCGCCGTCGATCACGATCACCGGTTTCGGCTGGGCCAGCGCCAACCCCAGACCGATGCTCGAGGCCAGGCCCATCGTGCCCAGCATGTAGAAATTGGTGGGCTGATCGTCGATGGCATGCAGTTCCTGGCTGGGGATTCCGATATTGCACACGACCAGTTGGTCACGCAGGATCGGGGCGATTTCCTTCAGGATTTCAGAACGGATCATTGGTCGCCATAGCCTCCCCAGAAATTGGCGTCGGTCAGGATCGCGACGGGCTTGTTGCACATGAAGGTGTATTTCAGGATCGCGTCCAGTTCGGCCACGTCTTCCTGATGGTGGAAATGGTAGGTCGGAATGTGCATCTGCGCCAGCAGGGCCTTGGTGTGAACGGCCATCTCGACCTGGCAGGCGATGGGTTCGCGCAGTTCGCCCCGGTACGAGATCAGCATCGGCAGCGGCATCCGGTAATACTGGATCAGCGTCGCCAGCGTGTTGATCGTGACCCCGATCGCGGTGTTCTGCATGATGATCGCGGGGCGCTTGCCGCCCATCCAGGCCCCGGCGCACAGGCCCATGCCTTCGTCCTCTTTGTTCGAGGGGATGTGAAAGATGGCGTCATGGGCGTCGATCTCGGCGATGACGCCGGCCAGTTGCTTGCACGGCACCGTGGTGACGAACGAGATGTCATTGGCCACCAGATCTTCGGTGATCTTCTTGTCTATGTTCATGTCGAAGCTTCTGTTCCTGGGTTGGGGCGCCGAGGGCGCGATGGACGGGTCAGGCCCTGCGGTGGACGTGGACGGCACATTTTGCATGCCGCACCACGCGCGACGCGGTGGAGCCAAGGAAATAATCCGTCAGTCCGGGACGGTGCGAGCCGATGACGACGCAATCGAAACCGTGGTCGTTGGCATAGTCGATGATCGTGCGTGCGGTGTGGCCCTTGACCAGTTCGGGCTTTACATCCGGCAGGCCTTTCAGCTTTTCCATCAGGACCTCGCGCGCCCGGGCAAAGCCTTCGGCCACGGCGTCCTTGTCCAGATAGACGCTGACCGAGCCCTGCGGCATCTCATAGACATGCAGCGCGACGATCTCGGCGGATCCGCCACCCAAGGCACGGGCGATCTCGAGCGTTTGCGGCGAAATGCCGTGATCAAGCGCCATGGGGACAAGAATTTTCTTATACATGGTTACCTCCAGTTCCGGGCGGTCAGGCCCACGGGGACAGCACGATTTTCGGAACCGCGACCTCGCCCGAGCGTAGCTGGGCAAAGGCCCGGGCGCCATCGGCCAGATCGCGTTCTTCGATCCAGTCCAGAGCGCCCAGCGCGCCGTCAAAAATGGCCTGCGCGGTCTGACGGAAATCCTGCGCGGTATAGGTGTAGGTTCCGATGAAGGTGATCTCTTGCAGGGTCATGCGCCGCACGTCCAGCCCGCCGGTGTCCTCGCCCAGACCCACATGCGCGATCACCCCGCCCGGCCGGGCCCGTTCCGAGGCCACCGCACGGGTGGCGGCAAAGCCCACGGCGTCGACCACGATCGGGAAATCACCTTGCGCTTCGGGTGCGACCTTGGCGCAATCCAGCCTTTGCAGGAACTTACGCCGCAGGTCGTTGGGTTCGACCACGGTCACATCCACGACATCCATCGCCCGCAGCGCCAGCGCCGCCGCAAGGCCAATCGCCCCACCCCCGATCACCAGCGCACGACGCTCCATCGCTGGATGCAGCGCCTCGAGCGCGAGGCGCGCGGCGTGCCAGCTGACGGCCAGCGGCTCGGCCAGGGCGGCCTTGGCGAAGGGTACGTGATCCGGCACCTCAACCAGATTGTCCCAAGGCATCGAAACATATTGGGCAAAGGCGCCTTCGCGCGGGTGCATCGAGATGATCTGACGGTCGGGGCACAGGTTTTCGCGCTCCGCCTTGCAGGCCGGGCACTGCCCGCAAGTTACCAGAGGATTGATCGTGACCCGCGTTCCGTCTTTGGGGCCGCCGATCACTGTGCCCGCCGCCTCGTGACCCAGGATCAAGGGCGCCGGGCGGCGCGCATCATGGCCCAGATATGCATGCATGTCGGACCCGCAGATCCCGACGGCCTCGACCCGGATCAGATGCTCGCCAGGTTGCGGCGCAGCGTCCGGCACGTCGCGATAGACCAGGTGTTCGACGCCTTCATAGACCAGAGCTTTCATTTCGCCGTGAACCCCCCGTCAACCATCAGGATCTGCCCGGTGACATAGTCGGAGGCCCGCGAGCACAGGAAAAGGATCGGCCCGTCGATGTCGTCCATGCGGCCATTGCGACCGATGCAGGTCTGCGCCGCGTTGCGGGCCGCGCGGGCGGGGTCATCGAACACCGCCTGCGTCAGCTCGGTCGGAAAGAAGCCCGGGCCGATGGCGTTGGCGGTGATACCGTGCGGCGACCAGGCCTCGGCCATGGCGCGGGTCAGCTGTGCGATCCCGCCCTTGCTGGCCCCATAGGCGATCCCGCCGGGAAAGGCCCGCGTCGTCTGCAGCGAGGCGAAATTCACGATCCGGCCCCAACCACGCGCCTTCATCGCGGGCACCATGGCCTGGCTGAGGAAGAACGGCGCACCGAGGTTCAGGCCCAGTGTCGCGTCCCAGCCCTCGGGCGTGACGTCATCGGCGGCCTGTCGCGTGTTCACCCCGGCGGCATGAACCACGATATCCGGCGCGCCGAACGGGGCCGAGATTTGTTCGACCAGCGATGGCAAGCCACTTCGGTCGGCCACGTCACCTGCGACCACCGCAGCGCTTGAACCGATCTCGGCCTGCAACTCGGCCAGTGCCTCGGCCCGGCGGGCAACGCCCACCACCCGCGCGCCCGCAGCCGCCAGCACCTGCGCAACGCGCCGGCCCAGCCCCGAACTGGCGCCCGTGACGCAGGCCACCCGGCCGGTCAGATCGAACAGGTCGCGGGGGTCATTCATCTGCGGTCAGGTCAAAATTTTCGTCCGGGAAATACTTGGCCAGACGCACATCGGCGGCGCGGGCATGGCCCTCCATACCTTCCAGCCGCGAGATCCGCGCGGTCGCCTCGGCGATGGGTTTCGAACCCTCGCGCGTGGCCCGCTGCCAAGTGACGATCTTCATGTATTTGTGCACGCTCAGCCCGCCGGTATAGCTGGCCGCGCCCGAGGTGGGCAGGACGTGGTTCGTACCGGTGGCCTTGTCGCCATAGGACACGGTTGTTTCTTCGCCCAGAAACAACGAGCCATAGCAGGTCAGCCGATCCAGCCACCAATCCAGATCCGCGGCCTGTACGGTCAGATGCTCGGGGGCGTAGTCGTCGGAACAGGCGGCCATCTCTTCGCGGTCCGCGCACAGGATCACCTCGGCATAGTCGCGCCAGGCGGCGGCGGCGTTGTCGCGGTTCAGCTCGGGCAGATCGGCGATCAGGGTCGGGACCATCTCCATCACCCGGGTCGCCAGATCGCGGTCATCGGTCACCAGCCAGACGGGCGAGTTGTAGCCATGCTCGGCCTGGCTGACCAGGTCGGTGGCCACGACGAAGGGGTCGGCCGTGGCATCCGCCAGGATCAGGCTATCGGTCGGACCCGCGATCATGTCGATGCCGACCTTGCCGTACAGAATGCGCTTGGCCTCGGCCACGAACTGGTTGCCCGGCCCCACAAGGATGTTGGCGCGCGGCAGGCCGAACAGGCCATAGGTCATGGCGGCCACGCCTTGCACGCCGCCCATGGCCAGGATGCTGTCAGCGCCGCTGATATGGGCGGCGTAGACGATCGCCGGGGCCACGCCCTCACCCGGGCGGGGCGGCGAACAGGCGGTGATGTGACGGCACCCCGCCACCTTGGCGGTGGTCACGGTCATGATGGCGCTGGCAACGTGGCTGTACCGTCCGCCGGGCACATAGCAGCCCGCCGCATCGACCGGGATGGCCTTTTGCCCCGCGATGAAGCCCGGCACGATTTCCAGTTGCACATCCGACACGGTGGTCTTCTGCGCCTCGGCAAAACGGCGCACGTTGTCCTGGGCAAAGCGGATATCGGCCTTGAGCTTTTCCGGCACCCGCGCGCAGGCGGCTTCGATTTCCGCGGGGGTCATCAGCGCGTTGCCCTCGAACTTGTCGAATTTGGCCGCGTATTCCAGCGCCTTGGCGTCGCCGCCGGCCTCGATGTCGGCCAGGATGGTCTTGACCGTGTCATGCACCTCGGACGCGTGGGATTGTGCGGTCAGGGTGGCCTTCTTGAGGTATTCACGCGACATGTTCAGAAGATCCTATTGGTAGATTTCAGGAAGCAAGGTGGTCGACAGCGCCGGAACGTAGGCGATCAGGATGACGACGATCAGCATGGTCAGCACGAAGGGCACGGCGCGGGCCGCGATCTTGAGGATGGATTCACCCGTGATCCCCGACACCACGAACAGGTTCAGCCCCAGTGGCGGCGTGATGAAGCCAACGCCCAGCGCGGTGATCATCATGATGCAGAACTGGATCTCGTTCATGCCGATATTGTCCGCCAGCGGTTTCAGGATCGGGGCCAGGATGACGATGTTCGGTGTCGTCTCCATGACGCAGCCAGCCGCGATCAGAATGCCGATCATCAGCAGGATAAGCAGGAACGGATCCTCGGTCAGCGAGGTCACCGAGGCCACGAAGCCCTGCGGCACGCCCATGATCGCCAGCGCCTCGGCCAGCGGGGCCGAGAAGGCGATGATCGGCAGGATCACCCCGTTCACCTTGGCCGAGCTGACCAGCATCGACGGGAAGTCCGCCAGCGTCAGCGTGCGCAGGATGAACCCCATGATGATGGTGACGACGACAGCGGTCGCGCCGGCCTCGGTCGGGGTCAGGCGACCCGAAAAGATACCGTAGAAGATGATGCCCGGCACGATGAAGGCGTACCAGCCCGATTTCAGCGCCTTGCCCAGATTGGCCGCCCACTCGCCCATGGTCATCATGCCGCCGCCCTCATAGGCATAGAGACGGTTCATGATGATGTTGGTCACCAGGATCGAGACCAGGATCGCCAGCCCCGGGATCAGAGCGGCCAGAAACAGGGTCGAGGCCGAAATGCCCAGCACGAGCCCGATGATGATATAGGCGATCGAAGGCGGGATCAGAATGCCGGTACAGGCCCCCGCCGCCACCAGCGCACAGGCATAGGGGCGCGGATAGCCGCTTTTGACCAGTCGGTTGATCGTCATCCGACCCACCGCCGCCGCACCCGCCGCGTCAGACCCGGAAATGGCCGCGAACATGCCGCAGACCAGAACCGTGGCCGAACCGAACCCGCCCTTGGCAAAACAGGTCAGCGCCTCGGCCACGTCCAGAAACTTGCGCGACAGCCCGGTGCGCACCAGCACGTCGCCGGTCAGGATGAACAGCGGCACCGCGGTCAGGGCAAAGGCGTCGATGCCGGTGAACAGGCTTTCGCCCACAAGGCTCAGCGGCAGATCGCCCGACATGATCAGCATCACGATCGCGGCCGAGCCGATCGCGGCCCAGACCGGAACCGCCAGCGCGATCAGGCCGACGAACAGGATCACCGGCAGGTAGAAATCCCAGCCCAGTTCGACCGTTTGATTGAGAGAGCTCCACAGCATCCGGTTTCTCCTCAGTCAAACAGCTTGTCGCCTTCGAAGACGGGCGTGCCGTCACGAAGACTTTTGATATCGTTCATCAACGATTGGATCAGGCGCCAGATCATCAGAGCAAAGCCCGTGGGCACCGCCATCAGGAACCAAACCTTCGATACCCGCAGCCCGTCAGTGACCGAGCCGAACTTGGCCGAGACATGCACCGCCTCGTAGGACCAGTAGAGCGCGATGACCGCCACCGCGAACATCACCAGATCACCGAAGATATACAGCACCGCCTTGGGCCGCGGGCCGAGGTAATGCATGATCATGTCGATCCGGATATGGGCGCGTTCCTTGACCGCCGCCGCTGCGCCGATCCAGGCCAGATAGATGAAGGAATAGCGGACGATCTCCTCGCCCCAGATCGAGGAATAGGCGAAGATCTCGCGCCGCAGCACCTCGATCGCCATCGTGATGACCAGCATCACGTAGAATACCAGCAGCAGCCAGCGTTCGGCATTGCGGTCTATGGTTTTGAGTAAGGACATCGCTTCCCTCGGCAAGGCTGGGGGGATGGGCCTGAAGGATCAGGCCCTGCAGGTCTGGAAAGGGCGGGCACGCGTCCGGCGCCCGCCCGGTCCGCATCAGGCGTCGTGGACGTAGTATTTGCCTTGGGTGCCGGCCGCTTCGACCAGCTTTTCGAAGGCATCCATCGACCCGGCCAGCTCGGTTTTGAAGGGGTCCCACTCCGAGCGCTGATAACCGCCGGCCTCCTGCCACTCGGCCAGTTGATCGTCGGTCAGCGAGTGGAACTGAACCCCGGCCTTGTTCAACTCGGCCATGGCGTAGGCGCGGGCCGAGGGGACCTTGGCCAGGTTCTGGTGGCTGGTCATCTCCGAGCCCCACATGATGCCCTCTTGCACATCGGCCGGCATCGAGTTGAACCATTCCAGGTTGCAGGAATAGACCTGGCTGTCCGGCACCGCCTGGGTGAAGGTGACGTGAGACAGAATGTCCTTGAAGCCAAACACATAGAGCGCGCCGACCGACGGGTCGAGCGCATCCGCCACGCCCTGCTTGATGGCCGAGGGGGTCTCACCCCAAGCAACGGGCGTCGGGTTGGCGCCGACCATGCGATAATATTGCTGCAGCATCTTGGACCCGGGAACGCGGAATTTGATCCCGCTCATGTCCGAGGGGGTAATGACGGCATTTCCGCCCTGGCGCACGGCCACGACGCGCGGGTCGATCACGACATAGAACAGCGCCTTGAAGCCTGCGGCCTCGACCTTGGGGTGCACTTCGTTCTTCCAGGTGTCGGAATGCACCAGGTTGGTGAACCGCTGGTTCGAGCCGCACAGATACGGCATGTTGATCAGGTCCACGGTCGAGGCGAAGGGTGCGAAGTTCGACAGCGAATGCTGCGCGGCCTGGATGGTTCCGCCCTGCACCTTCTGCACCAACGCGCCGCCCGCGCCCAGCTGCCCGCCCGGGGCCAGCTTGACATAGACCTTGCCGTTGGTTGCGTTCTGGATGTTCTCTTTCAGGTCCAGCTGCATGATCGGATAGCTGCGCGAGGCGCCCAGCACATAGGCCGTAGCGACCGTCATCACATGCTCGGCAGCTTGTTCGCGTTCCTTTTCCTCCTTCGCGGTCTGCGCCGCGGCCTCGGATGACCACAGCACGCCGCTTGCGCCCGCCACCAGTGCGGCCGTGAACGCGCCGCTGGCACTGAGTTTCAGGAAATTGCGGCGTTCAGCTGACGCCAATTCCATTTGATCTTTGTTCATTGATTGCCCTCCCATTGGAAAAATTCAGCCGCCGTTCTCCTCGCGGTCGGCCTCTTTTTTCAGAATTGCGACAACGAACAGGATCGACGCCGCGAACAGAACCAGCATCTCGCCCACATCCCCAAGAAACGCGCGGCCTGCAAACGCACCCAGCGCCACGTTCGCGAAATAGACGGCGAAAACGATGGCGGATGCGGCAAGAAACATGTTCGGGACTCCGGGTAGAATCGGCACTGATGCCATTTGTAAGCGCTTACATGGAAAATGCAAGCGCTTACATTTCAACTTTCCTTGCCAATCCGATGCGGTTAGAATTGAAGAAAACAAAGATCAGGTTTGGAAATGTCGAAGCTGAAGCCCGCCCCGACACTGGATGACGTTGCCAGAAAGGCGGGCGTTTCCACGGCTACGGTCTCGCGCTGCCTCAACACGCCGGATCGGGTTGTCGAAGCGACCCGCAAACGCGTGCAGTCGGCGATCGAGGCGTTGGGCTATACACCGAATTTCGCGGCTCGGGTCATGGCGGCGAAGCGCACGTTTACCATCGGCGCGATCATCCCGACGATGGAGAATGCCATTTTTGCGCGCGGCTTGCAGGCCTTTCAGGAAGAGCTGCACCAACATGGCTATACGCTGCTGGTGTCCAGTTCGGCCTACAAACCGGCAACCGAAGAAGAGCAGATCCGGACTCTGGTCGCCCGCGGCGCCGACGGGCTGCTGCTGATCGGTCACGACCGTGCGCCGCACATTTACGAGTTCCTTCAGCGCCGCGATATTCCGGCGCTGGTTGCGTGGTCGTTTTCCCCGGATGGGCGTCTGCCCTCCATCGGATTCGACAACCGTGCGGCCATGTACGAGCTGGCGCAAAGGGTCTTCGACCTGGGGCACAGACGGCTTGCGGTGATATCCGGCATCACCCACGGCAACGACCGCGCGCGCCTGCGATTGGACGGGGTGCGCGACGCTGTTCGGCAGCGCGGGCTTGACCCGCAGGGGCTTCAGGTCATCGAGACCCCGTACGAGATCGAAAACGGCGCTGACGCCTTCGCGCGTCTCATGTCGCAGGACACGCCGCCGACGGCTGTCATGTGCGGTAACGATGTCCTGGCCGCCGGCGCTTTGCTCAGGGCTCAGGACATGGGGCTGAAAGTGCCGCAGGATGTCTCGATCACCGGGTTCGATGACATCGAACTGGCCCGGATCCTGCGCCCGGCTTTGACCACTGTGCATGTGCCGCATCGGGAAATGGGCGGAAAAGCCGCCAAGGCATTGATCGAAATGGTTGAAAAAAGGGCCCCGGCGGCCGGTGAACACCTGTTCACGCACATCGTTGAACGACAGTCCTTGGGTCCTGCGAACTCGGCGTGATCCGTGTGCCCAAGTCAGGCGGCCTGATCTTCCATCGTCCGGAAATCACCCTTCAGCCACAAATGCCGCTTGCACATCGGCTCGGTGAAATATTGCCGGATCAAGCTGCTGAGGGCCTTGTGAATCAGTTTTGAGGTGGTGCCCGGATAGACCTCGAGCGTAAACAAGGAAACGATCCTGACAAAGTTCCGACCCGGAAAAGGCGTTGCCCGAACCGCGTCATGATAGCGATGCGCCCGGTGGAAACACCCGGCCGTGGTAATCGCCCATCCGCTTCCTTCGGCCACCAGCCCCATGATCGACTGGTTGCATTCCAGCTCGAACCGGTTGGGCAGGTTGTATTTGTTGCGCGTCAGTTGGATCTCGATCTGCTTGCCGATCGTGTAGTCTCGCGAATACCGCAGCAGCGGCAGGTCGGAATGGGGCGATAACAGATCCTGCACCTCGCCCTTGAACTTCTCGGGCACGATCACGATGAACGGGTCGCGCATCAGAGGATATTCGATCAGCCCCTGCGTGCCGCCGGGCGGTCGGGTCGCCACGCCCGCGTCCAGCTTGTGCTCCTGCAATTTCTCGATGATCTCGTGGCTGGGCCGTGTGAAATGCCGGAAATTGCAGCGCGGCAGCGCATGGGCCAGAAACCGGATCAGTTCCGGCGCGATCTGGTTGTCGAAATCATCCACCAGGGCCAGCCGCAGATCGGTGGCGTGGCGCCAGTTGCCGGACCGGATCTCGGCCTCGCCCCGTTTCAGCACCGTCAGACCGTCGCGCACGTAGCGCGCGAACACTTCGCCCGCCGGGGTCAGGCTCATCGGGCGGCGGCCGTGATCGACCAGGGCGACTCCCAAAGCGTCTTCGAGACTGCGCAGATGGTTCGAGACGGTACTGATCGACAGCCCGGTTTCCGAGGCCACCTGTTGGATCGACCCGGACTTGGCGACCAGGCGAAACACCTCCAGCCAACGCAGGCTCAGCGGTTTGGACACGGGCCACGACCCTCCCGCAGTTTCGATTTCATCGAAAACAGCGAAACAGAGTTTTTGCTTTCAGGCAATGGTGAATGTTGGTCACGCCCATTAGCTGCGCATGCGTGTGAACTCGGGATCGTAGGGGCAGGCAGGGATCACCCGCGCCGGAACCCTGTCGCCGCACAGGTCCAGCATCATCTCGCTGCCCTCGGCGGACAGGTGCGGCGCGACAAAGGCATGCGCAAGGTTCAGCCCGGTGCGATGCCCCCAGTCGCCCGACGTCACCGTTCCCACCACCCGGTCCCCGGCCATCAGCGACGCACCGGGATGCGCGGGCGCGTGCGCGGCCTGCACCTGCAGGGCAACCAGCTTGCGAGACGGCCCTTTGGCCTGCCGTTCGATCAGCGCCGCGCGCCCGATGAACTCCGCTTTGTCCAGCCGGACAAAGCGGTCCAGCCCGGTTTCGAACGGGTCGAACTCGGTGATCAGGTCGGCCTTCCAATACAGGAAAGTCTTCTCCATCCGCATCGACTCGACCGCCCGCGCGCCAAACAGTTGCAGGCCAAAGGCCTGTCCGGCCTGTCGCAGCGCAAGATAGGCCGCATAGAGCGAGGCGTTGGGAACATGGATCTCATAGGCCAGTTCGCCCGAGAAACTGACGCCCATCACGGTGGCGGGCGCGATCCCGACAAAGCTCTCGCGCACGCTGAGCCACGGGAAGGCGTCTCGCGACCAATCCCCGCGCGAGCAGGCCGACAGCACGTCACGCGCCCGTGGTCCGGCCAGAACCAGGATGGTCTGCTCGTTGGTCAGGCTGCGCAGGTGCACGTCCTCGTCGGGGGAGATGTGTCGGGACAGCCAATCCATGTCATGCAGCTCGGACGCGGCGGCCGAGCCGTACCAGACCCGATCCGGCCCCCTGTCGCTTGCGGGCAGATTGGCAATGGTTGCCTCGGCCTTGACCATGCCCTTGTGGTTCAGCAGATAGGCCAACCCCACCCGCCCCGGGCGACGGGGCAGCGCGCCGCATATCATCCGGTCGAGGAACGCATGCCGGTCGGCACCGGTGATCTCGATCCGGTTGAACCCGTTGACCTCGGCCAGCCCGACATTCTGCTGCACATTGGCGACCTCGGCGGCGATCACGTCGAATGTTTCGTCAAAATCGAAACTGAGCGTCGGCGTGAAATCGGGCGTGGGCTTGATGTACTCAACCCGCTCCCACCCATTCACCACGGCAAATTCCGCGCCTTCGGCGGCCAGAACCGGGGTCAGCGGTGTTGTCTTGGCGGGCCGCCCGGCGGGGCGATGTTCGTGCGGAAAGTGAAAGCGGAACTCGTTCTGGTAATCCTCGATCGCCATCAGCGCCGTCAGCTCGACATTGGCGTGCCCGGCGAACCGGCGCGGGTCGAGGCACCAGGTGTCATAGCAGGCCTCGCCATGCACGATCTGCTGGGCCAGAAGCCAGCCGTGGCCGCCCCCCTCGCCCAGCCCGGCCCGCAGCCCGATGATGCAGAATGCGTTGCGTTTGCCGGGGATCGGCCCGACCAGGGGTGCTCCGTCGATCGTGTAGGTGATCGGGCCGTTGACGACCGTGTGGATTCCGGCCTCCATCAGCGCGGGCATGCGGGCAAACGCGCCTTCCAGCACATCGGCCACCCGGTCCAGATCATCCGGGCACAGCGCGTTGACGAAATTCGGGTCGATCCCGTCCATGCCCCAGGTCTTGCAGTCCTGCTCGTAGAACCCCAGCAGCAGCCCGTTCTTTTCCTGCCGGCAGTAGTAATCGCTGATCGGGCAGCGCAGCAGCGGCATGCGGTGGCCAGCGTCGCGGATCGCGGGGATTTCCTCGGTCAGGAAATACTGGTGCTCCATCGAGGCCACGGGATGGTGCACGCCCATCATCGCGCCCACCTCGTTCACGCGGTAACCGCAGGCGTTCACCACGATGTCGCAGTCGATATCGCCGTGCTCGGTATGGACGGTCCAGGTGTCGTCCTTGTGCTGGGTCAGGGCCGTGACCGGCGTGTTGCGATAAACCTCGGCCCCGGCGTTGCGCGCCCGCCGCGCCAGCGCTTGGCACAGCTGCGCCGGGTCGATATCCCCGTCCAGCGGATCCCACAGCCCGCCCAACAGATTGTCGGTGGAAATCAGCGGGTGGCGACGGGCGCATTCCTGTGCGTCGATCACCTCGAACTGCACGTCCATCCCCCGCGCCATCGAAGCGAAATGGCGATAGCCCTGCATCTGCGCCTCGGTGTTGGCCAGCCGGATGCCGCCGTCGCCATGGTGGTAGTTGATCGGATAGTCCGGGTCCTCGGCCAGTTCCTTGTACAGGCGGATCGAATGCGACTTGAGCCCCACCATCGTCTGGTTCATTCCGAAATTCGTCACCTGCGCGGCCGAATGCCATGTGGTGCCGGATGTCAGCTCGTTGCGCTCTACCAGAACCACGTCGCTCCAGCCTTCCTGCGTCAGGTGATACAGGGTTGAACAGCCGGCGATTCCGCCGCCGATCACCACGACCTTGGTGCGCGATTTCATGGGTGTGCTCCTTCTGACATGCCCCGAACCCTGCCGAACGGCGCGGCGGGCGGGCAATGGCGCAGTTGCCGGTCCCGAAAAATCGAAACGGGGATTGAGATTTCTCAAAACGACATTTCCGCTTTGGCCGCACCCCGCGTTGCCGCGTACCCTGCAGGGCAGGATGGGATCAGGAGCCTTCGGAGATGCCAGAACAGGGCAAACGCGGCGGGCGGCGGGCCAGGCTCGCGCAACGGGCGGCCAAACCGGCCTTTGACCCCTGCCCGCCCGGCCAGATCGGTGGGCAGTACAAACCCCTGACCTTGCCCGAGATCGCGGCGATCCACGACACAGCCCTGCGCCTGCTGGAAACGCTGGGCATGGGCGAAGTGCCCGACCGTCTGGCACAAGACCTGATCGCCGCAGGCGCGCGGCCCGGTCCGCCGGGGCGGCTGGTCTTTCCTCGCTCGATGGTCGAAGGCGTGGTCCGGCAGGCCGCCAAGCGGTTTACCCTGCACGGGCGCGACCCGGCCCGGTCGATCGAGGTGGGCGGCGACCGCGTGCATTTCGGCACTGGCGGCGCAGCGGTCCAGACGCTGGATCTGGACAGCGGGCTCTATCGCCCGTCGACGCTGGCCGATCTGCATGATTTCAGCCGGCTTCAGGACACGCTGGCCAATGTCAGCTGGTTCACCCGATGCTGCGTCGCCACCGACGTGCCGGACAATTTCGATCTGGACGTGAACACCGCCTATGCGCTGATCCGGAATACCACCAAACCGGTGGCGACCTCGTTCACGTTGGCCGAACATGTCGCGCCCATCGTGCGGATGCTGGATATCGCCGCCGGCGGCCAGGGCGCCTTTGCCGAACGCCCGTTTCTGAAGGCGCATATCAGCCCTGTGATCTCGCCCTTGCGGTACGGCGAAGATGCGGTGGACGTGGTCTATGAATGCATCGCGCACAACATCCCCATGTCCTGCATCACCGCAGCCCAGGCCGGGGCGACCGCGCCCGCCACCATGGCCGGGTTTCTGGCCCAGTCGCTGGCCGAAACCCTGGCCAGCCTGGTCATGGTCAACGCGATCAAGCCGGGCTTTCCCATGGTGTTTTCCAACTGGCCCTTCATCATCGATCTGCGCACCGGTGCCTTTTCGGGCGGCAGTGGCGAAACCGCCGTGCTGAACGCGGCCTCGGCCCAGATCACCAACTGGTTGGGGCTGCCCTCGGGCGTGGCCTGTTCGATGACCGATGCCAAGGCCATCGACGCGCAATACGGCGCCGAGAAAGGCATCACCTCGCTGGCCGCCGCACTGGCCGGCGGCAATTTGATCTACGAAAGCTCGGGCATGACGGCCTCGCTGCTGGGGGTCAGCTTCGAGGGGTTCGTGCTGGATGACGAGATGCATTCGCACACCTATCGCGCCCTGCGCGGGATCGAGGTGACCGAAGAAAACCTGGGCTTTGACGCGATCTGCCAGTCGGTTCTGGGCGAGGGCCATTTCCTGGGCAGCGCCCACACCCATGCAGCGATGGAGCGCGACTATTTCTACCCGGCCCTTGCCGACCGGGCCGAACCGCGCAGCTGGCAGGACAGCGGCGCGCGCGATGCCTGGTCCACCGCCCGCGACCGCGCGCGAGAGATCCTGCGCACGCATCACCCGCAATACCTCAGCCCCGAACAAAAGGCCGAGATCCGCGCCAATTTCCGGATTCTGTCCTGATCCGACGCCGGTGTGTCGCGGACCGGGTGTTTTTGACGCGGGCTCGGCGCTAGGCTCGGGCAAACGACGACACAGGGGGCCTCATGGCAAATGCGTTCTTTCAACCCGTCTCGGCGATGGAACTGGCGCGCTTTGCCGGTGTCCCCACCTTCATGCGTCTGCCGGCCCTGACCCCAAACGACGACCGGATGGATCTGGTCGAGCTTGGGCTGGTCGGCATCCCCTGGGACGGGGGCACCACCAACCGGCCCGGCGCGCGGCATGGGCCGCGGCAGTTGCGCGACCAGTCCACCATGATCCGCGCCATGAACCCGGTGACCGGGGTTGCCCCGTTCGAACTGGTCAACTGTGCCGATCTGGGCGACGTGCCCCCCAACCCGGTGGATATCGAGGATACGCTGGACCGTGTCACCCGCTTCTACACCGACCTGACGCTGCGCGGCATCGTGCCCCTGACGGCGGGCGGCGATCACCTGACCTCCCTGCCCGTCCTGCGGGCGCTGGCCAGCGACGGCCCTCTGGGGCTGATCCAGTTCGACAGCCATACCGACCTGTTCGACAGCTATTTCGGCGGGCACAAATATACCCACGGCACCCCGTTCCGCCGCGCGGTCGAAGAAGGGCTGGTCGATCCCGAACGGTTCGTGCAGGTGGGCATTCGCGGCACCGCCTACAACACCGAGGATATCGAATGGGGCGAGGCGCAGGGCATCCGCATCATCCGCATCGAAGAGCTGTTCGATCGCGGCATCGACGACGTCATGGCCGAGGTCCGCTCCATCGTCGGCGACGCGCCCTGCTATTGTACCTATGACATCGATTTCGTGGACCCGACCCATGCCCCCGGCACCGGAACGCCCGAGATCGGCGGCCCCAACAGCTTTCAGGCCCAGCAGGTCATTCGCAAGCTGGAAGGTCTGAACCTTGTGGGCGCGGATCTGGTCGAGGTCTCGCCGCCCTTCGACCCGGCGGGCGGCACCGCGTGGCTGGGCATTTCTCTGATGTTCGAGCTGCTCTGCGTGCTGGCCCAGGCGATCGACGCGCGGCGCTAGGCCCGCGCGACGTTCTCGGCGATCATCGAGATCATCTCGAACATCACCGCCGCCGCCGTCAGCGCGGTGATGTTGTTGGGGCTGTCTTTGGTCGGCATCATGCAGACCACATCGCCGCCGACGATGTTCAACCCCCGCGCGGCATGCAGAATGCCCACGGCTTCGTCGATGTCAAAACCCTTTTCGCCGGGTTCCAGGTTCGACACGCCCGGCGCGATGGTCGGATCAAGGCAGTCGAGATCGAAGGTGATGTAGACCGGCCGGTCGCCCAGAACCTCGCGCGTTTGGGCCACCACATCGGCCAGGCCACGCTGGCGGAACTCGCGCATGGTGACGATGTTGTACCCATAGTCATAAGAAGGCTGCAGCCAGTCGAGGCTGCGCGGATGCCCCCGCAACCCGATCTGCATCGACCGGGTCGGGTCCACCTGCCCCTGATCGGCCAGGTAAGCCCCCCAATGCGCGGCCGATTTCTTGGCCCCCAGGAAATGGGCGACCTTGGTGAACACATCCGTATGCGCATCCAGATGCAGAAAGCTGACCGGTTGCCCGCCCGCCAGTTCGCCTCGGCCCAGCGCCTGCACGATCCCGCCCGTGATCGAGTGATCGCCGCCCACCGAAACGGGCCGCGCCCCGGCGGCGTCGATGTCACGGTAGAAGGCGGTTATACGCTCGATGCAGTCCTCGTTGTCGTTGGCGCGCGGGAACGGCACGTCGCCCACATCGGCAATGCGCGCGCTTGACCACGGATCGATCTGGAACAGCGAATGCACCCGGCGCTGCACGGCCGAGACATGACGCAGCGCGCGCGGGCCCAGATGCTGGTCGCGCTCGGTGGTGCCGTTGCCAGCGGAATGCGGCACTCCGGCCAAGGCGATGTCCTGACCCTCTGGCCCGGTATTGGGGCAGCGGAACAGGGTGGGCACGCCCCACCAGTACAGGTTGTCCATCATGGATTGCTCGTAGCGGTCCGCCATCGTGTCTCCCCAAGCCGAAATGAAACCGCCCCACGGGGGGCGGCTGACGTGTCAGATCTTTTCGTCTTCGCGTCGGAAGGCGCCCTGAACGATGCGGTCCATGACCATGGCCAGGAACAGGATCGCAAAGCCACCCAGCAGGCCCGGCCCCTTGGCCGCGTATTGCAGCGCCTCAAGGATTTCCTTGCCCAGACCCCCGCCGCCGATCAGCGAGATGATCACGACCATCGACAGGCACATCAAGATGGTCTGGTTCACGCCGGTCATGATCGACGGCAGCGCCAGCGGGATTTCCACGTCCTTCAGCAACTGCCATTTCGAGGCGCCAAAGGCCACGGCGGCCTCTTTGATGCTTTCCGGCACCCCGCGCATGCCCAGCGCCGTCAGGCGGATCACCGGCGGCATGCCGAAGATGATCGTGGCCAGGATGCCCGGCGGGTTGCCGGTGCCGAAGAAGGCGATGATCGGGATCAGGTAGACGAAGGCCGGCAGAGTCTGCATCAGGTCCAGCACCGGCTCGGCCGCGCGATAGGCGCGTTTGGATTTGCCGAACCAGATGCCCAGCGGAATGCCGAAGGTGACGCACAGCAGCACGGCCGCGCCCACCAGTGCCACCGTCTCCATCGCCACGTCCCAGTATCCCAGCAGCGCGATATAGGCCAGCGATGCCGCGGTGAAGATCGCCACGCGCGGACCCGCCGCGCGCCACGCGGTCACGCAGATCACCAGCATGACCACCGGCCAGGGCGACCCGATCAGGGCCACGGTTAGCCCGTCCAGAACCGAGCGCACACCGGCGACGATTCCGTCGAAGACATCGCCCCCCGCGGCCGCGGCTGCGTCGATCCGGGCCTCCATCCAACTGGCCAGGGCCGAGAACAACGTGCCCTTATCCGGCCCGAGGATCATTTCCGACACCGCCTTTTCAGGGAAAGCGTCCAACAGCGGCAGCGAGGCGTTCACGGTGAATTTGTACACGATCAGCGGTCCGATCGCTGTCACCAGAATCGCCCCCAGAACCGTGTTCCGAGTCGAGCGGCCGCTTTCGGTGTTGTCGGGGTTGATCCGCCAGTTCGAGTACTGTTTTTCGTACACCCGGTCAGCGTAGAACCCCTGAACCAGCTTGAAAACCAACAGCATCAGCAACCCGGTGACCATGATCCCCAGGGCTTCGGACTGTGCGGCCTGCGCCTTTTCCATGCTGGCATCCGCCGCCTTCTGGATGTTTGCGGCCAACTTGGTGAACCGGTCGATATCCGCCTTCTCGGTTGCATCCGCCGCGCGGGCCAGCAACTCGTTTGCGCGCTCCTGCTGACGGGCCGCGCGTTCGGCCAGGTCAGCCCCCGGGTTGCCCCAGGCGCCGCGCCCGATCTGCACCCAGGCGATGATCTCGAGGATCAGAAAGGTCCAGAACATCCCCCAGATCGCCCGCGAAGCCGACCAGAACGGCCCCAGCACCGCCGCCCACAGGTTGAACGTGTTCGGGATCGGGCTGGTCGCATCGTGGATCTTGTGAAAGGCGTTGACGTAATAGTCGCCATTTGGGCCGGCAAATTCGCGGATCGACCGATCCAGCGCCTCGCGGTCCACCTCGATGTCGGAAGCGGCCGTGACTTTCAATTCCGTGGTTGCATCAGTCATTTTTGCCCCCCTGAATTCCGCGCAACAGGCGTGGTTTGGTCACGACGCCCACATCCTGACCGCCGTCGGTGATCACCACCGGAAGCTCGGTGTTCACGGCCAGGTCGATCAGCTGGTCGAGGTCTGCGCCCTCATCGGCGCGCGGCGCGCCATCCAGCGGGCCGGAGTAGCTCTCCAACGGCTCCATGATCGAATGCGCCTTGACCAGTTTCAGCTTGGATATGCCCTGCACGAACTCGCGCACATAGTCGTCGGCCGGGTTCATCACGATGTCTTCGGGCGTGCCGATCTGGACGATCACGCCGTCCTTCATGATGGCGATGCGGTGACCGATGCGAATGGCCTCGTCCAGGTCATGGGTGATGAACAGCGTGGTCTTTTTCAGCTGCGCCACCAGCGCCTTGAACTGATCCTGCAACTGCAGCCGGATCAGCGGGTCCAGCGCCGAGAACGGTTCGTCCATCAACAGGATTTCAGGGTCCGAGGCCAGTGCGCGCGCAATGCCCACGCGCTGCTGCATTCCGCCCGACAGTTCCTTGGGCAGCCGGTCCTCGTAACCGGTCAGGTCCACCAGGCCCAGCGCGTGATCGGACACCGCCCAGCGCTTGGATTTCGAGACTTTGCGGATCTCGAGCGGATAGGCCACGTTGTCGCGCACCGAGCGGTGCGGCATCAGCGCCATGTGCTGGAACACCATTCCGATCTGCTGTGCACGGATGCGGCGCAGCTCGGACTCGGAAATCTTGGACACATCATGGCCCAGAATCTCGATCTTGCCCGCCGTCGGTTCGATCAGCCGGTTGACGTGACGCACCAGTGTCGACTTGCCCGAGCCGGACAGACCCATGATGCAGAAGATCTCGCCGCGGGGCACGTCGAACGTGGCCCCTTGAACACCGACCACGCAATTGAATCTTTCAAGAACCTCGGGCTTGCCGATGCCCTCGGTGCGGACGGCCTGCATGGCCTCTTCGGCGCGCGCCCCAAAGATTTTCCACACATCCGTCAGTTTAACGACTGTTTCCGTCATACCTGTCCCTTTGATGCAGAACAGGCCGCCAGTTGCTGTCCGGCGGCCTGTTCTGGTTTCAAGTCCCGTGAGTTCGGATCACTCGGACATCCAGCCCAGAACCGCATCCTCATGCGCGGCGACCCATTCCTCGGCATAGGCCTGCGGGTCCTTTTCGTCGATCACCAGCGCATAGGTCATCTCGGACACCTGGTCGGTGTCCAGCTTCATGTTGGCCAGCAGCCGGGCTACCTCGGGGAAATCGTTTTCCAGCGACTTGGCATAGTGCAGATGCAGATAGGCCTTGTCCCACGCCACGCCGGCCTCGGATTTTTCCAGCCATTCCGGATCGTCCGTCGGCTGCAGAACCTTCCACTTGGCGGCATCATAGGGCGGCTCGTCCAGCACCTGCAGGTCGTGCAACTGGAAGACGTAGTGCGGGGTATAGCAGAAGCCGACCCAGGATTTTCCGGCCTTGATCGCGTTGTCCAGATTGGCGTAGGCGACCGTTTCGTCAATCTCGGTCAGTTCGAACACCTGATCATAGCCATAGGACTTGGCGCGGATCTTTTCCACATTGGTCGAGGCCCAGCCCGGCGCGCCGATCCACAGCTCGCCCTGACCATCGCCGTCACTGTCGAACAGCGCCGCGATGTCGGGATTGGTCAGATCGTCGATCGAAGTGATCCCGTTGGCATCGGCCGTGGCCTTGTCGACGCACATGCCCTGAAAGGCCTCGACCCCGTTCGGGTTCATGGCCACCGTGCCCTTTTCCTTGACGTATGTATCGTGAAGGTTCTGCTGGTTGGGCAGCCAAACCTCGGGATGCACATGCATGGCGCCGGAATCCATCGCCTCGAAGACGATCGGGTTGGTGCCGTTCTGCAATTCGACCTCGAGCCCGAGATTTTGTTCGATCGCCACCTTGAGGATATGCGCCGTCGCGTTCACCGAAGGCCAGTTCGGGACCCCGATCACGATGTCTGCGGCCAAGGCGGGTGCGGCAATCGCCATCGATGCGCCTCCAAGCAGCATGGTCAATTTCTTCATGGCATTTCTCCGTGTTGGTCATCTGCGGTGCTGGTCTTGCCTCACGCCCCGGCCCGGTTGGGACCGCCGCGCGCATGCCAGCATCTCGGTTGTTTTCGCGCACGCCCCTTCGAAGGACCGCCGCATGAAAAATGAAGCACGCGGGCCTGAAACCTTTCAAGCGCCACGGCCTGATGCGGTCATTTGTTCGACTTTACCCAATACCTGTTCCGGCCTTTTCGAAAGAACGGAAAGTCCACCTTGGAATTGCCAGCGGGCCGGCAGGTTCCGGAAACGAAAAACGGCCAAACCCAAGCGCCGACCAATTCTTGATGACGATTCCCTTCGATCCGCTGGATGACGCTTCCCGGATCTGGGCGTCAGGCTATTCTTTTGCCTTGTAGTGACACAGGAACATCGCGACGCAATCCTGCAAGGCGCCCTCGGACTCCGGTTTCTCGCCGGCCAGGAATTCGGGCCAGAAGAAGAAGGCCTTCACCAGACCCAGAAGCTGGTTCGTGGCCAGTTCCGGGTCGGCCTTGCGCAAGGCGCCGGCAGCCATCGCCTCTTCGATCAGCCGTTTGACCGGATAGTCGTGTTTCGCACTTTCGGCAAAGAAGGCGCGCGAACGGTCGAGATCGCGCAGGAACTCGGAAATCACCATGCGGGTCAGACCCATCGCCTCGGGCTCGGTGATCACCGCGACATAACGCTCCAGCCCCTCGACCAGTTGTTCGGCCACAGGACGGCCCGGGTCGTAGGGCACCGGGGCCATCGCCGCGTTGCGTTCGATCATGATCTCGGTGATCGCGTCGAACAGCGCCTCTTTCGTTTCGAAATGCTTGTAGAGCGTGCGACTCGAAACGCCGGCCCGCTTGGCGATGCTCGTGGTCTTGGCGGCCAGAAAGCCGTTCTCGCGAAACTCGGCGATCGCCGCCTCGATGATATCTTTTCTTTTTTTATCAGTCAGCTTCACGGTTTTCCGCCCTGCGCATCCACAAAAAGTAAAATCTACCGTTTACAAACGGCCTTGCACGACATATGTAAACGCAACGATTTACTTTTGCAAGCAAGGATGCAGAGCATGACCCTCACCGCAGGCAAGAACGCAGTCACCTTCAAGTCCTTCGGCGTGGATCTGGCGGGCGATCTCTACCTTCCCGAAGGGTTCGACCCGTCCAAAAAATACAAGGCCATCGTCGGCGCCAGCCCGTTCCCGCAGGTCAAGGACCAGATCCCGGCCACCTACGGACCAGAAATGGCCGCGCGCGGCTTCATCTATCTGGGCTTCGACTACCTGGGCATGGGCGAAAGCCCCGCATTGCCCGGCGAGCACAAGCAGTCCCGCTAAATGTTCCGGCTGATCGAAAACACCTGGGACGCGGTGTCCTATCTGGGCACGCTGCCCTTCGTGGACGAGATCTACGGCCTCGGCGTCTGCCAGGGCAGCGCGATCATCGCCTCGGCCGCGGTGACCGACCACCGGATCAAGAAGATCGCCATGGTGTCGGGCATGATGGCGGCGAATGCGTTCCAGTGGACCGACCGCGAGGCAGCCCACCAGCAGATTGCCGCCGCGAATGCCGCAAAGCAGAAGATGCATGAGACCGGCGAGCCGATCTACGTCGCCCCCTTCGGCCTGAATGACGAGATGCCCCGCGAGGAATTCATCGCGGCGGCCGCCTATCCGGAGATGGCCGGCGAAAGCTATGACTACTATGGCCGCGATGGCGTCAAGGGGCCGAAGGCGGTGCCGAGTTTCACCAACATGCATATCGCCGACCAGGGCATGCAGTCGATGTATTCGCTCAGCGAACACTACGCCGACAAGATCGTCCAGCCCGCGCTGGTGATCTACAGCGCGACCGCCTTTACCGCGATCTGCTCGACCGCCTTCGTCGACAAGCTGACCAACGAGCATGAGGTGCTGGCCTTCGACGAGTTCAGCCATGTCGATTTCTACTACAAGCCCGAGGCCGTGAAAGCCCCGACCGACGCCGTGGCCGCGTTCTTCGACAAGTGACTGGCGGGGCACCGGGTGCGGTGCCCGCATACATTTCCATCCAGAAAACCACAGGAGCAATCCCATGAAATACAAACCCCTCGGCAAGACCGGGCTTTACGTCTCGGAACTGACCCTTGGCACGATGACCTTTGCCAACGAAGACAGCGCATCCGGCCAAACCCTCGGGGCGACGGGCCAGGAACTGGCAACCCGCATGGTCGATCTGGCGCTTGAGGCCGGGATCAACATCTTCGACACCGCCAACATGTACAGCGATGGAGTATCCGAGATCATGCTGGGCAAGGCCCTGGGCGCGCGGCGCAAGGATGCGATCATCGCCACCAAGGTCTATTTCAGCGGCACCACCGGGCCGAATGACCTGGGCACCAGCCGGCTGGCGATCATGCGCGAGGTCGAAGGCAGCCTCAAGCGCCTCGGCACCGACTGGATCGACCTGTACCAGGTACACAGTTTCGACCCCACCACGCCACTCGAGGAAACCCTGCGCGCGCTTGACGACCTCGTGCGTCAGGGCAAGGTGCGCTATGTCGGCCTGTCGAACTTCGCCGCCTGGCAGATCGCCAAGGCCGACGGGCTGGCGCGGCGGATGGGCACCGAACGGTTCTGCTCGGTACAGGCCTATTACAGCCTCGTGGGCCGCGAGTTGGAACGCGAGATCATCCCGGCGGCGATGGATCTGGGCCTTGGAACGCTGATTTGGAGCCCGCTGGCGGGCGGCTTTCTCAGTGGAAAGTATACCCGCGAAGGCGAGGCCGCTGGCCGGCGCGCCAGCTTCGACTTCCCTCCCGTGGACAAAGAACGGGGATATGACGTGGTGGATACCCTCCGCGAGATCGCCGCGGCCAAGGGCGCCTCGGTGCCGCAGATCGCGCTGGCCTGGCTGCTGCACAAGCCCGGCGTGACCAGCGTGATCGTGGGCGCGCGCAGGGAGGAACAGCTGGTAGACAACCTCGGCGCGGCGGACATCGCGCTCGGCAACGAGGAAATGGCGCAACTTGACGCGGTCAGCGCGCTGGCGCCCGAATATCCCCACTTCCTGCCGCCGATGCAGCGTGGGGAAAGCCTGTATGGCCGGCTTTCTGGCGACCAGTAACCGAGGCAAGGGGCGGGCTTTTGCGCCCGTCCACTTCCGACAGGGCGGCGGTCCGGGGAACGGACCGCTTGCGATCCGTTCTCGAAGCTCCATCCCCTTTTGGGATCGGCCTCGGCCTACTCTGCGCGGTGCGTCAACCACAACATCGGGCAACACGGGTTTCGGCAGGCGTTGACGTGCAATTCACGAAACGGCGCCGGCAACTCTGTGTTTCGAATGCGCTGATCTCGCGGCAATCCCGCTCTGCCAAGAATGTCTTTTCCGAGGCTCGAATGCCCGGCAATGCGCCCATGCACTGCCGGGCATCAAGTTTTGGGCACGTGGAGCCGCAAGTTTCACAAGCCGGCGACCAGACAGAAAAAAGGCCGCCCCGATCGGGACGGCCTTTCTTTCACTGTCTCTCGTAAGAGGATCAGGCAGCCAGAGCGGCCTGTGCCTTGGCGACGATCGCGCCGAACGCTTCCGGTTCGTGCACGGCCAGGTCGGCCAGGACTTTGCGGTCCACTTCGATGCCG
Organism: Ruegeria intermedia; assembly: GCF_900129345.1. GTDB lineage: Bacteria > Pseudomonadota > Alphaproteobacteria > Rhodobacterales > Rhodobacteraceae > Ruegeria > Ruegeria intermedia. The sequence continues at coordinate 16,511 of NZ_FQVK01000016.1, read as the reverse complement.
GCCAGGTTCAGGCCGTTGATGAAGCGGGAATAGGTCAGAGCTTCGTCATGCGAACGAACAGCGGCGTTGATGCGCTGGATCCACAGGGCGCGGAAGTTGCGCTTGCGGTTCTTGCGGTCGCGGGTTGCGTACTGGTTGGCCTTGTCGACGGCCTGACGGGCAACCTTGTAGGTGTTCTTGCGGCGGCCATAGTAACCTTTGGCGGCCTTGATGACCTTCTTGTGACGGGCGTGAGTTACGGTTCCACCTTTAACGCGGGACATATCGGTATCTCCTCTTAGCGGTCGTAGGGCATGTAGCCCTTGACGATCTTGGCGTCGGGGGCGGACAGGGTGGTGGTGCCACGGGCGTCGCGGATGAACTTTTTGGTCCGCTTGATCATGCCGTGCCGCTTGCCGGCCTGACCGGCCATGACCTTGCCGGTCGCGGTCATCTTGAAGCGCTTCTTGGCGCTCGATTTGGTCTTCATCTTGGGCATTTCCGTCTCCTTTCAGGGTTCGGTCCGAAACGCGACTCGGCATGCCACATCGGCCGGTCGCGCGATCAGGTGCGCCGTTTACGCAAGTTCGGTCATGCTGACAAGGGGTTTTTGACCCGTTCGGGTGCTTTTTGCACCAGGGTCGTGAACCGGGGCGGCAGGGCCGCCCCGGTCGGTGTCATCAGTCGGCGAACTTGCGGATTTCGCCGCTTTTCAGCCGCGCGCTGTACGAGGCCAGTTCCTGACGCACCACCTTCATCAGGAAGTAGAGCGCAAAGACGTTGACCACGGCCATGGCAAAGATCGCCGCGTCCGAGAAGTCGATGACCGGGCCCAGGTTGGCCGCCGCCCCGATCACCACGAAGACGCAGAAGATCAGCTTGAACACCAGCTCCTTGGTGTGACCCTCGCCGAACAGATAGGTCCAGGCCTTGAGACCATAGTAGGACCAGCTGATCATGGTCGAGAAGGCGAACAGGATCACCGCGATGGCCAGGATGTAGGGGAACCAGCTGAAGGCGCTGCCGAAGGCGGCCGAAGTCAGGCTGACGCCCGAGTTGCCATCCACGGTCGCGATCGCCGTGCCCGCTTCGTTCAGCATGTACAGGCCGGTTGCCGGGTCGATCACCAGCTGCTGGGTGATGATGATCACCAGCGCGGTCATGGTGCAGATCACCACGGTGTCGATGAACGGCTCGAGCAGCGAGACGAAGCCCTCGGTGATCGGTTCCTTGGTGCGGACGGCCGAGTGTGCAATGGCCGCCGAACCCACGCCCGCTTCGTTCGAGAAGGCGGCGCGTTTGAAGCCCTGGATCAGGGCACCGACCATGCCGCCGGCCACGCCCAGACCGGTGAAGGCACCGGCGAAGATCTGACCGAAAGCCCAGCCGATCTTGTCGGCATTCATGCCGATGATGACCAACGCGGTTGCAACATACAGGATGCCCATGAACGGCACGACCTTCTCGGTCACGCGGGCAATCGACTTCAGGCCGCCCACGATGACCATGAACACCACGGTCGCAAAGACCAGACCGGTGATCCAGCCGGGATAGTCGCCGACGATACCCGCGATCTGCTGGTGCGCCTGGTTGGCCTGGAACATGTTGCCCCCGCCCAGCGCGCCAAGGATGCAGAAGATCGAGAACAGGACTGCCAGGATCTTGCCGCCGGGCAGACCCAGCTCGGCAAAGCCCTTGGACATGTAGTACATCGGACCGCCGGAAACGGTGCCGTCTTCGTACTCGTTGCGGTATTTCACGCCCAGCGTGCATTCGGTGAACTTCGACGCCATGCCCAGAAGGCCGGCGAGGATCATCCAGAAGGTCGCACCGGGTCCGCCGATGCCGATCGCCACCGCGACGCCGGCGATGTTGCCCAGACCGACGGTGCCGGACAGCGCCGTTGCCAGCGCTTGGAAGTGACTGACCTCGCCCGCATCGTTGGGGTCGGAATAGTCACCTTTGACCAGGCTGATCGCATGGCTGAAGAACCGCATCTGCACAAAGGCGAAATACAGCGTGAACACCGTTGCGGCCACGACCAGCCACAGCACGATCCACGGGAAGCTCGTGCCCGGAAGTGGCGCGAAGATGAAGCTGACGAAGGGACCCGTCAGGTTTGCGAAGGTCTGGTTGATCTTTTCGTCCAGACCGGGGGCCTCCTGCGCAAGGGCGGGGTTGGCCAGCAGGGCCGCGGCCGCACCGGACAGGCCCAGGGTTTTGATCGATTTCATGTCTGCTCCTCCCCTCAGTTCACGACCGTGACCGGGACGTCGGCATGCATCACCAGATTCTGGGTCGAGCTGCCGAAGATGCGTTTCTTGAACCCGTCGGCGGACGACCGACCGACGACGATCTGCGATGCGCCGTTTTCGACGGTGATCGCGTTCAGCGTTTCGGCCACGTCACCATGCCGGACGACGCCGCGCGCATTGAAGCCCTCGGCCTTGAGCGCCGCGACGGCGGGTTCGACCACGCGACTGTTGGCAAGGGCGATTTCTTCCTCGCGCCGCTTGTGCCGCAGGGCGTTTTCCTCGGGCGTCTGGAATGTGTAGGGCGACCATTCGATGACATAGGCGACGATCAACTCGCACTCGCCGATCCGCTTTGCCAGGGTTTTGGCAAATTCGAGAGCACGTTCGCCGGTCTCTGTCCCGTCCAGTCCTATGACAATTTTCGCTGTCATTTCGTTCCTCCGTTTTTATTTGTTTGGCCGGGGCCCGTGTTCCCCGACAGGGCAGCCGGATTCTGGATCTCGCTTTGCGAGTCTGCCCTTCGGTCAAGTATCAGGAAAAATCACTAGGAAATGGGGATTATTTCGGTCTAATCTCAGGAAAATCTGCCGCCACATATAAAATGTACAGGAATAATGCCTGATGGACAGGGAATTGGACAAGATCGACCAGCGCATTTTGGCCGAACTGGAGGCCAATGGACGCCTGCCCATAGTCGAACTGGCGGCGCGTGTAAACCTGACGAACACGCCCTGCTCCGAGCGGGTGAAACGGCTTGAGAAAAACGGCTATATCACCGGCTACAGCGCGGTGATCGACAAGGAGAGGCTGGGGCTGGCGCATCTGACCGTGGTCCAGGTGTCGCTGGCCGCCACGGCCGATCACTCGCTGGACCGGTTCAACGAGGCCGTGCGCCGGGTCCCCGAGATCGAGACCTGTCTGATGGTGGCGGGCTCATTCGACTATCTGCTGACGGTGCGCACACGCGACATCGCCCATTTCCGCAGGGTACTGGGCGACAAGATCAACAAGTTGCCGGGAATTCACCAGACAAGTTCCTTCACGGTCATGGAAACCGTGAAGGAACCCGTCGGTTCCAAGATACGCTCCGCCTGAGGACGCGTCATTCCGGGTCGGTGGCGTAGATCAGGCGTTCGTCACAGGGCGCGACGCGCAGAATGTTGGTCGAGCCGGGCACGTTGAACGGCACGCCGGCGGTCACGACGATCTGGTCGGACTGGCCAGCAAATCCGCTGGCGCGCGCCGCGCGGGCGGCATTGACCACCGCCCCCTTGAAGCGTTCCAGTTCCGGCGTCATCACGCAATGGCACCCCCAGGACAGGCACAACCGCCGCGCCGTGCCCCGCAGCGAGGTCATGGCGATGATCGGCACATGCGGCCGTTCGCGGGCGGTCAGCAGGGCCGTGGTGCCGCTTTGGGTAAAGCAGCAGATCGCCTTGATGTCGGTTTTCTCGGCGATCTCGCGCGCGGCAGCGACGATGCCGTCGGCCACGGTCGTGCCCTTGGTGGTGCGCGAGGCGGCGATGATCTCGGCATAGGTGGGGTCGGCCTCGACCTCGATGGCGACCTGGTTCATGGTCTTGACCGCCTCGATCGGATAGGCACCCGCGGCGGATTCGGCGCTGAGCATGATGGCATCGGCGCCCTCGTAGATCGCGGTCGCCACGTCCGAGACTTCGGCGCGGGTGGGCATCGGGCTTTCGATCATGCTTTCCAGCATCTGCGTCGCCACGATCACCGGCTTGGCTGCCGCACGGCAGCGGCGCACCAGGCGCTTCTGGATCGGCGGCACGGCCGAGACCGGCAGTTCGACCCCCAGATCGCCACGGGCGACCATGATCCCGTCCGAGGCATCCAGGATATCCTCGAAGGCCTCGACCGCGGCGGGCTTTTCGATCTTGGACAGGATCGCCGCGCGCCCATCGGCCAGCGTGCGGGCCTCGAACACGTCCTTGGCGCGCTGCACGAAGCTGAGCGCCAGCCAGTCGACACCCAGTTGGCAGACGAATTCCAGATCGTCGCGGTCCTTTTCCGACAGGGCCGCCAGCGGCAGCACCACGTCGGGCACGTTCACGCCCTTGCGGTTCGAGATCGTGCCGCCGATCTCGACCTTGCAGTCGGCAAAATCGGCGCCGCATTTTTCGACGATCAGGCGGATCTTGCCGTCATTGACCAGCAGATGCGCGCCGGGCTCGAGCGCCTGAAAGATCTCGGGATGCGGCAGGCAGACACGGGTGGCGTCCCCCGGCGCATCGTCCAGATCAAGGCGGAACGGCGCACCTTCGACCAATTCCTCGGCACCGTTGGCAAAGACGCCCACGCGCAGCTTGGGCCCCTGCAGGTCGGCCAGAATGGCGATCGGGCGGTCCAGATCCTTTTCCACCTGCCGGATGATCCGGTGGCGCTCGCGAATCTCGTCATGGCTGCCATGGCTCATGTTCAGGCGGAACACGTCGGCGCCGGCCTCGTACAGCGCACGGATCGTATCATAGTCGTTGGACGCCGGGCCCAGCGTCGCCACGATTTTCACATTTCTCAGGCGTCGCATCGCGCTTGCTCTCCTTGATGGCCGAATGTTACCGCAAACAGTGTTCGGGTCGCTTATTGCGCAATTCCCTTTCCGAGGCAACTGTCCTACACCTGCGGCAAACTAGATGACAGGCTCATGACATACACTCCGTTTTACGTGCACGGGGCGGATCGCCCGTCCCGATGGCTGATCACGTGCGACCATGCCACCAACACCGTACCGCCGCAGATCAATGGCGGCGACCTCGGCCTCCCGCGTGAGGACATGGAGCGCCACATCGCCTATGACGTGGGCGCCTACGAGGTGTCGAAGCATCTGGGCGAGATCCTGAACGCGCCGGTGATCGCGGCCAATTTCTCGCGGCTGGTGATCGACCCGAACCGGGGCGAGGATGACCCGACCCTGTTGATGAAACTGTATGACGGGTCGATCATCCCGGCCAACCGTCATGCCGACGCCGCCGAACGCGAACGGCGCCTGAACCTGTGCTATCGCCCCTATCACGAGGCGCTGGCCAAAATGGCCGCCCTGCCCCATGCCGTGATCGTGTCGATGCATTCTTTCACCCGCCAGTTGCGGGGCCGCCCGCCGCGCCCCTGGCATGTCGGCATCCTGCACACTGCGGACGAACGGTTCTCGGCCCCTCTGATCGACCGGCTGCGCGCCGAAGGGGATCTGTGCGTCGGCGTCAACGAACCCTACACCGGCGTGTTGCCGGGGGATGCGATCGACCGGCACGCCACCGCCTTTGGCCGCCCCAACGCGCTGATCGAGCTGCGCAACGACCTGATCGCCGATCATACCGGGCAACGCGCCTGGGCCGAGCGCCTGGCGCCGATCCTGCAGGATGCGCTTGCCGCAAGCGGCCTGTAACGCTGGAAAAATCCGCGACCAAACGACGCCCGTGCTCTTGCGCGGCGCGCGGCCGGTCCCCATTTCTCGGCGTGAAAGGAGGCCGTCATGACACCTGAAACCCTGACAGCCTTTTTCGGCTGGATGACCGTTCTGAACTTTGCGGTCCTGCTGCTGTCGACCCTGATGGTGGTGGCCCTGCAGGACCGCATCGCCGCCATTCACGGCCGCATGTTCCAGATGGAAAAGGCCGAGGTCAGAAAGGCCTATTTCAAGTATCTTGCGAACTACAAGATCCTGACCCTGATCTTCTGCCTGATGCCCTGGATTGCCCTCAAGCTGGTCTGAACCGGCGCGCGTTGTGCAATGGCCTTGCACTTGCTAAGTCTGGATCAAATCCCACGAACCGGAGCCCGACCATGGACCCCCAGACCGAGATCGAACTTCAGGCCGCCGCTTTCCGCCGTCTGCAGAAACACCTGATGCAGGACCGCACCGACGTTCAGAACATCGACATGATGAACCTCGCCGGGTTCTGCCGAAACTGCCTGGCGCGGTGGTATCAGGAGGCCGCCAATGAAAAAGGCATCGAGATGGGCAAGGACGAAGCCCGCGAAATTTTCTATGGCATGACCATGGATGAGTGGAAATCGAAATACCAGACCGAGGCCAGCCCCGAGAAACAGGCCGCCTTCAAGGTCGCGTTCGAAGAGAACGTCGGCAAGAAAGACTGACGCCAAAACGAAAAGGCCCGCCAGATAGGCGGGCCTTTGCAATCAGATCGCCGCCTTGCGGCTTTCGTCCAGATAGATCTCGCGCAGGCGCGTGGCGATCGGGCCCGGCGTGCCGTCGCCCAGCACTACGCCGTCGATCTCGACCACCGGCATCACGAAAGCGCTGGCCGAGGTGGTAAAGGCCTCATCTGCTTCTTTTGCTTCGTCGATGGTGAACAGGCGTTCCTCGACTTCCATCTGCGCCTCGGCCGCCATACGCAGCACCGCCTTGCGGGTGATCCCGTGCAGGATGTCGTTCGACAGCGGGCGGGTGACGATCTTGCCGTTCTTGACGATATAGGCGTTGTTGCTGGTGCCTTCCGTGACATACCCGTCTTCGATCATCCAGGCATCATCGCACCCCGCGGCCTTGGCCATCATCTTGCCCATGGACGGGTACAACAGTTGCACCGTCTTGATGTCGCGCCGGCCCCAGCGGATATCCTCGATCGAGATGATCTTGGCCCCTTTCTTCGCCGCCGGATTGTCAGCCAGACCGGGCTTGTTCTGGGTGAACAGAACCAGCGTCGGCTTGGTGTCGGCCGAGGGGAAGACGAAATCGCGGTCGCCATCGCTGCCGCGGGTGACCTGCAGATAGACCAGCCCCTCGGTGATGCCGTTCAGCTCGACCAGCTTGCGGTGGATTTCGAGCAGCTCGTCCTTGCTGCAGGGTTCGGCCATCTGCAATTCGTCCAGAGACCGCTTCAGGCGCACCGCGTGACCCTCGAAATCGATCAGCTTGCCGTCCAGCACGCTGGTCACCTCATAGACGGCATCCGCCATCAGAAAGCCTCGGTCGAAGATCGAGACCTTGGCTTCGGTCTCGGGCAGGTATTCGCCGTTCACGTAAACGGTGCGGGTCATGTTATATCCTTCTCGTCCTTGGGCTGCGCCCGTTCCTCGCCTCAGCGCGTCACCCCCAGAGCGCCGCCTGCGGCGGGTGTACGCCCGCCTCGTCGAAAACCAGCGGGGTGTCGCGGTCTTCGGCCAACAGAAGCGGGCCGTCAAGGTCCGTCACCAGCGCACCCTGCGCCACCAGTGTCGCAGGCGCCATCGCCAGAGAACTGCCGACCATGCAGCCCACCATGATGCCATAGCCCTGCGCCCGCGCCGCGCGGCGCAGTTCCAGCGCCTCGGTCAGGCCGCCGGTCTTGTCCAGCTTGATGTTGATCACGTCATATTTGCCCTTCAACCCGGGCAGGCTGGCGCGATCGTGGCAGCTTTCGTCGGCGCAGACCGGCACCGGGCGCTCCAGCCCGATCAGCGCCTCGTCATCGCCGGCGGGCAGCGGCTGTTCGACCAGCGCGACGCCCAACCGCACCAGATGCGGTGCCAGATCGGCATAGACCTCGGCCGACCAGCCCTCGTTGGCATCCACGATGATACGGGCATCGGGCGCCCCGGCCCGCACGGCCTCGAGCCGCGGCATGTCGTCGGGCGTACCCAGCTTGATCTTCAACAGCGGACGATGCGCGTTCTTCGCCGCCTGCGCCCGCATCGCGTCGGGCGTATCCAGCGACAGGGTATAGGCGGTGATCTCGGGCTTGGGCGCGGGCAGGCCGGCCAGTTCCCAGGCGCGTTTGCCCGCCCGCTTGGCTTCAAGGTCCCACAGGGCGCAATCCACCGCATTGCGCGCGGCACCGGCGGGCAGCAGGTCCATCAGCGACTGGCGCGAAAACGTGTCGGGCAGGCCGCGGATCTCGGCCTCGACCGACTCCAGCGTTTCGTCGTACCGGGCATAGGGCACACATTCACCCCAACCCTGATGCGCCCCATCCGTCAGGCGCACCGTCAGTACCTTGGCCTCGGTCCGCGACCCGCGCGAGATGGTGAACACCTGCGCCAGCCGGAACACATCACGAGAGACGTCGATCTGCACGCGCCCACTCCCTTGTCTTTGCATTTTCCAGCGCCGGAGGCAGGTATCCCCGCCATCGGCGCCCCGGTTGGATCACATCGCGGCCAGCGCGTCCACCAGCTTGCCCGCGCCGAACCGGTACGGATCGGTCGCCGGCAGGCCCATCTCGGCCTCGACCTTGGCGATGCAGGCTTTCGCGCCCTCCTCGCTCAGGTGCTGTGTGTTGATCGACACACCCGCGACTTGACAGGCGGGGTTCGCCACGCGCGCCAAAGGCAGGGCCGTGTCGCGCAGCTGTTCCAGCGTCGGCAAAGAGTATTCCGGCAGACCGCGCATATGGGTGCGGGTCGGCTCGTGGCACAGGACCAGAGCATCCGGCTGACCGCCATGGATCAAAGCCATGGTCACGCCGGAATATGAGACATGGAACAGCGACCCCTGCCCCTCGATATGATCCCAGTGATCGGGATCGTTCTCGGGCGTCAGGTACTCGACGGAACCGGCCATGAAATCGGCCACCACGGCGTCAAGCGGAACGCCCTGCCCGGTGATCAGAATGCCGGTCTGGCCGGTGGCGCGGAAGGTCGATTTCATGCCGCGCTTGCGCATTTCGGCATCCATCGACATGGCCGTGTACATCTTGCCCACCGAACAATCGGTGCCCACCGCCAGACAGCGCTTGCCGCTGCGCTTGCGCCCGTTGGCGATCGGATAGCCCACCGTGGGCACGCGAACGTCATGCAGGGTGCATCCATGGGTCTGGGCCGCGGCCACCAGATCGCCTTCGTCGCGCAGCAGGTTGTGCAGGCCCGAGGCCAGGTCATAGCCCATTTCCAACGCGGCGATCAGGACCTCTTTCCAGGCCTGGCTGATGACGCCCCCGCGGTTCGCGACACCGATCACCAGCGTCTTGGCGCCGGCGGCCTTGCCTTCGGCCAGGGTCATGTCGGTCAGGCCCAGATCGGCCTTGCAGCCCTCCATCCGCAGCTGACCCACGGCGTTTTCCGGACGCCAGTCCCGAATGCCGATCGCGACCTTGGCGGCCAGTTGGTCGGGGGCATCGCCCAAAAACAGCAGATACGGTGTCTCGATCATCGCGCGCTCTCCTTTTCTTCCGCCCCAACCTATTGAAGGCCGTCAACGAGCGTTTCTCGTTTTCCTCCAACCTCCCGCACATCGACCGGAGAATTTTGCAAGATTCGACCCCGCGACGCAAAAAGCTTCGAAGTTTTCGAAATGATGAAGCTTTGACCGCCGCGCTCCGGGGGGCTGCGCACAGATTTCTGCAACAGCATTGCCGCAGTTGCACAATCAGGCTTGCGCAGGGTCGCGCAATTTAATACCCAATTGCCAACTGAAATCGCAATTTCATTACCCAGCGAGGTGCCGATGAGCTTTCGTATCCAACCCGCCGCCCCGGCGCGGCCAAACCGCTGCCAACTGTTCGGCCCCGGATCCAACACCAAGCTGTTCCCCAAGATGGCCGCCTCGGCCGCGGACGTGATCAACCTCGACCTCGAAGATTCGGTGGCCCCGTCCGACAAGGACGCAGCCCGCGCCAACGTAATCGAGGCGCTGAACACCGTGGATTGGGGCAACAAATACATGTCGGTGCGCATCAACGGGCTGGACACGCCCTATTGGTACCGCGACGTGGTGGACCTGCTGGAACAGGCCAGCGACCGGCTGGATCAGATCATGATCCCCAAGGTGGGCTGCGCCGAGGACGTCTATGCGGTTGACGCTCTGGTCACTGCGATCGAACGCGCCAAGGGCCGCACCAAGTCCATCAGCTTTGAAGTCATCATCGAATCCGCCGCCGGCATTGCCCATGTCGAGGACATCGCGGCCTCCTCTCCACGCCTGCAGGCCATGAGCCTGGGCGCGGCCGATTTCGCCGCCTCGATGGGGATGCAGACCACGGGGATCGGCGGCACGCAGGAAAACTACTACATGCTGCGCGAGGGTCAGAAATACTGGTCGGACCCGTGGCACTGGGCCCAGGCTGCCATCGTGGCCGCCTGCCGCACGCATGGGGTGCTGCCGGTCGACGGTCCGTTCGGCGACTTCTCGGACGATGAAGGTTATATCGCGCAGGCGCGCCGCTCGGCGACGCTGGGCATGGTCGGCAAATGGGCGATCCACCCCAGGCAAATCGCGCTGGCCAATCAGGTCTTCACCCCGTCGGACGAGGCGGTGGCCGAAGCGCGCGAAATCCTTGCCGCGATGGAGCAAGCCAAGGCCAATGGCGAAGGTGCCACGGTCTACAAGGGGCGGCTGGTCGATATCGCCTCGATCAAGCAGGCCGAGGTGATCGTGGCGCAGGCGGAGCTGATCGCCGCAAACGGCTGACCGATCAGGCCGAAAACGAAAAGACACCCGATCGGCCAGCCCATGCGGTAAATGCTGAGAGGGCGCGTCGAAATCTTTCGGCGCATGGTTTTTTTGAGTGTCTGCCGGGAATCAGCGGCTGACTTCGGTGACCAGGGCTTCTGCCTGTTTAGGCACGATCTTGACTGCATCAGTCGTCAGGTCAGGCGGGTAATCTCGTCCATCCTGACTTCTTCTCCCAGAAGGTGATGAAGGTAGAACGCCTTGATCGTGGCGATCTGCTCGGGGGGGGGGCAGCGCTTGCAGCTTTTTGTCCCGCCCCCGAGCCAGCTTCAATCGGGGTTCATCGAATAGGCGGCCGACCCTGACAGCCTCGAGTTTCACTCTGCGGAGCGCTTCTGAGTAGTCGCGGGATTTTCAACGAGAAGGTTTCTTCCCGAAAAGGAGGATTTGGTGGAGCCTAGGGGAGTCGAACCCCTGACCTCTTGCATGCCATGCAAGCGCTCTCCCAACTGAGCTAAGGCCCCATTCCGGAACCGCCGTGGCGGTGGACGGACGTTTATGAAACGGCGTCGGTGAGTGCAAGACCAAAAATCGAAAATCTGTCAAAAAAGTCGACGTTCGGTCCGATGCGCCGGTCCGTGCGGGGCGGCATCGGGTGCCGCCCGCGCCAATTCAGGAATCCTCATCCTCCGACGCGACGTCGGTGATGTCGTCCAGCGAGACGTTGTCGTCGTCATCGTCTTCCAGGATGTCGTCATCCAGATCGACATCGACGGCGTCGTCATCGTCCAGCACCAAGTCGTCATCCGACGTGGCCTCGCGGGCCTTGACGGATGCGGCATCTTCGGCGTCCGCCGCGATCATCCGGCTTTTGCCGGTTTCAAATTCAACGATCTCGCCGGTGTAGGGGCTGATGATCGGGTCCTTGTTCAGGTCGTAAAACCGTTTTCCGGTGGTCGGGCAAACGCGCTTTACGCCCCATTCTTCCTTGGGCATGTCAATTCCCCTTGATATCAGGTGAGTCGTATCAACGATTCAGGTCACCTGCCACATGCGGCGGACACTGTCAAAGCCTTTGCGCCAAGGAGAATGCACCATGGGGCGACATTCACTGCCCGGGTACCCGCCTGTCGCCCTGACGCTGCGGAAATCGGCGCGGGCGCGGCGCATCAGCCTGCGAATCTCGCAATTGGACGGCAGGGTTACGCTGACCTACCCGCAGGGCGTTCCCGAATCCGAGGCGATCGGCTTTGCCCGTACGAAAGAGGACTGGATCCGCCAGCATCTTCGCGCCCGGCCCGAACCGGCGGTCATTCGATTCGGGCAAATCCTGCCGGTCGAGGGGGTGCCCCGGCGAATCGTGCCTGCGGACGGGCGACGGGTCGTTTTGGCGGCGGACCGGATTGCCGTGCCCGAAGGGGCCGAGGCCCGGCGGCTGGCCCGGTTCCTGAAAGAGCTGGCGCGGGATCGCCTGACCGGGGCCTGCGATGACTACGCGGCGATGCTGGGCAGGGCCTATTCCAGCCTCACCCTTCGCGACACGCGGTCGCGCTGGGGGTCATGCAGTTCGGCGGGTGGTCTGATGTTCTCCTGGCGGCTGATTCTGGCCCCGCCCGAGGTTCTGCACTATGTAGCCGCGCACGAGGTGGCGCATCTGGCCGAGATGAACCATTCGCCGGCGTTCTGGACGCAGGTCGAGCGTCTGTTCGGCCCATATGAAGCACCGCGGCGCTGGCTGCGCGACAACGGGGCCGAGCTACACCGGTATCGGTTCGAGGCAGGCTCTGGTTGACCCCGTTTGGATTTGTGATCACATGGGGCCATGCATACCGCCCGAAACCCCGACTCGCAATCCGCAACTCATGACCAGGTCTATCGCGCCTTGCGGTCGCGCATCATGCACGGCGAAATCGCGCCCGGGCAGGCCCTGACCCTGCGCGGCATCGGCAAGGAATTCGATGTTTCGATGACCCCCGCGCGCGAGGCGGTGCGGCGGCTGGTGGCCGAGGGCGCGTTGTTTCTGTCCAGCTCGGGGCGGGTGTCGACGCCCGAGCTCAGCAATGACCGGATCGAGGAGCTGGCCGCGCTGCGGGCGCTGCTCGAGGTCGAGCTGGCCAGCCGCGCCTTGCCGCGGGCCCACATGGCCCTGATCGACCGGCTGCAGAGCATCAACATGTCGGTCGCGGAAATGGTGACCAAGCGCGACGCGGTGGGCTATATCCGCGCCAATCTCGAATTCCACCGCACGCTGTACCTGCGCGCACAGGCGCCGGCGATGCTGGCCATGGCCGAAACCGTCTGGTTGCAGCTGGGGCCGACCATGCGGGCGCTCTATGGCCGCCTGCGCCGGACCGAACCGCCGCATTACCACAAGCTGATCATCGCCGCACTCAAGGCAGGGGACGAGCCGGGCCTGCGGCTGGCGGTGCGCTCGGACGTCACGCAGGGCCTGCGTCTGCTGGTCAGCTGAGCAAAGACCTGCGCAGAGGCGCAAATCTGGCTGGCCTCTTGGCGCCAAGCTGGCGTCGGAAGGGTGGTTGCGCTAGGCTGGCGGCAACAACGAACAAGAGCAGATGCCAGCCATGATCGATCGACGGATGTTTACACTGGGGCTGGGCTTCGGCCTGCTGGGGGCCTGCGCGGGCGGAACGACACAGACCCGCGCAACGGTCACGCGGATGAAGCCGGTGCCCAATGCCGGCTGGGACGCCTGGGTTGCCGGTTTCAAGGCCCGCGCGGCCGGTCAGGGGATCTCGCAGGCTACCATCGACCGGGCGTTTCGAGGCGCGGGATACCTGCCCGACGTTATCGAGCGCGACCGCAATCAGGTCGAGTTCAAGCGCTCGCTCGAGGATTATCTGGCCATCGCCGCCTCGGACGAGCGGATCAGCAAGGGCCGCCAGATGCTGCAGCGTCACAATGGCACGCTGGCCCAGATCGAATCGCGCTATGGCGTGGACAAGGAAATTGTCGTGGCCATCTGGGGGCTGGAAAGCCGGTATGGCGAGCGGCGCGGTGACGTGCCGGTGATCTCGGCCCTGTCGACGCTGGCCTATGACGGCCGGCGGGGCGCGTTCTTCGAAAAGCAGCTGATCGCGGCGCTGAAGATTCTGCAGAACGGTGACACGACGCCCGGAAACATGACCGGCAGCTGGGCCGGCGCCATGGGGCATACGCAGTTCATCCCGACCTCGTACCTGGCCTATGCGGTCGATTTCACGGGCGACGGGCGGCGCGACATCTGGTCTGACGACCCGACGGATTCTCTGGCCTCGACGGCGGCCTACCTATCGCGCGCGGGCTGGGTGCGGGGCAGGCCCTGGGGTGGCGAGGTCGGATCACCGGCCGCCAGTTCCGGTACGCCCCTGGCCATCCTGCAGCCGCAGAAACCGGGGCCGCGGATCGCCGTGTTCCGCAATTTCCAGGCGATCAAGCGCTACAACAATTCCGACAGCTATGCGATCGGGGTGGGGCATCTGGCCGACCGGATCGCCGGCGGCCCGCGGTTCAAGGCGTCATTCGGGCCGGATGAAAACGGCCTGACGCTCGAGGACCGCAAGGCGCTGCAGCGCCGTTTGACGGCCGCGGGCTATGATACGCAGGGCGCGGACGGCGTGATCGGAAACAACACCAAGGCCGCCATCAGCGCCTATCAGCGCGCCAGCGGCCTGCCGGTGACGGGAGAGCCCTCGGTCAACCTGCTGCGGGCCTTGGGCGGCTGACGACTCAGGCCGCCAGCCCCTTGGAACCCAGATCCAGGAATTTCTGACGCCGGTCCTGGATCAGCGCGGCGGCATCCTTGCCGTCCAGCTCTTTCAGCATGTCGGCAATTGCGTCCCCCACGGCCTTGATCGTGGTCGGACGATCGCGATGCGCACCGCCCTTGGGTTCGGGGATGATCCGGTCGCAGACGCCCAGCTTGTGCAGATCCTGCGCGGTCAGGCGCAGCGCTTCGGCGGCTTCGCGCATCTTCTCGGCGTCTTTCCACAGGATCGACGCGCAGCCCTCGGGCGAGATCACCGAATAGATCGAGTGCTCCAGCATCGCGACCCGGTTGGCCGTGGCAAAGGCCACCGCCCCGCCCGAGCCGCCTTCGCCGATGATCACCGACACCAGCGGCACGCCGATCTTCAGGCACATCTCGGTCGATCGGGCAATCGCCTCGGACTGGCCGCGCTCTTCGGCGCCCTTGCCGGGATAGGCACCGGCCGTATCCACCAGCGTGATCACCGGAAGGCCGAACCGGTTGGCCAGGTCCATCAGACGCACCGCCTTGCGATAGCCTTCGGGGCGGGCCATGCCGAAGTTGCGCTCGATCCGCGACTTGGTGTCCGAGCCCTTCTCGTGCCCGATCACCATCACCGGCCGGTCGTTGAACCGCGCCAGCCCGCCGATCACCGCCAGATCGTCGGCAAAGTTGCGGTCGCCGGCCAGGGGCGTGAACTCGGTGAACAGCGCCTCGACATAGTCCGTGCAATGGGGGCGTTCGGGGTGACGGGCCACCTGGCATTTCCGCCAGGGGGTCAGATCCCGGTACAGCTCGTCCAGCAGCTTGGCCGCCTTGGCGTCCAGCGCGGCGGCTTCCTCGGTCACGTCCATCTCTTCGTTGGCGCGAGCCAGGGCGCGCAGCTCTTCGGCCTTGCCTTCGATCTCGGCCAGCGGTTTTTCGAAATCCAGATACTGGGTCATGACGCCTCTCAACGCGAAAGTTCCACGCTATATGACCTGAGGTCGCCCCGGATGCAACTCGGCTTGTCCCGCGCGGGCGGCAAATTCACGCGGCCAGGGTCGGCGGGGACGGGTGCAACGCCTTGCGGCAAGGCCCGGCCCGTCTTAGGCTGGTCGCAAAACAGAGCGCCGCAACCAAACTGGATTTGGTTCGAACGGTGCAGTTCAGGGAGATGACGATGAAAGTTTTTTGCAAGGGAGGGGCCGCGGCGATCGTCGTGCTTGTGGCAGGCGCGTCCTACGCCGCGCCGCTGAAGCTGCAGCCCGCCAATCCGCAACCTTCGGGGCTGAAGCCCGGGTTGAACGTGAAATATGCGTGGGAGGGCAATCCGCCGCGCAAGATCCAGACGGTTACCAAGGCCAAGCAGATGATGAAGAAGGCCAAGCCGGGCGCACCGCTGCGGGGGCTTGATTATCGCGACACCGATGAGGGCGAGCCGGTTCTGACCTTCGATCAGGCCTACAACGTGGCGGCCGAGATCACGGGCTACATCCGCTTTGACTCGCCGGGCGTCTATGAATTGGAGACCTGGTCGAATGACGGGATCGATGCCTATGTCGGTGGCCAGCAGATCGGCTATGTCAATGGTCGTCAACCCTGCGAGGCCAACCAGCGCACCGAGGTCGAGGTGCCGCAAGCCGGGTGGTATCCGCTCAAGATCAACTATTTCCAGAAATACGGGACCTCGTGCCTGATGATGAAATGGGGCAAGCAGGGCGAGCGGTTCACCTGGACGCCAAACGACGTGTTCGGCCGCTGAGAGTCTCTGGGCCCGGCAAGAAAGGCTCCTGACCCAGCCCCTTGATCCGGGCCGTTTGGATGTGGAATCCGTTCCTGTTTCTTTCTCGTGATTAGGTTGCGGTCAAGGCCTGCTGAGCGGAGCCCTTGCGTAGCTCAAGCGAAGCAGGCCGGGTGGCACGGTTGAGATTGGCGTAAACGGCTGGAGCCAGCCCGCCAAGTGATGTGTGTGGTCGCTGTGTGTTGCAATCGATCAGAGGTGGTCCGAGAAATCTGAACAGATGAGTTAGGTGGATTTTCCGCTCCTGATCCGGCAGCGTGCCGGGACGAAGGAGTGAATATGGCAAGACGACCGAGGCGGAACCACAGCCCTGCATTCAAGGCGAAAGTGGCATTGGCAGCTTTGAAGGGCGACAAAACGATGAGCGAATTGGCGACGCAGTTTGACGTTCATCCGAACCAG
>NZ_FQVK01000015.1 GCF_900129345.1 Ruegeria intermedia | reverse complement strand
TTTGATGATCTTTTCCTGAATGCTTGTCATTGATCGACACTCCTTGCTTGCGCTCCAAAAGAGCAGAAATGTCAGATCAAGTCGTGTGTTTTACACATAAACCATGTCCTGCCAGCTTGAGACGTAAGTGAAATCGGACACCCAGAGCTGGTTCGGCACCTTGGCCACGAAGGCCCGGTTCACCTTGTCATCCGGGCACGGCTGGGCCGCATCGGGATTGGTAGCGGTCACCTTCTTGCCGCGTACAACGCCTTGCAATCCCGCGCTTCGCATCAACCGTTCCCCAGTGCAGCGGACGATGTCGCGCCCTTCCCGGCGCAGGGCGTGCCAGACCTTGCGAGCGCCGTAACGCCCACCAATGGCACCATGAACACGCTTGATAGCGGGTTCATAAGACGCGTCGCGCTTGGCTCGCGCAGACGCCAGCTCTGGGTCACGCTCGACAGCTTCATGCGCATGGAAGGTCGATGGTGCGATTCCCGGAACCCGGCAGATCGGCCCGACACCAAAGACGCCACGATGATCATCGATGAACGCGATCTTTTGCGGAACGGGCGGTCGAGCTCCGCCGCCGCGAAATACGCGCTGGGCTTCTTCAGGATCTCGTTGGCCTGCCGCAGCTCACGGACCTCGCGCCCCAGTTCCTTGATCCGATTCTTCTCGGCGCTCGTCAGCCCCGCCCGCTTTCCGGCATCGTGCTCGGCCTGCTGGCACCACACCCGAAGACTGTCGGGCGAACAGCCCAGCTTCGGGGAAATTCCACGATACGCAGCGCTGTCGCTGCAGCAATCGGCGCGGTTCTCTCGGAACAGCCGAATGCCGCTGTCGCGAAGTTCAGCCGGATAGGCGGAGGTTTATCTCTGCTTTGTCATAGGGCTTATCCTTTGAGCGTTTTTCTCTCCGGTAAACCCGGGACGGTTCAGCTTAGATACTACAACGAAGAACGGCCGCACAGCGCGATTGGAAACAAGCCACCGATCTTGCTGACGAAATCGGGAGACGCAACCAGCCCGTCATCCTGATTGAAGTCGGAAAACTCTGCTTGCCGCTGGTCCAAAGACGGGCATCGCCTCAATCAACCCCAGGGACTCCCCGCGGGGTGGAGGAAACCTGGGGCTCAGGTCACATCATAAAGCGAAAGCGTCGGGGCTTGAACTCATCGATGATGATCAGGGTCCGAAATGCCTTACTGTTGTCGGTTCGCCAGTGCACGAAGTCATGCGACCAGACGGGGTTGTGATACTCTGGACTCGGTCGTACACACGATCCGTCCGCTGCCCGGCAGGGCATTGCGCAGCAATGGCCCGAGAGGGCTCAGCCATGGCTGCCCTTGCCTCGGTGGCTTTGTTGCCACTTTCAGCCCCTCGCGTCGCCATGGCCGCTCCACTGGCTTGTCTTTACACCTGCTAGCCCGCATCTCTCCGCAGGGTCGGAACCCGGCGATAGCCACTGTGCCCATTCTGATTTTCCACGTTTCCAAACATGACGGCGGCCCATTTACGTGCGGTAGGATCACATACAGGCGCGATGGGTGCGGTCGGCGAGTCGCAGGAATATGGGCTGTGAACAGCCTCCAGTCTGACGGTACCTTTGGCGAGTTTGAGGGCGGACCGCCGCCAGGAATTTGGCAGCGGCCCGTCTGGGTCGGGCTGTCAATCCGGTCTCGCCCCCTCGAATACCAACTACAATCAGTACGAAATAAAATCTTCGATACATTCGAGACCAGCGTCTTGCCCGACCCGGCAAACCCGTTATGCCGGTGATCAGCTTCCGCGACTGTGAAACAGTTCACATTTCAGGAATTTTTCTAAATTTTGCGCCAATCGAAAAAGCCCGGCCCTGCCTGCCCAAGCAACCTGGTTGCCATGTCGCGCCCCATCTCGACCGCGTCTTCGATGGTGCCGGTCAGAGTTTCCGAGATCGATTCGGAGCCGTCGGGGCGCAGGACTTCGCCGCGCAGGCGCAGCTGGCCTTCCGTGATCTCGGCCAGGCCGGCGATCGGCGTTTCGCAGGACCCGTCCAGCGCGGCCAGCAACGTGCGTTCGGCCGTCAGGCGGTGGGCGGTTTCAGAGTGATGAATGGCCTCCAGCATTGCGGCGGCCCGTTGGTCGTCCGCGCGACGTTCGATGCCGATCGTACCTTGTGCGATGGCCGGCAGCATGTCGTCGGGCGAGATCGCGGTGGCAGGCACGCCCTGCATGTTCAGTCGGCGGAGGCCGGCCATGGCCAGGAACGTGCATTCGGCCACGCCATCGGCCAGCTTCTTCAGTCGGGTCTGCACGTTGCCCCGGAACTCGACCACGTTCAGATCAGGCCGGCGGTGCAGCAATTGGGCCCGCCGCCGCAGCGACGAAGTGCCGACGACCGCGCCCTCGGGCAGGTCATGGATCGAGTTGAGGCGGGGCGAGATGAAGGCATCGCGCACGTCCTCGCGCGGGAGGAACGTGTCCAGCACCAGCCCCTGCGGCTGATCGACCGGCATGTCTTTGGTCGAATGCACGGCGATGTCGATATCGCCAGCCAGCATCGCCTCTTCGATTTCCTTGGTGAACAGGCCCTTGTTGCCGATCTCTTTCAACGGGCGGTCCGCGTCGATCATGGCGCGGTTGTCGCCGGTGGTCTTGATCACCACGATCTCGAACGCCTGTTCGGGCAGGTCGAAGGCATCGCGCAGCCGCTGACGGGTTTCATGGGCCTGGGCCAGCGCCAGCGGCGAACCACGGGTGCCGATCTTCAGCGGCGATGCGGGGGTGGGCAGGGTCAAAGTCATGGGCACAGCTTTAGTCGCGTCACATTGCCCTGACAATGGGGGCCACGCTTGACATTTTGCCGCTGAAGGCGGACCCGTTGCGCAAACCGGAATAGTGGGGGCTGACATGGCCGAGAACAAGAAACTGCTGCGGGCGCTGGCGGGCGAGGTACTGGACACGCCGCCGATCTGGATGATGCGACAGGCCGGACGCTATCTGCCGGAATACCGCGCGACGCGGGAACAGGCGGGCGATTTCCTGTCGCTGTGCTACACCCCCGATCTGGCGGCGGAGGTGACGCTGCAGCCGATCCGCCGCTATGGGTTCGATGCCGCGATCCTGTTTGCCGACATCCTGCTGGTGCCGCAGGCGCTGGGCGCCGATCTTTGGTTCGTCACCGGCGAAGGACCGCGCCTGTCGACGATCACGCAGCAATCGGATTTCGACGCCTTGAAACCCGTTGATGCGATTCACGAGACCCTGTCGCCCGTCTATGAAACCGTGCGGATCCTGTCGTGCGAGTTGCCGTCCGAGACGACGTTGATCGGCTTTGCCGGCGCCCCGTGGACCGTTGCGACCTATATGATCGCTGGGCGTGGCACCCCCGATCAGGGCCCCGCCCATGCCCTGCGCGAGGCAAACACCGCGCTGTTCGAGGCGTTGCTGGACCGGATCACTGCGGCCACGATCGAATATCTGTCGGCTCAGATCGAAGCGGGGGCCGAGGTGGTCAAGATCTTCGACAGTTGGGCCGGATCGCTGAAGGGTGAGGCTTTCACCAAATACGCGGTCGAGCCGTGCCGGATCATCACCCGGGCGCTCAAGGAACGGCACCCGGGCATTCCGGTCATCGGCTTCCCGCGTGAGGCGGGCGAGGGCTATGTCGGTTTCGCGAAGGCCACCGGTGTCGATTGCGTGGCGCTGGACAACTCGGTTGCGCCGGAATGGGCGGCCCAACATGTTCAGGTGGATGGCTGCGTGCAAGGCAACCTGGCCTCGTCGCACATGGTGACCGGTGGGCAGGCGCTGGTGGATGAGACCCGCCGCATCCTGCGCGCCTTTTCGAAGGGGCCGCACATCTTCAACCTGGGGCATGGCATCACGCCGGATGCAGACCCGGAGAATGTGCAGTTGATGATCGACACGGTGCGCGGCGGGTAGGCGGCGCGGGATGGGGCCAGCCCCCTCTTGGCCGTTGGCCAATTCACCCCCGGGATATTTTTGGCCAGATGAAGGGCGTGTCAGGTTGTCTTGGTGCCCTGGAGTTCGATCAGGATTTCGGCCGAGTGTTGGCCGCGGGCCGGGCTGGATTTCGGTTGCCATTGGTGGGTGGAGAAGCGCGGGGCGGCGGCGGCCTGCAGGGTGCCGTCTGCCGTGCGCCAGGTTTGGCGAGCGGTGTTCATCGGATGGGTTGCGGCCTCGTCGGGGCTGAGCACCGGGGCGACGCAGGCGTCTGAGCCTTCGAACAGTTTGGCCCAATGGTCGCGCGGTTTGGTTGCGAAGATTTCCGCCAGGCGCCGGGTCAGGTCTGGCCAGAGCGTGCTGTCGTATTGTCGCTGGAACGCCGGATCTTCGGACAGGCCCAGGATTTCGAGGAATTGGGCATAGAATTTCGGTTCGAGGCATTGGACCGAAACAAAGCCGCCATCCGCGCAGGCGTAGGTGCGGCTCCAATGCGGGCCGTCCAGCAGGCTCTGGCCGCGCGTTTCGGACAGGTTGCCTGTCTGGCGCAGGCTCATCAGCAGGTTCATCATGTGCGCGGACCCGTCGTAGATGGCGGCGTCGACCACCGTGCCCGTGCCCGTTGCACGCGCGTTCAGCAGCCCGGCCAGAATGCCGGTGACCAGATACATCGCGCCGCCGCCGATATCGCCGACCAGCGTGGCCGGGGTCATCGGCTCGGCGCCTGGAGGGGAACCGTACCAGAGTGCCCCCGACAGGGCGATGTAGTTCAGATCATGTCCGGCGGTGTCGGCAAGCGGGCTGTTTTGGCCCCAGCCGGTCATGCGGCCATAGACCAGTGCCGGGTTCAGGGCGTGGCAGGCTTCGGGCCCCAGACCCAGCTTCTCCATCACGCCGGGGCGGAAGCCCTCGATCAACGCATCGGCGGTTGCGATCAGGCGCCGGGCGGTTTCGAGGTCGCCGGGGTCCTTGAGGTCCAGCGCGATCGACCGCTTGCCCCGGTCCAGCACGGATCGGTCCGGCATGCCGGGTGTGACGGCGCCCCCCTTGCGGTGGATGGTCACGACGTCGGCCCCCAGATCCGCCAGCAGCATGGCGGCGAACGGGCCGGGGCCGAGCCCCTCGATTTCGACGACGCGGATTTCGTTGAGCATATGTGTCCTCCCGGTTCGCGATGCTTTCGGCTGGGTCATTCGAATGCAAGGGCTGGGTGCCGAAAACGTGGCGTCGGGCAAAAAAACCGACGAATGATCCGGTCTTCGGCGCGCTTGCAAGCAGCGGTCGGCTGGCCTAGCGTTTTCGGCGGGATGTGGAGCGAGGGCTGGAATGCGGCTTTGGATCATGATCGGCGCGGCGCTGGTGGCGGCGGCATTGACCGCGATCGTCCTGCATCTGCACCCTCCGGCCATGCGCAGGCTGCCCGGGCGGCGGCGCATATGAGCAGATCGCGCAGGACTATGCCGAGATTCTGGCGCGTGACGAAATCCGGGTAGAAATACTGGAAACTGCAGGCTCGGTCGAGAATGCCCGTCTGATCGAAAGCGGCGCGGTCGATGCCGCGCTGCTGCAAGGCGGGATCGCGGTCGATCCCGACACGGTCGAGGCAATCGGTACGGTTTTCTACGAGCCGTTGATCTTCATGATGCGGGCGGATGCCAGAATTCCGCGAAACCCGGCGCTCTGGCGCGGTCTGAAAATCAACCGCGGCGCGGAGGGGTCGGGCACGGCCGATGCCTTTCGTGATTTCGAGAGGGTGGTCGGCCTGTCCGAGGGGGACAACATCCATATGTCGCTGGGCTATGATCAGGCTGCCGTGGCCTTGCTGGACAACAGGTTGGATATCGCCGTCTTCGTTGCTCCGATCGAGGCACCCTACCTGTTGGCGGCCTATCAGGAGCCGGAGCTGAAGGTGCTGGAACTGGAGCATGTCGAAGCGATCTCGCGCCGGTTGTCCTATGCGACGGTGGTCACGGTTCCGGCCGGCGGGATGTCGCTGGACCCGGTTCTGCCGCCGCGGCCGGTCAAGCTGATCGCGCTGCAGGCGCGGCTGGTCGTGCAGGCCGACATCCATCCCGCCCTGGTCAACCGTCTGACGATGGCCGCGGTCGAGTTGCATCGGGCGCGGGGCATCATCACCGATGCAGGGGAGTTTCCGGGGGTCGAGGGAACGGGCCTGCCGGTCAGCAATGCCGCCCGGCGGTTGATCGACGAAGGCCCCAGCACGTGGCACAATCTTCTGCCCTATTGGATCGCGGCCCAGGTCAACCGGGTGTTGCTGCTGTTCCTGCCGTTCTTTTTCATCGTGGTTCCTTTGGTGCGTCTGCTGCCCAAGGCCTATGCCTATATGCAGCGGTGGCGCGTCTGGCAGCATTACCCCGAAATCCGGCAGATCGAGCTTGAGCTTGCCAACGATCCGTCGCCGGATCAGATTGGGGACATGCAGGCGCGTCTGCACGAACTGGATGAGCGGCTGGCCGAACTTCGATTGCCGGCCGCCGATCGGCAGGGCCAGTATGATGCGCGGCTGCATGTCGATCTGGTCCAGAAACGGGTCGCCGAATTGCAGGCACAGGCCAGGCCGCGGCAGGCGGACGGCGCCGCCAGCGCGTGATGGCGGTTGCAAGGTACCGTCTTTCGGGGCTAGGTCTTTTGGGAACCATGCCAAGCAGGAAAGGGGCGCACCCATGCAGATGAGTGACACGCGCGAGATTCAGGCGGCACCTGCGGATGTCTATGCGGCCCTGCTGGACCCCGAGGTCCTGAAGGCCTGCGTGCCCGGCGCGCAAGAGGTCACCGGCAATCCGTCCGACGGGTACGAGGCCACCGTGGTGCAGAAGGTCGGCCCAGTGAAGGCGACGTTCAAGGGGACGGTGACCATGTCGGACATGGTCGAGGGTCAGCGCCTGACCATCGCGGGGGAAGGCAAGGGCGGGGCCGCGGGTTTTGCCAAGGGCGGCGCCACCGTGACCTTCGCGCCCAGTGACAGCGGCGGGACCGTGCTGTCCTATGACGTCGAGGCCAAGGTCGGCGGCAAGCTGGCGCAACTGGGCAGCCGCCTGATCGACGGCTTTGCCAAGAAGATGGCCGACCAATTCTTTGCCAACCTGCAGGAGCATTTCGAAGGCCCCGCCCAACCCGACGAGGGCGCCGACCCCGAGGCGGAACCCGAAAAGAAAGGGTGGCTGGGCCGCCTGACCGGGCGCGACTAGGTCTGCACGGATGCGCATGCCCTTGTGCGGATTTGGCCTGTTCCGGGCGGGATCGGCGCGCTAGGGTCTGCGCCGGAACTGGAAGAACGCATGACAACCATTCTTTCGATCAAGGATCTGCGAAAAACCTACGACGATGGGTTCGAGGCGCTCAAAGGCGTGTCGCTGGACATCCGGCAGGGCGAGATACTGGCTCTTCTGGGGCCCAACGGCGCCGGCAAGACCACGCTGATCTCGACCATCTGCGGGATCACCACGCCGACCTCGGGCACCGTCACCGTGGGCGGGCACGACATTCAGGCCGATTTCCGGGCCGCGCGGCGGATGATCGGCCTGGTGCCGCAGGAAATCGCGCTGGAGCCGTTCGAGAAGGTCTGGAACACCGTGCGCTTTTCACGCGGGTTGTTCGGCCTGGGCCATGACAGCGCCCGGATCGAGGAGATCCTGCGCAAGCTGTCGCTGTGGGACAAGCGCAAGAACGCGATCAAGGAATTGTCGGGCGGCATGAAGCGGCGGGTGCTGATCGCCAAGGCGCTGGCGCACGAGCCGCGGGTGCTGTTCCTGGATGAACCCACCGCCGGCGTGGATGTCGAGCTGCGCAAGGACATGTGGGCCATCGTCGACGAGTTGAAGGCCGCCGGCGTCACCATCATCCTGACCACCCACTACATCGAAGAGGCCGAGGCCATCGCCGACCGCGTGGGCGTGATCGACAAGGGAGAGCTGCTGCTGGTGCAGGACAAGAAGACCCTGATGGCGCAGATGGGCAAGAAGCAGATCGAGGTCATGCTGACCTGCACGATTCCGTCCATTCCCGACAGCCTGGCCCATCACAACCTGGTTCTGAACGGGCAGGGGGATGCGCTGATCTATACCTATGACACCAATGCCGAACGCACCGGCATCACCACCCTGCTGAACGACGTGGCCGAGGCCGGGCTGATCCTGCGCGACGTGCAGACCCGGCAATCGAGCCTCGAGGAGATTTTCGTCACGCTCGTGTCTGGAGACGCCGCATGAACTGGACCGCCATCGCCGCCATCTACCGGTTCGAAATGGCCCGGTTCTTCCGTACGCTCGCGCAGAGTTTTCTGTCTCCGGTGCTGTCGACCTCGCTGTATTTCGTGGTGTTCGGCACCGCCATCGGAAGCCGTATCCAGCAGGTCGAGGGCGTGTCCTACGGCGCCTTCATCGTGCCGGGGCTGATCATGCTGTCGGTGGTGATGCTGTCGATCTCGAACGCGTCCTTCGGCATCTATTTTCCCAAGTTCCTTGGCACGATCTACGAACTGCTCTCGGCCCCGGTGAATTTCATCGAGATCGTGATCGGCTATGTCGGCGCGGCGGCGACCAAGGCGCTGTTCGTGGGATTGGTGATCCTGGTCACGGCGACCTTCTTCGTGGATATCCGCATCGAACACCCCTTTGCCATGGCCGCCTTCCTGATCCTGTCCTGCCTCAGCTTTTCCCTGCTGGGCTTCATCATCGGGATCTGGGCCAGCAATTTCGAGCAGATGTCGCTGGTGCCGCAGCTGGTGGTGACGCCGCTGATCTTTCTGGGCGGCACGTTCTACTCGATCTCGATGCTGCCGCCGGTGTGGCAGACGATCTCGTTGTTCAACCCGGTGGTCTATTTGATTTCAGGCTTTCGCTGGTCGTTCTACGGGCTGTCTGACGTGCCCATCCTGCTTAGTCTGCTGGCGATCCTTGCCTTTACCGGCATCTGCCTTGCGGTAATCGGCTGGATCTTCAAAACCGGGTGGCGCATCCGCAGCTAGCGTTGCATTTTTGCCGATCACGGCCGCGAATTTCAGTCACGTCGCGTTTCCGCCGGTTCCGGTCCCTTGTTTACGGGTTGGGTGCACTCTACATCGGCACCCATGAAACTCAGCCTGCCGTTTCTGAAAAAGCACCCCGTCGTTGCCGTGGTCCGTCTGTCGGGCGCCATCGGCATGGCCGGTCGCGCCTCGATGAGCGATACCGCGCTGGCGCCGGTTCTTGAAAAAGCGTTCCGCAAGGGCAAGCCCGCCGCGGTCGCGCTCGAGATCAATTCGCCCGGCGGCTCTCCGGTGCAAAGCTCGCTGATCGGCGCGCGGATCCGCAGGCTCGCCGACGAGTTGAACGTGCCCGTGCATGCCTTCGTCGAGGACGTGGCGGCCTCGGGCGGCTATTGGCTGGCGGCCTCGGCGGACCGGATCTGGGCCGACGACAACTCGGTTCTGGGGTCGATCGGAGTGATTTCCTCGGGGTTCGGTGCGCATGTCTTCATCGCGCGTCAGGGCATCGAGCGGCGCGTGCATACGGCGGGGCAGTCGAAATCCATGCTGGACCCTTTTGCCCCGGAAAAGCCCGAGGATGTCGCGCGGCTGAAGGGGCTGCTGGAGGATATCCATCACAACTTCATCGCGCATGTCAAAGCCCGCCGGGGCGACCGGCTGGACGAAACGGCCGATCTGTTCACCGGCGAAGTCTGGCTGGCGCGGCGCGCGCAGGATCTGGGCCTGATCGACGGTATCGCGCATTTGAAACCCAAGATGCAGGAGCTGTTCGGCGACAAGGTCCGGTTCCGCCGCTATGGCCTGCGCAGGCCGATCTGGTCGCGGTTCGGGGCCGAGGTGGCCCAGGACGCGCTGGCAATGCTCGAGGAGCGCGCGGCCTTCGCGCGTTTCGGCATGTGACATGATCATCAAGGCCGTCACTCTTTTCCTGATCGCGATGGGCGTGCTGGCGATGTTCGGCAAGCTGCGCTTTCCCGGTCAGAGACGTCTGAGCTCGGCCAAATGCCCGCGCTGCGGGCGGTTTCGCATTGGAAAAGGCCCGTGTGCCTGTGAAAAAGGAGGCCGTGGATGACGGCTTGGCTGCTTTCTGGCCTTGGTCTGTTGATCCTTTTGCTGGCGGGCGACGCGTTGGTGCGCGGCGCGGTGAACCTCAGCCTGCGGCTGGGCGTTCCGGCACTAATCGTCAGCCTCACGATCGTGGCGTTCGGTACCTCGGCGCCCGAATTGCTGATCGCGATCAAGGCGGTTCAGGAACACGCGCCCGGCATCGCGCTCGGCAATGTCGTGGGGTCGAACACGGCCAATATCCTGCTGGTCCTGGGGTTGCCGGCCCTGTTGGCGACGATCCACAGCAGCGAATGCGACACGCGCAGGAACTTCATCTACATGATCCTGGCCACGGTGCTGTTCATCGGGCTGGCCTTTTGCGGGGTCTTCACCCTGTTCAGCGGCGCGATCCTGCTGGCGGGGCTGGCCCTGATCCTGCTGAACGCCTTCCGCGAGGCGCGGGCCCACCGCAACGCCTGCACCGCGCAGGAAGAGATTGAGCTTCTGGAAGAGGCCGACCCGGACATGCCCTATTGGAAGGTGGCGATGTTCCTGATCCTGGGGTTGGTCGGCCTGCCGATGGGGGCGCATCTGCTGGTGGACAACGCCACGATCATTGCCCGCACCTATGGCGTCAGCGAGACCGTGATCGGTCTGACATTGGTGGCCGTCGGCACCTCGTTGCCGGAACTGGCGACTACGGTGATGGCGGCGTTGCGACGGCAGGCGGATGTTGCGCTGGGCAACGTGATTGGGTCGAACATGTTCAACCTGCTGGCCATCGTCGGTATCGCCACGCTGTTCGGGCGCATCCCTGTCGATCCCGAATTCCTGCGTTTCGACCTGTGGGTCATGCTGGCGGCGTCGCTTCTGCTGGTTCCCTTCGTGTTCTTCAAACGCGACATCACCCGCATTTGGGGCTTTGTCTTGACGTTTCTCTACGCAGCCTATGTGGTGGCGCTGCTGGCGTGATCTGACCAGGGGAGGCTGCGCATGACCCGAGCATTGGTGACCGGTGCGGGGGCCCGCCTGGGGCGGGCGATGGCGCTTTATCTTGCGCAGCGCGGCATGGATGTGGCCGTGCATTACGCGACCTCGCAAGAGGCGGCGTCCGAGACCGCGTCCCGGATCGAATCCCTGGGCCGCAAGGCGGCGGCGCTGCAGGCCGATCTGCTGGAGGAATCCCAGGTCGAGGCCCTGTTGCCCCGCGCGGCCGAGGCGCTGGGCGGGCCGATCACCTGCCTGATCAACAACGCCTCGATCTTTGAATACGACAACATCCATACCGCGACGCGCCAAAGCTGGGACCGGCACATGGAAAGCAACCTGCGCGCCCCTTTCGTGCTGACACAGGCCATGGCGCGGCAGGGTCTCGAGCCCGAAATCGATGGCAGCGGCGAGCCGGTGGCGACTGGTCTGGTCGTCAACATGATAGACATGCGGGTGCGCAAGCTGACGCCCGAATTCATGTCCTATACCATCGCCAAGATGGGGTTGTGGGCCCTGACCCGCACCGCAGCGCAGGCGTTGACCCCAGCGATCCGCGTCAATGCGATCGGGCCGGGGCCGACCTTGCAGGGCCATCGCCAAAGCCCCGAACATTTTCAGGCGCAGCGCAGGAACACCATTCTGGAACGGGGGGCAAACCCGTCGGACATCACCGCCGCGCTGGGCTATTTTCTGGATGCGCATGCGGTCACGGGGCAGCTGCTGTGCGTCGATGGCGGGCAGCATCTGGGCTGGCAGACACCGGACGTTCTGGGCGTTGAATAGGTGAAGCCGGTGCAAGTTTTGCACCGCTCGCGATCGTGTTACATGCCCGTTACAAAAATGTCTTTTTTTTCATGCACTTGTACGGTGGATAAAAAAATATCTATGAAAAACAAAGGCTTGACGTTCTGCTTATTTTTTGTGCAAAGCGGCAAAAACGCAAGGAATCAAGGAAGAATTCCAATTCAGGGAAACTTGTCCGCACAGTTATCCACAGGAATCGTGGATTTGTTTTCCCTTGATCTGGGGCGCACAAGATTGCAGCCGAGGGCTGAGAATCGTATCTGACTTCCATGACCTCGGACAGCGTTCCTCACTCCCGGCCTGGGCACACGGGCTATGCCTGTATTCAGCGCTACGTCAAGACGCTGGACAATTCGCCTGGCGTGTACCGGATGTTGGATGCGGACAGCCGGGTTCTGTATGTCGGCAAGGCGCGCAATCTGCGGGCGCGGGTGTCGAACTATACCCGCCCGGGCCATTCGCCCCGGATCGAGCGGATGATCGCCTCGACCGCCTCGATGATGTTCCTGACCACGCGGACCGAGACCGAGGCGCTGCTGCTGGAGCAGAACCTCATCAAGCAGCTCAAGCCCAAGTACAACGTGCTGCTGCGCGACGACAAAAGCTTTCCCAACATTCTGGTGGCCAAGGATCACCCGTTTCCGCAGATCAAGAAGCATCGCGGTGCCAAGAAGGAAAAGGGCGCCTATTTCGGCCCCTTCGCCAGTGCGGGCGGGGTGAACCGCACGCTGAACCAGCTGCAGAAGGCGTTTCTGCTGCGCAACTGTTCGGATTCGATGTTCGACAGTCGCACCCGGCCCTGCCTGCTCTACCAGATCAAGCGCTGCTCGGGGCCGTGCGTGGGCATGATTTCGCAGGCTGACTATGCCGAAAGCGTGCGCGATGCCGAGCGGTTCCTGTCCGGCCGCTCGACCCGGATCCAGGAGGAACTGGCCGCGCAGATGCAGGAAGCCTCGGACGCGATGGAGTTCGAGCGTGCCGCGGCCCTGCGCGACCGGATCCGCGCGCTGACGCAGGTGCAGACGGCACAGGGTATCAACCCGCGCGGGGTGGCCGAGGCGGATGTGATCGGCCTCTATATGGACAGCGGGCAGGCCTGCGTTCAGGTGTTCTTCATCCGCGCCAACCAGAACTGGGGCAACCGCGATTTCTATCCGCGGGTCGGCCCCGACGTCTCGCCGACCGAGGTGATGGAGGCCTTTCTGGGCCAGTTCTACGACAACAAGGAACCGCCGCGCCAACTGATCCTGTCGGACGGGATCGAGAACGCCGACCTGATGCAGCAGGCCCTGTCGGAAAAGGCCGGGCGAAAGGTTGAAATTCTTGTTCCGCAGCGGGGCGAAAAGCTCGAACTGGTTTCGGGCGCGCTGCGCAACGCGCGCGAGGCGCTGGCACGGCGCATGTCGGAAAGCGCGACGCAGGCCAAGCTGCTGCGCGGCCTGGCCGAGGCGTTCGATCTGGACGCGCCGCCGAACCGGATCGAGGTCTATGACAACTCGCATATCCAGGGCACCAACGCGGTGGGCGCGATGATCGTGGCCGGACCCGAGGGGTTCATGAAGAATGCCTATCGCAAGTTCAACATCCGCGGCGATGACCTGACGCCGGGCGACGATTTCGGCATGATGAAAGAGGTGCTGACCCGCCGCTTCACCCGCCTGCTGAAAGAGGACCCCGACCGCGACAAGGGCCTGTGGCCCGACCTGTTGCTGATCGACGGGGGTGCGGGGCAGGTGAGCGCCGTGCACGAGATCATGCAGGCACACGGGGTCGAGGACATCCCCATGGTCGGTGTCGCCAAGGGCGTCGATCGCGACCACGGCAAGGAAGAGTTCCACCGCATCGGCCAGCGCCCCTTTGCCCTGAAACGCAACGACCCGGTGCTGTATTTCATACAGCGGCTACGGGACGAGGCGCACCGCTTTGCCATCGGCACCCACCGCGCCAAACGCGCCAAGGCGATGGGGGCGACGCCGCTGGATGAAATCCCCGGCGTGGGCGCGGCCCGCAAACGCGCCCTGCTGGCACATTTCGGCAGCGCCAAGGCGGTCAGCCGCGCCAATCTGGCGGATCTGAAGGCGGTGGACGGGATCTCGGCCGGTCTGGCGCAGAAAGTCTATGATTTCTTTCACGAAAAGGGCTGAGGCCGCTGGCGCCCGCGCCACAGGATGTACAGCCCCGAGGCCACGATCAGCGCGCTGCCCAGCCACATGGTCTGGTCCAGATGCTCGTCGAAGATCAGCACGCCCAGTCCGATGCCGAACAGAAGGCGGGTATAGCGAAACGGGGTCACGGCCGACACTTCGCCCGTCCGCATGGCCAGCATCAGCGAGGCATAGGCCACCGCGCCCATCACCACGGCTCCGGTCAGGTGCAGGGCGGTTTGGGCGTCCACGGGCACCGCGGCGGCGCCTTCGAACGCCCGGTACAGACCACCGGCGACGACAATTGACAGAAAACCGTAGAACCCAAGAACGGTGGTACCCAGCGTGGCCGGTGCCGCGCGGCTGGCCAGATCGCGGCCGGCAAAGCCCAGCATTCCCAGCACCGCAAGAATGGACAGGGCCGAGAAACTGTCTCCGGTCGGCTGGATGATGATCACCACTCCGATCAGTCCGACCAGAATGGCACTCCAGCGCCGCCAGCCGACGGTTTCCCCGAAGAACAGCGCGGCACCCGCCACCACGACCAGCGGCGTGGCCTGCAGGATCACCGTGGCCGAGGACAGCGGCGTCAGGGCGATGGCCAGCACATAGAACAGGCGCCCGAAGACTTCGAAAAGCACCCGGATCTTCATCGGCTTCGACAGGACATCGGGGTGCAGCAACCGCCGCCCCCGCAGCAACGCGACCCCGGCGAAAATCAGCGCGCCGCCCAGCCCGAACAGCACCAGAACCTGCCAGATGGGCAGCACCTTGGCGGCACTTTTCAACAGCGCGTCCTCCAGGGCGAACCCGGCCATGGCCGCGATCATCCAGGCGCTGCCGATCAGGTTGGCGCGCGCATCGGTTCTGATATGTGAGGTCACGGGGCGGATCTTTCCTGGTGTGCCGATACCCGCGCAACCTGACCCGTTCTTCGCGCCGCGCCAAGGGGGAAACGGTCATCGATCCTCCGCCTGTGACGGTCTGACCTGTCGTGGTCCAAACACCTGTGTTCTTGGCAGTTTTTTGTCGTGCCGTCTTTTCTGTTCCCGGCCATGGTTGTAGGGTCCGGCGCATGAAGTGGAACCTGCCGAATATTCTGACTTTGCTGCGCCTACTGGCCGCGCCCGGCCTGGCGGTGATGTTTCTGTATTTCACACGG
Organism: Ruegeria intermedia; assembly: GCF_900129345.1. Taxonomy (GTDB): domain Bacteria; phylum Pseudomonadota; class Alphaproteobacteria; order Rhodobacterales; family Rhodobacteraceae; genus Ruegeria; species Ruegeria intermedia. Next base: position 85,173 of record NZ_FQVK01000015.1, on the reverse strand, counting down.
CCCTACGCGGATTGGTTCGCGCTGATCCTGTTCTTGTCGGCGGCCATAACCGATTGGTTCGACGGCTATCTGGCGCGCGCGTGGAAGCAGGAAACCAAGATGGGCGCGATGCTGGACCCGATCGCCGACAAGGCGATGGTGGTGATCGCGCTGATGATCCTGGTCGGCTATTCGACCGAGCACTGGACGCCCTGGCTGGTGCTGCCCGCCACCGTGATCCTGTTCCGCGAGGTCTTCGTCTCGGGCCTGCGCGAGTATCTGGGCGACGTGGCCGGAACGCTCAAGGTCACCAAGCTGGCCAAATGGAAGACGACCGCGCAGATGGTGGCGATTGCCGTGCTGTTTTCGCAGGGCATTTTCGAGCACTATTTCGTCATGTCCACCTTCGGCATGGATACCGATCTGATCGACCGGATCCTGTCGGGCCAGGTCGAAGACATCGCGGGCCTGCAATGGAAGCTGGATGGAATGTTCTGGTCGGGCCGCATCGGGTTGTGGCTGCTGTGGGTCGCGGCGACGCTGACATTGATCACCGGCTACGACTACCTACGTAAAGCGATGCCCCATCTGAAGGAGGGCTGATACATGGATGTTCTGTATTTCGCCTGGGTCCGCGAGCGGATCGGCGTGCCGAAGGAAAAGGTGGAAACCACCGCGGCCACGGTCTCCGATCTGGTGGCGGAACTCAGCGCCCGCGAAGACCGCTATGCGGCGGCCTTTGCCGACCTGTCGGCCCTGCGGGTCGCGCTGGATCAGGAACTGTCGGATTTCGACGCGCCCCTGGCCGGCGTCGGCGAAGTGGCCTTTTTCCCGCCTATGACCGGCGGGTAGGACGATGCGGATTTCCGTCCAGCAAGAGCCGTTCGATCTGGGGGCCGAGGCCAATGCCTTTGCCGCGGGTGACACGGCCAATGGTGCCATCGTCACCTTTACCGGCGTCGTGCGCGATTTGGCGCAGACCGATCTGGCCTGCATGGAGATCGAGCATTATCCCGGCATGACCGAACGCGCCATCGCCAAGATCGCCGAGGAAGCCAAAACCCGGTGGTCGCTGGGCGACGTGCTGGTGATCCATCGCCATGGGCGGCTGGCCCCGGGTGACCGGATCATGATGGTCGCGACGGCAGCCCCGCACCGCAAGGATGCGTTCGAGGCCGCGGAATACCTGATGGATTACCTGAAATCCCGCGCCCCGTTCTGGAAAAAGGAAATCACCGCGTCCGGTGCCGAATGGGTTGCCGCCAAGGACGAGGACGAGGACGCGCTGTCGCGCTGGTAGGCGCTCAGTCGGCGTTGTTGATCCGGCCGCGCAATTCCTCGGCCTCTTGCCGGGCGGCGCGCAGCCCGTCCATGGCCGCGGCCAGCTCGGCCTCGGTCTGGGTCAGCTGGTTGGTCAGTTCCGCCTCGCGCTGCTGCAGATAGGTGATGGCCTGATCGCGCGCCTCTTCGGCCTCGTGCAACTCCTGACTCATGCGGTCCAGATCGGCCACGTCGCTTTGCCGGACCCGGGTCAGACGATGCACCAGCCAGTTCGCGAACCAGCCCATGCAGAAGGCTGCGAACAGGATCAGGGCGGTGGCGATGATGAATTCGGTTCTGTTCAACTTACTGGTCCCCTGCGTCCGTGTCGGACACGTTTTCTTGTGCGTTGTCCTGCGCTTGCCCGGTCGCTTCCGCCTCGGCCGGAGTTTCCAGCGCCTCGAGCCCGGTTTCCTCGGGGGCGACCGGTTCGGGCCGGATCAGGTGAAACTCGATCCGGCGGTTTTCTTCGCGGCCTTCTTCGGTTCCGTTGTCGGCGATCGGCTGGGTTTCGCCGTACCCCACGGCCGAAAAGCTCGAGGTCGGAACCCGACGGGCACGCAGTTCGTTCAGAATGGACTGCGCGCGCGCCTGGCTGAGCGACTGGTTCATTTCCTCGCGGCCCTGGCTGTCGGTGTGGCCTTGGATTTCCATCCGGATCGGTCCGCATTCGCGCAGGATGTCGGCGATCCGGTTCAGGCTGTCGCGTGAATCGGCCGAGACCGCGGCCGAACCCGGCTCGAACGTGATCTTGCGCTCGGACTGGACCTGGACGATGCGGGCGATGCAGTCCTCGGGGTCGGGCAGGGCGTCTTCGGGCTCGGGGGCGGGCTCATAGGTGATCGACAGATCGAAATCCTGCCCTTCGCCCAGTTTTTCGGACAGAAGGCCGGCGACCTGGGCCCGCGTGGTCTCATCGTGGCTCATGCCGGAAATCGCCACCTTATCCGGCGTCACGGTCAGAACGCCATTGTTCAGCCATGACAGGGCTTCAAGCCCGGCAAGGACACGTACGGCCCAGGTCTGGGGCAGCCCGTCGACCACGCGCGCGGCGGTATGAACCACGTCGGATCCGAATGCGGCGCGGGCGTAGCTGTCGATCATCTCGCGCTGCAGTTCGTCGCCAAGGCGCCCGCGCAGCTGCACCAAGCCTTCCGGGCTGCGCGTCGCGGTGAATTCGACCGGGCCGTCCTGCTTGTCGGTTTCGGGTTTCGGCAGCACCGCGTGCAGGGCGAAAACCTCGGGCAGGGCGTTTTCCAATTCGCCCACGACCCTGTCGAACAGGGCCGGATCGGTGCCGGGTTCTGCAATCAACGAGATGTCGGCATCCGACAGCGTCACCGAGCCGCGCCCGATTTCGGCCAGCGCCTTGATGCTCAGCGCGGCGGCGGTGGCCCAGCGGGGCGACGGCACGCCCAGCCCGATCGTGCAGGAATAGGGCCCGGTCAGCCCGGCCTGTTGCGCGGCGGCGATGATGGCATCGCGGGCCTGTTCATCCTGCGCCGAACAGGCGTCGAACCGCCCGCCCCCGTCCGTGATCAGATAGCGCAGGGTAAACGGGGTGATCACCGGACGCGGGGCCGAGATCGCCAGCCCGATGCGCAAGCCGGGCGGCGCGGCGCGGGTCAGCTCTTGTTCGAGCGCTTCCTTTTCTTTCCGGCTGTTGGCAATGGCCGTGATCTTGACCAGTTCGGGACTGGCCGAGATCTTGGCCCGCGGCAGCCTGGACAAGGCCAGCACGGCATAGTCGATGGCGGCATCCCAGCCTTTCGGTTTGGGGTAATCGGCGGTTTCCATCAGGTCCGATACTGAAACGCTTGTGTCCAGCCTTTGCAGCCGCTGCATCAAAGCGTCCCGGTCGACGCTGGCCGGGATCAGGCCGATCACCGAAATGCCGCTGTCGTTGCGCAGGATCTCGGCCGAGAAGCGCGGCGGCGCAAGGTCGGCGGTGGGCGCCACGTCCATCTCGTCGATGACGCGCGAGGTGTCCACCTCGGATCCGGCGGCGGTCAGGGCGGCAAAACGGGTGGCCTCGTCGGGTGCCGTGCCGGTCAGAACGACGCGCAGCCCGTCGGCCTCGACCTCGGCCCATTCGTGACCTTGCAGGCTCAGCGCCCTGCGCACGGCCAGTTCCGAATCCTCCTCGACCCGGGTCACGGCGAAACTGGCGGCCAGCAGGCAGAGGGCGGCCGACAGGGCAAAGACCACGGCTGATGTCAGGAAATAGGGCAGGCGCATGGACGGGCTTCGATCTCCTCGGGCGATTGAGGTCGGGTTTTACAGGCTGCGGTACAGCGGTGCAATCACAGCAGCAATGCGACACAGAGGAAGATGAGCGGAATCAGGCCGGTATCCCGGTTGGCGCGAAACAGCTGCAACAGTTTCGCGTTGTCTTCGATGTCCAGCCCGCGCAGTTGCCACGCCATGTGCCACCCCATCGCCCAGGGCCCGCCGATGGCCACGACCAGTGTCAGGAAACTTGCATCGGGCAGGGCGGCCTCGATGATGGCCAGCCCCATCAGCGCCACGGTCGCCACCAGAAAGTACTTCAGCCATTTCGCGGTGTCGGTCCCGAACAGACGCGCGGTGGACTTGATGCCGATCAACTCGTCATCCTCGGCGTCCTGGTGGGCATAGATCGTGTCGTAGAACAGCGTCCAGGCGATGCCGGACAGGTACAGCAGAATCGCGGGCCATTCGACCGTGCCGCGATGCGCCGCCCAGGCCAGCAGGGCGCCCCAGTTGAAGGCCAGCCCCAGAAATACCTGCGGCCACCAGGTGAACCGCTTGGCATAGGGATAGATCGTCACCGGCAGCAGCGACAAGACGCCCATCGCGATGGCCGCCTGGTTGAAGGTCAGCAGGATCGCCAGCGCCAGAAGGCACTGGATGCCCATCCAGATCACCGCCTGCCGCACGCTGACCTGACCCGAGGGGATGGGCCGCGAGCGCGTGCGGGCGACCTGCGCGTCGAACTTGCGGTCGGTGATGTCATTCCAGGTGCAGCCCGCGCCACGCATCAAAAAGGCCCCGGCCGCGCACCCCACGGCAACCCACAGATCGCCCCACCGCGGCTGACCGTCATGCAGGATCGCCAGAGCCAGGCCCCACCAGCACGGAATCAGCAGCAGCCACGTCCCGATCGGCCGGTCCGCGCGTGACAGACGCAGATAGGGGCGGGCAAAGGCCGGGGCGCGGGTATCCACCCAGTTGCCGGTGACGGCGTCGGCGACCTGAGCGTCTGGTGTTGGGGCATTGCCTTGCATATGTAGGGTCTCATGAGTGCGAAGATCAGGCTGTATGTAGATCACCCTTTGGGTGCGGGGCAATCGGTTCCTTTGACGCGCGAGCAGGCCCATTACCTGTTCGGCGTGATGCGTCTGGCCGTGGGCGGGCGGGTGGCCCTGTTCAACGGCCGCGATGGCGAGTGGCTGGCGCAGGTGGCCGAGGCGGGCAAACGGGGCGGTGTTCTGAGCTGTTTTGAACAGACCCGGCCACTGCAACTGCCGCCGGACCTGTGGCTGCTGTTTGCCCCGATCAAGAAGGCGCGGACCGATTTCATCGTCGAAAAGGCGGCCGAGATGGGGGCCGCGAAGATCATGCCGGTGCAGACCGCCTTCACCAATTCCGAACGCATCCGCCAGGACCGGCTGCAGGCCCATGCGGTCGAGGCGGCCGAGCAGTGCGGCGGCACCTTCGTGCCCGAGGTCTGCGACCTGCAGCGGCTGGACAAGCTGTTGGACAACTGGCCCGATGGCCGCCAATTGATGTTCTGCGACGAGGCCGAGGCCGGGTCGGCCCTGCGCCTGGCCGAACAGCACAAGGGCCGGGCGTGGGCCATCCTGATCGGCCCCGAGGGCGGGTTCTCCGATGCCGAGCGCCAGCGGCTGAAGGATCTGCCGTTTACCCATGTAGTCAGTCTGGGGCCGCGCATCCTGCGGGCCGATACGGCGGCGGTGGCCGCGATGACCCTGTGGCAACAGGCGCTGGGGGACTGGTCCTGATGTGGCGTCCGGCGCGGCCACGCAAACCCGCCGGAGTGCGCAAGGCCGTTCTGTTTGCGGCTTCAAAATCCGCCGCGCGTGCTTATGTTGCGATTGGGTTTGCCCCCGCCGGGACCTTTTCACTGGTCCTGTTCGGCAATCAGATGGAGGCCGCGTCTTGAGTTTCATCCGACCCGAAGCCAAACTGGCCCTGTGGCGCTGGCGCGAGGTGCTGGCCGCAGGCTTCGTTCTGCTCCTTGGTCTCAGCTGGATCGGCGGTCCGGGCGGGTTGCTGGGCTGGCTGGGCTGGGTGCTTGTGGTGGTTTCGGCCGCGCTGGCCGTGATCGGCGTACAGCGCGCGCGGTTCCGGCTGGGCGCGGGCGGGCCGGGCGTGGTGTCGGTGGATGAAGGGCAGATTGCCTATCTGGGGCCGCTGGAAGGCGGCATCGTCGCCACCCGCGAAATCGAGAGCCTGACGCTGGACCCCACCGCCAGCCCCGCGCATTGGGTGCTGCAGCAGCCCGGCCAGCCGCCGCTTCACATTCCCGTGAATGCCGAGGGCGCCGAGGCGCTGTTCGACGTGTTCTCGGCCCTGCCGGGGCTGCGGACCGAGCGGATGCTGTCGGAACTGAGGTCCGGGGCGTCGCATCCGGTGGTCATCTGGGAACGCCATCCCTCGCGCCCGGCACACATCCGGTTGAACTGACGGTGCATTGACACCGGGGGAGATTGCGACCACCACTGACCCCCACGACTCGACACATCAGGATCGGAGCACGGTTCATGTCCATTCCTCAGTCCGGCGGCGGGCCGATCGAACGCCACGAACAACTGGCCGAATACCTGGCCGATGGCTGCAAACCCAAAAGCGAATGGCGCATCGGGACCGAGCACGAAAAATTCGGCTATTGCAAGGACACGCTGAAGCCGCTGCCCTATGAGGGCGAACGCTCGATCCTGGCGGTGCTGCAGGGGCTGCGCGACGGGCATGGCTGGACCCCGGTGGAAGAGGCGGGCAAGCTGATCGGGCTGGAAAAGGACGGGGCCAACGTCTCGCTGGAACCGGGCGGACAGTTGGAGCTGTCAGGCGCGCCACTGGAGACCATCCACGAGACCTGCGACGAGGTGAACGCGCATCTGCGCGACGTGAAGGACATCGCCGACAAGATCGGCGTAGGCTTCATCGGGCTGGGCGCCGCACCGATCTGGAAGCACGAGGACATGCCGCTGATGCCCAAGGGCCGGTATGTCCTGATGAACGACTACATGGAAAAGGTCGGCGACATGGGCCGCGCCATGATGCGCCGGACCTGCACGGTGCAGGTCAACATCGATTTCGGCTCCGAGGCGGACATGGTGCAGAAGCTGCGCGTGGCGCTGGCCCTGCAACCGGTGGCGACCGCGCTGTTTGCCAACTCGCCCTTCTTCGAGGGCAAGCCCAATGGCCACAAAAGCTGGCGCAGCTACATCTGGCGGCATCTGGATGACGCGCGCACCGGCATGCTGCCCTTCGTGTTCGAGGACGGCTTCGGGTTCGAGCGCTACGTGGAATATGCCTTGGACGTGCCGATGTATTTCGTCTATCGCGACGGCAAATATATCGACGCGCTGGGCATGTCGTTCCGCGATTTCCTGCAGGGCAAGCTGCCCGCGCTGCCGGGCGAGACGCCGACGCTTTCGGATTGGGCCGATCACCTGACCACCGCATTCCCCGAGGCGCGGATCAAGAAATTCATGGAAATGCGCGGGGCCGACGGCGGCCCGTGGCGCCGCCTGTGCGCGCTGCCCGCCTTCTGGGTAGGGCTGACCTATGACCAATCCGCGCTGGATGCCGCATGGGATCTGGTCAAGGGCTGGGACGCCGAAACCCGCGAAGGGCTGCGCGTCGCCGCGGCCCGGGACGGGCTGCAGGCGCAGGTCGGCGGCATCAACATGCACGATCTGGCGCGCGAGGTGGTGGCCATCGCCGAGTCCGGCCTGAAGGAGCGGGCGCGGCCGGGTGCGGGCGGGCTTGTCCCGGACGAGACGCATTTCCTGAACGCTTTGAAGGAAAGCATCCAGTCCGGCAAGGTGCCGGCCGACGAACTGCTCGAGCATTTCCACGGCGATTGGCAGGGCGATCTGACGCAGATCTATCCCGAATACAGCTACTGACCGCGACCTGTTGCAATTAAGGGCCTGTTAGCCGCTTTCCCGGATCGCGCCTTGTTCGGCGGTGGTGTTTGCGCGATACATTCGGGTCAGGTTTTCCGGTCGTGGTGCTTTCATGGCGCGTATCAGTGAGCTGCACTATTCCAATGCCTATGCCGCGAATTCGGGCGTGTCCGAGTTCCTGGAGGTGTCCTTGCGCCCAGGTGAAGACCCGGCGGATTTCACCGTGTCCTTCTATCAGGCCAACGGACAGGTCGGGATCGAGATCCCGCTGGACGATCCCGCCATTCAGGTCACCGTGGACCCCGACAACAACGAGATCGTCCATGTCATCTCGGCCGATGATTTTCCGATTCTGCTGACCGACCCGAACGGCGGCGGCGCCAACAATTACGAGGCCTATGCGCTGACCAATACAGCCACGGGCGAGGTGATCGATTTCTACGACATCGGCGGCGGCACGCGGAACATCGTCGCGGTCGATGGGCTGGCGGCCGGGGAGACCTCGGTCAACCTGCCGGTGCTGGTCGGGCCGAACCAGACCACGACGACGCTGCAGTTCAACCAGCCCGATCCCGACACGCTGACATATGGCCCGTTGTCGCCCGGGGATACCGGGGCGGCCTGTTTCACGGCCGGAACCCTGGTGGATACGCCCGAGGGGCCGCGCCGGATCGAGACGCTGCGGCCGGGCGACACGGTCCTGACCGTCGATGACGGCCCCTGCCGGGTGCGCTGGATCGGCGGCCGCACGGTGCGCGGCGTGGGCCGGTTCGCGCCGGTGCGCATCCGCGCGGGGGTTCTGGGCGCCACGACGGACATTCTGGTCTCGCCCCAGCACCGCATTCTGGTCGGCGGCTGGCAGGCCCAGCTTCTGTTCGGCGAGGATGAGGTTCTGGTTCCGGCCAAATCGCTGGTCAACGGCGATACCGTCACCGTGCAGCCCTGCGACATCGTCCGCTATGTCCACCTGTTCTTCGACCGGCATCAGCTGGTCACCACTTCGGGCCTTGTGTCCGAGAGCTTCTTTCCGGGGCAGGAGGCGCTCTCGGGGCTGGAGCAGGAGGCCGCGCGTGAGCTGTTTGCGCTGTTCCCTGACCTGCGGACCCATCCGCAGGGCTATGGCTCCACGATCCGCCCGGTCCGATGTGATCGACAGGCAGCGGTTCTGCGCGCGACCTGATCGCGCAGCCCGGCCCTCTTGCTTTCGCGCGCTGCTGTGATAGCAGGACAGCAACAGAATTCAGGGGACCGTCATGGACGATCTTAAGGCAAAATACCTGGGTCAGATCGCTGACGCAGGCGACGAAAGCACGCTGGAAGCGATCCGCGTGGCCGCGGTGGGCAAAAAGGGCGAAGTGGCGCTGAAGATGCGCGAGTTGGGCAAGATGACGCCCGAGGAACGCCAGGTCGCCGGCCCCGCGCTGAACGCGCTGAAAGACGAGATCAACGCGGCGCTGGCCGCCAAAAAGGCCGCATTGGCCGATGCCGCGCTGGACGAACGTCTGCGGACCGAGTGGCTGGACGTGACCCTGCCCGCGCGCCCGCGCCGCCAGGGCTCGATCCACCCGGTCAGCCAGGCGACCGAGGAACTGACCGCGATCTTTGCCGAGCTGGGCTTTTCCGTCGCCGAAGGCCCCCGGATCGAAACCGACTGGTACAATTTCGACGCGCTGAACATCCCCGGTCACCACCCCGCGCGGGCCGAGATGGACACGTTCTACATGCACCGCGCGCCGGGCGACAATCGCCCGCCGCATGTGCTGCGCACCCACACGTCGCCGGTGCAGATCCGGTCGATGGAGAAACAGGGCGCGCCGATCCGCGTGATCTGCCCGGGCGGCGTCTATCGCGCCGACTATGACCAGACCCACACGCCGATGTTCCACCAGGTCGAAGGCTTGGCCATCGACAAGGACATCTCGATGGCGAACCTGAAATGGGTGCTGGAGGAATTCGTCAAGGCGTTCTTCGAGGTCGACGACGTCGAACTGCGCTTCCGCGCCTCGCATTTCCCGTTCACCGAACCCTCGGCCGAGGTCGATATCCGCTGTTCGTGGGAAGGCGGCCAGCTGAAGATCGGCGAGGGCGACGACTGGATGGAGATTCTGGGCTCCGGCATGGTCCACCCCAAGGTGATCGCCGCCGGCGGGATCGACCCCGAGGTCTATCAGGGCTTTGCCTTCGGCATCGGCATCGACCGTCTGGCGATGCTGAAATACGGCATTCCGGATCTGCGGGCGTTCTTTGACAGTGACCTGCGCTGGCTGCGCCACTACGGGTTCGCGGCGCTGGATATGCCCAATCTGCATGGTGGCTTGTCGCGGTGAGTGAACCTAGCTTCTGGCTGCAACAAAACATTGCGTTTATTTCGGCGCTTGTTTTGTTGTTTGCCGGATACCTTGTGAAGGCTTGGTTTGATAGACGAGAACAGATCAAGAAGAGACATTTCGACATCTATGTGGAGATGATAGAAGCCATTTGTGAAATGGCTAATGCCTTCAACCGAGATGGTGAAGGCTTCGACGATGCCCTAGCTGCTTACTTTACCGCGAAGATGAAGTTTGCAGTCGTCGCATCAGATACGACCATGCAAAAACTTGTGGCTTTCGATCAGAAAATCACGGCAAAAACAAAGGTTCCCCACGATGAATTTGATGGAATTCTTGCCGCATTGATGAAGGCAATCCGTGAAGAAAATCTGGGAAAGACGCAAATTTCGGAGACCGATTTGATATCGGTGACCCCTTTTGGTCGTTCGATAAGAGATCGCAACAGAAACTCATAATACGAATTGCGCGGAACCAAGGCCGATAGGCCGCCGCGCCATCGCCAGACCGCCCGCACGGGCTGGCGATTTGTCTCCGCAGGCACCCCGTTTGAACGTCATACGGACTTGGCTGGCATAAATTGCCCACCGTAGCCCGAGGATCGCCACCCCGCGGTCTGGCGATGGCGCGGCTTGGCGCAAAGCGCACAGGTTGGCCCATCCACCCCGCCCAAGGCTTGCACCTTGGCCCATTCTTTGCCATTGCCTGTGCCGACTGGATGTTTGCCAAAAAAGGCCGCGTGCAATGAAATTCACCCTCTCCTGGCTGAAAGACCACTTGGACACCGACGCCTCGGTTGATGAGATCGCCGAGGCGCTGACCGATCTCGGGCTCGAGGTCGAAGAGGTCATCAACCCGGCCGACAAGCTCAAGGATTTCACCCTGGGCTATGTGAAACATGCCGAGAAACACCCCGATGCCGACAAGCTGCGCGTCTGCAAGGTGGACACTGACGAAGGCGAGTTGCAGATCATCTGCGGTGCGCCGAACGCGCGCGAGGGCATTACCGTCGTGGTCTGCAAGCCGGGCACCTACATCCCCGGCCTCGACACAACCATCAGCGTCGGCAAGATCCGCGGCGTCGAAAGCTTTGGCATGATGGCGTCCGAGCGCGAGCTGGAACTGTCGGACGAGCATGACGGCATCATCGAGCTGCCCTCGGGCGAGGTGGGCCAGCGGTTCGTGGACTGGCTGGCCGAGAACGACCCCGCCAAGATCGACCCGGTGATCGAGATCGCCATCACCCCCAACCGCCCCGATGCGCTGGGCGTTGCGGGCATCGCGCGCGATCTGGCGGCGCGGGGTCTGGGCACGCTGAAGCAGCGCGACTATGCCCCGGTGCCGGGGGATTTCGAAAGCCCGATCAAGGTGACGATCGACGACGACACGCTGGATGGCTGTCCGCATTTCACCGGCCGCCTGATCCGCGGCGTCAAGAACGGCCCCAGCCCGCAATGGCTGCAGGATCAGCTGAAAGCGATCGGTCTGCGTCCGATCTCGGCCCTGGTGGACATCACCAACTATATGACCTTCGACAGCAACCGCCCGCTGCACGTCTTTGACGCCGACAAGGTCAAGGGCAACCTGCGGGTGCATCGCGCCAAGGGCGGCGAAAAGCTGGTGGCGCTGGACGAAAAGGAATACACGCTGCAGCCCGGCATGATGGTGATTTCCGACGACAACGGCCCGGAATCCATCGCGGGCATCATGGGCGGGCAAGAGACCGGCTGTACCGAGGACACGGTGAACGTGTTCTTGGAAAGCGCCTTCTGGGATCATGTCCAGATCGCGCTGGCGGGCCGTGCGCTCAAGATCAACTCGGACGCGCGGTACCGGTTCGAACGGGGGGTCGATCCGGCATACACGCTGGAAGGGCTGGAGCACGCAACCCAGATGATCCTGGACATCTGCGGCGGCGAGGTTTCGAAGGTGGTCGAGGCCGGCAAGGCGCCGGACCATTCGCGCGCCTATCGGCTGGATGCGGCGCGGGTGCAGTCGCTGGTGGGCATGGACATCCCCGAAAGCGAGCAGCGTCAGACCCTGACGCGGCTGGGCTTCCGGCTGGAAGGCGACATGGCCCATGTGCCCAGTTGGCGCCCCGACATCCAGGGCGAGGCCGATCTGGTCGAGGAGGTCGCCCGCATCGCCTCGCTGACCAAGCTGCAGGGCAAGCCCCTGCCGCGTGTCACGGATGGTATTCCCAAGCCGGTCATGACGCCGGCCCAGCGGCGTCAGTCGATGGCGCGGCGCACCTGCGCGGCGCTGGGGTACAATGAATGCGTCAGCTATACCTTCATCGATCAGGCTTCGGCCGCGCTGTTCGGCGGCGGCGATGACGCGACGATGCTGGAAAATCCGATCTCGTCCGAGATGAGTCACATGCGCCCCGACCTGCTGCCCGGCCTGCTGCAGGCTGCGGCCCGCAATCAGGCGCGCGGCTTTGCCGATCTGGCCTTGTTCGAGGTCGGCCCCGTCTTTTTCGGCGGGGAACCCGGCGAGGAACGCACCCAGATCGCGGGCCTTCTGGTCGGGCGGACCGGACCCAAGGATGTGCATGTCGCCGCCCGCGCGGTCGACGTGTTCGACGCCAAGGCCGATGCCGAGGCGGTGCTGGCCGCCATCGGCGCCCCGGCCAAGGTGCAGATCCTGCGCGATGGCGACGCCTGGTGGCATCCGGGCCGTCACGGCAAGATCTGCCTGGGCCCCAAAAAGGTTCTGGGCGTGTTCGGTGAGCTGCATCCGCGCGTGCTGCAGCAGTTGGACATCAAGGGCCCGGCCGTGGCCTTCACCATCTGGCCGGACGAGGTGCCGCTGCCGCGCAAATCCGGCACCACCCGCTCGGCGCTGGAGTTGCGCGACCTGCAGGCGGTCGAGCGTGACTTTGCCTTTGTCGTCGATGCCGATGTCGAGGCGCTGACGCTGGTGAATGCCGCCGCCGGAGCCGACAAGGCGCTGATCGAAGAGGTGCGCGTATTCGATGAATTCATCGGCGGCAGCCTGGGCGAGGGCAAGAAATCTCTGGCCATCACCGTCCGGCTTCAGCCGACCGAGAAGACGCTGAAGGAAAAAGACATCGAGGCGGTGGCGGAAAAGATCATCGCCAAGGTCACCAAGGCAACCGGCGGCGTTCTGCGCGGTTGAGGTGGCTTGAACCCGAAGTGACACGCGCGCCGATGGCGCGCGTGTTTCATTTTGCGAAAAACTCCGCCAGCAGGTCAAAGACCAGACGGATGCGGCGGCTGGTATGCAGCTCGCGATGGGTGGTCAGCCAGATCGGGAACCGCAACGGCTCCATGTCGGGAAGGACGCGCTCCATGTCCGGCGTGGCATCGCCCACCGACTCGGACATGGGCGCGATGCCAAAGCCCTGCCGGGCATACTCCCACGCGACGATGCCGCTCTGCGACCCCAGCCGGAAGTTCTCTTCCGTCAGGTGCAGGCCGATCGGTTCGAAATAGGCGATCATCTGCGCGGTGTCGCCGAAACTGATGAACGCGTGCCGGGACAGGTCCGACAGGGACTTGGGGCGTCCAGCGCGGTTCAGGTAGGCGGTGGCGGCATAGAAATGCCCGTCGGCCTCCTGCACCCGTTTTGCGATCAGGTCGGGCTGGTCGGGGCGGACATGGCGGATGGCGATATCCGCCTCGCGCCGCATCAGATCGCGAATGTCGTTTGCGGCGATCACGTCTATCCGCAGTTTCGGGGCCTGCGCGCGGATCTGGCGCAGCAGATCCGGCAGGATATAGGCCGACATCACGTCGCTTGCCGTGATCCGCACCAGTCCCTCGATCAACTGCGCCTGACCGGACGCCGCCAACGCAATGCGATCTGCAGCTGCGCCCATGGTCCGGGTGTGCTCCAACAGCTCGACCCCGGCGGTGGTGATCTGAAGTGATCGGCCGACCCGTTCGAACAGCATCACGCCCAGGTCGGATTCAAGCGCGGCGATCTGGCGGCTGAGGGTCGGTTGTGTCTGGTCCAATCGTCGTGCCGCGGCCGAGAGCGAGCCGGTCTCGGCCGTGGCCAGAAAGGCGCGGATATGGTTCCAGTCGAATTTGCGCGGATCATCCATGCATGAATGTATAAGGATTCTGCGAATTTCGGCAATTCACCTTTGAAACGCGTATCACTACCTTGCGCTCAAAGGAGAGCCGACATGACCGCCACAGCCAAATTCTGGGACGGAATCGCCGAGAAATACGCGAAATCCCCGATCCGGGACATGGAGTCCTATGAGCACACGTTGCAACGCACGGTGTCCTATCTGAAGCCGACCGATCAGGTGCTGGAACTGGGCTGCGGAACCGGGCGCACCGCGCTGCGGCTGTCCGGCCATGCGGATACGATCACGGCGAGCGATGTCTCTCCGGGCATGTTGGCCGTGGGCCGCAGGCTGGCGCAAGAGGAGCAGATCGAAAACGTTGTCTTTGTCGAGGCCGACGCCAACCGCCCCCCGAATTGGGCCTATGATGTGGTGATGGCGTTCAATCTGCTGCACCTGATCCGGGATCTAGAGGCGACGCTGGCCGGGGTTCATGAGGTGTTGAGACCCGGCGGTCTGTTCATCTCGAAAACGCCGTGCCTTGCCCAAGGTGGTTTGGGGTTCAAGTTCGGCTTGCTGAAGCTGCTCTTGCCGGTCATGCAGCTTTTGGGCAAGGCGCCATTCGTCAGCCAATTCGACATCAAGACGCTGGAAACGGCCATTGAAAAGGCCGGGTTCGAGATCATCGAAAGCGGGAATTTCCCGGCGAAACCGCCCTCGCGCTATCTGGTGGCCCGCAAACTGTGACGCCAGCGCCGCATCGGCAGGCAACTTCCGCATTGGGCTTTGCGGGTTTGGACAGTAAGCAGGGCCAGAAGCAAAATGCGGAGGGTGCAATGGGTTTGAATGTCTACCTGTCGGGCGAGATCCACACGGATTGGCGCGAACAGATCATCGAAGGCGCGCAGGGGCTGGATGTCACGTTCAACAGCCCGGTGACCGATCATGCGGCCAGCGACGATTGCGGGGTCGCAATTCTGGGGGCCGAGCCGAACAAGTACTGGCACGACCACAAAGGCGCGATGGTCAACGCGATCCGAACCCGAAAGGGGATCGCCGATGCCGATGTCGTCGTGGTGCGGTTCGGGGGCAAGTACAAGCAGTGGAACGCGGCCTTTGACGCGGGCTATGCGGCAGCCTTGGGCAAGTCGATCATCGTGTTGCACGGTCCCGAGCATCAGCATGCGCTGAAAGAGGTGGA
The DNA here is from genome assembly GCF_900129345.1 of Ruegeria intermedia. Classification (GTDB taxonomy): domain Bacteria; phylum Pseudomonadota; class Alphaproteobacteria; order Rhodobacterales; family Rhodobacteraceae; genus Ruegeria; species Ruegeria intermedia. The sequence goes on along the minus strand of NZ_FQVK01000015.1, from coordinate 70,167 downwards.
TGCCGCCGCCTTGGCGGTAGCCGAGGAGCCTCGTCAGGTGGTCGAGATTCTGCGTTATGTGCTGACCGGGAAACTGCCCGGCTAGGCAGGTGGGCCCACGCAGGGGGAAATCGGCGGGAATTCCCTCCTAGACCCAGGCCCCGGTTTCGCCCAGACTTTGTTGAAATCCCGTACGAACCGCGCGGGATTGCCCGCGTGAAAGGAGGCGAAATTGCAGGATGTTGTGAACGAGGTCGGGGCTTTTGCCCCGGTGATCATGAACGCGATCAAGGCGGCAATTGTTCTGATCGTGGGCTGGGTCGCGGCAGGCGCCGTGGCAGGCGTTGTGCGCCGGCGGATCAATTCGACCCCGCAGATAGACCCGACCCTGGGGAATTTCGCCGCCAGCTCGGTCAAATGGGTGATCCTGGCCATCGTGCTGGTCGCCGTGCTGGGCATTTTCGGAATCGAGGCAACCAGCATCGTTGCCATTCTGGGCGCCGCCTCGCTGGCGATCGGTCTTGCGCTGCAAGGTACGCTCAGCGATCTTGCCGCCGGTGTGATGCTGGTCGTGTTTCGACCTTACAAGTTGGGGCAGTATGTCGATATCGGCGGGACGGCCGGAACGGTGAAGGATCTGAACCTGTTCACCACCGAACTGGTGACGCCGGACAACGTTCAGATCATCGTGCCCAACGGTCAGGCCTGGGGGTCGATCATCACCAACTACTCGGCCCATGACACGCGGCGCGTGGACCTGGTGTTCGGGATCGACTATGGCGACAGCGCCGACGAGGCGATGAGGATCATTCTGGATGTCGCAGAAGCAGACGGCCGCGTTCATGCCGACCCCGAGCCTTGGGTGCGGGTGACCAACCTGGGCGACAGCTCGGTCGATCTGACCGCGCGCCTGTGGTGTGCCGCCGACGACTATTGGGACGTAAAGTTCGATCTGACCAAGGCGGTGAAAGAGGCGTTCGATGCCAAGGGCATCTCGATCCCCTATCCGCATTCCGTGGAGATCCACAAGGAGGGCTGAGCGCTCCCGCCCGTCAGGCGGGCATTGGAAATGCCCTGTTCCGGTTGGGCGTGGCGCCGCGCGAAACGCGCGGCGCGGTTGTTTCTGCCGATGCGGGATCAGCCCTTGATCACAACCGACGGGGAGACCACGTCGATCCCCAGCGCCTTGCCGACGGCGTAGTAGGTCAACTGCCCGGCATGGACATTCAGCCCGGCCAGCAGGTGCGGGTCGTCCTGGCAGGCCTGCCGCCAGCCCTTGTCAGCCAGCGCCAGCATGAAGGGCATGGTTGCGTTGCCCAGAGCGATGGTCGAGGTCCGGGCGACCGCGCCCGGCATGTTGGCCACGCAGTAGTGCATGATCCCGTCGACCTCGTAGATCGGCTCGGCATGGGTGGTGGGTTTCGACGTCTCGAAACACCCGCCCTGGTCGATGGCAACGTCCACCAGAACCGCGCCGGGCTTCATCGTTGAAAGCTGTTCGCGCGTGATCAGTTTCGGCGCGGCCGCGCCAGGGATCAGCACCGCGCCGATCACCATGTCGGCATCGCGGATCAGCTCGGCCGTGGCGCCGGCGGTCGAATACTGGTTCTTGAACTGGCCGCGGAACACATCGTCCAGATAGCGCAGCCGCGGCAGCGAACGGTCCAGAACCGTGACATCGGCGCCCATCCCGGCTGCGATGCGCGCGGCATGAGTGCCGACCACCCCGCCGCCGATCACCACGACCTTGGCCGGCCCCACGCCCGGCACGCCGCCCATCAACACGCCGCGCCCGCCATTGGCCTTTTGCAGCGTCCACGCACCGACCTGAGGGGCCAGGCGCCCGGCGACTTCGGACATCGGTGCCAGCAGGGGCAGCCCGCCATTGGCATCGGTCACGGTTTCATAGGCGATCGCGGTGCAGCCGGACGCCAGCAGATCCTTGGTCTGCTCGGGGTCGGGGGCGAGGTGCAGATAGGTGAACAGCACCTGGCCTTCGCGCAGCATCTTGCGCTCGACCGCCTGGGGCTCCTTGACCTTGACGATCATCTCGGCGGTGGCGAAGACCTCGGCGGCGGTGTCCACGATACGGGCACCGGCGGCAACATAGGCATCGTCGTCAAACCCCGACCCCAGGCCGGCGCCGCGTTCGATGATGACCTCATGCCCGCGCGCGACGGCCTCCTGCGCGGCGTTCGGGGTCATGCCGACGCGGAACTCCTGCGGTTTGATTTCTTTTGGGCAACCGATTTTCATTGGGCTCTCCGTTCACAAACTGCACAAATTATGTGCAGAAAGCCGCGCAATTTTTGTGAAACTCGGTGCGCGGTTGACCTAAAATGAGGGAGATAATGCGAAAACTGCAAACAAAACCGCAAGGAAAGTGCGCGAATGAGCCTGGATGCGACTGACCGAAAGATTCTGTCCGCGCTGCAGCGCAAGGGGCGGATGTCGAATGCGGAACTGTCCAAACAGGTGAACCTGTCGCCCTCGGCCTGTCACCGTCGGGTGCAGCGGCTCGAGGCCGACGGCTATATCCGCGACTATGTCGCCCTGCTGGATGCGCGCAAGCTGGGCGTTCCGACCACCGTTTTCGTCGAAATCACCCTGCAGGGTCAGGCGGAAGAGGTTCTGGAAGCTTTCGAGAAGGCGGTGCGGCGTATCCCCGACGTGCTGGAGTGCCACCTGATGGCCGGAACCGCCGACTATGTGCTGAAGGTCGTGGCCGAAAACACCGAGGATTTCGCGCGCATTCACCGCCAGTATCTGTCTCGGCTGCCGGGCGTGGCGCAGATGCAGAGTTCGTTCGCGTTGCGGACGGTGTTCAAGACCACGGCTTTGCCGGTTTGAGCGCGGCCGGCGGCGGTTGTGTCTGCCCGGCGGCCGGGCCAAGATCGGGGTCCGGTGGCTGCCGCCGCCGCGTCATGTCCCGGTTACATGGGATGGCTAAGACCCGCATCCACGAAAGACAAGGAGCAACCAAATGGCCGAAGAAGAACAACAAACCCCGATGGCCGACCAGAACGAAAACGACCGCGGTGCCGAGGACGACACCCCCGACTGGCTGGAGGCCGAGCTTCAGGACACGTTGGACGAGGATATCGAAATCGAGTTCAGCGAGCCGATGCTGTCGATGGAGGTGCGCAAGATCTACCGCGAGCAGCACCCCGACATGCTGGATCGCCGGGTCTATTTCCGCAACCTGCTGCGTCTTCAGGCCGAGCTGATCAAGGTGCAGGACTGGGTTCAGCATACCGGCGCCAAGGTCTGCATTCTGTTCGAAGGCCGCGATGCGGCGGGCAAGGGGGGCGTGATCAAGCGGATCACCCAGCGCCTGAACCCGCGGGTCGCACGGGTCGTCGCGCTGCCGGCCCCCAGCCGGCGCGAACAGAGCCAATGGTATTTCCAGCGCTATGTGCCGCACCTGCCGGCCGCGGGTGAGATCGTGCTGTTCGACCGGTCCTGGTACAACCGTGCCGGGGTCGAGCGGGTAATGGGTTTTGCCACCGAAGACCAGGTCGAACAGTTCTTCCAGGACGTTCCGGAATTCGAGCGGATGCTGGTCCGGTCCGGCATCATCCTGCTGAAATACTGGTTCTCGATCACCGACGAGGAACAGCAGCTGCGGTTCCTGATGCGGATCCACGACCCGATGAAACAGTGGAAACTGTCGCCGATGGACCTCGAATCGCGCATCCGCTGGGAGGACTATACCAAGGCCAAGGAGGACATGCTGTTCCGCACCAACATCCCCGAGGCGCCCTGGTACATCGTCGAAGGCAACGACAAGAAGCGCGAGCGCCTGAACTGCATGGAGCACATCCTGACCAAGATCCCCTATGACAAAGTCCCGCACGAAAAGGTCACGTTGCCCGACCGGAAATACAACCCCGAATACGAGCGCCGCGTGCTGCCCGACGAGTTGTACGTGCCCAAGATCTATTGAAGAGGGCCAGAGACCTGAGCCGGAACGCGCGAGGCCGGTATGGTCGGCCGCGCGCTGTTTCGGGGCCCACGGGTTCGGATCCGGTTTCCGGAGTGGCGCCGGCGGTCGCCATCATGTCGAGATCATCGGTGCCTGCCATGACCGTGTCGCTGTTCCTGTCGTCCGTTCAATCGAATTCGTCGATCTGCGCTTGCAGGTTTTAGAGAAAGCCGGCGATTTCATCCAGGAAGGCCTGAGCGTCAAAGCAGAAGGGGTCGGACTCACCGCGGTCAACCGCGTCCACTTCCGGCGTTTCCGGCCGTGGCTCTTTCGGAACGGCGACTTCGTCCGGCGTCGTCGGCGGATTATTCGTATCGCCGATCTCCAGCATGACTGCCGCGGCGGTTGCGGCAAAGTTCTGGGTGAGCATCACCGCTTCGAAACCCCGCATGGCGCCGTTCTCGACCCTGATCCCGACATATTTGAGTTCCGGGTTCAGAATATAGCGCGGTGGCTCGGGCTGTTGATCAGGTTCTGGTGCAAATGCGCCACGTCATCGATGATGCAGGGCTGCCCGCGTTCGGACTGCCATGCGATGCTTTCGCCGGTCCGCCAGGTTCTCCAAAGGTCGAACCCGGCGTCTTGCATCCGCTGCGTCGCGCTGGAACCTCTCGAACCCGCGGGATGTGCGGTCCTGGTTGATCAGGTCCAGCATCGTGCGTTCGAATGCACTTGCAGTCGGTATTTTCTGCCTCGATTCGTGTTTTTGTCCTTCCGGTGGCGCTCACATGAGGGGCGGGATATCGACGGTGTTGGCGGGCTGCTCTGGGCAGGCGCGCATTGGTGACACGATGCTGCCGAGGCGAGATGCGCTGCGCTGCAAAATGCCGGGCAAAAAATTGCCTTTCGGGAAATGGCGACCTGCCGCGCACACAGGGTCAAGCCGGTGAAACAAGACCAAAGGTTGAAACGACAAACCCCCGGGCCAGGCCTCGGGGGTCGTCAAATAGTGTCATCCAAAGCTGGAGGAGGTTTGCTCAGAGCAGACCTTCGCGCTGGGCTTTCTTGCGTGCCAGTTTACGGGCACGGCGGATCGCTTCAGCTTTCTCGCGCGCTTTTTTCTCGGACGGTTTCTCGAAATGCTGCCTCAGCTTCATTTCGCGGAACACGCCTTCGCGCTGCAGCTTTTTCTTCAGGGCACGAAGCGCCTGATCGACATTGTTGTCGCGAACACTAACCTGCATGTGGTTGTCACCACCTTTCTAAGTTCGAGTTGCAAGGAAATTGCAGGAATTGGCCGTATAGCAAAGCGGGCCCAACTTGTCTAGTACTATGCCAGACAGTTGGAGAGCCGCCATGACCGTGACCTATGAAGACGCCAAGCAGCAGCTGCTGGACGCCATCCTGACCCATGTGCCCTTCGACGGATGGTCTGACATCAGTTTTCGCGCGGCGATTGCCGATTGTGGCCTGGACGAGGGGCTGGCGCGCGCGATCTGTCCGCGCGGCGCGGTCGATCTGGCCTTGGCCTTTCACGACCGGGGTGATGCAGCGATGCTGGAACGGCTGAAATCCGAGGATCTGAGCGATCTGAAATTCCGCGACCGGATCGCGGCGGCGGTTCGGTTCCGCCTGCAGGCGGTTCCCGACAAAGAGGCCGTGCGCCGGGGCGTGGCCCTGTTTTCCCTGCCCATGTATGCCGGTGACGGCGCCAAGGCGGTCTGGGGCACTTGTGACCTGATCTGGAATGCGCTGGGCGACACGTCCGAAGACGTGAACTGGTACACCAAACGCGCGACGCTGTCGGGGGTATATTCCTCGACCGTGCTGTTCTGGCTGGGTGATGACAGCCCCGACCATCAGCGCACATGGGACTTTCTGGACCGTCGCATCGAAAACGTAATGCAGTTCGAAAAGCTCAAGGCGCAGGTGAACAAGAACCCGCTGATGCGGCCGTTTCTGGCCGTTCCCAACTGGCTGGCCGGCCAGGTGCGGGCTCCGGCCCGGATGCGCGCCGACCTGCCGGGCATGCTGCACCCGCGCAGGTAAGCGGCTGTTCCCGCTGGGCCTTTGCCGATTTGCCTGATACCCGTTGCGCAAAGGAGATTTGCCGATGACCAAGATGATGCGCGCTGTCGAGATCACCTCGCCGGGTGGCCCGGATGTTCTGCAACTGACCGAGCGCCCCATACCCGAACCCGGCCATGGTCAGGTGGTTCTGAAGGTGGCCTATGCCGGCGTCAACCGCCCTGATGCGTTGCAGCGGGCCGGGGCCTACGATCCGCCGCCGGGGGCCAGCGATCTTCCGGGGCTCGAAGCGTCGGGCGAGGTGGTCGCCATCGGTGCGGGGGTCTCGGGTCTGGCTCTGGGCGACAAGGTCTGCGCCTTGCTGCCCGGTGGCGGCTATGCCGAATATGTCGCCACGCCCGCGGCGCATTGTCTGCCGGTGCCCGACGGCATGGATATGAAACAGGCCGCCTGCCTGCCCGAAACCTTCTTTACCGTCTGGTCGAACGTCTTCACCCGCGGCGGGCTGAAGGCGGGCGAGCGGTTCCTGGTGCATGGCGGCTCCAGCGGCATCGGCACCACCGCGATCCAATTGGCCAACGCGTTCGGCGCCCGGGTCTTTGCCACCGCCGGGTCCGACGAGAAATGCGCGGCCTGCGTGGCGCTGGGGGCGGAAAAGGCGATCAACTACAAGACCGACGATTTCGTGGCCGCCCTGCGGGCCGAGGGTGGGGCCGACCTGATCCTCGACATGGTGGGCGGCGACTATATCCCCCGCAACGTCAAGGCGCTGGCCGAGGATGGGCGGCTGGTCCAGATCGCCTTTCTGCAGGGGCCGGTGGCCGAGTTGAACTTTGCCCTGATGATGGTCAAACGCCTGACCCTGACCGGCAGTACCCTGCGCCCGCAAAGCGACCTGGCCAAGGCCCGGATCGCGCAGGACCTGCACGAGGCGGTCTGGCCGCTGCTGGAGGCGGGCAAGGTTGCGCCGGTCATGGACAGCGCGTTCGATCTGGCCGAAGCGGCGGCCGCGCATGCGCGGATGGAAAGCTCGGACCATATCGGCAAGATCGTTCTGAAGGTGTCGGGCTGAGGAGGGCTGTCCCGCGTGCTTCAGGCGACGGCCCGGCGGTACAGGTGCCAGGTGGCGTGACCCAGAACCGGGATCACCACGATCAGCCCCAGCATCAGCGGAAGCGCCCCCAGAACCAGAAATGCGGCCACGATGCATCCCCATGTCAAAATGACCCGGGGGTTGCGCCGCAGCACCCGGACCGAGGTGACGACGGCCACCGGCAGGCCGACCTTCCTGTCCAGAAGCAGGGGAAAGCTGACCACGCTGATGGCCAGCGCGACCAGCGCAAAGCCAAAGCCCACCAGGGTACCGGCCAGGATCATGGTCCACCCTGCGCTGGTTGTGACGGCCTGGATCAGGAACTGGCCCAGCGCGGTTGGCGCCTGTGGCCCCATCGTGTGCAAGAAAATCGCATGCGCCGCCGCCAGCCACACCAGCAGCAACATCACCAGGTAGAAGCCCAGCGCCAGAATCGCGCCCAGTGACGGCGAGCGGAACACGCCGAACGCGTCCAGCCAATGCACCTCGTGCCCCTGTTCGCGTCGGCGGCTGATTTCGTACAGGCCAAGTGCCGCCACCGGTCCGATCAGGGCAAAGCCCGCGATCAGCGGGGCCAGCAGCGGCACCATGTCGGCCTGCATGCCAAGCCCGAACATCACCAGCCCGGCGATCGGATAGATCAGGACGATGAAGATCGCGTCGGCGCGAACCGCCTTGAAATCCTCGTATCCGGCCTTCAGGCAGGCCCGCAGGTCCTGCAGGGTCAGCCTGCGCACCTGCGGCAGGTGCCGTGTATCTGCGCTGCCGATGCCTGTGACGTTTTCCGCGATATGCTCGCTGGTCGCACCCAGATTGCGGGCGGCCCAGCTGACTGGATTGCCGATCGTTTTTGCCATCTTGATCCCTTTCCTTGGCCCATTCGCGCCGCGGAGTGCATCCGGCATCGGGTTGTCCGTGGCCGGATGACCCGGCAACGCCCAACTTCAATCTACCACATTCCGGCAGCCATGCACTTCACTGTTCCGAGATCGGGTGATTGCCCTGTCGTGCAGGCGTGCTAGCTTGGCAGCAGATTTCAGGAGGTGAGCATGCAGAAAACGGCGCGTACCGTTGTCATCCATGAAACCGGCGGCCCCGAGGTCCTGAAGATCGAGGACAGACCGCTGCGCGATCCCGGGCCCGGCGAGGTTGTGATCCGGCACCATGCCTGCGGGCTGAATTTCATCGATGTCTACCAACGTTCGGGCCTGTATCCGCTGGACCTGCCGCATGCGCTGGGCATGGAGGCCGCCGGCGTGATCGAGGCGGTGGGCGAGGGGGTAACCCATCTGCAACCCGGCCAGCGCGCGGCCTATGCCGCCATGCCGCCGGGCGCCTATTGCGAGGCGCGGGTGATGCCGGCGGCCCAGGTCTGCCCGCTGCCCGGCGGGATTTCATTCGAGACGGCGGCGGCCATGATGCTCAAGGGGCTGACGGTCGAATACCTGTTCCACCGCACCACGCCGCTCAAGCGGGGCGACACGGTTCTGTTCCACGCCGCGGCCGGGGGCGTGGGCCTGATCGCCTGTCAGTGGGCCAAGTCCGAAGGGATAAAGCTGATCGGGACCGCGGGCACCGATGACAAGTGCCGGCTGGCGATGTTCAACGGCGCGACCCATTGCATCAACTATCGCACCGAAGATTTCGAATCCCGCGTGGCCGAGATCACCGGCGGCAAAGGTGTCGACGTGGTGATGGATTCGGTCGGGGCCGACACGTTCAACGGGTCGCTGAACTGCCTCAAGCCGCTGGGCATGATGATCTCGTTCGGGAATGCCTCGGGGCCGGTGCCGCTGTTCGACATCGGGATTTTGGCCAAGAAAGGGTCGCTGAAGATCACCCGCCCGACTCTGTTCACCCACATCGCCGACCACTCGGTCTGTCAGGCAATGGCCCGCCGGTTGTTCAACAAGGTCACCGGCGCCGAGGTCAAGATCCATATCGACCAGCGGTTTGCGCTGGATGAAGTTGCCGAGGCGCATCGCGCGCTCGAGGCGCGCAAGACCACCGGCAGCACGATTCTGCTGCCATGAAAAAGGCCCAAAGAATCTGGGGGCGTATTCCGGGTTACGGGACACAACAGCAACGCCGGCCGGTTTTTCGCTTGGCGGGCGTTTGATTTTCAACAACCTTTTCGAGTGACTGTCAGAGCAATCTCCGGGGAAAGTCCCGGAGCCACACATCTTAAAAATCTGTCTGTGACGGCTTCGGCATTCAGAACTTTGGCCAGTATCTGCGCCGCCGACCCGGAGGCTGACTTGTCAAAACGAAACAGAACGAAAGGCTGTGTCGTGTCCAGGTCCGTGCCGAAACATTTTCCGTCGCAGGTGTACCCGCGAATCCTGGATCAATCTCAACAGTGCTGGTGAACCTCCTTGTGGCAACTTCGGCCTCGCGCCGGACTTCATGATCGTGTCCCGGGGCATGATGCAACCTTGCGCTTCGACTTTGGCTCGGCCGCAGTTACGGGGCGGCGATCTTCACCGGGGCCATGGGGTCAGTGGCGCAATTGGCGGCGACGGTTTCCAGCATCATTCGGCGCCGCGTGATCGCCACCGGTTCGAGAGAGCGTCCGGACGCCGACCGCGTTGGTTCGGCGCTTGATCGCCTTGTTCGGACGCTCCAGTGGGTTTGTGCTTTGGAATTTGGCCCAGTGGTCGCGCGAAAAGCTCGTGTGCGCCAACTCCTCCAAGGGGCATCCACCGCATCAGTTCAGCAACGTCACATCTTCGTCGAGCGATTGTGGCCGAGCCTGAAGTGCGGCTGCGCATACTTGCACGCTTGGGAGACGGGGGCAGAGGCAAAGGCAGGCGACCGCATGTTGGTCGAGTTCTATATTCGCATGCGCCCACGTTCCGCCCTTGGCGGCAAACCCCCGATTATGGCCCATCGGCCGAAAAAAACGAAACCAACCCTATCAGCCGCAACAAAGAGGGCCTTGAGTTACGTCGAAGTCCGCCCAAAGATTGGAGAGCAGCAGAAGTTGCGGCGCGGACAGTTTGCCTGGAATGTGATTGGTGCCGTTAGAAACAAGTCAACGTTGGGTCGCATCCGAAATATCCGTTCCGCCGGCAAAGGTCTGCCAGCTCCGCGGCGGCTTCCTCGGCTTCGCCGGCGCGGCCCTCTTCCTGCAGAACGCAAATCTCGGCACTCAACAGCCAGGCGACAAAGGCTTCCATCTGCATTTCCCGCGCAAGACCTAGGCTCTTGGTCAGGACAAGTCGCGCATCCGTGAAGTCCCTGTTTCGGGTCAGCACACGGGCGAGCGGCGCTGCTGCAAAGCAACTGAGAACATCGATCCCGGCTTCGCTGGAGATCTTCAGTGCCATGCGCAATGCCTCTGCTGCTCGCGTGTCGTCTTCTGCCTTCCAGCAACTGATCCCGCGCGCGATCAGGGCGAAGCTGCGGTCATACACCTTGCCCGTCTCGGCCGCGATTTCCAGCGCTTCGCGAATGTCGTCCTCGGCCTTGTCGAATTGGCCCAACATGCTTTGGGCGTTGGCCCGGGTCGCGATTCCCAGCACTGAAATCGACCCGGTCGTTCCGGTTTCGACGGTGCGGAACTCGCTCTGAAAAAGACCGGCGTGATGGTCGATCGCCGTCTTGGCGCTCTCGTAGTCTCCGTGGAACCAGGCGGCCTGCGCCAAGGCAAAGGCTGCGTTGGCCTGCAGCCGGGCATCGCCCAGTTCGGTTGCGCTGTCCAGGGCGCGTTGCGAAATTCGGCGCGCGTCACGAATATCGAACAGGATCGTCGTCATGATCCCCTGATCGATCTGCGACGTGATCTTCGAGACCCTGTCCCCCGCGTCATCGCATAATTTCTCGGCTTCTTGCGAGATTTCGAGAATGCGGCGGAAATTTCCGCTGGCCACCAGCGAGACGCGCAGGCCCCGACGAACCCGCAGTTCAAGTTCGTACACGTTCTGAGCCCCGGTCTCGGCCTTCAGCCTGCCGACGCAACGCAGCGCGTTGTCGAAATACGAAACCGCCGCCTCGAACGAGAACATTCGGCTGGCAAGCTCGCCGCAGCGCAGATAGGCTTCGGTTGCCTCCTGCCACAGCTTACCCTGATCGGCATGGCGGGCGATGGCCTGGGCGATTTCCAGATCATCGGTGTCCGCGCCGGCGTGCAGGGCCTCGAAGATGGCCCGGTGCAGGCGCGATCGGCGCAGACGCGGAATGCTGCGATAGCCGACTTTCTGCACCAGCGCGTGGCTGAACCGGATCTGCTGGTTTTCCGCGGGGCCGTAGGTTTCCAGAAAGCCGTTCTCGATCAGGGCCGTCAGCCGGGGTTGGGCTTCGAATCCCAGGCGCTGAAGCGTTTCGGTCAGCGTACTCCACGTCCAGCGCAGACCGCCGACCGCGGCAACCTGAAGCGCCTTTTTGTTTTCGCTGTCCAGCGTGTCGATCCGTGAGGCGATGAGAGGCTGGATGCGGGCCGGCACTTCCAGATCGGCAAGGTTGCGGTGCAGGCTTTGGCTGTTTTGTGTCCGGTCCAGCCGGTCTCGCAGATGGTGGGCGAATTCCTCGACGAACAACGGGGTGCGGCCGCTCATGGTGTCGACGAAGTCGCGCAGCAGGCCGTCGTCGCCCCGTGGCCCCAACAGGCGCGAAATCAATTCCCTGCAGTCGTCCTCGCCAAGCGGGGGGACCGGAAGCAGCTGCAACCTGCCTTTCTGATCGCTTGTGAAGGGCGTCGCGTTGCGTGAAGTGAGCACCACGAGAACCCGCAGGAAGGAGATGCGTGAGAGCAACTCCTGAACCACGTCCAATGTGCCCTGGTCCGCCCAGTGAAGATCCTCGAACAACAGAAGAAGCGGTTTCTCTTTCCGGGTCGACAGGATCATCCTGGACAGGATGTCGTTCAGTTTGCGGCGCCGGCGCGATGGGTCGCCGGCGGCCTGTTCGACTTCGGTGCGGGCGCGGCGAAAGATCGAAAACAGGGCCTGTCTGGTGTGATTGTCCAGGAACCTGGTGTTCCCGATCCCCTTCGACAGCTTCGCTTCCAACTCGGCGTCCGACCGGCAGTCGGACAGTTTCAGGCGGGCGTTCAAGGCGCGGATGATCGGAAGATAGGCAGCCGTCTGATCCAGCGAGAAGCAATTGAACTCCCACAGATCGACCGCCTCGGGCGCGATGTCTTCCACCAGTTCGTGGGTCAGGCGCGACTTTCCGACCCCCGCCGCGCCAAGCAGCAGGACCGAGTTGCCCTCACCCTGGCAGGCCCTGGACCAGGCCTCGCGCAGCCGGGCCAATTCGGCCTCGCGCCCGACCAGGGGCGAGCGGTCGCGACGTGCCTGCGATGCCCACCGGGACAGTTGCTCGTTGCGGGCCTTGATCTCGAACAGTTTCAGCGTCTTGTTGCGCCCGTCGATCTGCAATTCGCCGACGGGTTCATGGTCGAACAGGGTTCCGACGCTTTGGATGACCGTTTCCGAGACCGTCACCACGTTCTTGCGGGCGGCGGCCTCGATCTTGCTCGAGATGTTCATGACCGGCCCGAGAAAGGCCTGCTCGCGCCCCTGGGTGTGCTGCAGATCGCTGACCAGCAGTTCGCCGGCGTGGATTCCGATGCGGACGTCGGGGCTCTGATCTCCCTTCCCGGCGATCTGGCGGATGATCTCCTGCGCGCTGGCAATCGCCTTTGCGGCGTGGTCCTCGTCGGCGTGGGGCGTGCCGAAGACCGCCAGCGCGCCGTCCCCGGTGAACAGCGTGGTCGCGCCGTTCTTTTCGCAGATGGTCATGATCTGTTCGATCACCGGCCCCAGATGGCTGACCGCGTCTTCGGGGTCCAGGTCGCCGATGATCATGGTCGAACGCACGATGTCGGCAAAAAGCACCGAACACATTCGGCGCTCGGTTGGCTCGATCTGTACCCGACTCCGCATTCTCGAAGGCTCCCCCCGGTCGGATGCGAGTATGTCTGGTCCGCCCGGAATATTCCAGCCCGATCCGTATGGCCGACGCCAGATCATCGGCGCAGTCGCCGCCGGGACTGGCCGAGGGCGCAGGGTGCTTAATCGTTGAGTTTTCTCCAATAACACTATACCAGTCGCGCATGGTTTTAAGAAATTGGGGGCAGAAATGACCGATCACCATACTCGTGGACTGACTTTGGAAGACGTCCAGACCATCATCGGGCGCGGGGTGCTGGACGAGGCGTTCCGCAACGCGTTCATCAAGAACCCCGAAGAGGTCGTGGACCGGCTTGGCATCACGCTGGATCAGGATGACCACGCGCGCAAGCTTCTGGGCGCCATCAGTTCGGTCTTTGCCGGTGAGTCGGATCTGAAGACCGCGATGCAGGACATCAAGGCAGCCTACGAACAGACATCCGACGGTGTGCTTCGCCCGCGCTGCGCGTAATCCCGCATGAGCGAGACGCCGCCGGGTCATGTGACGTCGCAACCTGCGGCGGGTCAGCGCCTGTGCCTGGTGTCGATGCCGTTTTCCTCGCTGCAGCATCCCGCGCTGGGGATATCGCTGCTGGCGACAATGGCCAGGGACGCCGGGGTCGCGACCACCGAAAAATACTTCAGCTTCGACTTTGCCGAAACCATCGGCCTTGACGACTATTTCCTGCTGTCCGATGGCAAGGTCTATCAGGCCCTGTTAGGAGAGTGGCTGTTCAGTGATCTGGTCCATCCGCGCCCCGAGCCGGATGCGATGGCCTATCTGCTGGACGTCCTGGGCGACCATGTCGAGGGGGTCGAGTGGCTGACCTATGTGCATAGCGCGTTGGCTGCCCGAAAACTGACGCGGGATTTCGTGGAGCGCTGCGCCGACGAGGTGATGTCATGCGCCCCGACCGTGGTCGGGATCACATCCTCGTTCCAGCAGGTGATGGCGTCGGTCGCGCTTGTGCGGGCCCTCAGGAAACGATCCGACGACCTGGTGATCGTCATGGGGGGCGCCAATTGCGAGGGGCCGCTGGGCGAGGCGCTTTTGCGGGCGCACCCCGAACTGGATGCCGTGTGCCAGGGCGAAGGCGAGCAAGCCTTTGCCGAATTTCTCGACAAGGTGCGAACCCGGCGCGACCTGCCCGCCGTGCGCGGGATGTTGACGCGCTCGGACCTGCGGCAGGACCGCCCCGGGCAGCCGCCGCGTCTGACGGCAGATCTCGATGCCTTGCCGATCCCGGATTTCAGCGCGTTCTTCGATCGGTTCGAACAGACGCCGGGATTGTCCGACATCCTGACGCCTTCGCCCACGATCGAGACATCACGCGGATGCTGGTGGGGTGCCAAGCACCATTGCACGTTCTGCGGTCTGAACGGTCAGACGATGGCGTATCGCAGCAAGTCCCCGGACCGGGCGCTTGCCGAGTTCCGCCACCTGGCCGACCTGTACGGGCCTGACATCGTGGTCGTCGACAATATTCTGGACCATCGCTACCTCAGGACGCTGATTCCGCGGCTTGCCCGCGACGAGCGCCCGTTTCTGATGCATTACGAGGTGAAGTCGAACCTGTCCCCGTCGGTGATCGCGGCGCTGGCCGATGCGGGCATCCGCAAGGTCCAGCCGGGGATCGAGACCTTTGACACGGCCAGCCTGATGCACATGAAAAAGGGCGTTTCCGGGATTCAGAACATCCAGACGCTCAAGCTGTGCGCCGAGGCGGGCGTGTTCGTCGAATGGTGCTTTCTGTACGGCTTTCCCTGCGAGACCGCCGAGACGTTCCGCAACCTGTCCCGTCTGATCCCGTTGCTTGCGCACCTGCAGCCGCCGGGCTCGGTCGGACCGGTGCGGGCGGATCGGTTCAGCCCCTATTTCGAACGCCCCGAGGCCTTTGGCATCAAGGTCGCGCCGGCAAAGCCCTATGCGCATGTCTATGCGGTTCCGCCCGAGGAGTTGTGGGATCACGCCTATCATTTCGACATTCTCGAGGACGGTTCAGCCTCGGCAGATCAGCGCGCGCAGCCGGTGCTGCACAGCCTGAAGGATTGGCAGGCCAGCGCGGCGGCGGCGCTGTATTTCGACGGCGACCGGGTCGTGGATTCCCGCCGCCCCGAATGCCCGGTCAGCCATGACCTGTCCGAGGTCGAACGATCCATTCTGGACCTGTGCCCGACCATCATGGGGGTGGATCTTTTGCGCAAGCGGTTGATGGGCAGTTACGACGCCAAAGCTGTCGAGCAGGCCCTTGACCGGTTGCAGCGCGCGGGGCTGATCCATGCCGAGGGCAGTTCGGTCTTGTGTCTGGTTCTCAGAACGCCGGGCTTTTTGCGTGCGCCGGGCTGGGCCGATATTCGCGCAACGCCCGAACACGCCTTCGCCGCACAAAGACCGCAGGATTTCGCGCCCGAAAGCCGCTCGGCATCCGCGCCCGATCCGGTGGTCCCGCAGCACGGCTGAGGCAGGGTTGCCCGACGAATGCCCGCCCCCGCAGCGCAGCTGCCGCAGGGGCGGTGCTGCGATCAGTTTCCGTTCAACAGGGCCAGGACGGCTTGGGCGGCGCCCACGGACGAGGCCGGGTTCTGGCCCGTGACAAGGCGCCCGTCGGTCACCGTCAACGGGCCCCAATCATCGGCTTTTTCGTAAAGCCCGCCATTGGCCTTCAACATGTCCTCGACCAGGAAGGGCACGATGTCGGTCAGGCCCACGGCCGCCTCTTCGGAATTCGAGAACCCGGTGACGCGGCGCCCCGAGACCAGCGGCTTTCCGTCCTGGGCGGTGGTGTGCCTGAAGACCGCGGGCGCGTGGCAGACGGCACCGACCGGGCGATCCGTCGCGGCGAAGGTTTCGATCAGGCGCTTGCTGTCCGCGTCTTCGGCCAGGTCCCAAAGCGGGCCGTGGCCGCCCGGATAGAAGATTGCGTCAAAACCTTCGGCGTCGATGTCCGACAGGCGCCGGGTCGATGCCAGCTGGGCCTGCGCGTCCGCGTCTGCCGCAAAACGCCGGGTGGCGTCGGTCTGCGCGGCGTCTTCGTCGCTGGCCGGGTCGATGGGCGGTTGCCCGCCCTTGGGCGAGGCCAGCACGATCTCGGCCCCGGCATCCTTGAACACGTAATAGGGGGCCGCGAACTCTTCCAGCCAAAAGCCGGTCTTGCGGCCCGTGTCGCCGAGTTGGTCATGAGACGTCAGAACCATGAGGATCTTCATTGCTTGTCCTTTCGTTTGGCTTGTCCGAAGCCGTCAGTCTTGCGCAACGCGGATGACGCGTTTGCCGAAATTCTCGCCCCGCAGCAGGCCGATCAGCGCCTTGGGGGCGTTTTCCAGCCCGTCGATCATTTCCTCGCGGTACTTGATGCGTCCGGACTTGACCCAGTCGCCCATCTGCGCCGCGAAATCGGGGTAGAGGTGGCCGAAATCCTCGAAGATAATGAATCCCTGCACCGTGATCCGTTTGCGCAGGACCTGGCCCAGGAACCAGTTCATCCGGTCCGGCCCCTCGGGCAGCGCGGTGGCGTTGTATTGCGATACGAGCCCGCACAGCGGGATGCGGCTTTTGAGGTTGAGGTTCGGGATCACCGCGTCCAGCACCTTGCCGCCGACATTCTCGAAATAGATGTCGATGCCGTCCGGAACGGCTTGGCCGAGCTGCTCGGCGAAATCCGGGGCCTTGTGGTCGATGCAGGCGTCAAAACCCAGCTCGTCCACCGCATAGGCGCATTTCTCGGGGCCGCCGGCCACACCGACGACCCGGCAGCCCAGGATCTTGCCGATCTGGCCGACCGTTGCCCCGACCGGCCCGGTCGCCGCGGCGACCACGATTGTCTCACCGGGTTTCGGCGCGCCGATCTGCGTCAGGCCGGCCCAGGCCGTAAAGCCGGGCATGCCCAGCACCCCAAGCGCCCAGGACGGGTGCGCGGGCGCCTGGCCGAGGTTCAGCACGCCCTCACCATCCGACAGGGCATAGTCCTGCCAGCCATTGAAGCTGAGCACCCAGTCGCCTTCGGTAAACCCGTCGATCTTCGAGGCGACCACGCGCGCCACGGTGCCGCCCACCATGACCCCGCCGATCTCGACCGGCGGTGCATAAGAAGGGGCGTCGCTCATGCGTCCGCGCATATAGGGGTCCAGCGACAGGTAAATCGTGCGCAGCAGCATCTGCCCCTCGGCCGGTTCGGGGATATCCGTTTCGACCATGCGCAGCGTGTTGGTGTCGGGTTCGCCCTTGGGGCGCTCGGCCAGAACGATCTGGCGGTTCCTGATGTCAGACATGTCGTGTCGGTCCTTTGCGTTGCGTTGAGCGCGTGATCACGCGTTGGTATCGACATGCAGGCGCACGTCGACACTTCCGCGTGTGGCGTGGGAATAGGGGCAGACCTGATGCGTCGCCTCGACCAGCTTGCGGGCGTCGTCATCGGACAGCCCGGGCAGATGCGCCGTGATGTCGAGATCCAGCCCATAGCCGCCATCGGACCGCTGCCCCAGACCGACCGCCACCGTGGTGCTGGCGCCGGTTGTATCCAGCCCCAGGGACTTCGCCATCAAATCCATGGCGCTGTCGAAACAGGCGGCATAGCCCAGGGCAAAAAGCTGTTCGGGGTTGTGGCCATCGCCCCGGGTGCCCGGGCGCACCATCGGAACCGACAACGAGCCGTCATCCAGCGCGGTCACCCCCGATCGGCCACCGGTGGCCGTCGCGGTTGTTTTGTAGAGAATTTTCATGGGCAGGCTCCTGTCCTCGGTTGATATTAGACCGGTCGTCTATGAACCAGGCAAAATTTTTTACATCGGGCGTATCGCGGATGCAGTTGATTTCATGGCCGATTCCAGCGGTTCGACCGACCCGGACAGGCCAGCGACCAGGCTGGCGCCCAGCCACTGGTGATAGATCGCGCGCGCCGTCAGCGCCGGATCCTCGAGCCGGGCCACCGAACCTTCGGCGATGCCGTCGCGCAGGGTCTGGGTCAGGGCCTCGACGATGCCGTCCACGGCGTTTTGCAGAACACCGCTCATGCTGTCTGACAGGTCCGAGACCTCGGCCGCCAGCTTGACGACCAGGCAGCGATCTTCCGGGTTTTGCCCGGTCTGCTTGCGGATCCAGCCCTGAAAATAGGCCAGAAACCGATCATGCGCGTTCAGCGACGGGTTGTTCAGCGTGTCCGCCAGCCCTTGTCGGTAATCGTCGGCAAAACTTTCCAGAAGCGCGCAGCCATAATCCTCTTTCGAGGCGAAGTAATGGTAGAACGAGCCCTTGGGGACTCCAGCCTTTTTCAGCAGGTCGCTCAGGCCGACGCCGACAAACCCGCGCTCGGCGGTCAGCCGGCGGCCAACGGCCAGAATCTGTTTCCGGGTATCCTTGCGTTGCGTGCTCATGGGCAACGAGATGGCAATTAATAGACCGGTCGTCTAGTGGGGTGGTGAATGAAAATTCAGGTGACGTAATGTCGGGTCATCGCCCACGACGAAAGTGAACGGATTTCGAAACCTTACAGTTCCTTCCGCGCCCGCAGCGCTGCGGTGATCGTCCCGTCATCCAGATAGTCCAACTCGCCTCCGATCGGTACGCCCTGCGCCAGAGAGGTCAGACGGACCTGGCCTTCCAGTTGATCGGCGATGTAATGGGCCGTGGTCTGCCCGTCGACGGTGGCGTTCAGGGCCAGGATCACCTCGGTGATGTTTTCGGCGGTCACCCGGTCGCGCAGGCGGGGGATGCGCAGGTCTTCCGGGCCGACGCCGTCCAGCGCCGAGAGCGTTCCGCCCAGCACATGGTAGCGGCCCTTGAACACGCCCGCGCGCTCCATCGCCCACAGGTCGGCCACGTCTTCGACCACGCACAGTTCTCCGGTGGCGCGGTCTTCGGCATTGCAGATGTCGCAGATGTCGGTGGTGCCCACGTTGCCGCAGTTCAGGCATTCGCGTGCGGTGGCGGCGACCTGCTGCATGGCGTCCGACAACGGCGTCAGCAGCAGGGCGCGTTTGCGGATCAGGTGCAGCACCGCCCGCCGGGCCGAGCGCGGCCCCAGCCCCGGCAATTTTGCCATCAGGTCGATCAGGGCGTCGATGTCACTGTTCGAACTCATGGCCTGTCCTGCTTGGCTTTGGCGGCGGGGGGAAGGAGAGAGATCAGAACGGCAGCTTGATGTCCGCCGGCAGGCCCATGCTTTCGGTCAGCTTGGCCATTTCTTCCTGCGACCGCTCGGCGGCTTTGGTCTGCGCGTCCTTGATGGCGGCCAGGATCAGGTCCTCGACCACCTCCTTGTCGTCGCTGTTGAAGATCGACGGGTCGATGTCCAGCCCTTTCAGCTCGCCCTTGGCCGAGGCCGTGGCCTTGACCAGACCCGCGCCGGATTCGCCGACGACCATGATGGTGTTCAGCTCTTCCTGCATCTGCGCCATCTTGGTCTGCAGTTCCTGCGCGGATTTCATCATCTTGGCCATGTCGCCGAGACCGCCGAGTCCTTTGAGCATCTGTATGTCTCCTGTCATTCGATTTGCGGCCTAAATACGGGCCGTCTGCGTCCTTCACAAGGGCAGCGCGCCTTCTGCGCGGATGATCAGTCTTCCTCGAACGGATCCCACTCGTCCTCGACCTCGGGCAGGGCTTCGGTTTCGACCTTGGCCGCGCGGTCCTGAGGGGGTTCGATCCGGGTGATGCGGGCCTTGGGGAACTGAGTCAGAACCGCCTGCACCAGAGGGTGTTCTTCGGCCTTGGCCTTCAGCGCCAGCTCGGCCGCATCGCGCAGCTCGGCGATGGTGGGCGCGTCGCCGTCCGAGACGATCGAGACCGCCCAGCGATTGCCGGTCCAGCGCTGCAGCGCGGACCCGAGCCGCGCGGCCAGGTCGGTGGGCGCCTTTTCGGTGGGCGTGAACTCGATCCGGCCCGGCTGGTACGAGACAAGGCGGACGCCGTTTTCGACCTCGACCAGCAGCTTCACGTCGCGGTTGGCGCGGATCAGCTCGACCACATGCTCGAACGTTGGATAACGCGCCAGCGCGGTCTGCACGTCCTGGGCCAACGCCGCCGTCGGCGCGCCGCCCGCGCCACGCGGGGCCGGCGCATGGGCCGAGGCCGTCGCGGTCACGGGCGGGGCGCTGTTTCCGGCGACCGGAGCGCCGCCCCCCGGCCCGCCGACGGGCGGCGGAGGGCTGTCCTGTAGGCGCTTGATCAACTCTTCCGGGCTGGGCAGATCGGCCACATGGGTCAGGCGGATCACCGCCATCTCCGCGGCCATCATCGCGTTGGGGGCGGCCGAGACCTCCTCGAGCGCTTTCAGCAGTATCTGCCACATCCGGGTCAGCACCCGCATCGGCAACGCCTCGGCCATCTGCTGGCCGCGAGCGCGTTCATCGGGTGAGACGGTCGGATCCTCGGCCGCGTCGGGCGTGATCTTCACCACCGAGACCCAATGCGTGATTTCAGCCAGATCGCGCAGCACCGCCAGCGGGTCGGCGCCCTCGGCATATTGCGCGCCCAGCTCGGTCAGGGCCCCGGCCGCATCGCCGCGCAGGATCATGTCCATCAGGTCCAGCACACGGCCCCGGTCGGCCAGTCCCAGCATCGCGCGCACCTGATCGGCAGTTGTTTCGCCGGCACCATGGCTGATTGCCTGATCCAGCAGCGAGGTCGCATCCCGGGCCGAGCCTTCGGCGGCGCGGGTGATCAGGGCCAGCGCGTCATCCGAGATTTCCGCGCCCTCGGCGGTGGCGATCCTGCGCAGCAGGCCGATCATCACCTCAGGCTCGATCCGGCGCAGGTCGAACCGTTGGCAGCGCGACAGCACGGTGACCGGAACCTTGCGGATCTCGGTCGTGGCGAAGATGAATTTCACATGCTCGGGTGGTTCCTCCAGCGTCTTCAACAGCGCGTTGAAGGCGCTGGTCGAAAGCATGTGGACTTCGTCGATGATGTAGATCTTGTACCGCGCGCTGGCCGCGCGATAGCGCACGCTGTCGATGATCTCGCGGATGTCACCCACGCCGGTGCGGCTGGCGGCGTCCATTTCCAGCACGTCCACATGGCGGCCTTCCATGATGGCCACGCAATGCTCGCACTGGCCGCAGGGTTCGGTCGTCGGGCCGCCATTGCCGTCGGGGCCGATGCAGTTCATGCCCTTGGCGATGATCCGGGCCGTGGTCGTCTTGCCGGTGCCGCGGATGCCGGTCATGATGAAGGCCTGCGCGATCCGGTCCGCCTCGAACGCGTTTTTCAGCGTGCGCACCATGGCATCCTGACCGACCAGGTCGGCAAAGGTTTCCGGGCGGTATTTGCGGGCGAGAACCTGATAGGCGGGGCTGGACTGTGTGGTCATGTCTGCTCTGACGGATTCGTACTGACGATGCAGGGTAGAGTTCCCGGTGCCCCGCGTCCACAGCGCCGGTGCAGGTTTTTCGCTTTGGCCGTGGCGCCGGTTGGGTCATACTGGCGGGATAGTTTCAGTCTTGCGATTTTGAAGGGTGATTTTGATGTCCAATCTGGTTGTTCATGCCCTGCAGGTCGGTGGCGGTTCGCTTGCCCTGACCTCGATCCCCGGCGGAGGCGGCGACTACGCCGGCGACCTGGACCTGATCGGCGGCTGGGCGCCGGGACTTGTGATCTCGATGACGACCCTGGCCGAGATGGTCGCCGTGGGGGCGGGCGATTTCGGATCGGACATCCAGGGGCGCGCCAGCCGCTGGGCGCATCTGCCGGTCGACGATTTCTCGGCGCCTGAGGGTGACTTTGACGGCCAGTGGCCGCCGGTCAGCGCTGCCGCCCGCCATGCGCTGAGCGGCGGCGGGCGGGTTCTGGTGCATTGCCGTGGGGGCTGCGGCCGATCCGGCATGGCCGTTCTGCGCCTGATGATCGAATGCGGCGAGGCCCCGGAACCGGCGCTCAAACGCCTGCGGGCCGTTCGCCCCTGCGCCGTGGAAACCGAGGCGCAGTTGCTCTGGGCCGTGGCGCCGGCGCGGGTTGCTACCCCGGAGTGACCGTCAGATGACTGCCGGCAAGGCCTGTTCCGCCATGCTGGCGGGTTCCAACGCGACCGCCTGCAGCATCGCGCAGGGTGACGTGTCCAGCCCCTGCGCCGGGCAGGCATCGGCCAGATCATTGAACATCAGGTCGGCATAGGCGGCCAGGCTTTCCGCGGCGGCTTCGGGGCGCGCGCCGCAATACACCCGGATCAGGTCGGCACGGGCATCAAAGCGGGCAATGCATCCCGGCGTGCAATGGGTCAGTTCGCCGGTGCCTTCCACCCGGAAATCGGGCGAGGTTGCCGCGCCGGCCGCCGCAACCGCCTGCGCGACCGACCGGGCCAGATGCGCCAGCGCCGGGCAGGTTCTGCCCGTGCGTTGGCAGACGGTCGCGGAAAATTCGTGCGTGTTTGTCTTCCAGATCATGATGCGCCCTCCGCGCGCTGGGCGGGGCGGCCCGGAGCAGTCGGCCGGTTTCACGGCCAGACCCTGCCCGGACACCCCGTCCGAGTTTCGGTTTCACGTTTGATGGCAGGTCTCCTGACTTGCGGGTCGCTGCTTTGCCGACCTTCCCAACCCTGCGGTCAGTGGTATCTCGGCATCGCTCTCCGCCTACAGTTGCGGGGGCAGTCGCGGCTTTGGCCCGTTCCGGTTTTCCCGGGTCGGACCGCACCGTGTTCCCTTTTCATCCCGGCCGAAGGCGCGGGAACCATCACCCAATCGCTAGCGGTCAGGGTCGGGCCGAGTCAAGCCGCATTCGCCATCCGGTTGGAACCGGTCCCACGGGATATGCTCGGGCAACCGGCGCAGCACATTCGAATCCCGACGCGCGCGCGCCAGTTGCCAGCCGCCCTGCATCACGATGAACAGGGTGTCGGCCGCCATGTCCGGATGCGCGACGCCGAACCGTTCCGCATGGCCGCGCACATCCTCGATCCAGCTTTCGTACAGCCGGTCGGCATGGTCGCGGAAGGTTGGGTTGTCGGGGCTTTCGAACAGGGTGGCGGCGATCGGGCAGGTCTCCCACTGGGGCGAGGAGTCGAACAGTTTCGCGATCTTGTGGCACAGGGTGGTGACCCCGGCGCGGAAATCCTGCGCGTCGTTGAACGATGCAGCAATCATGTCGCGCATCCCGTCCGAGGCCCAGCTGGCCGCGGCCAGGGCAAGATCCTGCTTTCCCTTTGGAAAATGATGATACAGCGAGCCCTTGGGCGCGCGGGCCTCGGTCAGGATCTCGGTCAGGCCGACACCGTTGTAGCCCGAGCGCTGGAACAGTCGGGCGGCGGTTTGGGTCAGGCGATCGCGGGTGTTTTGCGGACGTCGGGTCATCTTGCGCGTATCTTGACAGCACTGGACCGATCGGTCCAGATGAAATGATTGGACCGATTGGTCCAGAGCATTTGGAGGCATGGATGTTGGATTCGCAGCAGACCGTGAAAGTCGAGGATTTCGAGTTTTCGGCGGGCAAGGCAAACCTGTCGGCGCGGCTCTATGCGCCGATGGCCCGGCCGGAAATCGCCGTCGTGCTGAACGGGGCGACGGGCGTGCCGCGGGACTATTACCAGCATTTCGCGCGCTGGCTGGCCGCTGAACGGGGCATGGCCTGCCTGACCTATGACTATCGCGATTTCGGGACATCTCTGAAACGGCGCCTGAAGGACTCGGATGCGACGATGGCCGATTGGGCGCTGAAGGACATGCCGGCGGCGCAGGCCGAGATGCGGCGGCGCTATCCCGATGCCAGGCTTTGGGTCATCGGCCATTCGGTCGGCGGGATGCTGGGGCCGCTCCAGCCCGGGATCGACCGGATCGACCGGATGATCTGCGTGTGTTCGGGGCTGGTGACCCTGGCCGATCATCCCTGGCCCTACAAGGGGTTGGCGACCCTGTTCTGGTATGGCCATGTGCCGCCTCTGGTGCGTCTGCTGGGCTATCTGCCGGGGCGGATGCTTGGGTTCGGATCCGATCTGCCAGCCGGAGTCTACTGGCAGTGGCGCAAGTGGTGTACATCACCCGACAGCTATCTGCCGGAACTGGGCGACACGCTTCCGCGGGCCGATTGGGGCCGAACGACGGCCCCGGTCGATGTCATCGCCCTGGAGGATGATCAGACGGTTCCGCCGCCGGCGGTCTGGCGGCTCGCCGAGCTGTACGGGCCTGCGGCGCGGCGCCATCTATTGACCCCGGCGGCCTTCGGCCTGCGCGAGGTCGGCCATATCGGTGCCTTTGCCCGGCGCAGCCGCGCAATCTGGCCGCGGCTGATCGCCTGACGATCCGTCCGGCGGCCCTGCTTCAGGGAATGTTCGGAAAACTTTGTGCCATGGCGGCATCGAGTGAGAGGTTGGACAGCGACCCAAGCGGGGCTCGTTGTGGCTGCTTCCTTCCGGACCTGACCAGGTTGGCGAGGCGCTTGCCCGCGCCAACCTCTCGACCGCCGATATAGGCATCACGCGGCCGCTTGGCAACCCGTCACGGCCAAAGCCGGATCCGGAGAAAGCCCCGGTCGTCCAACCCAAGCGGCTCGGGTTTGAAAGCGGCCAGTTCATCCAGGTATTTCGCGGCACCGGGACCGGTACGCAGCACGGCCGCACGCCCGTGGAAACCGGTCAGGGAAAAGCTGGCCGGGGCGCCTTCGAGCGGATCGCGTTCCAGCGCTCCGGACAGGTAATCCCGGACGACCGCGCCGATGCTCATGCGCGGCAACTGGATCGCCGGACTTTGCCGCGGGATCGGGAAATTGCCACCGCCATTGGCCCGATAGTTGTTGACGGCCACGACAAAGGCCTGGTCCGGCGTGACCGGGGTGCCGTGATGGCAAAGGTTCCGGATCCGCCCAGTCTCGTTGCCGGTCCGGTGTCCGCCCAGGTTGAAACGCGGCGGGCATGACGGATCGATTTCGTAGGTCACCCCGTGCAGAACGTCGAAATTGTGCCCGGTCGCCTGCGGGTCTATCAGGTCTGCGTCGCGGGCGCCGTCGATGTGCCGATAGACTGCCGCCGACATTTCCAGCCAGTTCCGCAACTGCGCGCCGCTGACGACGACCGCCCGCAATTCATTCGGGAACACATGCAGATCCGACACGTGACGCAGGAACACGTCGCCCCGCGGAACGTCCGTGAAATGGCGTGGCCCGGCCCGGCCTCCGAACTTGGACGGGGCAACGCTCGACAGCAGCGGAAGGTCTTCCAACTCCGAGTCTTTCAGAACCGGCCGCAGCGCAGCGGCCTGGGCGGCGGCAACCAGGGTCAGGCCGCGACCCAGCCCGCAGAAGGTGAAATAGCTGTGCAGAGCCTGCTCCGTCCGCCCGACCGGGGATGCCGCACGGCGGCGGGTCCGTGTGTGTCCGGCCCGGCACACTTGCATCATCTCGGGGTCTTCGGGCACGGGCCCCGCATCCGGGTGCGCAGGCCGGACAGAACGGAGTTGGCCGGATTTCGCGACGATGTTCCACCCTGCCGCATCTCGCTCGAGCGTCAGGTCGATCACGCCCAGATGGGTTCCCGCGGTTCCGGGCATGACCACGGGCTTGCCGTGGATCAGGCCTTTCTGCAGGTCCATGCCGGCCACCGGGTCCGGGATGTCCGCGGGAAACAGCATGTGCGTGTGCCCGGCCACGATGGCATCCACGCCCTCGAGGGCGGCCAGCTGGATCACCACATTCTCGGACATGGGGGCGGGCTCGGCGTCTCCCAGGCCGGAATGGGCAAGGGCAATCACCAGGTCGCAGCCGCGGTCGCGCAGTTCGGCAATGCAGGTCCGGGCGGTGGAAATCGAATCGGCGACCTCGACCTGCCCGTCCAGATGGTGGGCTTCCCACCGGGCGGTCTGCGGCGGCAGGATAGAAAAGACGCCGACGCGCAGCGGAACCTCCTCGCCGCCGACCCGCATCCGGCGTTTCAGAACGGTCCAGGGCCGCCAGACCTGCGCCCGTCCCATGCGCCGGAGATTGCCGCACAGAACCGGAAACGGCGCATGTTCGACGATGGCCTCCAGAACCGGCAGCCCGAAGCTGAAATCGTGGTTGCCAAGCGCGATGGCGTCATAGCCCAGTTTCTCGAAAGCCGACAGCAGCGGATGCTGAGGGCCGGGCTGGTCGGCGGCCCAATCACCCAGCAACGTGCCTTGCAGCGCGTCGCCGTTGTCGAACAGCAGCACTTCGGCGCCCGACTGCCGGGCCTCTTGCCGGGCGGCGCGGATCAGGCTGGCCGTGCGGGTCAGCCCGATGGCCTGGTCCGGCCGGTCGGCGTAATAGTCGAAGCTGGTCATATTCATGTGCAGGTCCGTCGTCGCCAGGACGCGAAGGACGGATCGGGTTGCGTGGCCATGCGCCTGATGCGCCAAGGATTTTGTTTTCAACTGCTCTGCTTTTGTGCGTTGTTGCAAATGCATGTTCACCGAGTGGTAGAATATCCGCTTATTCGTCGGGCATCCATGTGTCTTTTTGCAGGCGGAGTGCGGGCACTGCCGAACGGCTGCCCTGGCTTGGGCATTGCGCCGGGCCGACAGTCGTGGCAGCCCTTGGGTCAATCGCAGGAGCATGGACATGAAACGGGCAGAGCAGGTTACATTCGGGGGGTCGGGGCTGAACCGGGCCGCCGAAATTCGCACCAACGACGAAGAACTGGAGGCGGCCCGCACGGATCCGGCGTCGCGCTGCCTGCTGCTGTGGCGGGGCAAGATCCTGGTGCAGGGCGGCGATCTGGATCGGCTGGCCTGGGTGCCGATGACCCACGCTCTGGTGCAGAGCGGCCCCGGGGGTGCCGTCGAACAGCCCGTTTTCATGGGGAAGTCCGACGCGGGCGCGCCCCTGTTTGCCGCCGACATATCCGGTTGGCCGGCCGACGGGCTGGACCTGTCCGGGGTCGGGGCCTTTGTCGATCGCTCCGAGCAGCAGCATCCGGACCTGCCCGCCGGTCATGTCTTTGCCGAGCTGCGGCGCATCATGACCCGTCTGTCGCCCCGCGATGCCGAAATCGCCGCGACGGCGAAGGCGGTGATCGGCTGGCACGAAACCCACCGGTTCTGCGCCCGGTGCGGAACCCGCAGCGCCCCGGCACAGGGTGGCTGGCAGCGGGTCTGCCCCGAATGTGGTGCCCAGCACTTTCCGCGCACCGATCCGGTGGTCATCATGCTGGTCACGTTCGGCGACGCGGTGCTGATGGGGCGCTCGCCCTGCTGGCCCGAGGGAATGTATTCATTGTTGGCCGGATTCGTCGAACCGGGCGAAACGCTCGAGGCCGCCGTGCGCCGCGAGGTCATGGAGGAAGCCGGCGTGCCGGTCGGGGCCGTCAGCTATCTGGCCAGCCAGCCCTGGCCATTTCCGGCTTCGCTGATGTTCGGGTGTGCGGCGCAGGCTCTGTCGCAGAGGCTGACGATCGACCCGGTCGAGATCGAAGACGCGATCTGGGTGTCGCGCGCAGACATGATGCAGGCCTTTGCCGGGGAACACCCGCGCTTGATGCCGGCGCGAAAAGGCGCGATCGCGCATTTTCTTCTGCGCAACTGGCTTGCGGATACGTTGGACTAGCGAGACACTGGCAAAAAAGCTGAACGAACAGGGGCGTACATGCAGTTTTCGGCACAGGAAGACATTCAGGTCCCCATCTCGGACGTTTTCGAAATGGTCGCGGATTTCGGGCGATTCGAACGCATGGCCCTGCGGCGCGGGATCGAGGTGCGGCGGACCTTCGATACGCCTTCCCCCGGGGTCGGGGCCTGTTGGGATGCCGAGTTCAAGGTGCGCGGCCGAACGCGGCGCATGTCGGTCGAACTGGCCGAGTTCGAACGCCCGTCGCTGATGCGGTTCGTGGCCGCGGGCAAGGGTATGACCAGCCTGACCACGGTCGAGCTGTTGCCGCTGTCGCAGCGGCATACGCGGTTGTCCATCGAAATGTCGCTGGCCGCCCAGACGTTGCCCGCGCGGCTTTTGCTGCAATCATTCAAGCTGGGAAAAACGAGGTTTCGCCGCCAGTTCCAGCTGCGGCTGGGTGATTTCGCCCGCGAAATGGAAGCCCGGTACGCGCACGGGGGCTGACGCCGCCCGGTCGCAAGTCTCTAGCCCCGGGGCCGCGCGGCGGGATAGACCCCAAGAATCTCCACATTCGTGGTGAAATGCTGCAACTCGTCCATCGCCAGCTGCACGTTGCGGTCGTCGGGATGGCCGACGATGTCGGCATAGAACTGCGTCGCCGTGAAGGAACCGTCGACCATGTAGCTTTCCAGCTTGGTCATGTTGATGCCGTTCGTCGCGAACCCGCCAAGTGCCTTGTACAGCGCCGCCGGGATGTTGCGCACCTGGAAGACGAAGCTGGTGATCATGCCGTGTGCACCCCGGCGCGTCTCGTCCACCTCGCGCGACATGACCAGGAACCGGGTGGTGTTGTCGTCATTGTCCTCGATATGACGGGCCAGAACGTTCAGGCCATAAATCTCGCCCGCCAGTTCGCTGGCCAGGGCCGCCGAGTGCTTGTCACCGGCCTCGGCGACCTCGCGTGCGGCGCGGGCGTTGTCGGGGCTGACCCGGCCCCGGATGCCGTGTTCCTGCAGAAAGCCCGCGCATTGCGGCAGCAGAACCAGGTGCGAATGCGCCTCGGTGATGTCGTCAAGCGTTGCGCCGGGGATCGCCAGCAGATTGATGTGCACGCGCACGAAGGCCTCGTCGATGATGTGCAGCCCGCTGTGTGGCAGCAGACGGTGGATGTCGGCGACGCGGCCATAGGTGGTGTTCTCGACCGGCAGCATCGCCAGGTCGGCCTGGCCCGACCGGACCGATTCGATCACGTCCTCGAAGGTGCGGCAGGGCAGCGGCTCCATGTCGGGGCGGGCCATGCGGCAGGCTTCGTGGCTGTAGGCGCCGGGTTCGCCCTGAAATGCGATGCGATTGGTCATATGGTCGATTCCGTGCAACAAGTTACAGAATTGGGCGTTTGGTCGCGGTGTCTATACCTTGCCTCTTGCAAGGGGAAGCCTTAGACACCCCGCAGACAGCTGAAATGGACTCGCGATCAATGTTTGACACGATGACAGTTACCAAGGCCGCAGCCGGCCTGTTTGGTGCCTTTCTTATCTTCCTCCTGGCGAAATGGGGGGCTGACGTTCTGTATAGCACGGACGCGCATGGTGAAATGGCCGCCTATGTGATCGAAACGGAAAGCGCCGGCGAAAGCGCGGATGGCGAAGAGGTGGTCTTTGCCGATCTGCTGGCCGCGGCCGATCCGGAAAAGGGCGCCAAGGTGTTCCGCAAATGCTCGGCCTGCCACAAGCTGGAAAAGGGCGCGAACGGCACCGGCCCGTACCTGTACGGCGTCGTGAATCGTCCGGTCGCATCGGCCGAAGGGTTCGGCGGGTATTCCGCCGCGATGCAGTCGCATGGCGGCAACTGGACGCCCGAGGAACTGGACGCGTTCCTGGCCAACCCGAAAGGCTATATCCAAGGCACGTCGATGAGCTTTGCAGGCCTGAAGAAACCGGAAGACCGTGCCAATCTGATCGCCTATCTGCAGACGATCGGCGGCTGATAGGTCAGGGTCCGAGACTTGCGAAAGCCGCTGCCGATGCGCAGCGGCTTTTTCGTCTCAATAAATCTTCACAAAGCGCTCACGCAGTCTAAACTTGCAACTGCCATCGCTGGCCCGTTAGTTAGCGTGGACAGACATGGAACCGAGACGAACGCGAAGGATGACCTGCATGAAACCCGTTTTGCCCGGCGCGCGTGTACTGAGTATTCGGCATTGGGCGACAGCGTTGGGGCTTTCGGCGGCGATCATGGCGGTGCAGGCTGTCCCGGCCACGGCCGATGAGGGCGACATCATCCGCAGCCACGGCTATTCTTATTTCGGCAATCTCGACTATCCGGCTGATTATACGCACCTGAACTATGTGAATCCCGACGCGCCCAAAGGGGGCGAGCTGTCGCTGGCGGCGTCGGGGACGTTCGATTCGCTCAACCCCTATTCCCGCAAGGGGCGGGCCGGTGCGCTGACCACGTTGCAATACGACCGGTTGATCGAAAGCACCGATGACAGCGTTGGCCAGTATTACGGTGTGCTGGCCGAAAGCCTAGAATACGACGCCGACCGCAACTGGGTCATCTTCCATCTGCGCCCCGAGGCGACCTTCTGGGACGGCACGCCGGTCACGGCCGAGGACGTCGTCTACAGCCATCGCCTGTTCATCGAGCAGGGCCTGCCATCCTATGCGCAGGCCGTGGGCCGCATGGTCACCGGCGCCGAGGCACTGGACACCCATACGGTGAAATTCACCTTCAACCCGGACCTGACCGCGCGCAGCCGGATCGAGACGGTGGGGTCCACCCCGGTGTTTTCCAAGGCCTGGTTCGAGGCCGACCCGTCGCGCCGCCTGGACGAGCCGCGGCTGGAGGTCGCCGTGGGGTCGGGGCCCTACAAGCTGGACAGTTACGACATCAACCGGCGCATCGTCTACAAGCGGCGCGACGACTATTGGGGCAAGGACCTGCCGTTCAACAAGGGCCGGTTCAACTATGACAGCATCCGGGTCGAGTATTTCGCGGATCAGACCGCGGCCTTCGAGGCGTTCAAGGCCGGCGAATACACGTTCCGCATCGAAAGCGACCCCAAACTGTGGGCGACCGGGTATGATTTTCCCAAGGTCGCGCAGGGCTATGTGGTGAAGGATGCGATCCCAGACGGCAGCCCGCCGACACCTTCGGGTTTCGTGTTCAATCTGGCGCGCCCCCAATTCGCCGACAAGAATGTGCGCAAGGCGCTGGCGCTGGCGTTCAATTTCGAATGGGCCAATGAATCGCTTCTGTACGGCCTGAACTCGCCGCGCGATTCCTTCATCGAGGGCACCCCGCTCGAGGCGAAGGATGTCCCGCAGGGGGCCGAGCTGGAGTTTCTGAAATCGCTGGGCGACGTGGTGCCGCCGGAACTGCTGACCCAGCCGGTGGAAACGGTGCATCAATCGAACCCGGCGCGGCTGAACGACCGGCGCAACCTGCGCAAGGCCGCGAAGCTGCTGGACGAGGCCGGATGGCCCGTGGGTGAAGGCAACGTGCGCCGCAATGCCCAAGGCCAGACCCTACGGGTGAACATCCCGTACCCGTCGAACCTGCCGACCTCGACGGCCACGATGATCGAGACCTTCGTGCAGAACCTGCAGGCCATCGGCGTGGACGCGACGGCGGAAAAGGTCGACCCGGCGCAATACACGCTGCGCAGCCGCGAACGTGACTATGACATGGTGTATTCCACCCGTTATGGCGCGTTCCTGTCCACCGGCGGCGGGCTGAGCCAGATGTACGGCTCGAAAGAGGCCGCGTTCAGCCTGTTCAACCCGGCCGGCCTTGTCAGCCCCCTGGTGGACGCCATCATCGAGGCGTCTTTCGCCACGACCAACCAGACCGAACAGGACGCGGCGCTGATGGCGCTTGACCGTGCCCTGCGCTACGAGTTCTTCATCATTCCCGACGGGTATATCGCGGAATACTGGACGGCCTACTACGACATGTATGAATATCCCGAACAGCTGCCGCCCTATTCGCTGGGCTATCTGGATCTGTGGTGGATCAATCCCGAGAAAGAGGCGGCCCTGAAAGCGGAAGGCGCGTTGCGGTAACATGGGCGCCTATATTCTTCGACGCCTGTTGCTGGTCATCCCGACCCTTCTGGGCATCATGATCGTCAACTTCACGCTGGTGCAGTTCGTGCCGGGCGGCCCGATCGAACAGATCATCGCCCAGATCGAAGGGCAGGGCGATGTGTTCGCGGGCTTTGCCGGATCGGGCGACGCCGGGGCAGGGGCCGAACCCGGCGGCGGCGTTTTCGATGACAAATACGTGGGCGCCCGCGGGTTGCCGCCGGAATTCATCGCCGAACTGGAGAAAGAGTTCGGGTTCGACAAACCGCCGGTCGAGCGGTTCCTGACCATGATGGGCAACTATCTGACGCTGGATTTCGGCGAAAGCTACTTCCGCTCGGTGTCCGTGATCGACCTGGTGCTGGAAAAGATGCCGGTGTCCATCTCGCTGGGCTTGTGGTCGACGCTGATCGCCTATCTGGTCTCGATCCCGCTGGGCATCCGCAAGGCGGTCAAGGATGGGTCGCGCTTTGACACCTGGACCAGCGCGGCCATCATCGTGGCCTATGCCATTCCGGGCTTCCTGTTCGCGATCCTGCTGCTGGTGCTGTTTGCGGGCGGGTCCTACTGGCAGATCTTCCCGCTGCGCGGGCTGACCTCGGACAATTGGGAGGAGTTGAGCCTGCTGGGCAAGGTGGCCGACTATTTCTGGCACATCACGCTGCCGACCATCGCGCTGACGATCTCGGCCTTTGCCACGCTGACGCTGCTGACCAAGAATTCGTTTCTGGACGAGATCAAGAAGCAATACGTCATGACCGCCCGCGCCAAGGGGCTGAGTGAACGGCGGGTGCTGTACGGCCACGTGTTCCGCAACGCGATGCTGATCGTGATCGCCGGCTTTCCGGCGGTGTTCATCGGCGTGTTCTTCGGCGGGTCGATCATCATCGAGACGATCTTCTCGCTGGATGGTCTGGGCCGTCTGGGCTTTGAGGCCGCGGTGGCGCGCGACTATCCGGTGATCTTCGGGACGCTGTTCATTTTCGGCCTGCTCGGGTTGATCGTCGGCATCATCAGCGACCTGATGTATGTGCTGGTCGATCCGCGCATCGATTTCGAGAAACGCGAGGGGTAGATGGCACTTTCTCCTCTGAACCAGCGCCGCTGGCGCAATTTCTGCCGCAACCGCCGGGCCTTTTGGTCGCTGATCATCTTTTCGGTGCTGTTCGGCCTGTCGCTGTTCGCGGAATTCATCGCCAATGACAAACCGATCCTGGTGAAGTACCGGGGCGAGTTCTACACGCCCATTTTCAATTTCTACGCCGAGACCGAGTTCGGCGGCGACTTCCAGACCGAGGCGATCTATCGCGACCCCGAGGTCCGCTGCCTGATCGACAGCGGCGGGCTGGAGGAGTGTTTCGACGATCCCGAAGGCATCATCGAGCAGATCGAGGCGGGAACCTTCCAGGCCGAAGGGTTCGAGCGCGGCTGGGCGATCTGGCCGCCGATCCCCTATTCCTACAACACCAGCGTCGACCGTCCCGGCGCCGCGCCTCTGCCGCCCAACGGGCAGAACCTGCTGGGCACCGACGACACCAAGCGCGACGTTCTGGCGCGTGTCATCTACGGCTTCCGCCTGTCGATCCTGTTCACCCTGATCGTCACCGGCGCGGCCAGTCTGATCGGCATATTCGCCGGCGCGCTGCAGGGCTTTTTCGGCGGCTGGCTGGATTTGATCTTCCAGCGCATCATCGAGATCTGGTCGGCGACGCCCTCGCTTTACGTCATCATCATCATGTTCGCGGTGCTGGGGCGCAGCTTCTGGCTGCTGGTGTTCCTGATGATCCTGTTCTCGTGGACGGGTCTGGTGGGCGTGGTACGGGCCGAGTTCCTGCGCGCCCGCAACCTGGAGTACGTACGCGCGGCCAAGGCGCTGGGCGTGGGCAACCTTACCATCATGTTCCGTCACATGCTGCCCAACGCGATGGTGGCCACGCTGACCTTCATGCCCTTCATCGTGACCGGCACGATCGGGGGGCTGGCCAGCCTCGATTTTCTGGGCTTCGGTCTGCCGTCCTCGGCGCCCTCGCTGGGTGAATTGACCCTGCAGGCCAAGCAGAACCTGCAGGCCCCATGGCTGGCCTTCACCGCCTTTTTCACCTTTGCCATCATGCTGTCGCTGCTGGTCTTCATCTTCGAAGGCGTGCGTGACGCGTTCGACCCGCGAAAGACCTTCTCATGAGCTTGCTGGATGTGAAAAACCTCAGGGTCTCGTTCCGCCAGGACGGGCAGGTGACCACGGCGGTTCGGGGCGTGTCGTTCCACGTCGATCGCGGGGAAACCGTGGCGCTGGTCGGCGAATCCGGCTCGGGCAAATCGGTCACCGCGCTGTCGACCGTGTCGCTGCTGGGCGACAGCGCGATCGTCGAAGGGTCGGTCACCTATGACGGGCAAGAGATGATCGGCGCATCCGAGCAGCGCCTGATGGATGTGCGCGGAAACGACATCAGCTTCATCTTTCAAGAGCCGATGACCTCGCTGAACCCGCTGCACACGATCCAGAAGCAGATGGCGGAATCTCTGGCCCTGCACCAGGGTCTGACGGGCGACGCGGCGCGCGCCCGGATCGTCGAGCTGCTGACCAAGGTCGGCATCCGCGACCCCGAGGAACGGCTGGACGCCTATCCCCATCAGCTGTCCGGCGGACAGCGGCAGCGGGTGATGATCGCCATGGCGCTGGCCAATCAGCCCGACATCCTGATCGCAGACGAGCCGACCACCGCGCTGGACGTGACCATTCAAGCGCAGATCCTCGAACTGCTGGCCGAGCTGCAGAAATCGGAAAACATGGGGATGCTGTTCATCACCCATGATCTGGGCATCGTGCGGCGCATCGCCGACCGGGTCTGCGTGATGAAGGATGGCGAGATCGTCGAGACCGGCCCCGTGGCCGAGATCTTCGACAACCCTCAGCACCCTTATACCCGCAAGCTGCTGGCGGCCGAACCAAAAGGCATTCCCGACCCGATCGACCCCGCGGCCGAAGAAGTGGCCCGGACCGAGCATCTGAAGGTCTGGTTCCCGATCCAGCGCGGGTTCCTGAAACGCACGGTCGGCTATGTGAAGGCGGTGAACGACGCCTCGTTCAGCGTGCGGGCGGGCGAGACCGTGGGGATCGTGGGCGAAAGCGGCTCGGGCAAAACCACGCTGGCGCTGGCGATCATGCGGCTGATCGCCTCCGAGGGCGCGATCACCTTCCGCGGGCAGGATGTGCGCCGCTGGTCCACGCGTGAACTGCGCCGCCTGCGCAAGGACATGCAGATCGTGTTTCAGGACCCGTTCGGCAGCCTCAGCCCGCGTATGACCTGCCAGCAGATCATCGCCGAGGGTCTGGCGATCCACAAGGTCGACCCGCACCGCGCCCCGCGCGAGCTGGTGGCCGAGGTGATGACCGAAGTGGGCCTGGACCCGGCGGCGATGGACCGCTATCCGCACGAATTCTCGGGCGGGCAACGCCAGCGCATCGCGATCGCCCGCGCCATGGTGCTGCGGCCCAAGCTGCTGGTGCTGGATGAACCCACCAGTGCGTTGGACATGACGGTTCAGGTGCAGATCGTCGAATTGCTGCGCGACCTGCAGAAGAAATATGGGCTGGCCTACCTGTTCATCAGCCACGACCTGAAGGTGGTGCGGGCGATGTCACACAAGGTGATCGTCATGCGCAACGGAGACGTGGTCGAGATGGGCGCTGCCGAAGACCTGTTCGTCAACGCCCAGGATGACTATACCCGCGAACTGATCGCGGCAGCGGGTTAGGCGTTGGCCGCTTCACGCGCCGCTGATTTCGGCACCGGGCCGCGCAGCTCTTCATAGTGGTCGAACTGCAGCTTGACCCAGCCGGTCCCGCGCGAGGCGCTGGCCAGCGTGCGATGCAGTTCGTCCTCGGCCACGGCGGGCAGCTGGGCGTTGAAGATCTCCCAGCCCGGCGCGTTCGGGTTGCCCTCGAACCCCAGAACCTGCCCCTGAAGCGAGCTGATCGTGGGCACCAGATCGCCCACGAAGGCAGACGGAACGTGAATCTCGGCGTTCAGGATCGGCTGCAACACGACGGGCTTGGCCTGTGGCAAGGCCTCGCGCACGGCGTTTTTTCCGGCCGTCCGGAAGGCAAAATCGGAACTGTCCACGTTGTGATGCTTGCCGTCATGCAGCGTGACCTTCACATCCACCACCGGAAAGCCCTCGGGACCCTGCGCCAACGCATCGACCGCGCCTTGTTCGACCGAGGGGATATAGTTCTTGGGCACCGCGCCGCCCTTGACCACCTCGTCGAATTGAAAACCCGATCCGCGCGGCAGCGGCGCGACCGAGATCACCACATCGGCGAACTGCCCCGCGCCGCCGGATTGCTTGCGGTGGCGGTGCCGGTGTTCGACCGTGGCGCGGATGGTCTCGCGATAGGCGGTCTCGACCGGAGAGGTTTCGATCTCGATCCCGAAATCCTCGGCCAGCTTGGCGACCACCCGGCGCATGTGCTGCGGCCCTTGGGAACCGAGAACGGCGTGGCCGCTCAGCTCGTCCTGTTCCAGCGTCAGGCCGGGGTCGATCTCGACCAGCCGGGACAGCGCGTTGGACAGGCGCACGTCGTCGCGCTCATGGGCCGGCGACACCACCTGCCGATAGGCGACCGGATGCGCCGTGGCCCAGTCCGGCAGCGGCGTGAAGCCGCTGCTGTCATAGATGTTGCCGGGGTTGAGGTGATCGGATTTCACCGCCAGCCCGATCTCGCCGGCCTTCAGCCCGTCGATCTGGGTCTTGGCGTCCAGCGCGGTCAGGTTGCCAACGGTTTCGCCGCCCAGCGGGTCATGCGCCTTGATCCCGTCGCCCAGCCCCCGCAGGACGATGATCTTGCCGATGTGCTTCTTGACGTCGGCAAAGCCTGCGATGGCGCGGGCGGCCTCGGGCGCCGCGTCGCGGTCGGCGGCGATGTCGAATTCGGGTGCCTCGTGCCGCAGGGCCTTCATCAGGCGGGTCAGCCCGTTGCCATGGCCGGCCGCGCCCAGACAGGCCGGGATCAACTGGTGGTTCTGCAAGACCTGCGCGGCCAGGTCATAGATCTCGGCGCTGGGCGGCTGCTTGTCCTCGATCAGCTGCTCAAGCAGGTGGTCGTCGAAATCCGACAGGGTTTCGAGCAGCTCGGTGCGGGCTTCGGCCTCGCGATCGGCCACCGATTGCGGCAGTTCGATCAGCGCCGAGGGCTGACCTTCCTGATATTTCCACGCGCGCTCCGAGATCAGGTCGACGGCGCCGACGATGGTTTCGCCTTCACGGATCGGCACCTGCCGCAGGGTGATGTGATGGCTGCAATAGGTCTGCAGCGCGGCGACGATGTCGCGGATGCGGCCGTTGGGGTTGTCCATCCGGTTGATGAACAGAAAGCAGGGAATGCCCGCCTCCTCGACCAGCCGCAGATAGGGGGCGCACAGAACCGCCGCGTCCGGGTCCGGCGGAACAACCACCACCGCCGCGTCGGAAATGGCCATGGCGGGCCCGGCATAGGCCAGCGCATCGCCCCCGCCATCCACGTCGATCGCGCACCACGGTTCGTCCAGATAAGAAAAACCGTGCAGATGCACGGTTCCGGACAGGTCGAATGTGGTGGGCCGGCCATCTAGGCGACTGATGGCCTCGACCAGTGTTGTCTTGCCCGATTGGCTGGGGCCGAGGACGGTGAAAACGCGCATGGGTGCTGTCCCTTCGTCAAGTTGCAGAGTGGCTGCACGAAAGGAGCTGTCGAACGCGGATGCGCCGGCGAGTCTGTCTGAATGTCGGCCTGCCTCGGCGTCGGGCGGCCTGCCGCCCGCCTTCCGAGTGTGGGGAAAACCCACCGCGCGCGTCAACCCCCCTCGCTTTTCGTGTTGTGGCGACTGGCCGGCTTGCGGCCTGCCGCCTGTCGTCAGATCGCCGAGCTGTGGCCGGCCTTGCTCAGGTCATAGGCGTCGAAGGTGCGGGCGATCATCCGGGTCAAGGAGCGCGCTTCGGGCGGGATGAACAGCCCGTCATCGGTAATCTGCAGCAACCCGTCGAAGGCGTCATTGGCGCGCTGGTACATCGCCGTCAGCTCGGCCGCCGAGATGTCGTGGTCGCGCAGGATCTCGGCCGTGTCGATTCGGAAGTCGCACATCAGGGCCTCGATCAAACGGGCGCGCAGAATATCCTGATCCTTGAACAGATGCCCGCGCGAGGTCGAGAACCGGCCTTCGCGCACCGCTTTGGTGTGCACCGACGTGGCGGGCGCGTTCTGCGCGTATCCCTGCGGGAAGCGCGAGATCGAGCTGGCGCCGACGCCGATCAGAACCTCGGCCTGGTCGTCGGTATAGCCCTGGAAGTTGCGTTTCAGCCGCCCGGTCTTCAGCGCGTGGGTCAGCCCGTCATCCTTGGTGGCGAAATGGTCGATGCCGATTTCTTCGTAGTTGTCCCACAGGAACAGACGGCGAGCGGTGTCGAACAGCTCCAGCCGCTGTTCCGGCGTCGGCAGGGCGTCGGACGGGATCAGCTGCTGGCGTTTCGCCATCCACGGCACATGGGCATAGCCATACAGCGCCACCCGGTCGGGGCTGAGCGACAGCAGCTTCTGCACGCTTTCGGTCATCCGCGCCTTGGTCTGGTGCGGCAGCCCGTACAGGATGTCAGCGTTCAGGCTGGGCACGCCGCGCGCGCGGATCATGTCGATCGCCTCGCGGGTGGTGTCATAGCTCTGGATGCGCCCGATCGTCTTCTGGATCTCGTCGTCGAAATCCTGAACCCCGATCGAAGCGCGGTTCATCCCGGCTTCGGCCAGCGCATCCAGACGGGCGGCGTCCACCTCGTTGGGGTCGATCTCGACCGAGAATTCCGCGTCGGGTCCAAGTGGGACGATGCCCAGAATATGCGCGGCCAGTTCGCGCATCAGGTCGGGGTTCAGCAGCGTGGGCGTGCCCCCGCCCCAGTGCAGGCGCGACAGGGTCACCCCGCTGGGCAGGCGCGCGGCCAGCAGGTCCAGCTCGGCCTTGAGGACATCGACATAGGCGATGACCGGGTTGTCGGTTTGGGTGCCCTGGGTGCGGCAGGCGCAGAACCAGCACAGCCGCCGGCAGAACGGCACATGTACATAGAGCGAGATCGAACTGCCCGGCCGGATGGCGGAGATCCAGTCGCCGAACATGTCGGGCCCCACGTCATTGCTGAAGTGGGGGGCGGTCGGATAGCTGGTATAACGCGGTACCTTCGCGTCAAATAGTCCGAGCTTTGCCAATTGAGGTTTTACTATCATGACGACACCGGTATAGGCTCGGGGATCAGAAAACCTTGACCGAGATCAAGTGGACGCGCGCATGACCCTGAACACTCTCGTCGATCATTCGAACTGCGAAGACTGCCCGATTCGCCATCGGGCGGTATGCGCGCGCTGTGATGCGGATGAACTGATCGCGCTGGAAGAGATCAAGTATTACCGCAGCTTCGAGGCGGGGCAGACGATCATCTGGTCGGGCGACCAGATGAATTTCGTCGGCTCGGTCGTGTCCGGGATCGCGACCCTGACACAGACGATGGAGGACGGACGCACCCAGATGGTGGGCCTGCTGCTGCCCAGCGATTTCGTGGGCCGCCCGGGGCGCGATTCGGCAGCTTATGACGTGGTGGCCACGACCGACGTGGTCATGTGCTGTTTCCGCAAGAAACCGTTCGAAGACCTGATGAACAGCACGCCGCATATCGCGCAACGCCTGCTGCAGATGACGCTGGACGAGTTGGACGCGGCGCGTGAATGGATGCTGGTCCTGGGCCGCAAGACCGCGCGCGAGAAGATCGCCAGCCTGTTGTCGATCATCGCCCGCCGGGACGCCTCGGTCAGCCAAAAGGGGCTTTCGGGGCCGATCGTGTTCGATCTGCCGCTGACGCGCGAGGCGATGGCCGACTATCTGGGCCTGACGCTGGAAACGGTCAGCCGTCAGATCTCGGCGCTGAAAAAGGACAAGGTGATCCTGTTGGAGGGCAAGCGTCACGTCACCGTGCCGGATATCGGGCGCCTGATGGAGGAAGCCGGCGACGATGCCGATGGCGGCTTTCTGGTCTGACCGCTGACCTGACAAGACAGTGTCCGGCGATCTTGGCGCGTGACGCCAAGGCGCGTCCGTGCTCTAACCAAGGGGCATCAACCCAAGTCAGGGAGCGGTCATGGAATTCAGCAGTGTTTTCGCGATGGTATTCGTCGGCGCGATTGCCGGGTGGCTGTCGGGCAAGATCATGTCCGGCCGCGGGTTCGGCCTGATCGGCAACATCATCGTCGGTGTCGTCGGGGCGTTCCTGGCGGGGACGATCTTTCCGGCGCTTGGATTTTCCGTAGGCGGCGGGGTTTTCTCGTCGATTTTCTTCGCCACGATCGGGGCGGTGATCCTTTTGTTCCTGATCGGCCTGATCAAGAAGGTCTGAGTCGGAAGGCCGCCCCGACCCGAGGCGGCCGACCCTGTTTCCCGTCAATGCGCCATGAAAACCGGCACGGCGGATTTTTCCAGCATGTTGCGCGTGGCGCCGCCCAGAATGGCCTCGCGGAAGCGGGAATGCCCGTAGGCCCCCATGACGATCATGTCGGCCGCGGTGTCCTCGGCGTGGCGGTTCAGAATGTCCGACACGCGGGTCATCGTCTTGCTGAGCACGTCGATTTCGCATTTCACACCGTGCCGGGCCAGCATTTGCGACAGTAGGCCGCCCGGGTCCGACCGGTCCGGGCCGTGGGCCGGCGGGTCGATCACGACGATCCGGGTCAGATCCGCCGCCATCAGGAACGGCAGGGCGAACCGGATGGCGCGCATCGCCTCGACGCTTTCGTTCCATCCGATCAGAACGGTGCGCGGCCGAGACACGATTTCCGCGTCATCCGGCACCACCAGAACCGGGGCGTGCCCGTCGAACATCGCGGCCTCGACGATCGGCTCGGCCTCGGCGCCCCGGCCTTCGCCATAGGGTTGCGGCAGCACCACCAGATCCGAGAACCGGGCCCGGTGGGCGACATGCCGGCCCAGATCCGCGATCTGCGCCACGCCGCTTTCGGCTGACCAGCGCACGCCGGACTTGCCCAGGAATTCCTCGGCGAATTTCAGGTTTTCGTCCGCCTCGGCATTGGCCCGGTTCAGGGTTTCCTGCAGGATCAACGCGTTGGCCCCTGCATAATAGTACCCGGTCTGGCTGCGATCGACGCCCAGACACAGCGCTTCGGCATGGCCATCCTGCGCTTCGGCCAAAGCGGCCATCTGCTCCAGCGCCTTCTTTGCGAATTTTGTTTCCGTCACGACTGAGAGAAGCGATTTGTAAGCCATCTTGACCTCATTGTTCCATTGCCCGGTGCGACAGTTTCGGGCCGGCCATTCATTTGGTTATGCGTGTCACAGTTTTCGCTCTATTGTCTTGATGCAGATCAAAGCAGTACAGCCCGCGGTTGGCCGATACAGCGGGCAGTCAGAAAAGCCGCGCACGGCAAAAGAATCGCGTGCGGCATGGCAAAGGGACGCAATATGTCGAATTACATCAAGCTGATCGCGCTTGGCCTGGTCACGCTGTTCGCAGCGATCGGGACCAACTATGCGCGGGATTTGGCGTATCAGGTACATGCGATACTGGTGATGCTGATCGCCGGTGGCCTGTTCATCTGGACGCTTCGCAACACCGACGAGCCCGACATTCTTGTCGATCGCTCGGGGGAATACATGGACGGCGTGATCCGCTATGGCGTGATCGCAACCGCCTTTTGGGGCGTCGTTGGATTCCTCGCTGGTACGTTCATCGCATTTCAACTGGCTTTCCCGGTGCTCAATTTCGAATGGGCCGAGGGATACCTGAACTTTGGCCGTCTGCGTCCGCTGCACACCTCGGCCGTGATCTTCGCCTTTGGCGGCAACGCACTGATCGCCACGTCCTTCTACGTGGTGCAACGTACCAGCGCGGCG
This sequence comes from Ruegeria intermedia, assembly GCF_900129345.1. Lineage (GTDB taxonomy): Bacteria > Pseudomonadota > Alphaproteobacteria > Rhodobacterales > Rhodobacteraceae > Ruegeria > Ruegeria intermedia. Next base: position 28,761 of record NZ_FQVK01000015.1, on the reverse strand, counting down.
CGGCTGTGGGGCGGAAACCTGGCGTGGTTCGTGTTCTGGGGCTATCAGCTGTTCATCGTGCTGGCGGCGACCGGATATGTGCTGGGCGGGACCCAGTCCAAGGAATATGCCGAGCCTGAATGGTATGTGGATCTGTGGCTGACCATCGTCTGGGTGGCCTATCTGGCCGTGTTCCTGGGCACGATCGTGAAGCGGAAAGAGCCGCATATCTACGTGGCCAACTGGTTCTACCTGTCCTTCATCGTGACCGTCGCGATGCTGCACCTGGTCAACAACATGACCCTGCCGGTCAGCATCTGGGGCTCGAAATCGGTGATCGTCTGGTCGGGCGTTCAGGACGCCATGATCCAGTGGTGGTACGGCCACAACGCCGTGGGCTTCTTCCTGACCGCAGGCTTCCTGGGCATGATGTACTATTTCATCCCGAAACAGGCCGAACGCCCCGTGTTCAGCTACAAGCTGTCGATCATCCACTTCTGGGCGCTGATCTTCCTGTATATCTGGGCCGGTCCGCACCACCTGCACTATACCGCGCTGCCTGACTGGGCCTCGACCTTGGGCATGGTGTTCTCGGTCGTGCTGTGGATGCCCTCGTGGGGTGGCATGATCAACGGCCTGATGACGCTGTCGGGCGCGTGGGACAAGCTGCGCACCGACCCGATCATCCGCATGATGGTCATCTCGGTGGGCTTCTACGGCATGTCCACCTTCGAAGGCCCGATGATGTCGATCCGCGCGGTGAACTCGCTGTCGCACTACACCGACTGGACCATCGGCCACGTGCACTCGGGCGCGCTGGGCTGGAACGGCATGATCACCTTTGGTGCGCTGTACTTCCTGGTGCCCGTCCTGTGGAAGCGCGAGCGTCTGTACTCGCTGCAGATGGTCAGCTGGCACTTCTGGCTCGCCACCATCGGCATCGTGCTCTACGCCGCGTCGATGTGGGTGACTGGCATCATGGAAGGCCTGATGTGGCGTGAAGTGGACGCAAACGGCTTCCTGGTGAACTCGTTCGCCGACACCGTGGCCGCCAAGTTCCCGATGTACGTGGTACGTGCGCTGGGCGGCGTTCTGTACGTCGCGGGTGCGGTGATCATGTGCTACAACCTGTGGATGACCGTCCGTCGGGCGCCGGCCAAAGAGGCCAGCCTGACCGTCGCGGTCCCGGCTGAATAAGGAGGGCCGGAGCAATGGCAATTCTCGACAAACACAAGATCCTCGAGACCAACGCGTCCCTCCTGCTGATCTTCAGCTTTCTGGTCGTGACCATCGGTGGCATCGTGCAGATCACGCCTCTGTTCTACCTTGAGAACACCATCGAGAAGGTGGAGGGCATGCGGCCCTACACCCCTCTCGAAATGGCGGGGCGTGAAATCTACATCCGCGAAGGCTGCTATGTCTGCCACAGCCAGATGATCCGCCCGATGCGGGACGAGGTCGAGCGCTATGGCCACTACTCGCTGGCGGCCGAGTCGATGTATGACCACCCGTTCCAGTGGGGGTCCAAGCGGACCGGTCCCGATCTGGCCCGCGTGGGCGGCCGGTATTCGGACCAGTGGCATGTGGACCATCTGCGTGATCCGCAATCGGTGGTGCCGGAATCGGTGATGCCGAAATACGGCTTCCTCGAACGGCGCAAGCTGGACGGAAAGTATATCGGCGACATCATGGCGGCGAACGCCGCGGTCGGAACGCCCTATACCGACGAGATGCTGGAGAACGCCGAGGCCGATTTCCGCGCCCAGGCCGATCCGGACAGCGACTATGACGGTCTGCTGGAACGCTATGGCGACAAGGTGAACGTGCGCAACTTTGACGGCCAGCCCGAGCTGACCGAAGCGGATGCGCTGATCGCCTATCTGCAGATGCTGGGAACGCTGGTCGATTTCTCGACTTTCACCCCGGTCGCCAGCCGCTGACGGAGGGTGTGATGGAAGAGTACACAATTCTAAGGCAATTCGCCGACAGTTGGATGCTGCTGGTCCTGTTCGCCTTCTTCATCGGCGTCGTGATCTGGGTTTTCCGCCCCGGCGCCACGAAGGAATACAAGGACACCGCAAACATTCCCTTCCGGCATCAAGACAAACCCGCCACATCCGAGGAGGCGCGGAAATGAGCAAGACACCTGAAAAACAGCCGGGTGATCCCAAGACGACGGGCCACAGCTGGGACGGGATCGAGGAATTCGACAACCCGATGCCGCGCTGGTGGTTGTGGACCTTCTACGCCACGATAGTCTGGGGCGTGATCTACACGATCCTGTACCCGGCCTGGCCGTTGGTGCAGTCGGCGACCGCCGGTGTGCTGGGCTGGTCCACGCGGGCCAACGTCCAGCAGGAAATCGTCGAGTTCGAAGAGCGCAACGCCCCGCTGAACGCAGCCCTGGTCGCGACTCCGCTCGAGGATATCTCGAAGGACCCCAACCTGCAGCAATACGCGGTCAACGCAGGCGGCGCGGTCTTCCGCACCTGGTGCGCGCAGTGCCACGGTTCGGGCGCGCAGGGGGCCAAAGGCTTCCCCAACCTGCTTGACGACGCCTGGCTGTGGGGCGGCACCCTCGAGGACATCGTCCACACCGTTGCACACGGTATTCGGAACGAGGAAAGCGACGAAGCCCGCTATTCCGAGATGCCGGCCTTCGGTGAAATCCTCGAGCCCGAGGAAATCTCCCAGGTCGTCCAGTACGTGATGTCGCTGAGCGGCGCCCAGACCGATGATGCGGCGGCGCAGGCCGGCAAGGTCGTGTTCGAGGACAACTGCGCGGCCTGCCATGGCGAGGACGGCAAGGGCGACGTGACCCAAGGCGCTCCGAACCTGACCGATGCGATCTGGTTGTATGGCGGGGATGAAAAGACCCTGACCGAGACCGTGACCTACAGCCGGTTCGGCGTGATGCCCGCCTGGCAGAACCGCCTGACCGAAGCGCAGATCCGTGCGGTTTCCGCCTATGTCCACCAATTGGGTGGTGGTCAGTAGATACACGAACACCTTAGGGCGGTTCGCCGCCCGAAGGCCAAGGTGCCGGCTGTTCCATCTGTTCGCGCGTTTCCTGAACAGCCGGCACCGCATTTCCTGAAAATAGGGCTGACAGTGGCCCCGGTCCAGCGCTGGCATGCAACCCGATCCTAAAGGTTGCGCGGATCCAACTCGCGGCTCTTGCCGATCCACCAGTGTCCGGCAGGCAGCCATCTTTTCCTTTTGGGTGCATTCGGTTTGGGCGCGTCGCGCAGCTTGGGCGCGTTCAACCGCGTGGCGGTCATGAAGGACGCGGCGTAGATGTTCAGCATGGTATTTCTCCTGATGCGATGAACTCGGGTTCCAGCATCGGCTCTTGACCGGATATTTGCGACTCAATTACCATGTTTAGATGTAAGCTGAGGTTACATATGGACTGGCTGAACCTTCCGCCTTTGGCGGCGCTGCGGGCCTTTGCAGCCTTTGCCGAGCACAGAAATATCGTCAAGGCCGGTGCTGCGCTGAATGTAAGCCATGCCGCCATCAGCCAGCAGTTGCGCGCACTTGAGGCACATCTGGGCGTGACCCTGTTGGACCGGACGGGCAAAACGCTGGTCCTGACGTCGGATGGCGAACACTTGGCCCGCGGCGTTCAGCTGGGGTTCGGCGCCATCCATGCGGCGGTCTCGGACCTGGTGCACGCGGGCGAGGACCGGCCGGTGCACATTTCGCTGACCGCCTCATTCGCGGCTTCATGGCTGATGCCGCGGTTGCCGATGTTCCGGTCGGATCATCCCGGGATCGATCTGACCCTGGATCCGTCACCCGAACTGGTCGATCTGCGCCCCGGCGGGGTGGATGTTGCGATTCGATACGGAGCAGGCGACTGGCCGGGCGTCCGGTCCGAGATGTTGCTGCAAACTCCGATGGTCATCGTCGCCGCGCCCAGTCTTCTGGGGTCCAGGTCCGAATGGTCGCCGGCTGATCTGGCCCGTTTGCCCTGGCTCGAAGAGGTGGGCACGACCGAAGCCAGCACATGGCTGGCCCAACATGGGGCGGCGATGGATCCCGGCGCCGGACGGACCAGTCTGCCGGGCAATCTGGTCCTTGAGGGCGTGCGCGCGGGGCAGGGGGTCACGGTGACGGTGCGACATTTCGTCGAACGTGATATCGTGGCCGGAAGACTAGCTGAACTTCATGTCGCACCGGACGCCCGAGGGTATCACATCGTGACGGCGCAAACGCCGCAGAGAAAGGCGGTCAAGACGTTCGTCGGGTGGCTGAAACGCCAAGCAAACGGGGTGTGACAAAAGGTGTCTGTGCGATGCGCTTTTGACCCATGTCAAAGTTGTCCGGTGTATGATCTGGAACAAGTCGCCCGACAAACATCAAGATCCGGAGCCATACCGTGAGCGATCAAAGCCCAGCCCCCAGCCTTTACGCCGCAAGGGAACCGATCTTTCCACGGCGCGTTTCTGGCAGGTTTCGAAACCTCAAATGGATCATCATGGCCGTCACGCTGGGGATCTACTACATAACGCCCTGGATCCGCTGGGACCGCGGCCCCAGCCTGCCGGACCAGGCGGTGCTTCTGGACCTGGCGAACCGGCGGTTCTACTTCTTCTGGATCGAGATTTGGCCCCACGAATTCTATTTCGTCGCGGGTCTGCTCATCATGGCCGGTCTGGGGTTGTTCCTGTTCACCTCGGCTCTGGGGCGGGTGTGGTGCGGCTATGCCTGCCCGCAAACGGTCTGGACCGATCTGTTCATTCTGGTCGAGCGCTGGATCGAGGGCGACCGGAACGCCCGGCTGCGCCTGCACCGGCAGAAAAAGCTTGATCTCCGCAAGGCCCGCCTGCGCCTGACGAAATGGACGGCCTGGTTCCTGATCGGTCTCGCCACGGGCGGGGCCTGGGTCTTCTATTTTGCCGACGCGCCGACGCTGGCGCGCGATCTGGTCACCGGCAATGCGCATCCCATCGCCTATACGACGATGCTGATCCTGACCGGCACGACCTTTTTCTTCGGAGGCTTCGCGCGCGAACAGATCTGCATCTATGCCTGTCCCTGGCCGCGCATCCAGGCAGCGATGATGGACGAGGACACGCTGGTGGTGGGCTATCGCGAGTGGCGGGGTGAGCCTCGCGGCAAGGGCAAGAACCGCGAAGGGTTGGGCGACTGCATCGACTGTTACGCCTGCGTCAACGTCTGCCCGATGGGGATCGACATCCGCGACGGGCAGCAGCTGGAATGCATCACCTGCGCCCTGTGCATCGATGCCTGCGACGAAATGATGGAAAAGGTCGGCAAGCCGCGCGGCCTAATCGACTACATGGCGCTCAGCGATGAACAGCGCGAACGCTCGGGGCTGCCGCCCAAGAGCATCTGGAAGCATATCTTCCGCCCGCGCACGATTCTGTACACCTCGCTGTGGTCGGCGGTGGGGTTTGCCCTGCTGTTCGCGCTGTTCATCCGATCGGACATAGACCTGACGGTGGCGCCGGTGCGCAACCCGACCTTCGTGACCATGTCCGACGGATCGATCCGCAACACCTACGACGTGCGGCTGCGCAACAAGCATGGCGAGGACCGGTTGTTCAAGCTGTCGCTGGTGGGCGATCCCGCGATGCAGCTTCAGATCGAAGGCGAAGCACAGGATACGGTGAATGTCCCGGCGGATACCGCACATCTGACGCGTGTGTATATAGTGGCACCTAAGGATTCGGCCCCGGCGGCGGCTGACACGACACCGGTTCGTATCTGGGTCGAGGACTTGGCCAGCGGCGAGCGGGCCTACAAAGACACCACGTTCAACGGGCGGGGGAACTGAGACATGAGCGAACGGCAATTCACCGGCAAACATGCGCTGGCCGTATTCGTGGGTGCGTTCGGTGTGATCATCGCGGTCAACCTTGTTCTGGCCTACAGCGCGGTCAAGACCTTCCCGGGGCTCGAGGTCAAGAACTCGTACGTGGCCAGCCAGGAGTTCAACGAACGTCTGCACGAACAGCAGGCGCTGGGTTGGGACGCCACCGCGGAAACCAAGGGCGGGCTGTTGATCCTGCACATCACCGACGCGCAGGGCGATCCGGTCCGCGTGGCCGAATTGCAGGCTGTCGTGGGGCGTGCCACCCATGTGCGCGACGATTTCGCGCCGGATTTCACCTTTGACGGCGTGGCCTACTCCGCCCCGGCGACTCTGGCCAAGGGCAACTGGAACGTCCGGCTGGTGGCGCGTGACCATGACGGCGCCGAGTTCACCCGACGCATTCCGTTGTACGTGAAGGGCTGATCCGATGGGCGGGCAGATCACGCCGACTGCTGCAGCCTGCCCGGGGTGCATTGCCGCCCCGGCTGATGCAGCCCGTCCGGTTCCGAAGGATGCCCAGATCGCGCTGTCGCTGCCCGGCATTCATTGCTCGGCCTGTATCGCGAATGTCGAGCAGGCCCTGAACGCCGTGCCCGGCGTGCAGGATGCGCGCGTGAACCTGACGCTGAAGCGGGCGCTGATCAAGGCCGCGCCGGATCTGCGCGCCGCCGATCTGATCCCGGTACTGGAGCGGGTCGGATACGAGGCGCACGAGCTGGACCCAGGCGCGCTGTCCGCCACCCAGGCCGACAAGGCCGGGCGCGATCTGCTGATGCGGCTGGCGGTTGCCGGTTTTGCCTCGATGAACGTGATGCTGCTGTCGGTGTCGGTCTGGTCCGGGGCCACGGACGCGACACGCGACATGTTCCACTGGATTTCGGCGGCGATCACACTGCCGGCGATCGCCTTTTCGGCCCAGCCGTTTTTCGAGAACGCCTGGAGCGCGCTGCGCGTGCGCCGCCTGAACATGGACGTGCCGATCGTGCTGGCGATCGTGCTGGCGCTGGTCACGTCGCTGTGGGAAACCGCGCTGAGTGGCAAGCATGCCTATTTCGATGCGGCCCTGACGCTCACTTTCTTTCTGCTGGCGGGGCGGTATCTGGATTACCGCACGCGCGCCGCCGCCCGTTCGGCGGCCGAGGAATTGACGGCGCTCGAAGTCCCCCGCGCCATTCGCCTGCGCAACGGGGCCGAGGAGGAGGTCGGCGTCGCGGCGCTAAAGGTGGGTGATCTGATACTGGTGCGCCCCGGCGCCCGCATGCCCGTGGACGGCCAGATCGTGTCGGGCCGGTCCGAGCTGGACCGCTCGCTGCTGACCGGCGAGACGCTCCCGGTTTTCGCGCAACCCGGCACGCAGGTCAGCGCCGGCGAGGTGAACCTGACCGGCCCGTTGACCATCCGCGCCACGGCGGTGGGCGAGGACACCTCGCTGCACCGGATGGCCGATCTGGTGGCCATCGCCGAATCGGGGCGGTCGCGCTATACCTCGCTGGCCGACAAGGCGGCCAAGCTTTACGCGCCCGGCGTGCATATTCTGTCGGCGCTCAGCTTCGTGGGCTGGTACCTGTATTCCGGCGATATCCGTACGGCGCTGAACATCGCGGCGGCGGTGCTGATCATCACCTGTCCCTGTGCGCTGGGGCTGGCGGTTCCGGCGGTGACGACGGCGGCATCGGGGCGCCTGTTCCGCAAGGGGATGCTGATCAAGCACGCCACGGCGCTGGAACGACTGGCCGAGGTCGACACGGTCGTGTTCGACAAGACCGGCACTTTGACCGAGGGTACGCCGGACCTGGTGAACCTGCCTGAAATCGCCCGGGACGATCTGGCCATTGCGTTGGCGCTGGCCGAGGCGTCGGCGCATCCCTTGTCGGTTGCCCTGGCGCGCGCGGCGCGGGATGCGGGGATCACCCCGGCGGATGTGTCCGACATCTCCGAGGTTCCGGGTTTTGGCACCGAAGGCCAGCATGCCGGACAGCGGGTGCGACTGGGCCGGGCGGAGTGGGTGGGTGCACCGGACGGTGCCGAAACCACGGCCTGGCTGGCGGTGGGTGACCGCGCGCCCGTTGCCTTCCGGTTTGTCGACAGCCTGCGCCCCGGCGCGGCCGAGGCGGTGCGCGCCCTGCGTGACGGCGGCAAGGATGTCATCCTGATTTCGGGCGATGCGCCGACCGCTGTGCAGGCTTTGGCCGACAAGCTGGGCATCGAGACCTGGCTCGCCCGCGCCCTGCCGCAGGACAAGGCGGCCCATGTCCAAACGCTGACCGATCAGGGCCATCGCGTTCTGATGGTGGGTGACGGGCTGAATGACACGGCGGCGCTGGCGGCGGCGCATGTGTCGATCTCGCCGGCCTCGGCGCTGGACGCGGCGCGGGTGGCCTCGGATATCGTTCTGCTGGGCACCGACCTGTCGCCGATCGCAGATGCCTGCCGGACCGCCGAAAAGGCGACGAAGCGGATTCGCGAAAACTTCCGGATCGCGACCATTTACAACGTGATCGCCGTGCCGCTGGCGGTGGCGGGTCTGGCGACGCCCCTGATCGCGGCCTTGGCGATGTCCACCTCGTCGATTACCGTATCCCTGAACGCCCTGCGCCTGAGGTGACCTGAATGGAAGTGCTGGCCTATCTGATCCCGATTTCCCTGTTTCTGGGCGGCGTTGGCCTTGTGGCCTTCATCTATACCGTGCGCTCCAACCAGTATGACGACCCCGAGGGCGACGCCCGCCGCATCCTGAGCAACCAGTGGGATGATCACCCCAAGCCGTGACGGTCCTGTCGCCGGCCCTTGAAATTGCCGCAATGCCCGGATATGTCCGGCCCATCCGCTAGCAGAGAGATAAAGCCTCATGGCCACCACAAACCCGATCCAGTTCATTCAGCAAGTCCGTGCCGAAGTCTCGAAGGTCGTCTGGCCGACCCGGCGCGAGGTGCTGCTGACCACGGTCATGGTGTTCATCATGGCGGCGCTGACCGCGGTGTTCTTCGCGCTGGTCGATCTGGGCATCCGCGGCGGGCTGCAACTGATCCTGGGTGCGTTCAACTAGGTCCCGCCGCGCGGGAAAACCCCGTCATGCCGCCCTCTTGGGGCACTGCCCTCTTGCACAGCGCGCGATGTCGGTTTAGGTGACGCGGTACCTTTCGGGATGGGCGTGCGGCGATTCGGGCTGCGCGCCGCTTTTTATTCCGGATCACGCGGCGGGGCCGCGACAGAAATTCAATTCCGGTGCGCCCTTTGACGCGGCGCGCCAAAGGCAAACAAGGACGGCAGGTTCATGGCGAAACGGTGGTACTCGGTCAGCGTTCTTTCGAATTTCGAAAAGAAGATCGCAGAGCAGATCCGCACGGCTGTGGCCGAACAGGGCCTTGAGGACGAGATCGACGAGGTTCTGGTGCCCACCGAAGAGGTAATCGAGGTGCGCCGCGGCAAGAAGGTCACGACCGAGCGCCGCTTCATGCCCGGTTACGTTCTGGTCCACATGGAAATGTCGGACAAGGGCTATCACCTGATCAACTCGATCAACCGGGTCACCGGCTTTCTGGGCCCGCAGGGCCGCCCGATGCCGATGCGCGACGCCGAGGTGAACCAGATCCTCAACCGCGTGCAGGAAGGCGAAGAAGCGCCGCGCACCCTCATCAGCTTTGAGGTGGGCGAGAAGGTCAAGGTCAACGACGGCCCGTTCGAGGATTTCGACGGTATGGTCGAAGGCGTGGACGAAGAGAACCAGAAGCTGAAGGTTTCGGTTTCGATCTTCGGTCGCGAGACGCCGGTCGAACTGGATTTCACGCAGGTCACCAAGCAGAGCTGAGGGGCCTTCCATCCTTCTGCGCACGCCGCGATGCCACACGCATCGCGGCGTTTTTCGTCTGGTGCCCGGCGTGCCGGAATGGGTCTTGCCTCCGCCCAAGTATCGACACATTTTTTCTGGATTTTTTCCAACGAGGCGACAATCGAGGGACAGCTGAAAAATGACAGCTTTTGCGCAGGATGTAGAGGCCATCAAAGGCAAGGAGACAATCAATGTTTCCAGTCAGCTCGTGGAAGTCGCGCGTGCGACCGGCAAAAGCCCGTTCTCGCTTGCTTTCGATTTTCTCAAGCTCCGCAGAAAAAGCGGCAAGCTGAAGTTCTATGAGTATTTCCTGTATGAACTCTATGACCGCGCGCGTTGGTCGGATGCCGAGCGCGAGGAGTTCGTTTCCGCCCACATTCACTGGCCGCTCGTCAATGCCTGCAACGACGCGCAGTGGTGGGCGCTGACCGAAGACAAGTGGCTGTCCGCCTGTTTTCTGGAGCATAACGGCGTGCCGACACCCAGGACACTGGCCGTCTTTGACCGCAGCGTCCGCCAGTTCGGCAACACGCCGAAACTGACGAGCGGCGAAGACCTGAAGTCCTTCCTGTCGGCCCGGGGATCGTCCCCTGTCTTTGCCAAGCCCATCGGTGGCATGTGGAGCGCCGGCGCCATGCGTATTTCGGCGCATACCGACACGCATGTCATCGCGACTGGTCATGACCCGCAGACATTCGACGCGTTCGCCGACTCGGCCCTTGGCGATATCCCCTACATCTTTCAGGACTGTCTCAAGCCGCACAGGTTTTTCGATGGCATCACCGATGCGATCGCAACCGTGCGTTGCCTGAACCTGATCGACGACGACCAGCTTTCCGTGCCGTTTGCGATGCTCAAGCTGCCCATGGCAGGCAATATCGCCGACAATTTCTGGCGTCCGGGCAACCTGTTGTGCAACCTCGACCCGGAGACCGGTGAAGTGACGGGGCTGGCGGCCGTGAAAATGGCCGCCGCGTCGCGTTGGATGCGCTGCCGGACTCCGACCGCAAGCTTGTCGGTGAAACGCTGCCGTTATGGGGCGAGTTGAGGGAATTGAACCGGAAGATCGCGTTTCTACATGCGGCGAACCACTTTGGGTCGACCGATATCGCACTGACGGACGATGGGCCGGTTGCGGTCGAGGTCAACAACGGCTGTGCGTTCGAGCTCATGCAGATTGCGACGGGCAGGGGCTTTCTCGACAGCCGGATGCGGGCGTTCTTCAGCAAGCACAACGTGAAACTCTAAGGCGCCGTCGCCGAGCTGCCGAGGCGCATGCGGCCGGGCGGGCCTGTGTTCAGGTCCTGCCGGCAGCCCCTTGCCAACTCCTCCGTTCCGCTGTAAACGCCGCCCCTATCGTCTTCGGGCGAGATTCTCTCGTGGGAGATCGCAGGGATCGCGATTCCGGATCGGACCACGCAACACAAACCGGGTGAAACGCGTTTCACCTATGTTGAAAGGAAAACCAAATGGCCAAGAAGCTTGCTGGTACGATGAAGCTGCAGGTTCCTGCAGGTCAGGCAAACCCGTCGCCGCCGGTTGGTCCGGCGCTGGGTCAGCGCGGTATCAACATCATGGAATTCTGCAAGGCGTTCAACGCCAAGACCGCAGACATGGAGCCCGGCGCTCCGTGCCCGACCGTGATTACCTACTATCAGGACAAGTCCTTTACCATGGACATCAAGACGCCGCCGGCGTCGTACTACCTGAAGAAGGCAGCCGGTCTGAAGCCGGTCGGCAAGCGCAACCGCCCGAAAGGCGCAGAGAACCCCGGCCGCGAGACCGTTGCGACCGTCACGGTGGCTCAGGTGCGTGAAATCGCCGAAGCCAAGATGAAGGATCTGAACGCCAATGACATCGAAGGCGCAATGCAGATCATCCTGGGCTCGGCCCGTTCCATGGGCATCGAGGTGAAGTAAGATGGCAAAACTCGGTAAACGTACCCGCGCAGCGCGCGAAGCTGTCGCCGGCAAGGAAAACCTGTCGGTCGAGGAAGCTGTCAAACTGGTCAAGGCCAACGCGACCGCGAAGTTCGACGAAACCATCGAAATCGCCATGAACCTGGGTGTCGACACCCGCCACGCCGACCAGATGGTGCGCGGCGTCGTCGGTCTGCCGAACGGCACCGGCAAGGACATGCGCGTTGCCGTCTTCGCCCGTGGCGCCAAGGCGGACGAGGCGAAAGAGGCCGGTGCGGACATCGTCGGCGCCGAGGACCTGATGGAAAGCATTCAGGCCGGCAACATCGACTTTGACCGCTGCATCGCGACCCCGGACATGATGCCGATCGTCGGCCGCCTGGGCAAGATCCTGGGCCCCCGCAACCTGATGCCAAACCCCAAGGTCGGCACCGTGACCATGGACGTGAAAGCGGCCGTGGAAGCAGCCAAGGGCGGTGAGGTTCAGTTCAAGGCGGAAAAAGGCGGCGTGGTGCATGCCGGCGTCGGCAAGGCGTCCTTCGACGAAGCCAAGCTGGCCGAGAACGTCCGCGCCTTCATTTCGGCCGTGGCCAAGGCCAAGCCGTCGGGCGCCAAGGGCACCTACATGAAGAAGATCGCGCTGAGCTCGACCATGGGCCCCGGCGTGACCGTGGACGTCGCCGAGGCGGCCAGCGAATAAGCCGACCCATCGGAGTCAACGACATGCCCCCGGCAAGCACGCCTTGCCGGGGGCTTTGCGTTTCGGTCGAGCCAGTATCCGTCAAGGAAGATGGCAGTTTTGCTTTTGCAACCGGATGACAATTCGCTAAAACCGGCTTGAGGTGTGGCGCCGCGCCGGTCGCGCGGGGTAGAGACGGTAGCAAGGATAATGGTTCAAAGAAGTTTTTTTGCCCAGGACAGCGAGAGCCTGATCGTCACGAGCAGTTCCAATGCGTCCATTGTCGGCAATCCGATCATCAACAACTCGGACACGCCGAACGGGACGATCTTTCAGTATTCCGCCGGGACCGGCGCGACAATCACGCTGGACGACAGATCTCGTGGACAGGCCGCCCAAAACGTGTTTAACGATGACCAACCGTCGCGCCACGTGATCACCGACGGCAAGGGGATGGTCGCGAACGGCACGCAGGTCGAAAGCGAGTCGATCATCACCGTGCGCGCACTGGACGCCAACGGCAACCCGACCGGACCTGAAATCGATATCTACGTGTTCTCCCAGAACGGACAGACCTCCAATGTCTGGGGCTACGCGACCTCGGACCCGCTGGTCTCGGGAACGTCCTACATCAAGGTCAGCGGGTCGAATACGGGGTCATCCCGCTATTCCAATTTCGTGGCCTGTTTCGGTCCGGGAACCATGATCCGCGCCGAGCAGGGCGAGGTGCCGATCGAGGATATCATCCCGGGGCACAAGGTCTGGACCCGCGACGCGGGGCTGCAGGTGGTTCGATGGGTCGGCCATTCCGAAGTCGAAGGTGCTGGCGCTTTCGCGCCGGTCGTCTTCGCGCCCGGCGTGATCGGGAATACGCGGGAACTGGTCCTGTCGCCGCAGCATCGGGTGCTTGTCGCGGCCTCCATGGCCGAGATGTTGTTCGGAGAGTCCGAAGTTCTGGTGGCGGCAAAACATCTGTGCGGATTGCCGGGGGTGGCGAGGCGCAGGATGGAAACCGTGCGATACACGCATTTCATGTTTGATCGCCATCAACTGGTCCGGTCAAACGGCGCACTGACCGAGAGCTTTTTCCTGGCCGAGAATTCCGTGAGCGCCCTGTCAAGCGCGCAGCGGGACGAAATCCTGGCGCTGTTCCCGGATATCGACCGCTGGGTGGCCGATTTCGGGCCGACGGCGGCGATGTCGATCAATACCGCGGACGCGGCGTTGCTGAGAGCGCATCTTCACATCCCGTCCGAGGCTTGAGCGGGCGCCTTCGCTGGCGAAATTTGGGCTTGGAAACCCCGTCCATCTGCCCTAAAGAGGGCTGCGGAATAAAGCGTGCGATTCGTCGTGCGCTTTATTTCGTTTCGTCCAAGACGGTGGGTGGCCCTGCTTGGGGTCTTAATTTCCTGCCTGAGACGGGTAAGACCAAAAGATCGAGGGTCCCACCCTCGGGCGATATTTTGGCTCCACCCCGTATCACGGACCTGAACGCCGGGTGCGAGCCCGGCAAAATTGAGCCGGGATGATATTTCGTCCCTAACTTGGAGAGAACTGTGGATAGAGCCCAGAAAGAGAAAGTGGTCGAGGAACTCGGCCAGATCTTCGAAAGCTCTGGCGTCGTGGTGGTTGCTCACTACGCCGGTCTGACAGTTGCCGAGATGCAGGACCTGCGCGCGCGTGCACGCGAAGCGGGCGGTTCCGTGCGTGTTGCCAAGAACAGGCTCGCCAAAATCGCCCTCGAGGGTAAGCCGTGTGAAAGCATGGCCGACCTGCTGACGGGTATGACCGTTCTGACCTATTCCGAGGACCCCGTGGCAGCAGCCAAGGTGGCCGAGGACTTCGCCAAGGAGAACAAGAAGTTCGAAATCCTTGGCGGTGCTATGGGCGAGAACGCTCTGGACCGTGCCGGCGTCGAAGCCGTCTCGAAAATGCCGTCGCGTGAGGAGCTCATTGCTTCGATCGTGGGCTGCATTGGCGCACCTGCTTCGAACATCGCTGGCGCGATTGGCGCACCTGCAAGCAACATCGCAAGCATCCTTTCCACCATCGAAGAGAAGGCGGAAGCTGCGTAAGCGGTTGGCACTGAATGATCTGCGTGGGGCGCATGCCCTGACGTTGGAACACACACTGTAAACGGAAAGAGCTGATACAATGGCTGATCTGAAGAAACTGGCAGAAGAGATCGTTGGTCTGACCCTGCTGGAAGCACAAGAACTGAAAACCATCCTCAAGGACGAGTACGGCATCGAGCCCGCAGCTGGCGGCGCCGTCATGGTCGCAGCAGCTGGCGGTGACGCCGGTGGCGCAGCCGAGGAAGAGAAGACCGAATTCGACGTCGTTCTGAAGAACGCCGGCGCTTCGAAAATCAACGTCATCAAAGAAGTTCGCGGCATCACCGGCCTGGGCCTGAAAGAAGCCAAGGAACTGGTCGAAGCCGGCGGCAAGATCAAAGAAGGCGTGGACAAGGCGGAAGCCGAAGAGATCAAAGGCAAGCTGGAAGCAGCTGGCGCCGAGGTCGAGCTGGCCTAAGTCGGTCTGCTGGTGCATCGCTGAAGCACCGCAAATTCTGGCTGGGTCCGGAGGAATCCGGGCTCAGCCGAACCTGTCTTAGAAAGGGCCCCATGCGGCGGGGTGTTTTCTAAGACGCGGTTCGCGGATCGGGAGGCTGCCACTCGGGACGGTGGCCATGAATTGATCCGGACGTGTCGTCTCGTATGGAAAAGGTGCCGGAGCCCGGCGGTGCCTTTGTCCGCTGAGAATATCGAAAGGTGACATCTGACATGGCTCAATCGTTCCTTGGCCAGAAACGTCTTCGGAAATACTACGGCAAAATCCGCGAAGTGCTGGAAATGCCGAACCTCATCGAGGTCCAGAAATCTTCTTACGATCTGTTCCTGCGCTCTGGCGATGCCGACCAGCCGACCGACGGCGAAGGCATTCAAGGCGTGTTCCAGTCGGTTTTCCCGATCAAGGATTTCAATGAAACCTCGGTTCTCGAGTTCGTGAAATACGAGCTGGAAAAGCCGAAATACGACGTCGAAGAGTGCATGCAGCGCGACATGACCTACAGCGCGCCGCTGAAGGTCACCCTGCGCCTGATCGTGTTCGATGTCGATGAAGATACCGGGGCCAAGTCGGTCAAGGACATCAAGGAGCAGGACGTGTTCATGGGCGACATGCCCCTGATGACGCCCAACGGCACCTTCATCGTCAATGGCACCGAGCGCGTGATCGTGTCGCAGATGCACCGGTCGCCCGGCGTGTTCTTCGACCATGACAAGGGCAAGACCCATTCCTCGGGCAAGCTGCTGTTTGCCTGCCGCATCATCCCGTATCGCGGCAGCTGGCTGGACTTCGAGTTCGACGCCAAGGACATCGTCTATGCCCGCATCGACCGTCGCCGCAAGCTGCCGGTGACGACGCTGCTCTATGCGCTGGGTCTGGATCAGGAAGGCATCATGGATGCCTATTATGACACCGTGTCCTACAAGCTGGACAAGAAGAAGGGCTGGGTCACGCCGTTCTTCCCCGAGCGTGTGCGCGGTACCCGTCCGACCTATGATCTGGTCGACGCCAAGACCGGTGAAATCATCGCCGAAGCCGGCAAGAAGGTCACCCCGCGCGCGGTCAAGAAGATCATCGAAGAGGGCAAGATCACCCATCTGCTGGTGCCCTTCGATCACATTGTGGGCAAGTTCGTCGCCAAGGACATCATCAACGAGGAAACCGGCGCGATCTATGTCGAGGCCGGTGACGAGCTGACGCTGGAATACGACAAGGACGGCGAGCTGATCGGCGGCACCGTCAAAGAGCTGCTGGATGCGGGCATTACCGACATTCCGGTTCTGGACATCGACAACGTCAATGTCGGCCCCTACATCCGCAACACCATGGCGCAGGACAAGAACATGAACCGGGAAACCGCGCTCATGGACATCTACCGCGTCATGCGCCCGGGCGAGCCGCCCACCGTCGAGGCCGCTTCGGCGCTGTTCGACACGCTGTTCTTCGACAGCGAGCGCTATGACCTGTCCGCCGTGGGCCGCGTGAAGATGAACATGCGCCTGGCGCTGGACAAGCCCGACACCCAGCGCACGCTGGACCGCGAAGACATCGTGGCCTGCATCAAGGCACTGGTGGAACTGCGCGACGGCAAGGGCGACATCGACGACATCGACCACCTGGGCAACCGCCGCGTGCGCTCGGTCGGCGAACTGATGGAAAACCAGTACCGCGTCGGCCTGCTGCGCATGGAGCGCGCCATCAAGGAGCGCATGTCTTCGGTCGAGATCGACACCGTCATGCCGCAGGACCTGATCAACGCGAAACCGGCCGCGGCCGCCGTGCGTGAATTCTTTGGCTCCTCGCAGCTGTCGCAGTTCATGGACCAGACCAACCCGCTGTCCGAGGTCACCCACAAACGCCGCCTGTCGGCGCTTGGCCCCGGCGGTCTGACCCGCGAGCGTGCGGGCTTTGAGGTGCGCGACGTGCACCCGACCCACTATGGCCGGATGTGCCCGATCGAAACGCCGGAAGGTCCGAACATCGGTCTGATCAACTCGCTGGCCACCTTTGCCCGCGTGAACAAGTACGGCTTCATCGAAACCCCCTATCGCGTCGTCAAGGACGGGCAGGTGACCGACGAGGTCCACTACATGTCCGCGACCGAGGAAATGCGTCACACCGTGGCCCAGGCCAACGCGACGCTGGACGAGAACGGCAAGTTCATCAACGATCTGGTCTCGACCCGTCAGGCCGGGGACTACACCCTGGCCCCGCGTGAAAACGTCGACCTGATCGACGTGTCGCCGAAACAGCTGGTCTCGGTTGCGGCCTCGCTGATCCCGTTCCTTGAAAACGACGACGCCAACCGCGCCCTGATGGGTTCGAACATGCAACGTCAGGCGGTTCCGCTGCTGCGCGCCGAGGCGCCGCTGGTCGGTACCGGGATCGAGGGCAAGGTTGCCATCGACTCGGGCGCCGCGATCCAGGCGAAACGCGCAGGTATCATCGACCAGGTCGATGCCCAGCGTATCGTTGTGCGTGCCACCGAGGATCTGGAACTGGGCGATGCCGGCGTTGACATCTACCGCCTGCGCAAGTTCCAGCGGTCGAACCAGAACACCTGCATCAACCAGCGTCCGCTGGTCAAGGTGGGCGACAAGGTCCAGAAGGGCGAGGTCATCGCCGACGGTCCGTCGACTGACATGGGTGAACTGGCTCTGGGCAAAAACGTGATCGTCGCGTTCATGCCGTGGAACGGCTACAACTACGAGGACTCGATCCTGATCTCGGAACGCATCGCGCGGGACGACGTGTTCACCTCGGTCCATATCGAGGAATTCGAAGTCGCCGCCCGTGACACCAAGCTGGGCCCGGAAGAGATCACCCGCGACATCCCGAATGTCGGTGAGGAAGCGCTGCGCAACCTCGACGAGGCGGGCATCGTCTACATCGGCGCGGATGTGGAGCCGGGCGACATTCTGGTCGGCAAGATCACTCCGAAGGGCGAAAGCCCGATGACCCCGGAAGAAAAGCTGCTGCGCGCCATCTTTGGTGAAAAAGCATCTGACGTGCGCGACACCTCGCTGCGCGTGAAGCCGGGCGATTACGGTACGGTCGTCGAAGTTCGCGTCTTCAACCGTCACGGCGTCGAGAAGGACGAGCGTGCGCTGCAGATCGAGCGCGAGGAAGTCGAGCGTCTGGCCCGTGACCGGGATGACGAGCTGGCGATCCTCGACCGCAACATCTATGCGCGTCTCAAGTCGATGCTGCTGGGCAAGACCGCCGTCAAGGGGCCGAAAGGCGTCAAGGCGGGCTCGGAGATCACCGAAGAGCTGCTCGAGTCGCTGACCCGCGGTCAGTGGTGGCAGCTGGCGCTGGAAGACGAGAAGGACGCCCAGGTCGTCGAGGCCCTGAACGAGCAGTACGAGGTGCAGAAACGCGCCCTGGATGCCCGTTTCGAGGACAAGGTCGAGAAGGTCCGCCGTGGCGATGACCTGCCGCCGGGCGTGATGAAGATGGTCAAGGTCTTCATCGCCGTGAAGCGCAAGCTGCAGCCGGGCGACAAGATGGCCGGCCGTCACGGGAACAAGGGTGTGATCTCGAAGGTCGTGCCGATGGAGGACATGCCGTTCCTGGCCGATGGTACCCCGATCGACTTCTGTCTGAACCCGCTGGGCGTGCCGTCGCGTATGAACGTCGGTCAGATCCTTGAAACCCACATGGGCTGGGCCGCGCGCGGTCTGGGTCTGAAGATCGACGAGGCGCTGCAGGAATACCGCCGTTCGGGCGACCTGACGCCGGTACGCGACGCGATGAAGCACGCCTATGGCGAGGACGTCTATGCCGAGGGCATCTCGAACATGAGCGAGGACGAACTGGTCGAAGCGGCCAGCAACGTCACCCGCGGCGTGCCGATCGCAACTCCGGTCTTCGACGGTGCGAAAGAGGCCGACGTCAACGACGCGCTGGTTCGCGCGGGCTTTGACACCAGCGGCCAGAGCATCCTGTTCGACGGCCGCACCGGCGAGCAGTTCGCGCGTCCGGTGACCGTGGGCGTCAAGTACCTGCTGAAACTGCACCACCTGGTGGACGACAAGATCCACGCGCGTTCGACCGGGCCCTACAGCCTGGTGACCCAGCAGCCGCTGGGCGGCAAGGCGCAGTTCGGTGGTCAGCGCTTTGGTGAGATGGAGGTCTGGGCTCTGGAAGCCTATGGCGCCGCCTACACCTTGCAGGAGATGCTGACCGTCAAGTCGGATGACGTCGCCGGCCGGACCAAGGTCTATGAGTCGATCGTCAAGGGCGAGGACAACTTCGAGGCGGGCGTACCGGAATCGTTCAACGTTCTGGTCAAAGAAGTCCGTGGCCTCGGCCTGAATATGGAACTCCTGGATGCGGAGGTTGAGGAGTAGGGGCCGCGCGCCCTTTCTCCCGTCCCCCCTTCCGCAAGATTTGAGGTAACAAATGAACCAGGAAATCACCAACAACCCGTTCAACCCGCTGACCCCGCCGAAGGTTTTCGACGAGATCAAGGTCTCGCTGGCGTCGCCGGAACGAATCCTGTCTTGGTCCTATGGCGAGATCAAGAAGCCGGAAACCATCAACTACCGCACGTTCAAGCCCGAGCGTGACGGCCTGTTCTGCGCGCGTATCTTTGGCCCGATTAAGGATTACGAATGTCTGTGCGGCAAGTACAAGCGGATGAAATATCGCGGCGTCGTCTGCGAGAAATGCGGTGTGGAAGTCACCCTGCAGAAAGTCCGCCGCGAGCGTATGGGCCACATCGAGCTGGCCGCGCCGGTTGCGCACATCTGGTTCCTGAAATCGCTGCCCAGCCGCATCGGTCTGATGCTGGACATGACGCTGCGCGATCTGGAACGCGTTCTGTACTTTGAAAACTATGTCGTCATCGAGCCCGGTCTGACCGACCTGACCTATGGCCAGATGCTGACCGAGGAAGAGTACATGGACGCGCAGGATGCCTATGGCATGGACGCGTTCAAGGCCAATATCGGCGCCGAAGCCATTCGTGAGATGCTGCAGAACATCGACCTCGAGGCCGAGGCCGAGCAGCTGCGCGCGGATCTGGCCGAAGCCACCGGTGAGCTGAAACCCAAGAAGATCATCAAGCGCCTGAAGGTCGTCGAATCCTTCCTGGAATCGGGCAACCGCCCGGAATGGATGGTGATGACCGTGATCCCGGTCATTCCGCCGGAACTGCGCCCGCTGGTGCCGCTGGACGGTGGCCGCTTCGCGACCTCGGATCTGAACGATCTGTATCGCCGCGTCATCAACCGGAACAACCGTCTGAAGCGCCTGATCGAACTGCGCGCGCCCGACATCATCGTCCGCAACGAAAAGCGGATGCTGCAGGAATCCGTGGACGCTCTGTTCGACAATGGCCGTCGTGGTCGCGTGATCACCGGCGCCAACAAGCGCCCGCTGAAATCGCTGTCGGACATGCTGAAAGGCAAGCAGGGCCGCTTCCGCCAGAACCTGCTGGGGAAACGCGTCGACTTCTCGGGCCGTTCGGTCATCGTGACCGGCCCCGAGCTCAAGCTGCACCAGTGCGGCCTGCCCAAGAAGATGGCGCTGGAACTGTTCAAGCCGTTCATCTATTCGCGGCTGGAAGCCAAGGGGCTGTCTTCGACCGTGAAGCAGGCGAAGAAGCTGGTCGAGAAAGAGCGCCCCGAAGTGTGGGACATCCTCGACGAGGTGATCCGCGAGCACCCGGTGATGCTGAACCGTGCGCCGACGCTGCACCGTCTTGGCATTCAGGCGTTCGAGCCGGTTCTGATCGAAGGCAAGGCGATCCAGCTGCACCCGCTGGTCTGTTCGGCCTTCAACGCCGACTTCGACGGGGACCAGATGGCCGTTCACGTTCCGCTGAGCCTTGAGGCCCAGCTGGAAGCGCGCGTGCTGATGATGTCGACGAACAACGTTCTGTCGCCGGCAAACGGTGCGCCGATCATCGTTCCGTCGCAGGACATGATCCTGGGCCTGTACTATCTGACCCTGGAACGCGAAGGCATGCCGGGCGAAGGCAAGGTGTTCGGCTCGATCGAAGAGGTCCAGCAAGCGCTGGACGCGGGCGAGGTGCATCTGCACTCGAAGATCACCGCGCGGATCGCTCAGATCGACGAAGAAGGCAACGAGGTTCAGAAGCGCTATGAGACCACGCCGGGCCGCGTGCGCCTGGGGGCTCTGCTGCCCAAGAACAACAAGGCTCCGTTCGACCTGGTCAACCGCCTGCTGCGCAAAAAAGAGGTGCAGCAGGTCATCGACACCGTCTACCGCTACTGCGGCCAGAAAGAGTCCGTGATCTTCTGTGACCAGATCATGTCGATGGGCTTCCGCGAGGCGTTCAAGGCGGGCATTTCGTTCGGCAAGGACGACATGGTGATCCCGGCCGACAAATGGGCCATCGTGGACGAGACCCGCGAACAGGTGAAGGACTTTGAACAGCAGTACATGGACGGCCTGATCACCCAGGGCGAAAAGTACAACAAGGTCGTGGATGCCTGGTCGAAGTGCAACGACCGCGTCACCGAGGCGATGATGAACACCATCTCGGCCGTGCAGAAGGACGAGAACGGCGCCGACAAGGAGCCGAACTCGGTCTACATGATGGCGCACTCCGGTGCGCGTGGCTCGGTCACGCAGATGAAACAGCTGGGCGGCATGCGCGGCCTGATGGCCAAGCCGAACGGCGACATCATCGAGACGCCGATCATCTCGAACTTCAAGGAAGGTCTGACCGTTCTTGAATACTTCAACTCGACCCACGGCGCCCGCAAGGGTCTGTCGGATACCGCTCTGAAGACGGCGAACTCGGGTTACCTGACCCGGCGTCTGGTGGACGTGGCGCAGGACTGCATCGTGCGCGAGCATGATTGCGGCACCGACCGCGCCATCACCGCCGAGGCCGCCGTCAACGACGGCGAGGTCGTGGCTTCGCTGTCCGAGCGCGTTCTGGGCCGTGTTGCGGCCGAGGACATCCTGCGCCCGGGTTCGGACGAGATCCTCGTGGCCGCCGGCCAGCTGATCGACGAGCGCATGGCCGATGCCATCGACGAAGCCGGCGTTCAGTCGGCCCGCATCCGCTCGCCGCTGACCTGCGAAAGCGAAGAGGGCGTCTGTGCCATGTGCTACGGCCGTGACCTTGCCCGCGGGACGATGGTCAACACCGGCGAGGCGGTCGGCATCATCGCCGCCCAGTCGATCGGTGAACCCGGCACCCAGCTGACGATGCGGACCTTCCACATCGGCGGCGTTGCACAGGGTGGCCAGCAATCGTTCCAGGAAGCCAGCCAAGACGGCGTCGTTGCCTTTGAGAACCCGCAGATCCTGGTCAATGCCGCCGGCGAAAGCCTGGTCATGGGCCGGAACATGAAGCTGGTGATCAAGGACGAGCACGGCGAAGAGCGCGCCAGCTTCAAGCTGGGCTATGGCTCGAAGCTGTTCGTCAAGGATGGCGACAAGGTCAACCGCGGCGACAAGCTGTTCGAGTGGGATCCCTATACCCTGCCGATCATCGCCGAGAAGGCCGGTACCGCGAAATATGTCGACCTGGTCTCGGGCCTTGCCGTGCGCGAGGAAACCGACGATGCAACCGGCATGACCCAGAAGATCGTAATCGACTGGCGCGCGGCGCCGAAAGGCAGCGACCTGAAGCCCGAGATCATCCTGGTGGACGAAAACGGCGAGCCGGTCCGCAACGACGCGGGCAACCCGGTTCACTACCCGATGTCCGTGGACGCGATCCTGTCGGTCGAAGACGGCCAGAAGATCGAGGCCGGCGACGTCGTTGCGCGTATCCCGCGCGAAGGCGCCAAGACCAAGGACATCACCGGTGGTCTGCCGCGTGTGGCCGAACTGTTCGAGGCCCGTCGCCCCAAGGATCACGCGATCATCGCCGAAATCGATGGTTACGTGCGCTTTGGCCGCGACTACAAGAACAAGCGCCGCATCTCGATCGAACCGGCCGACGAATCGCTGGAGCCCGTCGAATACATGGTGCCCAAGGGCAAGCACATCCCGGTGCAGGAAGGCGACTTCGTGCAGAAGGGTGACTATATCATGGACGGCAACCCGGCGCCGCACGACATCCTGTCGATCCTGGGTGTCGAGGCTCTGGCCGACTACATGATCAACGAGGTGCAGGAGGTCTATCGTCTGCAGGGCGTGAAGATCAACGACAAGCACATCGAGGTCATCGTGCGCCAGATGCTGCAGAAGTGGGAGATCCTGGATTCGGGCGATACCACCCTGCTGAAGGGCGAGCATGTCGACAAGCAGGAGTTCGACGCGGCCAACGAAAAGACCATCGCCCGCGGTGGTCGTCCCGCTCAGGGCGAGCCGATCCTGCTGGGGATCACCAAGGCTTCGTTGCAGACCCGTTCGTTCATCTCGGCCGCGTCCTTCCAGGAGACCACCCGCGTGCTGACCGAAGCGTCGGTTCAGGGCAAGAAGGACAAGCTGGTCGGTCTGAAGGAAAACGTCATCGTCGGCCGCCTGATCCCGGCGGGTACCGGTGGCGCGACCCAGGCGGTGCGCCAGATCGCGCAGCAGCGTGACAACGTGGTCATCGAAGCCCGTCGCGAAGAGGCCGAGGCCGCAGCCGCCCTGGCGGCTCCGGTGATCGACGACGACGTGATGGGCGACGATCTCGACGCGCTGATCGAAACCCCGGAAAGCCGCGAGTAAACGGCGGTTTCCGTCGAACGAGACAGGCCCCGCATCTGCGGGGCCTTTTTCGTTTTCCCGAGTGCTCTCGGCATATTGACAACGGGTCGGCGGCGCGGGCCAATGGGCCGTTGATTTCCCAATGGGCCCATTTCCATGACACCGAATGTCAAGGGCGCGCTGCTGATGATGGGCAGCATGGCCGCCTTCACCGTGAACGATACGCTGGTCAAGGCGGCGGGGCAGGATCTGCCCCTGTTCCAGCTGGTTGCGATGCGCGGCCTGCTGGCCACGGCCCTGGTGTTCCTGCTGGCACGGCATCTGGGTGCGTTGCACCTGCGGTTTTCCGGCCATGATCGGGTTCTGGTGGCGGTGCGCTCGTTGTCCGAGTTGCTGGCGACGTTCTTCTTTCTGACCGCGCTGATGCACATGCCGCTGGCCAATGTGACGGCGGTTCTGCAGGCGCTGCCGCTGACGGTGACTCTGGGCGCCGCGCTGTTCTTCGCCGAGCCGATCGGCTGGCGGCGGATGCTGGCCATCGCCATGGGGTTTACCGGAATGCTGCTGATCGTACGGCCGGGGCCGGACGGGTTCAGCCTGTATGCGCTCTATGCGCTGGTGGCTGTGATCTGCGTGACCGCGCGCGACCTGGTCACGCGGCGGATGTCGCCCGAGGTGCCCTCGATGGTGGTGACGCTGGCGACGTCGCTGACGATCACCCTGGCGGCGGCCGTGGCCTCGGTGTTCCAGGGATGGGTGCCGGTCGCCGCGCCGACGGGTCTGCTGATCGGGTCGGCTGCCATTTTCGTTTTGCTAGGGTATCTGTTCAGCGTGATGGTCATGCGGGTGGGCGAGGTCGGGTTCGTGGCGCCGTTCCGCTATACCAGCCTGATCTGGGCGCTGGTGCTGGGCTGGGCCGTGTTCGGCGACTGGCCAGACCGGCTGACGATGCTGGGCGCGGCGTTGGTCGTGGGGGCGGGGCTGTTCACCCTGTTCCGCGAGCGGAGGCTTCACGCCTCGGCGTAGCCCCGGCGGACGGCGTCCGCGTCGATTGCGAACCGGGTGCGGAACAGGTCCCGCTCTGCGTCGCCGAGGACGGGCAGGGGGTTGCGGTTGGTTCGCGCCCTTTGGGAGTCGTTGAAGCCATTGAACGTCCGGACCCACATCGGGCGATCGGACACCGTGACCACCGGCATGAACCGTCCCATGCGCTGATGGGCGAAATTCATGATGGTCAAGGGGCTGTCGCCCTGGATGAGCATACCCAGACCCACGCCCAGCAGCCTGCGCCGGACCGGCTTGGCTTGAACGCCGAAGGGACCGAACCGGGCCAGGTAGCCCTGATCGAAATCGATCGCCACGGCCGGGTTGCGGGCCGCAAGTTCGGCCGCCTCGACCGCCGCCTGCCGCAAGCTTTCGATGAAGTCCACCGCGATGGCGTCATCGTCATCATGGCGGAAATGCAGGCAGGGGCGGTCAGGATGACGGCGGGCGTCGTTGAGGATCTGCTTCATCACCGGGCGATGTTGTCCCGGGGCGCGCTCGAGGATCCTGACCTGGTGCATGTCGGTCGTCAGGTCGCGCAGGCGGGCCTTGGCCGGTGCCGGCAGGCAAGTGCCGGTCACGATGATCAATTCGAAATCCGGGTCGGTCTGGGCCTTCAAGCCCGGCAGGGCGCAGGTTTCGAACAGGCGGAAGCGCTCGGCCAGACGGTCGGGGCGGTACAGGTGGCGGCGCCGGGCCTCGATCGTGTCATGTTCGGTCTGGAACCCGCCGATCGCAGGGTAGGAGAACCGGCACAGGCCAATGACTTGCATGATCTCGTCCGCTTGGGTATCGCCACGCCGGACTATGCCTTGGCCCGCCGCAGGCTGCAACAGGCGCCATTTCCGCCCCGCGCGGCCGTGGCTGTTGACAGTTGGGCCGACTCCCCCTATACGCCCGACATCTCGGTATGGGGGCCGCCCCGAAGCCGAAATCAGAAACGGACTGGTCAAGGCCCGGACAATTTTGTCGTTCGCGCCCTCTGATAACCGAACCGCGACGTTCACCTCGGAATGGGAACGCTCGCGGGTTTTGCGCTTGTGGACGCATTGGCGCAGCGAAGTTAACCGCACGCAATGCGCGTGCATGTCATGTGTGTTGCAAAACGGGGAAGAAACCGGAATGCCAACTATTCAACAGCTGATCCGCAAGCCGCGGCAGCCCAAAGTGAAACGCTCGAAGTCCATGCACCTGGAGCAGTGCCCGCAGAAGCGCGGCGTCTGCACCCGCGTGTACACCACCACGCCGAAAAAGCCGAACTCGGCCATGCGGAAGGTCGCCAAGGTGCGTCTGACCAACGGCTACGAGGTCATCTCGTACATCCCCGGTGAAAGCCACAACCTGCAGGAGCACTCGGTGGTCCTGATCCGTGGCGGCCGTGTGAAAGACCTTCCGGGTGTCCGCTACCACATCCTGCGCGGTGTTCTGGATACCCAGGGCGTCAAAGACCGTAAGCAGCGTCGTTCGAAATACGGCGCGAAGCGTCCCAAGTAAGAAGGAGAGGCCGAGATGTCCCGTCGTCACGCTGCCGAAAAACGCGAAGTCCTGCCTGACGCCAAATTTGGCGACAAGGTTCTGACCAAATTCATGAACAACCTGATGATCGACGGCAAGAAGTCGGTCGCCGAGCGCATCGTCTACAACGCCTTCGACCGCATCGAAAGCAAGATCAAGCGCGCACCCGTCGAAGTGTTCCACGAAGCGCTCGACAACATCAAGCCCTCGGTCGAGGTCCGCTCGCGCCGGGTTGGTGGTGCCACCTACCAGGTTCCGGTCGAAGTGCGCCCCGAGCGCCGCGAAGCGCTGGCCATCCGCTGGCTGATCGCCGCCGCGCGCAACCGCAACGAAAACACCATGGAAGAACGCCTCGCCGGTGAATTGCTGGACGCCGTACAGTCCCGCGGTACCGCCGTTAAGAAGCGCGAAGACACCCACAAGATGGCCGAGGCGAACAAAGCCTTCAGCCATTACCGCTGGTAAACCTAGAGGCTTATCCAAATGGCACGCGAATATCCGCTCGAACTGTACCGAAACTTCGGTATCATGGCGCACATCGACGCAGGCAAGACCACCTGCTCGGAGCGTATCCTGTATTACACCGGCAAATCCCACAACATCGGTGAGGTGCACGATGGTGCAGCCACCATGGACTGGATGGAGCAGGAGCAGGAACGCGGCATCACCATCACCTCGGCTGCGACCACCACCTTCTGGGAGCGCACCGAGGACGGTAAGACCGCCGATACCCCCAAGCACCGCCTGAACATCATCGACACCCCCGGCCACGTCGACTTCACCATCGAAGTGGAACGTTCGCTGGCGGTTCTCGACGGTGCCGTCTGCGTTCTGGACGCAAACGCCGGTGTCGAACCCCAGACCGAAACCGTGTGGCGTCAGGCTGACCGCTACAAGGTTCCGCGCATGGTCTTCGTCAACAAGATGGACAAGATCGGCGCCGACTTCTTCAACTGCGTCCGCATGATCGAAGAGCGCACCGGCACCCGTGCGGTTCCGGTCGGTATCCCGATCGGCGCCGAGTCCGAGCTGGAAGGCCTGATCGACCTGGTCACCATGGAAGAATGGCTGTGGCAGGGCGAAGACCTGGGCGCAAGCTGGGTCAAGGCTCCGATCCGCGACAGCCTCAAGGACATGGCCGAGGAATGGCGCGGCAAGATGATCGAGGCCGCCGTCGAGCAGGACGACGACGCCATGATGGAATACCTGGAAGGCAACGAACCCGACGTTCCGACCCTGCGCAAACTGCTGCGCAAGGGCACCCTGGCGCTGGACTTCGTTCCGGTTCTGGGTGGTTCGGCGTTCAAGAACAAGGGTGTTCAGCCGCTGCTCAACGCGGTGATCGACTATCTGCCCAGCCCGCTGGACGTGCCGCCCTACATGGGCTTCAAGCCCGGCGACGAGACCGAAGAGCGCAACATCGCACGTCGTGCCGATGACAACGAGCCCTTCGCCGGCCTGGCATTCAAGATCATGAACGACCCGTTCGTCGGTTCGCTGACCTTCACCCGGATCTACTCGGGCGTGATGAACAAGGGCGACCAGATCCTGAACTCGACCAAGGGCAAGAAAGAGCGCATCGGTCGTATGATGATGATGCACTCGAACAACCGGGAAGAGATCGAAGAAGCGTTTGCAGGCGACATCATCGCGCTGGCGGGTCTGAAGGACACCACCACCGGTGACACCCTGTGCGACGCCAAGGATCCGGTGGTTCTGGAAACCATGACCTTCCCCGATCCGGTGATCGAGATCGCGGTCGAGCCCAAGACCAAGGGCGACCAGGAGAAGATGTCGCAGGGTCTGGCCCGTCTGGCCGCCGAAGACCCGTCCTTCCGCGTGGAAACCGACCTGGAATCGGGTCAGACCATCATGAAGGGCATGGGCGAACTTCACCTGGACATCCTGGTGGACCGCCTCAAGCGCGAGTTCAAGGTCGAGGCCAACATCGGTGCGCCGCAGGTGGCCTATCGTGAAACCATCTCGATGCCGGTCGAGCACACCTACACCCACAAGAAACAGTCGGGTGGTTCGGGTCAGTTCGCCGAAGTCAAGCTGGAGATCGTGCCGACCGAGCCGGGCGAAGGTTACTCGTTCGAAAGCCGCATCGTCGGTGGTGCCGTTCCGAAGGAATACATCCCGGGCGTCGAAAAAGGCATCCAGTCGGTCATGGACAGCGGCCCGCTGGCCGGCTTCCCGGTGATCGACTTCAAGGTTGCCCTGGTGGACGGCAAGTACCACGACGTGGACTCGAGCGTTCTGGCGTTCGAAATCGCGGCCCGCATGTGCATGCGCGAAGGTCTGAAGAAGGCCGGCGCCAAGCTGCTGGAACCGATCATGAAGGTCGAAGTGATCACGCCGGAAGAATACACCGGCGGCATCATCGGCGACCTGACCTCGCGTCGGGGCCAGGTGTCGGGCCAGGAGCCGCGCGGCAACGCGATCGCCATCCAGGCCTTCGTGCCGCTGGCCAACATGTTCGGCTACATCAACACCCTGCGTTCGATGTCGTCGGGCCGTGCCCAGTTCACCATGCAGTTCGACCACTATGATCCGGTTCCGCAGAACATCGCGGAAGAGATCCAGGCGAAATACGCCTAAGCGAAAAAGTTTGAGGGGGCCCGGTCTCCGGGCTCCCGTCATTACCGAAAAAGGAGGCCATCATGGCAAAGGAAAAGTTTGAGCGTACAAAACCGCACGTCAACATTGGCACGATCGGCCACGTTGACCACGGCAAGACGACGCTGACCGCAGCGAT
>NZ_FQVK01000014.1 GCF_900129345.1 Ruegeria intermedia | reverse complement strand
GTTAATTGGAGACTACGCAGCGTCGGGCCTGCTAACCACCAAAGGGGGTCAAAATTGGATGCCGATACAGGGTCAGTTTTGAATGCCGATTGACAAGATGGGTCATGGCGGTCGCCTCAGTGCAGCACGGGGTGCTTCGCCAGCGCCTCGGCACGGTCGAGCATCCGGGCGACGGTGCGCAGGCTCAAGCGGCGGTTGGACAATGCATCGGTCTCGAAGATGGCGGCGAGGGCGTCGGTGGCAGGCTCGGGAAGTCCACGCCGGGCGGCTTCGTTCATGGCGAAGTCCCTTAGCTGCCCCGTGGTCAGATCCGGCAGATCAAGAACCACGCAGCGGCTCTGAAACGGTTCCGGCAAACCCTGCCTGCTGTTCGCCGTCATCACCCAGTTCACCCAGGACATGTCCATCTTGACCTGAAAGAACGGGCATTCCCAGGTCGCCGCCGTCATCCGCTCCAATAGCGGCAGGAGCGCATCCGTCAGCGTGTGCCGCGTGCCTTTGTTGGATTGGACCTCATCAGCCTTTTCGATCTCGTCGATGATGACCAGCGGCCCGCCATGCCGGCTGTTCAGGACCGTGTTGACCAGTTTGCCCGCATGGGCACTGCCCCAACCGCGTTGGGATCCGGTGAGCGCGAACGACGCCGGCTCCCCCGTTGCGTCAATCTTGGTCGCGGGCACCTCCAGATGATGGGCCAGTCGCCGCGCCCAGAAGCTCTTGCCGATGCCGGGCGGGCCGTTCAGGACGAGCGGGGTGAAACGGACACCGGGCAAGTCCTCCCGTGCCGAGGCCCGCAGCCCGTGCCAGACGGCTTCGGTGGCGGGCGCCATCCAGGGCATCTCGGCGTGCAGCGCAGCGGCGATTTCGTCCGCCTCGTGTTCGGAGGTGACGCGGGTGACCGGCAGCCCGCCGCGCAAGGGCGTCAGCTTCGCGCGGTTCTCCTCACTGAGATGAGACATCCCGGTCGAGGAACTGAGACGTTCGACATACCGCATGGCCCGGCGCTTGATCCGGGCGCGGTCGCTGTCCATGATCAGCTCATAGCTACTCACGAGGTCGTCCTCGCTGATCTTCCCAGCCGCGTGGCCTTCGTCCTGCTTCTGGCGTCGGATCGTCCGAAGAAACTTTTGCAGCCGGGCATCGACGTCCCGCAGCTTCGGGATGTCGTCGACGAAGGTCAGATCGTGGAACGGAATGGTCGTTGTCGAACGGGTCATGGTGGAGTCCTTTCATCACGCGGCACGCGGGCCGCACAGCAATCCAGTGCCTCGGGCAACTGGGCCAATGGGTGTGAAAGGTTCCGGAACCTTGAGAACGAATAAGGAACAGATTTGTCGGCGGATCAAGTCAACCCAACCAGGCCGGCCCGCAACGGAAATGGGCGGCCCCGTCGAGAACCGCCCAATTCGAAATCATTACATTTCAACAGCTTAGATTTTAGTGGCAAATATAGACCGTGTGGGTGGAAGGCAATTCGGGCCAAATGGCACTGAATTGCTTGTCATCTCACTCAACATGTAAGACAGGTGGAAGTTTTGCCAAATCTGGCAAATCTCTCCCCAGAAACCCCTAAGAAAAAGACCTCTTGAAAGCCATTGCTTTGGCCTGAGCGAGCGGATTTGCCAATCAACGGTACAAGTTTTGCCAAGTAATACGGGCCGCCACCACTTGAACACGGATGCCACCAAAGAAAAAGCCGCCCTGAAGAGCGGCTGTCAACGTAGTCACCTCGATGTTTCTACAGATCAGATCTGCGATAAATGGCGGCATTCAGATATTCCCTCCTCACTATCGGACTGATGCCGGCCTCACGAAGTCTGGCGGCCATGGCCTTCGATGTTACTCCATGTTCGGCAGCAAGCGTCGATAAAGCAGCATGTGCCGCTTCGAACCTGTCGACTTCTTCGACAGCAAACCGATACTTAACGGCCCCCGTTGCATTCACGATTTCCGTTGCGCTGATGAACGGCTTGCCATCCCGATCCGGCGTCTTGCGAAGGTGGGTCACGCCCGACGGAAAGATACCGAGACGCGATGCCACTTCTTCCGCAGTCAAACCGAGTTCGCCCTCCTTCGTTGCAACCACTTTTCTGATCTCATCAGGATCGACGAGGACCGACTTAAACCGGAGATCTTCGGCCAGCAGTTCAATGTGACTGAGTTCTCCGTCGAGGACGAGACGAACGATATCGACGACAGGCTGACGAGCGAGTTGCGACGCAGAAATGACGTCTGTCATGCCAGACCCTGGACATTGCGCCGGTACCCCGTTTGCACGGAACTCTCTTAGGAAGCGATCGAGCTCTGCGACCGGTACATTGCTAAGCACACCGCCGCTGCGACCAATTCCCGGAACAATCTGCCGGACGATCCCGGCCCTCGTAAGCATTTCAGCCTGACGCCTGTTGCAATTCAGGTAATCCGGGATCGACTTGATCGGTAGAGACTTGTTAATTCGCTCTGCAAGAGTTTCTCCGGCTTGTGCGTTGAAGGATACGGCTGAATTGATCCGATCCTCATCGCCCCCGTGAATGATCCCCTGCCGAACCAAAGCACGATTCAGCGTCTTCGGATGAATGCCGCTCTCCCGTGCAAGACTTGCGACCGAGTGACGCCGACGTTGCTCGACGACTGACCCAAAAAGCCTGGTTCCTGGTTCGACTTCCATCGTGTCGAGGATATGCTCACGCACGACTTCCCGAATGGGCCCAGGCTCGCGCCGCGTCTTGTTGAACTGCAGCCACTGATACAATCGACCATATGCGGCTTGAGGACCGCCACCTGACTTCACCTTGCGTGAAGCAATAGCGATCTCTTCGAGGGCGCTTCGAATTCTGTCAGGCCCCACGCTGGCCGCCTGAAAACCAACCCCACCCGCTTCGTCCCACTGCGCCATGGAAAGCTTGTCGAGATCGGTATGCGCACCGAAGACCAGACAGGCTCCAAGCATCTCGCATGCCTTGACGGCCTGATCTATCGCCTGCGCATGAAGCCAGCCTGAATCCTGCTGCCCCGAAAACCGCCTCTGCACATACTCCTGGAGCGGCGATATCGGTCGGGATGTTGCCGACGACACTTCTGCCTCGAGTTCCTTGTTCGATGGAGCTACCCGGCTCATGTCCTGAAACTGCTCAGTGAAGGATTTGTTCGGACGGCGCGTCAGAAGTATTCCGTGCACTGGGCAGGTGCGCACCGGGCTGAACATCCAGGAAATACGCCCCACGCGTCGGCCTATGCTTGAACTGCCTGGGTTCGTGTCTTCCAACAGGCACGCTGGGCAATAGGACGTCCAAGTGTGCAAGGCAAAACGGATCCCGAATGAAACACCTCTATGTTCGTATGCCCATTCACCCTTTCTAACGACACCGGTAGAGCGGATACGTTCAGGTGCAATTCCGGTAAGTTCCGCGAGGCGGTTGACGCAGACGTCACTCGTCTCGCGAACACTCCGCTGGGAGATCTGCAACATACGGAGCCAGTCAGGGCCTTCGATCCCTGCATGAAACGGGCCAAGGCGGCAGCACCACGATACGGTGCTTTCGCCTTCCAATGGCGGCAATACGGGGAGCAGAACCACGACTTCAGACCCTTTCGAGCTTCTTTTGGAAACGCCGCTTGCGAGCCTCTTCGTACTCCGCTGCACCGCGATCGAGCTGTATGGACAACCAATCGCGGGAGAGAAATACGTTGTCATCAGGACTACAGCCTTCTTGCATTGCCCAAGCTTCCGCAAAGTGGTCAGACGTCAACATCGTCGCACCGTCCCATAGCGCGCACTCGATAGCATTGATGATTGCCTCGACCGCACGACCGAAGCGGTGGCGGCTCGCGGTGATCAGGCGTGCGGGTAGGTCTTCAGCAAGCGACATGCTCATTTCTGCTTTCGAACAATAGTGTTGGATCAGCCCCTTCAGGCCCTCCTCATCGGCACCATGCTGAAGATCGGCCGGAACAATCTTCGTGAACCGGCGCGACACTTGCGGATCAAGCCCAAGCACTTCTGCCAGGCGCTGGGTTCCACTCAGGATCGGTATGATCGCATTTGGCCCTTGCATGAGAGACTTGATCATGCGCAGCGAGCTCTCAGTTTCTGAGATCGACTTCGCCATGAGCAAGTCATGGGCCTCATCGAGCCAAAGCACCGTGATGCCCGCCTGACCAAGTCGGTGCCGAACAGCATGCCAGATTTCGACCTCCGTACATTTCTGAGGCACAATTGGCATCCCAAGAGCTCCGAGTATGGTAGCGCCTACACCTTTCAGTGTGGCCGGGCTTGGAACCTCCAGCGCGAGAAACCTCGGTTGCCCGGTCGAAGGATTTCTTGAAAGCGCGGTGGATGCCTCAAGCACACGCCGGATCGCAGTGGTCTTGCCTCCTCCCGCCGGTTCGATGACGGCGATCCCGCGGGTTTCCTTTTCGCCAGTGAACCGGCAGGGAACCGCTGTGGGCTGCCCATGCTCGTCATGCTGAAGCAACCGGCGAAGCTGCCGCTCGATTTCGGTATCCCGCTGATTGGGAATGTGCAGCGCCCGGAGGCGCTGTGAAATGGTGACTGGATCAGGACGCATCATCATTGCTCCTTTCATTCAAATCTCCGGGCAGCCAGAATTTGGCAGGTGCCTCAGTTTGTTTTTTCCGAGGGTGATTGGGGACTGTCGGCAGCTGAGATTTGTTGGCAAAATCTGCATCTGCATCTGCATCTGCATCTGCGCTGTTGGTGACCTCGACCTTCATCGGAAGCTCAACACCAAGAGCCACGTCGATATCCGGCTCGCGCGGTTCGATCCTGATACCCAGGTCAGCGCAATCCGTGGTCGTGTCCTCGCGCCGAACGATATCGAAAGATGCGAAAAGGCTCCCCTCCAGGTGCTTAAGGTATTGCGTCGAAATCGCAGTATTCATGATCCCGTAGGCCGCCGACTGCTCGCCAATCAGCGTCTCAATGTCGTCGATTGCCTTGAACACTACTTCTTCTTCCCATGCCTTTCGCGATTGCGACTTGGCGCGCAGTGTCCTGCGGACCTTGACCCAGCGGTGCACATCCAGTCCCGAGAAGCGATCACTGACCGCGTGGATCTCGTACCAGGCATCACCCAGAAAAACCTCGATGGCACCAAGATCGCTTGGGTCCCACCGCACATCGACCTGACCGCCCCCGCAGGTACGCCTGAAGGCCAGCAGTTCGGGCCCCTGGTATCGGACCCCAAGGATTGTGACGCCGGTCTTGTCGACATGCCGCTTCAACTTCATGCCGAAGGCGAGACGCTTGCTGCGCTTGTCTGGCAGAGCCCGCACCGGGAAGTTTCCGTCCAGCATGTCGGCATCCCATTGCTCGAGTGGGGTACGTCCACCGAGTCCTTCATGTGGCGAGTTGTGGTAGATGTCCACGATCCAGCGCACCAGGGCGAAAGCGAGACCTTCTGCATCCAGCGCCGCCCGGTCTTCCGTTTGGTAGTCCCCTCGCTCCAAAGGATTCGAAAAAGTGCGCCCCATAAGACGAGGCAGCAAGTTCATCGCACAGGTGCGGAAGAAACGTTCGACGCGGCCGCGCATACCCGGAACACCTGCAATCGTACGAAGAACGGAGATTTTAAGGTCGAGACACGCCTCGGTAAAATCCGCCGACCGAAATGCGGGGCCATTGTCGGTAACCAGCGTTTCGGGAACAACTGCATGCGACCAAGGTGAAAGGGCACCGACTGCGTCTGCCCATTGCCCCTTGTCACTGACCACCATGCGGAGACATTCGATCGCAGCGCTCGAGGATGGGTTTCTCGCAAGTTTCATGCCAAGAATGACCCGGGTTCGGCAGTCAATTGCAACAACCAGCCACCAGCGATCCTTTGTTCTATCGAGGCCGATAGCCTCAATGAAGTCAGATCCGAGCACTGCGTGCAGTTTTGCCGAGTGAAGTATCGAAATCAGGTCAATGCACCACTCGTCGATTTCCACGCGCTCGCCTGGTCGCGAGACCTCGAGCCCTCTATTGACCGGGCGCATCTCCTTCATTGCGTACTCTGAACCATATCGGGCGACCATGACGGCGAACTGGTCAAGCTTCTTGATCGCACCCCGAACAGCGTCACGGCCGGGCACCTTTAGAAGTCTTAGACCGTTTTCCTGCCGGCGTTCATTCTCCTTGGCGAAAGCGCGTTTGACGTCCTCAACGGTGCGGGCGATAGGCCTCCGCTCAGGCGTCAGGTAGCTTTCTTTGATGGTCTGCATCATGAGCGCCTGCTCCTCGGGTCCAAACGGACTGGTTCGGTTGCCGGACTTGCACAAGCTGTCCGCGAGTACAGCCGGACCATGCCTTTCGTATCGAGAAGCAAGCTTTCGAAGGTAGTCGGCATTGTATGCGGAGACGGTCTTCCCAGAGCTACCTCCACGTCTGCGCTTTGTTTTCGCTTCGACGCTCCGCGGAAGACGACCCGTTTCCTTTTCGTGATCCAGAAGATCGCGTTCGCTCGCCTCCTCGACCATATAAACGCTTGCCCGTTTCTCGATCTCGCTCTTGTGCGCCTCTATGTCGTTCGTGTTGATGCGGATTTTCCCCTCGTCACGCAAATCAAGCGTCGCGCGCACAAGCGCATGTCGAATTTTGAAGCGGCGCCGGGCGCCGGGCGGCAGCTCCGACACCCGAAAATCTATGCTCTTCACCTCGGGTGAAGACTTGAGATCGTCCGGCAAATAGTAGCCAACCTCATGCTTGATCTGTCCCGTGGCGTTCAAACGGCCAAGCTGAGAAAGTGCAAATTGCTCAACCAGGCCACGTCCGTCTTCCGGCATGAGTTCTACATTCTCGCCGGTCCTCCGGAGCACGCGATACGGCTTCCCATCAACAATCAGGCGATCATGAGGCTCGAGCCGGAAGCAGTGCAATGCCCCGGAATTGTGCGCTGTCAAACCAAATTGCCCAACCATCGCGTTCATGCCCGCGCTCCCGTCCAAGCGACCAAGGTTTCGGGGTTAATCCGTTCGCGGGTCACCGGGGCCAACACGCCGCGGGCGACGAGCCGCAATAGCGCGCGATAACCGCGAGCGCCGAGGTCAACCTGCTCGGTGAGCGAGCGGAGCGTCGCCGCCCCGCGCAATTCTTCAGCTATCCTTGAGGACACTGCGTCAGCTTCTGCGTCGCAGTCATGGAGTGCTGCGTTCAGATTGGCGTTGTGAAGTTCGACGCGGTCGAAATGTGTATCCGAGAGCAACCGAAGCGCGTCCGCAAACCCCTTCTTCTGCACCCACCAGGCAATCGTTTGCATTTCCTCGACGAACCGCCCTGAAGCCAGTTTGGCAGCCGGCTTGACGGTGTATGCGATACGCGAACCGTCGGTCTTGGTCGCAAGTATATCGAAGAAATGGCAGCGCTCGTTCTTTCGACCGTATCGGAACAGCACCTGTTCCCGAACATCAGAAATATCCGGTCGCGCCGCCAAGATCTTCTTGAAGCCCTGCTCGAAGAAGGACTCTGACGAGACACGAACACCCGGTCCGCCGTCGAGGACCATGAAGCCGATGCAGTGGCCTTTCGATCCCTTGGACTCTCGCGTACCGTTAGAAATTTTCTGCACGTTCCTGTCTGCGCGGGAAGGCACAGGCAATACTCGTCCCTCCGAAAAAATCGGCATGTTCAAACCTCCTGGTATGAGGAGACCGCCCGCCGGAAACAGGTCCGGCGTTGCCCGAAGGCAGCGGCCATATTGTCTGGATGAAATCGAATGATCCGCAGTATTGGGCGGCGGTCATTCCAGTTGGTTGCTACCCGGTTTTAGCCGGGTTGGTCATTGTGATTGTTCAACGCTTCTTCACGTCTCCGCCTCAGTTCTCGTCGTTGCCCACGGATGGCTACCGGGCGCTTGGCCAAATGGGCAAAATAGATGTTGGCCATTTCCCGAATTTCCAAAGCAGATCGGTCTCTGGCTGGCCCCTGACCTGCCGTCCGAGCTGGCTTTCGAAGGCAAAATTATTCGTGTTCAAAAGTCGCGCAAGGAGCGATTTTCGGCCCAAAAAAATTTTGCGAAAACGTTTCCGCGACGAGTAAAACGAACCCACACAATTCCCCGCAACTCGGAGATATGGTCTTAAGCTATTGTTTTTGCTAATTTTTCCTCAATCCTCTTTGCCGCTGGAAAAACCGAACTCGAGGACCAGTTTTGATGCGTAAATTTTGATCTCCATGAAATCGCGTCTCTTTTCGACGTGCTGCAGTTGCATAATTGCAACGACTTGCGCAGATCTCACAATCAATGTCCCCCTTGGAGAAGCTTTTTGATTCCGCGTGTTGAGTCGCATGCGAACCGATTGTGCTTTTACCGCCCGCCGGCGCCGAAAACTTTCGTCCCGATGGACCAAAGGCTGGTAATTCACCAACGATCAAACAGGACAACTCAGGTGAGACCGATCACGCTGAGTAACGCGCCCCAAAATAGGTAGAGAAGCGCGGATCACAGAGGGCGTTGAAAAATGTTGCCTACCGATGTAGCCGAAAAATATTGTCACCTGACCGTTGCAGTTCCCCAGTGAGCACTGATGACAGACCTCGAGGACGCTTTAGACACTCTTAAAAATCGTCTTGGCAACGAAGGTAATGCCTTCGAAATCGTGATTGAGACTGCCGACGAGTATGGATTTCACCCGAATTTTCTGCGCAGAAAGTTCGTAGAGCGCTACCACACTTCACCAGAAGAGTATGCGCCTCCAACTGGTTTGATCACTCTAAATAGGCGTCGGGCGCGGAAAAATGCCCTGAGCTGGGCATGGCAATCGCATAGCGTTCTGGAAATTTATACAATGACCCCAGCGCCTCCAGACGCCCGCCAAAAACACGAACAACGAAAGAATACTTGGATAGCTGAGCAGGTGCGAAAGCATCATCTGGGTGCAATCTTTGCAGAGCATGGATATGAATATGCTTTCGCGGGCCTTTCATCGTCGGGTGCGATAATGGCCATCCCAGTTGGAGAAGGAGACCCCAAAGAAAGGAGCGCACACCTCCATAGAGTTATTTTTCAAGAAGACGCCGAGCCCTTTCCTTGGAACACCGTGCAAGAAGTTCGACCCTACATTTCAGATACGGTTTGGAGAATGGGAAACCCTGAGTTGACGTTTGCCACAAAGCAACAGGCTTACGAGTGGTTGCAGAAGCGCATCATTGTCGGAGCAAACGAGAACTTAAAGTAGCCAATCATGCCTCTCGGATCGACAAGACGTTGCGCACTGTACTGACAGGCTACCACCGAAACGCATGCTATGTGGTTTCTGAACTGGCCACTGTTTCGATCAGACACTTTGGCCAAGCGAAGAAGGCGTAAGTACGGTTTCAAGTGATCAGCCCCAACTGAGTGGTCCAGCTTGATTGTCTGTGCAGCAGGTTAGATTGTTTGTGCCCTACCGTTGAATCCGTCCTGTTTAGTTGCAGTATGACCTGTTACGCCGCTTGAGCAGCGTCCCTAAACATGTTCGCGCCATGACGTCCGCTCCAGACGACAGGATCAATTCGAAGCACCGCGTTGAGTGTCCGAGTGCTAAAAAATGGAGCGCAGTACGCCCAGGGGACCCATTATGCTCCACCCCCCAACCAGACAAGCTCTCAAGAGTCGCCATTCGAGGATGCATCGTCGCGGCGACACAGCGCTGCAATGCTTTCCTCACCGCGCAGGCCAGCCAGGACAATCCTGATCTTCTCTTCCGCTGAATACTGTTTGCGGGTCTTCCGCTTGATGCCTCTGACCAGCTTATCAACGGCATCTTTGCTTGTTCCGGATTTCTTGTTCATCTTCGCTCCTTGATGGCTTCAATGAACCAGAAATCCTTCTGTAATCGGGCCTTGTTTTGCAAGGATAAGGCGTCTGAAGGTGCATGCTTCTGTCCGTGATCTGCGTGGTGCACTCATATGATGCGGTCGGCTTTGGTTCAGGAAAGCCCATCTCCGTTGCGACTTTGAATTCAAGCCAGGATTTCTGTCGGCTTTTCCCTCACCACGTCCCTTCAGGAGCGCCTTCCTTGCGGAAGGGTTTTCTTCCGTTCCTTCAGGCTGCTTTGAACTCGGTGCCATCCATCCACATCCGGTGCAGGATCACAGCCAGCTTTCTGGCAAGTGCGATCTTGGCACGTTTTGCGCCGCGTCTGGCGGCCACGCGCATCGCCCAGGCCTTGAGCGGCGTCCAACGGGACGATCTCACCAACATCACATGCGCCGCTTCGTAGAGTGCGGTTCTTACACTGGCATCCCCAGCTTTGGTTATCGAGCTGACACGGTCGGTCTCGCCGGACTGATACCGGCGTGGTGTCAGGCCAAAACAGGCTCCCACCGACTTCGATGAACGAAAGCGTTTGGGATCATCGATGGCCGCGCGGAAGGTCATGGCGATCACAGCGCCGACACCGGGAACTGTCATCAGGAGGCGACATACGGGATCCTTGCGGGACTGATCCCGGACAAGCTTGTCCAGCCTGGCAAACTCGTCTGCCATTGCTTCGCGCGCCGCCAAGAGCAGGGTGATTGCTGCCTCCAGAGCCGGATTGCCGTCGATCAGGTCGCGAACCAGATCACAAAGCCGGCCGCGAGCTCCTTTGGGAACCTTCAGGCCAAAACCACGAAGAAGCCCGCGAACGGAATTGTCGAGTTCCCGGATCCGCCGTCCAAAAGTGTCTCGGGCTGACAAATCAATCGCAAATCACGGGCGGCAGGGGTCTTCAGATGCACCGGTTGAAACCATCCCATGCGTAGCAACTCTGCGATGCCACGCGCATCACGCCGATCCGTTTTGACCGGGATGGCAGACAACGCCGCATGAACGCGTCGCGTCTCCATTGGGACAGGAACAAGACCATGCCGTTTCAGACCAGCCGCAAGAAACGAAGACATGGGGCCAGCTTCCAGGCTAATCGAACCAATCGCTTCGGGAAAAAATGGATTGAGCGCTGCCGCAAGATCGTCAGGGCGGCTCGGCACGGAAAGTTGCTTCGCGACATGGCCCTTGTCGTCAATCACGCAAATTGCCGTACTTTCAACCGAAACATCAAGTCCAATGTAATACGTCATGGTCATCTCCTCCGAGCTGCAAATCACCACATCCATTGTGGCGACTCGGCCCGATGACCGCATCTCCGTTGCTCAAACCCCTAAATCTGTCCGATAGGTGCTGACGTCAGACACAAAGTTGGGTTACGGGGAATAGTATCCCTAAACCGTCCCGTTGGCGCTGACATCAGAAGATTTACTACACAGCTCTTGTTCTACGATCAATCTTCTACGCGGGTCCATTTCTTCGGCATTCCCTTTGAGCCATGCAAGAATGTGCCGCAAATCCTCTGCTGACACCATTGCGTCGCGGGAGATGCGAAAACCAGCCATACGCTCAAGTTCGCGAGATCCCAGCATCGACTTTTCCAGATATGTCCGGACCGAAAATACAGGCATCGGGTCGGGAAAGAATGACTTGGTCGCAGCATTTACGCGCAGCGTACGCAGTACCAGTGCTCCGTCTCCGTGCGGTACAAGCATGTCGTAGGTTGTGTTGTCCTTCAGGTTGGTCAGGTTGTGTTCAAGGCCCAAGGACAACAGGGTTCGCAGAGACCGCGCCTTCTGAAGTATCTCGAGAACGTCTGCCCTTATCGTTTCAGGGGTCGACGCCTCTCGCTCCATCAGTCTGGAAATCGCATGATGCGAGATATTAGCGGCG
This sequence comes from Ruegeria intermedia, assembly GCF_900129345.1. Classification (GTDB taxonomy): domain Bacteria; phylum Pseudomonadota; class Alphaproteobacteria; order Rhodobacterales; family Rhodobacteraceae; genus Ruegeria; species Ruegeria intermedia. The sequence goes on along the minus strand of NZ_FQVK01000014.1, from coordinate 88,598 downwards.
ATGTTGATGTAAGAATTGCTCTCAGCGGCACGCGAAACAAACATTAGGTCTGCCAGAATGACCGATCGTTCCGAAAATACCTTCTCCTCGTCCCCTGACATTGCAAAGACATCGGTTTCACGAGCAGACGTCATCCGAACGGCAATAACCGCCTTCATGACCTTGTCCCATTGGGCCAAATGAACAGCACCGAACGCAGGGCGCACATTCTTGGAAACTCTCTGAATAACGCGCCCAGGCTTCTTTGATGCAACCGAGTTGTGAAAGGCGGATAGTGCGGCCTTGCGCTGCGATGAGTTCAACCAGTCTGTTATTACGCTCAGGTCTGGACGATCCTGAATGAACTTCGTAGCATGCCCATTAGCCAATCTTGTGTACAAGGTTTCTGCTCCTGATCGCCAAAAAAACTTTATAGAATCAACAACATGCACAACTAAGGATCATCGACAAGTATCGATGTGAAATGGGGCGCACGTTAGTGTTCACCGCCGATTGTTAAGACCTGAGATTAACCCTTGCATATTTTGCTGGATTTGGACGGAACGCTCGTTAAAACGACCGCAAGCAAGTACGACGACATCAAGTATGGCCGCAATCGCTGCTTTTCACTTGACGAGATTCCGATTGTCGAAGGCGCGCGAGAATTCGTTGAGGCAGCGAAGAAACGCGGACACTCTGTGACGATCGTATCTGATTCCCACGACGCCTATGTCGGCCCTGTGTCGGAGAAGATTTTTGATGCGCCTTGGCTTGCACTCGCCGACAAGCCCAATACTGCGAAATTGAGGAGCTATCTCGAAAGACGTTTCGGGTTTCCTTCCAGCGCCATTGCAGAAGAGTTCCTTGTGGTCGGCGATACAGGGCTCAATATTCAATTGGCGCGAGGCCTATCTATCCCGTCTGTGCTGTTGCTTCCTGGCCCGGGCGACATTCCGTATGATCCCTACTACGATGGGCTGGCCAGTTGGGCGCGCCTCTGTATGGAGGGGGCGACTTACAATTGTCGTTCCTTCCGTGAACTCCTCCGCGTGATCGAAACGCCTGCAAAGCACCGTTTGGTTCTTGAAGATAAGCAAGGTAATGCCGCCGTTCGCATGTTCACCGCACGAAACCTCAATGATGGCTATACGCTCATTCGTTGCATCGGTCGCCAGCAGCAAGGGCCGTGCGACGCCTACGGCGCAATCGAGCGATACTACAAGTTCGGAAGCGAGGATCGAACCGAGAACTTCCTTGGAGAGGTTGTGCGTGATGTGAGTCGGTACCTGAATGACGAGGTTATGGCGCATGATGCGATCCGATGGGACATCATTACCTGCGTTGCGGACAAGGCAACGACGAAGCCCCCGCGTAAGATGGCGAAACTGCTTCATGAGTTGAACGTCGACCTACAGAAGAACGAACTTTTCGTTTGGTCGCCGGAGGTCACTGGAAGCATCCGACAAGAGAAACACCGTGCAGGTCGAATGGGGTTCATCAAGCGCTTCGTGCGCTTAGAAAGTGAGATAGATCTGCGGGGAAAGAGCGTTATCGTCGTCGACGATCAGTTCACGACAGGAGCAACCGCGATGTCGCACGTGGACATGTTGCTTGAAGCAGGTGTGCGGAACGTTCTGTTCCTCGCTCTTTTCTACCTGACTAACGAAGTTCCGGTAGAGAAGAGTTGTCCTCGATGCGGAAAGATTGCGCGAATCAAGTACCGAAAACGCGATGGGTCGCCGTTCTACAACTGCGTCCCACCTGAGTACAATGGAAACGGCTGCGGCTGGATGGGGAACATAACCAATGTTAGAAACTGATCTCGCACGCTACCTCTTAGCGTTGCTGGAAATCAAAGGCGTCGGTCCCGGTGCGATCAAGAAGAACTTCGCTCGGATCCAAGCTTCGCAATCAGATACTGAAGTTTTCGACGCGATGCGGCCAGTCATCGGCGCAGCCGATGAAGCCGATTGGAAGGCCGCGCTTTCCAAAGCCGAGCAATACCTCTCAAGATGCGCTGAGGTCGGAATTATTGCCGTAACGCTCGGCGACCCGAGATACCCTTCCCAACTCATAGAATTGAGCACACCCCCCGCTGTGCTATTCTGCCGGGGCGACCTATCCTTGCTTGCGGCCCCCACGCTTGGAGTGATCGGGACACGTAATACTACCCCGTTTGGTGAAACCGTTGCTGGTCGGGTTGGACGTCATTTTTCAGAGAGAAGTGTAAATCTCTGCAATGGCTTGGCCGACGGTATCGATATCCGCTCGGTCACGCACGATGGCGCCTTCTTGCCAGGAGTCATTGGTGTGATGGCTTGTGGTCTCGATATTCTGGAGTGCAACCTAACTTCCAAGAAGACGGCAGAGCGAGCCGGAAAACTCTTGGGAGCAAGAGGGCTTCTGGTATCAGAATTCGCGCCGGGTGCAGCCGAGGACCAGAATTCCGTGATAGCTTCGTGCCGTCTTCAAGCAGGCATGTCGCATTTGTTGCTTCTGGTTCAAAGTAGAATTGATGGTGGTTCGCGGTTCACTGTCGGACATTTCGCCAAGTTGCCCCGCAAGCTCGCTTTCATCGTACCGCCAGAGGAACAGTCGTCGGAAGCGGTGTTTGGGGCCAACCTTTTGCTCCTCGAGGGCAAAGAAGGGTTGGCCAGATTTGTTGGCCTGAAGACATCCAAGACAATGAAGGCCGACCTTTTACCTTTGCGCTCAAGGGACAGCTACGATGATGTCATGCGTAGTTTGGTTGGCGAAAACGGTTTCTTGATCTAATGAAAACGAAATGCTCTCGTCGCGGTAAGGTGGGCCGTCGCCCAGATAGAATTTCATCTATTTTCGTACAATCAACCAGTAGCATCGACTAACCGATAGCGGCCATTCGACAAGCAAGGACTGAAAGGCCGGGTGCGTTTTCTGAAACGGATCAGCGTCCGCGAAATGCATACATGGCAGCAAGGGCAGAAATGCGCAGGTAGCTTTTCCTCACCACAAATCCGCAAAAGAACTCGAAGAACTCTTAGAGCAGCGATCCTCGTGATCAGCCTCATCTGACTGGTCCAAGTTGATTGTAGTGCATCATCGGCCTCTGATCCATCGGGATGATGGTTTCAGGTGCTGGCGGGCGACAGCCCAGTGCACTGTGGGGGCGTTTTGTGTTGTAGTGTCTCCTCCATTATTCGATCAGGATTTGTGCTTCGCGCAGGCTGTAGAAGATTTCACCGTTGAGCAGCTCATCCCTGAAGCCGTTTCAGTTCCTTCAATTGATCAACGCCCATTCTACCGTACTTCTTCCGCCAGCGGTAATAGGTTTGCTCAACAACTCCGATCTGTCTGATCGCGTCAAGACGGGACATGCCTTGCCCCATCAGAACTTCAACCTGCCGTAACTTCGAGACAATCTCTTCGGGCTTCGGTCGCTTGTTTGCCATTCTCAGTCCTCCGTTTCCTAACAATAGCGGTGGACCAATTCAGATGGGGAAGCTCCGGCAACCTGCGCACACCGACAAACATGGTCTCTCAGCGTTGCGCTCCTGTGTTTTAGGAAACTGCGCTCACACTGAGTGAACAAATGCGAACCTACATCAGCAAGAAGATGCCATTTCCCCAGACAACAAATCTGCGATCCGCCGATACCGGGCTTTAGGTGCGATTTTTTTGCCAGACTGCGCGAAGTCTTTGCGGTGGCGCTTGTAGTTTTCGTAACAATCAATTGCACAAGCCAGTACTTTTTCTCTTTCTGTTTTCGGAATATTTGATCCGGATTTTTCAAGGCAAAGACGCACCATCTCGTCCTCCCCAAGGTTGGCTGCCAGCGCAAAAGCACTTGTGCCTACACATGTCCGCGCCATGACGTCTGCTCCCGACGACAAGATCAATTCGAAGCACCGCGTTGAGTGTCCGAGTGCCGCAGAGTGGAGCGCAGTACGCCCAAGCGAATCTGCGGCAGTGACATCGACCTGTCTATCAAGGAGCGCCTTGACCAAATCGACGTCTGCGTTCACAGCGGCAAGCATCAACGGGGACTGAAGCTTGAAATCCGTATCCTCAAGGGCTTTGCGATCCATGATCTGCGCCAAGGTCAAAACACCGTGTCTCAACCGGGCTTTCATTTCTTCAAACGAAATGGGAATGGTACCCGCTGGTGGTTCCGGCAGATCGCATCCAGTCATGTCGATCGTCATCTTCAAGATCAGGCTGAAAAACGTATCTCCACGCACGTCGCACAACTTTTTTTTGAGGGCTGTGTTGTGTCGTTTTTTCCAAGCGGCGGCTTCCTGATCTACGCGCCCCTGAAAAACTATTTGGCAATACTCTTTGAACACATCGCCGTGTTCTTCGAAAAATGGCCGTTCCAAGCGAGCGGCTCCCGGATAAGGCCGCGAAAGTTTGTTCCAAAAAGATTCAGATGCTTCCGGTGCAGCACTCCTCATCGCATGTTCAAAGGGGGCCACGGTTCCATCGGGAAAAACAAAAAAACGCTTAACGTCTTCAGGCTGCATGTTGCGTGACCAGGTTCGGAAAAATCTCTCAGCCTTTTTGACACTAAAGGACTGAAAGGCGACCTCCAGTGAGAAGCCGAGCCAAGCCAACTCGGTCTTGAGCTCACCAAAACCCCTTGAGTTACACGCATCCAAGGCTTCCAGGACCTTTGCTTTAGCAGTATCTGGGTCGTTTTGAGCGATGCAGTGCAGCGCTTCGAGATATAGGATATCCGCCTCGAACTCCGCCTTTCTCGGATGGCTTTGCGCTATTTCGAGAAGTTCCGAAAGGGACGACTGGCGATTGGGTTGGTTGCTCCTCCATATCGACACCCCTTTTTCTAAAAGCTTCTCCAAGGCGTCCCGCTCTTCAACGGCCTTGGCATCAACGTCTTCGGCCAGCGCCGCCGCAGAAAAGGTTCTATCCAAGAAAATGTTGTCCAACTCCCGACCGCGTGTTTTTCGTTTAAATTCGGAACTGAATCTGTGAGCAATGGCTTCTGGTCGTCGAAGCCCTTGTTCGTGGGGCATGATTCCCCAAAATGCCCCATTTGCGAGCCACTCAGGCACAGCTTCCCTGAACCGCCTATCATGAACCCGAAAAGGGCCATTTCCAGCGTCCACGGTCCATTTGTATGAGAGTTTGAAAAGCTCAATCAACTGGAGTGCTTTGTTGCTGAAGGGGTCTGGGTCGTCTGCGGGGACGTCCGGCGTCAAGGTTGCAACCGCGCGTTTGAAAGCGGCCTCAAGCGCGCGCGCAACCAGAAAGAGGCGTCGAATTCCCCATCGAGTTTCTACAGCAGTTACAAAAAGCGTCTTTTCATGTTCGCCCAGCCGCCCCGCAAAGGCTTGCTCGGCAATTCCCCGTGGAATCCGGGGGCAGCATTCGATCAGCCAAGTGACTTTTTCAGCTATACCGTCATGATCGAAACTTCTGTTCAAAAAGGCAATTGCGGCCTCAAAACGTCTCTCGACATCCGCATCTTGCGGCGATGCGAAAGTGGTGACTGGGAGGAACGTTTCTTTATCTGGGAACATCCGATAAATGGCATCAATTGATGGGGTTGTTTTTCCGGACTTCCAGTTTTGAAAAGTGCGGAGACGATCGTCGGTTGAATGCGGCCAGATGCTTCCCTGTTTTGTTCCAAGCTCACCTAACCACCACGTTGCCAGTGTTTCGACTGGTAACACGAGCCTTTGGGGATTGACTTCGCACGTTCGAGGCAGAAACCAGAGATCGCCGTTGGGAAGCTGCGGCGTCAGCGATTGGTCGAGGCTCCAGAATCCGTAGGTACGCCCCATTGCCGGCGCTAAATCCTGTGCAATTTCCCACAGCACTTGCCTTTCGTCCGCATCATACGTCCGGGAATAATTCCCGAAAGTGTCAAGCGTATTGAGTAAGTTGAAGGCACTCCTAAGAAAGTCATTAAAAAGATCTGAATCCTTTGGAATCTCCACTGCTCGCCGAACATCCTCCAGTAGAGCCTTTAGCAACTCTTGGTGGCGTACATGGCCCATTTCTCCCTTTTGAAATCGCTGCTTGATTGCCGTCTGAAGCTCAACGGGTGCAAGCAGACCTGAAATCGTCAGAACGGCGGATTCGAAAGAAGGTATTGTCGTCATTGTTTTGTCTCTCAACGTCTTCGCGTTGGTCAATTTACTGCCACCTGCACATCGCGCGACGAAATCGGTCGTACATAGACGTTTTTCTGAATCGCCGCAGCAGTGAATGAGGGCAATGCTTTCTCAAGCGTGCGATTTTCCAAGTGTACGATTGGTTTCGTCGCATTCGCTCCAAAAGTGGCGAGATTTCGTTTTGTGGATCCTGCATTCAAGCTCACGGAGAACGAGATGATTTCGTCAAAAAGATGGAAAATCGATGAACTGGTTGTGAACTGGCACTTGACCGAGGCATGCAACTTCGGTTGCCAGTTCTGCTACGCGCAATGGAAGAAAGCCGATAAGCGGGAAGTCTGGCGCGACGAAGCAAAGACGCTTCGTTTGCTCTCTGAGATCTCCCGTTTCTTTGCCCCAGCAAACCCGCGAAACCCCCTTAGTGACTATCTTGAGTGGTCAAGAGTCCGCCTGAGCATTGCCGGCGGCGAACCTACACTCTTGGGAGACCCTCTGGTTAGAATTGCACAGCAGGCAAAGCGCTTGGGGCTTGACGTAAGCCTCATAACCAACGGCAGCCGTTTGGAGACAGTCGAAAAGGTCCTGCCATATTTGGCCCTGCTTGGACTAAGTTTGGATTCAGCAAAGCCTGATACGAATGCCACAATCGGACGTTTGGACCGCAGAGGCAATCAGGTCTGTTTGACCCAAATTCATGAACTGCTGAGCACTGCGCGCACGCAAGCAAACGGCCCCAAGATCAAGATCAATACCGTCGTCAATAGCGCAAACCATACCGAAGATTTCAGCCCTTTATTGTACGCTCTACAGCCGGATCGCTGGAAGGTCCTACGCATGCTTCCCGCTACAAACAGCGCGTTGGAAATCGGGTCCCACGAATTCGATGCGTTCGTACGAAGACACCACGTGTTCAAAGGTATCATGTCCGTTGAGGACAACCATGTGATGGAAAAATCATACCTAATGATTGATCCGAATGGGCGCTTTTTTCAAAATGGAACAGGCCAAAAGGAATACAAGTATAGCAATCCTATACTTGAGGAGGGTTTGAGGAATGCACTAAGCCAGATCGCTTTTTGTCCTGAACGCTTCGCACTCAGGTACCGCCCCGTTTTTCCAGGGGAGGTGGCATGAAGTACTCATCCGACAAAGACATCCATCGATTGATAAGAAACCTGGTTTCCCAAGGCTGGCAGTTCAAACGCCGCTCTAAACACGGTCGCCTTATTTCGCCCAGCGGCGCAATAATCACGGTGTCGACGAGTCCGGGTGACACGAAAACGTTGCAAATTCTTCGGTCTCGAATACGCCGAGCCAACGAAAATTAGAGCAGATTTTAGGTGGGGCCATTCTCTGCAACAAATGAGCTCTTGAACTCCGGCTGGCGCACGTCAACACCCCGACGGCGGCCTGCTGAACCAAGATCCATCTTTCGTCCAGCTACGTGGCCCCAACAAACCTAACTTTTCGTCGCTTCGGGCAGCCTTCATTCTGTCCGCACATATTTTCGCAGGCCAAAGCCGATCGGTTTTCTCGCATCAACAAGGGCGCCTACATGGATCCAGCCGTTCGTTAAACTCGTGCCTTCGGCGATACGCTGGAGGCACCATCTGGTTGAGGCATTGATACCCCCACAACATTTTGTAGTCGCTACGAAAATCGCCCGGTTCTATTAACGCACTACGCGGCGAACCACTATCCGCCGCGTAATTGTCCAATGCATTCCTCAAAGCTATGGCGGACTGAACAGTCGTTGCTCGCACCCCCAACGAAGGTCCGCTTTGGCCAATTAGCCGAGCCTCAGCATCCGAGACATGAAATCAGAAAAGGCAGCACAGATTCCGCCCTCGGTGCCATCTAATTCATGTCGCGACCAACGCAGTGGCCTGCCCGCGCCCTGCGGCGAGGACGACATACGATGATAGCTCTTTGGATAGAGATCAGGTCGCCAGGCGGGGAGACTGAAAGTTAGTAGCCAATTGTCGATCTTGAACTCATCTGCCGTCCAGAATGCGTCCAGACGAAACGGCAGGATGTTCTCAAGAAGTGGTTGGTAAGACGCAGGCGTGCGATCATTGATCGCCAACAGCACAACGACATCGTGACAGTATTCCAGATAGACTACTGGGATAGGCTCAATACGAAAAACCGAACCTTGGACCCGGTGCCTTTCACTCAGAGCTTGGAGATCCTTCTCGAAAAAAGAAATCGACCCCGGGTAATACCTTTTGATCCATGTGCCATGCCAAGCGTTCCGCCCGTAACCAAGATAAAGCATCTTTCCGAAATGAATGTCACGAGGAAGGCGACTTCGTTCTGCCAAAGATGACGGTGGTATTCTTGTAAGGTTGCAGTATTTCCTTCTTTGCGCTTCTCGCTCCTCGTATTCTCGAACAAGCTGTTGATAGTCTTCCATAGTTTGCTCCAACCACGACGGTCTGAAATTGCAATCAGCACCGCTCTTCAGCCAATTTCAAGCAGAAGATGAAAGTTTGACTGATGGTGCCTCTGATTGGCACGACACTCCGAGATAAACGTAAAATTCGTGATTTAGCGGTGGCTGCGAGGCCAACGAACGCCAGTCAAATTATTTGCTGTAATCTGAATACAGAAAAACATTGACACTGGACGCTAACCGTGAAATCTCTGTATCAACATTACAGAGAGACTCCATGATTCTGAGCGAAATTTGCAGCATAGCAACTGGGTACACAACCCGCGGCCGACTGGAGCCAGCTCAGTCGGGCGGCTCTCTCGCAATCCAGATGCGCGACGTTCAGGAAGGCAGAGGCTTGGATACGGATAATTTGCAGCGGTGTAAATTCGACACCCCGGTGGAGCGCTACTTGGTGCACGGCGGGGAAATCATCTTCAAATCGCGTGGCGAAAGCAACACTGCGATGGCAATCGAACAGTTAAGCGAACCTGCGGTCGCAATCCTTCCCCTGTTTATTTTACGCCCAAAGGACGATGTCGTACTTCCCGATTACCTCGCCTGGGCCATCAACCAGCGCGAAACCCAAAGACGCCTCGATGCAGAAGCTCAAGGAACCGGAGTCAGAATGATTTCCAAGTCAACTCTTGAGCGGATTGAACTCCCCTTGCCAGACATCGAAACTCAGCGCCTTATCGTGGCAATCGCAGATCTCGCATACCGGGAGGGCGCACTCCTACAAGAACTCGCCAATCGCCGGGAGCAATTGTCCAGCCTAATCTTGGCAAAGTGCGCAAGAAAATCGCGAAAGAAGGAAACTCGGCAGTGACCGATCAAATTACTCAGGACCAAGTCAACAGTGCCGCTTGGGCGGCTTGCGACACATTTCGAGGCGCAGTCGATCCCGCCCAATACAAGGACTACATTCTCGTAATGTTGTTCCTGAAGTACATTTCGGACCTTTGGAACGACCATCTCGAGGCCTACCGTAAGCAGTATGGCGACGATGAAACCCGCATTCGGCGGCGACTCGAGCGCGAGCGCTTTATCCTGCCCGAAGGCGCCAGCTTCTATGATCTCTACGCCCAGCGGAACGAGGCCAACATCGGCGAGCTGATCAACATCGCGCTGGAACGGATCGAAGACGGCAACCGGGCCAAGCTCGAGGGCGTCTTTCGCAACATCGACTTCAACTCCGAAGCCAATCTGGGTCGACCGAAGGACCGCAACCGCCGCCTGAAGAACCTGCTGGAGGACTTCGCCAAGCCCGCCCTCGATCTGCGCCCTTCGCGCATTTCCGAAGACGTTATTGGCGAGTGTTACATCTACCTCATTTCGAAATTCGCTTCGGACGCCGGCAAAAAGGCCGGTGAGTTCTACACTCCTGCTGCCGTTTCGCGCCTGCTTGCCAAGCTGGCCGCGCCGCAGCCCGGCAACACGATCTGCGATCCCGCCTGCGGGTCCGGCTCGTTGCTGATCCAGGCCTCGCAGGAAGTCGGGTCTGAGAACTTCGCCCTCTACGGGCAGGAGGTGAACGGGGCGACCTGGGCGCTGGCTCGGATGAACATGTTCCTGCATGCCCGCGACGCCGCGCGCATCGAATGGTGCGACACGCTCAACAGCCCCGCGCTGGTCGAGGGCGACCACCTGATGCGGTTCGACGTGGTGCTCGCCAACCCGCCTTTCTCGCTCGACAAGTGGGGGGCGGAAAATGCTCCCAGCGACCAGTACAACCGTTTCTGGCGCGGCGTGCCGCCCAAGTCCAAGGGCGACTACGCATTCATCACCCACATGATCGAGACCGCCAAGCGGCAGTCTGGTCGGGTTGCCGTGATCGTGCCGCATGGCGTGCTGTTCCGGGGCGGGGCCGAGGGGCGCATCCGCCAGCAGCTGATCGAGGAGAACCTGCTCGATGCCGTCGTCGGCCTGCCCGCCAACCTGTTCACCACCACGGGCATCCCGGTCGCCATTCTGATCTTCGACCGCTCGCGCGAGGACGGCGGCGCGAACGCGGACCGGCGCGACGTGCTGTTCATCGACGCCAGCAAGGAGTTCACGCCGGGCAAGACCCAGAACGTGATGGACGACGCACATGTGGCGAAGGTGCTGGAGACCTACGCCGCCCGCGCCGAGGTCGAGCGGTATTCGCACCGGGCGGCGCCTGAGGAGATCGCCGAGAACGGCTATAACCTCAACATCCCCCGCTATGTCGACACCTTCGAGCCCGAGGAAGAGATCGACGTCGCCGCCGTGCAGAAGGACATCCTGCGGATCGAGGCCGAGCTGGCCGAGGTGCGAGAGAAGATGGCCGGGTACCTGAAGGAGCTCGGTGTCGATGCGTGAGGGGTGGAGAGACGTCAGGCTCGGCGAGCTGGGTGTTCTTCTCAAGGGCAAGGGTATTTCCCGGGCAGATTTGGCATCTGATGGGGTGCCCTGTCTCCGGTATGGGGAAATCTACTCGACTTACGGTAGCGTGACCGAACACCTTGTTTCACGCGTTGAGAACAGCCGCTCGAATGACGCGCTGCAGCTGCTACCCGGTGACATCGTCCTCGCGGCATCTGGAGAAACTGCAGAAGAAATCGGAAAAGCAGTCGCATATATAGGTCGAAAGCCCGGACGGGTCGGTGGCGATACTATTGTTATTAGGGATCACGGACAGGACCCTATTTTTTTGGGAAACTTGCTTAACTCGCCTAATGTGGTTCGCCAGAAGGCGCGCTTAGGCAAGGGACAGTCCGTCGTTCATATACACGCACCTGATATTGCGGATATATTGGTTCACCTCCCCCCACTCCCCGAACAGCGCAAGATCGCCGAGATCCTGCGGACCTGGGACGAGGCGCTCGAAAAGCTCACCGCCCTCCGCGCGGCGAAGGTGCAGCGGCTCGAAGGCATCGCCCAGCAACTTCTGGCCCCCAGCCGGGCAATCGGGCGGGGTGTGCCGCAGTCGAACTGGGCGCCAAGCAGCTTTGGCGAAGTCTTCGAGGAGCGGCAGGACAAGAACGCTGGTCTTAGCTCGGACGACGTCGTCACAGTTGGAAAATACGCTATCCGCAAGCAGTCGGAGCACTTCACGCGGAGCGTCGCCAGCAAGGATTTGTCGAATTACTGGACCATTTCGCCCGGCGATTTTGTCTACGATCCAATGTCCGCATATTACGGAGCTATCGGACGGTATGCGGGCTCAGCCGACGGGATCGTGAGCCCTGCCTACAGGGTCATCAAGCTGAGCCCCGACGTAGATCCTGAATTCATGGTGGCGCTCCTTCGCACACATCACATTCGGTTCCTACTGGAAACGCGATCGAGCCAAGGGAACAAGGAAGGAAAGCGCCGCCTCCTGCAACGCAATGAGTTCGAAAGAATCGAGTTCAAGCTGCCCCCGAGGGAGGCGCAACGCGAGATCGCCACGAAGCTTGCGGTGTTTAGCCGCGACTTGAAACTGACTGAACTCGAAATCGACGCCCTGACCCGCCAGAAACGCGGCCTCATGCAGAAGCTGCTGACAGGAGAATGGCGGGTGCAACTTGACTCAACCGACGACCGCAGCCCGAAAAAGGAGGCTCAACATGCCAAATAGCAAGAATTACTGGACCCAGCAGCGCCCCGACGGAAAGTGGGAGTCCAAGGCCGAAGGCGCGAAACGCGCCAGCAAAGTCGCCGGTACGCAGGCCGAAGCCTGGGCGCACTCCCGCCAAATGGCCGCCGAGAAAAAGGGCGAAGCCTATCTCAGGGGTCGCGACGGCAAGATCCGCGAACGCAACACCTACGGCAACGATCCCTATCCGCCGAAAGGGTGACGGCTACTACCGGCGAATTGGCGCAACAAATTTCAGTAGGAGGACATTGGCTATGAACGAGCCGAAACGAACGGCGCTGATTTACGATTTCGATGGAACGCTGGCTCGCGGCAACCTGCAGGAAACGAGCTTTATCCCGAACATCGGAATGACCAAAGAGGACTTCTGGTCTGAGGTGAAGGAGCGAACACAGCATCACGACGCCGATGAAATTCTCGTCTACATGCATCTGATGCTCGACAAGGCGCGCGAGCGGGGCATTCAGGTGACAGTCGACGACCTGCGACGCCACGGCAAGGAAGCCCCCCTGTTTCCGGGGCTTGCGGACAAGTCATGGTTCGATCGCATCAACGCCCATGCTGCCGAGCGCGGACTCCTACTCGAGCACTATATTGTCTCGTCTGGCATCCACGAGATGATTGAGGGATGCGCAATCAGCGATGCTTTCCGTCAAATCTTTGCTTCGAAATTCATTTACACCGATGGTGTAGCGGCTTGGCCGGGGGTCGGCATCAATTACACGACCAAGACCCAGTACCTATTCCGAATTAATAAGGGCATCGACAACCACTGGGACAATGTCTCAATAAACAACTACATGCCCGAAAACGAACGTCCGATCCCGTTCGACCGGATGATCTTCCTTGGGGATGGCGATACGGACATTCCAACAATGAAAATGCTGACCCACAAAGGAGGGCATTCGGTCGCGGTGTACGACCCGGACAGAACGGATCGCGACCTTAAGAAAATCCACAAGCTGATTTCGGATGGACGCGTCGAGTTTGTCGCGCCGGCCGACTACGAAGAAAACTCCCAAATCGACATAATCGTAAAGGGAATTCTCGGTCGGATCGCACGCAAGAACGGATACAGGCCATCAGAATGACCTTCAACGCCGCGGAGAAACATCAGTCTCAGGTGCCGGCACTGCAGCTGCTCGTGGCGCTCGGGTTCACCCCGCTCTCGCAAGAGGAAGCGCTGCGCCTCCGCGGCGGGCGCCTCCGGAACGTTGTGCTGGATGATGTGCTCACTGAGCAGCTGATGCGCATCAACCGCTTCACGCATCGGGGTCGCGAGTACTCCTTCGACCTCGAGGACGCGCATGAGGCAATGCGGCGGCTTAAGCCCACGCCGGACCGGCTAAAGGGTCTCCGCGGAACGAACCAGGACATCTACGACACGCTCGTTCTCGGCACGACCATCACCAAGTCCATCGACGGCGACTCGAAGAGCTACTCGTTCCGCTACATCGATTGGGAGCGGCCGGAGAACAACGTCTTCCACGTCACCGCAGAGTTCTCGGTCGAAAGGACCGCATCGAGCCAGACCAAGCGCTGCGACATCGTCGCATTCGTGAACGGCATCCCGATCCTGGTGATCGAGAACAAGCGTCCGACCGAGAGCCTGAAGAAGGCGGACAGCCAGCTGATCGGCTACCAGAACGAGGACAACATACCGCAGCTCTTCCATTTCGCCCAGCTGCTGATCGGCATGAACCGCAACGAGGCGCGCTACGCGACCGTCGGGACGCCGCGGAAATTCTGGCAGACCTGGCGCGACGAGGAAGACACCGACGAGGCCATCGCGCCCTTTGCCAACCGCGTGCTCACCGCAGCGGAGAAGGACGCCATCTTCTCCGGTGATTTCGCCGGCGCTCGCACTTATTTCGACGCGCTGGCCGCTGAGGGAGAGCGCGCGGTCACGGTTCAGGACCGGACGGTGTACGCGCTGTGCCGCCCCGAGCGGCTGCTCGATCTTATCCGCCGCTTCACCGTGTTCGACGGCGGCGTCCGCAAGGTGGCACGCCATCAGCAGTTCTTCGGGATCCGTCGCGCGGTCGAGACGGTCAAGCAGCATGATATCAGCGGCGCCAGGAAGGGCGGCGTGATCTGGCACACGCAGGGCTCGGGCAAGTCGCTGACGATGGTGATGCTTGGGCGCTCGCTCGCTCTCGAGCGCAGCATCGAAAACCCGCGGATCATCATCGTCACGGACCGCGACGATCTCGACAAGCAGATCAAGGACACCTTCAAGTCCTGTGACCTCGAACCGGTTCGGGCGACGAGTGGGTCTCATCTTCTGGAGCTCGTCCACAACAAGGCTCCGCTGGTCACCGCGATCATCAACAAGTTCGACACGGCGCTGAGGAACAGCAAGCTGGCGGACGAGGATCCGAACATCTTCGTGCTGGTCGACGAGAGCCACAGGACGCAGACGGGGCGCTACGGCGGACACAGCCAGTTCGCCGCGAAGATGCGGCGCCTACTGCCGAAGGCCTGCTACCTCGGCTTCACCGGCACGCCCCTGCTGAAGAAGGAGAAGAACACGTTTTCGACCTTCGGGCGGCTGATCCACCGCTACGCCATCGACGAGGCGGTCGCCGACGGCGCCGTCGTGCCGCTGCTCTACGAGGGACGGCTTGTCGAGCAGCAGGTCTCGGGCACCGTGATCGACCGCTGGTTCGAGAAGATCAGCGAGGGGCTAACCGACAGCCAGAAGGCCGACCTCAAGCGCAAGTTCTCCCGGATGGACGCGCTGTCGAAGACCGACCAGGCCATCCGAGCCAAGGCGTTCGACATCTCCGAGCACTATCGCCAGCACTGGCAGGGCACTGGCTTCAAGGCGCAGCTCGTTGCCCCCTCGAAGGCCGCAGCCGTCCGCTTCAAGGAGGTCCTCGACGAGATCGGCCACGTCTCGAGCGCGATCGTCATTTCGCCGCCGGACGAGAACGAGGGCAACGAGGAGGTCGACCAGGAATCCAAGGACCTCGTGCGCCGCTTCTGGTCGCAGATGATGACGCGGTACAAGACCGAGGAGGAGTACAACCGCCAGATCATCGATGCCTTCAAGGGTTCCGGCGATCCCGAGATCCTGATCGTCGTCTCTAAGCTGCTCACCGGCTTCGACGCCCCCCGGAACACGGTGCTCTACGTATGCAAGTCCCTGAGGGAACACAACCTGCTGCAGGCGATTGCGCGCGTGAACCGCCTCTACGAGGACGGCGGTACGGAGAAGCAGTTCGGTATCATCGTCGATTACGAGGGGCTGCTGGGCGAGTTGGACAGCGCCCTGACAACCTATAGCGCCTTCGAAGGTTACGAGGCCGCGGACCTCGCAGGGACGGTGCACGATGTCCGGGAGGAAATCCGCAAGCTACCCCAGCTGCACGATCAGCTTTGGGACCTTTTTAAGCCGGTGAGGAACAAGAAGGATATGGAACAGTTCGAGCAGCACCTCGCTGACGAGGCGCTGCGCCATGAGTTCTACGCACGCCTCAAGGCGTTCAGCCGCTGCCTGCACATCTCGCTCTCGTCCGACAAGCTGTTCGATGTCTTCGACGAGACCAAGGTCGATGCCCTGAAACGCGATTGGAAACAGTTCTCCGAACTCAAGCGCTCGGTCCAGCTCCGCTATCAGGAGACGGTCGATGTCCGCGAGTTCGAGCCGAAGATCCAGAAGCTCCTTGATGACCACGTCGTAGCAATGCCGGCGGAGACCATCATCGAGGTGGTCAACATCAACGATCCCGACGCGCTGAAGGCCGTCGTCGAAGAGACGGGGGTCTCCGAGGCCTCGAGGGCCGATCGCATCGCCAGCGCGACCCGGCGGGCGATCACCGAGAAGATGGATGAGGACCCGACGTTCTACAAACAGTTCTCCGAGCTGCTCGAAGAGACCATCCGCGCCTACCGCGAGAAGCGGCTGTCTGAGCGCGAATACCTGAACAGCGTCGTGGACCTCGCGAGCAAAGTCGCACGCAAAGATCGCGGCCGAGATGTTCCGGAAAGCATTCGGGGCGACGAGAATGCACAAGCGTTCTTCGGGATCCTTGACGGTCAGCTCAAGACCGAGGGCGATGAGCTGGTAGCCGGCGACGATGTCGCAGCGATCGCTCAACAGATCATCGACATCATCAAGTCCCACCTGATCGTGGACATCTGGTCGAACGAGGTGGCCCAGAACAATCTGCGCAACGCCATCGATGACTTCTTCTTTGACGTCCTGCGCGACGAGAGGGGCGTCGACCTTCCTGTAGAGGTGCTCGACGATCTCGAACTGAGGATCATGGACCTCGCCCGGGCTCGGTTCGCTGCATGACGCGGGAGTTGCACTGCCTGCAGTACGGTAAGCAGGAGATCCAATACGAAATCGTCCGCCGCCCGAGGACGACACTGGAGATCGCCGTCGAGCCGGATGCGTCGGTGGTGATCGCGGCCCCGGAGGACGCGACACTGGACGCAATCGAAGCCAAGCTGCGGAAGCGCGCAGCATGGGTGACAAGGCAGCAACGGTACTTCTCCCAGTTCCTGCCGCGGACGCCGGAGCGCAGGTTCGTCGCCGGAGAGACGCATCTCTACCTCGGGCGCCAGTACCGGCTGAAGGTCGTGCCGCATGTGCAGGAAGGCGTGAAGCTGATCCGCGGCTTCATCGTCGTGCAGACTCACCGGCCGACCAGGCCGGAGGTGACACGCGAACTGGTCGAGGCATGGTACCGCGATCGGGCTCACATCAAGTTTCCTGAGCGAGTCGAGTTCTGTCTTGGACTATTCCCAGATCCAGAAGCCTTTCGGCCAAAAGGACTCATCGTACGTCAGATCCGGCAAAGGTGGGGATCAATGTCTCCGGCCGGTCGCCTGCTGCTCAACATCCGATTGGTGCAAGCCCCTATAGACACGATCGACTACGTCATAACGCATGAGCTCTGTCACTTGGCCGAGCCCCATCACGGCGCAGCGTTTTACAAGTTGCTCGAAGTCGTCATGCCAGATTGGGAAAAAAGGAAGCGCCATCTGGAAATTGTCATGTCTTAGGGAAACCGCTACTCTGAAACTGACAGTCAAATTTTTGCCGCCAAAAAAAAGACGAAGACGCCGGGCGATGCCCGGCGCCATTTCTACTTAGGCGGCACCCCGAAGTATGCCGGCAATTTTGTGCGCCTCAATCACGACCTGGACCTGCTCCATCGCTTCGCGACAAGCTTGCAGTCGGGCGCAATGACCGGCGAGCGCTTCGGCTTCAGGTGACCAAACGGTTTCGAACCAGCCACCAGATACGCAGTGCTCATCGCTGATCCATCCTCGGTATGTGCCAGCGTCAACCCACCTCTCAACCGTTCGCAGAATATCACCGAGTTCCTCGAGCTCGTCCGCATTCAGCAGTTGGCTGGCAGAAAGTGTGCGCTCGAGACGCCAAATTCGCCTACGAAGGCTGGTGTCACAGGCCGCGCCCGAGCCGAGCGCCCGGAGGCTATTCTTGGCGGCTGGGATATGTCCGGCCGCTTTGAGGAGCACAGCGAGGAACGGGTCGTTGCGGAATTTGTTCGCAGTCATGACAGGTCTCGTTGGGCAGCTGCGAAGCGACCTGCACATTCGAATGTGGAAAGCTGTGCTTCCATAGTCGTGATTCCGTCACGCTGAATTGCATCCTCCAGCCGGTCGGTAAGCAGGCAGATGTCCTCAACCTCCGGAGAAGCCGGGTCGAGCATTGCAAAGAAAGCGGATTCGGGCCGGCCTTCATCGTGCACATGTTGCAGTGTAAACAACTGATGAAGATGCATAATCTCCCGCCGGGTTCGGCTGGTGATTTGCGGGCTCCAGTTTAGGTCATCAACGATCCTCTGGACCCGCGCCAGTTCCGATTGCCCTCCGAGGAGCAGGGCTGCGTTCTGGATTTTTTCCACATGATCATGAAACAGTTTATGTAGCGCCGTGGCGCCAGTTGGGTTTACGTCGAACATTGCCGTTCTCCCTGTTTCGCCCGCCACACTGTGTGTCGAGCTTCAAGAGCCGCAGCGGTCCTTTCCGGCGGCCGTAGTTTTGTCTGTTTCGTTCTTATTGGGTTGATCAGGGCACCTTCCGATTCCAGCGACTTCATCGAGAGAGAAGCTGGTCGGAAGGTGACCACATCGACAGGTCTTGCGATTTTCTGGGCGTGGATTGCAGGGTACGTATTCCAGTCCACAGCATTTTCTGAGGGCGGAAGCTATTGTGTCTACAACAGCATTCCGCTGCGGGAAGTCAGACAATCATCTTTCCCGCAGCGATCACCAATAATCTTGGAAGAACTTGGGAAAGACTTCCCTCAGCTGTTCTTTTGCATTTTTTGAAGCGGTTTTGAGAGTGGAACCCTGCGGCTGTTTTGGAAGGTCGAACTCTCGTGCGGGAGCGCGACCGAACAAAATAGTCGGTCAGCGCCTTCTCTATCGAGAAGATCCGACCAGTCCGTGCGAAGCAAACAAGGCAAGCACGCAACGGGGGCTTAGAACATCACACGCAAGAATGCCGCTGGAATGCGACTTTCTGGTTCTCCAACCGCTTTCCCCTCGGAGAAAGTTGTTTGATAACAGCAACTTAAATCCGACGGCAAAACTTCCCACGGCCGATGGACGAAAAAACCCCCGGTTTCGGACAAACTACGCCAGTCGCTTCACAACAAGACCCCACCCCGCGCCTCAGCCGCATTTCGAATGCCCGCAGCTGCGACAGGTCATGCAGCCCTCGATCATCACCATGTCATATTGGCCGCAGGACGGGCACGCCTTGCCGCGGGGAGCGTCCATGTTGACCACCTGCGCCTGAGGGTCGGACTTCAGCCCCATGCCCTCGCCCTCGAGAAACCCGATCGCGATCATGTGCTGCTCGATCACGCCGCCGATCGCCGCCAGGATCGAAGGGATGTACTTGCCCTGCACCCAGGCCCCGCCGCGCGGATCGAACACGGCCTTGAGCTCCTCGACCACGAAAGACACGTCACCACCGCGCCGGAACACGGCCGAGATCATACGGGTCAGGGCCAGCGTCCAGGCGTAATGCTCCATGTTCTTCGAGTTGATGAACACCTCGAACGGACGCCGCCGTCCGCCGATGACGATGTCGTTGATGGTCAGATAGATCGCGTGTTCGCTGTCGGGCCATTTTAGCTTGTAGGTCGAACCCTCAAGCGATTGCGGCCGGTCCAGCGGTTCGGACATGTAGATGACATCGCCGCCATCCACCTCGTGCGGCGCATCCGTACTTTCACCCGGCACCTTGTCGTCGCTTTCCGAGACGGTCAGAACCGAGCCGGTTACGTCGTTCGGGCGATAGGTGGTGCAGCCTTTGCAGCCCTGATCCCAGGCCTGCATATACACGTCCTTGAAGGCGTCGAACGGGATGTCCTCGGGGCAGTTGATCGTCTTCGAGATCGAGCTGTCGATCCATTTCTGCGCAGCCGCCTGCATCTTGACATGCTCGGCCGGCGTCAGGGTCTGGGCGTTCACGAAATAGTCGGGCAGTTCCACATCGCCGAACTTGTCGCGCCACATCTGAACGGCATAGTCCACCACCTCTTCCTCGGTGCGCGAGCCGTCCTTCTGCAAGACCTTGCGGGTGTAAGCATAGGCAAAAACCGGCTCGATCCCCGACGATACGTTCCCTGCGTACAAAGAGATCGTCCCAGTGGGTGCAATCGAGGTCAGCAGAGCATTGCGGATGCCATGCTCGCGGATGGCCTCGCGCACATCGTCATCCATCTGCTGCATGGTGCCGCTGGCCAGGTATTTCTCGGCGTCGAACAGGGGAAAGGCCCCTTTTTCCTTGGCCAAATCCACCGACGCCAGATACGCGGCGCGGGCGATCGCGTGCAACCAGCGCTCGGTCTGACGCGCCGCCTCGTCCGAGCCATAGCGCAGGCCCAGCATCAACAGAGCATCTGCCAGCCCGGTCACGCCCAGACCGATACGACGCTTGGCCTGCGCCTCGGCGGCCTGCTGCGGCAGCGGGAATTTCGAGGCATCCACCACGTTGTCCATCATGCGCACGGCTGTGGCGACAAGCTCCTGCAATGCCGCCTCGTCCAGATGGGCCGCGTCTTCGAACGGCGCCGACACCAGCCGGGCCAGGTTGATCGAACCCAACAGGCAGGCGCCATAAGGCGGCAGGGGCTGTTCACCGCAGGGGTTGGTGGCGGCAATGGTCTCGGCATAGCTCAGGTTGTTGGCCTGGTTGATCCGGTCGATGAAGATCACGCCCGGCTCGGCATAGTCATAGGTGGCCTGCATGATCTTGTTCCACAGATCGCGGGCCTGCACCGTGTGATAGACCTTGCCGTCAAAGACCAGATCCCACGAAGCATCGGCCTTGACCGCCTCCATGAAAGCATCGGTCACCAGCACCGACATGTTGAACATGCGCAGCCGGGCCGGGTCAGATTTGGCGGTGATGAACTGTTCGATATCCGGATGGTCGCAGCGCATGGTCGCCATCATCGCGCCCCGGCGCGAGCCCGCCGACATGATCGTGCGGCACATGGCATCCCACACATCCATGAACGACAGCGGCCCCGAGGCATCGGCGGCCACCCCATGCACATCCGCGCCGCGCGGCCGGATGGTCGAGAAATCATAGCCGATCCCCCCGCCCTGCTGCATGGTCAGCGCGGCCTCTTTCAGCATGTCGAAGATGCCGCCCATGCTGTCGGGGATCGTGCCCATGACGAAGCAGTTGAACAGGGTCACCTGCCGCGCGGTGCCTGCTCCGGCCGTGATCCGCCCGGCGGGCAGGTATTTGAAATCCTCAAGCGCCTCGTAGAACTTCTGTTCCCAATGCGCGGGGTCCTTTTCCACCCGTGCCAGATCACGCGCGATCCGCCGCCACGTATCCTCGACCGACTTGTCGATCGGCGTGCCATCCGCCTGTTTGAAGCGGTATTTCATGTCCCAGATCTGCTCGGCGATGGGGGCGGCAAAGCGGCTCATAAGAGTTCCTATACGTTGTGCTGGGCTAGTGGAGCCTCACTATATATGACATTGAACATGCCGTTCCAGCAAAAATAGTTGGGGCTTTGCCGATTGACCATTTGCCATTTGATTGGCAGGATCCGGTAAGATTCTATCTTATACCCCTCTGGGTCAGGATAGGTGGTGGAGATGGAGGGACTCGAACCCTCGGGGCGTCGGCTGGGAAGACCTCACCCCGCACCATGCCATCCCCAACTGATTGGCGCCCCGATTGTTCGGGGTGCCAGCATCTTCAGCCTACGGGTCTGGTTTTGGTTCCCCCTGTTCGCTTGATTGCCGCATTGATTCTGATTCCCTGTATTGAAAGAGGCACCCAGAATAGACGCTGCCCCCCGCAAACCACAACTGCTTGATAGCGCGCAAAGGTAAGCTACAATATAAAGGTAGTCCTTGGGACGACTCTGTGGGAAAGCTGTGGATAAGTACATCAACCTCGTGAAACTCTCGGTCGGATCCGAGAGCGTGGACAGCCTGATCGCCTGGCAGGACAGCTATCGCCGGCGGTTCGCGGACGGCCTGCCCCGCCACATCACCCGCATGTGGCCCAAGCGCGAGGCCGAGATTCTGAACGGCGGGTCGATCTTCTGGGTCATCAAGGGTGTCATCCAGTGCCGCCAGCGCATTTTGCGGCTGGACGAGGTGACGGGTGAGGATGGCATCCGCCGCTGCGCCATCGTGCTGGACCCGCAGGTCCACCGCACCCAGGGCGCGCAGAAACGGCCGTTTCAGGGCTGGCGCTATCTGAAACCCGAGGACAGCCCCGCAGACCTGCCCGAAAGCCGCGCGCAGGACGACGCCCTGCCCGAGGATCTGAACCGCGCGCTGGCCGAGATCGGCGTGCTCTGACCTCAGCCCAGACGGCGCATCACTTCTGCCAGGGCGGCCTTTTCCGCGGCGCCGTACTCCGCAACCCGGCTGCGCCACAAAGTGGCCTGCGATTGCAGGATCAGCCCATCTGACAGGATCTTGAGGTGGTTGGCGCGCAGGGTCTCACCGGTCGAGGTGATGTCGGCGATCGCCTCGGCGGTTTCGTTCATCACCGTGCCCTCGGTCGCCCCCTGGCTGTCGACCAGCGTATAATCGGCAACCCCGGAATCGGTCAGGAACTCGCGCACCAGGCGGTGGTACTTGGTGGCGATCCGCAGGCGGTGCCCATGCGTAGCCCGAAAGGCGGCGGCGGCGGCGTCCAGGTCATCCAGCGTCTCGACATCGACCCAGCAGGCCGGAACCGCGATCACCAGATCGGCCTGGCCAAAGCCCAGCGGTGCGATTTCTTCGACCTGCTGTTCCCAGCGTGGCAGTTTCTCGTGCACCAGGTCGGTGCCGGTCACACCCAGGTGAATACGGCCGGCAGCCAGCTCGCGCGGGATCTCTCCGGCCGACAGCAGGATCAGCGAGACATCCTCGATCCCGTCCACCTTGCCTGCGTATTCCCGGTCGGACCCGGCCCGCGACAGCTCGATCCCGTGGCGGGCGAACCAGGCAAAGGTTTTCTCCATCAGCCGCCCCTTGGACGGCACGCCCAGCTTAAGGGTCATTGGCCCGCCTCCTCGATTTCCAGCATCAGGTCGGGGCGCAGCACGCCACCCACCGCCGGGATCTCGGCCCCGTTGCCCAGCCGCCGCGTCAGCGCGTCATAACGCCCGCCGGTGGCGATGGGCGGCAGATCGGGGCGGCGCTCGGCGTAGAAGCCGAAAACGAACCCGTCGTAATATTCCATCGAGGTGCGCCCATACGAGGCCTCGAAATCCAGCTTGCCGACGTCAACGCCACGCGCCTGCAGGGCGGCGATCCGCGCCTCGAGCCGGTCCAGCGCGGGGGTGATCTGGGGCAGATCGACGGCGATGTCGCGCAGATGCTCCAGCGCATAGGGCATGGTCTCGCGCACGCCCAGCAACGAATCCAGCCCGGCCATCTCCGTGTCGGAAATCGGCGGCGTGTCGCGGTCGGCGCGCAGGGCGTCGATGCGGGCGGCGATCTCGGCCGGTCGGCGCTTGCCGATCATCGGCGCGTCGCAGGCCATCGGGTCGGCCGCCGCGAGCAACGCGGCGCGGTGGTCCGGTTCGGGCTTGCGGCCCGCGAACCGGTCCAGCAGAGCCCGGAACCGGCGCGGACGCCACAGGTGGCGCATCAGCGCGGCCTTGCGTTGGTCGGATGTGCGCAGGCCCTGAACGGCTGCGGTCAGAATGCCGATGTCCCCGGTCGCCGCGCGCAACGGCAGACCCCGCAATTGCAGGGCAAATAGCGAGAATACCTCGGCATCGGCCCCTGCCGGATCGTCGCGGTCAAAGACCTCGTAGCCCACCTGGATGTATTCATTGGCGCGGTCGGGGTCATGTTCCTGACGCCGGAACACCTCGCCCGAATAGGTATAACGCGCCGGTTCGGCCCCGTCGCGCATGTGCATCTGCACCACCGGCAGAGTGAAATCCGGGCGCAGCATCTGTTCGCCGCGCAGCGCGTCCGAGGTGACATAGGCGCGCGCGCGGATATCCTCGCCGTAGAGGTCCAGCAGCGTCTCTGCCGATTGCAGCAGCGGCGGGTCAACGACCTGCGCCCCGGCGGCCTCGAAACGCACGCGCATCATCGCGGCCCGGGCCTGGATCTGGGATCGGTTGGGCATGGCTCAGTCCTGACTGTCCAGAATCTCGCGCACCTTGGCGACCAGATCGGCGCGCGGCACCTCGAACTGGCTGGGGCGTTCCTTCCATTCCTCGAGCGTGGCGCTCTCGGCGATCTTGGCGCCCAGGATCAGGTCCTTGATCTGAACCACGCCGCGGTCCTTCTCGTCCCCGCCCTCGATCACCGCGACGGGCGAGTTGCGCTTGTCCGCGTATTTCAGCTGATTGCCGAAATTCTTGGGGTTGCCCAGATAGACCTCGGCGCGGATGCCGGCATTGCGCAGCTCAGCCACCATCGCCTGATAGTCGGCCATGCGGTCCCGGTCCATCACGGTCACGACGACCGGCCCGGTGTCATGCGACTTGATCCGACCTTTCTCGCGCAGCGCGGCCAGCAACCGGTCGACGCCGATCGACACACCGGTCGCGGGCACTTCCTGTCCAGTGAAGCGCTTCACCAGATCATCATAGCGCCCGCCGCCCGAGACCGACCCGAACTGCCGCTTGCGGCCCTTTTCGTCGAAGATCTCGAAGGTCAGCTCGGCCTCGTAGACCGGCCCGGTGTAGTATCCCAGCCCTCGCACGACCGAGGGGTCGATCTGGATGCGATCGGCGCCATAGCCGCCCGCGGCCAGCAATTCGCCGATCTGTTCCAGCTCGGAGATACCTTCGGCGCCGATCTTGCTGTCACCTACGGCCGCGCGAAGATTGGCCAGCGTTCCGGCGGTGTCATCAGCCTTGGATGTCAGGAAGGCGATCACCGGCTCGGCCTGATCGTCGGACAGACCCACGCCCTCGATGAACGCGCCCGAGGCATCCAGCCGGCCCTTGGTCAGCAACGCGCGCACGCCCTGCTCGCCCACTTTGTCGAACTTGTCGATGGTGCGCAGAACGTCATCGCGCGCCGCCGCGTCCGTGCCCAGCCCCATGGCCTCGAGCACGCCGTTCAGAACCTTGCGGTTGTTGACCCGCACCAGATAGTCGCCGCGCGGGATGCCCACGGTTTCCAGCGTATCGGACAGCATGGCGCAGATCTCGGCATCGGCAGCCATGCTGGCCGTACCGACCGTATCCGCATCACACTGATAGAACTGGCGATACCGCCCCGGCCCCGGCTTTTCGTTGCGCCAGACCGGACCCATCGCATAGCGACGATAGGGCGTGGGCAGGTCGTTGCGGTGCTGGGCATAGACCCGGGCCAGTGGCGCGGTCAGGTCATAGCGCAGCGCCATCCAGTCGCCGTTGCCGCCCTCGTCGAACTCCTGCCAGGCAAACACGCCTTCGTTGGGGCGGTCGACATCGGGCAGAAACTTGCCCAGCGCCTCGACCGTTTCCACGGCGCTGCTTTCCAGCGCGTCAAATCCATAGCGATGATAGACGTCCGCAATCGTCCGCAGCATCTCGGTGCGCTGCGTGACTTCCTGGCCGAAATAGTCGCGGAACCCTTTCGGCGTGACGGCCTTGGGGCGGGGCTGTTTCTTGGGCTTGGCCATGTGGGGCGTCCTTGGGATTTCATCACTTGCGCGCGCGGTCTATCCCATGGTCTGGGTCGGGGCAAGCCAGCGCTGGCATTGCGCGCACCACAGCGGTATGACCGCACCAGATCACAGGAGCCCCAGCGATGCAGCATCTGGAAGAGAAAATCGCCCACCTGACCCGCACCGTGGATGACCTGAGCATGGTCGTCGCCAAGCAGCAGGACGAGATCGACCGCCTGACCCGCCACGTCGCGATGCTGATGCAGCGCGAGGCCGAACGTGCGCAGGAAGGGTCCGGCGGGATCATTCTGGGCGACGAACGCCCGCCGCATTACTGAAGGGGCGTCAGACCTCCTGCACGTCCATCACGCCATCGAGCGATTTGATCGCGCCCTTGATCTGCGGGTTGATGGGGAAATCCTGCCCCAGATCCATCTCGACTTCGCCCGGCAGGCCCGGGTCCATCAGGCACAGGTGAACCGGCCCCTTCGCGGCATTCCGGGCCGCCCCAGCCGCGTCCTGCAACACCCGCGCCACGGTGGACACCACCTGCGGCTGATCGACGAAGATGCGCAGGCCCGTTGCCCCCGCCTCGGCCACCACGGAATCCGCCGGCCCGACCGAGCGCGCCAGCAGCTTCAGCTGGTCGGCCTCCATCGTGGCTTCGGCCGTCAGCACCACCTGCGCGCCGGTTTCCAGGTATTCGCGTGATTTCTCGAGCGTTTCCGAGAACAGCGTCACCTCGTACGCCCCGGTCGGGTCGGACAGCTGTGCAAAGGCGAAGCGGTTGCCCTTGGCCGATTTCCGCTCCTGTCGCCCGGCGACCACACCGGCCATCTTGGCGATCAGCGGGCCGGAACGTGCCTTTTCGGTCACCTCGTCCAGCGTCATCACCTGCTTGCGCTTGAGCGCAGGCATGTAGTCGTCCAGCGGGTGGCCGGACAGGTAGAAGCCGATGGCCTTGAATTCCTCGCTCAGACGTTCGGCGGGCAGCCAGTCGGGCGATTTCGACAGGCGCGGTTCGGGCAGATCGTCGCCCGCCTCGCCGAACAGCGACACCTGGTTCGAGTTCTTCTGTTCGTGGATCGCCGCCGAATACTGCACCAGCTGTTCGAGGCTTTCGAACACCCGGCGGCGGTTCTTGTCGAGTTGGTCGAAGGCCCCCGCGCGCGCCAACATCTCGAGCGGGCGCTTGCCGACCTTTTTCAGGTCGACCCGGCGGGCGAAGTCAAAGAGGTTGACGAAAGGCTTGTCGCCCCTGCCCTGCACCACGAGGTTCATCGCCTCGACGCCCACGTTTTTCAGCGCGCCCAGCGCATAGACCAGTTGGCCATCCACCACGTCGAAGGTCGCCAGCGAGCGGTTCACGCAGGGCGGCACGTAAGGCAGGCCCAGCCCCTTGCGGACCTCTTCGAAATACACCGCCAGCTTGTCGGTCAGGTGGATATCGCAGTTCATGACGCCGGCCATGAACTCGACCGGGTGGTTCGCCTTGAGCCAGCCGGTCTGATAGCTGACCACCGCATAGGCCGCCGCGTGGGACTTGTTGAAGCCGTAATTGGCGAATTTTTCCAAGAGGTCGAACACCTCGGAGGCCTTCTTGGCGTCCACCCCGTTCTTGGCCGCGCCGGCTTCGAATTTCGGGCGTTCGGCGTCCATCGCCTCTTTGATCTTCTTGCCCATCGCGCGGCGCAGCAGGTCGGCGCCGCCAAGGCTGTAGCCCGCCATGACCTGCGCGATCTGCATCACCTGTTCCTGGTAGACGATGATGCCCTGCGTTTCTTCCAGGATGTGGTCGATCAGCGGGTGGACGGATTCGATTTGGCGCTGGCCGTTCTTGACCTCGCAATAGGTGGGGATGTTCTCCATCGGGCCGGGGCGGTAGAGCGCCACGAGGGCCACGATGTCCTCGATGCAGGTGGGCTTCATGCGCTTGAGCGCATCCATCATGCCCGAGCTTTCAACCTGGAACACCGCCACGGTCTTGGCCGCGGAATAGAGCTTGTAGGTGGCCGGATCGTCCAGCGGGATCGCGTTGATCTCGTTCACCGCGCCTTCGGGCGGGTCATACAGCTGCGTCCCGTCGGCGGCGATGTGCAGGTCGCGGCCGGATTTGCGGATCAGGTCCACCGCGTTCTGGATCACCGTCAGGGTTTTCAGGCCCAGAAAGTCGAATTTGACCAGACCGGCCTGTTCCACCCATTTCATGTTGAACTGGGTCGCGGGCATGTCCGAGCGCGGGTCCTGGTAGAGCGGCACCAGCTCGTCCAGCGGCCGGTCGCCGATCACCACGCCGGCGGCGTGGGTCGAGGCGTTGCGCAGCAGCCCCTCGACCTGCTGGCCGTAGGTGAGCAGGCGGTCCACCACCTCTTCGTTGCGGGCCTCTTCGCGCAGGCGGGGTTCGTCCCTAAGCGCCTTTTCGATCGAGACCGGCTTGACCCCTTCGACCGGGATCATCTTGGACAGGCGGTCCACCTGGCCATAGGGCATCTGCAGCACCCGCCCGATGTCGCGCACCGCCGCCTTGGACAGGAGCGCGCCGAAGGTGATGATCTGGCCCACCTTGTCGCGGCCGTATTTCTCTTGCACATAGCGGATCACCTCTTCGCGGCGATCCATGCAGAAGTCGATGTCGAAGTCGGGCATCGAGACCCGCTCGGGGTTCAGGAAGCGCTCGAACAGCAGACTGTAGCGCAGCGGGTCGAGGTCGGTGATGGTCAGCGCATAGGCCACCAGCGAGCCCGCGCCCGAGCCCCGCCCCGGCCCGACCGGGATGTTGTGTTCCTTGGCCCATTTGATGAAGTCGGCAACGATCAGGAAGTAGCCGGGGAACCCCATGCTTTCGATGATGCCCAGTTCGAAATCCAGACGTTTCTGGTATTCCTCGGGCGAAACCGCGTGGGGGATCACCGCCAGACGTTTCTGCAGGCCCTCGTTGGCCTGACGCCGCAGTTCCTCGACCTCGTCATCGGCGAATTTCGGCAGGATCGGGGCACGCTTGTAGGCCATGAAGGCGCAGCGCCTGGCAATCTCGACGGTGTTCTCGATCGCCTCGGGCAGGTCGGCAAAGAGCGTGGCCATTTCCTGCGGCGACTTGAAGTAATGCTGCGCGGTCAGGCGGCGGCGGCCCTCTTGTTGGTCGACATAGGCGCCCTCGGCGATGCAGATCAGGGCGTCATGGGCCTCGTACATGTCCGAGGTGGGGAAGTAGACGTCGTTGGTGGCCACCAGCGGCAGGTTCTTGGCATAGGCCATCTCCACGTGGCCGCGCTCGGTCAGGCGTTCGGCCTCGGGCTGGCCGTCCTCGCCGGGATGGCGCTGCAGTTCGACATAGAGGCGGTCGGGGAACATTGCGGCCAGCTGATCGACCAGCGCCTCGGCGGCCGGGTGCTGGCCCTGCTGCAGCAGGCGGCCCACGGGCCCATCCGGGCCGCCGGTCAGGCAGATCAGGCCCGCCGAATGGCGCTGAAGTTCATCCAGCGTGACCTGCGGCAGCTGCCCGCCCTTGTCCACATACAGGCACGAGCTGAGCTTCATCAGGTTCTCGTACCCGGTCTCGGACTGGGCCAGCAGGACCACGGGCGCAGGCAGCGTCGGCTTGTCGCCCGG
Source organism: Ruegeria intermedia (assembly GCF_900129345.1). GTDB lineage: Bacteria > Pseudomonadota > Alphaproteobacteria > Rhodobacterales > Rhodobacteraceae > Ruegeria > Ruegeria intermedia. The sequence goes on along the minus strand of NZ_FQVK01000014.1, from coordinate 59,779 downwards.
CTGCGCGGTCACATAGCTGAGATCCACTTGGCAGCCGATGATCGGCTGGATGCCCGCGCCGCTGGCGGTGACGGAAAACTCCAGCGCGCAGAACATGTTGTTGGTGTCGGTAACCGCAACGGCGGGCATATCCATGCTGGCGCACAGATCCGGCAGCTTTTTCAGCCGTACGGCGCCTTCCAGCAGGGAATATTCGGTATGAACGCGGAGGTGGATGAATCGCGGAGAACTGCTCATGGGCGCAGGCTATCCCACTCGGCGCGCGTGCAAAAGACAGAAGGATACCGGCGGGTTGCCCAAACAATAATCAGCGATTATTCGGTTTTTTCAGAAGGTGCTTCAGCCGCAACTGGGCCATCGACGAGAAAAACCGTTTATCTTCAACAATATGAACAAATACCGCGATCCAACCGCCCAACGGGCCAAGGCGGAATGTTGCATTCCTGGGGCGGTTTTTCTTGCCAGCCGTCCGGCGCTGTTTCTAACATCTTTCGGCAAGCTACAAGCCCGCTTCTTTCTCTACGTCGCATCGAGAGAGGGCACCCATGGGCGCAACGGGGTAACGCGACGGGTTTCTGGAATGAACATCACGTTTCTTCTGAACGGAGAGACTGTGGAGCTGGCGGATATCGATCCGACGGCCACATTGCTGGATTGGCTGCGCGAGGATCGCGGCCTGACAGGCACCAAGGAAGGCTGCAACGAGGGCGACTGCGGCGCCTGCACCGTGATGGTGACGGATGAAAGCGGCGCCAAGGCGCTGAATGCCTGCATCCTGTTTCTGCCGCAGCTGCATGGCAAGGCAGTGCGCACCGTCGAGGGCGCGAGTGGCCCCGACGGCCAGATGCACCCGGTGCAGCAGGCGATGGTCGAGCATCACGGCTCGCAATGCGGGTTCTGCACGCCGGGTTTCGTGATGTCGATGGTGGCCAGCCACGCCAATGGCGCGACCGATCACGACACGCAGCTGGCCGGCAACCTGTGCCGCTGCACCGGCTACGCGCCGATCATCCGCGCGGCGAAGGCCGTCGAAGGCCAGCCCGTGCCGGTCTGGGTCAGGGACAAGCCGGTCGCGGTCGAGCCCGCCTCGCCGATGATGCCGCGTTCGTCCGACGAACTGGCCGAGGTCTATGCCGCCCATCCCGAGGCGACTCTGGTGGCGGGGGCCACGGATGTGGGCCTGTGGGTGACCAAGCAGTTGCGCGACCTGGACCCGGTGATCTTTCTGGGCGGATGCGACGATCTGAAGGACATTGTCATTACGGACGACGAGGTGCGCATCGGCGCGATGGTGGACATGAACCGCATGGGCGCGGCGATGGCCGATCTGCATCCCTCCTATGCCGAGATGATCCGGCGCTATGCCAGCGTGCAGGTGCGCCATGCGGCCACGGTGGGCGGCAATATCGCCAACGGCTCGCCCATCGGGGACAACCCGCCCGCGCTGATCGCGCTGGGGGCCACGCTGCATCTGCGCAAGGGGGACGCGCGGCGGTCGATCCCGCTGGAGGATTTCTTTGTCGATTACGGCAAGCAGGACCGCGCGCCCGGCGAGTTCGTCGAGGCGGTGAGTTTTCCGCGTCAGGCGGACCGGCTGAAATGCTACAAGCTGAGCAAGCGCTTCGATCAGGATATCTCGGCCGTATGCGGCTGCTTCAACGTCACCCTGTCGGATGGCGTCGTGGCGCAGGCGCGCATCGCCTTCGGCGGCATGGCGGGCATCCCGAAACGCGCCGCGGCGGTCGAGGCCGCCTTGGTCGGCAAGACGTGGACGCACGAGACCGTTCAGGCCGCGCTGCCGGCGTTTGACAGGGACTTCACGCCGCTGACCGACATGCGCGCCTCGGCCGAATACCGGCTGGAGACGGCCAGGGCGATGCTGGAACGCTATTTCGCCGAGGATCAGGGCGAGTTGACCAACGTGCTGGAGGTGTCGGCATGAGCGTGACCAGGCCCCTGCCCCATGACGCCGCCCCGCTGCATGTGTCGGGCACCGCGCGATACGTGGATGACATCCCGACGCCCAGGGGCACGCTGCACCTGGCCTTCGGCCTGAGCCCGATCGCCAAGGGCCGGATCACGGCGATGGACCTGTCGGCGGTGAAGGCCGCCGAGGGCGTCGTCATGGTGATGACCGCCGAGGACCTGCCCTTTGCCAATGACGTCTCGCCCTCGGTCCATGACGAGCCGCTGCTGGCGGACGGGACGGTTCACTATGTCGGCCAGCCCGTGTTTCTGGTCGTTGCCACCAGCCATCTGGCGGCGCGCAAGGCGGCGCGGCTGGGCAAGATCGACTATGCCGAGGAAACGCCCATTCTGACCATCGAGGAGGCCCTGGCCGCCGACAGCCGGTTCGAGGACGGCCCGCGGATCTACGCCAAGGGCGATGCCGATGCGGCCATCGCGCAGGCGGCGCATGTGGTCGAAGGCACGTTCGAGATCGGCGGGCAGGAGCATTTCTACCTGGAAGGTCAGGCCGCGCTGGCGGTGCCGAACGAGGGGGGCGACATGCTGGTGCATTCCTCGACCCAGCACCCGACCGAGATTCAGCACAAAGTGGCCGACGCTCTGGGTGTTCCGATGCACGCCGTCCGGGTCGAGACCCGCCGCATGGGCGGAGGGTTTGGCGGCAAGGAAAGTCAGGGCAACGCTTTGGCAGTGGCCTGCGCCGTGGCCGCCCGCGCAACCGGCAAGGCCTGCAAGATGCGCTATGACCGTGACGATGACATGATCATCACCGGCAAGCGACATGCGTTTCGCATCAGCTACAAGGCCGGGTTCGACGCGGAGGGGCGCGTTCAGGGGGTCTCGTTCAAGCACTACGCCATCTGCGGCTGGGCACAGGACCTGTCGCTGCCGGTGGCCGACCGGGCAATGCTGCATGCCGACAATGCCTATCTGCTGCCCAATGCGCGGATCGAGAGCCATCGGCTGAAGACAAACACGCAATCGGCCACCGCCTATCGCGGCTTTGGCGGGCCGCAGGGCATGGTGGGGATCGAGCGCGTGATGGATCACGCGGCGCATGTGCTGGGGCTGGACCCGGTCGAGCTGCGGCGGCGGAATTATTATGCGGCTGCGGTCGAGGGGGGCGCTGCCCCCCGGCCTGCGGCCTCCCCCCGGAGTATTTCCGAAAAGATGAAGGAGAATACCACGCCTTACGGGCAGGTGGTCGAGGATTTCGAGCTGCACGGGATGACCGAGGCCCTGCTGGCGTCAAGCGACTATGCCGCGCGCAAGGCGGCGGTCGCGGCGTGGAATGCCGAGAACCGCGTGATCAAGAAGGGCATCGCCTTTTCGCCGGTGAAATTCGGGATCTCCTTTACCCTGACCCACCTGAACCAGGCCGGGGCGCTGGTGCATGTGTATCAGGATGGCTCGGTGCATCTGAACCATGGCGGCACCGAAATGGGCCAGGGCCTGTTTCAGAAGGTGGCGCAGGTCGCGACCGCGCGGTTCGGCATTCCGCTGGAGATGGTGAAGATCACCGCGACGGATACCGCCAAGGTGCCGAACACTTCGGCCACGGCGGCCTCGTCCGGCAGCGATCTGAACGGGATGGCCGTGAAGGCCGCCTGTGACACGATCCGCGACCGGATGGCGGCATTTCTGGCCGAACGGCATCAGGCCGATCCGGCCAGCGTGCGGTTTGCCGATGGCCATGTCGAGGTGGGTGATGCCCGCTACAGCTTTGCCGAAGCTGCGGCGCTGGCCTATCAGGGGCGTGTCAGCCTGTCGGCGACGGGGTTCTACAAGACGCCCAAGATCGAGTGGGACCGGATCAAGGGCCGGGGGCGTCCGTTCTATTACTTCGCCTATGGCGCGGCGGTGACCGAGGTGGCGGTGGATACCCTGACCGGGGAAAACCGGATTCTGCGGGCGGATATCCTGCATGATGCCGGCGCCTCGCTGAATCCGGCGCTGGATATCGGGCAGGTCGAAGGCGGCTATGTGCAGGGCGCGGGCTGGCTGACGACCGAGGAACTGGTCTGGGACGACAAGGGCCGGCTGCGTACCCATGCGCCATCGACCTACAAGATTCCGGCCTGCTCGGACCGGCCGGGCGTCTTCAACGTGGCGCTCTGGGACGGCGCGAACCGCGAGGACACGATCTATCGCTCGAAGGCGGTGGGTGAGCCGCCCTTCATGCTGGGGATCTCGGCCTGGCTGGCGCTGTCGAACGCGGTGGCGGCCTGTGGCGACGGGTATCCGGCGCTGAACGCTCCGGCTACGGCCGAAGAAGTCTGGCGTGCCATTCAACGCCTGCGTGGAGGCACCTGATGGGATTTGACCGGGAGGCATTGAGGGAGGCGGTCAGAAAACACGGCAAGGTGACACGCGTGGTCATCGCGGCAATACGCGGGTCGTCCCCGCGCGAGGTCGGCGCTGCGATGCTGGTCTGGGACGGAGGACAGTCGGGCACGATCGGCGGCGGCACGCTCGAGTTTCAGGCGGCCGAGGCGGCCCGAGCCCAGCAGGACCGGTCCCGCCTGTCCCGACATGCGCTGGGGCCGGACCTTGGGCAATGCTGCGGCGGCGCCGTTACGCTGCTGAGCGAGGTCTATGACGCGGAAGCTGTCGCGCAATTGGACCCCGAAGTGATCGCCCGCCCGGTCGCGGAAGGGCCGATGCCGCTTTCGGTGAAACGTCTGCTGGCACAGGCCCGCAACCAGGGCATACGCCCCGAGCCACAACTGATCGACGGCTGGATGGTCGAACCGGTGCACAGCCCCCACCGCCAGCTGTGGATCTGGGGGGCCGGCCATGTGGGGCGGGCGCTGGTCGATGTGATGGCCCCCCTGCCCGATCTGGCAATCACCTGGGTGGACACCGCGCCCGATCGGTTTCCCGGCACGGTCCCCGCCGGCGTGGCGGTCGTGCCTGCGGCGAAACCGGCCGAACTGGTGCAACATGTGCCGCGCGACGCCGAACATCTGGTGCTGACTTATTCACACAATCTGGATCTTGAACTGTGCAACCGGCTGCTGACGCACGGTTTTCGCTTTGCGGGGCTGATCGGCTCGGCTACGAAATGGGCGCGATTCCGTTCGCGCCTTGCCGCGCTGGGGCATTCACCGGCGCAGATCGGCCGGATCACCTGCCCCATCGGGGACCCGGCCCTGGGCAAGCACCCGCAGATGATCGCAATCGGTGTGGCGGCACAGATCCTGCGCCCCGCCCGGCAGAATGACTTGAAGAAGGACCAGAGCGCGTGACCATTCCACTTCTGAGCCTGCAGGGGCTGACCAAGGCCTATCCCGGCGTCGTGGCCAATGACCATGTGTCCTTTGATATCGGCGACGGTGAGGTCCATGCCCTGCTGGGCGAGAACGGCGCCGGCAAGTCCACCCTGGTCAAGATGATCTATGGACTGATCAAGCCCGACAGCGGCACGATGTTGATGCGCGGCCAGCCCTACGCTCCAAGCGAACCGCGCGCAGCGCGCGCCGACGGCATCGCGATGGTGTTCCAGCATTTCTCGCTGTTCGACGCGCTGAACGTGGCCGAGAACATCGCCCTGGGCATGGAAAACCCGCCGCCCATGGGCGATCTGGCTGCGCGCATCCGCGAGGTCTCGGAAAATTACGGCCTGCCGCTTGACCCGTACCGGACCGTGGGCGACCTGTCCGCGGGCGAACGCCAGCGGGTCGAGATCATCCGTTGCCTGCTGCAGGACCCCAAGCTGCTGATCATGGACGAACCCACTTCGGTTCTGACCCCGCAAGAGGTGGAAATCCTGTTCGAGACACTGAAAAAGCTGCGCTCGGAGGGCACCTCGATCCTGTACATCTCGCACAAGCTGGAAGAGATCCGTACGCTGTGCGACCACGCGACCATTCTGCGGCTGGGCAAGAACGTGGGCGAATGCGTGCCGGCCGAGACCTCGGCCCGCGACATGGCCGAACTGATGGTGGGCTCGGCCTTGCAGACACCGGAACGCGCGGGGCGCGCGCTCGGCCCGGTGGCGTTGGATGTGACCGGCCTGTCGGTGCCGTCTCCGTCCGAGTTCGGCACAGCGCTGAAAAACGTGCATCTGACCGTGCGCAAGGGCGAGGTTCTGGGCATCGGCGGCGTCGCCGGCAACGGGCAGGACGAATTGCTGGGCGCGCTGTCGGGCGAGATCACGACCGCGGCCGACGCCATCAAGTTCAACGGTCAGCCCATCGGCCGGCTGGGGCCGACCGCTCGGCGCAAGCTGGGCGTACTGACCGCACCCGAGGAACGTCTGGGTCATGCGGCGGCACCGGACATGAGCCTGACTGAAAACGCCCTGTTGACCGGATCGGTGCGGGAAAACCTTGAAACCCGCGGCTTTCTGAAATGGAGCGACGCCCGGGTGTTCGCCGAACGGATCATCAAATCCTTCGACGTCCGCACGCCCGGCCCCGAGAACGCCGCGCGGTCGCTGTCGGGCGGCAACCTGCAGAAATTCGTGATCGGCCGCGAGGTGCTGCAGAACCCCGAGGTTCTGGTGGTGAACCAGCCGACCTGGGGGGTCGATGCCGCCGCGGCCGCCGCGATCCGGCAGGCCATACTGGACCTTGCGGCCCAGGGTACGGCCGTGGTCTGCATCAGCCAGGACCTCGACGAGTTGATGGAGATTTCCGACAGTTTCGCCGCGCTGAACGAGGGGCGGCTGAGCACGCCGCGTCCAACCGCCGGGCTGACGGTCGAGGAGATCGGCCTGATGATGGGCGGCGCGCATGGCATGGAGGTGGCGCATGTATGAACGTCGGCGCAGCCTGCGGCCCGCAGAAAACAACAAAGATGAAACAGGCAGGGGGATGACGGGATGATCGTGCTGGAGAAACGGCCACAGCCGTCCAAGGCGTGGTCCTACGCCACGCCGCTGGTGGCGGTGGTGGCCACGATGGTGTTCGGGGGGCTGTTGTTCGCCATCTTGGGCAAAAACCCCGTCGAGGCGATCGGCACGATCTTCTGGGAGCCCCTGTTCGGCGAGTTCTCATTCTACTACCGGCCTCAATTGCTGGTGAAAGGCGCGCCGCTGGTCCTGATCGCCATCGGGCTGTCGCTGGGCTTTCGCGCCGGGATCTGGAATATCGGCGCCGAAGGGCAGTACATCATGGGGGCGATCTTCGGCGCGGGTGTCGGGCTGGCCTTCTATCCGCTGGATGCCTGGTATGTATTTCCGCTGATGGTCATTGCCGGGGCCTTCGGTGGCTGGATCTGGGCGATGATCCCGGCCTTTCTGAAAGTGCGCTTCGGCACCAACGAGATCCTTGTCTCGCTGATGCTGGTCTATGTGGCCGAGCAATTCCTGGCCTCGGTCTCGCTGGGGCTGCTGAAAAACCCCGAAGGCTTTGGCTTTCCCGGCTCGCGCAACCTGCAATCCTATGACGCCGCCCACAACGCCGAACTGATCGCGGGGTCCGGTATGCACTGGGGCGTGGTTGCGGCCTTCGTCTCGGTGATCTTTGCCTATGTCCTGCTGAACCGGCACATGCTGGGCTTTCACATCCGCCTGACGGGCGAGGCCCCGCGCGCAGCAAAATTCGCGGGCGTGAACCCGCCCCGGCTGATCCTGTTCTGCCTGGGGGTTTCGGGTGCCCTGGCGGGGCTGGCAGGCATGTTCGAAGTGTCCGGCCCGTCGGGTGTGGTCAGCATCGACTTCAACGTGGGCTACGGGTTTACCGCCATCATCGTGGCTTTCCTGGGCCGCCTGCATCCCATCGGCATCCTTCTGGCGGGCGGCCTGATGGCGCTGACCTATATCGGCGGCGAGATCGCGCAGTCTCAGCTGGGCCTGCCCGCGGCCGCGATTCAGGTGTTCCAGGGGATGCTGCTGTTCTTCCTGCTGGCCTTCGACCTATTGACCAACTACCGCATCCGTGCGGCCCGCAGCGAGGTGGCGTGACATGAACCTTGGTGAAATCAACCCCATTCTGCTGATCGCCTCGCTGATGGTGGCGGCCACTCCGCTGTTGCTGGCTGCGATCGGAGAGCTGGTCGTCGAGAAGGCCGGCGTGCTGAACCTTGGCGTCGAGGGCATGATGATCGTGGGCGCGATCAGCGGCTTTGCGATCTCGGTCGAGACCGGCTCGCCCTGGCTGGGTTTCGTGGCGGCGGCCATGGGCGGCGCGCTGCTGTCGCTGCTGTTCGTGCTGCTGACCCAGTTCGCACTGGCCAACCAGGTGGCCAGCGGACTGGCCCTGACCCTGTTCGGCCTGGGCCTCAGCGCGCTGTTGGGCCAAAGCTACGTGGGCATCAAACCCCCCAGTATGGGCGATATCCACATCCCCGTCCTGAGCGACCTGCCGGTGATCGGCCCGATCCTGTTCCAGCATGATCCGATCCTGTACGTCGGCATCGCGCTGACCGCAGGGGTGTGGGCGATGTTGAAATACACCCGCGCCGGCCTGATCCTGCGCGCGGTGGGCGAAAACCACGATGCCGCCCATGCGCTGGGCTACAAGGTGGTGCGCATCCGCGTTCTGGCCCTCCTGTTCGGCGGCGCCTGCGCGGGACTGGGCGGGGCCTATATCAGCCTGATCCGGGTGCCACAGTGGACCGAAGGCATGACCGCCGGCGTCGGCTGGATCGCATTGGCGCTGGTGGTCTTTGCCAGCTGGAAACCCTGGCGCACCTTGCTGGGTGCCTATCTGTTCGGCGGCATCACCGTTCTGCAGCTGAATTTGCAGGCAGCGGGCGTTGCCATCCCCGTCGAGTATCTGGCAATGTCGCCCTACATCATTACGATCCTTGTGCTCGTGATCCTTTCGGCCGACAAGAGCAGGGCACCTGCCTCACTGGGCCGCATCTTCCATGCCTCGCACTAGGTGGGGCCAACTGTACCAACTTGGGGAGTAACTCGATGAAATTCACTTCACTTCTGGCCAGCGCCGCCATGGCACTGGGCTTGGCGACGGGCGCCGTGGCCGAGGACAAGACCAAGGTCGGCTTCGTCTATGTCGGCCCGGTGGGCGACGGCGGCTGGACCTATGAACACGACAAGGGCCGCCAGGCGGTCGAAAAGCATTTCGGCGACAAGGTCGAAACCGTGTACGTGGAATCGGTGCCCGAGGGCCCCGATGCCGAGCGTGTGATGACCCAGATGGCGCTGGAAGGGGCCGATCTGATCTTTACCACCTCGTTCGGCTACATGGACCCGACCATCAACGTGGCCAAGAAATTCCCGAACGTAAAATTCGAGCACGCCACCGGCTACAAGACCGCGCCGAACGTGTCGGTCTACTCGGCCCGCTTCTATGAAGGCCGCGCGGTTCAGGGCACCATCGCGGGGCGCATGACCAAGTCGAACATCATCGGCTACATCGGGTCCTACCCGATCCCCGAAGTGATCCGCGGCATCAACTCGGCCTATATCCACGCCAAGAAGGTCAACCCGGACGTGCAGTTCAAGATCGTCTGGGCCTACACTTGGTTCGACCCGGCGAAAGAGGCCGACGCCGCCAAGGTTCTGATCGAACAGGGCGCCGACGTCATCCTGCAGCACACCGACTCGACCGCGCCGCAGGCCGCCGCGCAAGAGGCCGGCAACGTCATCACCTTCGGCCAAGCCTCGGACATGAGCGAATACGCTCCGCTGCCGCGCGTCAGCTCGATCATTGACAACTGGGCGCCGTACTACATCGCGCGCACCCAGGCGGTGATGGACGGCACCTGGGAAAGCGTGAACACCTGGCACGGCATCAAGGAAGGCATGGTCGAGATCGGCGAGATCTCCGAGGCCGTTCCGGCCGACGTAAAGGCGGAAGCACTGGCCCTGAAGGACGCGATCGCATCCGGCGAGTATCACCCCTTCACCGGCCCGCTGAACAAGCAGGACGGCAGCCCCTGGCTGGCCGAGGGTGAAGTGGCCGATGACGGCACGCTGGCCGGCATGAACTTCTATGTCGAAGGCCTGGAAGGCGAAATTCCGCAGTAAGCCGGATGGCAAAAGCACAGGAAAGCCCGCCCCATTCGGCGGGCTTTTTTATTGCCCTTTGTCCTGAAAACTGCGCCAGGCCAGAAGAACTCGTGACGCCGCCGTCAGGAAACATAGCCCCCCAAACACCCAGGCCATGGGCGCGAATGCCTGCGGCAGCAGGCAAAGCAGAACCAGGAAAGCGATCGTCTCGGTGCCTTCCAGCAGACCGCCGGTGAAATACAGCGCCTTCTTCCCCCGTGCCGCGGACTTCAGACCGTGTCGGTCGGCCAGCAGGGCAAAGCCCAGAAAGCTGGTGCCGTTGACGTAGAAAGACAGCAGCAGAAAGGCCCCGGCCAAGCCGTTGGCCGCAGGGTCGGCGACGACGAACGCGAACGGGACCGCGCCGTAGAACAGGAAATCGCAGGTAATATCCAGATAGCCGCCGAAATCGGTGCCACCCCGCGCGCGGGCCACGGCGCCATCCAGCCCATCCGCCAGACGCGAGAACAGAAGCGGGAGCAAGGCCCAGAGCGTCTTTTCCACAGCGATCAGACCGCAGGCCAGCAGCCCCAGCCCTAGCCCGATCAGCGTGATCTGGTTGGCGGTAAAGCCCAACCGGGCCAGAACGCGCCCCTGCGCGTTCAGCACCGGATCAATCATGGGGCGGATCTGTGCATCGAACATGCGCGGCACCTAGCCTGCGGTCCCGGTTTTGGCCAGACACAATGGCGCGAGCGCAGATTCCCTCACGCGGCTAGTGCCCACTGAGCACCAATGTGTTGACCGGCATCAGGATCAGCCGCAAGCGCAGACCCGCCGCATGAACGACACCAATCGTGTCGACCACATGGTAAAAGGCCCTTTGCCAGAAACCCAGGCTTTCATCCTCGAGCTTGTGGTGATTGTCGGTATAGACATTGGCCAGACAGTTGCTGCCCGGCGGGATCGTGTCGGCCATGCCGTCATACAGCGGCTCGAGATAGACGAGGATCGAGCCCGGATTGGTATTGGCCTGCACGTCGCGCAGCTCGTCCGTGGGCCGGATCTGCCCCGATGGGATCACGTCCTGCACCTGCACCACCACGACCGGGATCACCGTGAACGGCTTGGTCATGCAGCCCAGCTCTCCGATCATGCCGGGTTTGATCACCTGCGCACTCATCTGGTTGAAGGCGGCCTGGAACCTATCACGCCCCGAGGTTGAAGGTACAAGAATGCCCGCCGGACGCAGAAGCGGGCTGACATAGTCGCCGACTTGCAGCCCGAACTGCTCGACCCGGCCGGTCACGCCGGCACTGACGACCGTCTTGTCCAACTCGGCCAAGGCGGCATCCAGCTGCGCGTTTGCGCTGGCCAGTTGGGCGGGGATCAATTCTTCGATCTGCTGGACGACGGCGGCCTTCTTCGACTCGGCCGCGCGCACCTGAGCCTGACGCTCGGCCACCAGGTTTTCCAGCCGGTCGATCTCGGCCAGCCGCACGGCGCTGGAGCCCTCGTCGCGCAAAGTCGTGTTGCGCTCGAGGTCCTCAAGGGCCTGATCCAGCGCGGCCTTGGCCGCCGCAATGCCGGCCTCGGCTTCGGCCAGATCGGTCTCGGCCACTTTCAACGAGGCCTGGATCTGGGCGATCTGCGCATGGGCCGCCTCGACCTGGGCCTTCTGGGTGAAATCCTCGATCCGGAAGATCGGCTGCCCTGCGGTGACGGTCTGGTTGTTGGTCACATAGACCTCGGACACCCGCCCGCCCAACTGCGGCAGGATCGTCACCGTGCGGAAATACGACGCCGCGGTCTTGCTGGCCGGGTGAAAGTAGAACAGCGTGGTGATCACGGTCAGCGCGAGGATCGCACAGGTGGTCAGGCCCCAGCGCAGCTCGTACCACATGGTGAACAGGGTGATTTCATGCCCGATCCGCTTGCCCTGCACGAACCTGCGGAACAGGAAATCCGGCAGAACGGTGACCAACGCGCACATCAATGTTTCAAGCATCGGCCACGTCCCCCTCGGTGCGGGTCCCCTGGTCGGTCACCGGCGCTGGGGGCGCCTCCGGCTCGGGTGGCAGGCCGCGACCCGGTGCCAATGACCGGATGGCGTCGGCAATCGAACGCAGCGGCGCCGCGAAATCGGGAAACTGGAAACCCGCCACCAGGATCGCGGCAATCCAGAAGATGCCGTTGTGGGTGAACAGGGCCAGCAGCGCCAGAATCCCGACCAACTGAAATTGAGGATGGTTGTTTTCATGCGCCATCTTTTCCGGCACCGAATGCAGGGTCAGGTACCCGACCCCGATCAGAACGACCACACCCACGGTGAAGAATACCATGAAGGTGAACAGAAAGTCGCTTCCATCCGCCTGCGTCACATATGAGGGGATATGCCCCGTGGCCATCGGGTGAATGTCTGCGCCGGTCAATTCCGCCTCCTGAAAATCTTGCAGAACAGGATTGGATGGGTTGATGCGCAAATTCAACCCCGCTTTAACAAGGGGGACGGATTGTTCCGGCGTTTCGTCCAAACAGCCACCATTCGGGCGCAGACATGACCCAGTACCTTACCACCCTCAACGGCGCACCCGTGCGCGGATACGCCTTCGGCACGATGCAGTTCGGCGGCCGCGCCGACGCAGACCAGAGCCGGGAGATGTTTGATGCCTGCCGGGCGGCCGGGATCAGGCATTTCGACACGGCATATGTCTACGCCGATGGCGCCTCGGAAACCTTGCTGGGCCAGATGATCGCGCCCGAGCGCGACGATCTGCTGATTGCGACCAAGGTCGGGTATACGGGCGGCGCGGGGGCGGCAAACATCGAAAGCCAGTTCGAGATCTCGCGCGCCCGGCTTGGGCAGGACGTGATCGACCTGCTGTACCTGCACCGGTTCGATCCCGAAACCGATCTGGCCGAGACGATGGAGTGTTTCGCCCGCCTGAAACAGGCCGGCAAGATCCGATATGTGGGCCTGTCGAACTTTGCCGCCTGGCAGGTGATGAAAGCCGCACGGGTCGCCGCGCAGTTCGATCTGACGATCGACGCGCTGCAGCCGATGTACAACCTCGTCAAGCGTCAGGCCGAGGTCGAGATCCTGCCCATGTGTTCCGACCAGGGAATCGCCGTGTTTTCCTATTCTCCGCTGGGCGGCGGTCTGCTGACCGGCAAGTACGCGCGCGGCGGCGGCGGGCGGCTGGCCGAAGATGAACGCTATGCAAGCCGCTACGGGGCCGGCTGGATGGCCGAGGCCGCGACCCGGTTGGCCGAGCTGGCGGCCGAAATCGGAGTCGATCCGGCGACTTTGGCGGTGGCCTGGGTCGCGGCAAGCCCCTATCACCCGATGCCGATCATCTCGGCCCGAAACGCCGAACAACTGGCGCCGTCGTTGGCGGCGCTGTCCCATGAGCTGTCCCCCGAGCTGTATCAGACAATTACTTCCTTCAGTCCAACCCCACCGCCGGCCACGGACCGGCTGGAGGAGCAAACATGATCGACTTTCTGGTAATCGGCGGCGGCATCGCCGGGTTGAGCGCGGGCGCACGGCTGTCATCCCACGGCAAGGTGGTGGTGCTCGAGGCCGAGGAGGCGCTGGGGTATCACGCCTCGGGGCGGTCGGCGGCCCTCTATGAGGCGAATTACGGGTTGCCGGAGGTCGTGACCCTCAGCAAGGCCAGCGGCGACTATCACCGCAGCGCGAATGGCGGATATCTCAGCCCGCGAGGCCTGATGCTGGTGGCCGGCCCCGACCAGCGGGCAGATTTCGAGGCGGATACGGAAACCCTGGGGCTGACCCCGATCCCGATGGATCAGGCAATCGCCCGCGTGCCGATCCTGAACCCCGAAACCGTGGGCTTTGCCGCCTGGCACGAGGCGGCCTGGGACATCGACACCGACCGGATGCTGCAGGACTTTGCCCGCGAAATCCGTGGCAACGGCGGTCAGGTTTTGACCAGGCAGAAGGTCGCGGAAATCCGTCGTGACGGTCACTGGATCGTTCAGGCCACAGAGGCGTTCGAAGCCCGGATGCTGGTCAACGCGGCCGGGGCCTGGGCCGATGAGGTTGCAAAACTGGCGGGTGTCGCGCCAATCGGTATTACGCCCTGCCGCCGCTCGATGGCGCGCATCCCTGCCCCGGGCGGGCAGGACGTCTCGACATGGCCGATGCTCTTGGGGGTGAACGAAAGCTGGTATGCCAAGCCGGACGCCGGCAAGTTGCTGGTGTCGCCCGCCGATGCCGACCTGGTCGAGCCGCATGACGCCTGGGCCGACGACATGGTGCTGGCCGAGGGGCTGGCGCGCTACGAGGCGATGGTGACCGAGCCCGTCACCCGGCTGGAGACCAGCTGGGCCGGGCTGCGCAGTTTCTCGCCCGACCGGCGGCTGGTTCTGGGGCCCGATCCCGCGACGCCCGGCTTTGTCTGGTGCGCGGGTCAGGGCGGCTATGGCTTCCAGACCGCGCCGGCGGCGTCCAGGCTGGTGGCGGATCTGGTTGCGGGCACGGCGCCGGAACTGGATGCGGTCACGGTTGCCGCCCTGCGCCCGGGCAGGTTCAGAACATGAGCAAACGCAAGCTTCCTCCGACAGCAAGTGTCGCCGAGCCGGCGGAAGGTGCCCGCCTGTTCTCACCCTCGGCCGCGCGCAACACGGGGCCATTGAGCGAACTGCTAGAGCAGGTGGCGCCGGCGGGTGGCAAGGCGCTGGAACTGGCCAGCGGTACCGGCCAGCATGTTGCCGCTTTTGCCGAACGGCTGCCCGCGCTCAGATGGCAGCCGACCGAGATCGACGCCGCGCGGCGCGCCAGCATCGACGATTATGCCAGGGACCTGCCGAACGTAGCCCCGGCCATCGCGCTGGACGCGACCGAGCGTGGCTGGGCGGACCGGCACGGTGGGCAGGACCTGATCGTGCTGATCAACCTACTGCACCTCATCAGCCAGCCCGAGGCAGAGGCCATCATCACCGAGGCCGCCCGTGCCCTTGCACCCGGCGGGCGTTTCGTCCTGTATGGCCCGTTCATGCGGGCCGGGGAACTGACCAGCGAAGGCGATGCCAGATTTCATGCCACCCTGACCGCGCAGGATCCCGAAATCGGCTACAAGGACGATTTCGACATGATCGACCTTATGCAGGACGCGGGGCTGGAACTGGCGCGGGTCGTCGAGATGCCTGCAAACAATCTGGCCCTTGTCGCGGAAAAACCGGTCACCTGATCGAGATCAAAGAGGCAGCCCCCAGACCCTATACACATGCGGGCAATGAGATGTTTTCGAAAGGTAGCTGCACATGAGCTGGAAAGAAAAACTCTCGGCCACGCGATCGGGGCTGAGGAACCTGAACGGCGCGATCCCCGACACGGCCCGTGCCTTCGGTGCGTTGGGCAAATCCGTCAAGGAGGGCGGAACGCTTGATTTCAAGACCAAGGAATTCGTCGCCCTCGGCATCTCGGTCGCGGTGCGGTGCGAGCCCTGCATCTCGCTGCATGTCGAAGCCCTGATCAAGGCGGGCGCAACGCGCGAAGAGGTTGCCGATGTTCTGGCGATGAGCATTCAGATGGGCGGCGGGCCGTCGATGATGTATGCGGCCAAGGCGCTGGAATGTTTCGATGAACTGACCTCGGACTGAACCAGATGCCGCGCCGGGAAAGCCTGCCAAGGCAGGCTTGCCTCCGGCGGAGGTATTTTCAAACAGAAGAAGCAGCCGGATCGAGAAATGATCCAGCCCCCCGCCTGTGGCAGGGGGCCTTCTCCTGTTGCGGTCATCGGCGCCTCCGCCTGTACCGCATCTCCAGACTTGCAGAGAATGGTAAACAAATCCCTTCTTCTGTTCTAAAATACCTCTGCCGGAGGCATGGGCCGCCGCAGGCGGCGCATTCAGGGCGCGCCGCCTGACAGCGGGAGCAATCAGCCGTCCTTGCGGATGGTCTCGTTCTTGGGATCATAGGGGCTGTCGCAGGTCACGACCGCATCCCACAGCTTGTCGAACATCTTGACCTTCAGCTTCGTGCCCTCCACGGCCAGCTCGGGCTTGACGTAGCCCATGCCGATCGATTTCTCGAATGCCACCGAGTAGCCGCCCGAGGTCAGACGGCCCACACGCTCGCCTTCGGGCGTATAGAGCGCCTCGCGGCCCCACGGGTCGGCATCCTCGGGCCCGTCGATCAGCAGGGTGCAGCATTTCACCCGCACGCCGGTCTCGATCAGCTTGTCCTTGCCGTGGAACTCCTTGTCCAGATCGACGAAACGCGGCAGGTCGGCCTCGAGCGGGGTGGCGTCGCGGCCCAGTTCGGTGCCGAAGGCGCGATAGGATTTCTCCTGCCGCAGCCAGTTCTGCGCACGCGCACCGACCAGCTTCATGCCGTGCTTCTCGCCGGCCTGTTCCAGCAGGTCGAACAGGTAGTTCTGCATCTCGATCGGGTGGTGCAGCTCCCAGCCCAGTTCGCCGGTATAGGCCACGCGGATCGCATTGACCGGGCACATGCCCAGTTCGATCCGGCGGGCCGACAGCCACGGGAAACGCTTGTTCGACAGGGCGGTTTCGGGCTCGGCGTCCTTGATGACCTCTTTCAGCACGTCGCGCGATTTCGGCCCGGCGATGGCGAAGACGCCCCACTGGGTGGTCACGTCCTGGATCTCGATGTAGCCGAACTCGTCCATCTTGTCCTCGGCCGCCTTGCGCAGGAAGTCGGCGTCATACTCGGTCCAGGCACCGGCCGAGACGAGGTAATACTCGTGCTCTTTCAGGCGAACGATGGTGTATTCGGTGCGGGTGGTGCCGTGATCGGTCAGCGCATAGGTCAGGTTGATGCGGCCGACCTTGGGCAGCTTGTTGCAGGTGAACCAGTCGAGGAACTGGGTCGCACCCGGCCCTTTGACGATGTGCTTGGTAAAGGCGGTGGCGTCGATCAGGCCGACGCCGTTACGGATCGCCTTGGCCTCTTCCACGGCATATTGCCACCAGCCGCCGCGGCGGAAGCTGCGGGCGTCGTGGTCGAAATTCTCGGGCGCATCCAGCGGGCCAAAGTAGTTCGGACGTTCCCAGCCGTTGACCCAGCCGAACTGCGCGCCGCGCGCCTTCTGGCGGTCATAGGCCGGGGCGGTGCGCAGCGGGCGGCAGGCCTCGCGCTCTTCGTCCGGGTGGTGCAGGATGTAGATGTGCTCGTAGCACTCCTCGTTCTTGCGGGCCGCGAACTCGGTGGTCATCCAGTTGCTGGAATAGCGTTTCGGGTCCAGCGAGGCCATGTCGATCTCGGCCTCGCCCTCGACCATCATCTGCGCCAGGTAATAGCCGGTGCCGCCGGCGGCGGTGATGCCGAACGAGAAGCCCTCGGCCAGCCACATGTTGCGCAGACCCGGCGCGGGGCCGACCAGCGGGTTGCCGTCGGGGGTATAGCAGATCGGGCCGTTGAAATCGTCCTTGAGACCAACGGTTTCCGTGGACGGAATCCGGTGGATCATGCTCATGTATTCCTCTTCGATCCGCTCGAGATCCAGCGGGAAGAGGTCGGCGCGGAAGCTGTCGGGCACGCCATATTCGAACCGGGCCGGCGCGTTGCGCTCGTAGGGGCCCAGGATCCAGCCGCCGCGTTCCTCGCGGACATACCACTTGGCGTCGGCGTCGCGCAGAACCGGATGCTCGGGGTTGCCGGCCTCGCGGAACTTGACCAACTCGGCATCGGGTTCGGTGACGATGAACTGATGCTCGACCGGGATCGCGGGAATCTTGATCCCCAGCATCCGCGCCGTGCGCTGCGCGTGGTTGCCCGAGGCGGTCACCACATGTTCGGCCGAGACCACGATCTGCTCGTCCGACGGGACCAGGTTGCCGCCCTTTTCGACCATCTTGGTCAGGGTCACGTCCCAGTGGTCGCCTTTCCATTCAAAGGCGTCGGCCTGCCACTTGCGCTCGATCGTCACGCCGCGCTGACGGGCGCCCTTGGCCATCGCCATGGTCACGTCGGCCGGGTTGATGTAGCCGTCGGTCGGGTGATAGATCGCGCCGACCAGGTCCTCGGTCCGCACCAGCGGCCAACGCTCCTTGATCTGGGCCGGGCTCAGCCATTCATAGGGCACGCCACAGGTCTCGGCGGTCGAGGCGTAGAGCATGTATTCGTCCATACGCTCCTGCGTCTGGGCCATGCGCAGGTTGCCCACCACCGAGAAGCCCGCATTCAGACCCGTTTCCGCCTCGAGCGTCTTGTAGAAGTCCACCGAATACTTGTGGATGTGGGTCGTCGCGTAGGACATGTTGAACAGCGGCAGCAGACCCGCCGCGTGCCAGGTGGACCCCGCAGTCAGTTCGTCGCGTTCGATCAGCATGACATCGTCCCAGCCCGCCTTGGCCAGGTGATAGGCAATCGACGTGCCGATGGCGCCGCCGCCAACGATCAATGCTTTGACTTGGGTTTTCATGTGCCCGCTCTCCGGATTGAGTCTGTTTGGCAAGGTTTATGCCCAAGCGCATGGCAAACCGCCAAGTCCATCCGACGCAAAACGGTACAAAACCGACCTGCGCGCCCTCAGCGCCGGAGAATACTCGGCAAAACGGGAAGTTCGGGGGCCCGACGGCCGATGAAGCGCCGAAGCCGCGTCACCTGTTCCCGACTGCCTTTGCCAGGACCGACCATCCGGTTCAGATCAGACGATCTTGCCCGGGTTCATGATGTCGTGCGGGTCCAGCGCGGCCTTGATCGCCCGCATGCAATCGACGGCCGACCCAAGTTCCCGCACCAAGTAAGGCTTCTTGCCCTGCCCGATCCCGTGCTCGCCCGTACACGTTCCCTCCATCGAGATGGCCAGATCGTTCAGCCAGCCGACGAAATCCTCGGCCTTGGCGACCTCGTCCGGATTGTCGATGTCGATCAGCAGCAGCGTGTGGAAATTGCCGTCGCCGACGTGGCCCACGACGGGCGCCAACAGGCCAAGCTCTGCTGCCTTGTCCTGCGCCGCGGTCACGCATTCCGCCAGGCGCGAAATCGGCACGCAGACATCGGTCGAGATCCCGCGCGCGCCCGGCCGCAACTGCAACGAGGCCCAGTACATGTCGTGCCGCGCCTGCCACAGCTTGTTGCGCTCTTCCACGGTGGCGGTTGCCGCGAACCCGGTCCCACCGAATTCGTCGGCGATGTCGCCGAAAGTCTCGGCCTGTTCGGCGGCGCCCGCGTCCGAGCCGTGGAATTCGAGCAGCAGCAGCGGTGTCTCGGGCAGATCGAGGCCGGAATAGGCATTGGCGGCCCGGACGGACAGTTGGTCCAGCAGTTCGATCCGCGCCACCGGCACGCCGTATTGGATGGTGGCCATCACCGCCTGGCAGGCCGCATCGACCGACGGAAAGGAACACCGCGCCGCGGTGATCGCCTCGGGGATTCCATGCAGGCGCAAGGTCAACTGGGTGATCACCCCCAGCGTGCCCTCGGCGCCGATCAGCAACCGGGTCAGGTCATACCCGGCCGAGGATTTCTTTGCGCGGTGCCCGGTGCGGATGATCCGGCCGTCGGGCATGACGGCTTCCAGGCTCAGGACATTGTCCTTCATCGTCCCGTAGCGCACCGCGTTGGTGCCGGATGCCCGCGTTGCGGCCATGCCGCCAAGCGAGGCATTCGCACCCGGATCGATGGGAAAGAAAAGCCCCTTGTCGCGCAGGTGGGTGTTCAACTGCTCACGCGTGACACCGGGCTGGACGATGCAGTCCAGATCGCCCTCGTTCACGGCCAGAATCCGGTTCATCTGACCCAGATCGATGCAGACCCCGCCCGCCGGCGCGTTCACATGCCCTTCCAGCGACGTGCCCGTTCCGAACGGAATGACCGGCACCTTGTGCGCGGCGCAAGTGGCAACGATTGCGGCCACTTCTTCGGTCGAGGTGGCAAAGATCACTGCATCCGGGCTCTGGTTCTCGATCCAGGTCGTGGTGTGCCCGTGCTGCTCGCGCACCGAGCCGCCGGTTTGCAAACGGTCGCCGAAACGCTGCTTGAGAATGCCGATCGCGGTCTCGATCCCCGCCGCGTTTCTCTCCAATGTGGCTGCACGGCCCATGGCATCCCCCCTTTTTTGATCCAGTCTGCGCAAAGCGTTTCAATGACTAGATTGCCCGCACGCGGCGGGCAATCCCCGGCCCCTGCGACGTGATCACTCGCCCAGCGCGATCCCCTCGCGCCGGGGGTCCGCGCCGCCGCGCAACCCGTCGCGGATCTCGATCGCATGCAGGCCCGATGTCAGATCCCGCGCGTTCACCTCGAAGCCCAGTTCGGTCAGCGCATCGGCAAGCCCTTCGGCCTCGGTGCCGGCTTCGACGTCATAGGTGCCGAAGCGGTTGACCAGATGCGGCAGGGCGACCGCCTGCTGCACGTCCATGTCCCAATCGGCCCAGGCAATGATGGATTTGGCCACATAGCCGATGATCCGGCTGCCGCCGGGCGACCCGATCGCCAGAACCGGCGCTCCGTCCTGCAGGACGATGGTTGGGCTCATCGACGACCGGGGACGCTTGCCCGGCTCCAGCCGGTTGGCGATGGGCACGCCGTCCCTGTGGGTGCGGAACGAAAAATCGGTCAGTTCGTTGTTCAGCAGGAACCCGTTGGTCATCAGGCGCGAGCCGAACCCGTTCTCGATGGTCGTGGTCATCGACAGGACGTTGCCATCGGCATCGACGATGGAAATGTGCGAGGTCGAGGGCAGTTCGATCGAATCATCGTCGGCCCATTTCAGGGCGTGATCGAATTCGGGCATTCCCGGCGCAACTTCGGTCAGGGCCGCGGGGCCGGTCAGCAATGCGGCGCGCGCCGACAGATAGGCCGGATCGACCAACCCCTGCGTGGGCATGGGCACAAAATCGCTGTCGGCCATGTACCGGCCCCGATCCGCGAAGGCCAGGCGCGAGGCATCGCCGATCAACCGCCAGGCCTCGGCGCTGTCAGGGCCCAGCGCCGCCAGATCGAACCCGTTCAACAGCCCCAGGATCTGCCCCACCGTCAGCGCGCCCGAGGACGGCGGCCCCATGCCGCAGACTTCATAGGCGCGATATTCAGCGCAGACCGGTTCGCGTTCGATCACCTGATACAGCGCCAGATCCGCCCCCGACAGGACACCCGGGTTGCCCGGTGCGTTGCGGACGGTGCGGACGATATCCGCCGCGATCTCGCCGCCATAGAAACCAGCGGCCCCCTCGCGGGCCAGAATGCGCAGGGTCCGGGCGTAGTCGGGGTTGGTCAGCCGCTGGCCTTGCTGAATGGGCGTGCCGCCCGGAAGAAAGTAGTCCGCTGTTGCCGGGAACCGCGACAGGCGCTCGGCATCGGCGGCCACCAGACCGGCCAGCCGGGGCGAGACCGCGAAGCCTTCCTCGGCCAGACGGATGGCATCCTCGAACAGGCCGGGCCACGGCGTGCGCCCCCAGCGCCGGTGCGCGTCCTCCAGCAGCGCCGGTGTGCCGGGCGTACCGACCGACAACCCGCCCACAACCGCATCGAAGAACTTCAGCGGCTCGCCGTTTTCGTCCTGAAACAGGGTCGGCGTGGCAGCGCGCGGCGCGGTTTCCCGCCCGTCGAGTGTGGTCAAAGACCGCGTGGCGGCATCATACCAGACCAGGAACGCACCGCCGCCCAGGCCTGATGATTGCGGCTCGACCAACCCCAAAACAACTTGTACGGCGACCATCGCATCGGCCGCCGAGCCTCCGTTGCGCAGCACCCTGGCGCCCGCCTCGACCGCCAGAGGATTGGCTGCGGCCACCATCCAGTTCTGCGCCGAAACCGGCCGACCCGCCGCCTTGGCCTCGAGCGCGGCAACGGCCTGTTCGGTCAGCGCCTGAACCTGACCTTCCGAGGCGGCTTCGGGGGCCACGGCATCGGCGGCTTCCTGTGCAGTCAAGGGGCCGGCCAAAGCCAGCGCCGCAAGCGTCAATCCTGAAAACAAAACACGCATCCTCAAGTCCTCCCAAAAAAAATTTTGCTGTGGACCGCACATGGCGGGCCAAAAAAAAAATCTCGGCCGCGCGATGTCTGGCCGGGAGCAAATTCACAACATCGCGGGCACGACCTGATCGGGCGGGCGATGCCCATCTTCGAAGGTCTTGATGTTGATGATGACCTTTTCGCCCATCTCGATCCGGCCTTCCAGCGTGGCCGACCCCATATGCGGCAGCAACACGACGTTCGGCATCTGACGCAGGCGGGGGTTCACGTCGGTTCCGTGTTCATAGACATCCAGCCCGGCGCCCGCGATCTCGCCCGCGCGGATCATCCGGGTCAGCGCATTTTCATCCAGCACCTCGCCACGCGACGTGTTCACGATCACCGCGCTGGGTTTCATCAACTTCAACCGCCGCGCATTCATCAGGTGAAAGGTGGACGGGGTCGAGGGGCAGTTGATCGAGATCACGTCCATCCGCGCCACCATCTGGTCCAGGCTTTCCCAATAGGTGGCCTGCAACTCCTGTTCGATTTCGGGGCGCAGGCGACGACGGCTGTGATAGTGGATCTGCATGCCAAAGGCCGCGGCACGGCGCGCGACGGCTTGCCCGATACGCCCCATGCCCAGGATCCCCAGACGTCGCCCGCCGATGCGGCCGCCCAGCAAGGCGGTCGGCGCCCAGCCGGCCCAATCGCCCTTCTGCATGATCGAAAGCCCTTCGGGGATGCGGCGTGTCACCGCCAGTATCAGCGCCATGGTCATGTCGGCTGTATCATCGGTCAGCACGCCGGGGGTGTTGGACACCAGAATGCCGCGCTGTCTGGCGGTGGCGACGTCGATGTGGTCGACCCCGGCGCCGTAATTCGCAATCAGGCGCAGCCGTTCGCCGGCCTGGCCCAAAAGCCCCGCATCGATCGTGTCGGTGATCGTCGGAACCAAAACGTCGGCCTCTTTCACGGCGGCCACCAGTTCGTCGCGCGTCATGGGCGTGTCATCGTCCCGCAGCCTGACATCGAACAGCTCGCTCAGCCGTGTTTCCACCGCTTCGGGCAACCGTCGCGTTACGACAACACTCAGACGTTCTTTCGGCACCACTGCCCTCCTCCCGCTTTGCAATCCGACGCGCGCCATGGCATCGTGGCTTAGGATCAGTTGGGGCACAAGAACCCCCGGGGCTTCATCCCCACCTTTTTTTGAATCACGATCGACAGGCGTAAGAGCAGGCAGTGAGCGCTTTTTTCCGGCTGAGACGCCCGCTTCTGGGCATTGTGACAACGCTGTTCGGTGGTCTCGGCGTTTCTTTCGCCCATGCAGAGCAGCTCCGTGGCCCGGTCACCAACCTGCCGATTCCACGCTATGTCTCGATGAAGGCCGCCGAGGCCAACGTGCGCCGCGGCCCGTCGCTGACCCACCGGATCGACTGGGTGTTCAAACGGCGCGGCATGCCGCTGCAGGTGGTGGCCGAATACGGCAACTGGCGCAAGGTTCAGGACCATGACGGCGCCGGAGGCTGGGTGCATTATGCCCTGCTGTCGGGCGTTCGCACCGTTCTGGTCGAAACCGACATGCTGCCAGTGCGCGCCAGCCCCGATCCGGGCGCACTGATCAACGCGCGATTCGAATCCGGCGTGGTGGCCCGCCTGGGCAGTTGCAACATCGACTGGTGTCGCATTTCGGCCGGCGGCTATGGCGGCTGGGCACCCAAAAGCAACCTGTGGGGCGTGGACCCGGACGAAATCCGCGAATAACCCGGATCACAACGCGCCCCGGAAATAACCCGATATGGTTTTGACCGGCGCGGCGGGCACATCCTAATGCACACAATGCCCTGCGTTGGGCAGAATTTCGTGCCACCGTCCCGCTTCATCCGGGCAGAGTTTTTTTGAAACACCCGGTCCAAGCCGGCCACGATCCGATCTTCGGCGCCAAGGTCCGTCAGCACCAGCGCCCGTAGGTTTCGGATCTCGGTCGTGGCCTTGTGATTCGGTTCGGAATCCGCGTCGTCCGGCCGATCGGGTACCAATACAGAAAACAGGCGCGCACCGGAAGCATGTCGGTTGTGGGGCGGCAGTTTGAACGACACGAAACCAAGCCCGTTCTGGAGGCAAGTCGCCAACAGCCCCGCAGTGGTCCTGTCGCCAGTGTTCTGGCCCTGCGCGCGATCGAATCCCGGCATGCGGACCAGGCGAACACCCTTGTGCGCCGTCCAAATCGGATGATGGGGGCGTTCAGGATCGAAACCGAGTCCGCAAAACTGCCCGACCGGAAACAGGGCGGAGACATCACCGCCGCACACCTGGCGAGGCAGGTGCAAAAAAGTGTTCCTTCGTCCGATTTTTTTCCTCGAAAGCCCTTGAACCCCACAGACAACAATCGTAAGTAGCCGCTCACCGATGGGGTGTAGCCAAGTGGTAAGGCAGCGGTTTTTGGTACCGTGTATCGTAGGTTCGAATCCTACCACCCCAGCCACCTTTTCCAGACAGCGCAATGAAATCAACGACTTGGGTCGTCCTTCATCGCGCGCTGTGTCACAGTCCGAAGAAACTGTGACACAGACTGTAACACAAGACGTCGCGCGATATGCCCGCCGGGCCGTCGACTCGCGCCGTCGGAAACCCCGACATCGTGCCGGTCCCTACCTCCTCCGCCGGGGCCGGGTCTTCTACTTCAGAAAGCGATTGCCGACATGGGTCTCAAACAAGCATCCAAACCTGTTTCTGTGCCTTTCCCTCCGCACCGACCTTCCGCTCGAAGCCGTGAAGCGGGCCGCGAGGCTGCTCACTGCTCTTGAGCAGAAGGAACAAGACCTGATGGAAAAGAACACCGAAACCCTCACCGCAGCTGACACCAAGGCCCTGCTGACAGAGGTTCTGCGCGCGGAACTGGGCCGTATCCTGGCCGCACAGAACCAGGCAGGCGCGACTTCCGATGCGGAACTTGACCATCGCATCGCGGAGCTCGAAGAAGAGAACAGAATGCTGCGCCGGGCCGCGCGCAGTGAGAACTGGAACAGCGTTCAGGAACTTCTCGAGAAGGCGAGCCAGCTGATCGCGATCTCCCTCCCACAGCCAATTTCGAGCGACTTGGGGCGTCAGGCAAGTTCACTCAAGCGCCGGATCAACGATGTCGAACTCGACGTAATCGAGGGTGATGACGTCCGGCACGCAAGCCGTTCCCTTATCTCCGAGCAGGGCATTTCTGACTTTGACGCCTTCGTCAAAGCTCCCGTCCTGGTGTCCCGGGCCTTTGCGCAGGTGCGGGTGAATTACCCCAAGCCATCGATGCAGGGGAATATCAACGCACTGGAAAACCTCATGTTGGAGTTCTTCGGCGACATCCCAGTCACCGCGATCACCAAGGAGCGTCAGAAAGAGTTCTTCGCCTGGCAGGCCCGCTTGCCGCGGGTTCAGGGCAGAGCTCATGGCAAGAACCGTTTCAACAAGGTCGGCAAAATCCGCTCGAAATCTGAGGAAATCTCGGATGCCGATGCCCATGACATGATGGTGACCGAAGAGCTCAGGGAAAGAGATGACATCTCGGTTGCGGAAAAGCGGGCGCTTCTCGGCGAGAGACTGGTCCCAAGACGAACATTCGCCACAATCAAGCGGGATCGGGACGGATTGAACCGCTTATTCAAGAGCGCTGTCGACCTTGGCGTCGAGCCACCCGCAGTTCTGTCCTACAAGGAGATCGAACGCCATATTGCGGCCCAGGCACCAACAGACGAACTGTATGTGCGAGTCACAAAACCCAAGCTTCGTAAGCCGTGGACCGAAGAACGGCTGGCCAAGCTCCTGACCTCATCGATCTACACCGGGTGCCAGTCAAAACATCGGCGTTGGAAACGCGGTCCTCTGATTATTCGCGATGCGACCTATTGGGTGCCACTCATTGTCCTGACCATCGGATCCCGAATTGCCGAGATTTTGCTGCTGAAACGCAGTGACATCCTGTATCGCAATGGCCACTATTGCTTTGCGATTTCGAGTGGCCCCGCCGAACCTGGAAAAACCGAAGACAGCAGACGTGTCATCCCGATTCCGCAACTTCTTCTGGATCTGGGATTTGTCGAGTGGTTCCATGCGCTGCCCGAAGACCACGGCGTGCTCTTGTTCCCCGAGGCGGTCAAAAGATCATCAAACGGCGACGTCACAAGTGCCTTCGGCAAACATCTCCGCAGAATTTTCGACCACCTCGACCTTGGTGATTTCGACGAAGATTTCTACGCCATGCGCAAGACTTTCCATAGCATTCTGCGAAGCGAGGAAGTCAATGATGGGCAGCGCAAAGCTATTGCCGGGCATAGGCATGGCGACGTGCTGAATATCCACTACACGGCCCACCAAACAAAGGACCTGAAAGCTGCAGTGGACAAGGTCAACTTAAAGATCGAAATCGGTCGACGCAGACAATACGGTTTCCCGGTGATCAAAAGCTGCGCTCTCGCGAAGTCATCCGCTCTGGATGTTGAGGTAACCCTAAACGATCACTCGGAAGCCGCCAGCATCATCATCCGCGACAAGCAGTTGGTCGACCCCTTGTTCAAATATGACCAACGTTTGCAAAAAAAGGCGGAAGACCGGAAACACGCTGCGCGACAATTACGCGACATCATAGCTCAGCGACCACTTAACTTCCCCAAAAACACTCTGAAAAGAGCTGCTTTCGAGCACCTCATGGCATTGGCATGAAATTGTCTCCAGAACTCCGTGTCATAGGCTCATCTCTGCCAACCTATTGCGCTCTGCTTCAGGGGATTAAAGTGTGTTGTTTTCTTAATGACACCTCCGGGTTCCACGCCACCAATCCCCAATGATAGGGGGCCGCAACTTCCACACGAATTTGGGGAGGGTGCATTTCCACCCAAAGGATTGCAACTGGACGGCTAATTCTGTGGCTTTCATCTTGAAACCTCAGGGAATATGGGGATGCTCATTGAAAAAGTGCCGGCTTGGCCGGCACTACAATCACGGCAGGGGCAAATCATGCGCGCGTTTGAATTCGACGCATCAGTTTTGGACGAATATGCAAACTTTTCGCGGTCATTTTCCAAGATTCGCGCCGAGGATCTCGCTCGAGAGATCGACCGTCACTACGATGACGGGCACTTCTGGCCGGCCCCCCTCCTGTCGCTCAACCCGGCCTATGAACACGGCCCCTCGGTTGAAAAGCTGGCCGCTGAAGGCATTTTGGCGCCGGAAACCGCTGCCGTTTTTCGCAGCAATGGCGCACCGCTTCGTCTTCATCGGCACCAGGGAGAGGCAGTCGCCAAGGCCACAGCGGGTCAAAGCTTCGTGGTCACGACGGGCACCGGCTCAGGCAAATCTCTTTGCTTTTTCATTCCGATTATCGACCAAATCTTGAAGGCAAGAACCGACGGAGAGGCTGCACGCACCCGAGCAATCATTGTCTATCCGATGAACGCGCTCGCCAACAGCCAGCTTGGCGAAATCGAAAAGTTCGTCGATCAGTCGGACCTACCGGAGACAATGCGCCCAACTGTTGCTCGTTACACAGGGCAGGAATCCGAGGCAGAGCGAAAAACGGTAGCAGCAAATCCGCCGGACATCCTGCTGACCAACTACATGATGCTGGAGCTCCTGCTCACGCGCCAAGACGCCACCGATACTCGAGTCATACAGAACTGTCACGGCCTCGAGTTTATCGTTCTCGACGAATTGCACACCTACCGGGGGCGCCAGGGGGCAGACGTTTCCCTCCTCGTCAGGCGACTGAAGGACAAGTGCAGAAACAGCAAGGATCCTGTCTGCATCGGCACATCCGCGACCATGGCCAGCGAAGATGTCGCTGCAGAACCTCGTGAAGCTGTCGCTCGAGTGGCTTCGCGCATCTTCGGAACCAAGATTTCATCGGATGCCGTTATAACTGAGAGCCTGCGCCGCGCAACTCGCGACGATCTCAGCGCAGACTGGGCGCGTGAACGGTTAAAAGAAACATTGGCCAAGGAGATACCGGATCACCTTCCAGATTCCGAACTCCAGGAACATCCCCTGGCAGTTTGGGCAGAGCTCGAGCTGGGCATTGACGAAGCAAAATCCCGAGCGCGTCGCCCCCCTACTCCACTCGATGAGGCTGTATCCAAGTTGGCGGCCGACAGTAGTGTCAGCAAAGAAATCGCGGCCAAGCGACTGGCGGAGTTTCTTGCCCGAACAGCACTGCCGGAAACGGAACGAGGGGGCAGCGGTGGAGAAGCGTTCATGGCATTCAAGCTTCACCGGTTCATTTCCGGCGCGGGTGATGTTCTGACAACCCTCAAGTCAAGACCGCGAAACGTCTTGCTCGAGGGGCAGCGGCGAGACCCCAAAGACCCGAATGCACGGCTTTATCCGACGCGGTTCTGCCGAGCGTGCGGTCAGGAATACCATGTCATTTCACTTCACGAGCGGGGAGAAGGCCTCGTTGCCCTCCCTCGTGACATCGACGACACGCCATCATCGACACAAGCCGCAGAAGAGGAACCCGGCTACCTCACGCCCTTTGAGCCGGAAAATGACAACTTCTTGTTTTCCGGAGACATCGAAACCTTTCCCGAGGAATGGCGCGAGGAAAGGCGCGGCGTCTTCGTGCTGCGCCAGAACCGAAAGAAGCAGCAACCTCGGCTTGTCTCGGTCAGGCCCGACGGTCTGCTCGCGGAGGATGGCGCGCCGTTCTGGTTTCTCCCCGGGCGTTTCGGTTTCTGCTTGGCTTGCCACGACCAACCATCGCCACAAGCACGCGAACGCAACAAGCTCGGCGGGCTGTCGGCGGAAGGGCGTAGTTCCGCAACAACGACAATCGTCACGGCGATGCTGCGTGCAATGAGCCAACCTGAAACCGGAATCGAGGATGAGCACAAGCGCAAGACGCTCGGCTTTGGTGACAACCGCCAGGATTCCGCATTGCAAGCTGGACATTTCAACGACTCTGTCTTTGTCACACTACTCCGCGGCGCGATACTTCGGGCGGTGCTCGATGCGGGCGCCGGTGGGCTTGCAGACGACGAGTTCGGAACTAAGGTCCAAAAGGCGCTGGGGTATCTGCCCGAAAACAAGGATCTGCGCGCTTTCTGGATGGCTCATCCAGAGACCAAGGGCGCGACAGTCAACATTGCTGCCGGAACACTTGCCAAGGTTCTCGAACACCGCGTCTGGGCGGACATGCGACGTGGTTGGCGCTTCACCTACCCCAACCTGTTCGGGGTGGGCTTACTGCGGGCCGAGTTCATTGCCCTGGATGATTTTCTTCAGGACACGGAAATTCTTGCCGAGGCGCCAGACGTCTGGCGGAGACAGGATGCTTCCGCCCGGGAGGAAATCGCGCGTAAAATCCTCTCTGCGATGATGGAAGGGCTGGCGTTTGCAACCTCGGCGCTGGATCCGATGGAGACGGAACCCATGAAGGGGCGTGCACGCACGCTGCTATGTTCCCCTTGGTCCATCGACCCTCGTGAAGAGTTGCGCGGGCAAGCCGCGCTGGTATTGGATGCACCACCAAGGCGCGAACAATCCAAGCGAGACGACCTTCTGATCATGCGTGCAGGGTTCCGCAGCGGACTTGCCCGGAGCATCAACAAGGTTGGCTTGTTGGGAGAGCGCCTGCGCGAAGAGAACTATCACGGTCTTATGACCTGGCTCTTGGGCGCATTGGAGACGTGGGGGATCCTGCGCGCTGTCCGAACAACATCCGACCTTGATGGTTGGCAGATCATGCCAAGCGTGCTGCGCCTCCTGCCGGGACCAGCTGTCGCCGACGACGGCGCCGCTCAAAATTCCTATTTTCGAAATCTCTACCTCGACGTCGCCCGGGACCTGAAGGAGGGTCGCAGCGCGCTGATGGGGATGGAGTCGCGCGAACACACGGCACAAGTAACGGCGACGCAAAGGGAATGGCGGGAATGGCGGTTCCGCTACGGCGAACCCGACCAAAAAAAGATTGCGGAACACCGCGCCGAAATGATCAAGGACGGCGAAGGCACTTCATTCCTGCCAGCTCTTTTCTGCTCGCCAACCATGGAGCTTGGTGTCGATATCTCGTCCTTGAACGCCGTCTACCTTCGGAATGTGCCTCCCACGCCAGCCAATTATGCGCAGCGCGCAGGCCGCGCAGGCCGTTCTGGTCAGGCAGCAACGATCACTACCTACTGCGCGGCCCAAAGCCCCCACGACCAGTATTATTTCCGTCGCATTCCGGAAATGGTAGCGGGCAGTGTCCGTCCCCCCGCACTGGACTTGGCAAACGAAGACCTGGTGCGAGCTCATCTGCAAGCAATATGGCTGGCAGAAACCAAGTTTCCTCTCTCGGCCAATATTCCCGAGGTTCTCGACCTCGAGCAGGAAGGCCTGCCGCTACGCAATGACCTTAAGTCGGCGATCCTTGATCCCGCTGTCGTCAACCGCGCACGCCCGGCGATGAAGCACATAGTCGAAGCAATCCTTGAGCACTTTGACGGCCCCAAACCGGAGTGGCTCGAAGATGTGGACGCATGGGTGGAAGCGACCGCTGCGAACTCGGCCTCCGTATTCAATAAGTCGTTCGATCGGTGGCGCACCCTGCATGCGTCCGCTCATGCGCAACTGAAAGAAACTCAGGAGAAACTGCGCGGGGCCGGCCTGTCAGGGCGGGATCGAGCCCGGCTTGATGCGCAGGCTCAGTCTGCCAGTCAACAGATAGGGATCCTGGAGAATGGCAAGGCCAAGAACGGCTCTGATTTCTACACCTACCGGTATCTGGCGACCGAAGGCTTCCTTCCCGGTTACAATTTCCCCCGGCTACCTCTCTATGCCTTTGTGCCCTCAGGCGGGTCGGATAATCGCTCGGCCTTTCTGCAACGCGCGCGGTTCCTCGCGATCTCCGAGTTCGGACCTCGTAGCCTGATCTATCATGAAGGGCGTGCTTACCGCGTCCACAAGGCCAAGCTGCCACCAGGGGCTGTGTCTGCCGATGGGAAGTCGCTCGCTACTGAGAAGGTGTTTATTTGCCCCACTTGCGGTGCTGGCCATACCGTCGAACGTGAGCGCTGCCATGCATGCAACACCCCCATGGCCGGATGCCTCGCCATTCACAAGACACTCAGGATCGACAACGTCGAAACCCTGCCGGCAGAGCGCATTACTGCAAACGACGAGGAAAGGGTGCGCCAAGGTTTCGAGATCCGGACGGTGTTTTCATGGCCGGAGAGAAGTGGGCGCAAGGATCTGGCAGAATGCCGCCTTTCCCTTGATGGCGCGCTCTTCGCGACGCTGCAATATGCAAACTCCGCTGACATCATGCGGTTGAATCTTGGCCTGAAGCGCCGCTCCAACACAGATAGCCATGGTTTCCTGATCGATCCCAGCACTGGACGATGGGCCCGGTTGCAGGACGAAGTCAGTGAGGCGGACCGAGATCCCGATCAGACCTACCCAGATCGGATCGTTCCCATCGTTCACGACCGAAAGAACGCGCTCCTTATCCGTTTCGCGAGCCCGGAGGCTTGGTCATCCGCTGCGATCGCGACGGCACAGCACGCGCTCCTGCGTGGTATCGAAGTCGTTTTCCAGCTTGAGGAGGGTGAGATCCTCGGCGAACCCCTTCCGGACCGCGACCAGAGGCGGGCTATTCTGGTCTACGAAGCCACGGAAGGCGGAGCCGGTGTCCTGAGCCGAATGATGCGCGATCCGTCCCTGCTGGATCAGGTCGTCAGAGAAGCATTGAGCCTGATGCACTACGAAGGCGGCAAAGACGCTGTTGCCAAGCGCGACCGAAGCCTTCTGACCGACAAGGACGCGCCCTGCGTCGCTGGCTGTTACCGCTGCTTGCTTTCCTATTTCAACCAGCCGGATCATGATCTGATCGATCGCCAGGATGAAGAAGCGCTCGACCTCCTGATCTCTCTTGCCGCAGCCACACCAGAACTGGTCGAAACCACGACCGCAGGCGACGGCTGGGTCTCAACCTTCGAAGCTGCCGGAATGCGCGCTCCCGATAGCGAACCTTTGACCATTGGTGGTTCGGAAGTGCCGTATGTATGGCGCGAAGATACAGTCGCGGCTTTTCCGGGAAAGGTATCAGAGGAACTCAAAAAAGCTGCGGAACTGATGGGGTTTGACCTCTTCCAACTCCCCGACAACCCGGAACTTGGGATCCCGGAAGAATTGCGCAGTATTTTGGGAGGTGACGCATGACAGTGAACTTCGCACCCGGAGATCTCGTTCACGCACGAGGAAGAGAATGGGTAGCCCTTCCTTCCCCTAAGGATGGGTGGTTGCATTTGCGCCCCCTTTCCGGCTCGGAAGGCGACGCGACACTACTCATCCCGGATCTCGAACTCACGCCCCCCAAGCCGGCACGATTTGAATTGCCACATGATGCACGCCCCGCTGTCCAAGCAACGGCAGAACTTCTCTCCGAGGCATTGCGGCTGTCCCTTCGACGAGGGGCCGGCCCCTTCCGCTCGGCTGCCAGCCTGAACTTCGAGCCGCGCTCCTATCAGTTGGTGCCGCTCCTGATGGCACTCAGGCTCGAAACACCTCGGCTGCTGATCGCTGACGATGTCGGCATCGGCAAAACCATTGAGGCCGGGCTGATCCTGCGTGAGTTTATGGATCGCGGCGAGGTAGAGGCATTCTCTGTGCTTTGCCCACCGCATCTGGTGGAACAATGGACGCGCGAACTGAAGGACCGGTTCGGCATCGACGCGACCACCGTGACCGCCGCTTCGGCAGCCCGGCTCGAACGTGGCCTGCCGATCTCCCAATCGCTTTTTGACGCGCACCGCCATACGGTGGTCAGCCTTGACTACATCAAATCGGAAAAACGCCGGGATGCCTTCGCCCGCGCTTGTCCAGGTTTTGTCATCGTGGACGAGGCGCATTCATGCGTCGGAACGCACAAGGGAAAACAGCAACGCTTTGCTCTATTGCGAGGACTTGCCCAAAACATGGATCGGGCAATGGTCATGTTGACGGCCACTCCCCATTCCGGCGACGAAGATGCCTTTGCGCGGCTTCTCTCGTTGATCCAGCCGGAATTCGGGTCGCTCAACTTCGAGGATGAAAAATACCGCGAACGACTGTCGCGCCATTTCGTGCAACGCCGCCGCAGAGATCTGACCGAAGATTCCTGGCAGGAAGCGTCGGCATTCCCGCGGCACCTGACCCGTGAAGAACCTTACGACCTGTCTCCGGATCATCGCGCGTTCCACGAGGCTGTGCTCGACTACTGCTTCGGGGTGGTCGAAAAAGCCGGGTCAGAGCAGCGCGAACGGCGCTTGGCCTTCTGGGGAACGCTTGCGCTGATGCGGTGCGTCGGCTCTTCGCCAGCGGCT
Source organism: Ruegeria intermedia (assembly GCF_900129345.1). Taxonomy (GTDB): domain Bacteria; phylum Pseudomonadota; class Alphaproteobacteria; order Rhodobacterales; family Rhodobacteraceae; genus Ruegeria; species Ruegeria intermedia. The sequence continues at coordinate 26,697 of NZ_FQVK01000014.1, read as the reverse complement.
GCATTGTCAGCCCTGCGCAATCGCGCCGGTCTTGAGGAAGATCGCCTCGAACCCCAGCTCTATGACGAGGACGGCGACGACGAAGACGCCGTCGATGTGGAGCCAACTCCACTGGAAATAGAGGATTCCGCTCTGGCAGACCTGATCGCCCGGGCCGACGCTTTGACAACAACATCAGACCCCAAGGCCGAGCGTCTTAAGAAGATCTTGGCACCTTTGGTGAAGGAGGGGGCATGCCCGGTCGTCTTCTGCCGGTATATCGCCACGGCGGAACATGTAGGCCAGATACTCCGTTCGGCATTCCCGAAGGCGCGTGTCGAGGTGGTCACGGGGCTTTTGACGCCGGATGAGCGCCGGGACCGGGTCACCGAAATGACCGAGGATCCATCGCGCATTCTGGTCGCCACGGATTGCCTTTCGGAAGGTATCAACCTCCAGCTCTTGTTCGACACGGTGGTTCACTATGACCTCAGTTGGAACCCGACCCGGCACCAACAGCGGGAAGGCCGTGTGGACCGCTTCGGCCAACCGTCGCCGACTGTTCGATCTATCCTGATGTATTCCCCGGACAGCGCGATCGACGGGGCTGTGCTTGATGTGATCCTGCGCAAGGCCGAAGCTATCCGTAAGGCGACGGGTGTGACTGTGCCGCTGCCGGATGAGCGGGGTCCCGTGACCGACGCGCTCATGGCCGCGATGCTGCTCAAGCGGCAGGACCGCCGCCAATACGACTTCCTCGACACGCTCACCCAAGGGCAGCGAGAGGTTGAGGCAATGTGGCGGGATGCCGAGGAGAACGAGAAGAAATCTCGCTCCCGGTTTGCCCAGAACGCGCTGAAACCCGAGCATGTAACTCCAGAATGGGACAAGACCCGCGACGTGATCGGAGATCCGACCGCCGCCCGGGAGTTCATTTCCCGGGCGATGTCCCGGTTCGACACCCCGATCACTCGAAAAGGCGGCTTGGTTCACGCTTCAATGGACAGCCTGCCGCACATCCTGCGGGAACGGCTTGCTGAGCGCGGTCTGAAGGGCACCGTGCGCCTTGCCGAGAAGGAGCCGGCCCCCTCCGGCACGGCACTTGCAGGGCGGGCACACCCGCTTGTGGCAACGCTCTCCGAATCTCTACTTGAAGCCGCGCTTGAGCCAGATGCCCTGCCCGGACTTGAGATCGGGCGCGTCGGCGCTTGGTCAACGCCTGCCGTAAAAACCGTGACAACGGTTGTCCTTGCTCGTCTACGCTTCAAGATCACAGTGCATGCGCGATCTGGAAGACTGCTTCTCGCCGAGGAAGCAGCCCTGATCGCCGTTGGCCCCGACGGCCGCACCCTATCCGGCCAGGCGGTCCGGGACATGCTGTCAACGACGGCATCCGGGGACCTCACCCCCGCCGCACGGGATCGCCAGGTCCAGAAGGCGCGTGAACGCCTCGACTCCCTCATGGCCGGCCCCATCGCGGACCATGTTCGGGCCCGCGCAGAGGAATTGGCCGATGATCATGGGAGAGTTCGCTCGGCCATCAAGGGCATTTCGCGGGTCAGCGTCGATCCGGTCTTGCCGCCAGATATCATCGGACTGTTCGTATTGATCCCGGGGGACGTGTGATGGCACGCAAGACGACTCACAGCGCCACGTTCCCTTCCCTCACGGTCGAGGGCAACCTGCTGACGTCCGCCATGCTCGGCGCGATTTATTCGCTCGAGGCGGAAGAGCAATCGCCCGAGGCCTACAGGGTCCGCAAGGGCCTGTCCCTTCGCGACGAGTTCTCCCTGTCCTTCCGCGTAGCCCAAGCGCATTTCGACAAGTTCGCCAAGATTGAAACACCCACAGCTCGCGCCACCAAGACTTTCATCCAGGGGCTTCTGAGCGAGGCGTTCGGCTTCGACGATCTGACCGAGGCGTCGCTCCCGCTTGCCCTGATAGCCGGCGCCGACCGGGTGCCGGTCGTCGTTGTCCCCACTTCTGACGAACTCGACAAGGCCTCCGATGCCCTGTCGCATGACCGCCGCCGCTCAGCCGCCTTCGCTTTGCAGGACTATCTCAACGACCGCGAGGAAGCGCTTTGGGGCCTGGTCACCAACGGGCGCAAGCTGCGGCTGATGCGGGACAACGCCTCACTCACCCGCCCGGCCTATATCGAGGCCGACCTCGCCCAAATCTTCGAGACCGAGGACATCGCCTCCTTCGCAACGCTCTGGCTGCTGATCCACCGCACACGCTTTGGCAAGACAGGCACACCGGCCACCGACTGCGCGCTCGAGCGTTGGCGCGACTCCGGTGCGCGCGAGGGCGAAGCAGCACGCGACCGTCTGGCCGTGCAGGTCGAGGACGCGCTTCGCACCCTCGGTTCCGGTTTCCTGGCCGAAAACCCGGAGTTGCGTGCCCGCATCCAGTCGGGCGAGCTGAAACTGACCGACTTCTTCAACGAACTCCTAAAACTCGTCTACCGCCTGATCTTCCTCATGGTGGCCGAGGATCGCAGCCTCCTGCATCCCGACAGCGCCAGCGCCCCGGCCCGCGAGGTCTTCGAGCGCGGCTATTCGCTTCGGATGCTGCGCCAGTTCGCCCTCCGCCGCAGCGCCTGGGACCGGCACCACGACCGCTTCGAGGGGATGAAAATCATCTTCTCTGCACTGTCCGAGGGCGAGAAGCGTCTCGGCCTGCCCGCGCTCGGCGGCCTCTTTGCCAAGGGCCAGATGCCGGACCTGCGCGCTGCCCGACTGCCCAACCGCGCCTTCCTCGAGGCGATCTTCAAGCTCGGCTGGCTCCGGCAGGACGGAACCCTCGTCCCGGTCAACTGGCGCGCGATGGAGACCGAGGAACTGGGCTCAGTCTATGAATCCCTGCTTGAACTTCAGCCGCAGGTCGAAACCGATGGCCGCACCCTGACCTTCGCCACCGACGTGGCCGAGCAAAAAGGCAACCAGCGCAAGACCACAGGCTCTTACTACACGCCGGACAGCCTGGTGCAGGCGCTCCTGGATACCGCGCTCGACCCGGTGCTCGACCGGACCGAGGCCGAAGCGGAAGATCCCGCCGACGCGCTATTGAACCTCACCGTCATCGATCCGGCCTGCGGATCCGGCCACTTCCTGCTGGCCGCCGCCCGCCGCATCGCCACCCGCGTTGCGCGTCACCGCGCCGAAGGCACCCCCTCGGCCGCGGATTTCCGCCATGCCCTGCGTGACGTGGCCCGGCGCTGTATCCACGGGGTGGACCGCAACCCTATGGCCGTGGAACTGACCAAGGTCGCGCTGTGGATCGAGACGGTGGACCCGGGCCTGCCGCTTGGCTTCTTCGATGCGCAGATCCGCTGCGGTGACGCGCTGCTCGGCGTGTTCGACATGAAGGTGCTGGAAGACGGCATCCCAGACGATGCCTACAAGCCGCTGACCGGTGACGACAAGGACGTCGCCAAATTCTACCTCAAGGCCAACCGCGACGCGAAATCGGGCCAGGGCAGTCTCGACTTTACCGGCGGCCCCTCGACCCTACCGACCGCGCCGATGGCGGCCGAGTTCGCCGATCTGCGCGACCTGCCCGAGGAAACAGTGGCCGATATCGAGGCCAAGAAATCCGCATGGAAATCTCTGCGCCAGAAACAGGCGTTCCAGCGGGCGCGCATGGGCTGCAACCTCTACACCGCCGCCTTCCTGCTGCCGAAAACCGGCGAGGTGCCGCGCGGCGATGGCGAGCGCACGGTGCCCACATCCGAAGACGTCTGGCTGGCCGTGGGTCAGGGCAAGGGGCGGCGCAAGGTGATGGAAAACGCCCGCGCCGCCAGCCGCGCCCGCGCGCTGCACTGGCCGCTGGAATTTCCCGATGTCATGGCGCGCGGTGGCTTTGACGTGGTGCTGGGCAACCCGCCGTGGGAGGTGATGCAACTATCTGACAAGGAATATTTCGCCGCCCGCAAGCCCGAGATCGCGGCCCTCGCCGGGGCCGCGCGCAAACGCGTCATCGAGGCATTGCGAGAGACCGACCCGCCCGCATGGGACGAGTTTGTTGCCGCCAAGCGCCAGTTCGATGCGGTCAACGAGTTTACCCGCGCCTCCGGGCGCTTTGATCTCACCGCCAAGGGCAAGGTGAACACCTACAGCCTATTCGCCGAACTCTTCGCCAATCTCGCCCGGGGCCGCGCCGGGGTCATCGTGCCCACCGGCATCGCCACCGACGCCACCACCGCGCCCTTCTTTGCCCATCTGGTGGAAACGAAACGTCTGGCGCGGCTGGTGGATTTCGAGAACCGCGCAGGGCTTTTCCCGGCGGTGGACAGCCGCATGAAATTCTGCCTACTCACCCTGGGGCGCGACGAGCCCACGGCGCATTTCGCCTTTTTCCTGACCGAACCGGCCCAAGTGGCCGAGCCCGAGCGCAACTTCACCCTCTCGCCCGATCAAATCGCTGCGATCAACCCCAACACCCGCACAGCACCCGTCTTCCGCTCCCGCGCCGATGCGGAGCTGACGGCGAAGATCTACAGAGGCGCCCCGGTGCTGATTGACGAGGGCAAGGGTGCAGCGGGCAACCCGTGGGGCGTGGAGTTCCGGCAGGGGCTGTTCAACATGACCTCCGACAGCGCCCTGTTCCGCACCGCCGCGCAGTTGCAGGCCGAGGGGTTTGAACGCTGTGGCACCGACTGGATCGCGACAGGCGCCCACCCCGCGCAAGGGTCGCTGGCGGTGGAGGGCACGGATACGACCAGCCTCGCGCTCACCGGCGGCGGCCCGCGCGGGCCACGGCGCTACGTGCCGCTTTACGAGGCGAAGATGGTGTCGTTCTTCGACCATCGGGCAGCGGGATACGGCGAACGCGGTGACGACCGCGGTTATCGCGTGCTACCCGAGACGACCTTGGACCAGCACCAAGACCCAGCTTTTGAGCCGGAACCCTACTATTGGGTTGAAAAGTCCGAACTGGAAGAGCGCCTTTCCTCAAGGACGAAGGCCGCTTGGCTTCTGGGCTTCAAGGACGTCACATCCGCCACGAACGAGAGAACGGCCATTTTTGCTATTATTCCGCGTGTAGGCGTCGGGCACACAATGCCTTTGATGTTCAGCGATCAGCCCGCAAACCAAGTTACCGGCCTATATGCCTCGCTGAATTCGATGGTCTGCGACTACACGGCTCGGATTAAGGTTGCGGGTCTCCACCTGACTTACGGCTACCTCAAGCAATTCCCCGTCCTCCCCCCCAGCTTCTACACCGAGCCCCGCCTCGGCTTCGTCACCAAGCGGGTGCTGGAACTCACCTACACCTCCCATTCCCTCGCCCCCTTCGCTCGCGACCTGGGCCATGACGGCCCGCCCTTCCCCTGGGACGAGGACCGCCGCGCCCATCTGCGCGCCGAGCTCGACGCCTTCTACGCCCGCGCCTATGGCGTGACCCGCGACGAGCTGCGCTACATCCTCGACCCGGCCGACGTGAAGGGCGAGGACTACCCCTCGGAAACCTTCCGCGTGCTGAAGGAAAAGGAAATCCGCGCATTCGGCGAATACCGCACCCGCCGCCTGGTGCTGGAGGCCTGGGACCGGATGGAGGCAAGCGGCGACTTCACCGCGATGGGGATGTAGCGGATGGCAGCGATCAATCCCGAGGTCTATGCCCACGTGGCCGATTTCCTGCGCGGCGCCGTCCGCAACATATTCGACTCCAGATTTGACTGGACGCCCGATGCCGACTCCATCCTTGTCACGATGCGCGACGGAGGGATGACCGAAGAACAGGAGCAGCGGTTCCGCCCCTATTTCGACCTTTTCGTGGACCAGTGTCGGCGGGGGATCGCCAGCGGCTTTTCCCCACCGTCTGATGACGAAAGCTTTGAGGAGTATCCCCCGAGATTTGATCTGGAGCGGTTGCTGGCTGACCCTTTGCGCCCCGGAGAACAAGGAGACCTGTTCGGCCGGCCTGAAATGGACGGCCACGACCCGGATCGTGCACTGATCGACCAACTGATCGCCGATACCCAGCTCTATTCGAACAGCGGCGCGCTCAAGGAGCTTTTTGATTTCACGGCGCGGCTCAGATACATGGCGCCGTTCAACGCGATGCTGCTGCACGCCCAGAAGCCCGGGATCAGCCACGCGATGACCGTGCAGGACTGGTGGACCCGCTTTCGCCGCCGACCGAAAGAAGGCGCACGTCCTCTCGTCATCCTGCGCAACTTTGGCCCGGTGAACTTCGTCTATGACGTGCTGGATACGGAGGGAGATGACTTGCCGGAAGCCGCGTTCTCGTTTCCCACTGCGGGCAAGCTACCATCCAGGTTCCTGCGTGCCTGTGAGCAGGCGATGGCGGAAGAGGATCTGCGCCTGATCTGGCTCGACAAGGGCGACCGTTCCGCCGGGTTCGCACGGCGCATCACTGACCATGGCGATCCGAAAATGCTCCAGACCTTTGAGGTTGGCGTGAATCGCAATCACCCGGAACCCACTCAGGTCGTGACGCTTGTGCACGAGTTGGCTCATATCTTCCTGGGACACTGCGGCACGGACTTCGCAAGGCGGATCAAACCCTATCGCCCGGCGGACCTTGCGCTGCGTGAAATCGAGGCGGAAAGCGTCGCCTATGTTGTTGCGAAACGGTCAGGCCTTGCACCGCGCAGCGAGTCATACCTGGACACCTACAAGGGAGCCTTTGAAGCTCTTGACGTGCACAGGGTGCTGACCTGTGCCCATCGGATTGAAAAGCTGCTTGGCATGCCGTTCGAGGATGGAGGTTTGACCGGATGAAGCCAGAAAATCCGCCAAGTTTCATTGTGGCGACCGAATGCCAGAAGTCAGCTTGGGACAACGGGTGGCGGGTGGCGCTCGAAACAACAGATGGATGGATGCTGCATGCCAGCCACGACGCGCCCGGCCAGATAGGGCTGGCAGCGGCCAGTCCGCAGGGTCCGTGGTTTCTCGCAGTGGACCACGCCGGTGTCGCCAAAGAACTTGGAACAACGGTGGACTTGCCCGGCCCGGGCTTGGCACGGTTTGCCTATCCAACGGCCACGGAACTTTATAGGGCGGTCTCTCGGGCCTACGATTTGGCCAAGGCTTTACCGAATGACCCTTTGCAGAAATTCAAGCAACGGACGCGCTCGATGCCAACATCGACCGAAGCCGAGCGCTTGGTTGTTCAGCGTGTCGGACAAGATCTATTCAGGGACGCGCTGATGCGGTTCTGGAAGGGGCGCTGTCCTCTCACCGGGATCTCGGATCCCGCCCTGCTTCGAGCGAGTCACATGAAGCCATGGGCAGAGTGTGAAAACGATGCTGAACGGCTCGACGTCTACAACGGGCTTTTGTTGTCGGCTCTCTGGGACGCTGCCTTCGACCGCCACCTCGTGACCTTCGGCGAGGATGGTTGGCCGCAGTTCTCGCCCCGATTGACAGCCAAAGCGCGCGAGAGGCTGGAGCACGAACTGGACGCTCCGATCTCACTATCCGAGGGGCATATGAAGTATCTCGCAGTTCACCGCAAAACCTTCGCGCTTTCTGTTTCCTGATTTGCGTCAGAAGTTGAGCCCCTGCTCCACCGTTTAGACTGTGACGAAACAGCCAGCGCCAAAATGGTGCCACTGATTTTTTTCGTGGTGAAACCAATGGCTTCGAACCGGCACATGATTTGTCGGCGAAATGTCGGCTGCATGATATCGCTTTTTTTCGTTTTATTTCATTTAATTACGATAATTGTCGGCTGTCGACTGACGTTCCCACTTTTACCGGGAGCAACCAATCAAACCCGGCTCTCGGGTTTACTTTTCCGGATCGATTTCCCCAGCACGCAATCAGCAAGAAAGGCGTGCACATGGCACAGAAGACCACTCCCGCCCCGGCGCGGAAACGCAACAAGAAAGCGAAGGACGAGATCTTCGCAGACGTCCGCGTCAATGACGGTAAGAAGAGCCGTCCGCTAACCCCCCAGGAAAAGAGCGATCTCGCCGCAATGCTGGCTGTGAAAGAGCGACCCGAAGCACTGGACGTCACCCCGCTGATCCCGCGCGGTTCTTTCATTGAACGCCTACTGAAGCACTTCAGAGATACCGATACCAGCTATGCCTTGCCGTTGTTCAAATTGATCATGGTCGCGTCATCGTGGCTCACACAAAACGGCGCGGTGGTCGAAATCCCCGGTCTCGCGCCACGTCGCCCAATTCTTTGGACTATTGCCCTGGCAGCCTCTGGAAGCTCCAAGACCCTCGCGACCGATCGTGTTGCGGAAACGCTGGCAGGCGAGGGTGCAAAGGAGCCCGTGAGGATGTTTCCAACTGGCTGCACCGATGCGGAATGGATCGTCAGCCTGAAAAACAACAACGGGAGCTATTGGTTCCAGGACGAAGTCGGGCAGTTCTTTAACCAAATCCGCACCCAGTCGAACTACGCTCGGATCAAACCCTGGATGCTCGATGCATACTCGCAAAAGACCATCGCCAACCGCCTGAAAAGCGAAAAAGAGAAGATGGTCGTCGAAGATCCTCACTTCACCTTCTTCGGCCTGACTGTCCGAGAGACGTGGAAGATGAATGTGGATCTGGCGAGTATGCTTGATGGCCTGTGCCAGCGCTTCAACTACGTCGTGGCCGAGCCCCGGAAAGACACCGATATGTTCGAGCATCTCCTGTTTTTCAAAGGCGAGAAGAGCGCACGCGAGCAGGAAAAGCTGCGTGAAGTGTGGTTCGCGCTCTGCGCGCAAGCGAACGGCTGTGGCACTTACACGCTCTATGACGAAGTTCTGCCGTATCTCGAGGCCTGGTGGCGCGGGCTGCGCACAGCGTGGGGAATGAGCCAACTGCCGGGTTCTTTCATCCGGCGCATTGGATATTCGGTTTTCAGCTATCTCCCCGTGATCCATTTCCTGCTGGGTCGCTCGCGCCATCCGATCGACGTTGAAACCGCCGAAATTGCAACAAAATATGCGGAATTCCACATGGAAAGCGCCTTGGTCATGATCCGCGAATACGACAACCCTTGGAGTGGCCAGATCCGCACCGTTGTTGCGCACCGAGACCGCTTGATGGCGGCTGGCGCCACTTCGATCTCGGCACGGGATATCAGCCGGAAACTCAGCGCCAAGGCTCGGGCAGAACTGAACTCGGCGCGGATCCGCGAGATCTTGGAACTTCTGGAACAGGTCGAAATGCCAGCTGGGCTTGCAGGGGCCCAGAATCCGCAGGATGCAAGGGTCTCCGATCAGCTATTCGCCCGCCATTCGTCCCGGAAAGAACGTTTGAAGCAGCAGGAAAAGACGAGGAACCAAAAGCGGCTTGAGAGAGTGCTGAAGGCATATCGGAATCAGGCATCTCTTGGATTTGGTGACGGCAGCAATGAAGCCCACGAAAAAGCCGATGACACGTTCAATGTTATTGAACTTCCCCGCGTTCTCGAAAGTCGTTGAAAGGCTGACTCGGCTGCAATCGAGTTGCCGCGAATTGGGGAGCCGGTTTCATATTTACCGGCTTCCTTGACTCTACGGCTTTAACGAGCCCTATTTCCGAAACGCCCATTACCGGTCGAGCGCCCACATGGCGAAGTGTTTTACCACATCGGCAGCCTTTCAACACATAACACTGGCTCCATTACACCCGACGTTTTCGCTTGCCAAAGAGGCTCCCCCCTTCATTGCGAGAGGCTGTAAGTTTTTGAAGCGACAACCATCTCCGGAGCAGCGGCGAGTAAGGTTTTCCGAACTCGGTCAGTGTGACAGACTGGCGGTATCCCTTCAAAAGGTGGATGGAACTCGAGCGCATAGAGCCGCAGGAGCACAAGGCCGCAACGATGAGCGCGAGGTGACCCAGCCCTTTTCGTCCATTCGCCTCGCCAAACCAGCTTGGCAACCGTCTCGATTTCGTGTTGGCATCCCTCCTTCCAACAATTTCAGGGTCCAAAAGTTTTTCCGAAACTTGGCAAAAGACCCACCTCCTTGGCGAATACCCAAGGGACCAACCTATGCCCAATCTTACCGAGACTGCCGCGCTTACAAAGCTCATCTCCGTTCCGCAGTTGGCGGAATTCTTCGATTGTTCCGAGACAATGGCACGTCGCGTCATGCGGAGGATCGAAATTCCCAAACGTGGCGGGGGATATTCCAAACAACGGCTCTGGGCTGCACTTGGTTTTTCCGGATCATGTCCCGCAGAGTCTGACTCAACGTGGCAACCACTTCTGGATGTGCCGGCCGTAGCAAAAATCGCAAACTCGTCTGCGAGAACAATCGGCCGTATGTTCGACGGTCACCATGCCGACAAAACCTTCACAAACTTTCTCTGGCTGGGCCCAAGAAAGCGGCTGATCTTTCGTTTTGAACTTGAAGCGTGGCTGACCGGCCAAGCACCACGGTTTGAGCGTCCCGTGGAACGCATCCATCCAGGGCTGCGACCCGGTGTCTTCGTCGTTGTTGGATCGCGCAACAAACCTGACCGTGCAGGAAAGGTTGCTCCGCCCACTTCAGGCCTGTTCCTTTCGCCGGGAATGTCTTGTTAATTTTTTCAAATCGTTTTTCCAAATTGTCATTTGAACCCATCTCCTCCTTGCCGCGGAAAGGAGACGTGCTGCGGCACATGCGCCACTAAACTGATCAACAACCAAGTCGCCAATGACAATCCAAAACGAAATTGGCTCGATAACGGACAATGACACCTGCTGCGGACAAAATGACAAACACCACTGAACATTCGGCTCCGGTAAATACACGGCAGTCTGTCATTTTCTGCTTCGGTTTTTGCGATAACGGCCAATTTGTCATTTAGCGGACAAGAAAAGGGGCCAAAATGAGCTTTCAAAAACCAATAACCACAATGACCCTGCAGGACGTTCAGGATTGGGCCAAACGGAACGGCAACACCGACTATGCCAATGCTGTGGGGCGTTTTTCCAAAATGACCGACGGCACGCCGCTCAACCTGGTCCCTGCGGACCTGAGCGCAATCAAAAAAACCCTGAAGATCGACGGTTTTGATCCTGCCCGCAGCAAAAGCGAAAACGCCTACAAGGCCACGCGCCGCAAGATCATAGCAGCCGTGAAAGGCGCCACCGGCGAGCTGGCCGCAGCCCAAGAACGCCGGTGCCGCAAAGATGCGTGGGCGGACCTTCTCGAACGTCTGGAAGCATGTGCGCCTGAGCTTTGTTCCGAAAACGCCCGCCCGCCCCTCATTCTAATCCCCGTGCGCAAACTGGCCGATCTCGCCCGGCAGTATCGGGTCGAGCCGCGCGATGTCAGCCAGGAATGGCTGTTGGCGCACAGTTCGGTTCTCGAATCCAACGAATGGAAAACGCTGCAACGCGCGTTGAAAACGTTGAACCGGGCGCGGGCATTTGAAGAGATCGCAGTGCATCTGCCGCCCAACCCCTTCGCTACCCCGCCTCGGCGGCGGAACGAAAATCTCGGCATCATCCCTGCGCATCTGGCGGCGGAAATCATGACTTGGGTCGAGAACGCGACGCAATCCACTTACGATCCGGTTGAACAGGAATACGTGACCACGGCGTCCAAGTCAGACATCGACTTCAAACTGGCTGCCTTGCGCAAATTCGTCAGCACGCTGATCCGGTCCGGTGCTTTGCCAGCCGATACCACAACACCGCTTGCGGATCTCTTCACCTGCGCTGCGGCTGCCGCGGTCGTCCGCTATTGGTCGAAACACGAAGGCGAACCCGGCCACGTTACCGCGCGCACCGCACATGACTATATGAAAGCCAACTATGTGGTGATGGCCCGCAATGGTGTGGACCCCGAACCGATCAAGGCGCATCTAAAAGCCAATCGGTTCCTCGCGCGCGGCAAAACTGCAAGCAGCGAAATGTCCCCAAGCTCCCGCAAGTTCTGCGAAGCACTATTGTCGTCGACGCGCCAGACGATGACCTTCCTTTCGTTGCACGTGCAATTTCGCAACAAGACGGAACAGATGATCCGCGAGATCGAAGGCGCCGGGCGCCCATGGACAATGGGAGAATCCGAGACCATCCGCCAGCTCGGCACCGTTGCCGCCATCTGCGCGATAGAGACGCGTGGGGCACCGCTGCGGATTGACAGTGCTCTAAACCTCGTCTTCCGCGGACCGAAAGCAACGTTCCTATTACCGACTCCGCAGACCCGTCACGCAACGCTTCATCTTTCGCCAGAGCACACGAAAAACAACGTCGAAATCTGGGCCCCGATCGAGCCGGGAAACCTGAACGGTCTCGAAACAATTCTCTGGTATCTCGACCGGATCCGTCCCCTGTTCCCCGATCACGACACAAGCGAGTTTCTTTTTCCAAGCGTGAAGTCTGCTGGTTCGCTTCACTATCGAACCTTCCTCGGATGGTTCAAACGCCACACCCGGGCCGCCGGCCTGCCGATGACGCCACACAATTTCCGCCACGGCCTCGCGTCTCTGTTGCTGCAAAAGAACCCGGGCCGCTGGGACCTGCTGGAGCGGCTGCTCGATGACACGCCCGGCACCGTGCGGAGGAATTATGCATGGGTGAACACCCGAGCGCAGCGCGAAGAAGTGCAGAAATATATCTTGAATCTGTCGGAGATCCGCTCATGAACCCGCCGGATCGCCGCACCAAAGCAGAGATTCTGCAACATCCACGCTGGGATCCCTTGCTCGGGGATCCCAAGATCGACACCGCCACGGTCGACAACCTGCGCATCCTCGATGATTTCCTGCGATACATCGAAGAGCGGCAGATTGCCGACACATGCGCGCTCACGGCTGCAGATTTCCTGAACTATGACCACAAGAACACGTCTTCCTCGCGTCTGGCGCGGTTGAGGCGCGGCATGGAAGCGATATTCCCAGGACACCCCGCTGTCCTGCCGCTCCGGGAGGCAATCCGCCAAAAGGACCACGCTTATTTGTCGACAACGGCCATACCAAAGGCGAAGCCACGCAAACTGTCGAAGTCCGTGCCATATTCTGAGCTGCCCGGGGTGTGGCGGTCCGCATTTGACGACATGGAAGCAGGCTTCGATCGAAACGGCGAGATACCCCCGACCGCAGGCATGATGCCAACGCTCAAAATGAAAGCCCGGCAACTATTGCGTTCGGCAAGAGATGCCGGATTGCCCGACGAGTTGTCGGCCCGAACGGTCCGCGCCTACGCGCGGGATCTTCGTGAACGCCAGCTTGCTGCGGCAACGCTGCGGGCCTCTTTTTCGGCCTTACTCAAATTCGCGCGCTACATCGGTGCCGACGCACATACCGTTGAGCTATTGTCTGATCTTTCTCGGGTTTACGAGACAGAAGCCCAAAAGGCGCCCAAGCAGAAATTCAAGCATCTGCAGAACACAGGCTATTCGACGGTCGCTTTGATAAAAAAGGCAGAGCACCTTCTGAGCGACGCCAACACCCTGCCCTGCCCGCGCCGCCGCCATGCGCAACGCAATCGCGCGGCAGCCATCGCACTTTTTTCGGTCATGCCGGTGCGACTGGCAGATACGCGGTTGCGATTTGGCGAAACCCTGTTCTGGACAGACGGAAGCTATCTGATTGACACGAGACTGTCGAAAAACAGCTACACTTGGTCCGCCAAGATAGACCTGCGGCTGAACAAATTCATCGACGCCCTGATCCTACGCGACTGCGCTGCAGACTGGCTGGACCAGATGCGAAATGAATGCCTGTCGTCAAACCGGGCCCTGTTCATCACACATGACGAAAAACCCGTCGCCTACAACTACGTCTCGGACGCTTGGCGCCGAGAGGTCGGCACTGGCGAACACATTGCTCGCACGGTTCTCCACACCTTGCTTGGTGTCGAACTGGGTCAGGCAGGCACCGACAAAGCGATGGCAGCCTGCGGTCAGATCAGCCACGAGACCGCATCCGCCTATCAGGGCCGGGCGCTCGCGATGGCGCAGCGTATGAAGGGCCAGCAAGAGATTGCCGGAATTTCCGATCCGACAGATGAAAAGCTTTTTGCGTTCATATGAAAGCCAAATTGCCGGGGAATGACCAAGCGTTCCATGCGCATCCGAACGAGAAATGATGACTGACCGGAAGAGCTCCGGGTCCTCGTTGTGAGACCCGGAGCTCTTCCGGTGCAGCCATACAAGGAAACAAGCGGAGGAAAGGAGGAAACAATCCGCTCTTGAAGCCACCAGCATAACGCCGGGGCAAAAAAGGAGATGATCCATGTTCGATCTGTCTCATGACCCGCTTTTTGAACTGCGGGATTTCTTCAACCTCCACAACGAAGCAATCCAGAACGCGGCCTTGCTGCTCGGATCCAGACCGGCATTACGCCGCAACCAGGCGCTTCTCGACGACATCGCGGCAGCACCGAGGCTGAACAACCGCCTTCGCCGGGAACTCGCTGCGCTTCATGCGCTATTGACGTTGAAACATGCCCACGATCCGGATCGGATCGAGGCCGCGTGCTTTGCCGAGATCGACCCGGCATCGCCGATCGTCGAAGACCTGTGTCTGCTCACTGAAGCGTATCAGGACGTGCTCATCCGCACGGATGACAATTTCTTTCCCGATCATTTGGCCACCTGATCGCGCTTCAAGGTCCAACCCACCTGCCACATCCGCCAGCCCTGCTCTCCGAGGGCTGGCGTCTTGAGAGCCGCGCATCCAGCCGGCTCACCTCAAGGAGACAACTATGCATAGTGAAATCGAACGTGAATTGCATGATCTGATGCTGACAGCGGTCACACAAGGCCGCCATCTCGCTGAAGAATGGCTGACCTCCGGCGCGGTTCCAACAGGTTCAACGAAAAACCGCACTCTCGAAGTCCTGAAAGCGCTGAGCGAGAGGGAACGCCTGTTGGACATCGACGACGCAACCATCGAGTTGATGGGCATGCAAATCCGGCAGGTTTTGAACGAACACCGGGACGGCATCGGAGATCAGGCTATCGCCGGCGACGTCGACACGACATGGATCGAGGACACCAAAACCGTCGAATTAGTCAACCTCGCGTGGCGATGGAAGAAATTCCAGACCGCCAAGCAGTCACTGGATGACAGGATCGCAGCAATCCGGGCTGTGGAAAGTATGATTGCGAGCCTCGATTAAGGACGCTCAACAATTGCGCTTGTGGCGCGCAGTCAGATCGGCCCGAATGATACGAAAAAGCATAGGAAAGAAATTCGGGCCTCTTCATCACCTTTCTTCAAGTTGGAGCAAATACTTGACCCCTTTCGCGACGAAATCAGGTGTATCGACCTGGAATATCTGTGCAATCACTTGCAAAGCGGCCAGATCGATTTCCGCGTCTTGGCCTGAAATCAGCTTTTCAAGCCATGTTTCCGAGCACTTTGCTTCATGGGCCAAGCCCGCAAAAGAGATGCTCCGCACCTCTATCAATGCTCTGAGAAGGTCCGGGAATTCAATTTTGGGATCATTCATCAAGTCGTATGCCGACTTGGAGACATGCGTCTTCGGGTTGCGCTCTCGATTTGGGATGAAGCCGCGTCGTCTGGAAAGCCAGACTATAGCGTCGTCGGCCGAAAGCCGAGCGGTGCTGCCATCATCGCGCCGACTGTCACTTCCTCTGAGTTGCTCGAGTTTGAAACCTTCCTTGCTCAGAGATGTGCGCACAGCTGGGATTGTCATATTTGCCAGCAATGACAGCTGACGAATGGTCAGATCAAATCCCTCCTCGTGCCAGCTCCACCTTGCAAAATAGGTTTCAAGCACACGGCGCAGCGGAAAGTCGTTCCGCGGACAAAGGGGCGATGGCTCGCCGAGAAAATCCGTCTGCGGAAAGCCTTCCAGAAGACCCGCCGTTTCGTGCCAATCGTCCCCGCTTGCCTGTTCGAAACCGTCAAGTTGATAGGCGTAGAGATATGCGCGTTTTACTTGGTGGTATATTTGGTGGCGCTCAAGCGGAATGGCCGCGGCCTGCCCTTCGTCCATGTAGTCGGCTTGCCATGTGTCGGTATCAATGCCGAGATAGCTTTGGAAAACAGTCGGGTCACTTGGGCCGAACTGGCCAAGGATGGACGCTTGGGCGAGAATGGCCAGGCGGATCTGTTCTTCGATCTCTTCCCAGGTATAAGGCACGGTGTTGCCGCTCATGCAGCGGCTCCTTTCAGGCTGGCAATCTGCTTCTTCAATTGCACAGATGCGGCAAGCAATGAAACAGGATTGGTTTTTGCTGATGCGTCTTCTGGTTTCTTTCTCCCAAGAAAGACGGCCACGCGTTCCGCGTTTGCCCCGCTGGGGTGCGGGAGACCGGCCAAGATACGACTTTCGCTGATCAGCCCCTTGTCAGAAAGATGGCGGATGGCCATTTCCGCCTTCGGTCCGAGCGGCAACCATATCGCATTGGGCAGCAATGCGGCCTCTTCCGCCAGATGCGTCTCGATCATGGACCGCAGAATTGGTGTTTTCAGCATGTTAGGCGCTCCGTTGTAGTTTTTTCCGGATACGAACACCGGATAACGCAACGCCGATGTGAAATGGACATCAGTAGAGCCTGGACGGAACATTTCCGAGGTGCTTTGCAGCCCAAAGTGCGTGGCGACACCAATTGCATCGAGCATCGACACCAAGTTGTTTCTGATTGCTCCACCACTGAAACTGGCGGTCAGTTTGGCGTCCGCAAGGCTCGCCTGAAGTGTCTTGCCGGCACACCTCGCCCGGACCGCAGCATTTATTGCGTTCACGGCCTGCGTCATTCCGGGCGTGATGCCGACGACGACAAGACATGCCTTCCTTTCGACGTGATCGAACGGCGCATAAACGACGTCGATATTCCCGTCCCGAGCAAGGCTCAGTTCACTGCGATCCAAGAGTTGGTCGGCCTTGGTCTCACTGAGTTGGTGGAAATATTCCGAAGCGATGGAAAGTTCTTGGGCCAAGATCGGGTCTCCTTTGAGATTGATTAACGACGGAAGTGGCGCAGTCGACGCGCGACCGTGATCACACGATCTTCGCCAGACACCACGAGATATGCGCCGCGGTATCGTGACAGTTCGTTTCTGCGACGCGGACATCCGTCTGCGGCCAGGGAAATGGACTCATCGTCAAGCGTCAAACTGACGGCTCCTTTTGAATGTGCGCTCGATCCATAGGCATGAATGACCGACATTATGTGCGCCGGAATGTTGCGCTGTATTGAGCGTTGGTATGCATGAGGTGTGGTTCTCATGGCGAATCTCCATTGATGATGTCGATATATCACTCACATTATTCACATTCGTCAAGGTAAAATAATATTGATGACTTATCATAGTTATCTTTTGTGAGGTGACCCAAAAAGACTAAGGCTGGGATATTGCGCTATCCAGGCGCGTAGAAACGCGGCCTACTTTCCGGCGAACGGCGTGCTTCCTCGCCTCAAGTTCCCGGGCAGGAACCTTGAGGCGCAACCTGAATTATGGATCTTGAACGATTGGGAATAACTGGATGCATGGACCAAATGACTGATGGACGGCACCTGGAGTTTTACCCTGCCGCCCCATTGAATTTCCGTATAGTCCACTTTGCCAAAGGGACCGCAGTCATATCTGGCCAGCTACTCCCGCATTCCACGACTAAGAGGCAGGATCGACCCAGAACTGCGGGGGCACAGGCAATCGATGATGCCGGCACGCGGTCAGAACCAGAGGGTAGAGCCCGCGTTGAACGGCCTCCCATTCAAGGATCCGGCCATGCATGGAGCAGATGTTGGCAATTTCGGACGACATCGATGCATTGGAGCCATCCCCACTCTGAAGCCCCAAGGCTATTCCAAGGCAGATGCTCTGCCCCGCCTTCCAAAACGAATCCGCAGTCTTTTCGTGCGGCACCCAAGTCTGGAAGGTGGAATGCGCCAACGTGTCCTGAATGTCTCTTTCAAACTGTGCCTGGGCACCTGATTTCCCAAGTCGGTCAAGCGCGACCAGGACGAATGGCACAAGGACGCTTCCGATGGTCGAACGACGGAAATAGGCGTCGCTGCGATCAATGGGATGCCGTGCAAGGTGCTGATACTCGCGAAAACACGTCACCCAATGAGATCGGCGTCGATACCCATAGGCAATTCGGTTGGCGACTTCTTCCAGATATCCAGACACGTTTTCCAAGCGACCGCAGGATTGGGCAAGGCTCGTCAGCATCGCGATCTCGATCTGATGATCATCCCGCATGGGGGCGACAAGTGTCGGGTTGTTATTGATGGTCTGAATGGCAAGATCCAGCAACTCATCGCGCTTGGCCAAATGCACCTGCGCTTCCCCGCCCTCAGCACGACATGCGATCGCGTGGTGCCAGTGGCCCAAAAGAACCAAACGTCCCAAGAGGTCAAACAGGGACAGGTTTACATCCATTGGCGAGCGTGACTGCACGGCGGCCGAGAGGGCAAATCTTTTGCCAGCATGTGGACCGATCTTGTCGACAAGAAATGCCTGCCCAACCGACAGATAAAGTGACACGACATTCTGGAAGATCTCCCACCGTTCCGCATATCGTTTACGCTTTCGCTCGGGGCATTGCCGCACCGCATCCCAGACGTGCAGCATGGCAAGCTCGCAGGCGCGGTAAGGGGCGTCGAGATTCTCCGCATCAAAACCGCTGGTGACAAGGATCCAGAGGCAGATCATCATCTGACGCAGCCGGGTTGTTCCGGCTTGGTCTGGTTGAAGCCCATCCGAAAGATCATCCAGTAACGCCCGAAAATTCTGGTAGGATTCATCAGGTTCGCTAACCAATGCGATGGCTTTTTGGAAATTTGCCCGTTGCGTAGGAGGCAAGAGCTGATGGGTCAGGACACCGGACAGGATCAGGTTGGCAATCCGATCGCCGTTCCATTCTCTGAAACTCAAACCGTCGCGGGTGTTGTTGTTCACGAAGCCACGCCAGGCAGCGCGGATACCTTCCTCAATTTCGCCGCCCATACACACGCATACGGTAATGGGAAGCCCTCGGAACTGCTCGGGAATGCGGTTGGGAATATAGTCGTCAATCACCTCGCCCAGCGATGGACGAACAGCTTGCAAAGAACCGTCCCAGTCCGCCCTGCCCACATTCCCCGACTTGATGACAAACAGCAGTAACGACTTTTTGTTCTCGGTATCGGGGTCAGGTCCGACAGCGGCAACATCCACACCCGCTTGTCGTCCGCCTATGCGCGGACGATGGATAACCTCATATCCAAGCTCGCTCAGAAGCTGCGGCAGAAGCACATCCAGCCCGTCGCGCTCTTTCATGCTTTCCAAATGCTGGCGGAGGAGCAGTTTCATGGCGCGACCTTCCGTTCATATCGCATCTGTTCGATCATCATCTCGGTGCCGATGGGATCGAAAATGGTGCCCAAGGGGATTTCGGTTCTGACCGAAAACTCGGCCATCTGAATTTCCTTGGTGTGCATCTTGCCTTCGCCGTCGTGGATGCTGAACGCCGACCGGTCCCCATAAAGCAGCGTCTGGGTGGTCACCAGGCTTGCCAATACCGATCGCCCCTGTGCCTCTTCCTGAATGCGGTGGTTTTCCTCGGCTTCGCGAAAGGCGACCAGCGCGCGGCACGATGTTGACGGCTCAAGTTCTACAACATCTCCGGCGGCGTTCATCCCGTCCCGGATCTCCTGTGCCACTTTCAACGCGTCTGCGATCAGATCATTGCCCAGTGCGTCATGTTCAAGCTGCGTTTCCAGCCACTCGCGAAGGGCACCACCGTAGTTGATCAAAAGCGGGTTCAGCAAAAGCTCTGCGACCTGTTCCGAAACAGCGCTGCCTCTCCGCAAAGCGGCAACACACCAGGCCGCTGCCGTCATCGGAGCCAGAATGAAAAATCCGACCGCCTTGCGGCAGACAAAAAGCTGATCGCGAGGTTCGTCGGGCAACACTTCAGGTGTGACATCGAACCAGGGTGTCGTGCGATTGATTTCCGAAATATACCCAGCAATAGCGGCGCAGACCGACGGATTCCCCTCATACAACCAGCTTGTCACCAACCTCACTGCCAGCGCATGCTGTTCTGGCTTGTCGGCGTTGAGAATTCGCTCAAGTGCCCCTTTTCCAACTTTACCCTCAGACCGAGACAGAAGGTCAGACAACACATCCTGCACCTTGCCCGGGACAACCGGCCACATCATACCCAGCGTGAAATCCAGTTGCTGAACGGTGCCCGCGTTATCGGGGTCGATATTGCGAATGACCTGAAGGCACAGGTCGATCTCACTCTCGCTCATTGTTGTGCCATGCTGGTGCAAAGCGGTCGTCAGGATGTGTATCACGACCGGATCGGTCGAACCTTGAAGTTGCTTCAAGGCCTCGATCAATGGGCTGCGGTCCAGGTTATGCTTTGCGGCGATGTCCAGCATGGCCTTTGCCATCCCTGCCCTTTCCTTGTCTGTCTGGTCTTTCAGTTGCGCCGTGATCGCTGTGAGCGCCCGGGCCGCATCACCGGCTGACAGATCCATCCGGGACAACGCCAGCACGCCTGCTATCTGCTCGTCGCACCTGGCTTCCACCGATTGCAGGGCCTCGGAAACATCGCCCTTGGCTTCCAGCGCGAACACGAGATGCTGCAACGCGAGTTCATCGCCGCCCCTGGCCATTGCAATCACTTCATCGGAGCGCGATTTTTCCGCCGCACACCATTTGCGAAAAGCTGCATTCGGTTGGTTTGCCGCCAAATCTTCACCTCCCTTTTCGACAAGCGCGGACACCAATGTCATAAGATCACCCGGCGCAGCATCGAGATACGGGATGATGTCGCAGATCACGGGCAGACGCTGAAAGAACTCCGAATTGCTGAGCTTGGACAATGATTGGGCGTCTTCCTCGGAAAACAGGTGCTCGCGCGCGGCGGCGCCGTGCGCGAAGGCCGTCAGGACGTTTACGCCAATTTGTCGCTTGCTCCAAAGCAGCTCGGCACCCTGCAAGATGCCCTGTTCACGAGCCCATTTTTCGACCTCTGCAGGTCGCAGTTTGTTGTCAGCATCCACTCGATCAATCTCCCTCTTCGCTATGCGCATCAGTCACCCCGAATTCCCCTGCGACTGGGCCCATGCAAACAAATCATCCGTATCGTCGGCACGTCGGCGGCTGAGCCCTTCACCCACGTGCAGGCAGGGATGTTTGATCCGGCCCAGCCCCTTGCCGCCCTCGAAATGCACCCGGCCGCCATTGGGCATCGGCACGCTGACAATCGCCGCACCACACCTTGGGCACCTGCTGCGAAAACTCTTCTTGCGATCTGCCTCGGGATGGCGCGGCACCCAGGTTTCGCGCACGTGGGTTTCTCTGCCGCCCGGCAAACGGCGTCTGTGCGCCCGGCGTCTGAACCAATCCTCGGCCATCATGCCTGCCCTCTGACTTCCAGTTCACTGCCCGCCAGCCCTTTGCGCACGTAAAACCCGTTTGGCACCGCTTCCTGCACCTGGGGCACGTGGCTGATGAGGCCCACGGCGCGGTTCTGGCTGACATGCGCGGTCAGGACCTGCAGAACCTGTTCCAGCGTCCCGCTGCCATCAGCGGCATCAAGGCTGCCGAAACCTTCGTCGATGAACACCGTATCCAGCCGCACCTTGCCGCTGGCGCTTTCCACGACATCCGCCAGCCCAAGGGCGAGCGACAGCGCCGCGATGAAGCTTTCCCCGCCCGATAGCGTGTTGGTGTCCCGGGTCCGGCCGGTATGCGTGTCCAGCACCACGATGCCCAACCCCTGCGCCCCGCGCCCGCCGCCTTCGGGGTCGCGTTCAAGCTGATAACGGGCCGAGGTCATCGGCCCCAGCCGCAGATTGGCCGCCTCGAGCACTTGGTCGAACATCGCCCAGATGGCGAAGATCTCAAGCGTCACTTTGCGCGGGTTCTGACCATTGACCAGCGCCGCAAGATTGCGCAGTGGGCCGGACGCCTGTTCGGCATCGTCCAGCTTGCGCAAGGTGTCTTCAAGGCCATCGCGCAGTTTGGTCAGGTGCTGATGACGCGCCTCCGCCTCGATGCGGGTTTCGGTCGCTTTTTTCGTCCTTCTTTCGGTATCCGCCAATGCGGTCTTCAGCGCGTCAATATCCGGCAGTTCAAGGCCGGCAACCGCCGCTTCTGACCGCTCCAGCGCATCCTCGGCGCTTTTGACGTTCTGCGCGTGGAGGGTGACCGTTTCGCGATCCACCTCAAGTGTTTCAATGGCAGGGGTCAGGTCGTGGTATTGCTCAATTGTCAAACCAACGGCCTTGAGCCGATCAGAAAACTGGCCTTCCGCGCCTTTAAGGCGGTTTTGACATTTTTCTATGGCTGTTTTGGCAGCTTCAAGCTTTGTCTGTGCCCCAATCACCGCTTTTTCTGCATCCTGCGCGGCTTTCTCCGCCTTGGCGCGGGCCTTTTCAAACAAACGCAGCGCGTCTGCCGCCTTGTCCCGCTCGATCGCAAGAACGGCTTCGTCGCGCAACGCTTCGGGCACGTCTTTCAGCCTGGCAGCCAAAGACGTCTGGACCCTGGCATTTTCTTCTCGGCATTTGTCCCACGCGCTGCGATATGTCTCACAGTCCTGCGCCAGCTCGTCCCGGTCCGCTTCCAGCTTGGATAGCGCGGCCTCAGCGGCTTCGATATCCATAACAGGTCCAAGCGCGTCCTGTTGCTCTTTGATCTCGGCAATCTCCTGCGACAGCGCCGCCGCGGTCCGGCCCGGAGCCTCCAGCCCCGACAACCGATTGCGACGGTCGCGCAGCGTCGCCTCCATCCCCGCCAGCTTCTGTTTGGTGTCCTGAAGCGCCCGATCCGCCTGTTCCCATTCCGATTTTGCATCCCGAAAGGCCCTGTCGCGCCCCGCGTCCTCGACCCCGCCCTGTGCCGGTGCGGGATGGTCGCACGACCCGCAGACCGGGCATGGTTTGCCCGGCTTCAGCTTGGCCGCCAGATGAAGGGCCTGGGCAGAAGCAAGGCGTTGCTCGGCCAGACCGAACTTGTCTTTGGCATCTTCTGCCGCTCCTGCGGCGGCATCCACCTCGGCCTGTTGCGTTTCCACCCAGCCCTGCGCCTCGGCCACTGCGGTCTGCGCCCGCTCGAACTCCACAGCCAATCTGTGTTCGGCAGTCAGGTCGGCAGTGGACACGGCAAACTCCTGGCGCTGTTTTTCCCGCCCTCGCGCGTTAGCCAACACCTGTTTGTCGCTGAAAATCGTCCGATCCATGCCGTTGAGCTGGGTCTTGGCGTCGTCATACGCCTTCTTGGCCTCTTTCTCGGCCTTTTCCGCATCGGCAAGCGCCTCCCGGTCACCTTCCGCTTCGGCCAAGAGGCTGGCGAAACGGCCCAGCTCATCCAACCGGCGCCGCAGGTCTTCCCCTTCCTCTGCCCGGCCCTGTTCTATTTCAAGAGTCTCCCGGGCCGTCTGTGCGGCGCGGGTTGCGGATTTTACTTCCTCTTCCGCTTTGCTGCGGGTGTCGATCGCTTCACCAAGTTCTGTATTCGCGGTGTCCACCTGCCGCGCGACATCGCGCAGGGACAGGGCGCGTTCGGCCTGTTTGACCTGTTCGGCCAGTTTCGCCATGCGGTCGCTCTCTGCCTGCAATCCGTCAAGAAGTTGCCTGGCTTCGCCCAAGGCGCGAAACTTCTCGGCGACTTTCTCGGCTTCGGCAAGCGCCTCACGGGCAGCGCCCTGGATCTTTTGCGCCGTGGTTTCCTCATCCGCGCACTCGGTCGCGACTGCCTCAGCATCAGCAATGCCGTCCGCCAGAGCCTCGGCGCTTTCAAACCCCTCCGCGGCCAGTTGTCGTGCGCAGAGGTCACGCTCGGTCTTGATCCGGTTTTCCTCGGCACTCGCCTCGGCCTTCAGATCATCAGCAATAGCGGCATAGGCTGAGACATCGAACAAATCACGCAGAATTTCGGCGCGTTCCCGCGTCTTGGCCGACAGGAATGCCTCGAACCGACCCTGTGGTAACAGGACGATCTGGCGGAACTGGGTGGCACCATAGCCAAGCAGCCCCTCGATCGCCTCGTCCACCTCCCGCACTTTTCTTTCCGCAATGACCTTGCCGCGATTGTCGGCGTCGATCTGGTCCGGCGCGATCCCGGTCACATCGAACAGCCATACCTCATGGGCGCTACTGGTCATGCCTTCGCCCCGCGTCTTGGGCCGGTCCTGTGCGGGCTGGCGGATCGCCAGATAGCGCCGGTCACCAATCTCAAAAATGAATTCGACCCGCGTAACAACGCCCGGGTCGGCGTGATCGGAGCGCAGCGAACTCGTGTCCTGCTCTTCCCGCGCGGCCTCACCAAACAGGGCAAATGTCATGGCGCTGAAGATCGTGGATTTGCCCGACCCGGTCTGCCCGTAGATCCCGAACAGCCCGGCTTCCAGGGCATCGCGAAAGTCGATCTCGACCCGGTTGGGATAGGGGCCGAAGGCCTGAAGGGTCAGTTTCACCGGCTTCATTGGCGCGCCTCCTCTTTGGCGATCCGGCGCAGCGCATCGGCAAGGATCTCGACCTCGGGCGGCGACACCCCCTCTCCGCGCACTTCGGACAGGAAATTGTTGACCACCTCCACCGGATCGGCCACTGCCGATGGCCGAGCTGCCAGCGCCTTGGTTTCAGTCGCGCGGTCGCGCCGCTCATAGGTCAGCTTGCAGGCATTGGGAAACACCTCGCGCAGGCGCTTCATCCCGTCGATCACCAGAGCTTCGTCGGTCAGAACGACCTTGATGAAATCCTCGGACGGGGGGTTTTGCAAGAGCTCGGTGAATTTGCCGCGTAGGATTCGCACGTCGCGGATCGGTCGGAACGGCAGGGTTTCGATCGACACCTTTCCGGCGCCGTCGAGATCGACCAGCGTCATGGATTTCTGCCCGCCCGCCTCATCGAACCCATAGGCCAGCGGGGCCCCGCTATAGCGGATATGGGGCGCACCGACCTGTTGCGGGCGGTGCAGATGACCCAGGGCGACGTAATGCGCCCCGGAAAACACCTCGGACGGCACGGTTTCGATCCCGCCGACACGGGTCAGTGGCCGCTCGGTATCGCCCACCTCGCCCCCGGCGACGAAGGCATGGGCCAGCACCACCCAGCGCGCGCCCTCGGGCACCGTTTCGCGAGCCGCAACTGCCTGGGCGGCCAGCACGTCATGCGGGGTGGTGATGTTGGTATCGCCGAAACACTCCTGCGCGGCGTGCTCATAGGCAAAGGGCAGCGCCGAAAATGCAACCGGGCCTGCCTCGTCCAAGAGGATCAACGGCTCCTCATCTGCCCGCACCGCGCCGCGCACCAAAACCCGGGCACGATCCGGAAGAATCGCCATCGATTCGATGCGGTCGGCGGAATCGTGATTGCCGGCAATCATCACAATCGCCGCGTCCGTCTCTTGCACAATCCGGCTCAGAAAGCTGTTGAACATCCTCACGGCACTGGCCGGCGGCACCGCACGGTCAAAAATATCCCCTGCAATTACAAGCACATCTGTCTTGTGCTCCCGCACCGCCGCGCGGATCTGATCCAGAATCGCAGCCTGGTCCGCTTCCAAAGAAATCCCTTCGAACATTCGGCCCAGATGCAGGTCCGCTGTGTGAAGAATACGCATTTTTCTACTCATACAGTTTCTATACGTATTTTTTCTATATGGACAATTGATCCAGCGTCAAGTTATCTGTCGCGAATGACGCTTGATCACCTCAAACACGCGCAACGGGCCCGGCTGGTCTTTCTCGATCACTGCCTGACGTGGCGCGGCGTGGCGAACCGGCGCGACCTTGAAGAACGGTTCGGGATTTCGACGGCGCAGGCGGCGGTGGATTTCCGGGTCTATCTCGACCTGACGGCGACGCCGCCGGTGTATGATCCGACGCGCAAGACCTATGTCGCCACACCCGACCACGCGCCACTTGCCCCGGCCGACGCACTGCAGGCCTTTGACCTGCTCAGTGACGATGTTGGCACCGCCAGCCTGCCGCGACCGACCCGACAGGCGGATCCCGCCATCATCGCGCGGCTTTACCAAACCATGCGCGCGCAAAAGGCGCTGCGCCTGTGCTATACCTCGATCACGTCCGGTGAAAGCCCGGATCAGTGGATTGCGCCGGTGCGCTTCACCTCTGATGGCGAGGCCGTGCATCTGCGCGCCTACAGTTACAAACACCAGACATACCGCAACTATCTGCCCATCCGCATCGCGCCCGACAGCCCATTTGAGCAGCGCGAGATTGCCCCCCCTTTGCCCCGTGACACCGACTGGCACACCAAAGCGCTCATCAAGCTGCGCCCCGCAAGCCACCTGACCGACGCACAGGCCCAAGTGGTGCGGCGCGAATTCGGGTTCCGGGGAACCTACCTGCTGGTTGAGACCCGCAAGGCGCTCGAATTCTTCCTGGATCACCGGTGGGGGCTGGATCGACCGGATGCGCGGTTAGAACGGGCGGGCACCGAGTATGTTTCGATCCCCCAGACAGACACAGATTGAGGCCGATACGCCCAAACGCCGCCGCTCACCCCCCCTGCCCTGCCCAACCATGGAAGGATGTGCTTGATGACCGCCAAGAAGCAAGAACTATATGAGGGTTTGCTCAGCCGCCAAACGTTAGCGGCGGAAGGTGATAATCACTACGAGTCTTGTTGGTTTGCATACGCAATTCTCGAGAACAGGACGCATAGTAAGAGGTGGTCCGAGAAATCTGAACAGATGAGTTAGGTGGATTTTCCGCTCCTGATCCGGCAGCGTGCCGGGACGAAGGAGTGAATATGGCAAGACGACCGAGACGGAACCACAGCCCTGCATTCAAGGCGAAAGTGGCATTGGCAGCTTTGAAGGGCGACAAAACGATGAGCGAATTGGCGTCGCAGTTTGACGTTCATCCGAACCAG
>NZ_FQVK01000013.1 GCF_900129345.1 Ruegeria intermedia | reverse complement strand
CAACCCGTCGCGACCAATCCCGGTCGCGGCATAACCGAGCGGGAAATCCACCTACAAAACGGCTCGAAACTGTTCAAACGAACCGAACCACCTCTAACAGCACTAATTTCAGGAGAGGTAAATTGACAACGAACCCATCTGAAGCAGCGCTTGCGGAGAAAATCGAAAAACTCGGGGATGAGTTCGGTCGCCTCTTCGCAGACGTCCAAAACGACCTGTTTACCCTTCGACTTCACTGGCGGGTTTATAAAGCCTTGTTTGCCACAAACTCTGAGAGAGTTGACTTGCTCAATAGTGTATCGGGCACAACCGCGTGGTTGTTAGAAAGAACACTCTTTGAAACTGCGGTGATGTCTGTTTGCAGACTCACTGACCCGCCGGCATCAATCCGCGGAAAGCAAAAAAACATTACAATTCAGCGTTTTCCGAGCCTAGCTGAGGAGCGTCTCGGCTTGGAGGGAGTTGAGGGTTTGGTCGGCATCGTGAACACAGCCGTAGATGCCAGTGAATTTGCGCGTAGTTGGAGAAACAAGCGGTTGGCCCATTCCGACGAGGCAGTTAGACGAGGCCAGCAGGCCGTGCTAGATGCATCTGTGGAAAAAATGGATTACGCCATCGATGCCGTTGCTTCCGTCATTCATTGGGTTGGGGTGGAACTAATGGATGTCGAGATAATTACCCATCCAATATCCAGTTACGGTTCCGACGAAGTCGTGCTTCTGGAGGCCCTCTTTCTTGGACAAAAAGAAAGAAAGCGTCGCCGAGAACGCGCGCAAAATATGGCGCGCGAAGGCTTGTTCGAGGATGCTGAGCGCCTATTGGCTGGGCTTCCTAATTGGCTAACTTACAGAGAGCCGGACAAGCTCGAATAGTCAAACATCCAACTCCTCCACGAACCGCGCGTTCTCTTGGATGTACTGGAACCGCAATTCGGGTTTCTTGCCCATCAGGCGCTGGACCAGGTCGCCGGTCTCGCCGGGTTCGTCCTCGTCGATGGTGACGCGGATTAGTTTGCGTGACTTGGGGTCCATCGTGGTTTCCTTCAGGTCCTTGGCGTCCATCTCGCCCAGACCCTTGAAGCGGCTGACGTCGATCTTGCCCTTGCCGCCCAGACCTTTCTCCAGCCACATGTCGCGTTCGGCCTCGTCCAGGCAATAGACGCGCTTGGCGCCCTGGGTCAGGCGGTAAAGCGGCGGGCAGGCCAGGTACAGGTGGCCCGCGTCGATCATCGGGCGCATCTGGGTGAAGAAGAAGGTCATCAACAGCGAGGCGATATGCGCGCCGTCCACGTCGGCGTCGGTCATGATGATGACCTTGTCATAGCGCAGATCGTCCAGGTTGAACTTGCTGCCCAGCCCCACGCCCAGCGCCTGCGTCAGGTCGTTGATCTCGGCGTTCGAGCCGAGTTTCGACGAGGCCGCGCCCAGCACGTTCAGGATCTTGCCGCGCAGGGGCAGCAGGGCCTGGGTCTTGCGGTCGCGGGCCATCTTGGCCGAGCCGCCGGCCGAGTCGCCCTCGACGATGAAAAGCTCGGTGCCCTCGCGGTTGGTGGCCGAGCAATCGACCAGCTTGCCGGGCAGGCGCAGTTTCTTGGTGGCCGATTTGCGGGCGGTTTCCTTTTCCTGTCGGCGGCGCAGGCGTTCCTCGGCCCGCAGGATCAGGAAATCGAGGATCGCGCCGGCCGATTTGGTGTCGGCGGCCAGCCAGTTGTCGAAATGGTCGCGGACCGAGTTTTCCACCAGCCGCTGCGCCTCGACCGTGGCGAGGCGGTCCTTGGTCTGGCCGACGAATTCGGGTTCACGGATGAAGCACGAGACCAGCGCGCAGCCCCCGGTGATCAGGTCTTCGCGGGTGATCTGGGCGGCCTTCTTGTTGTTGATCAGCTCGCCGTAAGCCTTGATGCCCTTGAGGATCGCGGCCCAGAAGCCTGCGACATGGGTGCCGCCCTCGGGCGTGGGGACGGTGTTGCAGTAGGACTGGATGAAGCCGTCGCGCGAGGGCGTCCAGTTGATCGCCCATTCCACCTTGCCCGGGGTGCCGAATTTCTCGTTGAAATCGACGGTTCCGGCGAAGGGCTGGTCGGCATAGGTCGAGGAGCCGTTCATCGTCTCCTTGAGGTAGTCCGACAGGCCGCCGGGGAAGTGGAAGCTGGCCTCGGTGGGCGTTTCGCCGTCGTCGATGGCCGATTTCCAGCGAATCTCGACGCCCGAGAACAGGTAGGCCTTGGAGCGGATCGACTTGAACAGGCGCGCGGGCTTGAAGCGGTGGTGGCCGAAGATCTGGTCGTCGGCGTGGAAGGTGACGGTGGTGCCGCGCCGGTTGGGGGCGGCGCCGACCTTTTCGACCGGGCCCAGCGGGATGCCGCGCGAGAATCGCTGTTCGTAGAGTTCCTTGTTGCGGGCCACCTGCACGACCATCGAATCCGACAGCGCGTTGACCACCGAGGCGCCCACGCCGTGCAGGCCGCCCGAGGTCTGGTAGGCCTTGCCCGAGAACTTGCCGCCCGCGTGCAGGGTGCACAGGATCACCTCGAGCGCGGATTTGTCGGGGAATTTCGGGTGCGGGTCGATCGGGATGCCGCGGCCGTTGTCGCGGATGGTGACCGCGTAATCCTCGTGCAGTTCCACCTCGATACGGTTGGCGTGGCCGGCGACGGCCTCGTCCATCGAGTTGTCGAGGATCTCGGCCACCATGTGGTGCAGCGCGCGTTCGTCGGTGCCGCCTATATACATGCCCGGCCGTTTGCGGACGGGCTCCAGACCTTCGAGGACCTCGATCGAGGAGGCGTCGTAGGTGTGGGAGGATTCGGGCGTCAACAGGTCGTCGGGCATGGGGGCTGCTCTTGTTTTTGGGTTTGGCCCATTATGGCAGGTGATGTGGGGCGGGGGAAGAGGGGCGCGAGGTGTTGTGGGTAACGTCGGGGGTGCGAGCGAGGGGCGCTGCCCCTCGCGCTCCCCGGGATATTTGGGGCCAGATGAAGGGTGGGTCAGGTGTTGCTGGCCCAGTCGAGGATGGCTTGCGCGACCTTTTGGGGGTGTTGGTGGTGCAGCCAGTGGTCGGCGCCGGGGATGGTCACGCGGGTGAGGTCGGGGACGAAGTCCTCGAGCTCTTGGGTGGTTTCCGGCAGCAGGGCCTTGTCCTCGGGGCCCCAGATCAGCAGGTGCGGGCAGGTCACGCGCAGTCGCTCGGTGGGCAGTTGCGGCGGGTCGGCCAGCGGCTTGCCGGGGTCGGCGACCTGCAGGGGCGAGGCGCGGTACCAGTTCAGCATGGCGTCGAGGCGGCCGGGGCGAGCCCATTCGGTGCGATAGGCCTGTATCTGGTCGGGCGTCAGCCAGTCGGTGCCCATGCCGTGCCGGAAGAACTGTTCGAGCTTGGCGAAATTGTCGGCCGCCAGCCAGTCGGCCGAGTTGGGCGCGCGGAGTTGGTTGATGTATTGCGAGGCCTGGGATTGGGCGCCGCCCTTGGCCATCTCGCGCTGGAACGGGTAGGGGTGGACGCCGTTGGCGATGATCAGGCGACTGACCAGTTCGGGGCGGAACATGGCCAGGCCGTAGGCCACCGAGGCACCCCAGTCATGGCCCAGAACGGTGACGGGCGCGCCGACCTGTTCGATCAGGGCGGCCATGTCCGAGACGAGCTGGGACAGGACGTAGTTCTGGGTGCCTTCGGGCGCCCAGCTTCGGCCATAGCCACGCTGGTCGGGGGCGATGCAGTGGAAATGGTCCGACAGGTGCGGGGCCAGATCGGACCAGGCGTCGCCGTATTCCGGGAAGCCGTGCAGCATCAGCAGCGGTGGACGGTCTGCATTGCCCCAGCGGCGGATGAAGAACGGCTTGCCGTTCAGGTCGAGAAATTCGGTATTCATGCGCAATTCCTGGGTCATGCTGATTGGCCCAGCATTTTCGGAGCCGAGAGCGAAGTCAATTTTATACCGATCAACGCGGAAAAGGTGCAAATTTGCTAGGCGTTTCGGCGAACAGCAAAAACCGGAGAAAACGCATGGATGCAGTGACCCAGAAGAATTCGAACGCAACGCCCGACGCCGCCGAGGCCGCGCCCAAGGCGGATGCCGAGGCGCCGACCCGCGAAAAGATCCGGCAGGCTTTCGAAAGCGGCGAATACCCCTATCGCACCAAGCTGTCCCGCTCGGTCTATGAAAAGCAGAAGGCCCAGCTGCAGGCCGAGTTGCTGAAGGTCCAGCTGTGGGCGCAGGAGACCGGGCAGAAGTTCGTTCTTTTGTTCGAGGGTCGCGACGCCGCCGGCAAGGGTGGCACGATCAAGCGGTTCATGGAGCATCTGAACCCACGTCAGGCCCGCGTTGTGGCGCTGAACAAGCCCACTTGGGAAGAGAAGGGTCAGTGGTATTATCAGCGCTATATCAAGGAATTGCCTACCGTCGGCGAAATGGTGTTCTATGACCGGTCCTGGTACAACCGGGCCGGGGTCGAGCGGGTGATGGGGTTCTGCACCCCCAACGAATACCTGGAGTTCATGCGTCAGACGCCCGAGTTGGAGCGGATGCTGGTGCGATCGGGGATCCAACTTTACAAATACTGGTTCTCGGTCACGCGGGATGAGCAGCTGCGCCGCTTCAAGAGCCGCGAGACCGACCCGCTGAAGCAGTGGAAACTGTCGCCCATCGACAAGGCCAGCTTGGACAAATGGGATGACTACACCGAAGCGAAAGAGGCGATGTTCTTCTATACCGACACCGCCGACGCGCCCTGGACCATCGTCAAGTCGAACGACAAGAAACGCGCCCGGCTGAACTGCATGCGGCATTTCCTGTCGACGCTGGATTATCCGGACAAGGATCATGAAATCGTGGGCCAGCCCGATCCTCTGATCGTGGGCCAGGCGCATCATGTGGTCCACCGATCAGACCACATCCTGGGGGCTGCCTTGCACCCGGCTGCCCGGATGGCCTGAGCCGAGTCTCGGGTTGAGATTCCCCAGATGACCCCTTGCCCCTTGTCGGGGCCGGGCATAAGGCTGGCGGGATGAGCAAGGTCATGACTTATCCCGCCCACATCTGGGCGATAGCGGTGCTGGGGCTGCCCTTGATCGGGGGGCATCTGGCCCAGTTTGCCATCGGCCTGACCGACACGATCATGTTGGGCCGGTACGATGTCGAGGCGCTGGCCGCGGTGACGCTGGCCGGCAGTTTCTATTTCGTGTTGTTCCTGTTCGGGGGTGGATTCGGCCTGGCGGTGATGCCGATGGTTGCCACCTCGGCGGCCGAGGAGGATGAAACCAGCATTCGCCGCAGCACCCGCATGGGTCTGTGGCTGTCGCTGCTGTATGGCATGCTGGTGATGCCGCTGCTGTGGTGGTCCTACCCGATTCTGATCGCCACCGACCAAGATCCGCAAGTGGCGCAGACCGCGTCCGAGTATCTGCGGGTCGCGGGCTGGGGTCTGTTTCCGGCGCTGGTGGTGATGGTGTTGAAATCCTATTTGGCCGCGTTGGAGCGCACGCAGATCGTGCTTTGGATCACCGTCGCGGCGGCGGTGGTCAACGGGCTGACCAACTATGCGCTGATCTTCGGCCACTGGGGTGCGCCTGAACTGGGCGTGATGGGGGCGGCGATCGCGTCGGTGGTGACGCAGACCGTGTCCCTGGTGGCGGTCATCTTCTACGCGGTGAAGGTCCTGCCGGAACACAGCCTGTTCCAGCGGTTCTGGCGCCCGGATTGGGAGATGTTCTTCAGCGTTCTGAAGCTTGGCGTACCGATTGGCCTGACCCTTCTGGCCGAGGTGTCGCTGTTTGCGACCTCGGCCTTCATGATGGGCTGGATCGGGCAGGTGCCTCTGGCGGCGCATGGGATCGCGCTGAACCTGGCCTCGGCCACCTTCATGGTGCATCTGGGCCTGTCCAACGCGGCGACGATCCGGGCGGGCAACGCACTGGGCCGCAAGGACCGCGCGCATCTGGAAAAAGGCGCCATCGCGGTCACGGGCATGTCCTTGGTGGTGTCGGTGGTGACGATCATCCTGTTCCTGACCTGCGCCGAGCCGCTGATCTCGGTATTCGTCGAATCGGACGACCCGCAGCGCCCGCAGATTCTGGCGATCGGGGCCGGGCTGTTGGCGATGGCCGCGCTGTTCCAACTGGTGGACGGGGCACAGGTGATCGCTCTGGGCCTGCTGCGCGGGTTGCAGGACGCCAAGGTGCCGATGGTGATGGCCGGGCTCAGCTATTGGGTCGTGGGGATCCCGGCCTCGTACTATTTCGGCTTCATCCGAGGGATGGACGGTATCGGAGTCTGGCTTGGGCTGGTGCTGGGGCTGGCCTCGGCCGCCGTTCTGCTGATGACCCGGTTCTGGACGCGCTCGGTCAAGGCGGTGGGCGTGCCGGCCGAATAGCAGCTCAGCCCTTGGGCAGGCGATCGGCCTTCTTGCGCACCAGCACCGTGCGCAGGTCATGCATCGCCAGCAGCAGCCGGTCGGTAATCTGCTCCAACTGGTCGTCGGTCGCTTTGGACTGGGCCCATTGCGCGGTCAGGTTCAGATGGTCGATGGTGCGGTGGATGTCGTCGATGTCACGCTGCGCCAGCAGGGCCTTGCGTTCGGCCATCCAGCGCGCGATCTCGGCCCTGTCGGCCTCGGTCAGAGTGCGCTGGCCGTGCGGCTTGATCTCGCCATTGCGGATGTTGACGACCGCGATCTGATCCATCTCGATCCGGCGCTGGCGGTTTTCCGTGTCTATCCGATAGACTGCGGCGCCGTTCTCGCGCACGCGGAAATAGTATTCGGGCAGGGTCGCGGACATGGGGGCCTCGGGGTTATTTCAGGGATGCGCAGAATCGCTGGATGCGGGTGCAGGCCTCGGTCAGGGCCGCGTCCGAGGTGGCGTAGCTGACTCGGAAATTCGGGGACAGGCCGAAGGCCGCGCCGAACACCACGGCCACGTCGGCCTCTTCCAGCAGGACCGTGGCGAAGGCCTCGTCGCTGTCGATGACCGTCCCGGCGGGCGTGGTCTTGCCGATCAGCCCGGCGATCGAGGGGTAGACGTAGAACGCACCCTCGGGGGTGGGGCAGGTGAGCCCGTCGATCTGGTTCAGCATGTCCACCACCAGATCGCGGCGGCGTTTGAACATCTCGTTGTTGGGCGCAAGAAACTCCTGCGTGCCGTTCAGTGCCTCGACCGCGGCCCACTGGCTGATCGAGCAGGGGTTCGACGTGGATTGCGACTGAATCTTGCGCATCGCCGCGATCAACTCGACGGGGCCGGCGGCATAGCCGATGCGCCAGCCGGTCATGGCATAGGCCTTGGAGACCCCGTTGCAGGTGAGCGTGCGTTCGTAAAGCCCCGGTTCGACCTGCGCGGGTGTGCAGAATTGAAACCCGTCATAGGCTAGGTGTTCATACATGTCGTCCGACATGACCCAGACATGGGGGTGGCGCATCAGCACGTCGGTTAGGGCCTTGAGTTCGTCCCACGAATAGCCTGCGCCGGTGGGGTTCGAGGGCGAGTTGAAGATGAACCACTTGGTCTTGGGCGTGATCGCGGCCTCGAGCTGTTCGGCGGTCAGCTTGAAACGGTTCTCCAGCGAAGTTTCCACCGGCACCGGAGTTCCGCCCGCCAGAAGCACCATGTCGGGGTAGCTGACCCAGTAGGGGGCGGGGATGATGACCTCGTCGCCGGGGTTCAGCGTGGCCATCAGCGCGTTGTAGAGCGTCTGCTTGCCGCCCGTGCCGACCGAGACCTGCGCGGGTGCATAATCCAGCCCGTTGTCGCGCGTGAACTTGGCGCAGATCGCCTGTTTCAGCTCGGGGATGCCGTCGGGGGCGGTGTATTTGGTCTTGCCCGCGGCGATGGCGGCGACGGCGGCGTCCTTGATGTTCTGCGGGGTGTCGAAATCGGGCTCGCCCGCGCTCAGGCCGATGACGTCGCGCCCGGCGGCCCGCAACTCGGCGGCCTTGGCCGTCATGGCGATGGTGGGCGAAGGTTTGACGCGCGACAGTGTCGCAGACAGAAAGCTCATGGACGGCCCCGTTTGTATGTTGGTCCCGACTGTCATAGGGTGCGGCCGAAACACGATCAAGCGATATGCATTTGCAGAACTGGAGAGTTTGATGAGCGACGAAACCGACTGGTTCGGACCCGAGGCCGCGACGTTCGGAGATCGTCTGGCCGGCGCCCGTGAGGCCGCCGGCATGACCCAGGCCCAACTGGCGCGACGGCTGGGCGTAAAGAAGGCCACCGTTGTCGGGTGGGAAAACGACATGTCCGAGCCGCGGGCCAACAAGCTGTCGATGATGGCGGGCATGCTGAACGTGTCGATCATGTGGCTGCTGACCGGCGAGGGCGAGGGGACCGACGCTCCGGATCTGGCTGGAGGGGCTGATGCCGAGCTGGCTCCGTTGGTCGCCGAACTGCGGGCGATCCGGGGCGAGATGCGCGCCAGTTCGGAACGCCTGGCGCGGGTGGAAAAGGCTTTGCGGCTGAAGCTGGAGAAAGGCGCATGACGGAAACGCGCGAAACCCGGATCAAACGGATGAAGATGCGGTCGATGCGGCGTGGCATCAAAGAAATGGACATCATTCTGCAGGCCTATGCCGAGCGCAATCTGGATGCGATGGACGATGCTGGGCTGGACCGGTATGACGCGCTGCTGCATGAGAACGATCAGGATCTCTATCAGTGGGTCACCGGACAGGTGGCGCCGCCCGCGCCGTTTGAGGATTTGATCTCGGACATCGCGCAAACCTTTCAAAAATGAGGAAAATCCGGACTTAACGGATTCTTCGGAAATTCGCGCCAATGTTTCGTGAACAGCGCGACTGAATCGGAGGATCGGATGAGTTTGGAAATGCAGGTCTCCGCGCCGGGAAGCAAGGGGTTCATGTCCAGCTACCTGGAGGCGCTGGCCCTGGTCGAACGCCTGCATCGGCTGCTGCTGGATGTCATCAAGGACGAGTTCGAGCGGGTCGGCGTGCTGGAGATCAACGCCGTACAGGCCTTGCTGCTGTTCAACATCGGCGATCACGAGGTGACGGCGGGCGAACTGAAAAGCCGCGGCTATTACCAGGGCAGCAATGTCAGCTACAACCTCAAGAAACTGGTCGAGATGGGGTACATGCACCATCAGCGCTGCGAGATCGACCGGCGATCGGTGCGGGTCCGGCTGACCGAACGCGGGCGCGAGATTCGCGACATCGTGGCCGACCTGTTTGCACGCCATGCAGACGGGCTGCAGAGCAAAGGCGTCCTGGGCGAGGACGGGATCGAAGACATCACAAGCGCGCTGCGCCGGGTCGAGCGGTACTGGACGGATCAGATCCGCTATATCTACTGATCGGTGGCGGGCAGGGCTTGCGACAACACCAGCGCGTCAAGTTCGCGGGTCAGCTTGCGGGCCATGGCGTCCTCGTAGGCCTCGAATCCCAGCGCCGTTTCAACGAAGGCACCGGGGCCCAGGATGACCCAGGCGTTGTAATAGGCCGACAGCTCTCCGATCTGGACAAAGCGCGCGTCGCCGTTGCCGGGATCGTCGGCGCCGATCACCAGACCATTGATCGTGATGCCCGCGCCGCGCAGCGCTGATTTGGCCGCGCGCGGATGGGGGCCGACATTGTGCTTGCCGTCCCCTGACAGATCAAGCGTGCGCTTCCAGCAATCCGGTTGCCCCGCCAGAAGCCCGGCGCCGAACTGCATCGCAGCCCCCACCGCGGTGCCCTGTGGCGCCGACGAGCGACGGGTGGACCTCAGGCGTCCGGCAATGGCCTGCAGGTCGGAATCGCTGCGCAATGCGGTCCAGTCGATGAGCACGCGTTGAAAGCTGCTTTCGCTCCATTCGAAGACGGCAAGCCGGACCGGGCTGCCCGGGTCCGACAGGATGAGGTCTTGGACCTCGGGCCGCAGCAAGGCCGCCGCCAATCCGTCCAGTTGCAATCGGTACTCACGGCTGTCGACCGAACCCGAGACATCCAGCCCCAGCGCCAGTGCCTGTCGGCACTGGGCGGCAAGCGGGGTCGCGGCCAGGCACGTCAAAAACGCCAGCGCTCGGACGATCATCGGCCAACCCGCTCCAACCCGCCGATTTGCAGGCTGGTCAACTCGCGCTCCAGTTTGCGGCGCATGGCGCGTTCGAAATCCTCGAATCCCTGGGCGATTTCCAGAAAGGCGCCGGGGCCGTGCAGGACGTTGTTTTCAA
Organism: Ruegeria intermedia; assembly: GCF_900129345.1. GTDB lineage: Bacteria > Pseudomonadota > Alphaproteobacteria > Rhodobacterales > Rhodobacteraceae > Ruegeria > Ruegeria intermedia. The sequence continues at coordinate 101,146 of NZ_FQVK01000013.1, read as the reverse complement.
AAAACGGAATCAGGAACAGCTCGCCTTCGAAATCCGCCGCGTTGATGACAAGCCCGTTCACGGTGATGTTTTCAAAGGGGAAATGGCGATAGGCGATCTGCGGCCCGTAACCGTCATTGTTCGATCCGTCCCCCGAAAGATCGATTGTTTGGAACAGGCAGGGCGGGGCCTGCCGCATCAAGGTTGCTCCGTAGCCCAGCGCGTGGCCCATGGCCGTGGCGGAGCCGGCATCGGAGCGGGTGGATTGACCGATGCGCCGGGCCACATCGACCAGATCGGCCCGGGTTTCGATCATTTGCCAAGGCAGTATGACATTCTGCGTGTTTCTCCCGCTCCATTCATAGGCGGCCAGGGCCACGGGCATGGGCGACGAAAAGAACGCCCGTTCGACCTCGGGCGCGACCAGAGCGGCGGCCAGGCCCTGACGCTGCAGCGTGTCCTCGGTCGCATCCACCGATACCGAGATGTCGAGTGCAAGCAGCAGGGCCAGGCGGCATTGCTCGGCCTGAACGGGGTCGGCCAAGGCGGCCACCCCCAGGGCTGCCAGCCAGCGGATCACCAGTGACCGGTGTTTTCCATGCTGACCCAGGGCTCGGCCGGGGGCAGCGGCTCACCGTTCTGCAGCAGTTCGATCGAGATGTTGTCCGGCGAGCGCACAAAGGCCATGCGCCCGTCGCGCGGCGGGCGGTTGATGACGACGCCGTTGTCGGCGAGGTGCTGGCAGGTTTCATAAATATTGTCGACGCCATAGGCGATGTGCCCGAAATGGCGGCTGTCGCTGGGCAGCCCATCATCGCCATCCCAGTTGTAGGTCAGTTCGATCGGCGCGTCCTCCTGCCCCGGAGGCGCCATGAAAATCAACGAAAACCGCCCCTCTTCGTTGTCATAACGGCGGGTTTCCTGCAGCCCCAGCAGCTTGTAGAAGGCCATGGATTTTTCCAGATCCTTCACCCGAACCATGGTGTGGAGGTATTTCAGCCCCATCGTGTTTTCCTTTTTCAAGATGATCTGCGTCAGCAGCTTAGCGCGCTGTTGCTGGGTGTCGAGGGGCAGGCGCCATCGCCGCACGGAAATACGCACTGCGCCACACATATCGCGGTTCCGATGCCAGAGTTGCCGATATATAGTGGTGAACGACTCAACGCTGGAGAGGGAAGTTTCATGCCGCTGTCTGCCGAACAACTGGCCGAGATCGAAGAACAACGCGCCCAGACGCAGCCGACCCGTCGTGTCGTGGCCCCAGGCATGGAAGAGCATCTGTACACCGCGCACCCGGTTCTGGATCATGGTTTCGTGCGGGTCATCGACTATATGGGTGACGATGCGGCGATCTGCCAGGCGGCACGGGTGTCGTACGGCAAGGGCACCAAGTCGGTGCAGAATGACGAGGGGTTGATCCGCTATCTGATGCGGCACTGGCACTCGACCCCTTTCGAGATGTGCGAGGTCAAGCTGCATGTGAAACTGCCGGTCTTCGTGGCGCGGCAGTGGATCCGGCACCGCACGGCCAACGTGAACGAATACTCGGCCCGCTATTCGATCCTGGATCGGGAATTCTACATTCCCGCTCCGGATCAACTGGCGGCGCAGTCGGCGGTCAACAACCAGGGCCGTGGCGAAGCGTTGCAGGGTGAAGAAGCTGCCCGCGTGCTGGACATTCTCAAGGCCGACAGCGCCCGCTGCTACGACAACTACGAAGCGATGATCAGCCAGGACGGGCAGCAGGGGCTGGCGCGCGAACTGGCGCGGATGAACCTGCCGGCCAACATCTACACGCAGTGGTACTGGAAGGTGGATCTGCACAACCTGTTCCATTTCCTGCGGTTGCGGGCCGATCCGCATGCGCAATACGAAATTCGGGTCTATGCCGAAGCCATGTGCAAAATCGTGGCCGATTGGGTTCCGTTCGCCTACAAGGCGTTCGAAGATTACCGCCTGGGCGCGGTCAACCTGTCGGCGCAGATGGTCGAAGCACTGCGGCGCATGCTGAAGGGTGAGGCAGTGACGCAGGAAACCTCGGGCATGACCGCGCGCGAGTGGCGCGAATTCGAATCGGTGATCGGCCACACCTAGTCGCCGCTGCCCAACTGGGCAACGTCAGGGCGCGCTGCCCCAATCACCCGAACCGGTCGAATACCGGCGCGGGGCATGGGGCAAGAGAAGGGCGGTCAACGGCCCGTCAATTGGCCGTTGACCTTGTTTGGGGCGCCGCCCGGGCGGGCGGGCCGGATCACATGGCCTTCAAATCGCCCGCCATCTGGCGGCCGTCGCGTCCGTCCTGCAACTCGTACGAGACTTTCTGATTGTCGGCGAGTCCGGTCAGGCCGGATCGTTCTACGGCCGAGATATGAACAAACACATCCTTGCCACCCTCATCGGGGGCAATAAAACCGTAGCCTTTGGTCGTATTGAACCACTTCACGGTGCCGGTAGGCATAATTCCGTGTCTCCTTCTCCTTGCGCGTCACCCCGCGAAATGACAGGGCATAGTCAAAGCGACCACCAATCGACGCAGTTCCGAGTGAACGAGACGGCGTAAATTATGTGTTTCGCCTTTTTCAACATTGCACGGTGCGGTAAAAAATCAAGGAATACTGGGCCAGGCGGTTCGTTTTGCCCGAAATCGGATCAAAAACCAAAGAGGACCGGCCATGCGCCTTTATGGTCTCAAGACCTGTGACACTTGCCGCAAGGCATTGAAATCGCTACCGGATGCCGAGTTTGTGGATGTTCGTGCGCAGGGGGTGCCGGCCGAAGTGCTGGCACGGGCATTCGCGCGTTTCGGCGACACCTTGCTCAACACCCGTTCGACGACCTGGCGCGGATTGGACGCGGCCGAACGCGCGCGTCCGGCTCTGGACCTGCTGGCGGATCACCCCACGCTGATGAAGCGGCCGCTGATCGAAAACGGGGCCGAGATGTATCTGGGCTGGACCCCGCAGACCCAAGCCAGCCTTGGCATTGTCTGAACGGTTACCTATCTGTCACGACGCAACAGCAAGGAAGACAGCATGCGAAACGCAGCCATGATCCTGGGGGTCATCGCCGGGCTGGTCGGAATGATCGTCGGGTTTTTCGGATACGGGTTCGTCGAACTGGTGGACCGCTATGGCGAGATCGAAGGTCTGGCCGAGCAGGTCGAGAACCCGGAACTGATCAAGGCGGCTTCGATCCTGGCGCCGATGCTGGCGATTGCCGGGGGCGCCATGGCGCATGCGCGTGCGCTGGTGGCGGGAATGCTTCTGCTGATTTCCGCGGCGGGGATGTACTATGCCTTCGGCTTCGGCGTGTTCACCATGTTCCCGATTGCCTTCGCCGGCGTCGCGGGGCTGCTTGGGATCGCCGCGGGCAAGCCGGACGAACCCAAGGCGCATTTCTAGCTTATTTCAAGCGCAGAACCCGGTCGAGCGAGAGCGGGCCCGCGCCGTTGATCACGATCACCACGAACAGGAAGGTCCACATGACCCGCTGATCCATCAGGGTGATGGTGTTGTCGAACAGACCGCCCAGCTTGACCCCATGCCCGGTGACGTCGGTGAAGGTCTGGACCCAGACGAACCCGATCATGCCCAGGGCGGCAAGGCGGGTGAACAACCCCACCAGAAGCAATGCAGGCAGGATGAATTCGGCCCAGGTTCCGGCGACCGCAACGGGCCAGGTAAAGAACCCTAGCTGCGAGCTGTCATAGCCGACGGCCTCCATCGCCTTGGGGAAGATCTGGACATAGGCCCCATCCGAGGGGAACAGGAACCCGAAAAAGCCGCTGCCCAGCTTGGTCATGGCCGAGTTCCAGTAATAGACCAGAAGAACCGCAACGAAGGTCAGCCGCGCCAAGGTCGGCGTCAGCCAGTTCGCGGCGTGGTCCAGTTTTCCGAATGCGGAATTGTGCAGAGAAATCAGGGCAGTCATGTTTCCGGCCTTTCGATGGTGACAGAAGTGATCGCACTGCCCTGCAGCAGCAGTGCCAGGGTGGCGCCCAAATCGAACGCGGGCGTCCGGGCGGTGGTTGCCTCGAAGGCCCGGCCAATGGTCTGACCGGCCTGCATGGCGGTGATCCAGTCAAACCCGCCGGGTGGCAGCAGGTGCGGTGACGGGTCGAATTCGGGGCGCGTAATCAGCACGTCCTGCGCGACCGGTTCAGGCTTTGGCGCGCCGTCGTCGGTGTTGAACCGCCAGATGGCGTGGATGGGCCAGTCGGACCGGATCAGCTGCATGGCCGGGGCAAAGCCCAGTCGGGCCTGCATCAGGTCTTCGGGGGGCATGGCGGCCAGCGCGTCGGGCGCGATCGGATGGCTGTCGGCGGCGTGGTAGGCCCGGCGCAAGGCAAGTTCGAGCCGCGCCACGTCGGGCAGATAGCCAAGATGCGCCAGTTGCTCGGTACCGGCGAGGAATTCGGGGAAGTTCTCGCCATAGAACATCATCAGCGGAGAGGTCGGCGGATGCTGACGCAGATAGATCCCGGCCAGACCGTCCATGTTCTGCGGACCCAGCAGTTTGGTTATGACCGGAAAGGCCTGGTGCATGGCTTCGGTCAGCGACACGGCCACGTTGTTGCGATAGACGCTGAAACGGCGTCCGGCGGGGCGGGCCTGGTCGTCCAGCAGCCCCTCGGGCACTGGGGCCGCCGGGTCCAGCAGGGCCGCCCGGAATTCTGATTGCGAAACGCTCATGCCGGGATCCGGTCCAGAGCGGATTGCGCGCGCTCGGCCTCGGCGCGCAGGGTGGGCCAGTCGGGCACGTCGTTGTCCCATTCGATCAGCACGGGTTTGGGGCCTGACCGGTCGAGCACATAATCCAGCAACGCCCAGACCGGATCGACGACGGCGCGGCCGTGGCTGTCGATCAGCAGGGGTTGGCCGTGATCGTCCTGATCCTCGTCATGGCCCCCCAGGTGGATTTCTCCGACCTGGTCCAGAGGGTAGGCGTCGATATAGGCCTGCGGGCTGTAGTTCAGGTTGGTGGCCGAGACGAAGACGTTGTTGACGTCCAGCAGCAGGCCACAGCCGGTGCGGCGCGCGGCCTCGCGCAGGAAGTCGGGTTCAGACCACGTGCTTTCGGAAAAAGCGAGATAGCTGGAGGGATTTTCCAACAGCATCTGCCGGCCCACAGTCTCTTGCACCTGGTCGATATGATCGCAGATGCGGGCCAGCGTGGCGTCGGTATAGGGCAGGGGCAGCAGATCATTCAGGAACTGGCTGTCATGAGTGGACCATGCCAGATGCTCCGAAAAGCTGGCCGGGTTCAGCCAGCCGACAAGATGCTTCAGGCGGGCCAGATGCTCGGCGTCCAAGGAGGCTTCGCCACCGATGGACAGGCCCACGCCGTGCACCGAGATGGGAAACCGTTCGGACAGGTGGCGCAGTTGCGCCAGCGGTCGGCCGCCGTCGCCCATGTAGTTCTCGGCGTGGATTTCCAGCCAACCGACCGGGCCGGGTTGCGCAAGGATTTCGGCATAATGCTGTGGCTTGTAGCCGACCCCGGGCGCGGTGGGCAGGCGGTTCTGTCTGCGAGCATCATCCAACATGGGCCTGATCCTTTCGAGCAAGAAAGAGGGCGGGCCAAGACACTGTGCCCGCCCCGTTCATCCCTCAGGTCGCGTTATGCCGGCAGGTCACGCTCGAGCGGTTCCAGAGAGCCCTTGCGCGGGGTGCCATCGGCCTGTGCCGGCAACTCGATATCGGTGCAGGTGCCCGCATCGACCAGCGTCCAGGCGTTGCCCTGGTAATCAACGGTCGAGGTGCCGGCGCAAGTGGTGCCCGGACCGGCGGCGCAATCATTCTGACCGGCCTTTGAAATGCCATAGCACTTCTCTTTGGCCTGCGCGGTCGCGGTGGTTGCAGAGCCCGCAACGGCTGCGGCGACGGCGCTGGCAATGACGAGGGTTTTTGCGGTGTTCGACATCTCGGGTAATCCTTTTCGTGCTTGCGTATGTCTGCTTGTGACATCTCAAATTTAGCTACAGACGCCGCGCGTTTGAATTCACGAGGCCGTGTCTCACGCGGGCGTCAAGACATGTTAGAGCCTATTGAGGGTTAAATTTATGTTTTTGCTAGAGAAATTTGGAAGTGTTTCAATCCGGCCCCGTATCGGGGGCCGGATTGGCGGCAAGACTGTGCCGATTGTTACAGAAGATCGGGTGGCGTGGCCGCGCGCGCCAGCTCTTTTGTTACATCCTCGAGCGACTGGACCCGGGTCTGCTTCTCGCCCAGTCGGCGGACGCTGACGGTGCGCTCTTCGACCTCACGGTGGCCGACGGCCAGGATCACCGGAACCTTGCCGACCGAATGTTCGCGGACCTTGTAGTTGATCTTCTCGTTGCGGATGTCGGCCTCGGCCCGGACACCGGCGGCCTTGAGCGTCTCGACCACTTCCAGAACATAGTCATCGGCTTCGGAGGTGATCGAGGCCACGACGACCTGACGCGGCGCCAGCCAGAAGGGCAGCTTGCCGGCGTGTTCTTCGATCAGGATGCCGATGAACCGTTCGAACGACCCCAGGCAGGCGCGGTGCAGCATCACCGGGCGGTGTTTGGCTCCATCGGCGCCGATATAGGTGGCGTCCAGCCGTTCGGGCAGGACGAAATCCACCTGGAAGGTGCCGCATTGCCAGTCACGCCCGATCGCGTCGGTCAGGACGAATTCCAGCTTAGGCCCATAGAAAGCGCCTTCGCCGGGATTCAGTTCCGGCTCGACCCCTGCGGCGCGCGTGGCGGTCAGCAGGGCTTCTTCGGCCTTGTCCCAGACCTCGTCCGATCCGGCGCGCTGTTCGGGGCGGTCCGAGAATTTGACCTTGAAACTGTCAAAGCCCAGATCCTTGTAGACATCGGTCAGAAACCCGATGAAGCGGGCGCATTCGTCCCCGATCTGGTCCTCGGTCGCGAAGATATGCGCGTCGTCCTGGGCAAAGCCGCGGACCCGCATGATGCCATGCAGCGCGCCCGAAGGCTCGTAGCGCGCGCAGGATCCGAACTCGGCCATGCGCAGCGGCAGGTCGCGATAGGATTTCAGACCCTGCTTGAAGATTTCCACGTGGCACGGGCAGTTCATCGGCTTGAGCGCGTTCACGGCCTTTTCGCGGGCGTGTTCCTCGTCAACCTCGACGATGAACATGTTTTCCTGGTACTTGTCCCAGTGGCCCGAGCGTTCCCACAGCTTGCGGTCCACCACCTGAGGGGTGTTGACCTCGACATAGCCGCCGCGGTGCTGGGCACGCCGCATATAGTCCTGAAGCGTGGTGTAGATGGTCCAGCCGTTGGGGTGCCAGAAGATCTGGCCCGGAGCCTCTTCCTGCATGTGGAACAGGTCCATCTCGCGGCCAAGCTTGCGGTGGTCGCGCTTGGCGGCCTCTTCCAGCATGTGCAGATAGGCCTTGAGCTTTTCCTTGCCGGTGAAGGCAACGCCATAGATGCGCTGCAGCATCGGGCGGTTGCTGTCGCCGCGCCAGTAGGCGCCGGCGATGGACATCAGCTTGAACGCGTCGCCGGGCAGTTGGCCGGTATGCTGCAGGTGCGGGCCGCGGCACAGATCCTGCCAGTGGCCGTGCCAGTACATGCGCACCGGCTCGTCGCCCGGAATCGCCTCGACCAGCTCGACTTTGTAGGGCTCGTTGTTGGCCTTGTAGAACGCGATGGCACGCTCGCGGTCCCAGATCTCGGTGGTGACGGGGTCGCGCTTGTTGATGATCTCTTTCATCTTTTTCTCGATGAGGCCGAGATCTTCGGGCGTGAAGGGTTCTGCGCGGTCGAAGTCGTAATACCAGCCGTTTTCGATGACCGGACCGATGGTGACCTTGGTGTCGGGCCAGATTTCCTGCACCGCGCGGGCCATCACGTGGGCGAAGTCGTGGCGGATCAGTTCGTTGGCCTGGGCCTCGTCCTTCATCGTGTGGATGGCGATTTCGGCATCCTGTTCGATGGGCCACTGCAGGTCCCAGTGCTGGCCGTTGACGGAGGCCGAAATGGCCTTTTTCGCCAGCGAGGTGGAGATGTCGGCAGCGACCTGCGCGGGCGTGACGCCTGCGGCGTAGGATCGGGAATTGCCATCGGGGAAGGTAAGAGAGACGGATTTTGAATCCAAGGCCATGATCTGGCTCTCCTCGTCGGTTTGGCGCCCACAGAACGCCCGGTTGCGGGTTATGGTGTCGGGCCCGTGTGGCAGGTGGTTGGGTCTGTGTCAAGGGCTAGGGGCCAGCCCCTCGCGCTCCCCGGGATATTTGGGGCCAGATGAAGTGGGGGCGGGAATTGCACTTGGGCGCGGCGCGTGCATGATGCTGGAAAAGCAAGTGAGGGTTTCATGGCAGCGACGACATTTCTGGACACGCCGCAGGGGCGGCGGCTGGCCTATCACAAGAGCGAAGGGGCAGGGCCCACGGTCGTTTTTCTGGGCGGTTTGAAGTCGGACATGGAGGGCACCAAGGCAGTGCATCTTGAGGACTGGGCGCGGGCGCGTGGGCAGGCCTTTTTGCGGTTCGACTATTCCGGGCATGGGGAAAGCTCCGGCCGGTTCGAGGACGGCTGCATCGGGGATTGGCACGAGGATACGGTTGCGGCGGTTTCAACGCTGACCAAGGGACCGCTGATCGTGGTGGGTTCGTCCATGGGCGGTTGGCAGGCGTTGCTGCTGGCGCGGGCCATGCCCGAGCGGATCGCCGGCATGGTCACCATCGCGGCGGCGCCGGATTTCACCGAGGACGGCTATTGGGCCTCGTTCACCGACGAACAGAAAGAGGCGCTGGAGACGGTCGGGCATGTGGAACTGCCCTCGGACTACATGGAGCCTTACATCATCACCAAGCGGATGATCGAGGATGGCCGGACGCGGTTGGTGTTGCGCTCGCCCTTGAACCTGCCGTTTCCGGTGCGGTTCCTTCAGGGCACGGCCGATACGGCGGTTTCGGTCGATACGGCGGTGCGGTTGCTGGACCATGCCAGCGGGCCGGACATGCGGTTGTTGCTGGTCAAGGATGCCGATCACCGGTTCTCGGACGGGGCGTGCCTGGGGTTGATCGAAGATGCGGTTCGCGACGTGATGGGGGCAAACTGATGCGACGGCTGGGGCGGTTTCTCGGGCGGGCCTTGCTGGCGTTGGGGGTGGTCGGCGGGTTGATCTACTGGTTCGGCCCGCGTGAAGAGGTGGATCTGCGCCCGCGGTTCGATCCGCGCAAGTTCGGAGAGGGGGTTCAGGTCTATTTCGAAAGCATCGAGTCCGCCTATGACGATATCGTGCCGGGTGTCGAAAAGCGGGTGATCTGGCGGGACGGATTCAAGGAACGGCGCACGCCCTATTCGGTGCTTTATGTCCACGGGTTCTCGGCTTCGTCCGAGGAAATCCGCCCGGTGCCCGACAGGATCGCCGACGCGCTGGGGGCCAATCTGGTCTATACACGCCTGCAAGGGCACGGGCGCGGGCCGGATGCGATGGCCGAGGGGACGGCCTCGGGCTGGATGCGGGACATGGCCGAGGGTCTGGCCGCCGCCCGCGCCGTGGGCGACAAGGTCATCGTGATCTCGACCTCGACCGGGGGGACCTTGGCGGCAGCTGCGGCGTTGGACCCCGAACTGAGCAAGGATGTGGTCGGGATGGTGTTCATCTCGCCCAATTTCGGGGTGCAGGCGGCCGGATCCTGGATCCCTTCGCTGCCATGGGCGCGCAGCTGGCTGCCGTTGCTGATGGGGGAAACCCGCGACGTGTCGGGCGACGACGCCGAACGGAACAGGTACTGGACGTTGGTCTATCCGTGGGAGGCCGTGGTGCCGATGTCGGTGCTGGTCGACCGGGTCCGGGCGCTGGATTTCTCTGGGGCTCTGGTGCCGGCGCTGTTCTGGTTTTCGGATGAGGACAAGGTCGTGCGGCCGGACCTGACGCGCGAAATCGCCGCCGCATGGGGCGCACCCGCAACCGTGCATACGGTGACGATGGGGCCGGGCGACGACCCCTATTCGCATGTGGTTGCGGGACGGTTGACCTCGCCCGGGCAGGACGCGGCCACGGTGCAGGGTATTCTGGAGTGGCTGGGGAGCCTGGGGGTCGAATAGGCCTTCGGCCAGAGGACAGAGGTGGAGAATGCGCAAGCCGGGCAGCATGTGGAGCCTCGAGGCGCTGGGCCGGGTGCGGCTGTCGCGGCATTTCTTCATGCGCGATTTCCTGTATTCCGAAATCGGGAATTTTCACGCCCGGCAGAACATTCCCGACGACCCGGACCTTGCCATCGAAACGGGACGCGCCTTGTGCGAGATACTGCTGGACCCGCTCGAGGAGACTTTTGGCCGGGTTGCCGTGCGCTCGGGCTATCGCTCGCCGTCGCTGAACCGCTTCGGCAACGAGAGCAAGCTGAACTGCGCCCGCAACGATCATCCGCTGGAATGCCATATCTGGGACCGGAGACGGGGGGATGCGCGGATCGCGGGGGCATCGGTGGTGATCCCGTGGTTCGCGGACCGGTACGCGCAGGGCCGCGACTGGCGGGATCTGGCGTGGTGGATGCACGATCATCTGGATTATTCCGAGATCTGGTTCTTTCCCAGGCTCTGCGCGTTCAACCTGGTGTGGCGGCCCGTTCCGCTGCGCCGGATCGACAGCTACATCGCTCCGCGCGGCAGCCTGTTGCGGGCCGGCGCCGAGCCGGACGAGCCACCCGACGCACGGCGTTCGCGCTATGCCGATTTCCCGCCGTTCCGGGGTATTCGCTATCCGTGATTTTTGGCCTTGCCCGGCGGTGCGCAACCTTTCATCCTGACGAAAACGCCGACGCGTTCGGCAGACAAAAGGAGGCCCCGCGTGATCGAGCCGCTGGTGCTGTTGCCCGGTCTGATGTGTGATGCGCGTCTGTTTCGGCCGCAGATCGCCCGGCTTTCGCGGGATCGGGCGGTGACGGTCGCGCCCATCGGCGGCGGCGACCGGATCGAGGAAATCGCCTCGGGCTTGCTGGACCAGTTGCCGCACCGCTTTGCCCTGGCCGGGCTGAGCATGGGCGGCGTCGTCGCGTTGGAGCTGGTGCGGCGGGCGCCCGACCGGGTGACGCGGCTGTGCCTGATGGCGACCGATGCGCAGGCCGACACCCCCCAGATCGCCGCGAACCGCGAAGAACTGATCGTGGGGGCACAGGCCGGGCGGCTGGAGGAAGTGATGCGCAAGATCATGGGAACGGACATCCTGGCGCCGGGGCCGCGGCGCCTTCCGATCCTGAGCGACATGCTGCAGATGGCGGCCGAGTTGGGGCCGGATCTGTTCGTGCGCCAGATGCGCGCGCTGCAACGGCGCCCGGATCAGCAGGGCACCCTGCGCCGGATCAAGGTGCCGACGCTGGTTCTGTGCGGGGCGCATGACACGCTGACGCCAGTGCGCAAGCACAGCTTCATGGCCGAGTTGATCCCCGAAGCCGTCTTGCACGTGGTGAATGACGCCGGGCATCTGCCCACGCTGGAAGCTCCCGAGGAAACGACTGCCGCGCTGACCGAGTGGTTGAATATCCCGCTGCGGATTTTCTAGTCGTAGAGGGCTGCGCGTTCTTCGCGGGTGATCACATGCGGTGGCGCGACCGGTTCACCGGTGTCGGCGTTGAAAAACGGGTTTTGCCGCCAACGACCGGACAGGCGCGCGCCCAGCACACGACGGATCATGCCCAGAACTGCCGGACCTGGCCGTTCGTGCTTCCATTTGCCGTTGCCCTGCGGAACATGGGCGCGGGTCTTTACCGGACCCAACGGCGCCGGATCGGCAAATCGGGCCACGTCAAACCCGGCAAACGGAAGTTTCGGGTTGCTGGTGGTGGTGGCCAGCGGGGCGTTGCAGCATTTGGCGTACCAGCGAAACAACCCCTTGGGGCCAAGGCGCATCACCGCCAGGTTCTCGGCCCCCTTGGTGATGTGGATGTATTCCGGCGACATCTGGAATATGTCCACCGGACCGGGCGCAGGGTCGGGCTGGCCGAAATACAGCTGCCCGGCCCGGCAATCGGGGCAGTAACAGACGACATGGGTTCCGGTGGCCACGCCTTTGGCGCTGACCTCGCCGCTCAGCCCGCCGCAGGTGCAGGCGAAGGTCAGCGACGGCGCTGTGGCGCCGGGTATCACGCGACCTTGTTGCTGTTGGCGGCGCGGCGTTTCGGCTTGCGGCTGTTTTCGTTCATGAATTCAATGACCAGCGGGCGGATGTTGTCGCGCCAGCTGCGCCCGGCGAAGATGCCGTAATGCCCGGCGCCGGGTTCGACATGGCTGGCCTTCTTGCTGTCGGGCAGGCCGGTGCAAAGATCCAGCGCCGCGATGCACTGGCCGGGCGCCGAGATGTCGTCATTGGCGCCCTCCACCGTTTTGACCGCTACATCGGTGATTTTGCCGATATCCACCTTGTGGCCATCCACGACGAACTCGTTCCGCGCGATTTCGCGGTTCTTGAACACCCGCTCGACGGTGGACAGGTAGAACTCGGCGGTCATGTCCATGACGGCGAGGTATTCATCGTAGAAACGGTTGTGGGCGTCGTGGTCCGATGCCTCGCCACGCATGACGCGGTGGATTTGGTCCGAGAAAGCCTTGCCGTGGCGCTCGGCATTCATCGACATGAAAGATGCCAGCTGCAACAGGCCAGGATAAACCATCCGGCCGACCCCTTTGTATTTGAAGCCCACGCGCTGGATCATCGTTTCCTCAAGCTGGCCCATGGTCACGCGGCGGCCGAAATCGGTGACTTCGGTCGGCGTCGCGTCGGGATCGACGGGGCCGCCGATCAAGGTCAGCGTGCTGGGCTGCGCCTTGGGGTCCTTCTCGGCCAGGTAGGCGGTGGCGGCCAAGGTCAGCGGCGCGGGCTGGCAGACGGCCACCACATGGGTGTCAGGCCCCAGCTCCTTCATGAAATCGACAAGGTACAGCGTGTAGTCCTCGATATCGAACTTGCCTTCGGATACGGGGATGTCGCGCGCGTTATGCCAATCGGTGATATAGACTTCGCAATTCACGAGCAGGCTTTTGACGGTCGAGCGCAGCAGCGTGGCATAGTGCCCCGACATCGGCGCAACCAAAAGCACCTTGCGCGGTTGCTCTTCGCGGCCATTCACGCGAAAGTGGATGAGATCGCCGAAGGGGCGCTCAAGCACGGAGGTGATTTCCACCAGATGATCTTTGCCGTCTTCGCAGGTGAATGTTCGGATGCCCCAGTCGGGCTTGGCGACCATGCGTTTGAAGGTGCGCTCCGTGACTTCGCCCCAGGCGGCCATCCAGTTGAAGACCGGGTTTGGAACCATGGCGAAGGCGGGGTAGGATGCAAAGGTGTTCGCGGTTGCACCAAGCCATTGGTTGGTGTTCCGCATCGACTCCATCAGGTCGTAGGTCATCATGTAGCGCACGGAAGCGGCCTCCTGAGTTTCCATCCGAGATGTCGGACCATTCGCCGCTTTGCCCCCCGGTGCCCACGACGATATTCTGCACAGCAGCGAGGTTAGGGGGGATTTGTTAAAATGGCAACAAGCGAAGGCGGGACGCCGGACATGACCGACGAACACCTTGAGCGGCTTCAGGAAAACATGGCGAAGGTCGAGGCGCTGTCGAAACGGCTGGTCGAGGTGATGGCGGCGAGAAAACCGCACAATCCCGCGCTGGACGTCCCGAATCAGGAAGTTTTGGCAAAGGCGGCAACGGCTTACTGGGCCGAAGCGCTGCAGAACCCCGCCAAGCTGCTGGAACAGCAGATCGAATACTGGGGCAAGTCCGTTCTGAATTTTGCTGCGGCGCAGCAAGCGCTGTTGGGCGGAGACGAGGACACGGAAACCGGCGCGCCGCGTGACAAGCGGTTTGCGAATCCGCTGTGGGACAAGAACCCCTATTTCCGTCTGGTGCGTCAGCAATACCTGACCAATGCCGAGGCAATCGCGCAGGCCGTCGAATCCGTCGAGGACCTGGACGAAAAAGACAAGCGCCGCCTGCGTTTCATGGCGCAGCAGATCGTCGACATGATGTCACCCACCAATTTCCTGCCGACCAACCCGGACGCGCTGCAGAAGGCGATCGAGACCGACGGCCAGTCGTTGATCCAGGGGCTCGAGAACCTGGTGGCAGACCTCGAGGCCAATGACGGCGCGCTGGTGGTGAAGCTGGCGGACGAGAAAGCGTTCGAGGTGGGGGGCAACCTGGCGACCACACCGGGCCAGGTGGTGTATCGCAACCGGATGATGGAATTGATCCAGTACGCGCCGGCCACCGAAACGGTGCATGAGATCCCGATCGTTCTGTTCCCGCCCTGGATCAACAAGTTCTACATCCTGGACCTGAAACCTGAAAACAGCCTGATCAAATGGATCACCGAGCAGGGCTATACCCTGTTCGTGGTCAGTTGGGTCAATCCCGATGCCAGCTATGCCGAGACCGGCATGGAGGACTATGTTCAGGACGGCTATCTGACCGCGATCGAAGAGGCCAAGAAGATCTGCAAGGTCAAGCAGGTGAACGCCGTCGGCTATTGCATAGCGGGCACCACGCTGGGCCTGACTTTGTCGCTGCTGAAACAGCGGGGCGACAAATCGGTCAAATCCGCAACTTTCTTCACCGCGCTGACGGATTTTTCCGATCAGGGCGAGTTCACGCCATTCCTGCAGGAGGACTTCATCGAAGAGATCGAAGAGGAGGTGAACCGCATCGGCGTTTTGCGGTCATGGATCATGGCGCGGACCATGTCGTTTCTGCGGGCGCGTGATCTGGTCTATGCCCCGGCGGTGCGCAGCTACATGATGGGGGAAACGCCTCCGGCTTTCGATCTGCTGTACTGGAACGGCGATGGGGCCAACCTGCCGGCCAGGATGGTGGTGCAGTATCTGCGCGGCCTGTGTCAGCGCAACGAGTTCGTCACTGACGGGTTCGAGTTGATGGGCCACAAGCTGCATGTGCGCGACGTGGATGTGCCGTTGATGGCGATCACCTGCGAGACCGATCACATCGCCGCCTGGAAGGACTGTTACCGGGGGGTCCAACAGATGGGGTCGCGGTCGAAGACCTTCGTGGTGTCCGAATCCGGGCACATTGCGGGCATCGTGAACCCGCCCAGCAAGAAGAAATATGGGCACTACACCAATGACGACCTGAAGGCGGATGCCGACACCTGGATGAAGGATGCCACCTTTCACGAAGGCTCGTGGTGGCCGCGCTGGGAGGCGTGGTTGAAAAAGCGGTCGGGCAAACAGGTTTCCGCGCGCACGCCCGGTGATTCGGACCATCCACCGCTGGCCCCGGCGCCCGGCACCTATGTCGTGGCCAAGCCAAGGGTCTGATTTCATTCTGAAACCTCAATAAATTCTGCAGCGCAGCAAAAAATCCTTGAAATGCTGCGATGCGGCATACATATTGTCCTCAAGCTGATGAACCCGGGGTGGGCCCGGACCGGCTGAAAGGATTAGGACAATGGCAAAGACCCAAGACTTTACCGCGACCCTGAAGGAAATGATGGGTGCTTTCCCGGTGGACACCACCGCAATGGAAAACGCGTTCAAATCGACCGCGACCCTGAACGAGAAACTGTCCGGCGTTGCGCTGGAAGCCGCCGAGAAATCGGCCGAGATCTCGAGCAAGTGGACCAAGGACACCCTGGCCAAGCTGGCCGAGATGTCGAAAGCCAAGGCCGAGCCGGCCGACTATGCAAAAGCCGCAACCGATTTTGCCAGCGCTTCGGCTGAAGTGGCGGCGGAAAACCTGGCCGCTTTCGCTGAAATCGCCAAGAAGCTGCAGTCGGAAACCGTCGAACTGCTGATGGCTGCCGGCAAGGAAGCTGCGGAAGAAACCACCGCAGCCGTCAAGAAGGCCACCAACGACGTGACCGCTGCTGCCAAGAAAGCAACGGCCGCCAAGTAAGCAAGATCCGCGAAACGCACCCATCCCTCCCAACCGGTGCAATCGCCAGGGGCAGGTCCTGTGACCTGCCCTTTCTTTTTGTGCTGCGGTCGCATAACCTCTGCTGCAACGCATCATCCTTGGGGAGGGTAAACGGTGTCGGACAAAGAAAAACCTCTGCTGATCAAGCGCTATGCCAGCCGTCGGCTGTACAACACCGAGACCAGCGACTATGTCACGCTCGAGGACATCGCCGGGTTCATCCGCAACGGGCGCGAGGTTCAGATCATCGACCTGAAAACCGGCGACGACCTGACCCGCCAGTATCTGCTTCAAATCATTGCCGAACATGAAAGCCGCGGCGAAAACGTGCTGCCGGTGAACGTGCTGAACGATCTGGTGCGCAGCTACATGCTGCCGGGCGGGGGCATGATGCCGCAATTCCTGCAATCCAGCTTTGAGATGCTGCGCGAAAGCCAGACCAAGATGATGGAAAACATGAACGCGATGAACCCCATGAGCAGCATGCCCGGGTTCGAAGCAATGCAGGCGCAGCAGCAGGCGTTCCTGAAGGCCATGACAGGCGGGCTGTCGGGCAATTGGTCCGGGCCGGACAAGGACGAAGAAGGCAAGTCCGAGTCCAAGGAAGACCTGGACGACATCAAGAAACAACTGGCCGAGTTGCAGCAGAAGCTTTCCAAGCTCAGCTGATGCCAGACAGGCCCGGACAACCCGGGCCTTTTCTTTACTGTGTTGGGGTCAGGTGCCGAAGGCCACTTCGGGCGCGGTAACCTCGCCGACCGAGGCCAGGATGATGTCGGCGATTACATCCAGTTCCGCGCGGGTCAGGCGCACCGGCAGGCGCACGTCGCAGGCTTTCATCAGCATTGCGCGGGTTTTGTGCAACTCGACCTGTTCTGGCAGAAACTGCCAGTTCCAGAAGGCGCGGGCGTTGTCCTCGCTCAGACCAAAGACCTGCACCTTGACGCCACGGCCCTCGGCGGCGGCGGCAAATGCCTTGATCTGGTCTTGGTCAAGATCGACCAGGTTGAATTGGATCGAATCCGGCGCGCGGCGCTCCGGTGCCAACGGGTCGGGTACGTGGATATGCGGTGAACTGTTCAGGCGCTGCGCGACATAATCGTGGTTGGCCAGCCCGTCCCGCACCCGCCGCGCCAGTTCGGGCAGTTGGGGGCGGATCACCGCGGCGCTGAGGTTGCTCATGCGCAGATTGTAGAGCGGCAGCTTGTTCTGCCAGCGGGCAAAGGCCTGCTCCAGATCAGGTGTATTCTGGCCGTGCGGGCCTTTGTGTTTCTTCCAATTGTGCTCGTAGGCGCCCGACATGATCACGGCGCGGGCGACCAGGTCGGCGTCGTCGGTGACAAGGATGCCCCCTTCGCCCGCGTTGATCATCTTGTAGGACTGGAACGAGAAACACCCAACCTTGCCGATGGTGCCGATGTTGCGGCCATGCCAGGTGGTGCCCAGCGAATGGGCCGCGTCCTCGATCACCGGGATGTCGCGCGCGTCGCACAACGCCATGATCGCGTCCATGTCCGAGGTATGGCCGCGCATGTGGCTGATGATCACCGCCTGAACCCCGTCGAGCCTGGCCGCGAAATCGTCGATGTCGATGCGGTAATTGTCGCCCACCTCGCAAAGGACCGGAACGCAGTCGGCATGTACCACCGACGAGGGCACCGCTGCAAAGGTAAAGCCCGGGATCAGCACCCGCGCGTCCCGCGGCAGCCCCAGCGCCTTGAGCGACAGGAACAGAGCCGCCGAACAGGACGACACCGCCAGCGCGTATTTGCTGCCCAGCAACGCGGCGAACTCGGCCTCAAGCAAAGCAACCGGCGCGTCCTGCGGCGCGGTATAGCGGAACAGGTCCCCGGATTGCATCAGGGACTCGATCGCGTCTTTGGCAGCGGCGGGGATGGGTTCGGCGTCGTGGACGTTGGGTGGCAGCGTCATATTTGATAATCCCAAATTCTATGTTTGGAAAAGATAAAATGAAAGCCCGCGTAAACCAAGCCTTCATTCGCCTGTTGGGCGAAATTTCACCGAACCGTCACAAGTCGTGGGTCAAAGGCCCAGCCGATCGCGCAGGGCATACCATGTCATCGCCAGCACCAGCAGAGGGCTGCGCAGGGCCGGGCCTCCGGGAAAAGGCAGGGCAGGCACGCGGGCCATCGTGTCGAACCCTTCGGCCTGACCCTGGATGGCCAGCGCCATCAACTGACCGGCATGGGTCGCAGTGCCGACCCCATGACCGGAATAGCCCGAGGCCGACAGGATGTTCGGCGCCAGTCGTGTCAGGTAGGGCATTCGCCGCATGGTGATGGCCAGCGTGCCGCCCCAGGCATAGTCGATCCGAACGTCGCGCAGATACGGAAAGATCTCGGTCATCGGTTTGCGCACCTTGGCGGCGATGTCGGACGGGAAGCGATAGCCATAGCTCTCGCCACCGCCGAACAACAGCCGCCCATCGGCGCTGAGCCGGAAATAGTTCACCACGAATTTCGTGTCGGCAACGGCCACGTCCTGCGTCAGAACCTTTGCGGCCTCGGTGCCCAGGGGTTCTGTTGCGGCGATGAAATTGTTGATCGGCATGACCCGCGCAGCGACCTTGCGGCTCAGGTTGCCCAGATAGCCATTGCAGGCCAGAACCAGATGGCCGGCCGTGACCGAACCCTGTTCGGTGCGAACGGTGACGCGAGGGCCTTCCTCGATGCCCAGCACCTCGGTGTTTTCGTGCAGCGTCAGACCGGCGGCCAAGGCGGCCTCGGCCAGGCCGAGCGCATAGTTCAGCGGGTGCAGATGGGCCGCGCCCCTGTCCAGATAGCCGCCCGCATAGGCCGGTGAGGGGCAGAGCGCGCGCCCGGCTTCGGCATCCAGAAGCTCGATCTGGTCATAACCATAGGCGGATTTCAGGTGCTTGGCGTGAGCGTGTAATTCGCCCCGTTCGCCGTCGCTGAAGCCAAACGTGGCGATGCCCGGTTTCAAGTCGCAATCGATGCCGTGGCGTTCGATCAGCGATTTGACCAGCGTCTTTGCGTCTTCGGCCAGATCCCACAGTTTGGCCGCGTCGTCGCGCCCGACCAGCTTTTCCAGGTCCTCCTGATCCATGCGCTGGGCGCTGCCCAATTGGCCACCATTGCGCCCCGAGGCGCCGAAACCTACGCGATGCGCTTCAAGCAGGACCACCCTGAACCCGGCCTCGGCCAGATGCAGCGCGGTCGAAAGACCTGTATACCCTCCACCCACGACGCAAACGTCGGCGGTGACATCGCCGCGCAGCGGCTCGGTCGGGGTTCGCGGGTGCGCGGTGGCGGCATACCAACTGGGCGGGTAGGTGCCGCGTTTGTCGTTGCTGTACAGCAGGTTCATGGCGCACATGGCTCAGACGTTCAGCAGCAGGTGTTCACGCTCCCACGGCGAAATCACCTGCAGGAACTCCTCGTACTCGGCGCGTTTCACGATGCTGTAGACGCGGGCGAACTCGGGGCCCAAAACCTGATGCAAGGCATCGGCCTCGTCGAACAGATCCAGTGCGTTGCCCATGACCTGCGGGATGTCGCCGTCACCTTCGTAAGCGTCGCCATAGAACTGACGGCGCGGTCGGTCGTGGTTGACCAGCCCCAGATAGCCGCAGGCCAGCGACACGGCGATGCCCAGATAGGGGTTGCAATCCATCCCGGCGATGCGGTTTTCCACCCGGCGGCTGTCGGGGCCCGACAGCGGCACCCGGATCCCCGTTGTGCGGTTGTCGCGCGCCCATTCCAGGTTGATCGGGGCGGCGTGGTCCTTGACGTACCGGCGGTAGGAATTGACGTAGGGCGCCATCACCGCCAGCCCGGCCGGCAGGTGCAGCTGCAGACCGGCGATGAAGTTGTAGAACGCATCGGTCTCGCCGCCCTGAGGCCCCGAGAACAGGTTCTTGCCCGTCTCGGTGTCGATGATCGAGTGATGGATGTGCATGGCCGATCCCGGCTCGTCCTCGATCGGTTTGGCCATGAAAGTGGCAAAGCAGTTGTGACGCAGCGCGGCCTCGCGGATCAGGCGTTTGAAATAGAACACCTCGTCGGCCAGCTTGACCGGGTCGCCGTGGCGCAGGTTGATCTCAAGCTGCCCGGCGCCGCCTTCCTGGGTGATGCCGTCGATCTCGAACCCTTGCGCCTCGGCGAAATCGTAGATGTCGTCGATCACCGGGCCGAATTCATCCACGGCGGTCATGGAATAGGCCTGCCGCGCGGCAGCCGGACGGCCCGAGCGGCCCATCATCGGCTCGATTCCCTTGGCCGGGTCCACGTTGCGGGCAACCAGAAAGAACTCCATCTCGGGCGCGACGATCGGCTCCCAGCCCTTGTCTCTGTACAGCTGCACCACGCGTTTGAGCACGTTGCGCGGGCTGAACGGGATCGGATCGCCGTCGCGGTCATAGGCGTCGTGGATCACCTGCAACGTCCAGTCCCCCGTCCACGGCGCCGCGGTGGCGGTGGTGAAATCGGGCCTGAGGATCATGTCGCGTTCGATGAAGCCATCCTCGCCGGCGGCTTCGCCCCAGTCACCGGTGATGGTCTGGTAGAAGATGCTGTCGGGCAGGTGGAAATAGGACTGCCGGGCAAATTTCGACGCGGGAACCGCCTTGCCCCGGGCAATGCCGGGCAGGTCCGAGATGATGCATTCCACCTCGTCCAGCCGGTGCCCGTCGATATAGTCGCGTGCCGCCTGCGGCAGCTGGTCTGTCCAATCGGCCATCAGGCCCTCTCTTTCTTCAGGAAATCGGCCATCAGGCGGCCGATCCGCTCGTTGTCATCGGGGGCGGCTTCGCGGGCCTTCGCGTCTTTCATCTGCGCATCGGGCACCACGCCCTTGCCGCGCGTGTCCATCAGCCCCCGGATGAAGTCGTTGGAATATTCCGGGTGGGCCTGCACGGTCCAGATCGTGTCGCCATAGGCCAGCATCGCGTTTTCGCAGAACGGGTTGGTGCCCAGCAGGCGCGCGCTTTCGGGTCGTTGGGTGACCTGATCCTGATGCCAGGCGTTCAGGCTGACGGTTTCGCCGTCATAATCGTATTCTGTGCGCCCGATGGCCCAGCCGCCCTTGAATTTCTCGACCCTGCCGCCCAGGGCCTGCGCGATGATCTGGTGGCCGAAACAGACGCCGATCAGCGGCTTGCCGGCCGCCTGAATCCGGCGGATCAGCTCTTCAAGCGGCGGGATCCACGGGTGATCCTCATAGGCGCCGTGACGCGACCCGGTGATCAGCCAGCCATCGGCGTCATCGGGGCCGTCGGGAAATTCGCCATCGACCACGGCGTAGGTCACGAAATCAAAACCGTTGCCATCCAGCAGGGTGCGGAACATGGCGTCATAGTCGCCGAAATTCTTCTCCAGCGGTTCGGGCGCGTGGCCGGTCTGCAAAATGCCGATTTTCATGGTTCACCAAATTTGATCAAATTTAATCTAGCCGAGTCGCCGGGAGCGGGCAAGGGGGTCAGACGGCCTCGAGATAGCTGAGCCAGTGCTGGTCCGGCGGGATCTGATCGAAGCGCGCGATTTCCTGCCGTTTGGTCATGGCCATGTTGCGGATCAGATCAGCGGGAAAGATGCGCGCGACGATCGGGTCGGACTCGAACCCGGTCACGGCCGAGGCCCAGTCAGCGGCCAGTTGCGGCAGACCGTCGATTTCATAGGCGTTGCCGGTAATCGGGGCGGGGGGCTGCAGGTCGTCCTCGATGCCGATCAGAGCCGCGCCCAGAACCGCGGCCAGCATCAGATAGGGGTTGATGTCGCCGCCGGCCACGCGGTGCTCGATGCGGCGGGCGGCGGGCGCACCGCCCGGAATGCGGATCGCGGCGGTCCGGTTCTCATAGGCCCAGGCCGCGCCGGTGGGGGCATGGGCTCCGGGCACGAGCCGCGTGTACGAATTGCCGTGCGGAGCAAAGATCAGGGTGCTGCCGGGCATGGCGGCCAGACAGCCGGCAACGGCCGAGCGCAGCGTCTCGGTGCCATCGGGTCCGCCATCGTCAAAGACGTTGCGGCCCTGGCCATCCAGCACCGAGAAGTGTACATGCATCCCGTTCCCCGCATCATCGGCATAGGGTTTGGCCATGAAGGTCGCGGTAAAGCCGTGCTTGCGGGCCAACCCACGGGTCAATGCCTTGAAAAGCCACGTATCATCGGCGCAGCGCATGGCATCCTGATGGTTCAGATTGATTTCGAACTGGCCGATGCCGCTTTCGGAAATTGCCGTCTGAGCGGGAATTCCCATTTCGGCGCACCCGTCATAAAGCTCGGTGAAGAAGGCGTCGAAGGCGTCCATTTCGGCCATCGACAGCACCGCTTCGCCACGCAGCCGACGGCCGGTGACCGGGTTGTGCGGGGGCTTTGGTTGCGCGCCCGAGGAATCTAGCAGGGTGAATTCCAGCTCGGTTGCGGCGACCACTCTCCATCCGCGCTGGGCATAGCGCGACAGGACCGCGGCCAGCGCATGGCGGGGATCGCCGGCAAAGGGGGTGCCGTGATCGTCGTACAGGCACATCGGCACCAGCGCCGTGGGTGTGGTCAGCCAGGGCATCGGCACCGGGCCGCGCTCGGTCGGGCGCAGCACGCCATCGGCGTCGCCGGTTTCGAACACCAACGGACTGCCCTCGATATCGGCGCCCCACAGATCGACGTTCAGCGCCGAAAACGGCATCCGCACCGCGCCGCTGTCCAGCTTGTCGGCGTAAGACGGGGGCACGCGTTTGCCGCGCATCTGGCCGTTCAGGTCGCAGGCGGCAACGCGAAATGTATGCAGGGCGGCAAGGTCCATCTGGGGCTCCGTAGCTGTGCTGCGGCAAACCTAGTCGAGCTTTCTGCCCTTGTCACGATATTTGATCAAATTATCCGCAGCAGCTGTCGCCCTGCTGGATGGGCGGGCAGGCCACCGTTCCGTACGAGCAATAGACACAGCAATCACCCGGCTTGGGTTTCAGCACCGTGTGACAGGCGCTGCATTCATAGAACCACTGGCAGGCGTCGGTGGGCATGATCTCGGTCTGGGCGTGGCCGCAGGCGGGGCAGGTCAGGGTGCTTTCAAGCGTTACGGGCGTGTCTGTCATGGTCTCACATCTGCTGGATCAGAAATTCGTTGATGCGGGCCTCATTGAACACGACGACCCAGGCGAGGGCGGTCATCGCGGTGCTGGCCGCCAGGCCCCATTTCAGATGGCGCACCTTGTTGCGCCGATAGGCCACCAGCCAAGCCACCGCGACCAGCGCCGTCGAGGCCGCCAGAACATAGTAGCTGAGCGCCGCGATCTTGCCAAAGATGGCCAGCCAACTGCCGCCAAGGCCCAGCAACATCATCGTCATCGGCAGCACGCAGCATGCGCCCACGCCCAGGGCTGACAGGGATCCGGCAAAGCTGAGGCCGAGAAATCCGCGCATCTAGTTCCTCCGTCATTCAGGGGCCGCAGCATTGCCGCAGCGTGTAAGCAGAGGTATAAATCCTGTAGTCACTACAGGATCAAGCGAAACGAGGTCACATGATTGCGATCGGCGAAGCGGCCCGTCAAAGCGGCGTGGGGATCGAGACCATCCGGTACTACGAGCGTGAAGGCATCGTGCCGCGCCCGGCGCGGGCGGCCAACAATCGGCGGCTGTATTCCGCGCAAGATGTGGGGCGTTTGCGGTTTCTGAAACGCTGCCGTGACCTGGGGTTTTCGCTGAGCGATGCAAAGGCCCTGCTGGACCTGTCCGAGGGCGGCGCGGCTGATTGCGCAGATGTCAGCGCATTGGCCCAACGCCACATGGAGAGCGTCCGCCGCAAGATCGCCGAGCTGCAACGCCTGGAGGCCGCCCTAAGCGAGCTGACGGCAAATTGCGCCGAAGGGTCGGTGGACTGCCCGATGCTGAGCCGGTTGCGGATGGCCTGAGCCCCGGCGCCTCAGCGCGCCAGGTTCAGGCGGAACCGCATCTTGGCCTTGCGCGCCACCGGCAGGTGCCGGTTCAGCCGCTTGTTGATCAGGCCGAACACGCCCACGATCACCAGCGTCAGCAGAATGAAGTAGAACGCCAGGATCGGGTAGGGAACGAACGGGTTGAACGTCTTGTCGGCGAAATAGCTGGCATAGTACAGCGCGTCCCCGCGTTGCTGCCAGGCCGGGAAGGCCGAGAAGAAGACCAGCGTTGTGGCATGGAACAGGAAAATCGCCTCGTTCGTGTAGGCGGGCCAGGCCAACCGCAGCATGGTGGGCCACACGATCCGGCGGAAGCGGGACCAGCCGGACATGCCATAGGCATCGGCGGCCTCGATATCACCCTTGGGGATCGACCGCAGCGCGCCATAGAAGATCTCGCCCGAATAGGCGGCGGTGTTCAGGAACAGCACGATCAGCGCCCCCAGCCAGGCCGAGGTGAAGGCATCGAACATCGGGTAGGTCTTCTTGAGCGACAGGAACAGGAAGTAGGCAAAGAAGAACTGGATGAACAGCGGTGAGCCGCGGAAGATGAAGATGAACCACTCGGACGGTTTGCGCAGCCACTTGCGGCTGGACGCCTTGCCCAGGGCCACGGCCGTGGCCAGGAAGAACCCGGTGGCCAGCGCCATCACGCCGAAATAGATGTTCCAGATCATCCCCGAACCGATCAGGGTGAACTGTTCGCACAGAGTGAAATCGCTGCGCGGCAGCAGGCGCTCGCCGATGCCGATCGAACGCAGGCCGTAATCCTGGATGGTCTGCAGGCAGCTCATGCGGTGGTCTCCTTGCGCAGCAGCTCTCCGGCGGCGGTGGCCTGGCCATGCGACAGGCGGCGCATCAGCCGTTCGAGGCCGATCTCGGAAACGCGGGTCATGCCAAGGTAGAAAATCAGCAGGAACAGGAAGTACCATATGCGCCAGTCGCCATGCGGATAGGCGGTGAATTTCGAGGTCTTGGTGCCGCCCAGCTCGCGCGCCCAATAGACGATGTCTTCGACCCCCAGCAGGAACAGCAGTGGCGTGGCCTTGATCAGCACCATCCACAGGTTCGACAGGCCGGGCAGGGCATAGACCCACATCTGCGGTACGAGAATGCGCCAGAAGGTCTGGCGGCGGGTCATGCCATAGGCCTCGGCGGTTTCAAGCTGCGCCAGCGGAACGGCGCGCATGCCGCCGAACAGCACGTTGGCGGCGAAGGCACCGAACACGATCGAGAAAGTGATGACGGCCAGGAAAAAGCCATAGGTTTCGTGCACCCATTCCGGCGCGGTGCCCAGCGGCAGCTTGGCCTGGGGGCAGACGAGGAAATCGTTGCCCTGGCGGATCGGATCGGTCCAGTCGGGACACAGCACCTGATGCCGCATCCACTCGAACCCCTGGTCCAGGGCGATCACGAAGAACAGGAAAAACGCAATGTCGGGCACGCCGCGCACGATGGCGATATAGCCTTTGCCCAGCCAGCCCAGCGGCGGGACATGCGACCGCGCCGCCATGGCCCCCGCAAAGCCGAAGGCCAACGCCACCGGGGCCGTCACCGCCAGCAAGGCCAGAACCTTGATGAACGACAGGTAGAACGACCAGTGCACGCCGTTGGTCAGATAGCATGAAAACCAGCGGAACGTTCCGAGCGTGTCGGGATCAGCGCAGTAGGAAAACATGGGGCGTCTTTCGAACGTCTGGCCCGGCGCGGGGCCGGGATGGGTTCGGCGCGCGTGGCGCCGAACCGCAGGACCGGATGCTTAGTTGGTGACGACCGAGCCGTCAGGTGCGTAGGTGGCGGTGTCCTCGCCGAACCACTTTTTAAGCATCTCGTTCAGGGTGCCGTCCTGTTTCATCGAGGTGATCGCGGCATCGAATTTTTCACGCAGTTCCGTGTCGCTTTCGCGCAGGCCCATGCCGATGCCACCGCCCAGCGGAACCGGATCGCCCACGAAGACCAGTTCGCCATTCGATTCCTCGACCAACGGCACCAGATAGTCGCGGTCGGCCAGAACGGCATCGGCTTCGCCGTTGCGCACGGCGGCGATGGTTTCCTCGGGGGTTGCGAATTCAACCAGGGTCGCGCCCGACTCGGCCACGTGGCCGGCCTGGATGGTCGCGGTCTGGGCGGCGACGACGCCGCTGGTCACGTCAACGTCGGGCGAGGTGGCCACATAGGCCGAAGCGGTCGGCGGGAAGTAGTCCTGGGTGAAGTCGATGACCTCGTCACGCTCGGCCGTGATCGACATGCCCGCGATGATGGTGTCGTAGTTGCCCGACACCAGGTTTGGAATGATCGAGTCCCAGTCGTTCTTGACCCATTCGCATTCCAGCTGGGCGCGTTTGCACAGCTCGTCGCCGACCTCACGCTCGAACCCGTCGATCTCGCCGGCGTCGTTGATGAAGTTGTACGGAGGATAGGCGCCCTCGGTGCCCATGCGGACCGTGTCGGCCATGGCCATGCCGGCGCCAAGCGCCAGTGCCGCGGTGGTCAGAATCAGGTTTTTCATTGGTAACTCCCCTGTTTGGTACTGTTCTGATGTTATGCCGCCATCGTGGCGGAGAGGAAGCCCCGAAGCCGTTCGGATTCGGGCGCGGAGAAGATATCTTCGGGCGAGCCTTCTTCTTCGATCAGGCCCTTGTGCAGAAACACCACGTGGCTTGAAATGTCGGCGGCCATCTGCATGTCATGGGTGACGATGATCATGGTACGGCCTTCGGCGGCCAGATCCTTGATCACCTTGATCACTTCCTGTTCCAGTTCGGGATCCAGCGCCGAGGTCGGTTCGTCGAACAACAGCGCCTCGGGCTCCATGCAGAGCGCGCGCGCGATGGCGGCGCGCTGTTGCTGGCCGCCCGACAGTTGCGCGGGATAGGCGTCGCATTTGTCGCCGATGCCAACCTTGTCCAGATATCTGCGGGCGCTGTCCTCGACCTCGTGCCGGTCACGGCCCAGCACGGTGATCGGGGCCTCCATCACGTTCTGCAGGATGGTCATGTGGGCCCAGAGGTTGAACTGCTGGAACACCATCGACAGGTTGGTGCGGATGCGCAGCACCTGCTTGGGATCGGCGGGGCGGCGATGATCGCGGGTTCCCGTCCAGCGCACCGGCTCGCCCTTGAACAGGATCTCGCCCTCCTGGCTGTCTTCCAGCAGGTTGCAGCAGCGCAGCAGGGTGGATTTGCCGGACCCCGATGACCCGATCAGCGACACCACGTCGCCGCGATGGGCGGTGATGTCCACTCCTTTGAGGACCTCGAGATTGCCAAAGCTTTTGTGCAGGTTCCTGATCTCGATGACGGGAGTGCTGTCTGTCACGGGTCGTCCTGGTGTTGTTGAGTGCGTTGGTGCGGTACTAGGGCCGAAAAACCAGAGCAATGCAATGCGCAAATGACAAGTTCAAGACCTGAAATCTCCGATTCGGCCAAGGACAGTGGTCAATTTGGCCAGCTTTCGGGCACTGCCGCCTCGGGCGGAGGCGGGTTGGGAACGGCAAGGTAGAGATCAGGCGCAATGTCGATCAACCCGCGGATGTGCAGCGCCGCGCGATCTGCCGGGGAAAGGTCTGAGATCGCGGCGCGAACCGCGGCGGCGACGGGTGCCGGATCGCGCGTGATCGCAGTGATGTAAGGCAGCGCCGGGGTGGGGCGCGTGGTTGCCACCGGGCGCAGGCGCCGGCCCAGATCGGTATGCTCTTGCAGCAGCACCCATGTCAGCGCGTCCAGTGCTGCAAAATCGGCATGTCCGTCGGCCACGGCTTGCGCCGACAGAGCGTGTCCGCCGGTTTCCAGCAGGCGCGCCGGTGCAAGGCCCAGTTCGGACAGATGCGTGATCGGGGCGGACCAACCCGATTGGGACAGGGCCTCGTTGTAGGCAAAAACACCGGTTGCCAATTCGGGCAGACCCCGCGCATCATCGGCGCAAGCGACGAAGACCGAACAATAGTACCCCGGCGGGCACCCCGGCAGGCCATAGTCGGGGGTGCCAACCAGATGCACCGTGCCGTGCAGCCGGGTGCGATAGGGCATGCCGCAGGTCTGGGCAAAGACCAGGTCAGGGTCCTGCCAGATCTCCCAGAAATCGCGATCACGGGTCAGTTGGCCCGGACCTTCAGCCAAATGCGTGCGAATCAGGCTCCAGAAGCGATCATTGACGGGCCGAAGGGCGGGCATGTCGTACATGCCCAGCATCGCCGTCACGATTTGGCCGCCTTCTGCCGGGCCCGGGCCGAGTCCACGTCGCTGATGCCCAGAAGGCTGACCACCAGCCGCAGCAGCGAGTCTTCGTCCTGTGACCGTTGACCGTCGGCCAGCGCCACCGACCACAGCGCCTGAACCACGCCGAGGCGGTGATCGTAGGGCACCGCATCCTTGATGGCGCGGGTGAAACGGACGGTGTCGGGCGCTTCGGCCTCGAGGTCCTCGGCCCGGGCACGCAGCCCTGCGGCCTCGAACGGGGACAGGCCGTAGCGCTCGGCCAGAACCTTGTCGATGCGCGACATCTCGGTGTCGGCATAGTCATCGTCGGACCGGGCAAGGCGTACCAGCAGGGCGGCCAAGGCCAGCCGGGCGTCGTCATCGGTCAGTGGACCGGGCTGCGGCTGGGTCAGCCGGGACAGGAAGGCGTTGAACATGCCGCAGATATAGCGGTGGCTCAGTCCGCGTCCAAGCGGCTTTGCACCCGTTCGCGCGCGGCCTGGCTGTCATTGTAGCTGAGCCCCATGGCAATGCGCGCCTCTTCCACGATCTTGATCTCGCCTTCATCCGAGTTTCCGTCGGCCAGCACGACCTCCCACAGGGCCTCCAGCGCGGCCAGCCGTTCCTGCAAATCCGTCGTTTCGCGGATCAGCTTGCCGAAGGTGTCGGTGTCGGGGGCGGCGGCGTGCAGCTTCTCGCAGGTGGCGCGGACCTTGGCGGCCTCGATCGCGTTGTGCTGATACAGGCGTGCCAGAATGCGGTCGATCAACCGGATCTCTTCCAGTTTGTAGTCGCGGTCGGCCTGAGCCACGCGCACCAGCAACGCGCCCAGAGCCAGTTCGGCGTCCGGGTCGGGCAAGGTGGTCTGTTGCTGCGGGCGAAACGCCTGAAAGAACTTTTTCAACATTGGCGCAGACTATTCCGTATTTTGTGGTCCGCCAAGCCCGGACTACCCGTCATAGCCTTCGATGATCACCAGATCACCCAGCGAGACCAGCTCGCGCAGGGCCTTGGCTTTCTGGTAGCCCGCGCTTTCATAGCAGGCCAACGCATCCTCGTAGCTTGGGAATTCGATCACCACGGTGCGGGCTCGGGCTGCACCTTCCTTGACCTGGCGCTGACCGCCGCGCACCAGAAACCGCGCGCCATAGGCGGCGAAGGGTTCGGCATTGGCGGCGATGTAGTTCTTGTAGGCCTCCATGTCGTTCACGTCGACATGCGCCACCCAGTATCCTTTGGCCATGAAACTGCCCCCTGCGGTTGTTCCGGGTCAAACTGACCCGGAACGGAATGCAACGCAAGCCCAAGCCGAAAGGCGGTGTCAGACCAGGCGCGAGGATTCCTTGGCCGCGCGCACGAAGTCCTTGAACAGCGGGTGCGGATCGAAGGGCTTGGACTTCAGTTCGGGGTGATACTGAACCCCGATGAACCACGGGTGGTCCGCCCATTCGACGATTTCCGGCAGGCGGCCGTCGGGACTCATGCCCGAGAATTTAAGGCCCGCCTTTTCCAGTTGTTCGCGGTACTTGATGTCCACCTCATAGCGGTGGCGGTGGCGTTCCTCGATGTCGCAGGTGCCATAGACCTTGGCCACCTTGGAGCCCTCGGTCAGAACCGCGTTGTAGGCGCCCAACCGCATGGTGCCGCCCTTGTCGTCGCCCACCTTGCGTTCGATCTTGGCGTTGCCCTGAACCCATTCCTTGAGGTGATAGACCACCGGTTCAAAGCGTTTCTTGCCGGCCTCGTGGTCGAATTCCTCGGACCCCGCCCCGGCGATGCCGGCCACGTTGCGGGCGGCCTCGATCACCGCCATCTGCATGCCCAGGCAGATGCCCAGATAGGGAACCTGATGTTCGCGCGCGTATTGCGCGGCCTTGATCTTGCCCTCGGTGCCGCGCTCGCCGAAACCGCCGGGCACCAGGATGGCGTGGAAACCTTCGAGATGCGGGCCGGGGTCCTCGGTGTCGAAGATCTCGGCATCGACCCATTCGACCTTGACCTTGACCCGGTTGGCCATGCCGCCATGAGTCAGCGCCTCGGCGATGGATTTGTAAGCGTCTTCCAGCTGGGTGTATTTGCCGACGATGGCCACCTTCACCTCGCCCTCGGCATGGTGGATGCGGTCGCTGACGTCTTCCCATTTCGACAGGTCGGGTTTGGGGGCCGGGCTGATCTGGAAGGCGTCCAAGACGGCCTGATCCAGCCCTTCCTTGTGATAGGCCAGCGGCGCGTCATAGATGGTGGACAGATCCTGCGCGGCGATCACCGCATCGGGGCGCACGTTGCAGAACAGGGCCAGCTTTTCGCGCTCTTTCTGCGGGATCGGACCTTCGGACCGGCAGACCAGGATGTCGGGGGCCAGACCGATCGAGCGCAGTTCCTTGACCGAGTGCTGGGTGGGTTTGGTCTTCAGCTCTCCGCTGGCTTTGATGTAGGGCAGCAGGGTCAGGTGCATGAAGATGCACTGGCCGCGCGGCTTGTCCTGGCTGAACTGGCGGATCGCCTCGAAGAAGGGCAGGCCCTCGATGTCGCCCACGGTGCCGCCGATCTCGCAGAGCATGAAATCGACTTCATCCTCGCCGATCGAGATGAAATCCTTGATCTCGTTGGTGACGTGCGGAATGACCTGAATGGTCTTGCCCAGATAGTCGCCGCGGCGTTCCTTCTCGAGCACGTTCATGTAGATGCGGCCCGAGGAAATGGAATCGGTCTTGCGTGCCGGAACGCCGGTGAAACGTTCGTAGTGGCCCAGGTCCAGGTCGGTTTCGGCGCCGTCATCGGTGACGAAGACTTCGCCATGTTCAAAGGGCGACATGGTGCCGGGATCGACGTTCAGATAGGGGTCGAGTTTACGCAGGCGCACCGAATATCCGCGTGCCTGCAGCAACGCGCCCAATGCGGCCGAGGCCAGCCCCTTGCCCAGCGACGAAACAACACCACCAGTGATGAAAATAAAACGCGCCATGTTTTTCGGCTGCTCCCGTGAGACGTCATTACCAACTGCCCGGCGGCCTGAAAAACCGCAGCATCACGGGACTTCATATATAGAGGATTCGCGCAAACAGCGCAAGAGAACCGCAAGATGCTGTTGCCGTTCTCTTTCAGGTTTCTAGGTTTTGTGGATCAGTCGGCCTGCGGAATCAGCGGCGCGTTGTCGCCCTGTGCCGGAGGCAGCAGATCTTCGGCCGGCGGAACCACCGGTGCGGTTTCCTCGGTTTCCACCGGGGCCGGAACGCCCAGCCGGTCGATGACCGATGTGCCAGCCGATTTCTGCGCCGCCAGAATCGTCAGCGTGATCGAAGTGACGATGAAACAGGCCGCAAGAATCCAGGTCAGTTTGCCCAACGCCGTCGCGGCTGCGCGGCCGGTCATGGCGCCGCCGCCACCGCCCATTCCAAGGCCGCCCCCCTCGGACCGCTGCATCAGAACGACGGCGATCAGGCCCAAAGCCAGAAGAAGGTGGATGACGAGAACGACGTTTTCCATGGTGGTCCTGTACGGCGTGGCGTGTATCGCCGGGTACTTAAGCAAGTTTGGGGGCAGGGGCAAGTCACGAGTTTTCCACAGCCGGATCCATCCGCGATTTTGCATCGAAAGATGTGGACAGGACGCGGTGCATCGCGCAGGCTTCGGCCATGCCACATGACGACCCCGATCACCCGCACGCCTTGCTGCCGCCCGAGCCCGCCCTGCGCGTGAAGGCGCTGGAAACGGTACTCATCCGCAAAGGCCTGATCGATCCGGCGGCGCTGGACGAGATCATCGACACCTATCAGAACCGGATCGGGCCACAGAACGGTGCGCGCGTCGTTGCAAAGGCATGGACCGACCCGGAGTTCAAATCCGGGCTGCTGAAGGATGCGACGCCACTGGTCGCCGATCTGGGCTATTACGGGCGGCAGGGCGAGCACATGGTGGTGGTCGAGAACACGCCGCAGCAGCACAACATGGTCGTCTGCACCTTGTGCAGCTGCTACCCGTGGCCGCTGCTGGGCATCCCGCCCTCCTGTACAAGTCCGACGCCTATCGCGCCCGCGCAGTGCGCGAGCCGCGAAAGGTCTTGGCAGAGTTCGGCGTGCGCTTGCCGCCCG
The DNA here is from genome assembly GCF_900129345.1 of Ruegeria intermedia. GTDB lineage: Bacteria > Pseudomonadota > Alphaproteobacteria > Rhodobacterales > Rhodobacteraceae > Ruegeria > Ruegeria intermedia. Next base: position 69,103 of record NZ_FQVK01000013.1, on the reverse strand, counting down.
AGACGGCGGTACGCGTGTGGGATTCGACGGCCGAGGTGCGCTATCTCGTCCTGCCGATGCGGCCACCGGGCACCGAGGGGATGAGCCAGGATGAACTTGCGGCGCTGGTCACCCGCGACAGCATGATCGGCACAGGGCTGCCCAAGGTGCCGGCATGACCCGCGTGCACGACATGGGCGGGCGGTTCGGGGATGGTCCGGTCCGGCCCGAGAAGGAAGAGGCCCCGGTCTTCGCCAAGGACTGGCAAGCGCGGGCGCTGGCCGTCACGCTGGCCGCGGGCGCGCTGGGGCAGTGGAACATCGACATGTCGCGCCACGCGCGCGAGCGGTTGTCGCCGCAAGACTATGCGCGGTTTTCCTATTACGAAAAATGGATCTCGGCCCTGGCTGACCTGTTGGTCGAAACGGGTGTGCTCAGCTTGGACGAGCTGCGCGGGGTGGACACCACGGCGGAACATCCGTTGGCGGTTCGGGCGCTGCAAGCTGGCGCCGTGGGAAAAGTTCTGGCCACGGGTGCTCCGGCCGACCGCCCTTCGAGCGTCGAGGTCGCGTTCGAGGTCGGGCAGTTGGTGCGTACGCGCCGGCCGGCGGGGAACCGGTTGGTCGGTGGCGGCCATACCCGATTGCCGAAATACGCCGCCGGAGCGCAGGGGCGGATCCTTCGCGTTCACGGGTCTCACGTGCTGCCGGATTCCAGCGCCCACGGACTGGGGGAAGCGCCTGAGCCGCTCTACGCCGTCGCCTTTCGGGCATCGCAACTTTGGACGCACCCCGAAAGCCCGCAGGACGAGGTTATCCTTGACCTTTGGCAAAGCTATCTGGAGCCGGCATGACGGTATGCCCGCCACCAATCCGACCTGACGTGGTGTTCGAACAACCCTGGCACGCACAGTTGTTCGCCACAACGGTTGCGCTGAACGAGGCGGGAAGGTTTTCCTGGGTTGAATGGACGGAGGTCTTTTCAAGCACCTTGAGGCGGTACGGTGTCGCCCGCGAACTGGATGGCAGCGAAGACTATTTCCTGGCCTGGCTGGAGACGCTCGAGACGCTTCTGATTTCCTCAGGTGCCGCCGAGCGCAGTGAGCTTGACGCTTTGTTCGAGGCTTGGAGGGCTGCGTTTCTGAGCACTCCACACGGGCGCCCGGTTCGACTTTCGCGCGAATAGGGGGCTCTGCCCCCGTCGCCCTTTCCGGGCGACTCCCCCGGGATATTTGGGGCCAGATGAATATGCGGTCACTTGGGACCGTTCCCACTTTTTGGGGCAGCCTGGCAGCGTTCCCGGGGTGTATCCGGGTTGGGCTTCACGCTGCCGTTTTTCAATCTTGACCGTCCGAAAATGCTTCCTTGAGCATTCTTCGCGCAGAAAAGAATGCGGCCGTTCCGTGTTGTGGTACGTCATCCTGTTTCCGATCACCCGCCTGGCTTGGAAACCGGTAATTTCTTCGAGATGGGCTACTTCCTGCATGGGTGAGGGCCACGGCCGCTCGATGAAGATGGTGTCCTGGCGGCGACACAGCCGATCCTTGCACATGTGCGCACCGGCTTCGTTCAGCTTGGCGCTCCGTGACGATCCGGCGAACTGCGACCCTTGTTTCGAGTTCGTGATCTTGGGGGGAGCGAACTTGCTGAATTGTTCTTCCAACCCCTCGACCATTGCCCGGCCATCGACCGCCAACCGCGGCGGAAAGCCAGGCTGCACCCGTGCGAAGGTGGTGCCGGCACATCAAACCGGGTTCGGCCAATCGATCCGCATCTTCTTCAGCAGACAGAAATAGACTGGATGCCGCTGGCTGATTGTGGGGCGTTTGTGGTTTGCGGCTGCAGTGTCCCAAACTTGCCCCTTTCTTCCCGAAGTCGCACGGCAAGCCAAGGGTCGATGACAGGCGGGTGTAGAGTGGGATTATCTTCATCAACTGCAATGGGTTGCGCTGGCGGGATGCTCCTCGGGAATATGGTCCGTACAGGACACTCTACAAATTCTGGAAGCGTTGGAGCGAGAAAGGCATCTTCACGCAGATAGGTGGTCGGCCTGGCTGGCGAACACGGCGCGGAAAAGACCGTGATGATCGACGCAACTCATCTGATGGCACACCGCACAGCGATCAGCATGGCCGTAAAAAAGGCGGCGTGGACGCCTGATCCGTTGCCCGGCAGGCAATTGCAAAGCAACCTGCCGAGAGGGGCCGCACCAAGGGCGGCATGAATATCAAGCTGTACGCCATCTGCGACAGTCGGGGCCGGCCACTCAACTGGTTTGTCACTGCTGGTCAGGTCAGCGATTACATCGGGGCACGGGCTTTGCTGAGCTGTTTGGCAAAATATGGACTGGCTGCTGGGAGTATCGAGGATACGACGCTGCTTGGTTCGGGGAAGCGTTGAAAGACAAAGGGATACGCCCCTGCATCCCTAGCCGGCAACAGCGGAAGAAACCGGCGAAATACGACAAGCGCCGCAACCGCATCGAGATCATGTTCGGCAGCCTCAAGGACTGGCGGCGTGTGGCAACCCGGTACGACCGTTGCCCAAAGGTCTTCCTCTCAGCAATCGCGCTCGCAACCGTCGTCATGTTCTGGCTAAGCGACCTGACCCCAGGGCAAACTTGATAGCGCGCCGCGAACGTCCGTTTCGTCTGGTTGCGACTCAGCGCCACAAGCGCGACATTGACCTTGAGTTGATCTGTAAACGTTCGACGTTTCACTGTCCGCGCATTTTTCCAACGAGGTTGAATACACCTTGGCCAGCTGTCCGATTTTCCAGGACCACTTCACCCCTTCATCTGGCCCGAAATATCCCCGCCGGAGGCATCGCGCGCCAGCGCGATCGAGTACTGCGTCGAATTACCGGTTTCCCTGCTGCCTGTGCCTCGCTATACGGTCCGGGTTTGGAAAATCAGCACAAAAGGACCGGATATGGCCAATGTTGTTGTTGTCGGCGCCCAATGGGGTGACGAAGGAAAAGGCAAGATCGTCGACTGGCTGAGCGAGCGGGCAGACGTGATCGCGCGTTTTCAGGGCGGGCACAACGCCGGGCATACGCTGGTTATTGACGGCAAGGTCTACAAGCTGCACGCCCTGCCGTCAGGAGTGGTGCGCGGCGGCAAGCTGAGCGTTATCGGCAACGGGGTCGTGCTGGATCCGTGGCACCTGTTGAATGAGATCGAAACGATTCGCGGGCAGGGGGTCGAGATCACGCCCGATACGTTGATGATTGCCGAGAATACCCCCTTGATCCTGCCGATCCACGGAGAGCTGGACCGGGCGCGTGAAGAGGCCGCAAGCAAAGGGACCAAGATCGGCACGACTGGCCGTGGCATCGGGCCGGCCTATGAAGACAAGGTGGGGCGCCGCTCGGTACGGGTGGCCGATCTTGCGGATGATGCGACGCTGGAGGCCCGGGTCGACCGGGCATTGCAGCATCACGACCCGCTGCGCAAGGGGTTGGGCATTGCTCCGGTCGATCGCGATGCCCTGATCGCGCAACTGAAGGAGGTCGCAAAGCAGATCCTTCCGTTTGCCGCCCCGGTCTGGAAAGTGCTCAACGAAAAGCGCAAGGCGGGCAAGCGCATCCTGTTCGAGGGCGCGCAGGGTGCGTTGCTGGATATCGATTTCGGCACCTACCCGTTCGTGACGTCGTCAAACGTGATTGCCGGTCAGGCCGCGACGGGCGTGGGCATCGGGCCCGGATCCATCGATTTCGTTCTGGGCATCGTCAAGGCCTATACGACCCGGGTGGGTGAAGGGCCTTTCCCGACCGAGCTGCATGACGCGGACGGGCAGCGTCTGGGTGAGCGCGGACACGAGTTCGGGACCACCACGGGGCGCAAGCGGCGTTGCGGCTGGTTTGACGCCTGTCTGGTACGCCAGACCTGCGCAACCAGCGGGGTCAACGGTATTTCGCTGACCAAGCTGGATGTTCTGGACGGTTTTGACACGCTGAAGATCTGTGTCGGCTATGAGTTGGATGGGCAGCGCCTGGACTATCTGCCCACGGCCGCCGAACAGCAGGCGCGCTGCAAACCGATCTATGAGGAGCTGCCGGGCTGGAGCGAATCCACCGAAGGCGCGCGCAGCTGGGCCGATCTTCCGGCCAACGCGATCAAATACGTGCGTCGGGTCGAAGAACTGATCGAATGCCCGGTGGCCTTGTTGTCCACCAGCCCGGAGCGGGACGACACCATCCTGGTGACCGACCCGTTTGCAGACTGATGGGCAGGCAGCAAGAAACCGGTCTCAGCTACAAGGCGCGCAGGCGGTGGTCGTTGGTGCTGCTGCTGGTGGGGCTGCCGCTCTACATCGTGGGCGTCGTCACCGTGCTGAACTGGCTGGGCCGCCCTCCGATCTGGCTGGAGCTGCTGGTGTATGTCGGGCTTGGGGTCCTGTGGGCGCTTCCGTTCAAATTCGTGTTCAGGGGGGTGGGGCAGGCCGACCCCGATCAGGATCAGGACTAAGCGCCCCACTGTCCCTGAGCAAAAACGCGTGATCGGGGCGCGATCGGCTTCCCAAAGAACCCATGTCAGCCGCGCAAAAAAGGCCGGAGAAAAATCTCCGGCCCGATTGGTCAGTCGTGGGGGCCTTGTCAGCCCGCGGCGCGTTTGTCCTCGGGCCGGAAGCCGATCTGGTTCGAGGCGGCAAAGCGCCCACCGCCGGCTTTTTCGATCTTGCCGTCGCGCAGCAACTGGCCGAACGACCGCAAGCTTTCCTCGCGGTTGAACTCGTCCTGTTTCAAGGCGCGAACCTTGTTCATCAGCTGAGGGCGCGAGAACTGTTCCTGCCCCTCGATGAACGACAGGTAGGCGGCCGCGGCCTCGAGCAGTTCGGGCAGCGACTGCGCGCTCTGTTCTTGCGCGAACCGGGCAAACCCGCCTTCGTCGGGTGTCGAGTCCGCCGCTTCGGCCGTCACGCGGCGCGGGGTCACCGGGCCCGCCTCTGGGGCGTCCGTGTCGACCCGCTGCTCGGCCACCAATTTGAGGGGGGCGGCTTTATCCGATTCCGGGCGCATGCTGGTTACCTGAATCTCGGGGCGGCGCGGGCTGACGACCGAGGCCAGATCGCCGCGGTATTTTTCGTCCTCGGCAGCCGTATCGTCACCGCTCGCCTCGCGCTCGGCTTCGGTGGCCGCGACGGCCGTGCGCAGATGCGAATAGGTCTCTCGCGTGTCGGCAGTGGCCGGATCGTCCAGTTCGGCATCCGCTTTCTGCAGCAGGCGCAGAACGTCCGTGTCCAGCTCATCGTCGTCCGCATGGTCAGCCGGCGTTTCCATTTCGGACTCGATCGCGGAGATTTCGCGCAGGATGTTTTCCTCGTCCTCGACCGTCAGGGTGCCGGTTGCCTCGTCGGCGTCGTCTTCGCTTAGAATGTTGAGGATGTCGTCGACATCGGGCTGGGCGTCGTCCTCGAGATCCTCGAATAGGGCTTCTTCGACCTCGGCTTCCGGTTCGATCGTGGTGGCACGTGCCTCGGGCACCATCTCGTCAGACCCGTCGTCCACGGTCACTGCCGCCTCGGCTTGGGGCGGTTCAACGGACAGATCGTCGTCGGCATCTGCGGCTTGAGGAGGCAGGTCGGAGTCCACGTCGGTCTGATCGGCCAACTCGATGGAGGCACCTGTTTCTGCGGCACTGTCCACATGGGCATCCGGCTGGGCCTTGATTGGGTCCGCACCGGCGGTGGACGGGATATCGGGCTGCCGGGGGCTGGCTGCCTCCGTTTCCAGGTCGTCCGGGGCCAGGGCGCCCGACGCGAAGGCGGCCGAAATGGCGTCGACCTGGGGTTCGGTTGCAGCCAGAAAGCCGGTCTCATCTTCTTCGGTGTAAGGCGCCGGGGGGTGGTCACCGTGGGAAACCACCGCGCGGATACGCTGCAGTTTCGCGGCGATGCTGTCCGCGGCCGGGGCGCGCGCGACAGGGTCTTGCGGGTCAGGGAGGGGAGGGGTCATGGAGGGGGTCCGGGTGTCAGCAGTCATGGGGCTCGATGCGGTCGAAGGGGGCCGATTCGAGGCGCGCAGCAGCACCCCGTTCTCGCCGGGGCGGGCCTCGACGTGGCGCGCGGTGTCACGTTGCGCGATGCGGGCCAGCATTTCGGCATCGGGTTGCGGAGGTTCAGAACCGAAATAGCGATCTTCCGCGGCGAGATCGCGGAAGTATTCGGCAATCGCCTTCATCGTTTCGAAGGAATCGTCGAACCCTTCCAGCGTGCAGGAAAAAGTCCCGTAGGAAACGGTCAACACCTTGTTGTTCTGTACCATCAGACGCACGTCCTTTACACAATAACACAGCCAAACTCGCAACCGCGGCGCAGAATCGGCTCAAGCAACTGTTCTGATGAACCTATCATTTTGTGGTCTGAATGTGTCCAAAAGCGGGAAAAATGGTCAATCTTGGAAAAAACGGCGAAATTGTTCATTCTGATTGGCCAATCGGGCTGTTTGGTGGCGGAGAAATCGGCCCCGGCGATCTGGATCTGGCGCTGAGCCGCGTCAGGCTGGCCGTTGCGGCGGATGGGGGCGCCGCGGGGTTGATCGATTCGGGGCGCGTCCCGGATGCGGTGATCGGCGATTTCGACTCGCTTTCCAGCCGCCATCGCGCGCAGGTGCCGGCCGAGCGGCTGTTTCCAATCCGCGAACAGGACAGCACCGATTTCGACAAGGCCCTGCGCAATATTCGAGCACCGTTGGTGTTGGGTGTCGGGTTCCTGGGCGGGCGGCTGGACCACCAACTGGCTGTGTTCAATGCCATGGTGCGTTGGCCGGATCGGCCCTGCATCCTTTTGGGGTCGCAAGAGGTGGTGTTCCACGCGCCGCCGCATGTGACGTTGCAGATCCCGCCGGGTGACACGGTGTCATTGTTTCCGTTCCGACGGGTGACCGGGCACAGCCGGGGGTTGGAATGGCCCATCGACGGATTGGTGCTGGAACCCGACGGGCGTGTGGGCACGTCGAACCGGGCACTGTCGGACGTCACGCTGGCGGTGGACGGGCCGGGCTTGATCGTGATGGTGCCGCGCGGCGCGCTGGATCAGGTCATGCAGGCGTTTGCGTCCGGGCAGACAGGGCGGTGGCCCGCTCGCGCAGAATGACATAGAGGCCGGCACCCACGGTGATGGCGATCCCCAAGGCGGCCAGACCGTTGGGCAGGTCGCGGAAGATCAACCAGCCGATCAACGTGGCGACGGGGATTTCCAGGTACTGCATCGGGGCCAGCGTGGCCGATGGCGCATAGCGCAGCGACCACGTCATCAACAGGTGCGCGACCGTGCCCAATACCCCGATGGACAGCAGCAGGCCGTAGGGCGCGTTGGCCGGCAGCGTCAGCGACAGGGCAGGCAGGTCTGCGGATGCGCCGATTGTCAGAATCGGCAGCAAGAGCAGCGTGGCCACCACGCCCGACACCGCCTGCAGGGCGATCGGGTCGGTCTCTTTGGCGATCTGCCGCGTGACCAGCATGAACAGGGCGAAAACCACCGCAACGATCAGCGGCAGCAATGCGGGGGCGCCCACCTGGGCAAAGCTGGGCTGGATCACCAGCAGGGTGCCGGCAAAGCCGATGATGCAGGCGATCAGGCGGCGGGGGCCGACCTCTTCGCCCAGAACGTAGCGCCCCAGCAGCAACATGATGAACGGCATGACGAAGGCGATGGCCACCGCATCGGCCAGCGGCAGGAATTGCAGCGCGCTGAACATCGCGCCGATGCCGAAGATATGCAGCAGCGTGCGCAGCGCGGTCAGCCGCAGAACGCGCCCGCGCATCCGCCACGGACGGCCGGTCAGCGCCACCAGAGGGATCAGGAGCGCAGCCTGCACCGCGAACCGCGCCAGGACCAGCAGGCCCAGCGGCATGGTCTCGCCCAACAGCTTGGCCAGCGCGTCGCCCAGCGGGGCCAGCACGCAGAATCCAAGCATCAGAACGATGCCGAAGACGGGGCGATCCTGGGTCATGGCCCGAACGCTAGGTCAAGCGGCGGGCCGGCGAAAGGCCAAAAGCGTCTCAGCAGTTGGGCACGTTGACGGCCAGTCCGCCCAGCGAGGTCTCCTTGTACTTCTCGTGCATGTCATGGCCGGTCTGGCGCATGGTCTCGATCACCGCATCCAGCGGCACGAAATGCTGCCCGTCTCCGCGCAGGGCCAGCGACGCTGCCGAAACCGCCTTGATCGCGCCCAGGCCGTTGCGCTCGATGCAGGGAACCTGCACCAGCCCGGCGACCGGGTCGCAGGTCATGCCCAGATGATGCTCCAGCGCGATTTCGGCGGCGTTTTCCACCTGTTCGGGCGTGCCGCCCATCACCGCGCACAGGCCCGCAGCCGCCATGGCCGAGGCGCTGCCCACTTCGGCCTGACACCCGGCCTCGGCGCCCGAGATCGAGGCGTTGTACTTCACCAGCCCGCCGATGGCGGCGGCGGTCAGCAGGAAATCCTCGATATGGCTTTCCGAGGCGCCGGGGACGTGGTCGAGGTAATAGCGCAGCACCGCCGGCAGCACGCCCGCCGCACCGTTGGTGGGGGCGGTGACGACCTGACCGCCGGCGGCGTTTTCCTCGTTCACCGCCATCGCATAGACGCTCATCCAGTCGTTGATCGTGTGCGGCGCGTTCAGGTTCATGCCGCGTTCGGCCAACAGCGCGTCATGGATCGCCTTGGCGCGGCGCCGCACCTTGAGGCCGCCGGGCAGGATGCCGTCGGTGCTCAGCCCGCGCTCGATACAGGCGTTCATCACCTCCCACAGGCGGGCGGTGCCCTTCGCGAAACTGTCGGCGCAGCCGCGCGCGATCTCGTTGGCGCGTTTCATTTCGGCGATGGTCTTGCCGCTGGCGCGGGCCATTTCCAGCATCTCGGCCGCGGTGTGGAACGGGAAGGGCACGGGGGGGCCGTCGTTGGTGTCCTTGCCTTCGGCCAGTTCCTCTTCGGTCAGGACAAAGCCGCCGCCGACCGAGTAGTAGACCTGCCGCAGGATCACGTCGCCCTGCGCGTCGGTGGCCATCAGGATCATGCCGTTGGCGTGGCCCGGAAGCGCGTTGTCATAGTCAAAGATCAGGTCCGCCTTTGGGTCGAAGCGCAGGGTGGGCAGGCCTTCGGGCGAGACGCTGCGGGTGTCGGCGATGGCGGCCAGGGTCGCCTCGGCCTTGTCGTGGTCATAGGTGTCGGGGGTGAACCCGGCCAGACCCAGGATCGTGGCCCGATCGGTGGCGTGGCCGACCCCGGTAAAGGCCAGCGAGCCATGCAGCGAGGCGCGCAGCCCCGCAAACTCGAACGGCGAGGCGCGCATCAGGTCCAGGAACCGGGCCGCGGCCACCATCGGCCCCATCGTGTGGGACGAGGACGGGCCGATGCCCACTTTGAACATGTCGAAGACGGAAAGAAACATCAGGTGGCAGACCCTTCTGTCGGATTGGCATGGGTGGGTGCGGTGCGATTGGGCAGGCCCATCACTTCCAGCGCCAGCCGGATCACCAGCGCGGCGCTGTCTGGGGCGGAGTGCAGGAGATACCGTTCAGTCATGGAACCAAAATACCCAGCCCGCCAGCTGCGCGAACATACGATTGCGACGTTTCCGATAGGAAACGCGTATTTCCGACACATTAATTCGTCAATGGCAAGGATCGGTTTTTGTGCGCCACCCAGACGAAATGGGTGATCGACATGAAAAACCGGCCCGCGTCTGCAAGGGCGCGTTGCTCATCGGGCCAGGCTGTTGCCACGGCCTCGGGGATGTTGCCGGACTGGATGGCGAAGTCCTGCATCAGTCGAATCATCAGGGCCAGTCCATCCGGGCGCAGGGCGGTATCGCAGAACGTCACAGGCTTCATGTGGTCCGGTTGAAACCAGAAATCCCGCCGTGGATATTCCGAATTTCAGCATGGTGCCCCTTCGGGCTGTCCTGACCGAATTTCTTGTTCGGACGAAGGAAACCACGCCCTTCCCCCTCGCACCCGCGGAGGGGATTGCCTATAAGGGGTCGAATTTTGAACTCTGCGAGGTTGCAATGACCCAGAAACTGTCACCGATCGACACTGCCAAGCGCGTCGCCGCCTACCGGGCGGCCGAGATGGTCGAGGACGGAATGCGCGTGGGCCTGGGCACCGGGTCGACGGCGGCCTGGCTGGTGCGCCGACTGGGCGAGCGCGTGAAGAACGAGGGCCTGAAGATCAGGGGCGTTCCGACCTCGACCGCAACGGCGCAGCTGGCGCGCGAGGTGGGTATCGAGGTGGTCTCGCTGGATCAGGCCGGGTGGCTGGACCTGACCATCGACGGGGCCGACGAGTTCGACGGCGAGCTGAACCTGATCAAGGGCGGCGGCGCGGCCTTGCTGCAGGAAAAGATCGTGGCCACGGCCAGCGACCTGATGGTGGTGATCGCCGATGCCGGCAAGGAGGTCGAGACGCTGGGCGCCTTTCCCCTGCCGATCGAGGTGATTCCCTTCGGCTGGCAGACCACGCGGACGCTGGTCGAGGAACTGCTGGATTCGATGGATGTTCTGGGCACGTCGGCCACGTTGCGGATGAACGGCGAGGCCCCGACCGTCACCGACGAAGGCAACCACATCCTGGACCTGCACCTGCAGCGTATCGGCAACCCGCGGCAACTGGCGCTGGCCCTGAACCAGATCCCCGGCGTGGTGGAGAACGGGTTGTTCATCGACATCTGCGACAAGGTGGTGATCGGGTTCGGCGATGGCCGGGTCGAACTGCGCGACATCAACGAAGGCACGATTCAGCTGGACCGGCTGGGCGAGGGCGACGACAACCTGTTCTCGGACCTGGCCGACTGACCGGGGCGTTCACGCGCCCGTGTGGTATCGATGCCCGGGGGTTGGCAGGTTGTGTTGCGCCCCCACATACCCAAGACACTTCGAGGCAGGCTGACAGAAGGAACGCGGCATGAGCTTTGACTATGATCTTTTCGTCATCGGCGGCGGCTCGGGCGGGGTCCGCGCGGCGCGGGTGGCGGCGGGTGAAACCGGCGCCAAGGTCGCGCTGGCCGAAGAAGACCGGTACGGCGGAACCTGCGTGATCCGGGGCTGTGTGCCCAAAAAGCTGATGGTGTTCGCCAGCGAATATTCGGGCATGGTCGAAGACGCCCGCGCCTATGGCTGGGACATCCAGCCGGGTGCGTTCGACTGGCAGCAGTTTCGCGGAAAACTGCACACCGAGCTGGACCGGCTGGAAGGCGTCTATCGCAACATCCTGAAGAACAACGGCGTCGAAAGCTTTGACCAGCGGGCAAAACTGGTCGATCCGCATACGGTCGAGCTGGCCGACGGCACGCGCAAGACCGCCAGGCACATCCTGATCGCAACCGGCGGGCGGCCGGTGGTGCCCGAGTTTCCGGGCTCGGACCTGGCGATCACCTCGAACGAGATCTTCCATTTGGAGAAGCTGCCCGAGACCATGCTGATCGTCGGCGGCGGCTATATCGCCTGCGAGTTCGCCGGAATCATGAACGGCCTGGGTGTCAAGACCACGCAGCTCTATCGCGGGGCACAGATTCTGCGGGGGTTCGACGACGAGGCGCGCGGGCTGATCTGCGAAGAGATGTGCCAGAACGGTGTCGACGTGCATTTGGGCACCAACGTGCTGGAGATGGCGCGCGAGGGCGACCAGATCCGGGTCAAGGCGACCAACGGCACCGAGCGGCTGTTCGACGTGGTGATGTATGCCACGGGCCGGGCGCCGAACGCCGACGATCTGGGGCTCGAGGCGCTGGGCGTCGAGCGGGGCCGCAAGGGGCAGATCATCGTGGATGAATACAGCCAGACGGCGGTGCCCTCGATCTATGCCATCGGCGACGTGACCGACCGGGTGAACCTGACGCCGGTCGCGATCCGCGAAGGGATGGCCTTTGTCGAGACCGTGTTCAAGGGCAACCCGACCCCGGTGGATCACGAGCTGATCCCGACCGCGATCTTCACCCAGCCCGAGATGGGCACCGTGGGGCTGAGCGAGGAAGCCGCCGCCGCGCAGGAGCCGATCGAGGTCTATGCGACTTCGTTCAAGCCGATGCAGAAGGCGTTCGCGGGCGGCACGCAGCGGGTGTTGATGAAACTGATCGTCAGCCAGGCCACCCGCAAGGTGCTGGGGTGTCACATCGTCGCCCCCGGCGCGGGCGAAATGATCCAGTTGGCGGGCATCGCGGTCAAAATGGGCGCGACAAAGGAAGATTTCGATCGCACGGTTGCGGTTCATCCGGTGATGGCCGAAGAACTGGTAACCATGCGGCAACCCGTGCGTACCGCTTGATTTGCAAGCGCGCGCACACAGGTTACAAGTGATCCCGTAAGCTCACGGGCCAAAACAAGGGAAATGAAACACATGGCGGGCAACAGCGGAGGCCCCTGGGGGGGCGGAGGCTCATCCGGTGGCGGAGGAAACCGGGGAAACAATGGCGGCGGGCGACGTCCGCCCGAAGGTGACGGGCCGCAGATCCCCGAGATCGACGAATTGATGAAAAAGGGCCAGGAGCAGCTGCGCGTGCTGATGGGCGGGCGTGGCGGCGGTGGTCGCGGCAGCAATGGCTCCGGCCAGGGCGGCGGTGGCGGCCCGGCGATCACCAAGGGCACGATCCTGCTGGGCGGGGTCGCCGCCCTGCTTCTGTGGGGCTTTGCCAGCGCCTACACGGTCAAGCCCGAAGAACAGTCGGTTGAACTGCTGTTCGGCCGCTTCTCCGGGATCGGCACCGAAGGTCTGAACTTTGCCCCGTGGCCGGTGGTCACGGCCGAGGTGATCCCGGTGAAGGTCGAACAGACCGAAACCATCGGCTCGGGCGGACGCGGCACCGATGCGGGGCTGATGCTGACGGGCGACGAAAACATCGTCGACATCGATTTCCAGGTGGTCTGGAACATCTCGAACCCGGCGGATTTCCTGTTCAACCTGCGCGACCCGCGCGAAACCATCCGTGCGGTGTCGGAGTCGGCCATGCGCGAGATCATCGCGCAGTCGGACCTGGCGCCGATCCTGAACCGCGACCGTGCGGTCATCGCCGAGCGGCTTGAGGAGCTGATCCAGTCGACGCTGGACAGCTATAATTCGGGCATCAACATCGTCCGTGTGAACTTTGACGGTGCCGACCCGCCAGAGCCGGTCAAGGACGCCTTCCGCGAGGTCCAGTCGGCCGGGCAGGAACGCGACCGGCTTGAAAAGCAGGCCGATGCCTATGCCAACCGGGTACTGGCCGGCGCGCGCGGTGAAGCCGCGCAGGTGCTGGAAGAGGCCGAGGCCTATCGCGCCCAGGTCGTCAACGAAGCCCAGGGTGAGGCCAGCCGATTCAGCGCGGTTCTGGAAGAATATTCCAAGGCGCCGGACGTGACCCGCAAACGTCTGTACCTGGAACGGATGGAGCAGGTTCTGGGCGACGTGGACAAGATCATCCTGGACGAGAGCGCAACCGGACAGGGGCAGGGCGTCGTGCCCTATCTGCCGCTGAACGAACTGCGCCGCAATTCGGGCGAGGGGAACTAAGACATGCGTAAATCATCCTTTCTCCTGCCGGCCATTTTTGTGGTTCTGGTGATCGCCCTGTCGGCGATCTTTATCGTGGACGAGCGTGAAAAGGCGCTGGTTCTGCAATTCGGCCGGGTGGTCGACGTCAAGGAAGAGCCGGGCCTGGCCTTCAAGATTCCGATCATCCAGGAGGTCGTGCGCTATGACGACCGTATCCTCAGCCGCGAGGTCGGGCCGCTGGAAGTCACGCCGCTGGATGACCGCCGCCTGGTGGTCGATGCGTTCGCGCGCTATCGGATCGCCGACGTGCGCCAGTTCCGCGAGGCCGTGGGCGCCGGTGGCATCGACACTGCCGAGCAGCGTCTGGACTCGATCCTGCGCGCCAAGACGCGCGAGGTTCTGGGCTCGGTCAGCTCGAATGACATCCTCAGCTCGGACCGGGCGGCGCTGATGCTACGCATCCGCAACGGCGCGATCGCCGAGGCCCGCGATCTGGGTCTTGAAGTGATCGACGTGCGCCTGAAACGCACCGACCTGCCGCAGGCCAACCTCGAGGCGACCTTTGCCCGGATGCGCGCCGAGCGGGAACGCGAGGCGGCCGACGAAGTGGCCCGGGGTGAGGAAGCCGCGCAGCGGATCCGCGCCCAGGCCGACCGGACCGTGGTCGAGCTGGTCTCCGAGGCCCGCCGCGAGGCCGAGATCGTCCGCGGTGAGGCCGATGCGCAGCGCAACGCGATCTTTGCCGAAGCCTATGGCAAGGACCCGGAGTTCTTCGAATTCTACCGGTCGTTGGCGGCTTACGAGAACGCCTTGAAGGGCGGCAACAGCTCGTTGGTTCTCAGCCCCGATTCCGAGTTCTTCAACTATCTCGGATCGCCGACCGGGCGCCGTGGAGCGGCGGCCGAGTGATGGGCATGGTCTTGCTGGCCTTCGGGCTGGTGCTGATTGTCGAGGGGCTGGCCTATGCGCTGGCCCCTTCGCTTGTCGAGCGCATGCTCGAAGTGCTGCGCAGCCTGCCCGAACCGGCGCGGCGGCTGGTTGGGCTGCTGTGCATGGTCAGCGGTTTCATCCTGCTCTGGGCCGCGTATCAGGCGGGGTTTTGACCCGCAGCGGTCAAACACCGGTGAATTCCCGCACTTACCGAGTTGCGGGGCGGTGCAAACTGACTACATTGTTTGCAAAAGGGGCGCGCCTTGGCGGGCCTGATGGCGATTGTCGACAAGGAGAGACCAAGTGCAGGTATTAGCACGCAGTGTATCCGTCCGCCGGGACGAAGTGGTTACCATGACGCGGTTGATGTGGTTGTCTTTGGCCACGGCGATCCTGCTGCTGGCCCAGACCGTGGCCGCGCAGGCCCGGCTGGAAAGTCTGGCGCCCCTGGTCGACAAGATCAGCCCCGCGGTGGTCAACATCACCACCACCACCCTGATCGAGGGGCAGGCGGGGCCGCGGGGAATCGTGCCCGAGGGGTCGCCGTTCGAGGATTTCTTTCGCGAATTCCAGGACCGCAATGGCGGCGAAGACAACCGCCCCCGCCGCAGCAATGCGCTGGGTTCGGGCTTCGTGATTTCCGAGGATGGTTTCATCGTCACCAACAACCACGTCATCGCCGAGGCGGATGAAATCCTGATCGAATTCTTCCCGGGTGACGGACAGCCAAAGAAAGAGCTGCCGGCCAAGGTCGTCGGCACCGACGAGAAGACCGACATTGCCCTGCTCAAGGTCGAGGCGTCGGGGCCGCTGAAATACGTCACCTTCGGTGACAGTGATACGGCGCGCGTCGGTGATTGGGTCATCGCGATGGGCAACCCGCTGGGGCAGGGGTTCTCGGTCTCGGCAGGGATCGTGTCGGCGCGCAATCGCGAACTCAGCGGCACCTATGACGATTACATCCAGACCGATGCAGCGATCAACCGGGGCAACTCGGGCGGGCCGCTGTTCAACATGGACGGTCAGGTGATCGGCGTGAACACCGCGATCCTGTCGCCCAACGGCGGCTCGATCGGCATCGGGTTTTCGATGGCATCGAACGTCGTGGTCAAGGTGGTCGACCAACTGCGCGAATTCGGCGAAACCCGCCGCGGTTGGCTGGGCGTGCGCATCCAGGACGTGACCGAGGACATGGCCGAGGCGATGGGGCTGGACAAGCCCGGCGGGGCGCTGATCAGCGATGTGCCGGACGGCCCCGCGAAAGAGGCGGGCCTGTTGCCGGGCGACGTGATCCTGAGCTTTGACGGAGTCGAAGTGAAGGACACGCGCGCGCTGGTGCGCCAGGTCGGGGAAACTCCGGTCGGCAAGGCGGTTCGCGTCGTGGTGATGCGCGACGGGGCGACCAAGACCGTGGTGGTCACGCTGGGCCGCCGCGAAGACGCCGAGCGGGCCGAGCAGGGCGCCGCTGACGAGTCTCAGGCGCCGGTCGAAGAGGACGCCACCGTTCTGGGCCTGACGATCGCTCCGCTGACGAATGCGCTGCGCGAGGATCTGGGGCTGGATGCGACCGCCGAAGGTCTTGTGATCATGGATGTCGACGAGGCGTCCGAGGCCTTTGACAAGGGCCTGCGGGCCGGTGACATCATCACCGAGGCCGGCCAGCAGAAGGTCAGCACCATCGCCGAGCTCGAGGCCCGTATGGACGAGGCCCGCGAGGCCGGGCGCAAGTCGCTGTTGCTGCTGGTACGGCGCGGCGGCGACCCACGTTTCGTGGCGCTGAGCCTCGAGGAGTAGGCGCGCCAAGATTGGACGGATTGGCCGGGGCTGCATGCTCCGGCCATTTTTTGTCGCAACCGAACGCAAAAAGAGCCACATTCCGGGGAGGCACATGGCTCTGGTGCAGGGACAGGCCAGTGGACAGATATCGGGGATGATACGCTGGCCCCCTACGTTAACGTCTATCGGTATAGTCTATGGTCCGTGCCCTGTATGTGATGCGGATCACATCGGCCGTGGTATTCCGAAACCTCAGATCAGATCGGATTCTGCAAGCTGTCGCAAGGCGTCGAAATCATGGATCTGTACCCCCCCGCGCGAGGCTTCGACCACGTTGTTGCGTTTCCAGGTGGCGATGGTCTTGGACACGGCCTCGCGTGTGGCGCCGACGAATTCGGCCAGTTCGCTTTGCGACAGGGCAATTCGGGCGCTGGGTAGCTCTTGCTGGTTTGCGAGGTGCAACAGCTTGCGCGCAAGGCGTACGGGCATCGGCAGGAAGACCTGCTCGTTCAGCTGCGCCCCCATCCAGCGCATCCGCAGCCCGGCCAGACGGATCATGTCCACCGCAAGGTCCGGGTGTTCACGGATCTGGTTCATCACGTCATTGCGGCGCACGCGCAGCACCCGCGACGGCTCGGCCGCCGTGATGGTGGCGGTGCGGGGGCCGCTGTCGAACAGGGCGATCTCGCCGAACACTTCGCCCGGCCGCATCAGGCTGAGCGCCAGTTTGCGGCCGCTCATGGCCAGGAACGAGACCTCGAGCATGCCTTCCATCAGCGCATAGAGCGCATCGCCCTCGTCGCCCTGTTCAAACAGCACTTCTCCTTGCGCCAGGGAAACGGGGGTTGCCAGGCTGGACAGCATGACGCGCAACCGTTCGGACGCTTCGGAAAGAAACCCGCTGTTGGGAAATGCTGTCATGGACGACACGAGGCCTCGGTCGGGAACTTGGTGGGTGGTGGTGTGTCAGCTTTCCACAGCTTGCGCGTCAAGCCAAGGATTTTGTGTGGTTTTCCGCCGATGTCGGCCCGCCGGCCGGTGTCTTAGTTCTGGTCCGGGTCGTCCATGTAGCTTTGCAGGATGCTGAATTGCAGCATCAGGAACCCCATCAAGGCGATCGGGAATCCAAAGGTTTCGATCTTGACCCACAGATCGGTGGAGAGGGTGCGCCAGACCAGTTCATTGGCCACTGCCAGCACGGCGAAACAGGCGCACAGGCGGCGCGTCAGGATCATCCAGCCTTCGTGGCGCATGGGCAGCATCTCGTCGAGAACATAGGCGAGGTAGGACTTGCCCTGCAGCAGACCGATGCCCAGCATCAGCGAGAAGAACCCGTAGACCAGCGTGGTCTTCATCTTGAAGAACCGCTCGTCGTTGAACCAGGCGGTCAGGCCACCGAAGAAGATGACCATGATGGCGGTGAAGATCTGCATCCGGCTGAGCTTGCCGGTCAGGTACCACAGGATGCCCATCGCCCCCAGCATCAGCGGAACGAAGATGATGGTGGCCACGATGAAGCCGGAATATTCGGTGCCGCCGATCGGAAAGCTGTCGTCGCGCAGGCGCAGGTAGATGAAGAAGAAAGCCAGCGGTGGTCCCAGTTCCAGCACTTGTTTCAGAAACGGATTGATCTCTTTCTTGTCTGCCATGCCTGTCGTCCTGCTGTTCACCCGCCCATTTCAACTATTACCGCGCCCAATGCAATCAATGCCATCAGGATTATGCGCCGAGGCCCCACGGTTTCTTTCAGGGCCAGCCAGCCGATCAGGGCGGCAAAGACGGTCGAGGTTTCGCGCAGTACCGCGGCTTCGCCGACCTTGTCCAGCCGGGTGGCCAGCATGATCGCTCCGAAAGACATGGGGGCGATCAGCCCGCCTGCAAGCCCCCGCAGCATCAACGGCCCGATCGCCGGGCGGTGAACCATCGCCCGCCAGCGCAGGAAGGCGTAGATCGGCATGGTCGCTCCGTCGATCATGAAGAACCAGGCCAGAAAGGTGAACGGATCGGCCGTGGCGCGGATGCCGTAGGCGTCATAGGTGGTGTAGAGCGCCACGAAGAGGCCGGTTGCAACCGCAAGGGCCAATGCGATGCCCAGGGTCTCGCGGTTGGTTTCCAGGAAGCGGAAATTGTAGGCGGCCAGCCCGAAGATGCCCGTCAGCAGCACGGCGACGCCCAGCCATTGGGTCAGCGAGAAGGTTTCTTTGAACAGAAGATAGGCGCCGATGACGGTGAACAGCGGGCCGGTGCCGCGCACCACCGGGTAGACCACGGTGTAGGACCCTTTGGTATATGCCATCGCCTGCAGCGTTTTGTAGGCGACATGGATCAGCCAGACCACGGCGAATATCGGCCACATGAAGGGCTCGGGCCAGGGCACGACGAAGAACGCAAAAGGCGCAGCCATCAGGCAATAGCAGGCGTCAATCGCCCCGCGCGACAGCCAAGGGTCGTGCCGACCCTTCTGCAGCGCGCCGAACACCGCGTGCAGGAAGGCCGCCATCAGGGCAAGGGCCAGGGCCAGCCTGTGTCCGGCCTCGGTGCCTTCGAGGGAGATCAGCCAGTCGCTCACTCTGCGGGTCTTTCGCTGGTGGAGAGGCTGGGGGTTTTCCACCCCCAGACCCCCGAGGATATTTGGGGCCAGATGAAGGTCAGTTGCTGTCGAGGCCGGTCAGGGCGGCGGCGAATTCCTCGGGGTCGAATGGGGCGAGATCGTCGATCTGTTCGCCGACGCCGATTGCGTGGATCGGCATGCCGAACTTGTCGGCCAGCGCCACCAGAACGCCGCCCTTGGCGGTGCCGTCGAGCTTGGTCATCACGAGGCCCGAGACATCGGCCAACTTGCGGAAGGTTTCCACCTGGCTGAGCGCGTTCTGGCCGGTGGTGGCATCGAGCACCAGGAGCGTGTTGTGCGGGGCGGTTTCGTCGATCTTGCGGATGACGCGGACGATCTTGGCCAGTTCCTCCATCAGGTCGGCGCGGTTCTGCAGGCGGCCGGCAGTGTCGATCATCAGCAGGTCGGCGCCGTCGGCCTGCGCCTTGGTCAGGGCGTCGAAGGCCAGCGAAGCGGGGTCGGAGCCTTCGGGCGCGGTCAGGACTGGAACTCCGGCGCGGTCGCCCCAGACCTGCAGCTGTTCCACGGCGGCGGCGCGGAAGGTGTCGCCCGCGGCGATGACCACCTTTTTGCCGGCCGCCTTGAACTGGCTGGCCAGCTTTCCGATCGTCGTGGTCTTGCCAGACCCGTTGACGCCCACCACCAGCACCACCTGCGGGCGCTTGGGGTAGAGGGGCATCGGTTTGGCGACCGGCTCCATCACGCGGGCGATTTCCTGCGCCAGCAGTTGCTTGATTTCCTGGGTCGAGAGTTTGCGGCCATAGCGCCCCTCGGCCATGTTGGCGGTGACGCGCAGGGCGGTGTCGACACCCATGTCCGACGCGATCAGCAGTTCCTCGAGCTGTTCGAGCATGTCGTCGTCCAGCGTGCGGCGCGCCACCGGCCCGGAATCGCCGCGACCGAAGAGACGCCCGATCAGGCCTTTGGATTGTGCCTGTTCCGGCAGTTCCGGCGGAGGCGGGGCGGGCGTTGGGTCGGCCGGCTCGGGTGATGGTGTCTCGACCGGCTGCGGTGTGGGCGCGGGTTCGGGGATTTCCGGAACGGGTTGCGGCTCGGGCTCGGGCTGGGGGATGACCGGGTCGGGGGTGGGGGCGGTTTCTTCGCCGCCGTCCTCGACGATTGCCTCAAGCCCCTGTTCGAGGCGGGACGAGGATTTGAACAGCCGGTCCTTGAGCTTGGTAAAAAACGCCATCTTGGTCTCCGCAGGTGTTCCCTTCACCTAATGCGGATTGGCGGCAGTTGCAAAGGGTCAGGTGAAGGCCAGGAAAAAGCCGAACTGCGCGCCCCAGTAGAGTGGCCAGACCAGATAGGGCGTCAGCCGCAGGGCCGGGTGGCCGGGCGGCAGCAGGAACCTTTCGGTCGCCAGGATCAGGTCCGAGGCGATGAAGGTCATCGCGGCCGGCAGTGCCCATCGCAGCGTTCCGGCCTCGGGCAGGGCCAGAACGGTGATGCCCATGCCCAGAATGATCGGGATATAGGCCAGGACCGGTCCGCGCAGATCACCGGCCCGAGGGGCCAGCAGCGTGGCCATCACGATGCCCAGAATGACCAGCGTCCAGGCGTATCCGGGTTTGTCCAGGATCAGGGCGGTGTCGCTTGACGGATGGGTCAGGAACAGGGCGATGTAAACCAGATGTCCGGCGGCGAACGCCCCGATGCCGGCCATGAAGGTGCCGATGGTTTCGCGCGACAGAAGGGCGTCGCCCAAGGCGCAGAGAGACAGCGCGAGGATCAGAAGCAGAGGTCCGGACTGCACCGCGGCCTCGACCGCCAACAGGGCGACGCTTGCGGTTTTCAGCGCCGTGCGCAGCAGGCTGGCCGGACGGGCCGTCAGGGCCAGGTAGGCCAGGGCACAGGCCAGCGCTGCGAGTACGAGGATGGTCATCTTTGGCCTCCGGGTTGCACCAGCACCGGCAAGTGTCGCCGCAAGCGGGGCAAATGCTCAACCCGTAACGTGGGGGCATGGCATGCGGTAGCCAAACGGGCGATGGCACAGGGCGGCGGCATCTGCCAGAATGCGACCATGTTCATGCGAACGGCGATTCTGTTTTCCGTGCTGGCCCCGTCGGTCGTGGCCCAGCCCTTGTCGGGCGCAGAATTCGATGCCTACACCCAGGGCAAGACCCTGTTTTACGGGTTCGATGGCGTTGCCTACGGGGTCGAGCGGTACCTGCCGGACCGGCGGGTGATCTGGTCATTTCTGGATGGCGACTGCAAGCAGGGCGTCTGGTACGAACAGGACGGCCAGATCTGTTTCGTCTACGAAGATCGCCCGGACCCGCAATGCTGGGTCTTTACGCAATCGGGGGGCGGGCTGGTCGCCCAGTTCGAAGGCGACCCCGAGGCAACCGAGCTGTATGAAGCGGGCGACATCGACGAAGAGATGGTCTGTCATGGCCCGGATGTCGGGGTCTGATCGCTCGGGTCTCTAGAACAGCGACCCTTGATCCGGGGCTGGCGGCTTGGACGGTTTTTTGGCGGCTGAGGCCGTTCCGGACAGCGGTGCGGTTTTCAGTTTTCCATCGGCGAACTCGATGGTCAGAGTGGCGTGTTTGCCGGCCTGTGCCTTTGTGGTGACCACGCCGCTGTCGGCATGCACAACGGCATAGCCGCGTTGAAGTGTGGCCTTGTAGCTGAGCGTCTCGCGCAACCGGTCGGTCGCATCCAGTTGCTGGCGGAGCCGGTCCACCCGCAGGGTCTGCGCGGCCGCCATGCGCTGGGCCAGTTGGTTGACTCGGTCGCGCTGCTGCTGGATGTCGCGTTGGATCGGGCGGATCGACAGGCGCGAGGACAGGTTGCGCAGCGTGTCCTGCCGCGCGGCCACGAGGTTGCGCAACGTTGACGGGCGCAGGTGCCCGGACAGTTCCACCACCTGCAGGCGGCGGTTCTGCACACCGCGTTGCAACGCAGGGGCCAGACGATCGGCAATCAGGTCCAGTCGCTGGCGCGGCCCGTCCAGCAGGGTCTCGGGGCGCGGCAGGGCGCGCGACAGATCGCGCAGGCGTTGCGCCCGGCGCTGTACCGCGTCGGTGGCCGCGCGGGACAGGCGCGCGCCCTGTTCGCCGGTCCAGGCCAGCAGTTCCATGCGCACGGGCACGGCCAGTTCGGCGGCGGCGGTGGGGGTGGGCGCGCGGCGGTCCGAGACATAGTCGATCAACGTGGTATCGGTTTCGTGCCCCACCGCCGAGATCAGCGGGATCTCGGACGCGGCGGCGGCGCGGGCCACGATTTCCTCGTTGAATCCCCACAGATCCTCGATCGAGCCGCCGCCGCGGGCGACGATGATCAGGTCGGGGCGAGGCAACGCGCCGCCGGGTGTCAGGCGGTTGAAACCCTGGATGGCGTTGGCGACCTCGGACGCGCAATTGGCGCCCTGCACGGCCACGGGCCAGATCAGAACCTTGCGCGGGAATCGGTCGCGCAGGCGGTGCAGGATGTCGCGGATCACCGCGCCCGAGGGCGAGGTGACGACGCCGATGATCCGCGGCAGAAAGGGCAGGGGCTTTTTGCGCTCGGGCGCGAACAGGCCCTCGGATTCGAGCTGTTTCTTGCGTTTTTCCAGCAGCGCCATCAGCGCGCCCTGACCGGCTACGGCCACCTCGTCGACGTTCAGGTTGTATTTCGACTGCGCGCCAAATGCGGTGAGGCGGCCCGTGACGACGACTTCGAGCCCCTCTTCCGGCACCACCGACAGGCCCGCGATCTGGCCTTTCCAGGTGGTGCAGGCCAGCACGTTCCGGTCGTCCTTGATGTCATAGTACAAGTGCCCCGAGCGCGCCTTGAACACACGCCCGACCTCGCCCCGTACGCGGATTCGGCCAAATGTGCCTTCCAGCGTGCGTTTCACCTCGCCCGAGATCTCGGACACGGTGTATTCGGGGGTATTCTGGCCGGGAATCGGATCGTCAAGCAGGTCGGACATTTCAGCGCCTTGTTTCGATTGCCCGCGCAGCTTAGAACGCCGCGCAGGCAAGGCCAAGCAGATCGGAGACTTTCATGAACATCCTCATTCTCGGCAGCGGCGGGCGCGAACACAGCCTGGCCTGGGCGGTGATGCAGAACCCCAAATGCGACCGCCTGATCGTGGCGCCGGGCAATGCCGGGATCGCGCAGATCGCCGATTGCGCGGCATTGGATATCGAGAATGGCGGCGCGGTGGTCAGCTTCGCCGAGGAAAACGCGATCGATTTCGTGATCATCGGCCCCGAGGCGCCCTTGGCCGCTGGGGTGGCCGACCGGCTGCGCGAGGCGGGCATTCTGGTGTTTGGCCCCTCGGCCGAGGCGGCGCGGCTGGAGGCCTCGAAGAGCTTCACCAAGGAAATCTGCGATGCGGCCGGTGCGCCCACTGCCGCCTATGCCCGGTTTACCGAGGCCGAGCCGGCCAAGGCCTATATCCGCCAGCAGGGTGCGCCGATCGTGGTCAAGGCCGACGGTCTGGCCGCGGGCAAGGGCGTGATCGTGGCGATGGACGAGGCGACCGCGCTGGAGGCCGTGGACGACATGTTCGGCGGCGCCTTCGGCGGGGCCGGGGCCGAGGTGGTGATCGAGGAGTTCATGGACGGTGAAGAGGCCTCGCTGTTCGTGCTGTGTGACGGTGAGAGCATCCTGTCGGTCGGCACCGCGCAGGACCACAAGCGCGTGGGCGAGGGCGATACCGGCCTGAACACTGGCGGCATGGGTGCCTATTCTCCGGCACCGGTTCTGAGCCCCGAGGTCGAGGCACGTGCGATGGATGAGATCGTGCGCCCGACGATGGCCGAGATGGCCCGGCGCGGCACGCCGTTCCAGGGGGTGCTGTATGCCGGTCTGATGATCAAGGACGGTCAGCCGAGGCTGGTGGAATACAACGTGCGCTTTGGCGACCCGGAATGTCAGGTGCTGATGATGCGGCTGGGGGCGCAGGCGCTGGACCTGATGCATGCGGCGGCCGAGGGACGACTGGGCGAGGCGCGGGTCAACTGGGCCGACGATCACGCCTTGACCGTGGTGATGGCCGCGCAGGGCTATCCTGGGGCGTATGAAAAAGGCAGCGTGATCAACGGGATGGATGACTTGCCCGAGGACGGCAACCACATGGTTTTTCACGCGGGCACCAAAGCGCAGGACGGGCTGATTGTGGCCGCAGGGGGCCGGGTTCTGAACGTGACGGCGCGTGGAGCGACACTGCACGAGGCGCGGGACAACGCTTATGCGATGGTCGAGGCCATCGATTGGCCGGGCGGCTTCTATCGCCGCGATATCGGGTGGCGGGCGCTTTGACCGCTTGAGGGCCTGCGGGGAAAGGGGGCTTTGCCCCCTCGGCCTGCGGCCTCACCCCCAGGATATTTGAGGCCAGATGAAGCGTGCGGTCAGCAGGTGAGCGCGCGTGCGAGGGAATTGTCGTCGGTCAGCGGGCCGAGGTCTCGGGTGCGCCAGCCGTCTTCGTGGTGGATGGCGATGATCCGCTGCCAGTCGGCGCTGGCGACGATCAACTCAGGCTGGCCGTCGCAGGTGCGAAGGCCGCCCGAGATGAAATCGTCGCCGATCCGGTGGTTGGTCAGGCCGGGGAGCGCGGAAATTTCCGACAGTTGGCCGCCGGCAAGGCGCCAGATTCGCAGGATTTTGGCCAAGTGGGGGCGATCAACATAGGCGATTTCGATATGTCCGTCGCCGTCGAGGTCAGCTGCGCTGACCGGGGCCAGCCAGCGGAAACGGGTGCCGATATGCGGTGTCGCCGCCATGCGGCCGTGCGGGCCGTAGATGGCAAGGCGCGCGCCGTGCTGCGCGTCGCTCTCCACCGTGATGACTTCGGGAAGCCCGTCGCCTGTGACGTCGACCACCCGCGGCGCGAGGTCTTCGAAGACGAGATGATCGGGCAACGTGAAGATGCGGCGCGTGCCGCCTGAAAGAGTGAGTTCAATCGACCCCCATTCGATCCGGTCGCCCAGAACGCCGTGGGGATAGCGGGTGGTCGGATCGGTGTAGCGGGCGGTCGCTATGGTTTCGGCGGCCAAGGCAGGACCCGCCAGCCACAGGCTCGCAACCATCAGCGCGCCGCGCACGCGGCATGGCCAAAAGCGCACCGCCGGACGCGGCGACTTGAATCCGCAGCGCATGCCGCCGGACGAGCGGGGCATGCGCCGTCGCATCAGATCTGCTTTTCCGGCATCTGCACGATCAGCCCGTCCAGTTCGTCCGTCACCTTGATCTGGCAGGTCAGGCGCGAACGGGCCGGGTCGGGCTCGTAGGCGAAATCCAGCATGTCCTCTTCCATGTCGTCCTTGGCGGGCAGTTTCTCGACCCAGTCGGGGTGGACATAGACATGGCAGGTCGAGCAGGCGCAGGCGCCGCCGCAATCGGCTTCGATGCCGGGAATGTTGTTGTCGCGGGCGCCTTCCATCACGGTCAGGCCGTTGGCGACTTCGACGGTATGCTCGGTGCCGCCGTGCTCGATGTAAGTGATCTTTGCCATTGCTCGCGTCTTCCTTTTGCGATGTTCCGCATCTTCCTAATCAAGCCATCTAGGCGTTTCCAGCCTCATTTGCGACTCGGCGTGGCGCGTCTGGACATTCCTGACAGATGTTCTATTTTTGTTCTCATGATCGTCGCCCCGGCATCCCCCACGGTTTCAGGCCAGGACTGGCCGCGCCCGCCCGCCTGCCTGCCCGCCAGCCGGCTGCAGGAACCGCCCGAGGGCGCGCGGGTGACGGTGGCGGGGCTGGTGATCCTGCGGCAGAGGCCGGGGACGGCCAAGGGGGTGATCTTCGTCACGCTCGAGGACGAGACCGGCATCGTGAACGTCATCGTCTGGCGCAAGATCTATGAACGGTTCCGCCGGGCGGTGATCTCGGGGCGGTTGCTGCGTGTCACCGGCCGGATGCAGCGGGCCCATTCGGTGACCCATGTGATCGCGGAAGAGATCGAGGACATCTCGGGGATGCTGGATCTGCTGGTGCGAGGCGATGGGCAGGCCGGCTTGCCCTGATGCCTGACCTGATGCAAACTTTTCCGTGGAGGAGTTTGTCATGGCATCCAAAGCCGAAGCGTCCACGCCGGGCAATCCGGCGCCGCAGCAGGGGACTGCGCCCAAGGTCAACAAGGTCACGGTGGATGATATCAAGGCGTCGCTGAAGGCGGGGTTTTCCGACTTTCTGGCACGCCCGGTCATGAGCGGCTTTTTCGGCCTGTTCTATGCGCTGTTCGGTATCCTGTTCGTGTGGGCCCTGGTCTGGCTGGGCGCGGTCTGGATGGTCATCCCCGCCGCGGTCGGGTTTCCGCTGGTCGCGCCCTTTGCCGCCGCCGGGCTGTATGAAATGTCGCGCCGGATGCAGAAGGGCGAAGACTTCGGCTGGCGTGACATCCTCGCCGTCATGGCCAATCAGCGCAAGCGCGAGATGGGTTGGATGGCCTTTGTCACCCTGTTCATTTGCTGGGTGTGGTTCTATCAGTTCCGGACCGTGATGGTGATCGTCCTGCAGCATTCCTCCTTCTCGGATCTGCAGGGGTTCCTGCACACCGTGTTCTTCACGCCCGAGGGCTGGATCTTTCTTGCGATCGGCACCTGCGTCGGCGCGTTTCTGTCGGCGGTGCTGTTCTCGGTGACGGTCGTCGCCATGCCCCTGCTGCTTGACCGCGAGGTCGATTTCATCACCGCCATGCTCACGTCCCTTCGGGTGGTCCGGGAAAACCCGGTGGTCATGCTGGGCTGGGCGGCGATCATCGTGGTCACCATGCTGCTGTCGCTGGTCCCGGCCTTTGTGGGCCTGATCTTTACCCTGCCGATCCTTGGGCACACCACCTGGCATCTGTATCAGCGGGCCGTGCAGCCGGTGGACGGGTGATCGTTGGGCAGTTTCGAGGCAATGCAATGAACTACGCAAGCGTGGGCCCGATTGGTGATTTCTCGAAAGGGGTGCATCTGTTGACGTGGGGAGAAAACAGCCGAAGGAAATCTTTGGCTTGCCCGTAACCAGAGGGGTTACACCCTGAAATTGACCAATCTAGGACAGCCCACGCGCAGTTGTGGGCACTTGCGGAAGAGACCAGATCAATTCAACGCCCCATGCCTTGGCCGCCGCCGCCTCATCCAAAACGGGGATGCCATAGTTCTTCGGTCTCCATTTTTCGGCATTGAAATTTTTCCACTCCGATTGTTCTTCGGCCCAACGATGCAGGTGGGTTTCACATTCATACCGGAGGTTTTCGTCCTTTGGACGTGGGTCAGTGGAAAGCACGAATGTTTCCAACCCCAGATCGCCCCAGTCTTTTGCATGGTTCGCATAAGGGCCTACGCGCCGAGCCCGAGAGCCCGAGCCTTTTTTCATGCTGCGCATCCAACTCGCAGCATTGCCGTGGCGAGCCCAAATGTTCTTTGAAATTCCAATACGAATTCCTCGAACTGGCCAGACGATCTCGCAATAAACACCATAGGCTTTGGGAAGTTTTTCGCGTGGGCTGGCTCCTTGGTGCCAATCCATGTTGAATTCGATGCCGTGAATTCTCATTGTGCAATTTGAATGCGTGTAAACGTTGCTGAGGATTAAATTTGAGTTTCACTCCAACATAGTCAATGCCTGATTTCCATTCTTATCTCTCCAATCTCTGTCACCTCTTGAACAAAACTCCCTGCGCCTCTTTGCTGCGGTGATCGCCGCGCAGTTCGGCGTGCAAGGGCTGCCCCGCCTGCACGCCGGGACGGGCGGCCATGGCCTCGAGCCACCGGGCCATGTGGGGTTTGTCCTCCAGCGTCTGCTGCTGGCCCTCCCACAGGCTGGCCCAGGGCCAGATCGCCATGTCGGCGATGGAGTAGAAGTCTCCGGCGACGTATTCGTGTTCCGCCAGCCGCCGGTCCAGCACGCCATAAAGACGGGCGACCTCGGTGCGGTAGCGGTCCTTGGCATAGGGGATGTCCTGCGGCGGGTCGAAGAAGGGCGCGTATTTCAGGAAATGATGCGCCTGTCCCGCCATCGGGCCGACGCCGCCCATCTGCCACATCAGCCATTCCTCGACCGCGATCCGCTGGCGCTCGGTATCGCCGTAGAACCGCCCGGTCTTGCGCGCAAGATACATCAGGATCGCGCCGCTTTCGAAGATCGAGACCGGCGCGCCGTCGGGGCCGTCGGGGTCGATGATGGTGGGCATCTTGTTGTTGGGGGCGATCTTGAGGAACTTCGGGTCGTACTGGTCGCCCTTGCCGATGTCGATCAGGTTAACGGTGTAGGGCAGTCCCATCTCCTCGAGCGCGATGGAGATTTTCCAGCCGTTCGGCGTGGGCCAGTAGTAAAGCTCGATCGGGTCCGCCATCGTGTCCTCCGTGGTCTGGGGATGATCTTGAGGCATTTGCGGCGAACGGCAAGGGGAAGACGGCGGTTCAGGTCTTGACGCAACGGGATACGGGACATATGGGCAACGCAGGAACCACGTGGCGATTTGTTACCGGATTGCGGGCCACGCTAAACAACACCGCTAAAAGGTCAGGATGAAAGCCCCCTTTCGCTTGACCGCGATTGGGGTTTTTTCTTTGCCCTCGGGTTCCGGGGCGGAAAGGGACGAGATGAGCGACAGCTGGAGCAAGCGCACCAAGGCCGTGCATGGTGGCATCCGCCGCAGTCAATACAAAGAGGTGAGCGAGGCGATCTTCCTGACACAGGGTTTCGTTTACGACACCGCCGAACAGGCCGAGGCGCGGTTCATCGAATCCGGGCCCGACGAGTTCATCTATGCCCGTTACGGCAACCCCACCGTGTCGATGTTCGAGCAGCGCATCGCTGCGCTGGAAGGGGCCGAGGACGCATTCGCCACCGCATCCGGCATGGCGGCGGTGAACGGGGCGCTGACCTCGATGCTCAAGGCCGGGGACCACGTGGTTTCGGCCAAGGCGCTGTTCGGGTCGTGCCTGTATATCCTGGAGAATATCCTGACCCGCTATGGTGTCGAGGTGACTTTCGTCGATGGCACCGATCTGGACCAGTGGAAGGCGGCGATTCGGCCCGACACCAAGGCGGTGTTCTTCGAATCCATGTCCAACCCGACGCTCGAGGTCATCGACATCGAGGCCGTGGCCGAGCTGGCCCACGCGGTGGGGGCCACGGTGATCGTCGACAATGTTTTCTCGACCCCGGTGTTCTCGCAAGCGATCGCGCAGGGCGCCGACGTGGTGGTCTATTCGGCGACCAAGCATATCGACGGGCAGGGCCGTGCGCTGGGCGGGGTGATCCTTGGTGGCAAGGAGTTCATCCGCGGCACGGTGGAGCCCTACCTGAAACACACCGGCGGCGCGCTGAGCCCCTTCAACGCCTGGGTCATGCTCAAGGGGCTGGAAACGTTGGCGCTGCGGGTCAATGCCCAGGCCGAGACGGCGCAAAAGCTGGCCGAAGCGCTGGAAGGCCACGAAACGCTGGAGCGGATCATGTATCCGGGTCTGAAATCTCATGCCCAGAACGCCTTGGTGCAAAGGCAACTGGGGGGCAAGGGCGGTACGGTCCTGTCGCTGGACATCAGGGGGGGCAAGGACGCGGCCTTCCGGTTCCTGAACGCGCTGACGATCCCGGTGATCTCGAACAATCTGGGCGATGCCAAGTCCATCGCAACCCATCCGGCGACGACCACGCACCAGCGGCTGAGCGATGCCCAGAAAGACGAATTGGGCATCACGCCGGGTCTGATCCGCTTTTCCGTCGGGCTCGAGGATGCCGACGATCTGCTGGCGGATATCCGGCAGGCGCTCGCGGCCGCTGCGGCCTGACGGCGCCCCGGCGAAAAGGGCGCAATCCGTTCGGAAACGGCGGTTTTGCGGTGGTTTTTTCAATCCGGGCTGCTATCTCACCCGTATCGGGTTAGACTGAGGCTTTCGCCGCGGTCAAAGATGGCCTGACGACACTGAGGATACGCAGCCGATGAACATTCATTCGCGCGACATGGACGAAAAACCGGATCGGGACGCGGCCGCCGAGGCTCTCAAGGTCCTGCGGAAATGGGCAAAAGGCGCAAGCGCGGCCGAGATCAGCCAGCTTGACCCAGCCGTGGCGCGCTTGGTGCCAGGGTTGATGCCGGACAACTACCCTTCGATGTCACGTGAATACCCCGAAGACTTCAAAGTCGACGAAGCCTACAAGGCTGCGTTGCCCGATCTCCAGAACGGCCCGTCCAGCCTGATCCGGGGTGCGAAACAGCAAATCCAGCACGTGGGCATCTCGAATTTCCGCCTGCCGATCCGCTTCCACAGCAAGAACGGTCCGGACCTGACGCTGGAAACCTCGGTCACGGGCACCGTCAGCCTGGAGGCCGAGAAAAAGGGCATCAACATGTCCCGGATCATGCGGTCCTTCTACAAACATGCCGAGCGTACGTTCAGTTTCGAGGTCATGGAAGCCGCGCTGAGCGACTATCTGACCGATCTCGACAGTTTCGACGCGCGGCTGCAGATGCGCTTTTCCTATCCCGAACGGGTCAAGAGCCTGCGATCGGGGCTGGAAGGATATCAGTATTACGACATCGCGCTTGAACTGGTCGAACAAGGCGGCGTGCGTCAGAAGATCATGCATCTCGACTATGTCTATTCCTCGACCTGTCCCTGTTCGCTGGAGCTCAGCGAACACGCCCGGTCGGTTCGGGGGCAGCTGGCGACGCCGCATTCGCAACGGTCGGTGGCGCGGGTCTCGGTCGTCGTCGACAGTGACGCCGATTGCTTGTGGTTCGAAGACCTGATCGCCTTGTGCCGCCGGGCCGTGCCTACCGAAACCCAGGTGATGGTCAAGCGCGAGGATGAGCAGGCCTTTGCCGAACTGAATGCCGCCAATCCGATTTTCGTCGAGGATGCCGCGCGTCTGTTCTGCGCGGAATTGCAGGCCAATCATCATGTGGGTGACTTCCGGGTGATCGCCAGCCATCAGGAAAGCCTGCACAGCCATGATGCGGTCTCGATCCTGACCGAAGGCCCGACTTTCGCCGCATCCAGCCTGGATCCGCGCCTGTTTTCGACGCTGTTCCACGTGGGGTGATCGGCGCAAGCTGCTGAAAAAATGCGCGGGATTTGACCGCTCAGCGCCTTTTCGCCGCATCGCAGCAGATTCTGCTGCGGCTGCGGCATTTCCGCGGTATCATTCTCTTGAATGCAGCATCGGCGCATCCGCACGGCTGGGTGCGCCATCCCGAAAGGAAGCCGAGACGTGCATCGCCTTGGACTGCACCCCGCCTCTGATCGCCCGATGGTTCGGTGCGGCAAGGGGTTTTGCCCCTCAGGTTTCCGGCTGCTTCGCATTTACAGGAGAGACATGTAATGAATCCGATTGCCCATCAGCTTGAGCTTCAAGCCGCTGCCATGCGCCTGGCGGGCCAAGTCGTGTCCAGCCAAATGAAGATTGTGGAACTTTTCGCCCGTTCAGCATTCGCGCTTCCGCAGGGCGCGCAGGCCGATGCGTCCGCAGCAAAGCCCGCCGCCCGGAAACCCGCACGCCAAACCAAACCCAAGCCGGTTGCCAGGGCAGAAAATGCCAAACCCGCGCCGAAAACCCGCACGCGGAAAGCGGCGAAGCCGGCTGTGGCTGTACGGTCGACCCCCAAGGCCGCCTCAAAGGCGCCCGTCCGGCCACCAGTGTCCAAACAGGCGGAACCTGCGCAGTCCAAGTCGGAAAAGAAACGAGCGAAACCTGCGTCGATGGTTCAGCCAGCCATGGCATCCGGACCTGCCGCCGGGACGAAGACGGCCGCGGCAACCCCATCCGCCAAGCCGGCGCCGCGCCGGACTCGAGCGCCGTCCAAGCCGCCGGCGATGCCTGAGCCAAAGGTCACAACCAAGGACTGATCGCGGGTCTTGCGCTTGACAGTTCCGGGTGGGCGCGCCAACCCTGCGCGCCATGATGGATCTTCGCCCTGTCGGATATGTGATTGGATTGCTGGTCGCCATTCTCGGGGCGACCATGGCGCTGCCCATGCTTGCCGACATCATCGAAGGCAGGGGCGAATGGACCGTTTTCTTTGAAAGCGGGATCATCACGATTCTGACAGGAACCGTTCTGGCCATGAGCTGCGCCAACGGCGTGGGCGAGGGGCTGACGATCCGTCAGACCTTTCTTCTGACCACTTCGGTCTGGATCGCGCTGCCTCTGTTCGGCGCGATCCCCTTCATCTTCGGCGCGACCGAACTGCGCTTCGTGGACGCCTATTTCGAGGCGATGTCCGGCCTGACCACCACCGGCTCGACCGTCATTTCCGGGCTGGACGACCTGCCGCGCGGATTGCTGTTGTGGCGCGGAATCCTGCAGTGGCTGGGCGGGATCGGCATCATCGTCGTCGCCATGGTGTTCCTGCCCGAGCTCAAGGTCGGCGGGATGCAGATCTTCCGCTCGGAAGGGTTCGAGACCATGGGAAAGATCCTGCCCCGCGCGCAGGAGATCGCGGGACAGATTTCTCTGATCTACGTCTTTCTGACCTTTGTCTGCGGTCTGGTCTATGCCGGGTTGGGGATGAGTTTCTTTGACGCGCTGGTGCATGCGTTGACGACGATATCGACCGGCGGGTTTTCGAACTATGACGCCTCTTTTGGCACCTTTTCGGGGCCTGCGGAATATGCGGCATCCGTTTTCATGATCCTCGCGGCGCTGCCCTTCGTGCGCTATGTGCAATTCGTGAACGGCCGGACCACCTCGTTGTGGGAGGACAGCCAGATCCGCGTTTTCCTGGCCACGATTGCCGTGCTGGTGGTGGTGATGGCGGTGTTCCTGACTTCGGTCTTTCCGCATCATTGGGAACAGGCGGTGCGCGAGTCGCTGTTCAACATCACCTCGATCATTTCTGGCACCGGCTATGCCAGCGTCGACTACATGGCCTGGGGCAGTTTTCCGATCATGATGTTCTTCATGATCGGGCTGATCGGCGGATGTGCGGGCTCGACCGCCTGTTCGATCAAGGTGTTCCGGTATCAGCTGCTGTTTGCCTCGATCAAGGCGCAGATTCAGCGCATCCGGTCACCGCATGGGGTGTTCATCCCCAAATATGACGGCCGCCCGATCAGCCGCGACGTGCTGACCTCGGTCATGAGCTTTTTCATGTTCTTCGCCCTGTCGCTGGGCGGGCTGTCATGGGCACTGGCGCTGACCGGGTTGGATTTCATCACCGCCGTCTCGGGCGCGGCCACGGCGCTGGCCAATGTCGGCCCCGGACTGGGCGATCAGATCGGCCCGGCCGGAAACTTTGCCGGGCTGAACGACACGGCCAAGTGGCTGCTGACCTTCGGCATGCTGACCGGGCGGCTGGAATTGATGGCCGTCTATGTCCTGTTCACCATAAGGTTCTGGAGGGGCTGATGAAAAGATCACTGGGCGCGCAGATTTCCCACATGCTCAGGGATCGGGGGGTCGAGGTCATCTTCGGCATTCCCGGCGTGCACAATCAGGAAATGTATCGCGGGATCGAAGAGGCGGGCATTGCCCATATCCTTGCCCGGCACGAACAGGGTGCCGGCTTCATGGCTGACGGCTATGCGCGTGCCACGGGCAAGCCGGGCGTGGCCTATGTGATCACCGGTCCGGGCCTGTGCAATATCCTGACACCGATGGGGCAGGGGTATACGGATTCGGTGCCGATGCTGGTTCTGTCCTCGTGCCTGGACGAAGCCCAGGCCCGGCGAGGCCAGTTGCACCAGATGAAGGATCAGCGCGCCGCCGCGGGCTGCGTGGCCGACTGGTCGTGCCAGGCCAACGACGCGCAAGCGGCCTATGGTCTGATCGAACGCGCCTTCGAGGAATTCGCGCTGCAGCGTCCGCGTCCCAAGCATATCCAGGTGCCGATCGGCCGGCTCGAGGCCGAGGCCGACCCCGCGCCGTTTCCCAACCAGGACGCGCAGCGGATGCGTGCGCTGGCGCCCGACATCGCCCCGGTCCTGTCGCTGCTGAACATCGCGCGCCGGCCTTTGTTCATTTTGGGGGGCGGTGCGCGGTCGAACCTGTGGCGCCAGATCCTGACCAATCTGGGCGCGGCCTGTTTCACCACCTATGCCGGCCGGGGGCTGGTCGGCACGGGATACGCGCTGGATTTCGGCGCCATGTTGCCGCGTCCGGGCAGCGCCGAGGTCATCGGGTCCGCCGATCTGGTGATTGCGGTCGGGGCCGAGTTGGGAGAGGTGGATCTGTGGCGCGATGATCTGGGCCACAAGGCAACGCTGGTGCGGGTCGATCTGGACCCCGAGGTGCTGTCGGATCGCCACCGGGCCGCGGTCAAGCTGCAGGCCGATGCCGAGAGCTTTGCGCAGGCCCTTTGGGCCGCCACCGAGGCCGCCAAGCCCGCAACCGGCTGGAGCCCCGACGAGGTGGCCGAGGCGCGTGCGCGCTGGCGGGCCGAGGTCGATGCCGAGCGCCCGGGTATCGTGCCCGTGGCCGATGCCCTGCGCGCGGCGATGCCGGCCGACACGATGATCTATTCCGACATGACCCAGTTCGCCTATGCGGCGAAAGAGGTCTGGGACATGGCCTTCCCGCGCCACTGGCATCATCCGACCGGGTTCGGAACCCTGGGCTATGCCTTGCCGGCGGGGATCGGCGGTGCGGTGGCGCGGCGCGGCAAGCCGACCGCGGTGATCGCGGGGGACTATGGCTTTCACTACACGATGCAGGAACTGGGCGTTGCGGTGGAACTGGGCCTGTCGCTGCCGATCATCCTGTGGGACAACGGCAAGCTGAAAGAGATCGAGGACAGCATGGTCAGCAGCCAGATTGCCCCCAACGCCGTGGTGGCGCGCAACCCCGATTTCTGCAAGTTGGCCGAGGCGTTCGGTGCCTTGTCGGCGGCACTGGCGTCATTGTCCGACATGCAGGATGCGGTGCGGGCGGCCTTTGACGCGCCGCGGCCCACGCTGATTCATGTGACGCCCGATATCCTGAACGGTTGACCGCAAAGGGCGCCGCATGAAATTGCGGCGCCCTCGGTCGGTTCACAAGGCCTGGATCAGTCCCAGCAATTCACCAGAACCGTCATGCCGGTCGCGCGTCGGTTCAGCTCGTCCGGCGAGACCTGTCCGGTTTCCTGCGCGGGCTGTGCCGTGGCGCCTGCTTTTGACAACAGGTCATGCAGGCGCGCGGCCGCGGCGGCCAGGCTGACATCGCGGGGCAGGGTGCGGCCTTCGGTCCGGGTGGGCAGCAACAGGCCCACCACATTGCCGTGATCGTCAAAGACCGGCCCGCCGGCGTCCCCCGGTTGCGCCGCAAGGCTCAGGCGGGTCACGCCGGACTCGCCGTTCAGGCCGCGCAGGTCGGCGACCTTGCCAAATGTCAGCGTCGGGGCACCCAGCGCGCCTTCATAGGAATACCCGGCGACGGCCACCTCGGACTGCAGTCGCGGCGGCGCGTCGTTCAGGGCTGCCACGGCCATCGGCGCCAGATCGCGTGCCGGTCGCAGAACCGCCACGCCCAGGTCGGGATCGCTGTGGGCCAGTTCCAGGTCCTGATCATCATCCAGAGTGATGCGGCCGCAGTTCTGGACGGCCTCGGCCACGGTCAGGACCAGCCCGCTGGGGTCGGCAAAGAAGCCCGACCGCGACAGGCGCGGCTTGCGGATGCGCAGGCCTGACATCAAATCGACGCTCTGGCTGGCCGTCACACCGGCGGACGAGTCCAGCACCGCGTCCAGCGGGGCAAAGCCGTTGGTCATGGCGGACAGAACGCGCGACCGGCGGGCCTCGTCCCCCTCGGGCCAGACTAGGGTGAAACCCTTGATTCGGCCATCCTTCAACTCGGCCTGGGTATGGGACACGATCCCGTTGCCGCGGCCTTCGATCGAGAAGCGGTTGCCACGGATCTCGCGCGGGCCGTTGAGCGGGACGATTTCCAGCGACTGCATCACCTCGTAGAGGGCGCGCAGCGTGTTCCTGTCGCCCTCCTGGCTGATCAACAACACGCGGGCGTCCAGATCGCCCGTGGGGTTGAAATGGGCGAACGGCGCCTCGTACCGGTCAAAGGCCACGACACCCAGCGGCAGGTCCATCGAGATCCCGGCGCGGTCATCGACATGGCGCTGCATGCCGACGCTGATGAGCGGCGCATCGTAGTCATCCATCAGCACCTTGCGCTGTGCGGTGGTCAGAACGCCGGTGGGCTCGAACCCGTTGAACCGCTGCCAGTCGGCCATCGACCGGCGAGTGCCCTGTCCGAATGCGCCGTCGATCGTGGCGTTGTAGAATCCGGCGGCCTGCAGGGCGGTCTGCAGGTCCTTGCGCTCCTGCGCGCTCAGTCGCCGTTCGGATTGCAGAGCCTGGGCGCGGGTTTCGTCCGACGCTTGCAGGGTCAGGCCGGCCTGAGGCTGTTCGGGTTCGGGCTGGACGGGGGCCGTGATGGCGCCCCGGTTCAGGACATTCGCGCCGATGGGCCAGAATTGCTGTCCCAGCGCGGTGGAAAAGGTGATGAAACTGTCCGACGGGATCTGACGCTCGGCGCGATAGACGCGCAGAACCTGTTCGGCATCCGCACGCAGATAGGGGCCGATCACGATGGCGTACCAGCCGCTGTTCAGGCGAAACCCGTTCACGTCGGGCAGGGCGCCGGCATAGGCCTGGGCGCGTTCCTGCGCCTCGCGCAGCGAGGGCTGCGCCTCGATCTGAACCCAGACGCCGGGGTCGGCGCCTTGCTGAGCGATCGCGGCCCGCAGGCCGAAAGAAATCGTGAAAAGAAATGCAACTAGAATACGTGTCATTTTCTGCCCGTTTGTGCGGTGTCCTGGCTGTGGAACAGATTACGCGATTCACGCCGGCGAAAGCCATGGCCCGGCCACGGGGAATTTCCAGTGTGGCGGCACAGTGACAGCCAGCGGCCATTGGCCCGTTGACGCCCTCTGGCCCCTTGCATAGGAAGGGCCAAACCGACCGGAACCGGGCACATCCGCGCCCAAAGGGAATGTCATGACCGAACCGTCCAGCGCACCACGTTCATTTCAGGAAATCATCCTGCGGCTTCAAAACTACTGGGCCTCGAAGGGCTGCGCCATTCTGCAGCCCTATGACATGGAGGTCGGAGCCGGCACCTTCCACCCTGCAACCACCTTGCGCGCACTGGGCGCCAAGCCTTGGGCCGCGGCCTATGTGCAGCCCTCGCGCCGCCCGACCGACGGCCGCTATGGCGAAAACCCCAACCGTCTGCAGCATTATTACCAGTACCAGGTGCTGATCAAACCCAGCCCGCCGGACCTGCAAGAGCTGTATCTGGGCAGCCTTCAGGCCATCGGCATCGACATGGACCTGCACGACATCCGGTTCGTCGAGGATGACTGGGAAAGCCCGACATTGGGCGCATGGGGCCTGGGCTGGGAGGTCTGGTGCGACGGCATGGAAGTCAGCCAGTTCACCTATTTCCAGCAGGTCGGCGGCCATGACTGTGCGCCGGTCTCGGGCGAATTGACCTATGGGCTGGAGCGTCTGGCGATGTATGTGCTGGGCATCGACCACGTGATGGACATGCCCTTCAACGATCCGCAATCGCCGATCCCGCTGACCTATGGCGACATCTTCAAGCAGACCGAGGAAGAATACGCCCGCTGGAATTTCGACGTGGCCAATACCGAGGTTCTGCTGCGCCATTTCGAGGAGGCCGAGGCCGAATGCGCCGCGATCCTGAGCCAGGAGCATGTGGACCCCAAGACGGGCAAGCGCATCATCATGGCGCATCCCGCCTATGACCAGTGCATCAAGGCCAGCCATATCTTCAACCTGCTGGACGCGCGCGGCGTGATCTCGGTGACGGAACGGCAGGCCTATATCGGGCGGGTGCGGGCGCTGGCCAAGCAATGTGCCGATGCCTTCGTGCAGACCGAGGCGGCCGGGTACCAGGCCTGATGGGCCGCTCAGGCCAATCCCGGCAGCAGGGCCTTCAGGCCGTCCGCGATCATGCCGACCGCGATGGCCGACAGGATCATGCCCATCAGGCGGCTCA
The DNA here is from genome assembly GCF_900129345.1 of Ruegeria intermedia. Classification (GTDB taxonomy): domain Bacteria; phylum Pseudomonadota; class Alphaproteobacteria; order Rhodobacterales; family Rhodobacteraceae; genus Ruegeria; species Ruegeria intermedia. The sequence continues at coordinate 31,467 of NZ_FQVK01000013.1, read as the reverse complement.
TGATGACGCGGGCGTTGTCCGACAGGCGCCGGCCAAGGGCCGCGGCATTCCAGAAGGTGACCAGCAACAGCAGCGTCACGCCCGAAAACACCCCGGCATAAAGCATGGCATCGGCAACGTTGCCGACATGATGGGCAAACAGGATGACCGTGGTGATGGTGCCCGGCCCCACGAGAATGGGAAAGGTCAGCGGATAGAAGGCGACGGTCTCGGGCGCAGGATAGGCCTGTTTTTCGCTGTCCGTCCCATGATGCGCGCTGGTTTCGCCGCCGTTCAGCATGTTCAGCCCGAACAGCAGAACCACAAGGCCGCCGGCGACCCGCAGATCATTGACGCTGATCCCGAACAACCCCAGAATCTGATTGCCGAGAATGGCGAAAAGCCCCCCGAGAACAAGGCAGTACAAGGCGGTCTTGACCGCAACCTTGCGCTGGTCGCCCAGATCCAGACCCTCGGTCACGCTCAGAAAAACGGGCAGGTTGGTGATCGGGTTCATGATCGCGAACAGCGCGCCGAAAAATCCGGTGGCCAGTGTCAGATCCATGCAAACTGCCCTATGATATCAGGTTCCGGTTCCGACCTTGTCTCATTTTCTTACGACTTGAAAGACGCTGCGTGAACAGGAGGCGCGATCTATGACCGGAAAGCTGCTGGCAATTCTCATTGTGGTCTGCGCGGTGGTCGCGGGCGCGGCCATGTATTACCTGCAGGTCTATGGGTATTATTACACCGTCACGCCGACCCCCGGCCGGGATGTCGTTCTGACCGACCGGCAAAGCGGCGCGACGGTGCCCATTTCCTATGACGGGTTTCAAGCCATCGACGCCGACAGCTCTCCGATCCGGTACCGCGCCTGTTTCACGACCGATCTGACACCGGACCAACTGGCCCAGCAGTTCGAACCCGCCCAAAAGGCCGAGCCGCTGACGGCGCCTGCCTGGTTCGACTGCTACGACGCCGAGGCGCTGGGCAATGCGCTGGAAAGCGGCACGGCCCGCGCGTTCATCGGGGTCAAGAACATCCACTATGGTGTGGACAGGGTGGTTGCGGTCACCCGGGACGGGCGCGGCTTTGCCTGGCACGTCCTGAACAACTGCGGCGAAAAGGCCTATGACGGCACCGTGATCGGCGAGGAATGTCCGCCGCGCTCCGAAAACTGAGGCCCGCGGTGGAATTTACCCTGGATATCCCCGGTTTCATGGCGGCAACGCTGGGCTTTGCGGTCTACCTGATGGGCGCCGAGATCAACGCCCGCGCCGAGGCCCTGCGCCGGTTCAACATCCCCGAACCCGTGACCGGAGGCCTGTTGGCCTCGCTGGTGGTTCTGGCGCTGTATCTGCTGTTCGGGATCGAACTGGAATTCGACCTGACCGCGCGGGATCTCCTGCTGGTGCTGTTCTTTGCCGGGATCGGCCTGAATGCCCGGCTGTCCGACCTGATCGCGGGCGGAAAGCCTCTGGTGCTGCTGCTGATCCTGACGTTGCTGACGATCGTGGCGCAGGACCTGATCGGCGCGGCGGGGGCGGCGGCCTTCGGCTATCCGGCGCAGTCCGGCGTTCTGTTTGGGTCGGCCGCGCTGATCGGCGGCCATGGCACCGCCATCGCCTGGGCGCCCGAGGTCGCGCAGGTGACCGGGCTTGAGGGCGCGACCGAACTGGGCGTGGCTGTCGCGACTCTGGGCCTGGTCCTGGCCGCGCTGGTCGGTGGCCCCATCGCGCGTCTGTTGATCGAGGGGCGCGACCTGTCGCCAAACCGCCCGGACGAGGAACACACGATCGGCGTGCCCGACGCGCCGTCCGAGGTCTCTGCGAAGATCGACCACCTGACGGTGATGCGGGTGCTGCTGTACCTGAACATGGCCATCATCGCTGGCTATGCTCTGTCTCAGGCGATCCTGGCCGCGGGTTTGAAACTGCCGCTATTCGTGCCGTGCCTGATCATGGGCATCGTGATCGGCAACCTGCGCCCTCTGCTGGCCCCGCGCGCCGCGCCGGTGTCGCGCACGCCGTCGCTGGCGCTGATCTCGGAATTCGCGCTGGGCGCGTTTCTGGCGATGTCTTTGATGAGCCTGCAACTTTGGACCATCGCCGATCTGGGCCTGTCCATCGTGGTGATCATGACGGCGCAGACGTTGTTTGCGGCGGCCTTCGTGATCTGGGTTCTGTTCCCGGTCATGGGCGCCAACTACCGCGCGGCCGTGCTGGCGGCGGGGTTCGGCGGCTTCGCGCTGGGCGCGACACCGACCGCAATTGCCAATATGACCGCCGTAACCAAGCGATACGGGCCTTCGCCTATTGCCTTTATCGTGCTCCCCCTTGTATCCGCATTCTTCGTGGATATCGCCAATGCCATCGTCATCCAGACGATCGTCAATTTCTAAGGATCGAAAATGCCCGACCTGCTGATCGAACTGTTTTCCGAGGAAATCCCCGCGCGCATGCAGACCCGCGCCGGCGAGGATCTGAAAAAACGGATCACCGACGGTCTGGTCGAGGCCGGTCTGACCTATGCCCATGCCCACGCCCTGACCACGCCGCGGCGCCTGACACTGGCGGTCGAGGGGCTGCTGGCCGAAAGCCCCACCATCCGCGAGGAGCGCAAGGGCCCCAAGGTCGGCGCGCCGGACACGGCCATCGAGGGGTTCCTGCGTGGCGCAGGGATCAGCCGCGACCAACTCGAGGAACGCGACACGCCCAAAGGCGCGGTCTATTTCGCCACGATCGAGAAACCGGGCCGTCCGGCGGCCGAGATCGTGGCCGAGGTTCTGGCCGACACGATCCGCAACTTCCCCTGGCCGAAATCCATGCGCTGGGGCAGTGGGGCCTTGCGCTGGGTGCGGCCGCTGCATTCGATTTTGTGCATCCTCAGCGATGAATCCGGCGCGCAGGTCGTGCCGATGGAGATCGACGGGATCACCGCCGGCGACACCACCGAGGGCCACCGCTTTATGGCGCCGGGCCGGTTTGCCGTGACCGGGTTCGAGGATTACGCCGCCAAGCTGAAACGCGCCTTTGTCGTGCTGTCGGCCGAGGAACGCGCCGAGCACATCTGGAACGATGCGCAGAACCTGGCCTTTGCCGCCGGTCTGGAGGTGGTCGAGGACAAGGGCCTGCTGGCCGAGGTGGCCGGGCTGGTCGAATGGCCCGTGGTGCTGATGGGGCAGATCGACGACGAATTCCTCGACCTGCCGCCCGAGGTGCTGCAGACCTCGATGAAAGAGCACCAGAAATTCTTCTCGGTCCGCAATCCCGCAACGGGGCGGATCGAACGGTTCGTCACCGTGGCCAACCGCGAGACCACCGACAATGGCGCGACCATTCTGGCCGGGAACCAGAAGGTTCTGTCGGCGCGTCTGGCCGATGCGAAATTCTTCTGGGAGAACGACCTGCGCGTCGCCAAATCGGACATCACGCAATGGACCCGCGCGCTGGAGAACGTGACATTCCACAACAAGCTGGGCACCCAGGCGCAGCGAATCGACCGCATCGCCGCACTGGTCCGCGAACTGGCCCCGGTGACGGGCGCCGACTCGGACCAGGCCGAGAAGGCCGCGCGACTGGCCAAGGCCGATCTAAGCTCGGAAATGGTCTATGAATTCCCGGAACTTCAGGGGCTTATGGGGCGGTATTACATCGAAGCCGCCGGCGAAGACGCCGCCGTGGCCGCCGTGGCGCAAGAGCATTACTCGCCGCTGGGCCCGTCGGATGACGTGCCCACCGCACCGTTGTCGGTGACGGTGGCGCTGGCCGACAAGCTGGACACGTTGACCGGGTTCTGGGCGATCGACGAAAAGCCCACCGGTTCGAAAGACCCGTTCGCGCTGCGCCGCGCGGCGTTGGGGGTGATCCGGTTGATCCTGAACAATGACCTGCGGCTGAAGCTGGGCGGCATTCTGAACGCACAGCTCGTCCGGGCCGAGGTCGCCTCGAACGACGCGGTGCATGACGAGCATGTCGCGGATCTGCTGGAAGAAATCGCCCAGCACGGGGTCTTTGGCGCGGCGTTCCGGGTTGTGAAAGAGAAGCTGGCCGGAAAACGCCTGTCCGATATTCTGCACATGGAACGGAAGGTGCCGGAAGCCACCCAGGATCTGTTGAACTTCTTCCACGACCGGCTCAAGGTGTTCTTGCGCGACGAGGGCATCCGCCATGACGTGATCGATGCCTGCATCGCGATGGACGGCAATGATGACATCAACCTGCTGGTCAAACGCGCCCGCGCGTTGAATGCGGTGATCGCGACCGAAGATGGCGAAAACCTGGTGCAGGGGTTCAAGCGCGCCAACAACATCCTGACCCAGGCCGAGGAAAAGGACGGGGTCGAATACTCCTTCGGGGCGGATCCGAAATTCGCCGAAACCGACAGCGAAAAGGCCCTGTTCGCCGCGCTGGACGAGGCGCAGGCCAAGATCGCGCCGGCGCTTGCGGCCGAGGATTTCCCGGCGGCGATGGCGGCGATGGCCGCGCTGCGCGGGCCGATCGACGCGTTCTTCGAGGACGTTCAGGTCAATGCCGACAACCCGGTTCTGCGCCGCAACCGTCTGAATCTGCTGAGCCAGATCCGCCAGATCTGTTCCAGCGTCGCGGACCTGACAAAGATCGAAGGCTGAGTCCAACGGGCGCGCCGCGGCGCGCCCACTCGGCCCTTGCGTGACCGGCACAGGCGCTTATGCTGCGGTGAAACCAAAAGGTGCCGCAGTGCAGAATAATCCGCATACAACGCTTGTCACACCCGATGCGCCCATCGCCGCGAATACGCATGGCGGGCGGGCGAAATGCCTGCAACGCCTGGTGCGGCTGGACCTGCCGGTGCCGCGCACCGTGGCGCTGTCTTTCGACGCCGTCCAGCGGATCGCCGATGGCGAGCTGCCCGACATTTCGGCGGTGCTGGAACAGTTCGATTCCTCGGCCCTGCTGTGCGTCCGGCCCAGTTCCGAGGACCCCGACTGGGGCGGGCCGGGCGCGGTGCTGAACATCGGCATGAACGACGCGCGCTATGTCGAGCTGTCCGACAAGATGGGGGCCGAGGCCGCCGCCGCCCTGTATCTGCGGTTCGTGCAAAGCTATGCGATCCACGTCGCCCGGCTGGATCCGGATGTGTTCGACGACATCGAAGGGGACGGCCGCAGCGGGCTGCGCCAGACCCTGCGCGCCTACGAGGACGAGACCGACGAGGAATTCCCGCAGGACCGGGGCGAGCAGCTGATCGGGGTGCTGCGCTCGATGGCGCGGGCGTGGGACGGCACCTCGGCGCGGTTGCTGCGTCAGGCCAAGGGGGCGCCGGCCGATGCCGGGCTGGGCCTGGTGATCCAGGAGATGATTCCGGGGGTCGGGCAGGGCGAGTGCGGCTCGGGCGTTCTGCAGCTGGTGGACCCCACGACGGGCCTGCCGCAGATCACGGGCCGCTATCTGAGCCAGAGCCAGGGCCGCGACGCGCTGGGCGAAGGTGTTTCGGCGCTGTATCTGGAAAAAGACCCTCGCGGACCGTCGCTCGAGGATGTGGCGCCGCAAGCCTTTGCCGACCTCAAGGCCCATGCCGCGTTGATGCGGAAGAAACTGCGTGAGGAAATGCAGGTCGAATTCGTGATCGAAAACGGCACGGTGCATATCCTGGACGGTGTGCGCGTGCCGCGCAGCGCCCGCGCCGCGATGCGCATCGCCGTGCGGCTGGCCGAAGACGGAATCATCCCCCCGCAAGAGGCGGTGATGCGGATCGATCCGCATTCTCTCAACGAGTTGCTGCACCGGCAGGTCCATCCCGAGGCCGAGCGCGATGTGCTCACCACCGGGATTGGGGCCAGCCCGGGGGCGGCCAGTGGGCGGATCGTGTTCACCTCGGCCGAGGCACAGGCCAGCGCCGCGCGGGGCGAGCCCTGCATCCTGGTGCGCCGCGAAACCTCGCCCGAGGATGTGCGGGGCATGCATGCGGCCGTGGCCGTTTTGACCGAAAAGGGCGGGATGACCAGCCACGCCGCCGTGATTGGCCGCGGTCTGGGGCTGCCCTGCATCGTCGGTGCGTCCGAGATGCGGTTCCAGACCAAGAAAAAACAACTGGTGGCGCCGGACGGCCGCGTGTTCAAGACCGGCGACATTCTGACCATCGACGGCACGTCCGGGCAGGTGCTGGCGGGCCAGCCGGCGATGCTCGAGCCTGCGCTGGACGACTGTTTCCAGACCCTGATGGGCTGGGCCGATGCCGAACGCGACATCGCCATCCGCGCCAATGCCGACACGCCTGCGGATGCGCAGGTCGCGCGTCGGTTCCAGGCCGAAGGGATCGGCCTGTGCCGGACCGAGCACATGTTCTTCGAGCCCGGTCGTCTGATCGTGATGCGCGAGATGATCTTTGCCGAGACGCCCGCCGGGCGCGCGGCGGTGCTGGAACGCCTGTTGCCGATGCAGCGCGACGACTTCGTTCAGCTTTTCGAGATCATGGAAGGGCAGCCCGTCTGCATCCGCCTGTTCGACCCGCCGCTGCACGAATTCCTGCCCACCACCCGCAGCGGCCAGCGTGAACTGGCCGAGGCGCTGGACCTGCCGGTTTCGGATGTCGAGCGCCGGGTCGAGGCGATGAGCGAATACAACCCCATGCTGGGCCTGCGCGGCGTCCGCCTTGGCGTGACGGTGCCCGAAATCTATGACATGCAGGCCCGCGCGATTTTCGAGGCGACGCTCGAGGCCAGCAAGAACGGCGCCCCGGTGGTGCCCGAGGTGATGATCCCGCTGGTGTCGGCCAAGCGCGAGGTCGAGCTGGTCAAGGCCCGCATCGACTCGGTGGCCGCGGCCGTCGCGGCCGAGCGGGGTCAGGATTTCGAGTACCGCCTGGGCGTGATGGTCGAAACGCCGCGCGCCTGCCTGCGCGCCGAAGAGATCGCGCCCCATGTGTCGTTCCTGAGCTTTGGCACCAACGACCTGACCCAGATGACCTATGGCCTGTCGCGGGACGATGCCGGACGGTTCATGTCGGCCTATGTCCAGCAAGGCGTGTTTTCCGAGGATCCGTTTCATGTCCTGGATGCCGACGGGGTGGGAGAGCTGCTGAAACTGGGCGCGGAACGCGGGCGTGCGGCCCGGCCGGATGTGACGCTGTCGGTCTGCGGTGAACATGGCGGCAACCCCGAATCAATCGCCCTGTGCCGGGACCTGGGTTTCGACTACGTGTCCTGCTCTCCGTTCCGGGTTCCGGTCGCTCGGCTGGCTTCCGCTCAGTTGGCGATTGCGTCAAAACTTGGGGGTTGACAGTCGGCTTGGGCCCTAAGAATAGTGGGTTTGGGATGGTGTTCGGCCCGATCCGTTCGGGCTGCGCAGGCGGGAAATTTCCTGCTGCTCTATCGCATATGGACCTTCGCCCCCTTTTGGGCTAAACCCCCGGTCGCGCCCGCCGGGGGAGGGTTTGGCGCGTGAAGTGCCTGTGCGAGGTTATCTGATGATACGTTTCATACTGGCTGTTGCCATTTCGGCGGCAACCGTGCTGCCGAGCGCGTCTGTTGCCGATCGGGACGGTACCGATGGTGCCAAGCGCGAACTGGTGACCCGCAACGAGTTGCCGGGCCAGAGTTTCCGCGACTATTTCAAGCTGTTTCAGCCCAGAAAAAAGTCTGCGCCCGTCGAGGTGAAATACTCGAAGGCGTGGTTGGATCAACTGCCCGAGGCGACCGGTGGCGAAGATCTGAAATGCCTGGCCGAGGCCTTGTATTTCGAGGCTCGCGGCGAAAGCGTGCGGGGCCAATTCGCCGTGGCCGAGGTGATCATGAACCGGGTTGAGAGCAGCCGCTTTCCCGACACGGTGTGCGGCGTCATCCGGCAGGGTACGGGCAAGAAGTATCAATGTCAGTTCACCTATACTTGCGACGGCCACAAGGAAGTGATCCGGGAAAAGAAAGCCTATGAGCGCGTTTCCAAGGTGGCCCGTCTGGTTCTGGACGGCGCCGGAAAACCGCTGACGTCCGGGGCCACGCATTACCACACAACGGCGGTTCGCCCGTCCTGGGCGCGGGTCTACAAAGAAACCGCACGGATCGGGGTTCACATCTTCTACCGTCACAATTACCGCACGGCGAGCAACTAGCGCGCATTGACGCACCCGCGCGGGATTCTTGGTGGCGCGGGGGTGAGGGCAGGCTATGTCGCGGGAAAGGAGACCCGCAATGAAACCAAGCCGCCGAGACCTTCTGAAATCCGCCGCTGCGCTTGCGGCTTCTCCGACATAGGCCTTGGCTGCTCCGACGACACCGCCTTTGCGCACGCCATGCACCTGCATGGCCACAACTTTCGGCTGATCTTGTCGGACGGAAGTCTTGGCCCGTGGCGCGACACGGTTCTGGTCGAACGGGGCGAAACCCGCGAGATCGCGCGGGTCACCGACAACCCGGGCAACTGGTTGCTGCATTGCCGCATGCTGGACCATGCCATGTCTGGTAAGATGAGCTGGTACCGCGTCACCTGACGCCGCTTTCGGCGGCTGGAATGGCGTTTGTTTGAGTGCTATAGCCGCGCCCAACGAATAATTTGGGCAAATCTGTCCAAGCTGCCCGAAAAGGCCCGTGCCATGAGTTCTGAAATCCGTCTTGCCTTTGCGCACCCGTCGGAGCGGTCCGAAGCGACCGCGCCACGCGGACCGCTGGATCGCATTTCGCTGCGCGATCACATCGTCGAGGTCGAGATCGGTGCATTTCAGGCCGAACGGGGCACTACCCAGCGTATCTGCTTCAACATCGTGGTCGAGGTGCGCCCGCTGACCGAGCAGATCGATGATGACGTCGACCGCATCCTGTCCTACGACCGGGTGACCGAGGCCATCGCCTATGAGCTGGCGGCCGAGCGTCTGAACCTTCTGGAAACGCTGGCCGAACGGGTCGCCGAGCGGATTCTGCTTGAGCCTCAGGCGGTAAGGGCTTTTGTCCGCATCGAAAAATTGGACCGGGGCCCCGGCGCATTGGGGGTCGAGATCGTACGTGGCAAGGATGCAGTCCACCACGATGTCATCGAGGAAGAGCGCCCCCATCCCAGGCTGGTCTTTCTGTCGAACGCGGCGATTGCCTCGGACAACCTGTCGGGCTGGATCGACCAGTTGGAGAGCCGGCAGCGGCCTCTGATCCTGTGCGTGGGCGCCTCGGATCTGCCGGTGCCGCAGACCGGGCACGCCATGACCCAGCGCCGGATCGACCTGCTGGCGATCGAGCAGAACGCCTGGGTGCTGGCCGCGCGTGATCATCGCTGTGTCGTCGTCTCGACCCGGACCGAGTTGGACTGGGCCATGAAGAACGGGCAGATCTGTGTCTGGGCACCGTCCAAGATCGTTCTGGATGCGGTCGATGGGCCTTCGGCGGCGCCCTCGGATGCGGTCGTGCTGGCCGCCTGGTTCGCCGCCACGTTCGAGGCCAGCGAAATGCTGGTGATCGGTGGACAACTGCCCGAGGCGCCCAAAACACCGCTGCGTGCGGTCCCGGTGGAGCAGGCGCAACTGTGACCCGCTATTACCGCCCACTGGTGCAACACGGGCCTGTGCGCCCGGACGGGGCCTTGCCGCTGGCCGGGCAGAGCCTGTGGTTCACCCATGCCGAATGTCTGCAGCGTGACGCGACCCCCCGGGTCGTTGCGGTCGCCGATATCCCTGAAACGTGGCTCGACCGGCTGACGCAACCGCGCGCCGCGATTGCCGGGTTGGACATGACGCAGCCGCAGATCATGGGCATCCTGAACGCCACGCCCGACAGCTTTTCCGACGGTGGCAAGCACAACACGCCTGATGCCGCGTGTGCAGCGGCCCGGGAAATGGTCGCGCACGGTGCGACCATTCTGGACATCGGCGGTGAATCCACGCGCCCCGGTGCGGATTTCGTGCCCGAGGACGAAGAGATCGCGCGCACCCAGCCCTTGATCCGCGCGATCCGGGCCGAAACACCGGCGCTGATCTCGATCGACACGCGCAAATCCTCTGTGGCCAGGGCCGCGGCCGAGGCCGGGGCGGGGCTGATCAACGATGTTTCGGGCTTTACATACGATCCCGCACTTGGCGCTTTCTGCGCCGAGATCAACGCGCCGGTCTGCGTGATGCACATGCAGGGCGATCCGGCCACGATGCAGGACAACCCGACCTATGACGACGTTCTGCTGGACGTCTACGATTTCCTGTCCGGGCAGGTGGCCTGGCTGGAAGGCCTCGGGCTGGATCGGGGCCGGATCATCGTCGATCCGGGCATCGGGTTCGGCAAGACCGAGGAGCACAACCTGACCCTGTTGCGCAGTCTCAGCCTGTTTCACGGGTTGGGCTGCCCGATCCTACTGGGCGTGTCGCGCAAGGGTTTCATCGGCCGGATCGGCAAGGAGCCGCGCAAGGATGCCCGCGCGCCGGGATCAATCGCCGTGGCGTTGGCCGGATTGTCGCAAGGTGTGCAGATCATCCGGGTGCATGACGTGGCCGAGACCGCTCAGGCCTTGCGTCTGTGGGCCGCTGTCCGGTAATCGGGTCGCAGGCAGGACCAACCGGAGAAAGCAGAAATGCGCAAGCTGTTCGGAACCGACGGGGTGCGGGGCACCGCGAACACCTATCCCATGACGGCCGAGATGGCGTTGCGGATCGGCGCGGCGGTAGGGCGGTACTTTCGCCGCGACCGTACCGGCGTTCACCGGGTGGTGATCGGCAAGGATACGCGCCTGTCGGGCTATATGCTGGAAAGCGCGCTGACGGCGGGGCTGACCTCGACCGGCATGAACGTGCTGCTGCTGGGGCCGGTGCCGACACCGGCGGTCGGGCTGATGACCCGGTCGATGCGGGCCGATCTGGGCGTGATGATTTCGGCCAGCCACAACCCGGCCGAGGACAACGGGATCAAGTTCTTCGGCCCCGATGGGTTCAAACTGTCCGATCAGGCCGAACTTGAGATCGAAGAGTTGATCGAAGCGGGTGTCGAACCCGCGCAGGCGCAGAATATCGGTCGCGCCCGGCGTGTCGATGACGCGCGGTTCCGCTATGGCGAGCGGGTCAAGTCATCTCTGCCGCGCAATCTGCGGCTGGACGGGCTGAAGGTGGTGATCGACTGCGCCAATGGCGCCGCGCACCGGACCGCACCCGAGGTGCTGTGGGAACTGGGGGCCGAGGTGATCCCGGTGGGAACCGCGCCCGACGGCAAGAACATCAACCTGGGTTGCGGCTCGACCCAGCCGCGCGTTGCGGCCGAGGCCGTCGTGGCGCATGGGGCGGATGTGGGCATTTGCCTTGATGGTGACGCCGACCGGGTGGTGATCGTGGATGAGACCGGGCAGGTCGCCGATGGTGATCAACTCATGGCCCTTCTGGCCACCGCCTGGGCCTCTTCCGAACGGCTGAAAGGCGGCGCGCTTGTTGCGACCGTCATGTCGAACCTGGGGCTCGAGCGGTTCCTGGGCGCGCGCGGGCTGCGGCTGGAACGGACGGCGGTCGGTGACCGCTATGTGGTCGAGCGTATGCGGGAAGGCGGGTTCAACCTTGGCGGCGAGCAATCCGGCCATATCGTCATGAGCGACTATGCCACCACCGGCGATGGCCTGATGGCGGGGCTGCATTTCCTGGCCGAGATGGTGAATTCGGGGCGCAAAGCCTCGGATCTGGCGCAGCAGTTCGAGACGGTGCCGCAACTGTTGAAGAACGTGCGCTATGGTGAGGGGCAGGCCCCGCTGGAAACGGACACGGTCAAGGCCGCGATCGCCGATGCCGAGGCGCGGCTGAACGGGCAGGGGCGGTTGCTGATCCGCAAGTCGGGCACCGAGCCCCTGATCCGCGTGATGGCGGAATGCGAGGACGACGCCCTTTTGACGCAGGTCGTTGATGGGATCGTGGCCGAAGTCGAAGCCGCCGCGCGTCAGTAGCCCAACAGCATCTTGCGCAGACTGAACCATTGGCTGATGGCCATTCCGGTCAGGATCAGCGCCAACGCGATGTAGAACCGCAGCGGCAGTGCCTCGGACAGGATCCACGCGCCGAAGATCATCGACCAGATCGGAACCTGGTAATTCACCAGCGTCATGAAGACCGACCCGGCGCTGCGAATGATCGACACGCGTAGCAGGGTCGCAAAGGCCGTTGGCACAAGCCCCAGCACGATCAGCGCCAGCGTGGGGCGCAGGCCCTGTGGGGAGGGCACGCCCTCGGTCGTCAGCATGATCGGCAGCAGGATCGCCGCGCCCACCGCCAATGTCAGCGCGGCCAGAACCACCGGGTCGATCGGCGGGCAGCGGCGGGTCAGGATCGACGCCACCGAGTAGCATAACGCCGCCCCGATGCAGGCCAGTTGGGCCAGCGGCTCGGCCCCGCTGCCCAGTTGCGCAAGCCCCGGGCCGATAAGCACCAGCGCTCCGGTGAAGCCCAACGATACCCCCACGAAACGACGAGCGTTCAGGGGTTCATCCGAGAAGAAATGCGCCAGCGGAAGAACCATCAGCGGAATCGCCGCCATGGACAGCCCGGCAAAGGCCGAGGGTACATATTGCTGCCCCCAGCTGAGCAGCACGAAAGGCAGCGCGGTGGACAGGATGCCGATCAGGATCACCGACCACGCCAGACCTGGTGTCAGGCTGGGGATACTCCGCCCGGACAGCCCCATCAAGGCCAGCAGCATCACCGCGCCCAGCGTCGTTCGCGCCGTGGCCACCGTGATCGGGCCATAGCCTTCCAACGCCATCGCGACGACCATGAAGGTGCCGCCCCAGATCAGGCCCAGGGCTATGACGCCGCTCCAGTCGCGTATGTCGGGTTGAGGCACCATCCGTGCGCGTTCATCCGTTCTGCATGAAAAGGGCGGCCACCGGGGCCGCCCTTGGGTCCAAGCCGTTCGGGGCTCAGTTCTTTTCCTGATCGACCAGCTTGCCGGCCGAGATCCAGGGCATCATGCCCCGCAGCTTTTTACCGACTTCTTCGATCTGGTGTTCGTCGTTGGCCCGGCGCGAAGCCTTGATCGTGGGCTGACCGACCTGGTTTTCCAGCATGAAGTCGCGAACGAACTTGCCCTGCTGGATGTCGTTCAGAACCTCTTTCATCGCCTTCTTGGTCTGCTCATAGGGCAGGATGCGGGGGCCGGTGACGTATTGACCGTATTCCGCGGTGTTCGAGATCGAGTAGTCCATGTTGGCGATGCCGCCTTCATAGATCAGATCCACGATCAGCTTCACCTCGTGCAGACACTCGAAATAGGCCATCTCGGGCGCATAGCCGGCCTCGACCAGGGTTTCAAAGCCGCAGCGGATCAGTTCGACCAGACCGCCGCACAGAACGGCCTGCTCGCCGAACAGGTCGGTTTCGCATTCCTCGCGGAAGCTGGTCTCGATGATGCCCGAACGGCCGCCGCCAATGGCCGAGCAATAGGACAGCGCGGTTTCCAGCGCCTTGCCGGTCGCGTCGGTGTGAACGGCCACCAGGCAGGGCACGCCGCCGCCCTTGACGTATTCGCCGCGCACGGTGTGGCCGGGGCCCTTGGGGGCCATCATGATGACGTCCACGCCCTCTTTCGGCTCGATCAGGCCGAAATGCACGTTCAGGCCGTGGGCAAAGGCGATGGCCGCGCCGGGCTTGATGTTGTCATGCACATATTTCTTGTAGGTCTCGGCCTGAAGCTCGTCGGGCATGGTGAACATGATGACGTCGCACCAGGCCGCGGCCTCGGCGATGCCCATCACCTGCAGGCCTTCGGCTTCGGCTTTCTTGGCCGAGGGCGAGCCTTCGCGCAGGGCGACGACCAGGTTCTTGGCGCCCGAGTCGCGCAGGTTCAGCGCGTGGGCGTGGCCTTGGGAGCCATAGCCCAGGATGGCCACTTTCTTGTCCTTGATCAGGTTGATGTCGCAATCGCGATCGTAGTAGACGCGCATTTTGCCGGTCCTTTCTGTTTCGATTGCTGCGTTTCTATCTGCGGCGATTGCTATTGGCGAGAGCATTGGAGTTGAGTATTTGGGAAAAACGTGAAGACTAATTCGTAAGAATGAAGAAAAGTGAAAAATTCATGCTGGACGACATAGATCGCCGCATCCTGCGCCATTTCCAGGCCGACCCAAGCCTGAGCACCGCCGAACTGGCCGAGCGCTGCCGGATCAGCAACGGCGTCTGCTGGCGCCGGATCGAAAAGATGCAGGCCGCCGGGATCATTCAGGGGCAGGAGGCCGTGATCGACTGGGCCGCCATGGGCTATGCGGTCGAGGTGTCGTTGCGGGTGACGCTGGACAAGACCCAGCCGCGCGCCTTCGACGAATTCACCGAAGCCGCCCGCAAGGTGCCCGAGGTGATCGAGATCCAGACCTTTCTGGGCCGGGTCGATGTCCGTCTGTCCGTCATCGCGCGGGACATGGCGCATTATCAACAGGTCTATCGCGACCGAATCCTGACCCTGCCGCATATCGCCGATATCGAGGCCCTGATGCACATAGCGCGGGTCAAGCGGGACGAGGTGCTGCCGGTATGATCCAACTGGATGAACTGGACCGCAAACTGCTGCGCGCCCTCGCGCAGGACGCCACGCAGAGCGCAGGGGCGCTGGGGCGCCGGTTCGGGCTGTCGCAACCCGCCACCTGGCGCCGGATCCGGCGGCTGGAACAGGCGGGCGTCATCAAGGGGCGCCGGCTGCGCCTGAACGCCGAGGCGCTGGGGTTCGGCGTCATCGTATTTCTGGGCGTCAAGCTGGCGCGCAAAGGCCAGGTCAGCCTCGAGGACTTCGAACGCGCCGTCAGCGCCATCCCCGAGGTGCAGACCGTGGAACACGTTCTGGGCCTGTATGATTATCGGCTGCGCGTGGTGGCGCGTGACCTAGCGGATTTCGAGCGCGTTCTGCGCCGCCGCATCATGACGCTGCCCGGGGCCGGGGATGTCGAAGCCAACGTGCTTCTGAGCGAAGAACGTCGGCCGGGGCCAATCGGCTAGGTTTCAGTACCGGGTGCGGATGCAGTATCCGGGGTGGAAGGTCATGCGGGCAAAGGACAATGGCACCCCGTCCTTCCAGGTGGTCCGCTCCAGTTGCATCATCGCCGCTGCGGTCGTTGTGCCCATGTAATCAGTCAGGCTGCTGTCGGCGGAAATGGCGCTGAAGGCGATTTCGGCAACCGAAAACGGCGCGGCGTCCAGCAACCATTCATGCGGCGATGTCTGCTCCAGGTCGGCCGTTTCGATCTCGGGGACGGCGGCGATGTTGACCCACCGTTCTTCGTGCTGAAAGGGGCGGTTGTCCGCATAGTGCATGCAGACCACATGCAGGACCCGCGCATCCGCCTGCAGGCGGAGCTGAGAGCTGAGCCAACCGGGGCTGGGCTCCACATTCCGTTCCACAAGCGAATAGCGGTAGGCGGCATTCTGGTCTTCCACGACCTGCCGGACCAGAGACAGCTCGAGCTTGGCCTGTTTGCTGGGCAGTTTCTTGACCCGGGTTCCACTTTTGCGTTTGCGTTCGACAAAGCCCTGTTCGGCAAGTTCGCGCAGCGCCCGGTTCACGGTTGCCCGCGCGCAGTTGAATTCCTCGGCCAGTTGGGTCTCGGTCGGCAGCAATGTGCCTTGTGGCCAGACACGGGTTTCGATCCGCCTTTTGACTTCGTCACGAACAAACTGAAAACTTATGCGTTTGTGAGCATTCACTGTCTGGAAATTCCTGTTCAGGTTCCGGCTGAGCGTATCTGTTCAGAAACACGCCAGAGTGTAAAGATCACCTGACACTGGTTGGCGTCATTTTTGCCGTTCTGGCCGATCCTGCCGCACACAAAAGTGTCAAAGTGACATTTACCTTGCGTCAATCGTTGATAACGACCAGCGTATCCCCATAGTTTGCTTCTTGTTTCGAAAAAATCAAAACTGGAAAGGAACCTCCATGCCCGCAGTGTTGGAAGCCGTCGATCCGCAAGGGCTCGAGGAGTTTTCGGTCGTGTTCACCGATCGTTCTCTCAACCACATGTCGCAGGCGTTCCAGCAGGTGATGCGCGACATTTCAGGGATGCTGCGCGAGGTCTATGGCGCGGATGGCGTGGCCGTGGTGCCGGGTGGCGGAACCTATGCGATGGAGGCCGTGGCCCGTCAGTTCGCCCGCGGAGCCAACGTGCTGGTGGTGCGCAACGGCTGGTTCTCGTATCGCTGGAGCCAGATCATCGAAACCGGGGGGCTGACGGCCTCGGCCACCGTGTTGAAGGCCCGCCCAACCGGAAATTCCAGCCCGTCGCCCTTTGCGCCCGCGCCGATCGACGAGGTGGTTGAAACCATTCGCAGCCAGCGACCCGGCGTGGTGTTCGCGCCGCATGTGGAAACCTCGGCCGGGGTCATTCTGCCGGATGACTATGTCACCGCGATGGCCGCCGCCGCGCACGAGGTCGGCGCGCTGATGGTGCTCGACTGCATCGCCTCGGGCTGTGCCTGGATCGACATGAAGGCCACCGGCGTGGACGTTCTGATCTCGGCCCCACAAAAGGGTTGGAGCGCCTCGCCCTGTGCCGGTCTGGTCATGCTGTCCGACCGCGCCGAGGCACGGCTGGCCGAGACCACCTCGGACAGTTTCGCGCTGGACCTGAAGAAATGGCGCCAGATCATGCAGGCCTATGAGGGCGGCGGCCATGCCTATCACGCCACCATGCCCACCGATGCGCTGCGGGCGTTCCGCGATACGATGCAGGAGACCCGTGACTATGGGTTCGACAAGCTGCGCGATGCGCAATGGCGGCTGGGCAATGCGGTGCGGGCGATGCTGCGCGACAAGGGGGTCGTTTCGGTCGCGGCCGAAGGTTTTGGCGCGCCGGGGGTGGTGGTCAGCTATACCGACGACCCCGAGGTGCAGAACGGCAAGAAATTCGCCGCGCTGGGCATGCAGATCGCCGCCGGCGTGCCGCTGCAATGTGACGAGCCCGAAGGGTTCAGCACCTTCCGTCTGGGCCTGTTCGGGCTGGACAAGCTGTATGATGTCGATGGCACGGTGGCCCGGCTGAAGCGGGTGCTGGATCAGGTGCTGTAGGCCGGTATGGGCCTCAGCGCACGCCGAGGCCCATCTGCATCAACGTCTTGCGCACCACCGGCATCGAATAGAGCGCGTTCAGCCCCACAGCGCGCGCATCGCGCAACGGCCGTGCCTCGACCATCGAGGCGCGGTTCAGCAGGTCGATCCCCTTGACGCGCAGTTCGATCTCGGCATGGCGGGCCTTGTGATAGGCCTCCAGCATCTGGGCATCTCCCAGACCCTCGGGTCGGGCCTGGGCCAGGTCCAGCAGGCTGCGCAGATCCCCCAATGACATGTTCAGCCCCTGTGCGCCGATCGGGGGCACCACATGGGCGGCCTCGGCCATCAGGGCCACGCGCTGGGCCGACAGGCGCTCGGCCGATTGGCTGATGATCGGCCAGATCGTCCGGCGCGAGGCCAGTTTCAGCGGTCCGAACAGGCCGCAGGACCGCTCGGTCATCGCGGCCTCGAACTCGGCCTCGGGCAGGTTCAGCAAGTCGACCGCGCGCGGGCCGCGCTCCATCCACACGATCGCCGACGAGGGCTGGCCCTGCCAGTCGGGCAGGGGGACCAGAGTGAACGGCCCGCCGGACCGGTGGATCTCGGTCGAGACGTTTTCATGGGCAATCGGATGCGTCACCGCAAAGGCCAGTGCTTTCTGCCCGTACCGCGTGGTGTGGACCTTGATCCCCGCAGCCTCGCGCATGGGCGAGTTGCGGCCGTCGGCGGCGATCACCAGCTTGGTGCGGATGCGGGTGCCGTCGGACAGGCCGACACGCGCCTCGGCGGTGCGGGTGAACAGGCTGACGGTGCCGGTGCCGGGGCGGAAATCGACATTCGGCAGTTCGTGCAGCCGGGCCACCATCTCGCGCCGCAGCAGCCAGTTGGGCAGGTTCCAGCCAAAGGGTTGATCCGAGATATCGGCGGCGTTGAAATCGCGCACCACGCGCGGCTCGGGGATGTCGCCGCCTGCGTCCACGATGCGCATGATCTGCAGCGGCGCGGCGTGGGGTTCCAGCCGGTCCCACAACCCGCAGTGCTGCAGAAGGCCGTGCGCCGGTTGCAGAAACGCGGTGGTGCGCAGGTCGGATCCGTCGGCGTCTCGGTCGGTGACGGGCGGGGTCGGGTCCACGCAGATCACGTCGAACCCCGCGGCGCCAAATACGGCCGCCGCGGTCAAACCGGCGATGCCGCCGCCGGAAATCAGGATGTCACAACTGTCGGTCATCGCGTCACTCTCCGTTGCCTGCGGACCCTAGTGCGGTTCTGGGGCCTGCGCCAAGTGACATCCTGTCCCGTGGTCTAGCCGCGTGAAATCAGGACCAGAATCAGGAACATCACCGGCACCATCGCCAGGGCCGGCAGATACAGGCCCGGCAGGCCGAACAACAGGGCCGAACAGCCCCACATGCTGACCAGCGCCGCAGCGGTATAGCCCAGATCCTCGGGCTTGCCATTGGCCGCATCGCGGGCCAGCCAGCCAAACAGGGGAATTGCAAAAAGCAGGCGCTGCCAAAAGGGCAGGCGGCCGGGCATCTCGATCGCGGTCATCGGGGTCTCCGTTTCTGTTCGTCGCTGGGCCTGATGTAGGAATGATTTAGCACCTGCAGAATGCGCGGATCGTCGCAGTTTCGGGCTGCGCGCAGGCGCATTTCGTCGCAGCCTCGGGTGGTTCAGATCAGGCGTGCGAGAAAGGCGGTCAGGTCATCGGTGTGGTGGTGGATGTGATCCGCGTCATGCGGATCGGGGGCGACATGCACCGTGCGCATGCCCATGTCATGCGGGGCCTTCAGGTTGCGCGGCTCGTCCTCGAACATGGCGGCGCGGTCGGGGCGGATGCCGTCGCGGGCAAAGACCGTTTCGAACGCGGCCTTGTCCGGTTTGGGCCGATACCCCGCATGTTCGACCCCATAGATCGCGTCGAACAAACCGTCCAACCCGCGTGAGGCCAGAACCCGCTCGGCATAAGGCGCGCTGCCGTTGGTGTAGACGATGCGCCGCCCGGGCAGGGCCCCGACATGCGCGGCCAGCGCGGGGTCGGGCTCCATGTGGCTCAGGTCGACCTGATGAACCGCGTGCAGATAGGGCTCGGGGTCCAGATCATGTTCAGCCATCAGTCCGGCCAGCGTGGTGCCGTGTTCGCGCCAATAGTGCTGGCGCAGCCGGTCGGCCTCGGCCCGGTCGACGCGCAGGGCTTCGACCACGTATTCGGTCATCAGCACCTCGATCTGATCGAACAGGCGCATGTGCGGCGGATACAGGGTGTTGTCCAGATCGAACACCCATTGAGTGACATGTGAAAACGCAGCCTTGACCATGGGCTTGGGTTTAGGCCGCGGCCACCCGGTTTTCAATGGCGCACTTGATTGCGGACCCATGGCCCGGATAGACATGTCCGAACGAGGAGAGACAGCACCCGATGAACCAGACGAAACAGCCGCAGACCGATGCCTACAACCTGATCCTCGAAGCCATCGACGTGGGGGTGTACAAGCCCGGCGACCGGCTGGTGGAAAGCGAACTGGCCGAGCGGTTCGGCGTGTCGCGCACCCCGATCCGCGAGGCGTTGCAGCGGCTCGAGACGCAGTCGCTGCTGGAGCGTGACGGGCGGTCGCTGATCGTGGCCTCGCTGGACCACAACCAGATGGCCGAGCTCTATGTCGTGCGGCGTGAGTTGGAAGGGCTGGCGGCCCGGCTGGCCGCGCGGCATGCGACCGAAGAAGAAATCAAGGTGTTGCAGGACATGGTCGCGGCCGACGATGCGCTTGTGGATGACCCGGTCGCCCTGTCGCGCGCCAATCGGCGGTTCCACGAGCAGATCCATCTGGCCTCGCACAACCGTTACCTCGTGCAGCAGCTGGACCTTGTGCACCGCACGATGGCGCTGATGGCCACCACGTCGCTGGCGGCGCAAGGTCGGGGCGAAATCGCCCAGAACGAGCACAAGGCGATCGTGGACGCCATCGCGGCCCGCGACGAGGAGGCCGCGGACCGGGCGCTGAAAGAGCATATCTCGGTCGCGTTCATGACCCGTCTGAAACAGGACGCAATCCGGCGCGAAAAGTAGGCTCGGGCAGGGTTTCCTCGACCGCCTGGCCATGTTGGGTCTTGTCCCAGAAGAACGGGTTGGCCGCCAGTTCCCACAACGCCTTGTAGGCGGCTATCACGCCCAGCGGATAGTACAGCGCCATGGTCGGTACCCATGGGATCAGAAACCGGCGGCCGCCCGCGACCACGCCCAGTGTGCCGACGATGATGTTAGCGGCCTCGGCGGTCAGGAACAGATAGACGCAACCGCGCAGGATTTCCGGCGCTACGACTCCCTGGAAAGGATGCGGCCACCCGGCCGTGGCCAGCCAGAAGGCCCAGAGCACCGGTGCAAGCAGAAATTGCCCGACCGTGCCCAGAAAAAAGGCCTGAACGCCGAAGAACCGCCACGCCCCTAGGTCGCGCAGCAGCCGCGCCGGAGACCGCATGTGCACCAGGTAGGTGACCATGAAGCCCTTGAGCCAGCGCGAGCGTTGTTTCACCCAAGGCCAGGCGCGGAAATTCGCTTCCTCATAGGTGGCGGTATCCACGATCTCGGTGCGATAACCGGCGCGGGTCAGGCGCAGGCCGAGATCCGCGTCCTCGGTGACGTTGTGTGCGTCCCAACCGCCAAGCTCGATCAGCTTGTCGCGGCGGAAGAAGAACGTCGTTCCTCCCAACGGTACGACCAGCCCCAGCCGCGCGATGCCGGGCAGGATCACCCGGAACCAGCCGCTGTATTCGATGGTGAAGCAGCGGGCTCGCCAGTTGGTGCGGGGGTTGTAGAAATCCAGTGCGCCCTGCAGGCAGACCACGTCCTCGGGCACCTGTGCGAAATGGCGAACCACGGTCTCGAGCTGGTCCGGCGCGGGGGCGTCTTCGGCATCCCAGACGCCCACGATCTCGCCCCGACAGAAATCCAGCGCATAATTCATTGCGCGGGGCTTGGTGGTCAGATCGCCCAGGGCCGGCACCTCGAGCGTGCGCATCCAGCTTGGCAGATCGGCTTTTTCCAGCGCTGCGCGCGTGACGCCATCCTTCTCCTCCAGCACGAGGACGACATCCAGAAGCGCCTTGGGGTATGTCAGACGTTGAAGACGCTGGACCAGGGCGCCAGCGATTTCCCGTTCCTTGTACAATGGAACCATGATCGAAACGCTGGGAAGCCGGGCGGGCGTTTCCAACGGTTCGGTCTGGCGCGTCCTGCGTGGGGCGATATAGGCCGCCAAGCCAGCCAGACGCAGGACCAGAAACAAGGTTAGCGTACCGACCGCGGCCCAGAACAGCAGCGAAAGACCAAGCTGCGGAATGGCGGCAAGCCCGGCGACGGCCGCCAGAAACGCAACAGCCGGCTTGAACCGCGAACCGAGATTCCATCCACGGCAACTCTGGCTCAGCGGGGCGCGGGTTTCTGCAGCCTGGGCCAGCTGCGTCTTGTACCGGTCCGCGATCGCCTTGTCGATCTGGTCCGTCTGGGCCAGGACCGGCAGCACCGTTTGCGCGCAGTCGCGCAGGCGATCGGCCACCATGTCGAACCGGTCGGGGCGGGCGGTGGCCACCAGAAGGATCGGCCCGACCCGCATCCACGGAACGACGTTTTGTTCGATCCAAAAGTCCACCGGGCGCAGGGCGCACAGCTCGGCGGGCGGTGGAGCGGTCTCGAGATCGGCGAACTGCAACTGGCGTTGATGCCCCAGCGCGCACAGAACATCTTTGCGCGTGGCCCAGTTTTCGCTGACGAGAATCTCGCCCAACGGTGCGTTCTGCCGCTGTTGCGCTTGCAACGCCGCGTCCAGTTGTTGGGGCGTGATCGTTCCCGCATCGACCAAACAGGCGCCAAGAGGCTTGCACGGATCCGATCCCGCCACTGCGGTGGCGGGCCCCTGATCCGAAAAACTCAGCTCAACCATAGTGATACTCTGCCCGAAGTCACTCGGGCAGAGTTGCTCAATCAAGGTTAATCTCGGGTTAACGGCTGCGCATATCGCGGCCGGCGAGGGTTAAGCGTGCGCTTTTTTGTCCGCCATGGCCTGCGCGAACCGTTCGAACAGGTAGAAACTGTCCTGCGGGCCGGGGGACGCCTCGGGATGGTACTGAACCGAATAGACGGGACGGTCGGTCATGCGGATGCCGCAGTTTGATCCGTCGAACAGGGACCGGTGGGTTTCGATCACGCCTTCGGGCAGCGATTGCGCGTCCACGGCGAACCCGTGGTTCATCGATGTGATCTCGACCTTGCCGGTTTCCAGATCCTTGACCGGGTGGTTCGCGCCATGGTGGCCGTGGTTCATCTTGACCGTTCGGCCGCCCAGCGCCAGCGCCAACATCTGGTGGCCGAGGCAGATCCCGAAGACCGGAAGGTCTGTGGTGTCGAGAATTTCGCGGATCATCGGCACCGCGTATTCCCCCGTGGCGGCCGGATCGCCCGGACCGTTGGACAGGAACACGCCGTCGGGGTCATGGGCCAGAACTTCGGCCGCGGTGGCGGTTGCGGGCAGAACAGTGACGTCGCATCCGGCCGAGGCCAGACAGCGCAGGATGTTCCGTTTGGCGCCGTAATCCAGGGCGACGACCTTGTGCGCGGGGGCCTGTTGCCGCTGATAGCCGTCGGGCCAGGCCCAGCGCATCTCGTCCCAGCGGTAGCTTTGGGCGCAGGTCACCTCCTTGGCCAGGTCCATGCCTTCCAGCCCGGCAAAACCGCGCGCCGCGGCGATCAGCGATTCGATGTCGAAATTGCCGTCGGGGTTGTGGGCCAGGGCCACATGCGGGGCGCCCTGCTGACGGATCGCACGGGTCAGCCGGCGGGTATCGACCCCACCGATGGCGATCCGGCCACGGCGGGCCAGCCAGTCGGTCAGCCGTTCGGCCGAGCGCCAGTTCGACGGCTCGGTCGGGTCCCATTTCACGACCATGCCCGCCGCCACCGGATCGGCGGTTTCGTCATCTTCGGGATTGACGCCGACATTGCCGATATGCGGGAAGGTGAAGGTCACGATCTGCCCGGCATAGGACGGGTCGGTCATGATCTCCTGATAGCCGGTCATCGCGGTGTTGAAACACAGCTCGGCCACGGTCTGGCCGGTGGCGCCGAACCCGGTTCCGAAGAAGAGCGTTCCGTCGGCCAGTGCCAGACATGCGGTGGGCTTGGACGTGGCGTTGTGGGCCATGGCGCGACTCTCCTTTTGGGTAAATCGGCGCATAACTAAGGGGGTTGGTGCCTCGGGTCAACCCTGTTCGATTTTCGGGCTTTCGTTGTTTTTCAAATACTTAACAAAAGTTTAAGGGTGTTGTGTCGTGAAAACTGTTTGGATATGTTCGGGGTTCCGTTGCCATGGGGATGAATTGAGCAGATGGATATGCGAACGCGGATCACCACCGCCCTGAAGCAAGCAATGAAAGACAAGGACACCGAGCGCCTGTCGACCCTGCGGCTGATCAACGCCGCCATCAAGGATCGCGACATTGCCAAGCGCGCCGAGGTCAACGAAGAGGCCACCGGCTGCGGCGATGCGGATGTGCTTGAGATCCTTGGAAAAATGAGCAAGCAGCGCAAAGAGAGCGCCCGCGCCTACGAGGAGGGCGGCCGCCTCGACCTGGCTGAACGCGAACTGCGCGAGGTCGAGGTGATCGAGGAGTTCCTGCCCAAGCAGCTGGATGACGACGAGGTCGCGGCCGCGATTCAGGCGGCAATCAGCGCGACCGGAGCCGGTTCGATCCGCGACATGGGCAAGGTGATGGGCGCGCTGAAGTCGCGCTATGCCGGCCGGATGGATTTCGGCAAGGTCGGGCCGCTGGTCAAAGACCACCTGTGCAGCGCGTCGAACGGCGGCTGAGGCTGTTTCAGCCGACTGTCGGATCGCGCAAGCGTTTCACCAGATCGTCATAGAGGGAAACGCGTTCGTCCTCGGACAGGAAGGCGCCGATTTCGACGACGCGGCCTTCGCCCGCCAGGGTGACATAATTCGGCACCGGCCCGCCAACCGGGTGAATCTCGGGGCGGGCCCAGTATCGGTTGCACTGCCATTCCTGCCGGGGCGCGCGCGGGGCAAGGCGCACCAGATGGGCCTGGGTATCGGACAGGGTCAGAACCTCGTGAACGCTGCGGGCGCGGTAATTGGCCTCGAACGCCAGCCACAGCCCGGCCACGGTCAGCAGCAGAAACGGCAGCAGCCCCCACAGAAGAACCGACCCCAGAACGGCCAGCAGGGGGATCAGGCCGAACAGAAAGACCGCCAGAACGACCGCCATCGCCCCACGCGGCGGCAACGAATTGTGCGGCCACAGGCGCAGGCGCTGCTCGGCATCGGAAGTGTTTTCCCAGTGATACGGCATCACGACAAAAAATAGCGGCCTTGCCCGTGTTGTCGATGGGCAATTTCACACGACATGCCCGACCCGCGCCCACGAGAGCGCGTCTTCCAGCCGGTCGTCGCCCCAGAACACTTCGCCGCCGACGACAAAGCTTGGGGCGCCGAAAATGCCCAGGCGGATGGCAGTGTCGGTTTCGGCCTTCAGCGCGGCCTCGGCCCGCGGGGTGCGGGCGCGGGCCAGTACCGGCATCGGGTCCTGCTGACAGCGGAACAGGGCCTCGGAGATGGCCTGCTCGCTGCCGGCCTCGACCCCCTCTTCGAACCAGATCCGGTACAGGGCCTGGGTAAAGCCCTTGCCCCAGCCCTCGGACATGCCCAGCAGCGCGACCTGATTGGCCAGCTCGAGATCCGAGATCGGATAGGGCGCGGGCAGGCGGGCATGGATGTGGTACTTGGACGCCCGGCGCTGGATGTCGCGCCACATATAGGCCGATTTCACGGGTTTGCCGGCAAAGGGGATGTTGCGCTGTTCGGACATCACGGCCCGCACGTTGAACGGGCGCCATGTGACCGTCGCGCTGTTTTCCTCGCACCACGCGTCCAGGCGCATGATGGTCAGAAAACTGTAGGTGCTGCCGATCGAGTACCAGAAATCAATATCGGGCATGGCATCCCCCGAGGTTGCCGCAGGTGTCGGGCTGGGGTCCAGAGTACCCGATTTTTGCCGATCTGGCGATGGCGACCATGCCGCCAAAGAAAAACCCCGCCGTAAAGGCGGGGTTTCGTTTCTTGAAACCGGGATCAGTGCGCGTGGCTCTTGTCCCAGTCTTCCGGCTTGGGCAGCTGCTCGAACGTGTGTTCGGGCGGCGGCGAGGGCAGGGTCCATTCCAGCGTATCCGCGTATTCGTTCCACGGGTTCGGACGCGTTTCCTTGGCGCCACGCAGCAGCGCGTAGATCACGATGCCGAAGAACAGCAGGAACGAAGCGAACGAGATGAACGCACCGATCGACGACACGAAGTTCCACTGAGCGAAAGCTTCGGGGTAGTCGATGTAGCGGCGCGGCATGCCCTGACGGCCCAGGAAGTGCTGCGGGAAGAAGGTCAGGTTGGCGCCGATGAAGAACAGCCAGAAGTGAACCTTGCCCCAGAACTCGGAATACTGACGGCCCGTCATCTTCGAGAAGTAGAAGTAGATACCGGCGAAGATCGCGAAGACAGCACCCAGCGACATCACGTAGTGGAAGTGTGCCACCACATAGTAGGTGTCGTGGTAGGCGCGGTCGATGCCGGCCTGCGACAGAACCACACCGGTCACACCGCCGACGGTGAACAGGAACAGGAAGCCGAAGGCGAACAGCATCGGCGTCTTGAACTCGATCGAGCCGCCCCACATGGTGGCGATCCACGAGAACACCTTGACCCCCGTCGGAACCGCGATGACCATCGTGGCCAGCATGAAATAGGCCTGCTGACGCAGTGACATGCCGACGGTGTACATGTGGTGCGCCCACACGACGAAGCCCAGCACGCCGATTGCGATGATCGCCCAGACCATCGGCAGATAGCCGAAGATCGGCTTGCGCGAGAAGGTGGCGATCACGTGGCTGATGATGCCGAAACCGGGCAGGATCACGATGTACACTTCGGGGTGACCGAAGAACCACAGGATGTGCTGGTACAGAACGGGGTCGCCGCCACCGGCCGGGTCAAAGAAGGTGAAGCCGAAGTTGCGATCCATCAGCAGCATGGTGATTGCGCCCGCCAGAACCGGCAGCGACAGCAGAATCAGCCACGAGGTGACGAAGATCGACCAGCTGAACAGCGGCACCTTGAACAGGGTCATGCCCGGGGCGCGCATGTTCAGGAAGGTGGTGATCATGTTGATCGCGCCGAGGATCGAGGAGGCGCCCGATACGTGCACGGCAAAGATCGCCAGGTCCATGGACATGCCGCCTTCGGTCGTCGACAGCGGCGGGTACAGAACCCAGCCCACGCCCGAGCCGGCCTGGTCGTTGCCGCCGGGGGCCAGCAGCGAGGCGATGCCCAGCGAGGTACCGGCGACGTACAGCCAGAAGGACAGGTTGTTCATCCGCGGGAACGCCATGTCCGGCGCACCGATCTGCAACGGCATGAAATAGTTGCCGAAACCGCCGAACAGCGCGGGGATGACCACGAAGAACATCATCAGAACACCGTGATAGGTGATCATCACGTTCCAAAGGTGCCCGTTCGGGGTACAGGGATCGGCCATGAAACCTTCCAGGCACATGTACTGAACGCCCGGATGCATCAGTTCAAGCCGCATGTAGACGGTCATCATGACCGAGATCAGCCCGGCAAAGGCCGAGAAGATCAGGTAAAGGATCCCGATATCCTTGTGGTTGGTCGACATGAACCACCGGGTAAAGAACCCGCGCTGGTCTTCATGATCGTGACCATGAATGGCTGCGTCTGCCATTTAGGTGCCTCCTGTTGCAAATAGACCGCGCAGCCGGACCTCTCCGGCGCGCGGGATTCCTGCTGGTTTTAGAATGCAAGGGGGCGGCCTTCAATGGCCGAGTTTGATCTGGATCAAGATTAATTGTCGCGGGGCAGGAGGTCACCCACGCGAAATCGGCCCTGATGCGGTGGTATTTGGGGATGACCGGGCGAATTGCAAGAACTGGGGCTGCCCAAGGGCGGATTCACGCCTTGACCCGCCGCGGGCTTGGCCGCAGAACAGCACGCAGCGCCTTTGCCGGAGACCTGTCATGACCGCTTATGATCCCGAAAATATCTTTGCCAAGATCCTGCGGGGCGAGATCCCCTCGACCCGTGTGTACGAAGATGACGAAACGCTGGCTTTCATGGACATCATGCCGCGTGGCGACGGGCATCTGCTGGTGATCCCCAAGACCCCCTGCCGCAACATCCTTGACGCCACCCCCGAACAGCTGGCCGCAGTCATGGCCACCGTGCAGAAACTGGCGCGCGCCGTCATGAAAGCCTTTGATGCCGACGGAGTGACCGTCCAGCAATTCAACGAGGCCGCAGGCGGGCAGGAGGTGTTCCACCTGCATTTCCATGTTCTGCCGCGCCGCGAAGGCCTGCCCCTGCGGCCGCCGGGCAAGATGGGCGACCTGGACGAAATCGCCGCGCATGCCGAACGGATCCGGGCGGCGCTGGACTGATCCGGCGCTCAGTGCGGCCCTGAACAGTCGTCATGCGCGCCAAAGGCGTGCAGAACCGCGCAGACATGATCGTGCTGCCCGTCACAGGCGGTGGCGATCCGGGCCAGCTCGGACTCCAGCCGTTGCAGCTTGCCGATGCGTTCCCGCAGATCATGCAACTGCCGCCGTGCGATCTCGTGCGCCCGGTTCAGGTCGTCGCCCTGCGCGCCCTCGAGCGACAGCAGCGCCTCGACATCGGCCAGCGGCAGTCCAAGGTCGCGCGTGTGGCGGATGAACCGCAGGCGGTCCAGCGCCGCCTGGTCATAGCGCCGCTGATTGCCCGCCGTGCGCTCGGGTTGCGGCAGCAGGCCCTTGTCTTCGTAGAACCGGATGGTGGGCACCTTGACGCCCGTACGGCGCGACAGCTCTCCGATCGTGTACATTTTCGAGAAAACACCCCTTGAACCTCTAGCCACTAGAGGAATTAGGTGTTGGTCGTGACCCAGACAAGGACCGGATTCCATGGCGCATGAACACGACCACGGGCATCATCATCACCAGATCGACCCAAGCACGGGGGATGCGCGGGTGGCCTGGGCCATCGCCGTCAACATGGCCTTGACGCTGGCACAGATCGTCGGCGGCATTCTGTCGGGGTCGCTGGCGCTGATCGCCGATGCGCTGCACAACTTCTCGGACGCGGTCGCCCTGATCATCGCGTTCTTCGCGCGCAGGATCGCGCGCCGCCCGTCAGACCCCCGCATGAGTTTCGGCTATGGTCGGGCCGAGGTGGTGGCGACTCTGGTCAACTATACTACGCTGGTCGTGCTGGCCATCTACCTGATGTACGAAGGCGTGATGCGCATCGTTCAGCCCGAGCCGATCGACGGCTGGATCGTGGTCTGGATCGCGGTGCTGGCCTTGATCGTCGATGCGGTCACCGCGCTTTTGACCTTTTCGATGGCCAAGGCCAGCATGAACATACGGGCGGCGTTTCTGCACAACCTTGCCGATGCGCTGGGTTCGGTGGCGGTGATCGTGGCCGGCAGCGCCGTGATCCTGTTCGGCTGGACCTGGGTCGACCCGGCCGTGACGATCGTGATCGCGTTTTACATCCTGTGGCACGTCAGGGCGGAAATCACCGGCGCGATCCGCGTTCTGATGTTGGGCGCGCCGCCCGGGCTGGACCCCGAGCAGGTCGCCGCCGCCATCGAGCAGGCCGAGGGCGTCGACAGCGTGCACCATGTCCATCTGTGGAGCATGCAGGAGCGCGAGCCGGCCCTGACCGCGCATCTGGTCATCGCGGCCGACGCCTGGCCCGCGGCCGAGCGCATCCGCGTCGCGGTCGGGCAGGTCTTGCAGGACCGCTTTGCCATCGGCCACACGACGCTCGAGATGGAACGGGCCGGGCAGGGGTGCAAGGCCCCGGCGCGGTTCGGGCATGATTGAAGGGTCGGCCTGAAACGAGAATTGCCGTTCCGATTTGGGGTCGGAACGGCAGACTCGTAACCAAACACTTGATCGATTTTCGCGGGCTGGCCGCGATCACCGGTTAACATACCACTCACTCTTGAACGGTCTCTTCATAATACCTCAGACTGAGGCCGTAGTGTGAACCTAAAATGGTGTTTGGGTTAATTAACCCTGATTTTTAGACACATTTTGGAAAAAGCCGCCTGCTTTGCGAAACAGCGGCTGGGTGGCGACGGCATTGTTGTTACCTTGCGTCACTATCCGACAAGCCTGTGTCGGGAATCACCTGGCGGGCGCGGCCCCGAAAACCTCGTCGAAGGTCTTGCGCAAGGCGACATCAACATCGGCCATCGTTACGGGCAGCCCCAGATCCACAAGCGATGTCACGCCATATTCGCGGATGCCGCAGGGCACGATGCCCGAAAAATGCTCCAGGTCCGGTTCGACATTGATCGAGACCCCGTGGAAACTGATCCATTTGCGCAGGCGGATTCCGATGGCCGCGATCTTGTCCTCGGCCGGTTTTCCTGACGCGGTCAGGGGCTTGTCCTTGCGCGGCACCCAAACGCCGACGCGGCCCTCGCGGATCTCGCCGTGGACGTTGAACTCGGCCAAGGCGGCGATCACCCAGGCCTCCAGCTGCTTGACAAAGCGGCGCACGTCGCGCCCCCGCCTGCCCACATCCAGCATGACATAGACCACCCGCTGGCCGGGCCCGTGATAGGTGTATTCGCCCCCGCGCTTGCTGGGATAGACCGGAAAACGGTCGGGGTCCGTCAGGTCTTCGGGCTTGGCCGAAGTGCCGGCGGTGTACAGCGGCGGGTGTTCCAGCAGCCAGATGCACTCGTCCGCCTGTCCGGCGGCGATTTCGGCCACGCGCGCCTCCATGAAGGCGACGGCGGCGTCATAGTCGGTCAGCCCGTCTGTGATCTTCCATTCCATGCGTGCCTCTTACCCCGGTTCCCGGCGAAGGGAAAGCGTCAGGCGGCCTCGGACAGGCAGCGTCGCAGCACCTGGGCGTAGGTGTCCGGGCCTTGCGCGCCGGTCAGCAGGTATTTCCCGCCGAAGACCATGGCGGGAACGCCGCTGATGCCGTGGCTTGTCCAGAATTGCTGTTTCTGACGGACGGGCCCCGCATGCGCGCCCGAGGCCAGCGCCGCCCGTGCCGCATCGCCATCCAGCCCGACGGCCCGGGCCGCGTCCACCAGAACCTCGGTGTCCGAGACATCCCTCTGATCGGTGAAATAGGCGGTGAACAATGCCAGCTTCAGCGGGTGCTGGCGCCCTTGCTCTTCGGCCCAGTCCAGCAGCTGGTGAGCGGCAAAGGTGTTCACGATGCGGCTCTCATCGGTGAAATTGAAGGCAAAGCCCAGATCGGCGCCCAGCGCCGTCAGCTGCGCGCGCGCCTGCTGGCTTTGCTCGACGGTGGTGCCGTATTTTTCGATGATGTGTTCGCGCAGGTTCTGGCCCTCGGGCCCCATCGCCGGGTTCAGCTCGAACGGATGCCAGCGCAACCGGGCTTGGACGCCCTCGCGCGTCAGGGCCTGATCCAGTTGCAGAAATCCGACGATGCACCAGGGGCACACGACGTCCGACACGATGTCGATCTGTAGAGTGGGGCGAGGGTCGGGCGAAGTCATGGCAAGCTCCTGTCGGGCTGGGCGTCGGTTTCCAGAAGTCACAGATATGGTCGAAGCAGAGGATTTCCAATGCGGTCGTTTTTGCCTCTTCACATCCATTTGCCAAACGTCTATACGCCGCTCTACCAAGTCATTGGCAGTGCGGTCGTGGCGGAATTGGTAGACGCGCAGCGTTGAGGTCGCTGTGGGGTAACTCCCGTGGAAGTTCGAGTCTTCTCGACCGCACCAAGTCCTTTATTTCAAACAGGTTTCTTCGCCGAATGTAACGGCAAAAGGAGCCTTTTGAGATGGATGTAACGGTACCCAAGGGCCTCTTTAAGAGGGGCAAAGGATACGCCGTAAGAGTCGCTATCCCGACCGAATATCAAGCGATCATCGGCAAGAAAGAGATCGTCAGGGGTCTTGGAACACAGGATCTTGCTGAGGCTTTGGTCAGACGAAAACAGGTCATGCAGGAAATCCTTTCCTCTATCGGAGAGGGGGAAACACCTGAACCGGTGACACCAAAGACGAACAAGAAACCTTCCCCGCTCGAAGGCGCAACCATTCGGGACACAGCCCACCGCTGGCTTGCTGAGGCAGACGGTATCAAGAACTCGACCAAGGCGAGGTACCGTCAGCACCTTGAGGGCTTCGAGGCATACGCGGGTAATCTCGAAGTCACCCAAATCAACAGAGGGCTTGCTCTGGCCTTCATGGATCATCTCAAGCGGACACCCTCGGAACGAACCGGGGATGTCTGAAGTCAGCGCCAATGGGACAGTTTAGGGGTTTGAGCAACGGAGGATTTCTGGTTCATCGAAGCCATCAAGGAGCGAAGATGAACAAGAAATCCGGAACAAGCAAGGATGCCGCTGACAAGCTGGTCAGAGGCATCAAGCGGAAGACCCGTAAACAGTATTCAGCGGAAGAGAAGATCAGGATTGTCCTGGCTGGCCTGCG
>NZ_FQVK01000012.1 GCF_900129345.1 Ruegeria intermedia | reverse complement strand
TCCGTGAGAAAGCTACCGAAATCAAATATCAGGGGGGTCAAATTTGGACGCCGATTACCCCAATACCGGGGTCAATTTTGCATGCCGGTTCACAGGGGGGTTCTGTGATCTCGCGGAGCCCCCCTTTGTCGTCCTTTCCGGTAGGTATCGACTACAAGCGTGAAGAACCCGTGTGCTTCAGTGGCTTCGTAGGGCCGGCATTGCACCTGCCTACTTGATTTCCTCGCAACGCGCAGACTTTTGGGCAAAGCGCGCAGGCTTATGCGGCGAGCGCAAGCTTATGGGCGGTCGTACACCACCTCAGAAATCCAGGTTCTCAACGCTCAGCGCGTTCTTCTGGATGAACTCGCGGCGCGGCTCGACAACATCCCCCATCAACTTGGTGAACAAATCATCAGCCTCGACCATGTCATTGACACGCACCTGCAACAGTGTCCTTGCGTCGGGGTCCAGCGTGGTTTCCCAAAGCTGATCGGGATTCATCTCGCCCAAGCCCTTGTACCGCTGCAGCGACAGGCCCTTTTCACCCTCTTCCAGAATCGCGCGCAACAGGTCCAGCGGGCCGTGGATGACCTGCACCCGATCCCGTCGGACCAACGTTGCCGGCAGGCTATAGACCTCTTGAAGGCTCTGGGTGAAGCTGCCGGTCTTGCGCGCCTCTCCGGATCGCAGCATCGGGCCATCCAGCGTGCGAACTTCCTCGACGCCGCGCAGGATGCGGGCCAGACGGATGCCGTGATCCTGGGTGATCCGGCCCTGCCAGCCGCGCTCGTATTCCAGCGCGATCAGGTCCAGCCGTGCGGCGACCTTGTCGGCCACGCCCTGAAGGTCGGCATCCACCGCGCCCGGCACGAAGGCGCCCGCAACCGCGGCCTGTTCCAGGATGTGCCGCGGGTAATGCGTCGGGAAGGCGTCCAGCACGCGTTTGAGCTGCCGTGCCTCATCGACCACGCGGGCCAGATCCTGCCCTACGATTTCTTCGCCCGACCCCAGCCTGAGAACCGCGCCCTCGATCCCCTGGTTGATCAGGTAATCGTCCAGAGCCGCCTGATCCTTCAGGTAGACCTCGGACTTGCCGCGCGAAACCTTGTAGAGCGGCGGCTGCGCGATATAGAGGTATCCGCCCTCGATCAACTCGGGCATCTGCCGGTAGAAGAAGGTCAGGAGCAGGGTGCGGATATGCGCGCCGTCCACGTCGGCATCGGTCATGATGACGATCTTGTGATAGCGCAGCTTCGAAATGTCGAATTCGTCCCGCCCGATCCCGGTGCCCAGCGCCATCACAAGGTTGCCGATTTCCTGGCTGGACAGCATCCGGTCGAAGCGCGCGCGCTCGACGTTCAGGATCTTGCCGCGCAGGGGCAGAACCGCCTGCGTTAGACGATCACGACCGGTCTGGGCCGAACCGCCGGCCGAGTCCCCCTCGACCAGGAACAGTTCGGTCTTGGACGGATCCTTCTCGGAACAATCCTTGAGCTTGCCGGCCAGATAGTTCACGTCCATCGCCGTCTTGCGGCGGGTCAGTTCGCGCGCCTTGCGGGCGGCCTCGCGCGCCAGCGCGGCCTCGATGATCTTGCCGACGATGGTCTTGGCCTCGTTGGGGTTTTCCTCGAACCACTCGGCCAGTTTCTCATTGACCATCCCCTCGACCGCCGGGCGCACCTCGGAACTGACCAGCTTGTCCTTGGTCTGGCTCGAGAATTTCGGATCGGGCACCTTGACCGACAGCACGCAGGTCAGACCCTCGCGCGCGTCGTCGCCGGTAAAGTTGACCTTTTCCTTCTTCGCGATGCCGCTGGACTGGGCATAGTTGTTGATCGTGCGGGTCAGGGCGGCGCGGAAACCGGCCACATGGGTGCCACCATCCCGCTGCGGGATGTTGTTGGTGAAGGGCAGGACCGTCTCGTGATAGCTGTCGTTCCACCACATCGCGATCTCGACGCCGATATCGTCGCGCTCGCCCTTGATATAGATGGGCTCGGGCATCATCGGTGTTTTCGACCGGTCGAGGTATTTCACGAATTCCTTGACGCCGCCTTCATAGAACAGCTCGGTCTCAAGCCGTTCGGCCGGGCGTTCGTCAACCAGGATGATCCGCACGCCCGAGTTCAGGAAGGCCAGTTCGCGCAGGCGCTTTTCCAGCGTCTCGAAGGAATAGTCGAGATTCGAGAACGTATCGGTCGAGGCCAGGAACCGCACCTCGGTTCCGGTCCGGTCGCCACAGTCGCCGACCACCTTCAGGTGCTCGGCAGTCTCGCCACGTTCGAACCGGGCGAAATGTTCGTTGCCGTTGCGCCAGATGCGCAGCTCCAGCCAGTCGGACAGGGCGTTCACCACCGAAACGCCCACGCCGTGCAGGCCCCCCGACACCTTGTACGAGTTCGAGTCGAATTTCCCGCCGGCGTGCAGCTGGGTCATGATGACCTCGGCCGCCGAGACGCCTTCTTCGGGGTGGATGTCCACCGGAATCCCTCGTCCGTTGTCGCTGACCGAGACGCTGGAATCGGCGTGAATCTTGACGGTCACATGGTCGGCGTGACCGGCCAGAGCCTCGTCAATGCCGTTGTCCACGACCTCGTACACCATGTGGTGCAGACCGGACCCGTCATCGGTGTCGCCGATATACATTCCGGGGCGTTTGCGGACAGCCTCCAACCCCTTGAGAACCTTGATGGATTCCGCGCCGTATTCCTGATTTGCCTGTGCGTCTTCGGACATGCCGTCAGTACCTATATTATTTTGGTAACTTATACGTTCTCTGGTGGGGATTGTCACGTCATCCCACCAGATTTTGTGCCGGTTCTTTCGGGCGCGGGGCAGGCTGGTCCGTCCGCCCCGGACGGTCACAACCGATCCAGATCGGCGGCGATATCAGCAGCGATTTGGCGGGCATCGACATCGCCGCGCTCGGCCGACAGGCGCAGGCCCAACAAGTCGGACTGGTAGCGCGCCGCCAGCCGTTCGGGATCATGGTCGGCGCCGATCTGCCCCTGCGCCTGCGCCTGCCGGAACAGATCGGCGAAACAGCCTTTCATCCGCGACAGATGGGTCGCGGCCAGTTGCGCCAGGTCGTGATCCTTTGCGCTCAACTCGGCATAGGTCTTGGCCAGCATGCAGGCCTTTGCGGGCGCGTTCGCGGCCTCGACGACCAAACGCGGCTGGGTCTTCAGCGCACCCAGCGGCCCCAGCTCCCGGGCCAGGGCTTCAAGCCGGGCGACACCTTCATCCGCATAGCGTTCCAGCGCCAAGGCATACAAGGCGTCCTTGGACCCGAAGGCGGCGTAGAAGCTGCCTGGCTTCAACTTCAGCGCACGCTCGAGATCCTTCAGGGACGTGCCCGCCCAGCCCTGACGCCAGAACAGGTCTCGGGCCTGCGCGATCAGCGCGTCACGGTCATAGGTGGGTTTGCGAGGCATGTGATCACCAATTCTTGAACGATTACTCAAATATATACTTGAGCGATCACTCAATAAAGCCTATTTCGGACTCAGCCGCCAGAAAAGGAGACCCGAAATGGCCAACTTTCCTTCGCATGACCTCAACACCGCCCCCGAAGGTTCGAAACCCCTGCTCGAGAAATCGCAGGCCGCGTTTGGCCGCCTGCCGGGCCTGCACAAGGTCATGGCCGAAAGCCCACAGCACCTTGAGGCCTATCAGGTTCTGCACCACCTGTTCCTGCAGACCGAGTTCGACAATGACGAGAAAACCGTCGTCTGGCAGACCATCAACGTGGAAAACGAATGCCACTATTGCGTTCCGGCCCATACCGGCATCGCCAAGATGATGAAGGTGTCGGACGAGATCACCGAAGCGCTGCGCAATGAAACCCCGCTGCCCTCGCCCAAGCTCGAAGCACTGCGGACGTTCACGCGGCAGGTGATGAACCAGCGCGGCAACGTCACCGGCGCGCAGTTGCAGGCGTTCTTCGATGCGGGCTATTCCCACCGCGCCGTTCTGGACGTGATCCTGGGCTTGGCGCAGAAAACCATGTCGAACTACGTCAACCACATGGCCCAGACGCCGGTGGACGAGGTGATGCGCCCCTTCCTGTGGGAACGCAAAGTCAGCGAGCCGGCCTGATCCGCTCAGGCGGGGGTGACGGTCGAGCCGTCACCCGCGTCATTGACCTCGAATGACTGTGCCCGGTCGCCCAGTTCGGCGAACAGCTCGGGGCCCGTTCCGGTCATCCAGGCCTGCGCCCCCAGCGCGCAGATTTCGTCGTACAACGCCGCCCGGCGATCCGCATCCAGATGGGCCGCCACCTCGTCCAGCAACAGGATCGGCGGCGCCCCGACCTGCGCGGCCAGCGCCCGCGCGTTGGACAGAATCAACGACACCAACAGCGCCTTCTGCTCTCCGGTCGAACACTCACTGGCCGCGATGCCCTTGGCCGCATAGACCCCGTGCAGATCCGACCGATGCGGCCCCACCAATGTGCGCCCCGCCGCCAGGTCGCGGAACCGGCTTTCGGCCAAGGCCTCCATCAGATCCTGCGCGCTCTCGGGCATGTCCCCTTCGGACTGGACGAGTTCCAGTTCCGCCGAGGGAAAGGCGGTCTCGGCCTGCTCCTGCGCCGCGCGCAACTGCGCCAGAGCACCCAGCCGCGCAGCATGAATGCGATGCCCGGTTTCGGCCATCTGGGCCTCGAGCGCGGCGTACCAGTGCGCGTCGCGCACCTGCTCTTTCAGCAGGCGGTTCCGTTCGCGCATGGCCTTTTCATAGGTCAAGGCGGCCTCGGCATGGCTTGGGTCGAAACTCAGCGTCACCCGGTCCAGAAACCGCCGCCGGCCTTCGGCGCCCTCGATCCAAAGCCGGTCCATCGCGGGCATCAACCAGACGACCCGCGCCAGCTTGCCCAGATCGATCTGGCTGGCTGCCTTTCCGTCGATCCGGACCTGCCGCGCTGCGCCCCCTTCGGACCAGGTTTCGATCTCGGACCGGCGGCCCTGAACGTCCAGCAGACCGCTCAGCTTCCAGCCCAGCGCCTCGGGCCGGCGCGTCATCTCGGCAGCACTGGCCCGGCGCATGCCGCGGCCGGGCGAAAACAGGGATACCGCCTCGAGGATATTGGTCTTGCCGGCCCCGTTCGGCCCGTACAAGGCCACCGGCCGCCCGTCCAGCGCCATGCGCGCCAGCTTGTGCGACCGAAAATGCGAGACCGTCAATTCGGTCAGGGCCAAAGCCATGACCCCTCCCTTCATCCTTGCACAAACACGCGCGCCGGACGCATCCCGCGCCCGCGCGATCAGACGCGCATCGGCATCACGACATAGACCGCGCTCTGGTCATTGCCTTCGCGCATCAGGGTCGGGTCGCCCGCCGAGTTGAACAGGAACACCGCGTTCTCGCGGTCCACCTGGCTTGCGATCTCCAGCAGGTACTTGGCGTTGAACCCGATTTCCAGCCGTTCGTCGCCATAGGCCACGGCCAGTTCTTCCTCGGCCGCGCCGCTGTCGGGCGCATTTACCGACAGGACCAGCTTGTCGTTTTCCAGCTGCAGCTTGACCGCACGGGACCGCTCGGACGACACGGTGGCCACCCGGTCGACGGCCTGGGCGAACTCGGCCGCGTCCACCTCCAGCTTGCGCGCGTTGTTCTGCGGAATCACGCGGGTATAGTCGGGGAAGGTCCCGTCGATCACCTTCGAGGTCAGCGTGATGTCGGGCGTGGCAAAGCGCACCTTGGTTTCGCTGACCGACACCGCGATATCCGCGTCATCGTCTTCCAGCAGCTTGCGCAACTCGCCCACCGTCTTGCGCGGGACGATCACGCCGGGCATGTCCTCGGCCCCCGCTGGCAGGTCCGCGTCGATCCGGGCCAGCCTGTGGCCGTCCGTCGCCACGCAGCGCAGGACCTTGCCGCCCTCAGCGCCATCGGCCACATGCATGTAGACACCGTTGAGGTAATACCGCGTCTCTTCGGTCGAGATGGCGAATTTCGACTTGTCGAACAGCCGCCGCAGCAGGGCCGCCGAAGCGGTGAAGTTCGACTGGTATTCCGAGGACGCCATCACCGGGAAATCCTCTTTCGGCAGGGTCGCCAGCGAGAAGTTCGACCGCCCCGCCTCGACCGTCAGCCGGCCCGCCGCGCTGTCGGCGGTCAGCGTGACCAGCGCGCCATCGGGCAGCTTGCGCACGATCTCGTGCAGGGTCGTTGCCGCAACCGTTGTTGCACCCGCCTTTTCGACCTGCGCGGGGGCCTTGTCGACCACCTCGATATCCAGATCGGTCGCGCGGAACAGAACCTGATCGCCCTCGGCCTCGATCAGCACATTGGCCAGGATTGGAATCGTGTTGCGGCGTTCCACAACGGATTGGGCCTGCGAAACGGCCTTGAGCAGCGTGCCGCGTTCGATGCTGATCTTCATACCCTCAATTCCTCTGATTTGAGTGCTTACATGGGCGGGACTGGCAAGTTAGCGGTTCAGCCCTGAGGCACAAGGATTTTTTACCGATTTCTGGGTCGGAACGCGCAAACCGTCAAGGTCCCGAGCGGCCCTGCGCCCCAGTTCCGTGGAAATCGTGGAAAAATGCGCACAGAAAAACCGCCCCCGCGCAGGGCCGGGGCGGTTTTCCGGATTGCGCGCGCTCAGGCTTCGAGCGCGCGGCGCAGCATTTCCACATCTTCGGCGATCTGACCGTCGGTCAGCTTCAGCTCTTCGATGCGTTTGACGCCATGCATGACGGTGGTGTGGTCACGCCCGCCAAAGCGGCGGCCGATCTCGGGCAGCGACCGGCTGGTCAGCTGCTTGCACAGATACATCGCCACCTGACGCGGGCGGGCATAGGACCGCAGGCGTTTCGGCCCGATGATGTCGGACAGGCGGATGTTGTAATAATCGGAAACCTTGCGCTGGATCTCTTCGACGGTGATCTTGCGTTCCGAGGCGCGCAGTACGTCGGCCAGACAGTCCTGCGTCAGTTCCATGTCGATCTCGCGGCCGACCAGCGAGGCAAAGGCGAACAGCCGGGTCAGCGCCCCTTCCAGAACGCGCACGTTGGTCGAGATGCGATGGGCCAGGAATTCCAGCACGCCATCGGCGATCTTCAGGTCGGGATAGGTCTTGGCGTATTGCTGCACCTTGTTCTGCAGAATGCCCAGGCGCAGTTCGTAATCGGTGGGATGCAGGTCAACCACCAGTCCGCATTGCAGGCGCGACTTGACCCGTTCCTCCAGATCCTTGATTTCACCGGGCGCGCGGTCGGCCGAGATGATGATCTGTTTGTTCTGATCCACCAGCGCGTTGAAGGTGTGGAAGAATTCCTCCTGCGTCGAATCCTTGCCGGCGATGAACTGCACGTCATCGACCATCAGCACGTCGACCGAGCGGAACAGGTGTTTGAAATCCATCATCCGGCGTTCGCGGAGGGCCTGGACAAATCGGTACATGAACTGTTCGGCCGACAGGTACAGCACGTTGAGCGCGGGGCGTTTGGTCTTGAGCTCCCAGGCGATGGCATGCATCAGGTGCGTTTTACCGAGGCCGACGCCACCGTACAGAACCAGCGGGTTGAAGGTGACGGGGCCGCCTTCGGAAACACGGCGCGCGGCGGCGTGGGCCAGTTCGTTGGGCTTGCCGACGACGAAGGTGTCGAAAGTGAACCGCGCATCCAGCGGCGCGGCTTGCAGCGACTCGAGCGCATCGTTCGCGGCCGTCGCTTGTACCGGCATGTCGTTTTCGGCGGGCTGGGGCTTGTCTTCGACAACAGGGGCCGCAGGGCGAGCGGGCGTGTTCGCAGCCACGCGGAACGCCAGGCGCTGGACCGATTCTCCAGCCGTGTTCAGCTCGTACAGGATGAGGTCAGCAAAATTCTGGCTGACGTAGTTGCCCATGAAGTTGGTCGGAACTGAAAATACGGCCACGCCGCCCTTCAATTCCTGGAACTCCAGAGGTTCGATCCAGGTCGTAAAATTGTTCCGGCCGACGGCCTTGAGCAATTTGTTACGCAGTTGTCCCCATTTTTCTTGTGTCATCCAGCGCCTCACGCATCCCATCTTTATTGGCCAGCCGGCCTTATTTTTGTGACCGGTTTCCCGGCTCTTTCGCGTTCACTCGACAACAGATCCCATGTCGCCAAAACCCGTCGGTCTGGCGTCAGAACCATGCTTTCCGTCAACATTCCACCGTACCGCGTCCGTTCTCACGGATACCCGGCGGGCGAATTGCGCCACAGATTTCTTTTCGACAGGGCCAAGATCACCGGAAGACCCGGGATCCCAAGCAGACCGACAAACTGGCCGAAGCCAGCCGTCGACATTCGCCCCCGAATCCTCCCGATGCCCGTCGGTCAGATCACGAGAACAGCCTGTCCCCCCAAGCGAGTGAATCGCTGAACCTATGGTAGCAAGAGGCAGAGGGGCCGGGCAACGAAACTCTGATATTGACTCGGGTCTTCGGGCGAAAGAATCTCTCGGTTTTCCCGAGGCGCGGCATTCTGGCAACAACGAAAAAGGCGCCGCTCGCGGCGACGCCTTCTTGATCGGGATTCGTCAACAAATATTGACGTAAAGTCAGCCCAGCGCTTTGACCCGGGCCGACAGGCGCGACATCTTGCGAGCCGCGGTGTTCTTGTGGAACACGCCTTTGGTAACGCCGCGCATCAGCTCGGGCTGGGCCGCGCGCAAGGCTGCGGTTGCGGCTTCCTTGTCACCGGATGCGATTGCTTCTTCGACCTTGCGCAGGAAGGTGCGGATGCGCGAACGACGTGCTTTGTTGATTGCGTAACGCTTCTCGTTCTGACGAGCGCGTTTCTTTGCCTGGGGCGAGTTTGCCATGTGTCTCTGACCTTTGTTCGGTACGTTTGTTTAGGCTTGCACGTCACGGAATTACCCGCACCGGATCAGAAATCACGAGTGTGAATCGGGCCAAGCGGGCCGCACGCGCATGTATGGTGGCGGTCAATAGCCAAGTTTTCAGTCTTTGCCAAGCCGATTCTCGGCCTTGTGGCCTGCCATGAAAAAAGGCGGGCAGCGCCCGCCTGATCCATCGGTCCTGTCGGCGCTGCCTATTTGTCGCGGAACTGGGCCGCGCGCTTTTCAAGGAATGCGGCCATGCCTTCCTTCTGGTCTTCGGTCGCGAACATCGAGTGGAACACGCGCCGCTCGAACAGCATGCCCTCGCTCAGCGGCACCTCGTAGCTGCGGTTGACCGCCTCTTTCGCGGCCATCGCGGTCAGCAGCGATTTCTCGGCAATCTTCTGGGCCGCGCCGGTCGCCTCTTCGATCAGCTTCTTGGCCGGCACCACGCGCGACACCAGGCCCGCGCGCTCGGCCTCTTCGGCATCCATGAACCGGCCGGTCAGGTTCATGTCCATCGCCTTGGACTTGCCCACGAACCGCGTCAGGCGCTGGCTGCCGCCCATCCCGGCGATGACGCCCAGATTGATTTCCGGCTGGCCGAACTTGGCGGTGTCTGCGGCGATGATGAAATCGCACATCATGGCCAGTTCGCACCCGCCGCCCAGCGCATAGCCCGCCACCGCCGCGATGATCGGCTTGCGGATCGCGGTGATCCGGTCGTTGGCGTCGGCGAACAGGTTGGTGGTGTAGACATCGACAAAGCTCATCTCGGACATCTCCTTGATGTCCGCGCCCGCGGCGAATGCCTTTTCCGATCCGGTGATGACGATGCAGCGCACCTTGTCATTGGCGTCCGCGTCCTCGAGCGCCTCGCACAGCTCACCCAGAAGCTGCGTGTTCAGCGCGTTCAACGCATCGGGTCTGTTGAGCTTGATTAGGGCGACGTGGTCTTCGATTTCGACGATGATCGTCTCAAAAGCCATGAGGTCTGAGCTTTCGGTTGTTCCGTTCAGGTCCATTTCCTTATCACGCGAAAAACTCGGATCAAGCTATCTTTGGCATTGCGCGCAATAGAAGGTCGACCGCCCAGACTGGGTGATTCTGCGGATCTCGGCCCCGCAGCCCTCGGTCCGGCAGGGCTGGCCCTCGCGCCCGTAGACGTCAAAACTGTGCTGAAAATATCCAAGCTCTCCATCGGCTTGCCGGAAATCTCGCAGCGAGGATCCGCCGGCCTCGATGGCCTCGGCCAGCACCGTCCGGATCACCGGAACCAGGGCTCGGACCCGCCCGGCCGAGATCTGACCCGCCTTGCGACGTGGCGACACTCTGGCGCGGTAGAGCGCCTCGCAGACATAGATGTTGCCCAGCCCGGCAACGATTCTCTGGTCCAGCAGCGCCGCCTTGACCGGTGTGCCCCGGCCGCGGAAGGCCTCGATCAGATAGGTCTCGTTGAAATCGTTGCCCAGCGGCTCCGGCCCCAGCACGGCCAGCAGCTTGTGCTGCTCGGCGGTGGCCGTGGGCAGCAGGTCCATCGCCCCGAACCGGCGCGGGTCATTGAAGGTGATGCGCGCGCCGTTGGCCATGTGAAACACCACGTGGTCATGTTTCTGCGGCATCGGGTGATGATGCACGAACTGGCCCAGCGGATCGCCCGACACGGTCATGCGGCCCGACATGCCCAAGTGAATCAACAGGGTTTCTCCGCCGCTCAGATCGGCCAGGATGTATTTCGACCGCCGCCGCAGACGTTCGACCCGCTGGCCGGTCAGCCGTTCGGCCATCCGCTCGGGGAACGGCCAGCGCAGATCGGGGCGGTTCACGTCCGCCCTTTCGATCACCACGTCTTCCATCGCCGGGGCAAGGCCGCGTCTTACTGTCTCGACCTCGGGCAATTCGGGCATTAGACGGCTCCTATTCCAAAGGGCCGCATTGTGCCCCGGTTTCCAGGCCCTATAACAGAGACGAAATTCGACGAACGGCAAGGCTTATGTCCGACAACAGCGACAAGACCACTCATTTCGGTTTCGAAACCGTCCCCGAGGCCGAAAAGGCCGGACGCGTGCAGGGCGTATTCAACTCGGTCGCGTCGAAATACGACGTGATGAACGATGTCATGTCGATGGGCATCCATCGGGTCTGGAAGGACGCGATGATGGACTGGCTGGCGCCAAGCCCCGGCCAGCGTCTGCTGGACGTGGCGGGCGGCACCGGTGACATCTCGTTCCGCTTCCTCAAGCGGGCGGGCCACGGCCATGCCACCGTACTGGATCTGACCGAGCCGATGCTGATCGAGGGCCGCAAACGCGCCGAGGCCGCGCAGATGGCCGACAGCCTGGACTGGGTGGTGGGCGACGCGATGGCCCTGCCGTTCGAGGACAACACCTTTGATGTCTACACCATTTCCTTCGGCATCCGGAACGTGACCCGCCCGCAAGAGGCCCTGAACGAGGCCTACCGCGTGCTCAAACCCGGCGGGCGACTGATGGTGCTGGAATTCAGCCAACTGCCCAATGACGGGCTGCAGAAACTCTATGACCTCTACAGCTTCAACGTGATCCCGCGCATGGGTCAGCTGATCGCGAATGACCGCGACAGCTATCAATACCTGGTGGAATCGATCCGCAAATTCCCAGATCAGGAGACCTTTCTGGGCATGGTCCGCGCCGCCGGATTCGAAAACGCGAAATACCGCAACCTCAGCATGGGCATCGCCGCCCTGCATTCCGGCTGGAAGATCTGACGCATGCGCGGCCCCCACAACATCATCCGCCTGATCCGCACGGGCGCCACGCTGGAGCGCACCGGCGCCATGAACGTGGTGCTGGACGCGTTCGAGGCTCCGCGCGCGTTGCGGGTCGTGGCCCACACTCTGGGCAAACCGTTCCAATGGCTGGGCTACAAGGGCGACCCGTCCATGCCGCCGGCGACCCGGGCGCTGACCGCCCTGGGCCCGGCCTACATCAAGTTCGGTCAGGTCCTGTCCACGCGCCCCGATGTCGTCGGCGAAGAGCTGGCCGGACAGCTCCGTGTCCTGCAGGACAAGCTGCCCCCCTTTCCGCGCGACGTGGCCATGGCCGAGGTCGAAAAGGAGCTGGGCCAGCCTCTGGATCAGATGTTCTCGGAATTCAGCGAACCGATCGCGGCCGCCTCGATCGCGCAGGTCCACAAGGCCAAGATGGCCAGCACAGGCGAGGACGTGGCCGTCAAGGTCCTGCGCCCCGGCATCGAACGCGCGTTCCGCAAGGATGTGGATGCGTTCTATTTCGCCGCCCGGATCGTCCAGCTTTTCGCCCCCGGTGCGCGCCGACTGCGCCCGATGGAAGTGATCGAGCATTTCGACGGCGTCGTCCGCGGCGAACTGGATCTCAGGCTCGAAAGCGCGGCGGCCTCGGAATTTGCCGCCAACACGCAGAATGACGAAGGCTTCTGGCTGCCGCCCGTGGTCTGGTCCCTGTCCGCGCGCCGGGTCATGACGCTCAGCTGGGCCGACGGTATTCCGCTGGGCGACAACGCCACGCTGGACGCCGCAAATCACGACCGCCGCGACCTGGCCGAGCGCGTGCTGCGCCTGTTCCTGCTGCACGCCCTGCGCGATGGCTTCTTCCACGCCGACATGCACCA
The DNA here is from genome assembly GCF_900129345.1 of Ruegeria intermedia. Classification (GTDB taxonomy): domain Bacteria; phylum Pseudomonadota; class Alphaproteobacteria; order Rhodobacterales; family Rhodobacteraceae; genus Ruegeria; species Ruegeria intermedia. Next base: position 104,489 of record NZ_FQVK01000012.1, on the reverse strand, counting down.
GGGCAACCTCAAGGTCGCCGCGAACGGGGACATCATCGCCTATGACTTCGGCATCATGGGCCATATCGACGAATACACCCGCCGCGTCTATGCCGAGATCCTCTTCGGCTTCATCCGCCGCGACTACAAGCGCGTGGCCGAGGTGCATTTCGAGGCCGGCTACGTCCCGGCCGATCAGGACGTCGATGAATTCGCCCGCGCCCTGCGCGCAGTGGGCGAGCCGATCTTCGGCATGGATGCCACCCATATCTCGATGGGCCGCCTGCTGAACTACCTGTTCGAGGTGACCGAACGCTTCGGCATGGAAACCCGCACCGAACTGATCCTGCTGCAACGCACGATGGTGGTGGTCGAAGGCGTCGCCCGCTCGCTCGATCCGCATATCAACATCTGGGAAGTCGCCCGCCCCGTGGTCGAGGACTATATCAAGCAGTCCATCGGCCCCCGCGCCGCCCTGCGTGATTTTGGAAAAACAGCGCTGGTTCTTGCACGGTTCGGGCCCCGCCTGCCTGATCTGGTCGAAAATGCCCTGATCGCCCAGACCCGCAAGGATGATCCCTCCGGATCAGATTTCTGGCCCAAGGCCATTCCCGCCGCGATCGGAGCAGTCGCCGGGGCAGTGGCCGTCCTGCTCCTTTCGGGTCTGGGCTGACAGGCGCCGTCGCTTCATCTGGCCGAAAATATCCTCGGGGGGAATCGCGCCCCGGCGCGATGGGGGGCAGACAGCCCCCCTGCCCGGCCCGGGATCAGAGCCGCTCGATGGCGATGGCAATCCCCTGCCCGCCACCGATGCACATGGTGATCAACCCTTTCGACCCGCCGATGCGCTCCAACTCGTACAGAGTCTTCAGCGTGATGATCGCCCCGGTGGCCCCCACCGGATGACCCAGGGCGATGGCCCCGCCATTCGGGTTCACCTTGGCCGGGTCCAGCCCCAGTTCCTTGTTCACCGCCAGCGCCTGGGCGGCAAAGGCCTCGTTGCTTTCGATCACGTCGAAATCGCCTGCCGACAGGCCGGTCCGCTCCAACAGGTTGCGCACGGCCGGAACCGGGCCGATTCCCATCACCTCGGGGCGAACGCCGGCATGGGCATAGCCCAGGATGCGCGCCTTGGGCGTCAGGCCGACTTTCTCGGCGGCATCCGCCGTGGCCAGAACCATCGCCGCCGCGCCGTCATTGATGCCCGAGGCGTTGCCCGCAGTCACACGCCCGTCCTTCTGGAACACCGGCCGCAGCCCGGCCAAGGCCTCGGCCGTGGTGGCCTTGGGATGCTCGTCGACCTTGAAATCGACCATGTCGCGCTTGACCTTGACCTGCACCGGCGCGATCTGGCTGTCGAAATAGCCCGCCTCGATCGCGGCCGCCGCCCGCTGCTGGCTGGTCAGCGCAAACGCGTCCATCTCCTCGCGCGTGATCTGGTGCTCATCGGCCACGTTCTCGGCGGTCACACCCATGTGCCCGGTGCCAAACGGGCAGTTCAGCGCGCCCAGCATCATGTCCAATGACTTGATGTCGCCCATCTTGGCGCCCCAACGCGCCTGCGGCACGATGTAGGGGCTGCGCGACATGCTCTCGGCACCGCCGGCCACGGCAAACTCGGCATCCCCCAGCATCAGCGACTGCGCCGCCGATACGATGGCCTGCGCGCCCGACCCGCACAGCCGGTTCACGTTCATCGCCGGAGTGCCGTTCGGAATGCCCGCCTGCATCGCCGCGACGCGCGACAGGTACATGTCGCGCGGCTCGGTGTTGATGACGTGCCCGAACACCACATGCCCGATCCGGTCGCCTTCGACGCCGGATTTCTCAAGCGCGGCCTTGGTCACGACTGTGGCCAGATCGATCGGCGGGGTCGCGGCCAGCGACCCTCCGAACGTACCGATTGCTGTGCGGGCACCGTCCAGAATCACGATGTCGGTCATGTCTCTCTCCTCTAGGATTTGCGCGCAGTATGCACCCGCAGCATGGGCCTGTCGCGCGGGACGTTCCGTCATCGGCGGAATTGACAATTCGCGCCCGGACGCGCAAGAAATTCCGCCATGACGGAAAATTCAGACGATATCCTGACACGCCTGCCCGCCCGCCTGAAAGAGGCCCGGCGCGCCAAGGGGCTGTCACTGGAAGCAGTGGCCAATCTCAGCGGCGTATCCCGGTCGATGGTCAGCCAGATCGAACGCGGCGAAAGCAGCCCCACGATCTCGACTCTGTGGAACCTGACCCGCGCGCTGCAGGTCGATTTCGCCGGTCTGCTGGAAGAGTCCGAGACCACCGACCAGATCGAGGTGCTGCGCAGCGCCGAGGTGCCCAGCATCGACAACATGGGCCAATCCTGCCGGATCCGCATCCTCTCGCCACCCGAGGAGGCCGGCGGGCACGAGGTCTATGATATCCGGTTCGACGCAGGTGGCGCGTTGAACAGCCAGCCCCATGCCCGCGGTGCGCGCGAACAGCTGACCGTGTTGGAAGGGGCCGTCCGCGTCACCTCGGGCGCCGCGACGATGGAACTGCAGCAGGGCGACACGGCCCGGTATGCGGCCGACGTGGCCCACGCCATCGCAGCACCGGACGGGCCCGCCCGCGTGTTCCTGATCGTCAAGAACGCCTGATCCGCACAAATCGGCCAATTTCCGCCTTCGCGGATTTTTTTCCGCCATACTGAAAATCTCCTATTTGGGACGCGCGTCCGTTATGTTAGATACGCGACTCAGAAAAAGGAGATCGCCATGGCTGATGCATTCCTGTCCCACGTTTCGGACACCCTCTCGCAGATCAAGGCGGAAGGCCTGTACAAGACGGAACGAATGATCACCTCGCCCCAGGGCGGCGAGATCACGGTGGGCGGACGTCAGGTCATCAACCTGTGCGCCAACAATTACCTGGGTCTGGCCGACCATCCGGCGCTGATCGAGGCCGCGAAGAACGCGATGGAGCCCAAGGGGTTCGGCATGGCCTCGGTCCGGTTCATCTGCGGCACGCAGGACATCCACCGCGAACTGGAGCAGCAGCTGGCCAAGTTTCTGGGCAAGGACGATTCGATCCTGTTCGCGGCCTGCTTCGACGCCAATGGCGGGTTGTTCGAACCCCTGCTGGGCCCCGAGGATGCCGTCATCTCGGACAGTCTGAACCACGCCTCGATCATCGACGGGATCCGGCTGTGCAAGGCCAAGCGCTATCGCTACATCAACAATGACATGAACGACCTCGAAGCCTGGCTGAAACAGGCGCGCGCGGACGGGGCGCGGCACATCATGATCGCCACCGACGGCGTGTTCTCGATGGACGGCTACCTGGCCAACCTGCCCAGGATCCGCGAACTGGCCGACAAATACGACGCGGTCGTGATGGTCGATGACTGCCACGCCACCGGATTCATGGGGCCGCGCGGCGCGGGCACGCCGGATCATTTCGGCGTGGACGTGGACATTCTGACCGGGACATTGGGCAAGGCACTTGGGGGGGCAATCGGCGGTTACATCGCCGGGCCGCAGCCAGTGATCGACCTGCTGCGGCAACGGGCGCGGCCCTATCTGTTCTCGAATTCGCTGCCGCCCTCCATCGTCGCCGCCGGGCTCGAGGCGATCCGCCTGGTCGAAGACGGCGACATGCTGCGCAAGCAACTGTTCGGCAATGCCAAATACTGGCGCGCCGGGCTGGAAAAGCTGGGGTTCGACCTGCTTCCGGGTGAACATCCGATCATCCCCGTGATGCTGGGCGAAGCGCAGCTGGCGCAGGACATGGCCGCCCGCCTGTTCGACGAAGGCGTCTATGTCTCGGGCTTTTTCTTCCCGGTGGTCCCGCGCGGCCAGGCCCGCATCCGCACTCAGATGAACGCGGCGCTGACTCGTGACGAGCTGGACCGCGCGCTGGCGGCCTTCGGCAAGGTCGGCAAGGAATTGGGGGTGATCTGATGCGACCCAACACGATGAAGGCGCTGGAGAAGTCCAGGCCCGAAGAAGGGCTGTGGATGGTGCAGGCCCCGGTCCCCGAGCTCGGCCCCGACGAGGTTCTGATCCGCGTGAAGAAGACCGGGATCTGCGGCACCGACATCCATATATGGAACTGGGATGAATGGGCATCGCACACGGTGCCCGTCCCCATGATCACCGGCCACGAATTCGCCGGCGAGATCGTCGAGCTGGGCCGCAACGTGACCGGGTTGAAGATCGGCCAGCGCTGCTCGGGCGAGGGTCACCTGATCGGCACCGACAGCCGCCAGAGCCGCGCGGGAAAGTTCCACCTGGACCCCGGCACCCGCGGGATCGGGGTGAACGAACAGGGCGCCTTTGCCCAATATCTCAAGCTGCCGGCCTTCAACGTGGTGCCCCTGCCCGACGACATCCCTGACGAAATCGGCGCGATTCTCGACCCGCTGGGCAATGCCGTGCACACCGCGCTGAGCTTCGACCTGCTGGGCGAGGACGTGTTGATCACCGGCGCCGGCCCGATCGGGATCATGGCCGCCGCGGTGGCCCGCCACGCCGGCGCCCGGCATGTGGTGATCACCGACATCAACCCCGACCGGCTGGCGCTGGCGCAGCATGTCGTGCCTTCGGTCCGGACGGTGAACGTGGCCGAGGAAGAGCTGCAATCGGTGATTTCCGACCTGGGCATGAGCCAGGGTTTCGACGTCGGGCTGGAAATGTCGGGCTCGCAGGCGGCGCTGGACCAGATGGTCGAGGCGCTGGTGATGGGCGGCAAGATCGCCCTGCTGGGCATTCCGCCCGGCAAATCGCCCGTCGACTGGAGCCGCATCGTGTTCAAGGCGATCACCATCAAGGGCGTCTACGGCCGCGAGATGTTCGAGACCTGGTACAAGATGATCGCGATGCTGCAGAACGGGCTGGATGTCAGCCGGGTCATCACCCACCGTTTCGCCGCCGATGACTTTGCGCAGGGCTTTGCCGCCATGAAGTCGGGAAAATCGGGCAAGGTGGTGCTGGACTGGACCTGACCCTCTGGATAGTTGCAAACGCACCTTCTAGACAGGTGCGCACACATGCCGGGGAGGAAATGAGATGGCCGACAAAGCCAAGGGCGACCGCCCGCTGGAACGCGGAATCGAAGACACGCTGGTGACCGATTTCGCGGACACCCACCGCAAAAGCTATGGCGATTTCCTGCAGCTCAAGACCCTGCTGAACCTGCAGAAAACCTTCCAGGACCCGGCCCAACCGGATGAGATGCTGTTCATCATCATCCATCAGGTCAGCGAGCTGTGGCTGAAACTGATGCACCATCAGCTGGTCGAGGTGCGGCGTTTTCTGCAGCAGGACGAGTTCGGCCCCGCGATGAAGAACCTGGACCGCATCAAGGCGATCCAGCGCCAGCTGATCGCCGCATGGGAAACCCTGCTGACCATGACGCCCGCCGACTACATGACCTTCCGCAAGGCGCTGGGCAATTCATCCGGCTTCCAGAGCTACGGCTATCGCCAGATCGAGTTCATCCTGGGCAACAAGGACACCGCCACCCTGAAGGTGCATGAACACGACCCCGAAGTGATGGAGATGCTGACCGCCGCCCTGGTCAAGCCGTCGCTGTACGACGAGGTGTTGCACATGCTGGCGCGGCAGGGGTTTGACGTGCCGCAGGACCTGTTGGACCGGGACTATTCAAAGACCTATTCCGGCGATCCGCGCATCGTGAAGATCTGGGCCGAGATCTACCGGAACACGGGCCGGTACTGGGACCTGTATGCGCTGGGCGAAAAGCTGATGGATGTGGAATCGCTGTTCCAGCGGTGGCGCTTCGACCATGCGACCGCCGTCGAACGGGTGATCGGCATGCAGCCCGGCACCGGCGGCTCCAGCGGCGTGGCCTTCCTGCGCAAGGCGCTGGAGCTGCGGTTTTTCCACGATCTCTATGATGTGCGCACCGACCTCATGTACGGCGAACAGGGCTGAGCCATGCTGTATCGCGGGTTTTCCCAAGAACAACTGGAACGCGAATACGCGCCCAGTTCGATGATCGGCGGCGACATTGCGCCCTATCTGGCGGCCTATTCGGCGCTCAGCGCGCAGGCGCGGGCGCAACTGACGGTGCAAGAGAACCTGGACTATGGCGACGCGCCCGCGCAAGTGCTGGATTTTTTCCCGCCCGCGCGCCTGGCGCATCACTGCATGTGTTCATCCACGGCGGCTATTGGCAGGCGCTCAGCCAGCGCGATTCGGCGATGATGGCACCCGCGCTGGTCCAAGGCGGGCAGGCGTTTGCAACGGTGAACTACACGCTCGCCCCCGACGCGCGGCTGGGCCAGATGGTCGATGAATGCCGGACCGCACTGATGTGGCTGGCCACCCGGGCCAAGTCGCTGGGGTTCGATGCCTCGCATGTCACCCTGTCCGGGCACAGCGCCGGCGCGCATCTGGCGGCGATGGTCATGGCGACATCGGCCGACCAATTCGCCCGGATCGGCCTGCGGGTGCGCGAAGTCATCCTGATCAGCGGCGTCTACGACCTGGAACCGATCAGCCTGACCCCGGTCAACGATCCACTGCAGCTGACCCCGGTCGAGTTGCACGACCTGTCCCCCATTCTGAACCTGCCGGCGCCCGGGCCGCGCTATCGGGTCACGGTGGGCGAGCGGGACACCGGCGAGTTCATCCGGCAGAGCCGCGACTATGCCGAAGCGTTGCGCAAGGCCGGGCATGCCGTCAGCTTTGATCTGCAGCCGGGCACGCACCATTTCGACATCATCCTCAAGGACGGGACGTTTCTGAACGACCACCCCTGAAAACGAAAACGGCGGCCCCTGGGGACCGCCGCTTCCTTCACTTTCGACCGGATCAATCCAGCGTGCGGGTGACTTCCTCGCGCTCGAAGATCTCGATCACGTCGCCGGGGCGGATATCGTCGTAGTTCTCGAACGCCATACCGCATTCCTGACCCGACTGAACCTCGGCCACTTCGTCCTTGAAGCGTTTCAGCGTCTTCAGCGTGCCTTCGTGGATCACCACGTTGTCGCGCAGCAGGCGCACACCGGCCGAGCGGCGGGCAACGCCCTCGGTGACCAGACAGCCGGCAACCTTGCCGACGCCGGTGACCTTGAACACTTCCTTGATCTCGGCATAGCCGATGAACTTTTCGCGGATCTCGGCGCTCAGCAGGCCCGAGGCGGCGGCTTTGACGTCATCCACCAAGTCGTAGATCACCGAGTAGTAGCGGATCTCGACGCCCTTCTGGTTGGCGGTGTTGCGCGCCGATGCGTTGGCCCGCACGTTGAAGCCAAAGACCGGAGCCCCCGACGCTTCGGCCAGGCCGATATCGGTTTCGGTGATGGCGCCGACGCCCGAGTGCAGCACGCGCACGCGCACCTCGTCGTTGCCGATCTTCTCCATCGCCTGCACGATCGCCTCGGCCGAACCCTGCACGTCGGCCTTGACCAGAATGGGCAGCTCGGCCACGTTCTCGTCTTCCTTGGCCTTCTGCATCAGCTGTTCCAGCGTGGTCGCGGCACCGGCGGCGGCGCGCTTGTCCTTGGCGACCTGCGCGCGGTACTCGGCGATCTCGCGGGCCTGCGCCTCGGTCTCGGTCACGTTCAGAACGTCACCGGCCTCGGGCGTGCCGTTGAGGCCCAGAACCTCGACCGGAACCGACGGGCCGGCTTCTTTCACGCGTTCGCCCTTGTCGTTGATCAGCGCGCGGACCTTGCCGTACTGCTCGCCCACGACGAAGATGTCGCCCTGGTGCAGCGTGCCCTTCTGGACCAGAACGGTCGCGACCGGGCCACGGCCCACGTCCAGCTGAGCCTCGATCACGGCGCCCTGCGCGGCGCGGTTCGGGTTGGCCTTCAGCTCCAGGATCTCGGCCTGCAGCGCGATGGCTTCCAGCAGGTCGTCCAGACCCTGACCGGTGATGGCCGACACTTCGACATCCTGCACGTCGCCGGACATCTTTTCGACGATCACCTCGTGCTGCAGCAGGTCGGTGCGCACCTTGTCGGGGTTCGCTTCGGGCTTGTCGATCTTGTTGATCGCCACGATCATCGGAACACCGGCGGCCTTGGCGTGGTTGATCGCCTCGACCGTCTGCGGCATCACCGCGTCATCGGCCGCAACCACCAGAACGACGATATCCGTCACCTGAGCCCCGCGCGAACGCATCGAGGTAAAGGCCGCGTGGCCCGGCGTATCCAGGAAGGTCAGCGTGGTGCCGTCCTTGGTCTGCACCTGGTAGGCGCCGATATGCTGGGTGATGCCACCGGCCTCGCCCGACACGACCTTGGTGTTGCGGATCGCGTCCAGCAGAGAGGTCTTGCCGTGGTCGACGTGGCCCATGATGGTGATGACCGGCGGACGCGGCTGCAGGTCTTCTTCCTTGTCCTCGATATCGGCGATGACGTCCTCGACATCGGCGTCGGACACCCGCACGACCTTGTGGCCGAATTCCTCGATGATCAATTCGGCGGTGTCGGCGTCGATGCTCTGGTTCTGCGTGACCATCATGCCCATGTTCATCAGCGACTTGACGACGTCGGACACGCGTTCCGCCATGCGGTTGGCCAGTTCCGAGACCACGATCGTCTCGGGCAGCTGAACCTCGCGGATCACCTTTTCACGCTCGACCGAGCCACCCATGGCCTTCTGGCGCGCGCGTTCCTGCTTGCGCTTCATCGCGGCCATGGACCGCTGACGCCCACCTTCGCCGCCCGAAAGCGCCTGGTTCAGGGTCAGCTTGCCCGAACGGCGGCCATCGTCACGGCCCTTGCCGCGGTTCTGGCGCTGGTCGCGCTCGCGGTCGGTCTTGCGCGGCGATTCGGCGGGCGCCTTGCCCGTCGGCGCGGCCTTGGGCTTGGGCGCTTCTTTCGCCGCGGCGGCCTCGGCGGCCGCGCGCTGAGCGGCGGTCTCGGCCTCCTTGCGCTTGCGCTCTTCTTCTTCCGCCTTCCGGCGCGCCTTTTCTTCGGCCTCGCGCTGTTCGCGCTCCTTGGCCTCCTGTTCGGCGCGGCGACGCTCGCGCTCTTCGGCACGCGCCTTTTCCTCGGCCTCGCGCTTGGCGGCCTCTTCGGCCTCGCGTGCCTTGGCGGCCTGCAACGCCTTCAGGCGCCGGGCCATTTCGGCGTCGGAAATCCCGGCCGGCCGGCGCGAAGGATCACCCGCCGGCGCAGCGCCGCCGCTGGGTTTGGTCGCTCCCGGCTTGGGAACCACCACGCGTTTGCGTTTGGTTTCCACCACGACATTCTTGGTCCGTCCGTGGCTGAAACTCTGTTTCACGTTCCCGGGGCGTGCCCCGCCACGCAGACCCAATGTCTTTTTGCCGTCACTATCGCTCATAAAGCTTCTTACCCTTCCGCGCGGCCCTTGCCGCCGTCATCCGTTTCGCGCAAGCCACGCAGGCGCTGCGCTTCCTCTACAACACGTTTGGCGAGTCCGCCAGAGGCGAGCGCCGCATGAATCACCGTTTGGCGCCCAAATGCCTGTCCAAGCTCGTCCGCGGTCAGCCAGCCGATGTATTTGCCGAAATGCGGCGTGCTCAGCTTGGACTTGCCGCGCCCCGACCCGTCAACCGCTTGGATCAGCACCCAGGCCTGTTCCCGGTCCAGCCAGGTCTTGACCTTTTCATAGCCCGCGACCGCGTCACCCGACTTGCGCGCCAGACTGATCAGTTCGACCACCCGGCGCGACAATTGGCGTTCGACCTCGTCCACCAGGTTCTGCGGCACGGTGACCTGCGCCTTGAACCCGCGCGCGAACAGCTTCTTGCCGACGGCCGTGTCCAGCGCCTTGCGGTCCGCCGAGACATAGACCCCACGCCCCGGCAATTTCGCCGCGACGTCCGGAAACACCTGCCCGTCCGGGCCGGTCACAAAGCGGATCAGGCCGAATTTCGGCTGCACATCGCCCGTGGCGATGCATTTCCGCTCTGGCCCGTCGGACCGATCCTTATGGACGCCACCGCGACTCATTCACGTCACCCGAGGCCCGCAATCAGGCCTCGGCCTCCTCTTCCACCGTTTCACCCTCGGCGTCTTCCTCGGGCTGCTCCAGCTCGGCGGGATCGACCCAGCCCAGCATGACCCGTGCCGTCATGACCAGGTCCTGCGCCTCTTCCAGCGTCACGCCGAAGGGCTCCAGAATACCGTCGTCCTTGACCCGCTGGCCGTCAACCGTGGTCCAGCCGCCGGCCAGTTCCCAATCGGCGCAGGTGGCGAAGTCCTCGAGCGTTTTCACGCCGTCCTTGGCCAGTGCCTCAACCATCTGGGGCGTCAGGCCCTCGAATTCAATGAGGCTGTCCTCGGCGCCCAGCGCACGGGCGTTGTCCAGCGCCGCCTTGGCCTGGGCTTCGATGACGTCGCGGGCGCGTGCCTGCAGCTCGTTCGCGGTGCCCTCGTCGACACCGTCGATTACCAGCAGCTCGTCCAGCTCGACATAGGCGACCTCTTCGAGGTTGGTGAAGCCTTCCGAAACCAGAAGCTGGGCGAAGAATTCGTCCAGGTCGAGGCTGTCCATGAACAGCTTGGTCCGCGCCTCGAACTCCTTCTGGCGGCGGGCCGATTCCTCGGCCTCGGTCATGATGTCGATGTCCAGACCGGTCAGCTGGCTGGCCAGGCGCACGTTCTGACCGCGGCGGCCGATGGCCAGAGACAGCTGGTCTTCGGGCACGACGACCTCGATCTTGCCGGCTTCCTCGTCCAGAACCACCTTGGAAACCTCGGCCGGCTGCAGCGCGTTCACCAGGAAGGTCGGCTGATCCTCGTTCCACGGAATGATGTCGATCTTTTCGCCCTGCAGTTCGTTCACGACGGCCTGCACGCGGCTGCCGCGCATACCGACACAGGCGCCGACGGGGTCGATCGAGTTGTCATGCGAGATCACGGCGATCTTGGCGCGCGATCCGGGGTCGCGGGCCACGGCCTTGATCTCGATGATGCCGTCATAGATTTCCGGCACTTCCATCTTGAACAGCTCGGCCATGAACTCGGGCGCGGTGCGCGACAGGAAGATCTGGTGACCGCGCGGTTCGCGGCGGACTTCCTTGATGTAGGCGCGCACCCGGTCGTTGGGGCGATAGCTTTCGCGGCCGATCTTGTCGTTGCGGCGCAGAACCGCCTCGGCCCCGCCCAGATCGACGATCACGTTGCCGAATTCCTCGCGCTTGACGGCGCCGTTGATGATGGTGCCGACACGATCCTTGAAATCTTCGTACTGGCGGTCGCGCTCGGCCTCGCGGACCTTTTGCAGGATGACCTGTTTGGCCGACTGCGCGGCGATCCGGCCCATTTCGACGGGCGGAACCTCTTCCTGGAACACGTCGCCCACCTGCGGACCGGTCGAGAAATCCTCGATCGGCTGTCCGTCGCGCAGCCAGACCGCGCGACCATCCTTGCTGGGTTCGAAATAGGCGCGCGCCTGATCGACGGTCATCTCGGCCTGATAGTTCTCGAGCTCTTCCTCATCTACCACGGTGCGCACGCGGGTAAAGGTCGCCCTGCCGGTCTTGCGGTCGATCGAAACGCGGATGTCCATCTCGGCGCCGTAGCGGCTCTTGGCGGCACGGGCGAGCGATTCCTCCATCGCTTCGACGACCAGACCGGGGTCGATCATCTTTTCGCGGGCCACGGCCTCGGCGGTCTGCAGCAGCTCCAGCTGGTTTGCTGAGGTGATTGCCATCAGTTCGTCTCCTCTTCGGACCCTTCGGTCTCAATCTCGTCGAAAGCGTTTTCGTTCAGGGCGCCGGCATCCTTGCGCTGGCGCAGCATTTCCTTGATCAGGTCATCGGTCAGGACCAGCTTGGCGTCGCTCAGCCAATCGAATTGCAGACCGATGGTCACGGTCTCTTCGCCATTGGGGATGTTGATCAGAACCTCATCCCCTTCGACACCGGCCAGTTCCCCCTTGAAGCGGCGGCGGCCGTCGATCAGTTCGGTGGTTTCCAGCTTGGCCTCGTAGCCCTCGAACGTCTCGAAGTCCTTCAGCCGCGTCAGCGGACGGTCGATGCCGGGGCTGGACACCTCGAGCGTATAGGCGTCGAGGATCGGGTCCTCGACGTCCAGCGTGGCGCTGACCGCGTTCGAGATCTCGGCGCAATCATCCACCTCGATGCCGCCATCGGGCTTGTCGGCCATGATCTGCAGCGTGGTCTGCTTGCCGCTCATCAGGCGGATGCGGACCAGCTCATACCCCAGATCCTCGATCACCGGAGTGATGATCTCGGCCAGTCGTCGGTCGATCGCCGCCTTGGCTATCAGGTCGTTTGTCATGTGGTGCTCTACCCTTCGATCGGGCACAAAAAAACGGGCGCGCGGCCCGTCAAACTTTCCGGTGGAGCCCCGGACCAGTAGTCCGACGCGCCGCTGTTGCAACTGCATATACGCAGGACGCCCCGAGTCTGCAACCCCTGCCGTCAACGAACGGACAATCGGCGTCGGTTTTCAGGCCGGTTTCAGGCCATCCACCAGCGTTCCGCGATGCGCCCATCGTCCAAGGGGGCCCCCCGCCCGATCCGGCGCGGCAGGCCCACGGTGCCGGAGATCGCCAGCGACATCTCTGATTCGCTGGGGAAGAACCGCACGCCACCCAGACCGCGCAGCCCTTGCGCCGCCGGCAGCACCGACACGTCCACGTATCGGTCGCGCAGCGCCTCGGCCCGCACGGCCGGGTCGGAGATCACGATGATGTCGACCGCCTCCAACCAGCCGGCCTGACCATCCTTGTAGTGGCCCTCGACCCGGCGGCCGCGGAAATGGCGCCCGTCCTCGGCCCGCTCGACCCGGTAACACCCGGTGCCGTTCGCCTGCTGCAGCGGCGACACGCTCTGCCCGTCGCGGGTGATGACGAACCGGGTATCGGCCAGCAGGAACGGCAGGCCGGGGTTGGCCTCGGCCAGTTCGATCCGGATGCGGTCCGACGCCAGGGCTTCGGCGCGTCCGACCTCGGACAGGACCGCCAGAACATCCCCGGCCGTCAGCGCCGCGCCGTCGTGAAACACCGCATCGGCACGCAGGTCGAAGGTCCAGACCCGGGCCTCGGAATCGGTCTGCCAGGCGGTCGCCAGCTCGCCGCGCAGAGTGCCGTCGGGCGCAATCTCGGTCAGGGTGTCGAACACCGCACCCCGGGCCAGCCGGTCCAGACTGTCGTCTCGCGGTACCGCAATGCGCAGCACGCCGCCCGATTTCGGCGTATCCGCCAGCGAGGCCCCCGTCGCGGCCAGCAGGGCCGCGGCGGCACCCGAGGTGAACAGGGCACGGCGGTCGATGCGGGTCATGCCATCTCCTGCGCGGTTCGGTCCATGATGCGCACCAGTTCGGCGCTGATCCCCGGTTCCGACAGGGCGTGACCGGCCTGCCGCACCATCTTCAGCTCGGCCTCGGGCCACTTCTCGGCCAGGCTCCAGGCCGCCTGCGGGGGGCAGATCATGTCATACCGGCCCTGCACGATATGGCCGGGGATATGCGCGATCCGGTCCATCCGGTCCAGAATCTGGCCGTCATATTCCAAAAACGCCTTGTTGATGAAATAGTGATTCTCGAGCCGCGCGAAGGTGCGCGCATATTCGCCGGGGCTTTCACCGACGGCACCATTCGTGTGGATCGAGGCCAGCGCGTTTTCCCAGTGCGACCAGGCGCGGGCGTACAGGATCTCGGTCGCGCGATCGCCCGAGAACAACCGCTTGTTGTAGGCGCCGATGGTGTCGGACAGTTCCGAGTCGCGCAGCAGCGAGGTGAAGCGCGCCCATTGCTCGGGCCAGAACTTGCCGGCCCCGCCGCCATAGAACCAGTCGAGCTCTGCCTGCGTGGCCAGAAACACGCCGCGCAGAACCAGGCGGGTCACCCGGTCGGGGTGGGTTTGAGCATAGATCAGCGCCAGCGTGGCGCCCCAGCTGCCGCCGAACACGATCCAGTCATCGATCTCGAACAGTTTCCGCAGGCGCTCGATATCGGCCACCAGGTGCCAGGTCGTGTTGTTCTCGACCGAGGCCGTGGGCCGCGACCGGCCGCAGCCGCGCTGGTCGAACAGAATAACCCGGTAGACCTCGGGGTCGAAATAGCGCCGCATGGCCGGGCTGCAGCCGCCGCCGGGCCCGCCATGCAGAACCACCACCGCAATCCCGTCGGGATTGCCGCATTGCTCCACATAGATGCGGTGCCCGTCGCCCATATCCACCACGCGCTGGTCGAACGGATCGACCGGCGGGTAAAGATATTGCACTGCGCGCTTTTGGTCCGGGTACTTGTCCATTATGGCACTATATAGTCTTACAGCGTAAAAGAGCACACGGAGACAGGAATGCAAGCGCATCCGAACACGGTGGACCCGTCCGAGATCGCAAAATTCGAGGCCATGGCCGCCGAATGGTGGGACCCGCACGGGAAATTCAAACCGCTGCACATGCTCAATCCGTGCCGTCTGGACTATATCACACAGCAGATCGCGGGCGAATTTGACCGGGATCTGACGGCTCCGAAACCGTTCGAGGGCCTGCGCCTGCTGGATATCGGCTGCGGCGGCGGGCTGCTGAGCGAGCCGATGGCGCGGCTGGGGGCCGAGGTCGTGGGCGCCGACGCGGCCGAGCGCAACCTGCCCGTGGCCCGCATCCATGCCGAGCAATCCGGCCTGCAAATCGACTATCGCCACACCACCGCCGAGGCGATGGCCGACGCGGGCGAGCAGTTCGACGTGGTGCTGAACATGGAGGTGGTCGAGCATGTGGCCGACCCGCTGGCCTATCTGACCGCCACGCAACGGCTGTTGAAACCCGGCGGGCTGGAAGTCTGTTCGACCATAAACCGCAACCCGAAATCCTACGCCATGGCGATTTTCGGGGCCGAGGTCGTCATGCGCTGGCTGCCGCGCGGCACCCATGAATGGTCCAAGTTCATCACCCCGGACGAGCTGTTTGACCTGCTGCGCCAGGCCGGTCTGGACCCGGTGGACCGCAAAGGATTCGTATTCAACCCGATCACCTGGAGCTGGTCGATCTCGGACCGGGACCTGAGCGTGAACTACGTCACCGCCAGCGTGAAGCCGGGCTGAGGCCTATTCCTCTTCCAGCTTCATGCGCAGGTCGCGCAGAACCGGCAGGGTCGTGCGCACACGCTCAAGACCCAGCTCGCCCACGACCCGGTTGATCAGAGGTGCGATGGCCGAGATCGCCTGATCCCGTGCCCGTCGGCCGGCCGGGCTGATCGCCACCATCTTGCGGCGGGCATCGTCCCAGTCGGGGCGGATGTGGATGTATCCGGCCCATTCCAGCTTGGCCAAGGTGTTGGTCATCGCCCCACGCGTCACGTGGAACGTGCGGGCCAGCTGCGCGGGCGTCCGCTCGCCCCCCACGAACACCAGGTGGTTCAGCACCGAGAAATGCGAAATTTCCATGCCCTTGGGCAGCACCCGGCTCAGCCGGTTCCGCAGCAATTGGTCCGCGGTCAGGATCTCGCTGAACAGCGCGACCGCCAGGGCGTTGGTTTCGTCAGTCATAACCCGGTTCTGGATCAGGGCCCGTCGAACGGGCGAACATGTGTCAGGGACGGCACGCGCCGCCGTGCCTCTGTAACAGACCTATCATCCAGATCAAAAAAGTGAATGCCGGTCTGAGTGCCTGCGTCGATCAGCACCTCGCCCCAGGGCGTCACGACCATGCTGTGCCCGTGGGTCTGGCGCGTTTTGCCGCGGGTCTTGGGGTGTTCTCCGGTCTGCGCGGGGGCAATGACCCAACAGCCGGTCTCGATGGCGCGGGCGCGCAGCAGCGGTTCCCAATGGGCCGCGCCGGTCACCGGAGAAAACGCCGCCGGAACCGTCAGGATCGTGGCCCCGCCCTGCGCCAGCGCGGCGTGCAGATGCGGGAACCGGATGTCGTAGCAGATGGTCATGCCGACCTTGCCGAAGGCGGTCTCGGCGATCACCGCCCGCGACCCGGGGCGATAGCTGGCCGATTCGCGAAAGGTCTCGGTCTCGGTGACCTGCACGTCGAACATATGGATCTTGTCATAGCGCGCCACGATCCCGCCCTGCGGGTCGATCATGAAGGACCGGTTGGCGAACCGCCCGTCGGCGTCATGAGTCTTCAGCCCCAGCGATCCGATCAGCAGCCACACGCCCAATTCCGCCGCCTGTTCGCGCAGGCCCGCCAGGGTGATGTCGTCTTCCTCGTGCTGCAGCACCTCGCGTTGGCGCGTTCCGCTGGTCGAGACGCAGTTGGTGACCTCGGGCGTCAGGATGAACCCCGCGCCCCGGTCCGCGGCCTCGGCCATCATGGCGCGCACCATGTCCAGGTTCGCGGCCGGGTCGTCCGACGAGGTGATCTGCAGCAGGGCGGTTCTCATCAGGCGGCCAACAGCGGGTCCAGCTTGCCGGCCTGTTCGAGTTCATACAGGTCGTCGCAGCCACCGACATGGGTGTCACCGATGAAGATCTGAGGCACCGTGCGCCGGCCGCCCGCCCGCTGGATCATCTCGGGCTTGCGTTTGGGGTTCATCAAAACGTCGATCTCCTCATAGGCGACGCCTTTCTGGTTCAGCAGCCGTTTGGCCGCGTGGCAAAAGCCGCACAGCGGCGAGGTATAGATGACAACCGGTTTCATGGTCCGTTCCCTTGGATTTCGCGCAATCTAGGGGGAATTAGGCATCCTTGGCAACGCGCGCCAGTACCAACACGGAAATATCATCCGCCCCGGCCGCCCGGCAGGCGCGGGCGCAGGCCGCCAGGGTCGCACCCGATGTCATCACGTCATCGACCAGCAGCACGGGGCGCCCCGGCAGGCGGTCCGCCCGGCGCGGATGCACGGTGATCGCATCGCGCAACGTTTCGGTCCGTTCGGCGGCCGTTTTCCCCTCCAGCGCCGGGGTGCGCCGGCTGCGCAGCAGCAGGTCGGGGCAAACCGGCAATCCGACCGTTTTTCCCAGATGCTGCGCCAGCAGCGCCGACTGGTTGTACCGACGCTTCAACAGGCGCGACCAGTGCAGCGGCACCGGTGCAATCAGCATATCCGACCGAAACAGAGAGCGCCCGGCTTGCGCCATCCAACGCGCCGCGGGCCTGGCCAGTTCCGTCCGGTCGCCATGTTTCAGCGCCAAGACCAACGCCCGCGCCTTGCCCGCGTACAACAGCGTACCGCGCCCCTCGGACCAGGGCGGCGGCTGGCGCATGCAGTCATCACACTCGACCCGGTCACCGTCGTCCTCGCCCGGCAACGGGACGCCGCAGCTGGCACAGACCAGCCCCCCGATGAACGGCGTATCGCGCCAGCATGGCCCACACAGCCCGAAATCCGATTCGGTCATCTCGCCGCAACCGATGCAGCGCGGCGGGTACACGACCTTGATGGCGGTTTGAATCCGCTGCCATATGCGATAACTGCGCTCTATGGACCCATCCGCAGCCAAGACACCCTCATTGTTTGACCGATCCGCCCTGGCCGCGCATCGCGCCCGGGCCCGGGACGACGCCCTGTTCCTGCACCGCGCCGCCGTCGACGAGGTGCAGGATCGCCTCGCCGTGGTTAACAAAACCTTTACGGCGCCCGCGATCGTGACCCCTTTTGCCCAAGTATGGGCAGGCGTTCTGAACGGCGCGCGCATCGTGCCCGATGACGAGGTTCTGGACCTGTCCCCGGGCGCGCATGACCTGGTGATCCACGCCATGGCTTTGCATTGGGCGAATGACCCGGTCGGTCAGCTGATCCAATGCGCCCGCGCCCTGAAGCCGGACGGGCTGTTGCTGGTGGTCTGTCTGGGCGGCGAGACGCTGCACGAATTGCGGGCCGCGCTGGGTCAGGCCGAGATCGAGGTGACCGGCGGGCTCAGCCCGCGTGTCGCGCCGATGGCGGAACTGCGCGATCTTGGTGCCCTGTTGCAACGCGCCGGGTTGGCCCTGCCCGTGGCCGACCGGGTGCCGCTGACGGCGACCTACCGCGACCTGTGGCACCTGATGGCCGACCTGCGCGCCATGGGCGAGGCCAACGCGGTGACCGAACGGCTGAAACACCCCACGCGCCGGTCCGTGTTTCATAGGGCACAACACATCTATGCCGAAAGCTTCGCCGCCTCCGACGGGCGCCTGGCCGCCACGTTCGAGCTGGTCTGCCTGACCGGCTGGGCACCGGATGCCAGCCAGCCCAAGCCGCTGCGGCCCGGCTCGGCCCAGGTCAGCCTGGCCGAGGCCCTCGGCACGAAAGAAGGCAAACTGTACGATTGACCCCGTGATCCATCCGATTAATTCAGGCACTTAAGGAAAAACTCAGGAAACCCACCATGTTCGACGCCATCCGCCCCGCGCACGCGCCCGCAGATCACCCGAAGGTCAAGATGGGGCGCGTCGGCATTCTGCTGGCCAATCTGGGCACGCCGGATGATTACAGCTATTGGCCGATGCGCCGCTATCTGAACGAATTCCTGTCCGACCGGCGGGTGATCGACTATCCGGCCTGGAAATGGCAGCCGATCCTGCAGGCGATCATTCTGACCAAACGCCCCTTCAGCTCGGGCGCGGCGTACAAGTCGATCTGGAACCACGACAAGGGCGAAAGCCCGCTGATGACCATCACCAAGGACCAGACCGCCAAGCTGCGCGCAGCGATGCAGGACCGCTATGGTGACAAGGTCATGGTGGATTTCTGCATGCGTTACGGGAACCCCTCGACCAAATCCAAGGTCCGGCAGATGGTGGCCGAGGGCTGCGACCGCATCCTGTTCTTCCCGCTCTATCCGCAATATGCGGGCGCCACGACCGCCACCGCGAACGACCAGTTCTTTCGCGCGCTGATGGAGGAGGCCCGGCAGCCCGCCAGCCGCACGGTGCCGGCCTATTTCGACGAGCCAGCCTATATCGACGCCCTGGCGCAGTCGGTCGAGCGCGCCTATGCCGCAATGGAGACCAGGCCGGACATTCTGGTCTGTTCCTATCATGGCATGCCGGAACGCTACCTGATGCAGGGTGATCCGTACCACTGCCAGTGCGCCAAGACGTCGCGACTGCTGAAAGAGCGGCTGGGCTGGTCGGACGATCAACTGGTGACCACCTTCCAGTCACGTTTCGGACCCGAGGAATGGTTGAAACCCTACACCGTCGACCACGTCGCCGAACTGGCCCGACAAGGCAAAAAGAACATCGCCGTCATTGCCCCGGCCTTTTCCGCTGACTGCATCGAAACTCTGGAAGAGATCAACGAAGAGATCCGCGAAAGCTTTGAAGAGGCCGGCGGCGAGACCTTCACCTATATCCCCTGCCTGAACGACGAGGACGCGCATATCGCGGCCCTGGGCAAAGTTGTCGAGGACAACCTGAAAGGCTGGCTGGACTGAACCGGCCCCGGAACACGCATGAAAAAAGGCGGTGGAAATCCACCGCCTTTCTTTTTTTCATGGTCCGTCGGGCTTAGCCGGCAGCAACAGCTGCGGCAACGACGACCAGCAGGATCAGCGGCAGGATGATGCCCTGCGACGAGCCCTGGGTCTCTTCGACGACAACCGGTGCTTCCACAACCGGCTCTTCCAGGTTGCCGGCATATGCGGTCGAAGCAGCAGCGGTCAGGGCAGCAGCGAGAACGAGTTTCTTCATGTTAACCTCCAAAGTTTGCGTGGCCCCGGGATATTGGAGCCCCGCACCTAAGACTTACCTCGTGATTTTTTCTAAGCAGCAAAGCGTCGCGAATGCAATTGCAACTTGTGCCACCGGCGGGTTGGCGCGGGAAAATGTCGTCAAATTAGCAACACTTGCGTGCCGACCTTGGTCAGAGCGTACAATTCGGCGATATGTTCGTTGAACAGGCCGATGCACCCGTTCGACGACCGCCGCCCGATCTTGCGCGTATCATGCGTGCCGTGAATGCGATAATATTTCCAGCTCAGATACAGGGCATGGGTTCCCAGCGGATTGTCGGGCCCCGGCGGAATATAGTCAGGCCATTCCGGGTTTCTCTTCTTCATCGACGGCGTCGGCGACCAACTGGGCCCCTCGACCTTGCGGATGACGCTGGTGCGACCGCGGCGGGTCAGCTCCTCGGTCAGCGGAACCGAGGACGGGTACAGCTTGTATACCGTCTGATCCTCGGACCAGTAGTGCAGTGCGCGCGACACCGTATCGACCAGAATCGCCCCGTTTCGGGTGTTCGAGAAATAGGGCTGCCACTCCATGGCGCGGAACCCGGACACGTTGCGCCGGACCGGCGGTTCGGGTTCGGGCGCGGGGCGCAGTGGATCGCCGGGTATGAACTGCGCGATCGCCGGACTGGCCAGCAGGGACGTGGCCCCGGCCAGGAACCCGCGGCGCGAAGGCAGGTGAACGTGTTTCTTGGCCATGCCGAAAGGTCCTTTGACAATCAGTATTCAAATTCACCCGCATTTTATGGCCAGAATGCTTCAGTCGCAAATCAAACCGGCAGAAATACGCGAACAAAGGCGATTGGGTCTTTGCGCGATGCATTCGTGCAGGCTATCCCCTCTGCGGAACAACGAACTGGGTCCATGATGACGCGTATCTTTTCTTTGCTGGTGATCTGCCTTGTCGCGCTTGCGGCATGTACCGAAACCTCGGGCACCTCGGCACTGGGGGCGGACGGACGACCGCTGCCCAAGGTCTACAAGATCCGCGGCAACCCCGAGAAGCTGCAGTTCCGCATGCTCGATTCCGTCAACGCGCTGCGCCAGGCCTCGGGCTTGCAACCGGTTCAGCTGAATGCCCAGCTGAACGCGGCCGCGGCGACGCATGCCAAGGACATGGCCCGCCAGAATCGCCCCTGGCACTTTGGGTCCGACGGGTCCTCGCCATTGGATCGCGCGGCACGCGTCGGCTACCCGGGAACGTTTCGAGGCGAGGCCATCTCGGAAACCTACGAGACCGAAACCGAGACCCTGGCCGCCTGGATGCAGGAGCCCGGCCCGCGCTCGGTCATCATGGATCCGAAGGCCACGCAGATGGGGTTTGCCTGGTTCCAGGAAAAGGGCGGAAAGATCTGGTGGGTTCTGGAAATGGGCACCGGCGGCTGACCCTGCCGCGTCCGGCCAGCCCGAAAGGGGCGCACCGCCACATCAGCGGGATCAGGCCGCCTGAACCGATTGCCCAGTGGTCAGAATCGCATACAGCTTGACCGGATCGGGATTGGCCCGCAGCTTGGCGCAGACCGAAGTGTCACGCAGGGTCCGTGACACCAGGGCCAGCGCCTTGAGGTGCTCGACACCGGCCTCCTCGGGGGCGAACAGGGCAAAGGCCAGATCCACGGGCTGCCGGTCGACCGAACCGAAATCAATCGGCTTCTCCAGCATCACGAACACGCCCGCCACGGTATCAAGGCCCGACAGACGAGCATGCGGCAGCGCCACCCCGTGCCCGACACCGGTCGGGCCGAGGCTCTCCCGCTCGAGCAGGCTGTCGACCACGGTCTGCGCATCCAGCCCCAGGGCGCCGGCGGCGACATCCCCGATTTCCTGAAACAGGCGCTTCTTGCTGGATGCGGCGGACAACACGCGCACCGCTTCGGGCTTCAATATGCTCGAAAGCTCCATCATCATGCTCCACGGCAAAGCCCCCGCCGCTGCGGAGGCCCTGCCTTCATCCTTGCCTGTTACGGATCGATCCAGCCGATGTTTCCATCGTCGCGACGATACACGACATTCAATCCGTCCTTGTTTTCGTTCCGGAACACCAGCACCGGAGCGCCCGCGAGTTCCATCTGCATGACAGCCTCACCAACGCTCAGCGATGGGATCTTGGTTTCCATCTCGGCAACGATGATTGGCTGCAAGGAGTCGGGTTCCTGCTCCGGCTCCGATTCGTTCGAGGCGAGGATATAGGACGACGCCCCGAAGAGTTCAACCGGCTCGGACCGCTCGCGGTGGTGGTCCTTCAGGCGGCGCTTGTAGCGGCGCAACTGTTTCTCCATCTTGTCACAGCACGCCTCGAATGCCGCGTAGATCTCGGTGGCATGGGCCTTGGCCTGGGCCGTCAGGCCGGTGGACAGGTGCACGGTGGTTTCACACACATATTCATGCGCCGAACGGGAAAAGACGACGTTGGCGTCCGTTGCGCGCTGGGCATATTTGCCCACAACCTCGCCCAGTTCGGTCTGCACGTGGGTCTGCAGGGCCGCACCGATGTCGATCTGTTTGCCGCTGATTTGGTAACGCATGTGATCTCCTTCACAATTCACACCCCTGTTTGCGCCGCATCATGCGGCAGACTTGTTGTTATGGGGTGGGGGGTCGAGACGCTGTACGGGGTTGCCGATCATCGCGCCCTTCAACGAAGGGGGTCGAGATCCAGACTGAATCCACGCAAGCGTCATGTCCCAATTCAGCCAACAGGCGGCGGCAGAGTCAATCAAAACACGAGCGCATATCCGAGAAAACTGTCGCGGACTTCCGCCGCCATCCGACAAGTCTATGAAATTCGGAAGTTTTCACCCAGATAGACGCGGCGCACGTTCTCGTTCTCGACGACCTCGTCCGGGGTGCCCGACATCAGAACCTGCCCGTCATGCAGGATATAGGCGCGATCCACGATTTCCAGGGTCTCGCGTACGTTGTGGTCGGTGATCAGCACGCCGATCCCGCGCTTTTTCAGGTCGGCCACAAGATGGCGGATATCCCCCACGCTGATCGGATCCACCCCGGCAAACGGTTCATCCAGCAGCAGATATTTCGGATCGGCCGCCAGACACCGCGCGATTTCCACCCGCCGCCGCTCGCCACCCGACAAGGCCAGCGCCGGCGCCCGCCGCAGGTGCTCGATCGAAAAATCCGACAGCAGTTCCTCCAGCCGCTCCTTGCGCCGATGCGCATGCTTGACCGAGATATCCAGAACCGCTGCGATGTTGTCCTCGACGCTGAGCCCGCGGAAGATCGACATCTCCTGCGGCAGATAGCCGATTCCCATCCGTGCCCGCCGGTACATCGGCAGCGTGGTGACGTTCTGACCGTCCAGCGTTACCGAGCCGGCCTCGGGAAAGACCAGCCCGGCCACGGAATAAAACGTCGTGGTCTTGCCCGAACCGTTCGGCCCCAGCAGCGCCACGACTTCGGACCGGTCCAACGTCATCGAGACATCCCGGATCACCGTCTTCTGGCGATAGGATTTCCGCAGCTTGTCGATTTTCAGCCCGGACGCCCCTTCGGTAACGGACAGTTTCGGCCCCGCCATCAATCACCGCCCGACTTGAGGATTGTCTTGACCCGCCCGCTCATGGTCGCGGTTCCGTCCGCCAGATTCGCGACCATCCGGTCGCCGCTGATCGTGCTGGGCCCCTGGCTGAGCAGAACGTTGCCCGTCATGACGACAACCCCGCTGTCGATCGTGTATTCCGCCCAATCCCCTTCGGCCGCATCCGGCGGGCTGACCAGCAGAACGTTGTCGGACGCCTCGAGGCGCTCGATCCCCGAGCGGTCCTCGTTGTAGATCACCAGAACCCGGTCGGCTGACAGGCGCATCTGGCCCTGCACGACGACGACATTGCCCAGAAATTCGGCCGACCCGTCCTCCTGGTTGACCTTGAGCGTTTCCGACGTGACCTCGACCGGAAGGCTTGGGTCGGCCTTGACCGCCCCGAATGCAACCTGGGCTTCCTGGGCGCCCGCCGGGGCCGCCCCAAAGGCCAGTACGGCACACAAAGAAACTATTCGAAAATCAAACACGGGTTATCTTTCGGTCTTTTTCGGCTCGTATATCAGCTTCACGCCGTCTGTAAAAACAATATGGACGGGGCCGTCGGAATTTTCGGCACCGAAGGTCATCCGCCCGGCCGTGAAGTTGCCGATCGGCCCGGTGCCGGCAACCTGCCCCGGAGTGTCGCCCCGAATCTCGTCCAGCGACGTGTTCAGAAGATCGGTCGTGACCCGGAAGCCGTCGGTCGTGGTGACGACCACATCGTCGGAGAAGGTCGCCATGCCCTTGTCGGGACGGATCAGGCCGGTGTTGGAATCAAGGGTGATGACGCGGCCGCCATTCAGGCCAAGCCGCCCCTTGAACTCGGCCGCCGTGGGCGCCTCGTCGGCGGTGCCGCGGCTGGCGCGGACGGCCTCCACCTGGATATCCTCGCCGTTGCGGGTGACGCCGCGATAGTTCGGCTGCGTCACAAGCTGATTGTTCAGGCGGTCATCGATATCCTGCTGCGAAAACGGAACCGCCACCTGGGTCTCGATGCTGCGCGACAGCAGGAACACCATCGACAGCAGCAGGATGGCCGCCAGCGGCAGCAGAACCTTGAGGAACTGCACCATGCGCGAATAGCGATCCATCCCGGCCCTCACTCAACCCAGCCCGACGCGCAGGCAGTCGTGGATGTGCAACAGCCCCTGCGCCCGGCCCGGCCGGTCCGGGTCCACCACGAACAACGAGGTGATCTTGCGCGCGTTCATGATCGCCACCGCCTCTTCGGCCAGGGCGTCGGGGGCGATGGTCGTGGGGTTTGCGGTCATGACCTGGGCCGCCGTGTTGTTCAGCAACCCGTCCATATGCCGGCGCAGGTCGCCGTCGGTGATGATGCCGACCAGGGCGCCATCCGCATCGGTCACGCCGACCACGCCAAAGCCCTTTTGGCTGATCTCGATCAGCGCGTCGCTCATCGGGGTGTCGGCCGACACCAGCGGCAGCGCGTCGCCGCCATGCATCAGGTCGCGCACCGCGCTCAGCTGCGCGCCCAGCTTGCCGCCGGGGTGGAAGGCACGGAAATCCTCGGGCTTGAAATCGCGGTATTTCATCAGCGCGATCGCCAGCGCATCGCCCATCGCCAGCGTCAGCGTGGTCGAGATCGAGGGCACCATGCCGTATCCGCAGGCCTCGCCCAGCGCCGGGATCAGCAGATGCACGTCGGCCTGCTTCATCAGGGTACTGTCCGGCCGGCTGGACAGGCCGATCAGCGGAATCCCGAACCGCCGGGTAAAGGCCAGCAGGTTGGCCAGCTCGGGCGCCTCGCCGGAATTGGATATCGCCAGCACCACGTCATCCTTGGACACCATGCCCAGGTCGCCATGGCTGGCCTCGGCCGGGTGCACGAAATAGGCGGGCGTGCCGGTACTGGCCAGCGTGGCCGCGATCTTGTGACCGATATGGCCCGACTTGCCGATGCCGCTGACGATCAGCCGGCCCTTGGCCTGCAGGATCAGCCGCACCGCGTCGGCGAAGCGTTCGTCCAGCCCTTCGGCCAGAACCCCAAGCGCGCGGGCCTCGTCGGTGACGACCTGGCGGGCGGTTTTAAGAAAGGATTCGGTATCGGTCATGAGTGCGCAAAGATGTCGGTTTCGGGCCAGCCCGCCAGATCCAGCCTGGCGCGCATCGGCAGAAAGTCGAAACAGGCCTGCGCCATCTCGGTCCGGCCCTCGCGTTCCAGCCGCGCGTCCAAGGCGGCGCGCAGCTGGTGCAGATACAGAACGTCCGAGGCGGCATAGTCCAGCTGCGCCTCGGTCAGGGTCTCGGCGCCCCAGTCGCTCATCTGCTGCTGTTTCGAGATGTCGATGCCCAGCAGTTCCTGGCACAGGTTCTTCAGCCCGTGCCGGTCGGTATAGGTGCGCACCAGGCGGCTGGCGATCTTGGTGCAATAGACCGGCGCCGCCAGCGCGCCAAACGCATGATACATTGCGGCGATGTCGAAACGGCCGAAGTGGAACAGTTTCAGCACCTCGGGGTTTTCCAGCATGGCGCACAGGTTCGGGGCCTCGGCCTGACCCTTTTCCACCTGCACGATGTGGCTGTGACCGTCGCCACCCGACATCTGGATCACGCACAGACGGTCGCGATGCGGGTTCAGGCCCATGGTTTCGCAATCGATGGCCACGACGGGGCCCAGGTCCAGCCCGTCGGGCAGGTCGTTCTTGTAGAGGTGGTTCGCCACGAATGTTTCCTTTGCTCGGTGTTGCCCCCGAAATAGGGTGTTTGGCCCGCAAACTCAACGCCGTCTGCCCCTTGGCGGCACTCGGGCGTCATTGCGGTTGAGGCATCCGCGCCGGGCGCATAGGGTCGGGCCATGTCTCGACCGTCCTGCGCCTCGTTCGAACAAATCACCGCCCGCCCGAGCGACGGCGGCCCCCACGACGCGCGCGGAGCCATTTCAGAGTTTTTGCCATGCTGAAGATTCTGCGGAACCGAACATATCGTCACCTTCTGGCTGCGCAGGAGGTGGCGCTGCTGGGCACCGGGCTGGCGACGGTTGCGCTGGGGTTGCTGGCCTATGATCTGGCCGGCGAGTCCGCCGCGATGGTGCTGGGCACGGCCCTGACCATCAAGATGGTCGCCTATGTCTCGATTGCGCCCGTTGCCGCGGCTTTTGCCGAAAGGCTGGACCGCCGCCGCATGCTGGTGACGCTGGACATGGTGCGGGCCGTCGTCGCGCTGTGCCTGCCCTTCGTGACCGAGATCTGGCAGGTCTATGTGCTGATCTTCGTGCTGCAATCGGCCTCGGCCGGGTTCACACCCGCGTTCCAGGCCACGATCCCCGATGTTCTGACCGACGAGCAGGAATATACCAAGGCCCTATCGCTGTCGCGGCTGGCCTATGATCTGGAGAACCTCGTCAGTCCGATGCTGGCAGCCGCGCTGCTGCTGGTCGTCAGTTTCGACAGCCTGTTCTGGGGAACGGCGCTGGGCTTTGCGGCCTCGGCCCTGCTGGTGGTCTCGGTGGCCCTGCCCTCGCCCACGCCCCGTCAGCCGCGCGGGGTCTTTGACCGGACGACGCGCGGCATTCGCATCTATCTGCGGACACCGCGCCTGCGCGGCCTTCTTGCGCTGAGCTGGACCGCCGCCGCCCTCAGCGCGATGGTTCTGGTCAATACCGTGGTGATCGTGCGCGGCGACCTGGGCCTGCAGGACAGCGCCGTGGCGATCGCGCTGGCCGGGTTCGGCGGCGGGTCGATGCTGGCGGCTTTCGTGCTTCCGGCGCTGCTGGAGCGCCTGCCCGACCGGCCGGTGATGCTGGCCGGCGCAACGCTGGCCACCGCCACCATGGCAACCGCCGCGCTGCTGTCGGCGGTGGCGCCGATGTCGCTGGCGATGCTGACCGCGCTTTGGGCGCTGGTGGGTTTCGGCTACTCCTCCACGCTGACGCCCTCGGGGCGATTGCTGACCCGATCCGCCCACCCCGAAGATCGCGCGGCCGTGTTCGCCGCCCAGTTCACCCTGTCCCATGCCTGCTGGCTGGTTCTGTATCCGCTGTCGGGCTGGCTGATGACCCAGCATGGCGCAACCGTGGCGATGGCCGCGCTGACCGTTCTGGCCCTGGGCGGTCTGATGCTGGCCGCCTGGGCCTGGCCCGCATTCCAGCCGCGCTCCATCGCGCATGACCACCCGGACCTGCCAGCCGATCACCCGCACCTGTCCGGGGTCGAACCGCATGCGCACCCGATCATCATCGACGACCTGCACCCCCGTTACCCGCACGCGCCTTGACGGCGACCGCCCTTCTGCCCGACACCCGAACCACACGACCGACAGCCGAAAGCCCCATGGACCAGCTTGACCGCCGCATCATCGCCGCCCTGCAGCACAACGCACGCGCCTCGACGACGCAGATCGCGGCCCGGCTGGGCGTGGCCCGGACCACCGTACACGAGCGCATCCGGCGCATGGAGGACGCGGGCGTGATCGCGGGCTACTCGGTCGTGCTGGGCCGGGCCGACGACACGCCCAGGGTGCAGGTCGTGGTGCTGCTCGAGGTGCAGCAGAAAGAGACCGCGCGCATCATCAAGCGGCTGGAAGCCTATCCCGAGGTCAAGCTGTGCCTGTCGATCAACGGCGAGTTCGACCTGCTGCTGTCGGCCGAAGCCCCCCGGATCGAGGATCTGGACATCCTGGTGGACGAACTGGCCAAGATCCCCGGCGTGCTGCGCACCAATACCAGCGTCGTGTTCGGCCGCAGAATCGACCGGAACTGATCGGCGCTAACGCTCTGTAAACCGATAGCTGGCTAGCTTGGCCCGGTCAGAAGAATCCCGGACCGGCAGAATGCCAGAACTCAAGATCGTCTTCCTATCGCTGTGGGTGCAGGCCCTGGTCGCCACGGCGGCCCTGGCCGTACCGGACATGCGCACCGCCGATATCTGCGACCGGGCGGCCCGACGTGCCGCCCGGGCCGAGGGCGTCCCGCTGGATGTCATGCAGGCCATCACCCGGGTGGAAACCGGGCGCCGCGTCGATGGCAGCCTGCACCCATGGCCCTGGACCGTTAACCTTGAAGGCAAGGGATACTGGTTCGGGTCCGAGGCCGAGGCCAAGGCCTATGTGTTCGAGGTGTTCAAATCGGGCGCCCGCAGCTTTGACGTCGGCTGTTTCCAGATCAATTACCGCTGGCACGGCAAGGCGTTTCGGTCGATCGACGCGATGTTCGACCCCGATCAGAATGCTGCCTATGCGGCGCAGTTCCTGAAACGGCTTTACGCCGAACATGGCGACTGGTCGGCCGCTGTCGGCGCCTATCACTCGCGCACCCCCGAATATGCCCGCAGATATGTCGCCCGGTTCCAGACGGTTCTGGCCGCGCTGTCCGATGCGCCCGAACCGGTCGCCCGTCAGGCCGTCGACCCGTTCCACCGCACCGCGCTGCCGCTGATCCCGCTCGGCCCCTCTGCCGCCGGGGCCGACCGCCCGGCCCTGGGATCACTGGTTCCGGCATCCGGGACCGCCGTGGCCTTCATCACATTCGATCAGGAGTGACGCGTGCCGAAACTTGACCCAAGGACCCTGTTTTCACCCACGGTTCTGCTGGCGCTGGCGCTGATGACCGTGATCGTGATGATGATCCTGCCGATGCCGTCCTGGGTGCTCGACATCGGGCTGGCGGCCTCTTTTGCGCTGGCGATTTTGATCTTCACCCTGACCCTTTTCATCGAACGACCGCTGGATTTCTCGTCTTTCCCAACCATCCTGCTGGCCTCGCTGATGCTGCGGCTGTCGCTGAACGTGTCCTCGACCAAACTGATCATCGGGCAGGGCCACACCGGCCCCAATGCCGCCGGCGACGTGATCGAAGGTTTTGCCCAATTCGTCATGAGTGGCAGCATCTTTCTGGGTCTCGTCGTGTTCGGCGTGCTGCTGATCGTGAATTTCATGGTCATCACCAAGGGCGCCGCGCGCATGGCCGAGGTCGGCGCAAGGTTTGCGCTGGACGGGATGCCGGGCAAGCAGCTGGCCATCGACGCCGACATGTCGGCCGGTGCTATCGACCACCAGCAGGCCAAGGAACGGCGCGAGCTCGAACAGCAGGAAACCACGTTCTTCGGCTCGCTGGACGGGGCGTCGAAATTCGTCAAGGGCGACGCGGTCGCCGGGCTGCTGATCACGCTTCTGAACCTCGTGATGGGGCTGATCATGGGGGTGATCGTGCATGGCATGCCGGTTGCCTCTGCGTTCGAAACCTATGCCATCCTGACCGTGGGCGACGGGTTGGTGTCGCAGATTCCGGCCGTGATCATCTCGATCGCATCGGCCCTGTTGCTGGCGCGCGGCGGCACGCAGGGGGCCACCGACAACGCGTTGTTCTCGCAACTGGGCCGTCATCCGGCGGCGCTGGGCACGGTGGCGGTGCTGATGGCTCTGTTCGCGCTGGTGCCGGGCCTGCCCTTCCTGCCCTTCATTCTGGGCGGGGCGGTCCTGGGCTATGCCGCATATCACGTTCACAAGAAACAGAAGGCCGAGGCGCTGGCCGCGCAATCGCCCACACCCGAAGCCCAGGCGCCCTCCGCGCAGGCGATCGGCGATGTTCTGGACCTGGACGACGTGCATCTGGAGTTCGCGCCCGACCTGGTCAGCATGGTTCTGAACCCCGGAACCGGCCTGGACGCGCGGATCGCAAACATGCGGACCTACGTCGCCTCGAGCTTCGGCCTGATCCTGCCCGAGATCCGCCTGACCGACCGCGCCGATCTGCCGATGGGCACCTATGTGATCAAGGTGCAGGGGGTCGAGCAGGCCCGCGGCGTGCTGCACCCCGACCTGATCCTGGCACTTGTGCAGGATGGCGCCGATCTTCTGCCCGACGGCAATGACGTGACCGAACCGGTCTATGGTGCCCCGGCCCGGTGGATCCTGCCCAAGGACCAGGAGGCAGCCGCCCTGAGCGGCGCCACGATCGTGACCCCGCCCGAGATCCTTGCCACGCATCTGCTGGAGATCATCAAACAGAACTTCTCGCGCCTGCTGACGCTCAAATCCTTGCGCCGCCTGCTGTCCGAGATGACCCGCCTCAGTGATCCCGTACGGGCCGAGGCCAACCGCAAGCTGCTGGACGAACTGATCCCCGACAAGGTTCCGATCGACACGCTGCATGCGGTGCTTCGGCTGCTGCTGGACGAGCGGGTCTCGATCCGCAACATGGCGCTGATCCTGGAAAGCGTGGCCGAGGCGCGGATGACCACGACCCAGCCCGAAGCCATCTGCGAGATCGTGCGCCAGCGGCTGGGCTTCCAACTGGTGGCCGAACTGAAGCGCGGCGACGGCTCGATCCCGCTGATCCAGCTGGCACCGGAATGGGAAGAGACCTTCGCATCGTACCAGATCGACGCCCCCGGCGCCGGATTGGATGTGGCGCTGCCGCCCAACCTGTTCAACAAACTCGCGGACGGAGTCGTGCAGGCCCTGGCGCGAACCGCGGATCAGGGACTGTTTCCTGCCCTGGTCACATCCACGCGCCGCCGAAGATTGCTGCGCACGATCCTGCAGGCCCGCGGCGTGTCGAACCCGGTTCTGTCCTTCGAGGAAATCGGGCTCGAGGCGCGGCCGGCATTGGTCGGGACGGTGCCGGCATGATCGCCCTGCCTCCGGCGCTGCTCGACCAGCTGGGGGCCGGGCTTTGGCTGGCCTTCATCGTGTTTCTGCGCGTTTCGGCCTTTGTGTCGCTGCTGCCGGCCTTCGGCGAGCGCAGCATTCCCACCCGGGTCAAACTGGGCGCGGCCATCGCCTTCACCCTGCTGATCGCTCCGGCGGTACCGGGGCCGGAAGTTTCTGCGGGCCTGCTGCCATTGGTGAAGGCAATTCTGACGGAGACCCTGATCGGGCTGGTTCTGGGTTTTGGTCTGCGGCTGTTCGTGCTGGCGCTGCAAACCGCCGGGTCGATCGCGGCCCAGGCAACCTCGCTGTCCCAGATCCTGGGGGGTGCCGCAGCCGAGCCGGTGCCCGCCATGGGGTACCTGATGACACTGGCCGGGCTGGCATTGGCGACGGTGATGGGCCTCCACATCCGCGCGGCGCAGTTCCTGATCCACAGCTACACGCTGTTTCCGATCGGCAGCGCACCCGCAGCATCGGATCTGTCGCAATGGGGCGTGGGGCAGATTTCCCAGAGCTTTTCCCTGGCCTTCGGGCTGGCGGCCCCATTCGTCATCGCCTCGCTGATCTACAACCTGGCCCTGGGTGTCATCAATCGCGCCATGCCCCAGCTGATGGTCGCCTTCGTGGGGGCGCCCGCGATTACTTTCGTCGGTCTGTTCCTGCTGTTTGCCGGAACGCCCATCATTCTGTCCACCTGGAGCGACGCCATGTTCGCGTTTCTCATTGACCCGGTCGGAACCAGCCCGTGAGCAGCCAGGACGACGACAGCGACAAGTCATTCGAAGCCACGCCGCAGAAGCTTCGAAAAGCGCGCGAAAAAGGCGAGGTGGTCAAGTCCAATGACCTGTCCGCCGTGGCGGCCTATGCCGGGCTGACGATCGCATTGATCGTTGTCGGACAATACTCTGCCGAGCACCTGGGCTCGGCCTTCGTGGTCTTGATCGACCAGTCTTTCGCACTCGGCCCGCTGCTTGTCACCGGGTCTTCCAGCGGTCCGGTGGGGGGATTGATGGCGGTCGTTGCAGGCTCGGCCGGTGCGCTGTTGGCCGTGCCCGCCATCGTGGTACTTCTGAATCTTCTGGCGCAAAGGGCGCTGGTATTTGCCCCCAGCAAACTGAAGCCGAAGCCGTCACGTGTTTCCATCCCCTCAAACGCAAAGAACAAGTTCGGCCGCGGAGGTTTGTTCGAGTTTGCCAAGAGCTTTGCAAAGCTGGTCATCTACAGCGTTTGCCTGGCATTTTTTCTGCACGCAAACCTGTCCCAGATCCTGTCGGCCGCAGCCGCGCCGCCCAAGGCGTCGATCCTCTTGATGATGAACCTGCTGCTGCGCTTCCTCTTCATCGTAGTTGCCGTGACGCTCACGATCGGCGCTATCGACTATCTTTGGCAATACGGCGAACACATGCGCAAGAACCGGATGTCGCGAAAGGAATTGCAGGACGAAACCAAGGAGTCCGAAGGCGACCCCCACCTGAAGCAGCATCGCAGACAGCGCGCGCAGGAAATCGCGACCACGCAAATGATGGCGGACGTGCCAAAAGCCGACGTGGTCATCGTCAACCCCACGCATTATGCCGTCGCCCTGAAATGGTCGCGCGCACCCGGAACGGCGCCCACCTGCGTGGCCAAGGGGGTCGATGAAGTTGCGGCGACGATCCGCAAAACCGCGATCGAGGCCGGCGTTCCCATCCATTCCGACCCGCCGACGGCGCGCGCGCTGCATGCGTCGGTGGAAATCGGTCAGGAAGTCCCCGAAAACTACTATCGCCCCGTCGCCGCTGCCATCCGCTTTGCCGAGGCCATGCGCAAACGCGCCAGGAAAGGTATCTGATGAAGACCGACAAGCTCTCAGACCTTGTTGCGGTGACCACCGCCGCCTTTGAAAAGGAACATCAAAAGCTGCGCCCGATCCTCGAACAGGAGGCGCGTATTCAGAACCGGATCTCGCAATTGGACGCACAACTGGCACAGGTCCGTTCGACGGCCGCCGACGCGACGGGCTACAGAATGGCCGGCGCCGACGTCATTTGGTACGGATGGGAGGCATCAACCCGCAGGCAACTGAACACCGAGCTCGCGCAGATCCGGTCGCAGAAGCTTGCGATGATGGACGGGTTGCGCCAGGCCTTCGGGCGAAAACAGGCTGTGGAAAAACTCGCAAAAAGACAGGCAGCCGCGCTGCGGCGCGCACGCCTGCAAAAAACTGACTGAGGCGATACCGCCAAGACAGGAGAGGAGCCGTCAGGTATCCTGACGGCTCATGCTGACGATCAACACGCGGTTGACTTCATCCCCAAGGTCTTTCCTGGCGGCCTCCAGAAGAGATCGACGCAAGGTTTCCATGTTGTCCGAATGGGTGAACTCCCCGTCAAACCCTCCCATGTTCGCGTGGTCGAACAACACCTGCAGGAACGCGTCACGCAACTTCGGCTCGAGCCTGTAGAACTTCTCTGCGTTGCCGGGCTGGGCTTCGAGGCTGAGCGATACGGTCACCAGGGCGGAAATTTTGTCATCCTCGACCAACGGTACAACGAACTGCTTGGTCAGCTTGAGGTACTCATAGCCCCCGCCATCGTGTCCATTCCCGTGAGCGCCGCCATCATGAGAATCCACGGGGGCTTTTTCCGTCCCGTGTTTTTCCTCCGCGGCGTGTTCGTTTTCTTTCTTGGCGCCATCTTCTTCTGCGTGGTCTTCTGCCGACTTGTCCGGCGCAAGGAAAAGGCCGGCTGCGGCGCCCGCGCCCAGCCCCAGGACCAAAAACACGATAGGCAACAGTTTCTTCATCTCGCATCACTCTCAAAACGGCAACAGGGCGTCCAGAACCTGCTGCCCGTACCTGGGCTGTTGGACATCGGTGATCTGGCCGCGGCCACCGTAGGACACACGGGCCGAGGCGATCTTGTCGTAGGTGATCTCGTTCTGGCGCGAGATATCCTGCGGTCGCACATAGCCCGAGACCAGTAGTTCCCGCAGTTCGAAGTTCACCCGCAACTCCTGTGACCCGGAGATCGACAGAACGCCGTTGGGCAGCACGTCCACGACGGTTGCAGCCACGCGCAGCGTCAGCTTTTCCTTTCGCTTGACCGATCCCTTCCCCTTGCTCGAGGATGACGAGTCGATGGAAACGGCCTCATCCAGGGATGCGCCCTCCGGCAAGTGGCCGGCCGCCCTCTGCGGCAGGCCGAACAGGCCCGGTATCTTCAACTCGTCCGACCCGCTGCGCGATCGGCTGGTATAATTCGAAATTTCCGCTTTTTCATCCAGTTCGATCACGACCGTGAGGATATCGCCCTTTTTCATCGCACGCTGGTCGCCCAACAATGATTGCTGACCGCCGCTCCACAGCGACGCACGATCGACCGCGCGCTGCGGTTGCGTGTGCAGAGGCAGGCCGGGCCACAGCATGGCGACATGTTCAGGAGATTCCGTGTTGGGGGACAGGCTTGGTGGCTTGCCCAGATGGTCCAGACGCCCGCAGGCGGACAATGCCAGAATGGCAAGAAGCAATGTTGAAACTTTCATGATCAGTTCACCTCGATTTGGCCATCCGGCTGGATTTCGCCCGACACCGTCGTGCGGGATGACAGGTTCATGACCCTGATCCGCTCGCCGGCCGCCCCCCGGCCCAACGCCCGGCCCTCCACGGCAATGGTCAGGCCGTTCCGGGAAAACACCAGCGTCACCAGATCATTTCGGTCCACGATTGCCGGCGGGCCAACGTCAGATGGGCGGACGGGGCGACCCGGATAGAGCGCTGTTCTTGCCTCTTTCCCGACCAGCTGCTCCACGGACCGGGCCGCACCGGCCACATCACCCGGCTTGGTCTGCAGATCCGTTTCCGCGATGATTTCCTTGGGCCGGATCGTTCGGGTCGGCACGACGATATCGGCCAACGCGGAAAGCGGGCTGAACAAACACAGGGAAAGAAGCATAACCTTCATCAGCGCACCTGCGTCGTCGCGCCCATCATCTGATCGACGGCCGAGATCACCTTGGCGTTCATTTCATATCCACGCTGTGCTTCGATCAGTTCGGTCACTTCGCGCACCGCATCCACCGAACTGTCTTCCAGATAGCCCTGCCGCAGCGTACCCAGACCATCTTCGCCCGGTGTCCCCACGATCGGCGCCCCCGAGGCTTCGGTTTCCTTGAACAGGTTGCTGCCGATCGCTTCGAGCCCCTTGGCATTCGAAAAACTCGCCAGCGTGAACTGGCCCAACAACTGCCCTTCGGCGGTGTCGTCGAAATAGGCATAAACCTCGCCGGCCGCGTTGATCGAGATCGACCGGGCATCGTCCGGAATGGTGACTTCCGGTGCGACGGCGAACCCGTCCGACGTGACGATCAACCCTTCGGCCGAACGCTTGAGGCTGCCATCGCGGGTATAGGCCGATTGCCCGTTGGGCAGCGTCACTTCCAGATATCCACGCCCTTCGATGGCGATGTCCAGATCGCTGCCCGTCGCCGAGAGCGCACCTTGGGCCAGTTGCACGGTGACCGCCGCCGGACGGACCCCCAGACCCAGCTGGATTCCCGTCGGAAGAACGGTTCCGTCCGAAGCGTTGACCGTTCCGGCCCGCGCCATCTGCTGATAGTGCAGATCCGCGAACTCGGCGCGCCGCGCGTTGTAGCCGGTGGTGTTCATGTTCGCCAGGTTGTTCGAGATCGTCTCGACCCGCATCTGCTGGGCCGACATTCCGGTCGCGGCAATCTTGAGAGCTCGCATTTCACATTCTCCTGCTGCTTGAGATCAGCGCATCAAGGTTTTAAGGGCACCGCGGACTCGTTCGTCCTCGGCCTCGAGAAAGCTCTGGCCCAGTTCGTAGGCGCGCTGGATCTCGATGAGCTTGGTGACCTGGTCGATCGCATTGACATTCGACCCTTCGAGGAACCGGTTCAGCACCACCGGTTCCTCCACCGGCTCGACGTCGCCTTCGGGCCGGAACAGGGTACTGGCTTCACGCACCAGCCGCGTCCCCTCCGTGGGGCGATAGACCCCGATCTGGCCCAACAACTGCCCGTCGACGCTGAGCGTTCCATCGCCCCCGACATCGATCGTCGCTGCGTCGGGCGGAATGAAGACAGGCGCGCCGTTGCTGTCCAGAACCCGATACCCGTCAGGAGTGACCAGGTCACCGTTGGCGTCGGGCGCAAAGCTGCCCGCGCGGGTCAGACGGTTGCCGGACGGGGTTTCGATCAGGAAGAAACCGTCACCCTCGATTGCAAAGTCGAACTGACCGCCGGTCTGCGTCAAAACCCCCTGCTGGAACGAAGTGTTGCGCACCTGCGCACGGCTCATGGACAGTGACGGGCTGCCCGACAGATCCCGAACGAACTCGGAGAACACCAGACCTTGCTGGCGATAGCCGGTGGTATTGGCGTTGGCGATGTTGTTCGCCACGATGCGCATTTCGCTCATCAGCCCCGACTGCCGGGACAATGTGACATAGGCGGTTTCCATCAGCGGCCTCCTGCAATCAGCGGAACCAGTGTCGAGGTGAAGAAGGTGACCAGCGTCTGGGTCATGAACCCCATCGAGATCCAGAAGACGATCACGATGGCCACCAGTTTCGGAACGAAGGTCAGTGTCATTTCCTGGATCGAGGTCAGCGCCTGGAACAGGCCGACCGCCAGACCGGTGACCAGCGCCACCGTCAGGATCGGAACCGAGGTGATCACCGCGATCCACAAGGCCTGGCGCACGATGTCATAGAACAAACCTTCGCTCAGCATGGCTCAGACCGGCATCCGCAGGATTTCCTGGTAGGCCTCGACCACCTTGTTGCGCACGACAACGGCCGTTTCCACGGCAAGTTCGGTCTGGGCCAGGGCCTGCACCAGCGCATGAGGATCCGCCTGCCCGACCATCGCGTCCTTCGCCACGCTTTCGCTGTGTTTCAGCGTCGCGGCAAAATCCTGGAAGGTGGCCCGCAATCCTTGCGCGGCGCCGGACCGCTCCGGGTCGGCCTGCGTGGCCGGACGGGCATGGGCATAGTTCTGTGCGGCGTTGATCGTTCTGATATCCATTCTGGTCGTCCCTTATTTTCTCAGCAATTCCATCAGGCTGGATGACATCTGTCGCGCCTGGTCGAACATCTTCAGGTTGGCCTCGTAGCTGCGCTGCGCTTCGCGCGCGTCCGCGATCTCGATCATCAGATCCACGTTCGACCCCTGATAGTGGCCGCTTGCATCCGCCAGCGGGTGGCTGGGGTCATAGATCTGCGACAGCGCGCTCCGGTCCAGCTTGACGCGCCCGGTCCGGACCAGATCGACACCATCCTCGTTCACCGCCTCGAACGAGACGGTCTTGCGGCGATAGCCGGGCGTGTCCGCGTTCGAGATGTTCTCGGACACATGGCGCAGCCGGGCCGCCTGAGCCCGCAATGCGCTGGCCGTCACTTTCAGGGAATCCGAAAAATCACTCATGTCCCGCTCCTCATGCTTTGCCCAGGCTGGTGCGCAGGATGCCGATCGACGATTTGTAGATGGCCAGTGCCCGGTCATGCTGGCGCTTGACCTCGACGGCCTTCAGCATCTCCTCCTCGAGCGAGACGCCATTACCGTTGGGGTCGACGGCCCCTGCGCGGACCTGTTCGGCCCACAGCCTGCCATCCGCACCCACGCCGTTCAGGTGGCCGGGCCGTGTGGCGACCATGGCCGGCGTGGATGAGGTGTTTTCGAATGCTTTGGAAAACGGCTCGATATCGCGGGCCCGATAGCCGGGCGTATCCGCATTGGCCATGTTGCGCGAGATCACGGCCTGCCGCTGACCGGCATGGGTTGCCATGGCGTACGCAACTTTAAAGACGTTCAGGTCCGAGAACATCGGGGCTTCTCCCTCGATCAATTTCAATCAAGGCTTAACCCCGATTCCTTTAGAAACCGTTTTCAGAAACCAATTGGAGCCAACGCCATGTCAGACCTCGATCCGTCGATCCTGAAACCCGTATTCGACCGGCTTTCACCGGTGCGGCGGATGGGTCTCGTCAACGGAGTCACCCGCGGGGTGATCGAAATCGAGGGGCTGGAGAACGCAGCCCGAATCGGTGACCACCTCACCTTGCAGCGGCAATCCGGCCCGGATCTGGCGGGTGAGGTGCTGCGGGTCGAAAGCGGCATCGTTCACATGCTCCCCGCCGGCGCGCCCGATGGCGTCCGCCTGGGCGACCGCGTGTTTCTCGAGCCGACCCCGGTCTTTGCCCCTGGCATGCATTGGCTGGGCCGGGTCGTGGACCCGTTCGGCCAGCCGCTGGACGGCAAGCCGCTGCTGCCGGGCACGACCCCGCGCGACATCATGGCCGCCCCCCCGCCGGCGGTCGAGCGCAAGCCGCTGGGGGAACGCATGGCAACCGGGCTGGCCGTCCTGAACACGGTTCTGCCCATCGTACGCGGGCAGCGCATCGGCTTGTTCGCGGGATCCGGCGTCGGCAAATCGACCTTGCTTGCCACCCTGGCCAGATCGATGCAGGCCGACGCGGTGGTCGTGGCCCTGGTCGGCGAGCGGGGCCGCGAGGTCAACGCGTTCGTCGAAGAGGCCCTCGGGGCGGACGGGCTGAAAAGATCGGTGGTCGTGGCCGCGACATCGGACCAGTCGGCCCTGGCCCGGCGCCGCTGCGCCTGGTCGGCCATGACCGTTGCCGAATTTCTGCGCGATCAGGGGTTGAACGTCTTGTTTCTGGCGGATTCCGTCACCCGATTCGCCGAAGCCCACCGCGAGATCGCGGCCGCCATGGGCGAGACTCCATCGTTGCGCGGTTTCCCGCCCTCGACCACGCCCCTGATCGCCGGCCTGTGCGAACGGGCCGGCCCCGGCACCGCGAAACAGGGGGACATCACCGCCGTTTTCAGCGTTCTGGTGGCCGGGTCGGACATGGACGAGCCGGTGGCCGACATCCTGCGCGGGGTTCTGGACGGCCACATCGTCCTGAGCCGTGAAATCGCGGAACGCGGGCGTTTCCCGGCCATAGATCTCAGCCGCTCGGTGTCGCGGTCCCTGCCGGACGCCGCCACGGACGAGGAGAACCGGATGATCGCCGAGACCCGCAGACTGGTGGGCAGCTATGAGCAATCCGAGGTTATGATCAAGGCCGGGCTGTACACGCCGGGCACCGATCCCCTGCTGGATCAGGCGGTGCGCGCCCATGATGAGCTGGATGGATTCTTCGCCAAGCCTGAGCCCGACGGGATCCAAAACAGCTTTGACCGCCTGTCCGTCATCCTGCGCCGTGCCAAGGCCGGAACCGCGCTCCAGCACTGAGGTCGTTTCTTAGAATTTTAAGTGTTAAGCGGACCTTAAGCCCTTCCCGATAGATCTGAACACCGGGTGAAAAAGGGTGGTGAAGATGGGTGCGCAAACGAATGCGGCGCCGATCATCATCAAGAAGAAGCGCGCATCAGGTGGCGATGGCCACCATGGCGGTGCCTGGAAAGTCGCGTATGCCGACTTTGTCACGGCGATGATGGCCTTCTTCATGTTGATGTGGCTGCTGAACGCAACGACCGAAAAACAACGCAAGGGGCTGGCGGACTATTTCTCGCCGACGATTCCGGTGCACCCGGTGTCGGGCGGTGGCGACGGCGCCTTCGGTGGCGAGAACATGTTTTCGGAGAAGACCATGGTGATGGACGGCTCCGGAGCAACGAACAAGAATCCGACCGAATCGAAACGGGCCCGCGGATCGACCGGGGTCGATTCCCTCGGCGGCGGGCGCGGGGCATTCGAGGACTTTTCGACGCTCGAAGCGCAATTGCTGGGCCGGGCCGGTGAAAGCCTGGTCTCGAAGAAGGCTCTCAAACACATCGTGACGCGGGTCACCGATGAAGGCCTTGTCGTCGAACTTTTCGCGACCGAATCCGAACCGCTGTTCGAACCGGGCACCGACACGCCGACGCAGATGATGCGCGCGCTGATCCTGCTGGTCGCGCGGTCCTCGGATCTTGTGACCAACGCGATCGCGGTGAATGGCCATGTCCGGTCCGCTCCGGTGGTTCTGGCCCGGGATCCTGCGTGGGATCTTTCCACGTCCCGCGCGCAGGCGGTCCGCAAATTGCTGCAGGACGATGGAGTCGATGCCCGCAGGCTGGACCGCGTGACCGGCCATGCCGACCGGGAACTGGCCGTCGAAAACCCGATGGCCCCGCGAAACGACCGGATCGAGATCGTGTTCCTGCGTGACCCATGACCGGAAATGATGCGTGGCATTTTACCTGTTAGCGCGCTGTTAAGGCCCGGTGCGTTAGCTGTTGCGGAAAGATTAGACGCAACAGAAGGGCGTGCCGATGACAATTTCTTCTTCGCTGAATGCCGGCGTGGCCGCATTGAAGGCCAATGCGAACCGGCTTGCGACCATTTCGGACAACATCGCCAACTCCTCGACCTACGGATACAAGCGGGTTGAAACGGATTTTCATTCCATGGTCACGTCCGGCCAGGGCGGCAGCTATTCCGCCGGCGGCGTGCGCACGACCAGCCAGCGCCTGATCGACCAGCGCGGGTCGCTGGTGACCACCAACAATTCCACCGATCTGGCCGTGCGGGGCCGCGGCATGCTGCCGGTTCGGTCCAGCTCTCAGATCGGCACATCCTCGAACGAGATGCTGCTGACCACGACCGGTTCGTTCCGGACCAACGCCGAAGGCTACCTTGTTACCGAATCGGGTCTTGTACTGCTGGGTTGGCGGGCCAATTCCGACGGTTCGATCCCCAACGTCTCGCGCGACACGCCCGCCGCGCTGGAGCCGGTGCAGCTGAGCGTCAATCAGCTGTCGGGCTCGCCCACGACCGAAATGAACCTGCGCATGAACCTGCCGGCTACGGCCACCGATGCAGGCGCGCCCGGCGATCCGCAGCCCCTGTCTGTCGAATATTTCGACAACCTCGGCAAGCCCGAGACCGTGGACATCGAGCTTGTGCCGACCGTCCCGGCCACTGGCTCAAGCAACCAGTGGACGATGACCCTGCGGGATTCGGCCTCGGGCGGGGCGATCGTCGGAGAATATGTTCTGACCTTCACCGACAGCCGCACCGCTGGCGGGACCCTGGCCAGCGTCACGGCGGTTTCGGGTGGGGCCTATGACCCCGCGACCGGAAGTTTCGTGGTCAACGTCGCGGGTGGGCCGATGGAGGTCAATGTGGGGCTGATCGGCGACGCTGACGGAATCACGCAATTGTCCGACACGTTCGCTCCGGTCTCGATCACGCGCGACGGTTCTGCCGTCGGCACGATGTCGAGCGTGCAGGTTGATGAAAAAGGCTTTGTCTATGCGTTGTACGATACCGGGGTGACGCGCCTGATGTACCAGATCCCGCTGGCGGATGTTCCAAACCCCAACGGCCTGACCGCACTGGACAGCCAGACCTATGCTCCCTCGCGCGACAGCGGCACCTATTTCCTGTGGAACGCGGGCGAGGGTCCGACCGGTGAACTGATTTCCTTTGCCCGTGAAGAATCGACGACCGATGTCGCCACCGAATTGACATCGATGATCCAGACGCAACGCGCCTATTCGTCCAGCGCGAAGGTGATCCAGACCGTGGACGAGATGCTTCAGGAAACCACGAACATCAAACGCTGAGCCTGACCTGAGCACCTGAAAGGAGCGGTCCCATGAGCATGTCAACGGCACTGAACAACGCCCTGGGCGGGCTGAACGCGGCCAGCCGTGGCGCCGCCGTCGTATCCGGCAACATCGCCAACGCGCTGACCCCCGGCTATGCCAAGCGAACGCTGGAACTGGCGACCAGTCAGATCTCGGGGAACGGAGTGCAGGTTGTCGGTATCACCCGGCACCACGACCCGGTGCTGACCGCCAATCTCAGGGCTGCGGATGCCGATTTGGCGCTGAATTCGGCCATCGCCGATTTTCACGCGGGTTTCGAGACGCTGGTCGGCACGCCCGATGACGCGGCCTCAGTGTCGGCGCGGCTGGTTGATTTCGAAAACAGCCTGATCACCGCAGCCAGCAATCCCGGCTCGGCCGAACGGTTGGATCAGGTCGCGCGTGCCGGCGACGATCTGGCCCGAGCCCTGAACGATGCGTCGGAAGGGCTGCGGGACATGCGATCCGATGCAGACCGCAAGATCGGAAGCTATGTCGATACGCTGAACGCCACTCTGAAGGACATCGAGGACCTGAATGCCCGCATTCCGGCCGTTCAGAAC
Organism: Ruegeria intermedia; assembly: GCF_900129345.1. Classification (GTDB taxonomy): domain Bacteria; phylum Pseudomonadota; class Alphaproteobacteria; order Rhodobacterales; family Rhodobacteraceae; genus Ruegeria; species Ruegeria intermedia. The sequence continues at coordinate 62,650 of NZ_FQVK01000012.1, read as the reverse complement.
GCCGGCGGCGACATCAATGGCCTTCTGGACCGGCGGCAGGTTCTGATCGATCAGGTCAACGAGCTGATTCCCGTGAACGTGGTGGCACGGGACAACGACCGCGTGTCCTTGTACTCGGACGGTGGCCTGATCCTTTTGGAAGGGCGCGCAGCCGAATTCACGTTCACGACGACGGGCGACACCAAACCGCACATGACGGTTGGCAACGGGCTGTTGTCCGGCCTCGAGATGAACGGGCAACCAGTCCGCACCAGCGGCGAGACCGCGCAGATTCGCGGCGGCGCCCTGATGGCGCAATTCCAGATCCGGGACGAGCTGTCGATCGAAGCGCAGGCCCAACTCGACGCCGTCGCCCAGGACCTGATCGAACGCTTTGAAACGCCCGGCCTGGATCCGACGGCCTTGGCAACCGATCCTGGCCTGTTTACTGACGACGGGGCCCGGTACTCCGCAACCGCGCCGGCGGGATTGGCCTCGCGTCTTGCATTGAACGCTGCGGTCGATCCGGATGCCGGGGGGAGCAGTTGGAAGCTGCGCGCGGGTCTGGGTGCCGCCGCCCCGAATGATCCCGGCGACGCCACGCAACTGCAGGCCTTCAGCGCGGCGCTGAACCAGGCGCGCCCGGTCTCCATTCCAGATTTCGGCACCGGCAATCTGCGCGCGGCCGAATTGTCCGAGGCGCTGCTGTCCAAGGCCGGCACGAGTGCGCACACGGCCCAATCCCGACAGACCTATGCGGCCAGCTTGCACCAGCAGATGGAGCAACTGGTCGCGGAACAGGGTGTGGACAGCGACGCCGAGTTGCAGCGGATGATGCAGATCGAGCAGGCCTATGCCGCCAATGCCCGGATCATCTCGGTCGTCGATGAACTGATGGATATGTTGCTGAGGATGTGAACATGACACTGAATGCCATCGGCGATCTGGCGCGCGGCCTGACCCTTCGGACCCGCAGCACCGAGATCAAGTCACAGATCGAAACGCTGTCCTACGAGATGTCTACCGGCCAGGTGGCAGAAGTTTCCGGCCGGGTCGGCGGAGACTATTCTCACCTTCTGGATCTGGACCGGAAAATCGCGCAGCTGGATGCTTTCTCGATCGCCACCTCCGAGGCCCGCCTGTTCTCGGACGCAATGCAACAGAGCCTATCGACATTCAGCGACTCGCTGGGCGAAATATCCGGGTCTCTTCTGGCGTTCGGCACGTCGAACCAGGCCGTGACGCATGCCCAGGCCGCAGATCAGGCACGCAACGAACTGGACAGCATGATCTCGGCGCTCAACACGCGGGCCGGGGGGCGCAGCCTGTTCGCCGGCACCGCCACGGACGCGGCGCCGCTGGAGTCTGCCGATACCCTACTGAGCGCGCTGCGCACGCAACTGGCCGGGTTGACAACTGTGACCGACATTCGTCAGGCCGCCGAGACCTGGTTCAACGATCCGGCCGGATTCGAAGCGGTCATGTACCGTGGGTCGAATACGACGCTGGCGCCGATGCAGGTCTCGGAAACCGAGCGGGTCGAGCTTCCGTTTACGGCAAATGATCCAGCCATGCGCGATGCCTTGCGCGATGTTGCGGTGGCCGCGTTGGCGTCGGATCCCAGCCTGGGCTGGTCGCCGACCCTGCAGACCGCTTTGTTCACTGAACTCGGGGTCGATCTGGCCAATGCAAAGGATGATACGACGACGATGCGTGCCCAGGTCGGCGCGGTCGAGGCCCGGATCGAACAGGCCGCGACGCGCAACTCGGCCGCCAAGACCAGTTTCGAGTACGCCAGAAACGAAATCGTGGCGGCGGACCCGTACGAAACTGCCGCCAAGTTGCAGACCGTCCAGTTCCAGCTTGAAAGCCTCTATTCGGTCACCGTCCGCAATTCGAACCTTTCACTGGTGAACTTCCTGAGATGAAACTCCTGGCTTTTGTTTTGATGCTGCTTCCGACCGTTGCATTCTCGGGTGCCGTGCGCCTCAAGGACCTGGTCGATTTCGACGGGGTGCGCGGCAACGATCTGGTCGGATACGGCCTGGTCGTCGGGCTGAACGGTACCGGTGACGGGCTGCGCAATTCCCCGTTCACTGAAGAGATCATGTCGAACATTCTCGAACGGTTGGGCGTCAACGTGAATGGCGAGGATTTTCGGCCAAAGAACGTCGCCGCGGTTCTGGTGACCGCGACATTGCCGCCGTTTTCGCGGGTCGGCAGCCAGATTGACGTCACGGTGTCGGCCATTGGCGATTCCAAAAGCCTTTTGGGCGGGACACTTGTGATGACTCCGCTGAACGCCGCCGACGGACAGATCTATGCGGTGGCCCAGGGGACGGTGCTGGCCGGTGGAGCCGTGGCCGAAGGCGAGGCCGCATCCGTCACCCGGGGAGTGCCGACATCGGGCGTGATCCCTTCGGGCGCCCGTGTCGAACGCGAAATCGACTTCCAGCTTTCGGGCCTGACGCAACTGCGCCTTGCCCTTCGCGAGCCGGACTTCACGACCGCCGGCCGCATCGAAGCGGCGATCAACCGCGAGTTCAACCGCCCGGTCGCGATCATGCGCGATTCCGGCACCGTCGAGCTGAGCATCGCCGAAACGCGCGCGGCATCGACCGCCCATGCGATCGGTCGCATCGAAAACATCCTGATCGAGCCCGAGTCCAAGGCCCGGGTCGTCGTGGACCAGCGATCGGGAACCATCGTCATGGGGCAGGATGTGCGCATTTCGCGTGTTGCCGTCTCGCAGGGCAACCTGACCTTGCGGGTCGAGGAGGCTCCGATTGCCGTTCAACCCAATCCGTTCGCCGAAGGTCAGACGGTCGTGGTTCCGCGCACCGTTGCCGGGCTTGAGGAAGAGGAAGGCACTGGCTTGGCCGAAATCCCCGAGGCGACCACCTTGTCCGAAGTGGTCGCGGGGCTGAATGCGCTGGGCGTTTCACCGCGTGACATGATCGACATTTTGAAAACGATCAAGGCCGCAGGCGCGCTCCATGCCGAATTCGTGGTCAGATGAACTCTGCCGGTTTTCCTGCCGCGCTGACGCCGCTGGACTGATCGAACCCTATTTCGATTTCCGTCCCTCCCACCAGCGACGCAGGCCGGAACGCCGTTCCTCGATCGCGTCGCCAACGGCATAAAGCCCATCCTCGGCTTGCTCCAGCAGCGGATCTATCCGCGCTTCGCGGAACCGCCGCCAGCGGACCCAGATTGCCCAAACGAGGCCGAAGAAGACGGTCAGGAACACAATGTTGAACCAGGGGATGATCCGCACGTCGGGGCCTTCGACATGTTTGATCGAGATGGCATTCGGAAAGATCGAAAGAAACTCGTTCCGCCATCCGTAGTGGGTCACGACGACCCATTCGGGATCGTCTTTTGACGAGATCGCATCATTGGCTTCGGTATACAGGTTCGCGGTATCGAACTTGAAATAGGGCGGCCACCCCCATCCTGTATCCTCGTTGCGGTAGACGATCGGCTTGCCGTTCGCCCTTACGGCCTGAATGAACTGGACATCCCTGCTGGAGAGGTTGGTGGATTGATCCTCCGGCTCGGACCAGAACATGCGCGTCCAATCGTTCAGATCCTGCCGCTCTTCATAGGTGTTCACGATGCGCACGATGTCGTGCTGCGGCAGGGCATAGTGAAGAATGGCGCCGACAGTGGCCCAAAAAACCACGATGATTGCCCATTTGGCATAGACCATTCCCAAGACCTCACAAGTAGTTCACGACATAGATGACGGCCGCGATGGCGGCCCAGGGTACAATATAGACGCCGAGGATCAGTTTGCGGCGGAAAGACCTGTCATAGGCCCTCAGTCCACGCTCGACGAAAGCGTCCTTGCTGCCCGTCTTTCCCTTTTCGTCCCACCTTTCCTCAAGCTTGCGCCGACGGGCCCGCCGCGCATACAGCGACAGCACCGCATAGGCAATCGACTGTACCACGAACAGACCGACAAACAGGCGCAAAGCTCCGATCATTTCACACTTTCCAGCCCCCAACCCGTGCCGGCACCGGGCCGCCGCCCAAATGGTTCCATGACGAACTGTGCAGCACCCGATCCGGCATTGTCCACCGCATTTCGCGGTTCGCCACGCCGCACGGAATTCGAATTTTTGATCAAATCTGGATTGATCGACTCGTCCCGGTGGCCCTAGACATGACGGGCACCACCTGTTTGGTTGTGCGCAAATCCTATCCCTGCGCCGGAGGCCGCCTCATGCTGGATACCACGACCGACCTGAAATCGCTGTTGAAGAACCCCGACCTTCTGGTCACCAAGGCCTATATCGGCGGGCAATGGGTCGATGGGGACAACGGCACCTTGGCCGTCACCAACCCGGCCCGCGGCGACGTGATCGCCGAGGTCGCGGATGTCAGCCGCGCGCAGGTGGCCGGTGCCATCGCGCAGGCCGAGGCGGCGCAGAAGGAATGGGCCAAGCTGACCGGCAAGGAGCGCGCCGCGATCCTGCGCCGGTGGTACGACCTGATGATGGAAAACGCCGAGGATCTGGGCAAGATCCTGACCGCCGAACAGGGCAAACCCCTGGCCGAGGCGGTGGGCGAAATCGCCTATGGCGCCTCCTTCATCGAATTCTTCGGCGAAGAGGCCAAGCGGGTCTACGGCGAGACCATCCCCGGCCATCAGCGCGACAAGCGGATCATGGTGCTGAAACAGCCGATCGGGGTGGCGGCCTCGATCACGCCATGGAACTTTCCCAACGCGATGATCACGCGCAAGGCAGGCCCGGCACTGGCCGCCGGCTGTGCCTTTGTCGCGCGCCCGGCCACCGAAACGCCTCTGTCGGCGCTGGTTCTGGCGCTGCTGGCCGAACAGGCCGGCATTCCCGCGGGGGTGTTCAACGTGGTGCCCTCGTCACAGGCCAGCGAGATCGGCAAGGAATTCTGCGAGAACCCCGGCGTGCGCAAGCTGACCTTTACCGGCTCGACCGAAGTGGGCCGGATCCTGCTGCGTCAGGCCGCCGACCAGGTCATGAAATGCTCGATGGAGTTGGGCGGCAACGCGCCGTTCATCGTGTTCGACGACGCCGATCTGGATGCCGCCGTCGAAGGCGCGATGCTGTGCAAGTTCCGCAACAACGGCCAGACCTGCGTCTGCGCCAACCGCATCTATGTGCAGGCCGGCGTCTATGACGCCTTTGCCGCCAAGCTCAAGGCCGCGGTCGAGGCGCTGAAAATCGGCGACGGCCTGTCCGATGGCACAACGACCGGCCCGCTGATCAGCGACGAGGCGGTGGCCAAGGTGCAGGAGCACATCGCCGACGCCAAGGCCAATGGCGGCACGATCCTGACCGGTGGCCTGCCGCACGATTTGGGCGGCACCTTCTTCCAGCCCACGATCATCACCGACGTGACCCAAAACATGAAGGTCGCTCAGGAAGAGACCTTTGGCCCGCTGGCACCCCTGTTCAAGTTCGAGGACGAGGACGAGGTGATCGCCATGGCCAATGACACGATCTTCGGCCTTGCCTCGTATTTCTACGCCAAGGATCTGAGCCGCGTGTACAAGGTGGCCGAGGCGCTGGAATACGGCATCGTCGGCATCAACACCGGTATCATCAGCACGGAACTGGGGCCGTTCGGCGGCGTCAAGCAATCCGGTCTGGGCCGTGAAGGCAGCCATCACGGCATCGACGAATATCTCGAGATGAAATACATCTGCATGGCGGTCTGACCGGACCGGCCAGGACACGAAGGGCGCCCGGCGACGCCCTTTTTCTTCCGGCAACCGAAAACCCCGCGCTCCGAAGGAACGCGGGGCTGGCGATAATCGAGGGAGGAAGCGATTATCGGATCGGTCGGTTGCCGCCTCAGTTCACGGGCTTGGCGTCGACCACGTCCTTTTGGATGGCCTTGGCCGAGGTGATCGCGATCCGGCGCGGCTTCAGCGCCTCGGGCACCTCGCGTTTCAGGTCGATGTGCAGCATGCCGTTTTCCAGGCTGGCGCCGGTCACGCGAACATGATCCGCCAGCGCAAAGCGGCGCTCGAAGGCGCGGGTGGCGATGCCGCGGTGCAGATAAGTGCGTTCCTTGTCGTCGGCGGCCTTCTTGCCGGCCACGACCAGTGCGTTTTCCTTCACTTCGACCGACAGGTCATCTTCGGCAAAACCGGCGACGGCCAGCGAGATGCGATAGGTGTCGGCATCGGTCTTTTCGATGTTGTAGGGGGGATAGCTGGGTTGTGACACTTCGCTGGTCAGAACCCGGTCCATGATATCGGCAATCTGGTCAAAGCCGATGGTTGCACGATGCAACGGTGCAAAATCAAAACTGCGCATTGTCGTCATCCTCATGTCAGAGCGATCTACGATTTGGCCCTCCGTTCGGACGGGCGGTGATGTTCAACGGGCCCCGGTGCGGCGGCCCGTCAGACATGAGATGGGAAGCGTTTCGGCGCGGTTCAAGACCCGCCCGGGCGGATGAATTTCGCGCCCGAGCCGGATTTTCCCGACCCGACCTGCAGCCGCTTGATCGCGGCCTTGGGCCGCGGCGCGTCGCGCCGCATGATCGCCTTCAGCTCCGACACGATCCCCGACAATTCCATGCCAAAGCCGATCTTGCCCCGACCGTCATTGCCCACCGCCGAAACGACCGACAGGATCTGCCAGCGCGGACCGTTGCGGGCTAGGATGGCCGACCCGGACGACCCGAAGGTGATGTCGCAGTTGAAGGTGATCAGGCCCTGCCGCCGCTCGAGAATCCGGCAGGACCGCTCGCGCGTGATAGCCTCGGACCGGCCTCGGCCATAGGACGCGATGCTGATCTCGTTTCCGGCCACCCGGCCGCTGTGCAGGGCAAAGGGGTTGGCGATGCCATAGGGGATGGGCTCTTCCAGCCGCATCAGGGCCACGTCGGCGCGTACGCTTTCCGGTGACAGGCCGGCCCCGGGGTCGTAATCGGGATGCGCGGCGATCTGCACCACCTTGCGGTCGGCCAGCGCGTGACCATTGCTGAGCCCCGCGCGAAACTTGACCTCGCCCGGCGCATAGGGCTGCCCTGTGGTTCGGTCCATCGCGCAATGGGCCGCGGTCAGCACCAGATCCTGCGCAATCAACGTTCCGGTGCAGAACGACCGGGTTCCGATATCCAGGCGCCCGATCGCCTCCCAGCCGTACAGGTCGTCGCGGTCGGTCAGGCGGCGTTTGCCGCTGTCCTGGGCCAGCGCGGCGCCTGCCAGGACGCACAGGCAAAGCACTGCCCTGAACATCGCCCCGATCATGGCCGCACGAACCTTGCGCCCAGGTTCTTGCCCGCACCCGACGCGCTGCCTGACAGGCCAAAGCCCCGCCCTGCGGACAGTTCGGCCTGCAATACCTCGAGCGATTCTTCCAAGGCCGTGCCAAGCGCCACGCGTTGCCCCTGCAGCTCGGCCTTGGCCGAAACGACCGACACGATACGCGGGTGATCGCCCGAGAAGGAAAAGATCGGCGCCCCCGAGGCGCCGAAATCCACGTCGCAGGACATCACCAGAACCCCGGATTGCCGCGCCATGACCGAACAGACCTCCTGCAGCGAGGGGGCCTCGGCCCGGTCATGCGCATAAGACACGACACCGACATCCTCGCCGCGCGACGGGCGGTAACCGGTCTCGAACGGAATGACGGCGGTGTTGCGGATGGGCTGCCACAGTTCGATCAGCGCGATGTCGTGGCGTACTCGGGTGACGGTGGCCCTGCCGTCATAGTCATAGTCGGGGTGGATCACCGCCTGCCGCGCCGCACGATAGGCCGAGGCCCGCCCCCGCCGCCAACCGGCCAGGAACTCGATACGCGACGGGTCGATCCGCTGGCGCGTGGCCTTGTCGAACAGGCAATGCGCCGCGGTCAGAACAAGAGTCGGAGAGATCAGCGCACCGGTGCAGAACCCGGTGCCGTCGATGTCCAGCCGCCCGACCGCCATCCAGTCGCGCCCCGACTCCGAGGTCTCGAGGCTTTGCAGCCCGGTATCCTGCGCCATCGCCGCCATCGGCAAGACACACAGCGCAATCGCCCTTATCCATCTGCGCACGCGGTTCTCCGGCTGTTTGGTTTCGGGCCATGGTGGTACGCGCCGCGTTTGGCAAAAATAGGGCACGCGCGGGCCGCCGGGATTCCGGCGCCGACTGATGCGTCGGCGCATCAGGCCCGATCACCGCAGGATCGGAACCGCATCCCCAGACTGTCCGACCCGATCCAGCGCAGGGGGCCGAGGCCCGCCCGTGGCCCAATCCAACAGCTCGACCGTATGCACGATGGGCAGTCGGGTGCCCGACCCGATCTGCATCATGCAGCCGATGTTCCCGGCCGCTATCAGATCGGGGTTCCTGGCCTCGAGCGTGCGCACCTTGCGCTGTTTCAGTTTGGCCGAAATCTCGGGCTGCATCAGGTTGTAGGTGCCGGCGCTGCCGCAGCACAGGTGGCTGTCGGCGGGTTCGACCACGGTGAACCCCGCCTTTTTCAGCAGGTCCTTGGGATAGGTCTTGATCTGCTGCCCGTGTTGCAGCGAGCAGGCCGCGTGATAGGCCACCGTAAGCCCCTTGTCGTCGCCCTGCGGCAAGTCCAGTTGCATCAGGATCTCGCTGACATCCATGGCAATGCCCGACACCCGCGCCGCGTCCTCGGCCAGCGGATCGTCGCGGAACATGTGCCCATAATCCTTGACGGTGGTGCCGCAGCCCGAGGTATTGATGACGATCGCATCCAGCCCCTTGCCGTCCATCTCGCGCGTCCAGGCGCGGATATTGGCGGCGGCGGTGGCATGGCTTTCGCGGGTCTTGCCCATGTGATGTGTCAACGCCCCGCAGCAGCCGGCGCCCTCGGCCACAACGACCTCGCAGCCCAGCCGAGTCAGCAGGCGGATCGTGGCATCGTTGATGTCGGTGTTCAGCGCCTTTTGCGCACAGCCTGTCATCAGCGCCACGCGTTTGATCGCCTGCCCCTTGGGCGCAAAGCTTTGCGGGTCGTCATTGCGGCTGACCGGCGGGATGTGTTTCGGTGCCATGTCCAGCATCGCCCGCAGGCGCGCGTCGGGCATCAGAAAGCGGAACGGCCGCCCCAGCCTGGCCCCGATCAGCGCCCAGCGGAACCGCATCGGATAGGGCAGGATCCGTGCCAGAATCCATCGCAGCGCCCGGTCCGAGAAGGGGCGCTTGTAGCGGTTTTCGATATATTCGCGGGCGTGATCGACCAGATGCATGTAATGCACGCCCGACGGGCAGGTCGTCATGCAGGCCAGGCAGGACAGGCAGCGGTCGATATGCTTGACGGTCTTTTCATCCGGCACACGCTCGTTTTCCAGCATGTCCTTGATCAGGTAGATACGCCCGCGGGGGCTGTCCAATTCGTCGCCCAGCACCTGATAGGTCGGGCAGGTGGCGGTGCAGAACCCGCAATGCACGCAGTTGCGCAAAATCTCGTTTGCGCGGCGGGTGCCGGGGTCTTTCAACTGGTCTTCGGTGAATGTGGTCTGCATCGCCCTATTCCATCAGCCCGGGGTTGAACATGCCGCGCGGGTCGAATTTCTGTCGAATCCCCTGTGTCAGAGCCGAAATGCCCTGCGGTTCCGGCTGGAACCGGCCCAGCCGGGCAAGGGTATCGGCCCCGGCCCGCACCAGCGTGGCGTGGCCGGAAAACGCGCCAATGCGCGCGCGCAGGTCGGTGCCTGCGGGCACCAGCACCCAGATCAACCCGCCGCCCCAGTCGAACAGGGTGCGGTCGGCCTCGGCCCGCGCGGCGATTTCGGGCGCGTCGCCGGGTTTGACCGAAATCCGCCAGACATCGCCGGGCGTGTCGGCGAAATCGGCCGCATCGCGGGTCGTCTGCCACAGGGCGTCCGACGGCTCGACCGGATCAACCGCGCCGAACTGGCCCAGCAACTCCTGCAGGCGCCCGGAGCGATACGAGACCGATTCCGCAAACCCCTCGATCCGGATCAAGGCGCACTGCTGCTGCGGATCATAGGCTGCGCCGGTGACCTCAAAGGGTGATTTCAACGCCTCGGACAGGATGCGAACCGCAGTCGCTGCGTCCTTGGCGGGTACGGCCAGCGTCGCGCTGGCCTCGGGTTTGGGCAGCACCTTCAGCGACATCTCGGTCAGCACGCCCAGCGTGCCCCAGGACCCGGCCATCAGCTTGACCAGATCGTATCCGGTAACGTTCTTCATCACCCGGCCGCCATTCTTGATGATCTGCCCCTGCCCGTCGACAAAGCGCACGCCCAGCAGGAAATCGCGGCAGGCCCCGGCCTGGATCCGGCGCGGCCCCGAGACGTTGGCGGCCACGACACCGCCGATCGTGGGCTCACCGGCGGACCCCAGCAAGGCGCGATGGTCCATCGGCTCGAATGCCAGTTGCTGGCCTTCGGCCTCCAACGCGGCCTCGATCTCGGCCAGTGGCGTTCCGGCCTGCGCCACGAGCGTCAGCGCTCCGGGCTCGTACAGGGTGATACCGCGCAGCCCCTCGGTGCTCAGCATCCGGTCGGGGCCAGTCACACCGCGCGTGCCGCCACCGACAACGCGTACCGGTTCGTTCAGGCCGGCCACGATTTCGGCCAGTTCAGACTCTGATTCAGGTCTCATTGCGGTGTCCGTTCTGTCTTGGGAGTCATTCCGCCGCCATCGGCACGACGCGGCGGGCCGCACTGGCATCCAGCGGGAACACCTTGGCAGGGTTCAGCAGCCATTTCGGGTCGAACACGTCCTTGACGGCCATCTGCGCCTCAAGGTCCTGAGGTGCGTATTGATGATGCATCAGATCGCGTTTTTCGATGCCCACCCCATGCTCGCCGGTCAGGCAGCCGCCGGCATCGACGCACAGTTTCAGGATCTCGGCCCCGAAGGCCTCGCATTTTTCCAGATCGCCGGGCTTGTTCGCGTCGAACAGAATCAGCGGGTGCATGTTGCCGTCGCCGGCATGGAACACGTTGCCCACGGGCAGGCCAAACTCTTTGCTCAGTTCACCGATGCGGCGCAGCACGTCCGGCAGGGCCGACACCGGGATCGTGCCGTCCAGGCACATATAGTCGTTGATCTGCCCCATCGCGCCAAAGGCCGATTTCCGGCCCAGCCAGATGCGAGCGCTTTCCTCGGCCGACTGGCTTTCGCGCAGCTCGACCGGGTTGTGGCGTTTGGCGATCTCGACGATCTTGGCCAGCTGGCTGTCGATCTCGGCGTCCGAGCCCTCGACCTCGACGATCAGCAGCGCCTCGCAATTCGGATAGCCGGCATGGGCAAAATTCTCGCAGGCCTCGATGCACAGCCGGTCCATGAACTCGATCGCCACGGGCAGGATGCCCGATTTGATGATGTCCGAGACGCATTCGCCCGCCACCGCGTTGTCATCAAAACCCATCAGGACCGGGCGCGCGCCTTCGGGCTTGCGCAGGATGCGCAGCGTCGCCTCGGTGACGACCCCCAGCTGCCCTTCCGAGCCGCAGATCACGCCCAGCAGGTCCAGCCCGCCGGAATCCAGATGCGCGCCGCCGATCTCGACCACGCGGCCATCCATCAGCACCATGGTCACGCCCAACAGGTTGTTGGTGGTCACGCCGTATTTCAGGCAATGCGCGCCGCCCGAGTTCATCGCGATATTGCCCGCGATGGCGCAGGCCAGCTGCGACGACGGATCGGGCGCATAGAAGAAATCCTGCTCTTCGACCGCGCCGGTGACGCTCAGATTGGTGCGGCCGGTCTGCACGCGGATGAAGCGGTTGTCATAGTCGACCTCGAGCACCTCGTTCATGCGGGCCACGCCCAGGATCACGCAATCGGCGGTGGGCAGCGCCCCACCGGCCAGCGAAGTCCCGGCCCCGCGCGGCACGACCGGCACGCCTTCGTCATGGCAGATGCGCAGAATGTCCGAGACCTCCTGCGTCGAGGACGGCAGAACCGCGATCATCGGCGCGCATTTGTAGGCGGTCAGGGCGTCGCATTCATAGGCGCGGGTTTCGGACGGATCGGCAATGATGGCATCTTCGGGCAGAACCTGCCGCAGACGGGCTAGTACGCTGGCCTTGCGGGCCAGAACGTCGGGGTTGGGCTGTGGCATGTCCATGGCGGGTCCTCCGGTTTGGTAAAATAATATTACCAATTTCTGCATCTGGCAAGTTGCCTTCGTCGGACGTACTGTCGCGCCATGACATTGACAGAACGCGCCCTGCTGTTTTCGCCTTTGGACTACGCCGCCGTCCTGCTGTTGCTGATCGCATGGCAATGGATCGGCTGGCGGATCGAGAACCCCGCGCCGGGCAAGCGCTCGGTCGCGGTGATGATGGACGAATTCCGCCGCTGCTGGATGCGCGAAATGGTGACCCGTCAGCCCCGCATGTTCGACGCCCAGGTCGTGGGCACGATGCGTCAGGGCAGCACGTTCTTTGCCTCGACCACGATGATCGCCATCGGGGGCGGGCTGGCCCTTCTGGGCAATACCGAGCGGCTGTCGGGCGTCGCCAAGGATCTGGCCATCGGCAGCGCACCGGCCATGGTGTGGGAGGTCAAGATCCTGATCGTGTTGCTGTTTCTGTCGAATGCCTTTCTGAAATACGTCTGGGCGCATCGGTTGTTCGGCTACTGCGCGGTGCTGATGGCGGCGGTGCCGAACGACCCCGAGGATCCGCAGGCCTATCCCCGCGCGGCGCAGGCGGCCGAGATCTGCGTGACCGCCGCGCGCAGCTTCAACCGTGCCCTGCGCGCCACCTATTTCGCGCTGGCCTCGCTGGCGTGGATCCTGGGCCCGATCGCGCTGATCATCGGCACGCTTCTGACATTGGGGGTTCTGTATCGGCGCGAGTTTGCCTCGCATTCCCGCGCGATCCTGCTGAGCCTGCCGCCGGACACGCAGACGTGATCACGCCCCGCCCGATCAGATCCTAGACTGGCGCAATGCGACACCTGATCCCCTGCCTGTTTCTGGCCGCCCCGGCCCTCGCCGACCCGCCGACGGTCGAAAATGTCACCGCGACGCGCACGGGCGAGACCTGGCGATTCGACGTGACCATCCGCCACCCCGATACCGGGTGGGACCACTATGCCGATGGCTGGCGCGTTCTGGCGATGGACGGGACCGAGCTGGGGATGCGGGTGCTGCATCACCCGCACGAGACCGAGCAGCCCTTTACCCGGTCGTTGGGCGGGGTCGCGATCCCCGAAGGCGCGAACCAGGTCCAGGTCCAGGCCCGGTGCAGTGTCGATGGCTGGAACGCGGACACCACGCTTGTGACGCTGGACTGATCGTCAGAACACGCCCAGCGACAACCCGGCGCCCAGCGCGGCGCCGATCTCGCGGCATTTGTCCAGGTCATCCTCGGGGATGGTCTTTTCCGCCAATATCGCCTCGGGCGTCTGGGCATGGGTGCAGATGATGAGGGGCGGCTGCACCTCTTTCAGGCGCCAACCGGTGGCGATGCGCGCCAGCTGCCGCGCCGCGTTCTGACCGTCGGACCCGGCGCAGATCATCTGCGCATAGGGCCGCCCCTCGATCCGGCCCAGAACCGGGTAATAGCAGCGATCGAAGAAGTCTTTCATGACGCCTGACAACGCCGCGAGGTTCTCGGGCGCGCAAAAGATGTATCCGTCGGCCGCCAGCAAATCGTCGGGTCCGGCCTGGTCGGCGGGTTTCAGGCTGACCTCGGCCTCGGTGCTGGCCGCCTGTGCGGCCGCATCGGCCATCTGCCGGCTGCCGCCGGTGCGCGAATGATAGACGATCAGCAGACGGGCCACAGCGGTCAGGCCCGATGATACGGGCCGCCCGACAGGATCGTCGCGGCACGATAGAGTTGTTCCGACAGCATCACCCGGACCAGCATATGCGGCCAGACCATCGCGCCGAAAGAGATCGAGAAATCGGCCTCGGCCCGCAGCGCCGGGTCGATCCCGTCGGCGCCACCGATGACAAAGGCCAGATCCTGCCGGCCCATGTCGCGCCACCCGGCCAGCTTCCGCGCGAAATCGGGGGACGACATCACCTTTCCCCGCTCGTCCAATGTGCAGATCAGCGCCCCATTGGGCAGCGCCTTGCGCAGCAAGGCGGCCTCGGCGCCCATGCCGGCGTTCTTCTTGTCCTCGACCTCGATCACGCGCGCAGGCCCCAAGCCCAGGCTGCGGCCGGTCCGGTCGAAACGGGTCAGATAATCGTCAAGCAGGGTCTTCTCCGGTCCGGCACGCAATCGCCCGACCGCACAGATGCTGATACGCATGTCGCTCTCGCCGCCGGCCCTTCAATACGGGCCGGGATGGCGCCTCAGTTGGCCGAGGCGCTGCCGCCCTGGGGCAGCCACATCTTTTCCAGCTGGTAGAATTCGCGCACTTCGGGGCGGAAGATATGGACGATCACGTCGCCCGTATCGATCAGCACCCAGTCGCCGGCATCCTTGCCTTCGACCTTCGAGGTGAACCCGAATTCCTGCTTGATGCGATCCGTCAGCTTTTCCGACATCGCCGACACCTGACGCGTCGACCGGCCCGACGCGATGACCATGTAGTCGGCCACCGAGGATTTCCCGCGCAGATCGATCTGCACGACGTCTTCGGCCTTGTCGTCGGAAAGAGAGGAAAGAACACGCTCAAGCAGCTTTTCGCTGATTGGCTGAGACTGGGCCATCACCGTGGCCCCATCATCGGCGGGCAAACCCGCCTGTGTATGCAGAGACAGGACATGGTCCTCCTTGATAAAGCGCCGCCAAACCCCGGCGCCGGGGTAGTAATAAGGTAGCAAGCCGATTGCAACAATTCAATGAATCGCAGGCGGTGCGCACACAGGGGTGATCATTCCGTGTCGATTTGTTGCGCAACGACGCCGGTCTGCCCCTGGCCCAGCAAGCGCACCTCGCGCTGCGGGAAGGGAATCGAGATGCCCTCGGCCTTGAACGCATCCCACAGCGCCAGATAGACATTGCCGCGGATGTTGGTCAGTCCGGCGGTCGGGTCGCGGATCCAGAACCGCAGCACGTAATCGACGCTGCTGTCGCCAAACCCGGTGATGTGGCAGACCGGTTCGTGCTTGCCGCCGCTCAGCACGCGCTTGACCGTTTTCACCGTTCGCACGGCGGTCTCGCGCACCTTGTGCGGGTCGTCGCCGTAGCTGGTGCCGAAGGTCAGATCCAGCCGGACGAATTCGTCGGAATGGGACCAGTTCACCACCCGTCCGGTGATCAGATCCTCGTTCGGGATCAGGTATTCGCGCCCGTCGCGGGTGACGACCGAGACATAACGGGCGCCCAGCGCGTTGATCCAGCCGAACGTGTCGCCCAGCGAGATCACGTCGCCCGGCTTGATCGACCGGTCCATCAGGATGATGATCCCCGAGATCAGGTTCGACACGACCTTCTGCAGGCCGAAACCGATGCCCACGCCCACCGCGCCGGACAGCAGCGCGATCCCGGTCAGGTCGAAGCCCAGCGTGCGGATCCCGATCAGAAAGACCAGCCCGTACAACGCGACCTGGATGCCCTTGGCCAGCAGCACCTGCATCGAGGGCGAAATATCTTCGTTGTTCTTCAGCCCCCGTTCCGCCGCCCGGGTGCCCAACCGCGCCAGCACCAGCAAAGTGCCGATCAGCAAGGTCGCCTTGAGAATCCCGAGAACGGAAATGTGCAGATCACCGATCGTGATCGCGACCCCGTCCAGAAACTCGGCCACGTCGTCGGTCAGGCTCAGCGCGACCAGCGTTGCATAGATCCACATCGACCAGCGGAAGATGCGCCGGATCGTGCGGTTGCGCACAAGATGCGACAGCAGCGCAATGACCAGCCACGCGGTTGCCAGCGTTGCCAGAACGCCGATGATATAGCTG
Organism: Ruegeria intermedia; assembly: GCF_900129345.1. Taxonomy (GTDB): domain Bacteria; phylum Pseudomonadota; class Alphaproteobacteria; order Rhodobacterales; family Rhodobacteraceae; genus Ruegeria; species Ruegeria intermedia. Next base: position 46,877 of record NZ_FQVK01000012.1, on the reverse strand, counting down.
CGCGACGGCCAGGTGACCTGCTGCATCACCAGGTAGACGCCCCAGGACAGAAGCACGAAATAGACCAATGTCAGCCGCCGCATGAACTGGACCAGAGTCCGCAGCCGCCATTTGGGCCAGCCGCTGCGGGAACGGGCCCAGGCTTCCCATCTTCCAAGTGTGGCGGCCTTCAGAACAAAGGAAGCGGCCACCAGGAGCAGCACGATCAACAATTGATACTGACGCCAGCCCGGGGTCACGATCAGCTCGATCAGTGCTCCGAACTGAAGCAGGAATGCCTCGACCATTGTATCGAACAGCTCGGAAATCGAGCGGGGGATCAAGTCGCTGTCCATTCACGCCTCCTGTCGGCCAGATTGACCAGCTACGCGCCGGTATGCAAGGCACCGGGTGGCCACGGCATTGAACCTTGATTGACAGACGCTCGCGATATATCTGGATCGCATGACATTCCATCAGGCCCCTGCTCCCAACCTGCAAGACCGCGCGCGCCTGCGTGAACGGTTCTTCGGGGCCGCCCGCACGGTTCTGGCCCGCCTATAATCGGCGCCCAGCCACTCGCCAGCATTTCTCAATACAAAACGGGAGAGGACCGATGTCCCCCAAAACACTCTATGACAAGATCTGGGACGCCCATGTCGTGCACGAAGCCGACGATGGCACCTGCCTGCTGTATATCGACCGTCACTTGGTGCACGAAGTGACCAGCCCGCAAGCCTTCGAAGGCCTGCGCATGGCGGGCCGCAAGGTGCGCGCGCCGGAAAAGACCATTGCCGTGCCGGACCACAACGTGCCCACCACGCCCGACCGCGTGAACGGTATTGAAAACCCCGAATCGCGCATTCAGGTCGAAGCGCTGGACAAGAACGCCCGCGAATTCGGCATTCACTACTACCCGGTGAATGACATCCGTCAGGGCATCGTCCACATCGTCGGCCCCGAACAGGGCTGGACCCTGCCGGGCATGACCGTGGTCTGCGGCGACAGCCACACCGCCACCCACGGCGCGTTCGGCGCGCTGGCCCACGGTATCGGCACCTCCGAGGTCGAGCATGTTCTGGCCACGCAGACGCTGATCCAGAAAAAGTCCAAGAACATGAAGGTCGAGATCACCGGCAAGCTGCAGCCGGGCGTGACCGCCAAGGACATCACCCTGGCCGTGATCGGCGAAACCGGCACCGCCGGCGGCACCGGCTATGTGATCGAGTATTGCGGCGAAGCGATCCGCGACCTGTCGATGGAAGGCCGCATGACCGTCTGCAACATGGCCATCGAGGGCGGCGCCCGCGCCGGCCTGATCGCGCCGGACGAAAAGACGTTCGAATACGTCAAGGGCCGCCCGCATGCCCCCAAGGGCGCGCAGTGGGAGGCCGCCATGGCCTGGTGGAAGACGCTTTATTCCGATGACGACGCCCATTGGGACAAGGTCGTCACCATCCGCGGCGAGGACATCGCCCCCGTGGTCACCTGGGGCACCAGCCCCGAAGACGTTCTGCCGATCACCGCGACCGTGCCCAACCCCGAGGATTTCGAGGGCGGCAAGGTCGAGGCCGCGCGCCGCTCTATCGAATACATGGGCCTGAAGCCGGGCCAGAAGCTGAGCGACATCGAGATCGACACGGTCTTCATCGGCTCTTGCACCAACGGCCGGATCGAGGATCTGCGCGCCGCCGCCGAGATCCTCAAGGGCAAAAAGATCAAGGACGGCATCCGCGCCATGGTCGTGCCAGGCTCGGGCCTTGTCCGCGCGCAGGCCGAAGAGGAAGGAATCGCCGAAATCTTCAAGCAGGCCGGGTTCGAATGGCGCCTTGCGGGTTGTTCGATGTGCCTGGCGATGAACCCCGACCAACTGCAGCCCGGCGAACGCTGTGCCGCGACCTCGAACCGCAATTTCGAGGGCCGTCAGGGCCGTGGCGGGCGCACCCATCTTCTCAGCCCGGCCATGGCTGCCGCTGCGGCAATCACCGGAAAACTGACAGATGTGCGCGAATTGATGTAAGGTCCCCTCATTGTTTCTTTTTTTGAGGGAGAACTGAAATGAGTGATTGGGTCAAATGGCTCCTGATGGGGCTGCTGTCGATCGTGTTCGGCATCTTCGTTCTGGGCGCGCCCATCGTGGCATCGGTGGCGGTGACCGTGGTTACCGGGGCGTTGCTGCTGATCTCGGGCGTGCTGCAGGTCGTGGGCGGGTTCTCGGTGGAAGGCATCGGCAACAAGATCCTGGCCTTCATCATGGGCGCCGTGATGCTGTTTCTGGGCTGGTCCTTCCTGGATCATCCGCTGCAGGGCGTTCTGACGCTGGCCACGGTGGTGATGATCCTGTTCATCGCCGGCGTCTCGCCCGGATCATCCTGTCGTTCCAGATGCGCGGCACGCAGTATTTCTGGCCCACGCTCATTTCCGGCCTGCTGTCCCTGGTGCTGGCCGGCTACATCATGGCCAATGCCTCGGTCGGACTGGCGCTCAGCCTGCTGGGAATCCTTTTGGGCATCGAGATGCTGTTCAACGGGTTCGGCCTGATCTTCATGGCGTTCTTCGTCAAGAACGCCGGCAACGAAACGACGGAAGCGAAACAAGCTTGAAACGCGGGGCATGGGGCCGGGCCTCTCCCGCAGGAGTGTGAACATGGAAAAGTTTGAAAAAGTCCACGGCGTGGCCGCCCCCATGCCCCTGATCAACATCGACACCGATATGATCATCCCCAAGGTGCATCTGAAAACGATCAAACGGTCGGGCCTGGGCGTCGTGCTGTTCGACGAGATGCGCTATCACGATGACGGGCGCGAGAACGAAGAGTTCGTTCTGAACAAACCCGCCTATCGCAACGCCGAGATCCTGGTGGCCGGCGACAATTTCGGCTGCGGCTCGTCGCGCGAACACGCGCCATGGGCGATCAAGGATTTCGGCATCAAGGTCATCATCTCGACCAGCTTCGCCGACATCTTCTTCAACAACTGCTTCAAGAACGGCATCCTGCCGATCGTGGTCGAGGACGAGCATCACGCCATCCTGATGGAAGACGCCCACAAGGGCGAAAACGCCCGCATGACCGTGGACCTCGAAGAGCAGAAGGTCGTCACCTCGGACGGGGTCGAGATCACCTTCGACATCGACCCGCACCGCAAGCACTGCCTGCTGAACGGCCTGGACGATATCGGCCTGACCATGGAGAAGGCGCACCACATCGACCAGTTTGAATCCCAGGCCAGCCAGGCCCGCCCCTGGGTGTGACGCGGGCGGCGAATCTTTCGATACTCAACCAGACGGGGTCGCTGCGGCGGCCCCGTTCGCGTCTTAGGGGTTGACGGTCAAGCAACCACAACATGTAGTCGCGCCCGACAAGTCAGCGACGATTCTGCGGCGCAATTGATGCAAAGCCGCACCAGTTTCGCCATCATTTTGCCCGAAATCACCTGTTTTCTGCCCATCGGCCTGAGCGAAATGCCGCTTATCGCCGATGATGGCGCCAAACGGCATCCGCCACTTGGGAATGGGCGGGCACAAGTTGGAATTGAGTCGGCAAAGAAACGACGGGTCCGGTTTGGAAAGGGTTCGGATAGTGATTGCACGCACAACAGGGGCGGCAGTTCGTGGGATTTTGGTGGCGCTTCTGGTGCTGACCCCCGCGCTATATCTGCCGGTCTCGGCCACCAACGGTACCGAAGTTGTCGTCTTCGTCGCCATCCTGGCGTTCATCCTGACCTTTGCCGAATACAACTCGGCCTTTCCCAGCTTCATCGAATTCCGCGACGCACCGCCCGTCAACCGGCTGAGGTTCGTCGGGCTGATGTCGATGGTGTCGATCCTGACCTTGATCTGCAAGAACGTCTACACGCCCACGGATCTGACCAGCGCCGCTTATTCCGTGGGCGTGGCCGTGGCCAATGTCGTCGACTTCCCCTATTCACCGGTCCGCTTGGTGGTCCTCATGCTGCCGGCCGAGGCCAGCGCACCGCTGACCGAACTGGTCCGCATCACCGCAAGCGTCGCCTATGTCGCAGCGCTGGTGACGATCGCCAGCTTCGTCTATGCGGTCAAGGTCCGGGGATGGCCCACCGGGAACGGGGCGTTTAACGTGTGGACCAACCTGCCCCTGTTCGACCCGACCAAGGGCGGAGACGTGGTGACCCGCCTGCAACGCGACGGGCGGCTGAACATATCGATCGGCATCCTGCTGCCGTTCCTGATCCCTGCGCTGATCAAGCTGCTGACCAATGTCATCGATCCGCTGACCTTGGCCAATCCGCAGACCCTGATCTGGACCATGAGCGCCTGGGCCTTCCTGCCGGCCAGCATGATCATGCGCGGCATCGCCACGCTGCGAATCGCGGGGCTGATCGTCGAAAAGCGGCGCGCCTATTCCACTTCCGAGGCCACCCAGACCGCATGATCCGCATTCTGGTTCTGGCGCTGCTGCCTTTTGCGGCCCAGGCCGACCCTCTGCGCGTGGCCAGCTTCAACACCGAATTGCAGCGCGATGGGCCGGGGCTGATGCTGCGTGACATCCGCAAGGAGACACCGCAGGTCCGCGCCGTCGTCGATGTTCTGCGGGCCACGGCGCCGGATGTCGTCGCCCTGCAGGGGCTGGACTGGGACCATGACAACGTGGCGCTGTCGGCGCTGGCCGATCTGCTGGCGGCGGCGGGTCTGGACTATCCCTATCGGTTCGCCCGTCAGCCCAATTCGGGGCTGATGACCGACCTCGATCTGGACGGAGACGGCAGGCTCGGCGGGCCGGGCGATGCGCAGGGCTGGGGGCGATTCACCGGCAATGGGGGAATTGCCGTCCTGTCCCGGTATCCGATCATCGAAGATCAGATCGCAGACCACTCGGCCCTGCTGTGGAAGGATCTGCCCGGCGCCATGCTTCCCGGCCGGGACGGCGCCCCGTTTCCCTCGGAGCAGGCGCAATCGGTCCAACGGCTGTCCTCGACCGCGCATTGGGTCGTTCCGATCGACACGCCGCAGGGCCGGTTGACCCTGATGACCTTTCACGCCACCCCGCCGGTCTTTGACGGCCCCGAGGACCGCAACGGCCTGCGCAACCGCGATGAAATCCGGTTCTGGTCCGTTCTTCTGCGGGGCGATCTGGGGCCGGCGCCGACCCGCCGCTTCGTAATCGCCGGGGATGCCAACCTGGACCCCGCGCGTGGCGAAGGCCACACCGAGGCCCTGCGCGCCCTGCTGACCAACCCGTTGCTGCAGGATCCGCGACCGACGGATGCAACCGGCGCAGACACGACCGTCACCTGGAAAACCGTCGGAGACCGCCGCGTCGACTATGTTCTGCCATCGGCGGATTGGGTGGTCGAAGACGCCGGCGTGTTCTGGACCGGTGCGGACGGTCAACCCCATCCCGCGGCGCGGGCGGCAAGCCGGCACCGGCTGGTCTGGGTCGACCTGACCGGAGCGGGCGCGCAGGACCGGCCGGCCGGTACCGACTGACGCGCCGCCCACCCTTGCCGACCTGCGCCCGCATGACGCGTGATGCCCGGGCAAAACGGGCGGAACGCCTCATTGACCAGATGCCCCGCAAACGCTAGGCCCGATGCTGAAAAACGCAAGGAGACCGCTCATGTCCAACCCCTCGCTCCTCATCCTGCCCGGAGACGGAATCGGCCCCGAAGTGATGACCGAAGTGCGCAAGATCATCGACTGGTTCGGCGCCAGGCGCGGCCTGAAATTCGACGTGAGCGAGGATCTGGTCGGCGGCGCCGCCTATGACAAGCACGGCGTTCCGTTGGCGGACGAGACGATGGCCAAGGCGCAAGAGGTCGACGCGGTTCTGCTGGGCGCCGTGGGCGGCCCGAAATACGACGATCTGGATTTCAGCGTGAAGCCCGAGCGCGGCCTGCTGCGCCTGCGCAAGGAGATGGACCTGTATTCCAACCTGCGCCCGGCCCAGTGCTTTGACGCGCTGGCCGATTTCTCGTCGCTGAAAAAGGACGTGGTCGCCGGGCTCGACATCATGATCGTGCGCGAGCTGACCTCGGGCGTCTATTTCGGCGAGCCGCGCGGCATCTTCGAGGAAGGCAACGAGCGCGTCGGCATCAACACCCAGCGTTACACCGAATCCGAGATCGAGCGGGTCGCGCGCTCGGCCTTCGAGCTGGCGATGCGCCGCAACAAGAAGCTGTGCTCGATGGAAAAGGCCAACGTGATGGAATCGGGCATCCTGTGGCGCGAGGTGGTAACCCGCGTCGGCAAGGATTACCCCGAGGTCGAGCTGAGCCACATGTATGCCGACAACGGCGCCATGCAGCTGGTGCGCGCGCCGAAACAGTTCGACGTGATCCTGACCGACAACCTGTTCGGCGACATCCTGTCGGACTGCGCGGCAATGCTGACCGGCTCGCTGGGCATGCTGCCCTCGGCCTCGCTGGGCGCACCCATGGCCAACGGCCGACCCAAGGCGCTGTACGAACCCGTCCACGGCTCGGCCCCCGACATCGCCGGTCAGGGCAAGGCCAACCCGATCGCCTGCATCCTCAGCTTTGCCATGGCGCTGCGCTATTCCTTCGACCAGGGGGCCGAGGCCGACCGTCTGGAAGCCGCCATCGAGAAGGTGCTGGCCGATGGCGTGCGCACCGCCGATCTGCTGGCCGAAGAGGGCGTGCAGCCGGTCTCGACCAGCGAAATGGGCGACGCGATCGTCGCCGCGCTGGACGCCAGCCTGTAAGAATTGATCCGGGCGGCGCCCAGCGCCGCCCGTCCGATCAACCGCGGCCTAGTTGCCGCCGAAGATATCCTTCAACAGATTGTCGACGGCCTTGGCAAAGCCTCCCTGCTGTCTGCGCCGGGGCTGGGTTTGCCGTGTCGTCTGGACCGGAGCCGCCGGCGCCAGCATCGGCAGGTGCGTGGGGGTCATGCCCTCGGTCACGCGCAGCATGGTTTCCCGCCAGATCTCGGCCGGCAACCCGCCGCCGGTGACGCCTTTCAGGGGCGTATTGTCGTCATAGCCCACCCAGACGCCGGCCACGTAATCGGCGGTAAAGCCGATGAACCACGCATCGCGCGCGGCCTGGGTCGTGCCCGTTTTGCCCGCCACCTGCCATCCCGGCAATTTGGCGCGCTGGCCGGTACCTTCGGACACCACACGCTCCATCATCCAGATCAGCTGTTTGGCGGCCTCGTCGCGGATCACGCGTTCGCCGATGCCAGTCGTCGTCACCATCACCGGCGTGTCATCGCCCAGCAGCTTCAGCTCGGTCAGGCCATAGGGTTCCACCGCCGAGCCGCCGTTCAGGATGCCCGCATAGGCGCCGGTCATCTCGATCAGCGTGCTTTCCGACGCGCCCAGCGCCAGCGCCGGCCCGGCCGCCAGATCGCTTTCGATGCCGAACCCGCTGGCCACCGTGCGCACATTGTCCAGCCCGGCCACTTCGGCCACCTTGACCGCCGGAATGTTCAGCGAATTCTTGAGCGCATCCGCCAGCGTGACGCGGCCGTAGAACTTGTTTGTGTAGTTCTTGGGGCACCACTGGCCGGACCCCGGGATGTCGATGCAATAGGGCTCGTCCACCACCGTGGCCAGTGGCGAATAGCCCAGCTCCAGCGCGGTGGCATAGACGAAGGGCTTGAACGAGGACCCGGTCTGGCGCAGCGCCTGCGTCGCGCGGTTGAACGCGCCCGACACCTTGGTCTTGCGCCCGCCCACCATGGCCCGGACCGCACCATCGGCCGACATCACCACGATTGCCGCCTGTGCCTTTGACCCTTCGCTGACCTTTTCGTCGAACACCTGTTTCAGCGCCGCCTCGGCCGCCTGCTGGATCCGCTGGTCCAACGTGGTCTTGATCACCACGTCCTCGGTGGTGTTGCGGGTAAAGAACTCGGGGCCGCTGGCCATGACCCAGTCGGCAAAGTAGCCCCCGGCGCGGGCGGCGGCGGCCTCGGACAGCTCGGCCGGGTTGTTCCGCGCCGCATTGGCCTGTGACTCGGTCAGGTAACCCTGATCCTCCATCAGGCTGATAACCACCTTGGCCCGGTCCTGCGAGCGTTGCAGGTTGTTGGTGGGCGCGTAGCGCGTGGGCGCCACCAGCAGCCCCGCCAGCATCGCCGCCTCGGCCGGGTCCACTTCGGCGGCGGACTTGCCGAAGTACCGCTGGCTGGCCGCCTCGAACCCGCGGGCCCCGGCCCCCAGAAACACCCGGTTCAGATAGATGGTCAGGATCTCGTCCTTGGTATATTTGGCCTCCATCGCCATCGCATAGATCGCTTCCTTGGCCTTGCGCCACAGCGACCCCTGGCGGCAGTCAGCCTCGTACGCCGCTTCCGATTCCCACTGGCTCGGATCATAGGGCACGCCCAGGCACAGCAGCTTGGCCGTCTGCTGTGTGATGGTCGAACCGCCATGCCCCGACAGCGGGCCACGCCCTTCGGACAGGTTGATCCTGATCGCACTGGCGATGCCGCGCGGGCTGACACCGAAATGCCGATAAAACCGCTTGTCCTCGGTCGCGATGACCGCGTTCTTCAGATGGGGCGACACGGTATCGGCGGTGATGACGCCACCGAACTGATCGCCCCGCCAGGCAAAGACCTTGCCGTCGCGGTCCAGCAGGGTGACCGACCCGCGCGCGCGCCCGTCCAGCAGGGCATCGACCTCGGGCAAGGTGCTGTAGACGACGCCGACCGCCAGCGCGATCAGCAGCGCCACCACCGCCCCCACGCGCCAGGTCACGCCCCAGATCAGCCGACCGATCCAGCGCAACAGCCGGCGAAAGAAGCCGCCCTGCCCGCCACCCGAATGCTTGCGCCGGGTTTTGCGCGTGGTGGTCTTGCGCGCCGTCGCCTTCTTGCCCGCCGGTTTCGCCGACCGCTTGGCAGACGCGGTCTTGCGGCCTCCGGACGGATACCGTTTGTCCGCCACCAGCGGTTTTCGACGCTTGGACTCAGTCATGCTCAAACTCTGCCCGTTTATCGTTTCTTCGCACCATACCCTGCTGGCGTATCGGTGTAGAGATGTGAAATAGCGGCAATCTCCCTCTCATACCCGCCCATTTTTTCATCATCGGCGGGAATTTGTGCAAATAATGTGCAATTTTGCCCCTCTGCCCCGGCATCTTTTTGCCCAAACCGTTCCTTGGGCGGCCCTGTCGCGCTCTTTTTCTGCAGGTGCAAAGCCGGCCCCGCCGGACCAGAAGAGGGGAAAGACGTGAAACTGATCATTGCGACAATCAAGCCGTTCAAGCTCGAGGAGGTGCGCGAGGCACTGACCGAGGCGGGCGTGCGCGGCATGATGGTGACCGAGATCAAGGGCTTCGGCTCGCAATCCGGTCACACCGAAATCTATCGGGGCGCCGAATACGCGGTGAACTTCGTGCCCAAGATCAAGCTGGAAATCGTGGTGCCCGCCGCGATGACCGACCAGATCGTCGAGACCATCACCAAAACCGCCAAGACCGGCAAGATCGGCGACGGCAAGATTTTCGTCCTCGATGTCGAGCAGGCCCTGCGCGTGCGGACCGGGGAACTCAACGAAGAGGCGCTGTAAGGCGCCGCGACCGACAATCATTCGAGGACTGAACATGAACCTGATGAAATCACTCATCCCTGCCGCCGCGATCGTCGCGCTGCCGCAGATGGGCCTGGCGCAGGAGGCCGCCGCAACCGGCGAAACCGCGCAGCATACGCAATACATCCTGACTTCGCTGCTGTTCCTGATGGGCGGCTTCCTGGTGTTCTGGATGGCCGCAGGCTTTGCAATGCTCGAGGCCGGTCTGGTGCGCTCCAAGAACGTGGCGATGCAGCTGGTCAAGAACATCGGCTTGTTTTCCTTTGCCGCGATCATGTACTGGTTGGTCGGCTTCAACCTGATGTATCCGGGCGACGGCTGGACCATCACCGGCATTCTGGGTGCCTTCTCGCCCACCTCGCTGGAACCGGTCGGCCTTGAGGGCGTCGAAACCGATCTGTCCTATGCGTCGGTCGGTTCGGACTTCTTCTTCCAGCTGATGTTCTGCGCCACCACCGCCTCGATCGTGTCGGGCACCATGGCCGAGCGGGTCAAGCTGTGGCCTTTCTTCATCTTCGTGATCGTCCTGACCGGTGTCATCTACCCGATCGAAGCCTCGTGGCAGTGGGGCGGCGGCTGGCTGTCCGAAATGGGCTTCAGCGATTTCGCGGGCTCGACCCTGGTGCATGCCGCAGGTGGCTTTGCCGCACTGGCCGGTGCCATCGTGCTGGGCCCCCGGATCGGCAAATACAGCAAGGACGGCAAGGTCGTTCCGATCCCAGGCTCGAACCTGGCGCTTGCCACCCTGGGTACGTTCATCCTGTGGCTGGGCTGGTTCGGCTTCAATGGCGGCTCGCAGCTGGCCATGGGCACGATCGGCGACATGGCTGACATCAGCCGCATCTTCGCCAACACCAACATGGCCGCAGCCGCCGGCGCTGTCGCTGCCCTGATCCTGACGCAGGTGATGTACGGCAAGGTCGACCTGACCATGGTGCTGAACGGTGCGCTGGCCGGGCTGGTCTCGATCACCGCGGAACCGCTGGCACCGTCGCTGTTCCAGGCACTGATCATCGGTGGCATCGGTAGCGTGATCGTGGTCTACACCGTGCCGCTGCTGGACAAGATGAAGATCGACGACGTGGTCGGCGCCATCCCGGTTCACCTGATCGCGGGCTTCTGGGGCACCTTCATCGTGGCCTGGACCAACGGCGACGCGTCCTTCGTGACCCAGATCATCGGCTTTGCGGCCATCGGGATCTTCGTCTTCGTGGTCAGCTACATCCTGTTCTCGATCCTCAAGGCCACCGTCGGCCTGCGGGTGGGCGAGGAAGAAGAGATCAACGGCCTCGACATGGGCGAGCTGGGCATGGAAGCCTATCCCGAGTTCTCGAAGGGCTGAGCCCCGTTTGCCCAGCCGCAAGCATGATCGCAGCCGCGACGTCCCCGTCGCGGCTGCATCCTTTCCCGGACAGCCTCCGAGTGGTCGCTATGCGCGCCGAAAGCGCGGCTGACGCGGCCCCGCGCCACGCATGGCGCGCCGCGCGGATCAGCCCGCCGCGGCGGCAATGCGCCGATACCCGGCCTGACCGTGGTAGAACCCGTTCGAGAACGGAACCGCGTCGCAGATCCGGCGCAGCGCGGCCTCGGCCCCGGCCGGATCGAGCCGGTCGTCCAGCAGGTCCCGGACCGTGCCGGCCACCGCCACCATGTCGACCGCCTGCGGCATCAGCCGCAGATGGGTAACCCCGTCGGCGATCAGACGCCGGGTTTCAGGCAAAAGGTCGACATAGCTTTCGGATTGGGTCTGGATGCCGTTCACGCGCAGGATCGGACGGTCGTCGGTCGTGCGCAGCGGCATGCCGTCGGCATCTTCTTCGCAGACGAACTGACAGTTGTCCTTGGTGCGGCCATGCGCACGCGCATGGTAGCAGCGCGCCGACACCGCAAGCGAGGCCCGACCAAACACCTGGACCTCGACCCCCAGCCCCAGTTCGCGCGCCGTTGCAGCCGCCGTGGCGATCGCCGCGCCGGGCAGTTCGGTGGGCAGGCAGACATGCGTCGCACCCTGCGATGCCATCCAGGCGATCGTGGCCTCGTTGTAGGCGTTCAGAAACGGCCCGACCCGGTGCGGGCGCCGCCCGCGCGCGTACAGGCCGGCGGCGTTGTTGATCTCGATCTCGGGCGCGTCCAGCGCAGCAAGATCGGCGGTGGCCTTGCGTTCGCGTTTCAGCATAACCTCGGCCAGCGACGACACGATCACCGTCTTGCCGCCGCGCTGCAGCCGCTCGATCGTGGCCGGCAGGTCGGGCTCGTGGAAGGGCGCGCGTTTCGAGCAGATCACCTCGCCAAGATAGACCTCATCCACCGGTGCCTCGTCGGCGATGCGGGCGTAGAAATCCCGCCGGTCCTCGGCCGGCCAGTGATAGGCGATGGGTCCCAAAGTCAGTTTCGTCATCTCTCTTACCGCCATTTCTTGGTTTCGAACGCGCCCTGGGTCTGTTTCTGACCCTCGGTCAGGGCGACCAGATCGGCGATGTTGGCCTGCCGGCCCGCCCGAATGTCATCGACAGCCTGCCGGAAGGCCGAGACCACGCCCCGCACATAGCTCTTGGATCGCTGACGCCCCTCGATCTTGAAGGCGTGAACCCCGGCATCGATCAGTTCGGGCAGCAGGCGCGACAGGTTCAGGCTGATCGGCTCTTCGAAGGCGTAATACCCGTCGGGCCGGTGCGGCGCCCGATAGCGCCCCTTGCAGATCGTGGGATAGCCCGCCTTTTCGTCGGCGCCGAAACAATCGATGGTGAACCCGGCCAGCCGGGACGACATCGACCCGTCGGCATGGCGGGCATATTCCACGTCCGAAGCCGGAGAACACACCCCGTCCATGTTGGTGGACTGTCCGGTCAGATAGTTGGTCAGGCTGCAGCGGCCTTCGACCATCAGCCCGTGGTTCCCGAAGATGAAGGTTTCGATCTCGCAGGGGATTTCCCGGCGGATCTCGCGGATTTCGGGGATGGTCAGGATGCGCGGCAGCACCACGCGCTTGACGCCGAAATTGTCGCAGTAGTACCGGATCGCCTCGGGGCTCGAGGCAGCGGCCTGGACCGACAGGTGCAGGCGGATATCCGGATGGGTGCGCGCGATATAGTCGGCCACGCCCATGTCGGCCACGATGAAGGCATCGACGCCGATCCGCGCGCCCGCATCGGCGGCCTGCCGCCACAGATCGACCTTGCCCGCGGGCGGATAGGTGTTCAGCGCCAGCAGCACCTTGGTGCCCTTGTCATGCGCATAGGCCACGGCGGCGGCCATCTCGTCGGGGGTGAAGTTCAACCCGGGGAAATTGCGGGCGTTGGTCGCATCCTGAAATCCGCAATAGACCGCGTCGGCGCCGGCATCGACGGCGGTGCGCAGGGCGGCGGGCGTGCCGGCTGGGCAGATCAGTTCGGCAAGGCTCATGGGCGGGAGGTCCTTTCTTCAGGTTTGATAGGCGCGGCGCAGCCGGGCCAGGATGGCGCGGCCCGGAGGGCCGAACATCGCGGCGGCATCCTCGGCGATCGAGCCATCGACATCGTCCAGCGCATTGCGCAGACGCACCACCGCCTCGGTATCGCCCGTGACCTCGAGATCGCGCGCGAAGAACGCGGCATCGCCGTCTTCCTCGGAATCGATGAGTTCAAGCAACAACAGGAACGTACCGCGGATGGTGGCGCCGGCGGGCGGCACCGCATCGCGGGGCACGGCACGGAACACCAGCGCCCGCGGATCCGGGCGCAGGTGCAGGGCAAAGGGCAGATCCACCGGGTCGATCACGAAATCGGTGCCCTGATGCGGCCCCAAACGCTCGAACAGCGTCGGGTGCTGCGCCGCGATGCGCCGGACCACGCGGGTCAGCACGGGCTGCACGATCAGGCAGGACAGACGGGCAAGGACGGGTCTGGCCGGGACGGCGGTGCGGGGAACGGTATCTGGATGTGCGGTCATGGCGGGGCCTTCATCGGGTGGGGTCTGCCGGTCCGGGCCGGACCGGGGTTTCGAACCGTGGAAACAGCAGCTCATTTTCAAGATATCGGTGCTCGTCCAGATCCTCGGCCAACCGGCCCAGCCCGGCATAGAGCCGCCGCCACGACGGGCAGGCGCTGCGCGGCAGGCGGAACCCGTGAGTCATGGCGGCGATCCGGTTCAATGCGGCTTCGTGTTCCGCATGGTCGTCGCGCAGACCGGCCAGCGCCTCCTGCACGCGGCCCGCCTGCCCCCGGCTCAGCGCGGGGAAGACGACGGCTTCCTCGTGGTCAATATGGGCGTCAAGCGCCTGCGAGATGGCCTCCAAGGCCGCCGTCAGACCATGCGGTGCGGCGATGTCGTCGGCATGGCGGGCTTCAACCTTTTGGGCCAGGCTGACCAGCCGCGGCAATTGCCGTCGATGCGCATGCAGCACGCGATCTCGGATATGGCTCATCAGGACCAGAGTCGGCGTTTGGGCATCAGGAACCAGCATTCACACCTCGCGGGGCATGGCGGCGGCCGTTCGGCACCACCGCAGGATGGCGGTTTCGTCCGGCGGCAGCGGGCTGTGCATCCCGTCCGCGAACTGCTCGAAGGCCCGCCGATGGGCTTCGGTCAGCCCGGTCAGCACCGGCACACCCCGGACCACCGCATCCGAGATCAGCGACCGGAACCCGCGCCCTTCGGCTTCGCTCAGGCCGAATTTGTTCAATACGATCAGGTCGGCGCCTTCGGCGGCAAGCCGGGCCGTGACGATGCCCACACCCCGTTCCAGCGCCCCGGCGTCCATCCGGCAGGCGGTCGACCCGGCGCCCAGATCCTGGGTGATCCGCAGAACCGGCCCGTCCGGCAAAAGCCGCAGGTCACTGTTGCAAGGGGCGGCGTCCCGCGCACCGGCGGCGCGCAGCGCGCCAAGCACCTTGCACCCTTCGGCGCTCAGCTGCGCCACCACCGCTTCCAGCAGGCGGTCCGTTTCCCCGCGACCCTGTGCCGAAACGCTTGCCAGCCGCATGTCAGGTCCTCGCTCTGGTCCGACTCGGGACGAATTGGTATTTGATTTGCCGAATATACTTGTGTATGCGCATTGTAAATACTGATTAAAGGAGTCATCTTTTGCGCCTCACCTCCTTCACCGATTTCGGGCTGCGCGTTCTCATGCGGATGGCGGGCAGCCCCGACCGGGCCTTCACCACGGCGGAACTGGCGGACGAGTTCCGCGTATCACGCAATCATCTGGCCAAGGTGATCTCGGCACTGTCGGCAGCGGGATATCTGAAGACCCGGCGCGGCGGCGGCGGCGGCGCGATGCTGGCTCGGCGCCCCGAGACCATCCGGCTGGGCGACGTGGTCGCCTATCTCGAGGCGGATCAGGTGCTGGTCGAGTGCTTTATGCCCGGCGGCGCGGCCTGCACGTTGACCCCGCATTGCCGGCTCAAGGCGCGACTGGCCGAGGCCGAGGCCGCCTTCATCGCCGACCTCAACCGCAGCACGTTGTCCGATTGCGTCTATCAGCCGCCGCAGCCGTGACACGGCGCGGACAGGGCACGCCGAACCGAACACGCCATTCGCGGAAGCCGGATTTCGGACAAGTCCCGGCCACCCGTTCTGCGAAAAAATGCCCGGCAGTGCATCAGCACATTGCCGGGCGCAGGGTTGCGGACCCCTGGTCGCGAAATTTCGCGATCAGGAGGCAAGGTCGTTCAAGATCGGCCTCAGACGCCGACGTCGACGATGGCCTTGGCCAGGATCGGCACGGTGGCCTCGTTCAACCCGGCGATGTTCATGCGGCTGTCGCCGACCATGTAGATGCCGTGCTCGACCCGCAGCTTCTCGACCAATTCGGGCGCGGCGCCCAGGCGCGAGAACATGCCGCGGTGCTGGGCCAGGAAGCCGAACCGGTCCGATCCGCTCAGCCGCTGCAGCTCGTCCGCCAGCTGGCGGCGCAGGCCCAGCATCGACAGGCGAACCTCTTCCAGTTCGGCCATCCAATCGGCGCGCAAACCCTCATCCATCAGGATCGTGGTCACCACGCGCGCGCCGTGATCGGGCGGGAACGAGTAGTTCTGGCGGTTCAGAAAAGCCAGCGTGCCTTGGTTCAGCGCGGTCTGGCCCGCATCGGCGCTGACGGCCATCAGCAGGCCGGTGCGCTCGCGGTAGACACCGAAATTCTTCGAACAGGACGCCGCGATCAGGCATTCCTTGACCGACGACGCGACAAGCCGGGTCGCCTGCGCATCCTCGTTCAGGCCGTCGCCAAAGCCCTGATAGGCGATGTCGATCATCGCCACCAGGCCGCGGTCGTTGATCAGGTTCACCACCTCTTGCCACTGGACCATGTTCAGGTTGGCGCCGGTCGGGTTGTGGCAGCAGCCATGCAGCAGCACGACGTCGCCGGCCTTGGCGGTCTTGAGGTCCTCGATCATGCCGTCGAAATCGACGCCACGGGTTTCCTCGTCGAAATAGCGGTAGGCGACAGTTTCGATGCCCAGGTAGTTCAGGATCGAGATGTGGTTCGGCCAGGTCGGGTTCGACACGAACACCCGGGCCGAGGGGTTGGCCATGCGGATCAGCTCGAACGCTTGGCGGCAGGCGCCGGTGCCGCCCGGGGTGGCCACGGCGGCGATATTGGCGCGCGGCACGCTGGTGCCCAGAATCAGCGTGATCATCGCATCGGCATAGGCCGGGTCACCGGCCAGCCCGGTATAGGCCTTGGTCTGCTGTTCTTCCCAGATGCGGTGCTCGGCGGCCTTGACCGCGCGCATCACCGGCGTCACCCCCTGCGCATTCTTGTAGACGCCCACGCCCAGGTCGATCTTCTGCTCGCGGGGGTCGTCGCGATACATCTGCATCAGGGCCAGGATCTTGTCGGCGGGCTGCGGCTTGAGATTTTCGAACATCAGGACTCTCCGGTTGCGACGGGCAGGGTCGGGAAGGCGCCCCATTCGGCCCAGCTGCCGTCATAAAGCGAATGATCTTTCTTGCCCATGCGCTCGAGCGCGAGGCTGAGGATCGCGGCGGTCACGCCCGACCCGCAGGTGGTGATGGCGGGCTTCGACAGATCGACGCCTGCAGCCTCGAACACCGCGCGGCACTCCTCGGGCGATTTCATGGTGCCATCGGGGTTCAGCAACTGTCCGAAGGGCACATTGCGCGAACCGGGGATGTGCCCCGCCCGCAGCCCGTGGCGCGGTTCGGGCTGGGTTCCGGCAAAACGGTCGGCGGCGCGGGCGTCGATGATTTCGTGATCGGCCAGCTTGGCGGCGGCTGAGACCTGGGTCACGTCGCGGACCAGGTGGTTCTGCACGCGCACGGTCATGTGGCGGTCGCGGATGACGGGGGGCAGATCCTCGATCTCGCGCCCTTCGGCAACCCATTTGGGCAGGCCGCCGTCCAGAACGGCGATGTTCTCTTGCCCCATCAGGCGGAACAGCCACCAGACCCGCGCCGCCGAGAACAGGCCCGCGCCGTCATAGACCACGACCTGATGGCCGTCGCCCACGCCCATGGCCCGCAGGCGCGACATGAATTTCTCGACCGGAGGCGCCATATGCGGCAGGTCCGAGCGGTGGTCCGAGATCTCGTCGATGTCGAAGAACCGCGCACCGGGAATATGTCCGGCCTCGTATTCGGCGCGGGCGTCGCGCCCCTGCTGCGGCAGGTACCACGAGGCGTCGAGGATCCGCAGATCCGGGTCCTTGAGGTGGGCGGCAAGCCACTCGGTGGAAACCAGGGTTTTTGGATCGTCCAGCATCAATGCCTCCCCTTTACGCGCAGGGATTTCCCTATACGCGCAAGGGTGCGGGTTCAAGGCTGGATCGGGTCCCTGCGGCCCTATCGCGCCCGTCGCAGGCGGAAATGCTGGATGATGCCGATCACGCTTATCGCGATCCAGAAACTTTCGATCAGCATCGAGGCCAGGTTGAAGTTCTGCAGCAGCGAATAGACGATCAGAACCGACCCCACCAGGTTGACCACCGGAAAGGCCAGATCGTCGGAATTCATCATCCGCATCTGGGTGGCGAAATAGGCCGCAACCACGATCAGCGCCCCGAAGGACCCGATGCCATCGGCCAGCGTCAGGCCGTTCAGGAAATCCGCCATGATGTCTCCCCTTTCCGCCGTATCAACCGGCCGCGGCGGTCGCGGGCCGGGGTCCGTAGTGATGCATGTTCAAGAATGCCGCACCCTCGGGACCGGCGCGATAGCCATGCGGCAGGTCGGCGGGAAAGCGCAACCCCTGGCCCGCGCTCAGCGGCACCCATTCGCCGTTCCGCAGCACCTCGAGCACGCCATTGAGTACGAAGACCTCCTCGGTCACGCCGGCGGCATGGGCGGGGGATTCGTGGCACTGGTTGGGGTCCAGTTCGACGTGAAAGGTCTCGGCCGCCAGAACCGGGTCGAAGGGAAAGACGATCTTGACCTTCAGACTGCCCGGAAAGGTCACGGTGCGGAACCGGGCCGCATCCGCCGGATCGCGCAGGGCGCTGGTGCCGATCAGCGCGCTTAGCGGCATCTGGAACCCCTTGGCGATCTTCCACAGGGTGGCGATGGTTGGGCTTGATTCGCCGCGCTCGATCTGGCCCAGCATGGCCTTGCTGACTCCGGTCAACTCGGCCGCTTTGGCCAGGCTCAGCCCCGATGCCGCCCGGACCTCTCTGAGTTTCAGGGTGATGTCGTCCGATTCCATGGCCACGTCCCGCGATTTACCTTGTGCGTTATAACGCACATGTGCTACGTGCGCTATAACGCACGCAACACTGGTTTTGCAACCGGGCAAAAGGGAAACAGCATCATGCCAATGTACCGATCCAGAACTTCGACCCATGGCCGCAACATGGCCGGTGCCCGTGGCCTGTGGCGCGCCACCGGGATGGGCGACGACGATTTCGGCAAGCCGATCATTGCCATCGTCAACTCGTTCACGCAATTCGTGCCGGGACACGTCCACCTCAAGGATCTGGGCCAGATGGTCGCCCGCGAGGTCGAGGCCGCCGGCGGTGTGGCCAAAGAGTTCAACACCATCGCCGTCGATGACGGCATCGCCATGGGCCATGACGGGATGCTGTATTCGCTGCCCTCGCGCGAGATCATCGCCGACAGCGTCGAATACATGGTCAACGCACACTGCGCCGATGCGATGGTCTGCATCTCGAACTGCGACAAGATCACGCCGGGCATGCTGATGGCGGCGATGCGGCTGAACATCCCGACCATTTTCGTGTCGGGCGGCCCGATGGAGGCCGGCAAGATCGACATCGCCGATCTGGACGCCAAAAAGATCGACCTAGTCGATGCGATGGTCGCGGCGGCCAGCGATGCCTATACCGACGAACAGGTGCAACATATCGAGGAAAACGCCTGCCCCACCTGCGGATCGTGCTCGGGCATGTTTACGGCGAATTCTATGAACTGCCTGGCCGAGGCGCTGGGTCTGGCGCTGCCGGGCAATGGCTCGACCCTGGCCACCCATGCCGACCGCAAGGAACTGTTCCTGGAAGCCGGCCGCCGCATCGTCGAGATCACCAAGCGTCACTATGAGCTGAACGAAAAAGGCTTCCTCCCGCGCGAGATCGCCACGTTCGAGGCCTTCGAGAACGCCATGAGCCTGGACATCGCCATGGGCGGCTCGACCAACACGGTGCTGCATCTGCTGGCCATCGCGCATGAGGGCGGGGTGAATTTCACCATGTCCGACATGGACCGGCTCAGCCGCAAGGTGCCCTGCCTGTGCAAGGTCGCGCCCAATACCGAGAACGTCCACATGGAGGACGTGCACCGCGCGGGTGGCATCTTCTCGATCCTGGGCGAGTTGAGCCGCGCCGGCCTGCTGCATGACGACTGCGGTACCGTGCATTCGGCCACCATGGCCGAGGCGATCGCAAACTGGGACATCAAGGTCACCAACAACCCAAAGGCGCAGGAACTGTTCAAGGCCGCCCCCGGCGGCGTGCGCACGACCCAGGCGTTCAGCCAGTCGAACCGCTACAAGGAGTTGGACACTGACCGCGTGAACGGCGTGATCCGGTCCAAGGAGAACGCCTTCAGCCAGGATGGCGGTCTGGCTGTGCTGTTCGGCAACATCGCGCGCGACGGCTGCATCGTGAAGACCGCGGGTGTGGACGAGAACATCCTGAAATTCACCGGCACCGCCTATGTCTGCGAAAGCCAGGACCAAGCGGTGAACGACATCCTGACCGGCAAGGTCAAGGAAGGTGACGTGGTCGTGATCCGCTATGAAGGCCCCCGCGGCGGTCCTGGTATGCAAGAGATGCTGTACCCGACCTCGTATCTGAAATCCAAAGGCCTGGGCAAAGCCTGCGCACTGCTGACCGACGGGCGGTTCTCGGGCGGCACTTCGGGCCTGTCGATCGGTCACGTCTCGCCCGAGGCGGCCGAAGGCGGCGAGATCGGTCTGGTTCAGAACGGCGACAGGATCGAGATCGATATCCCCAACCGCTCGATCTATCTGGCCGTGTCCGACGAGGAACTGGCCGAACGCCGCAAGGCGCAGGACGCGAAAGGCTGGGAGCCGGCGCAGCCGCGCAAACGCAAGGTGTCCACGGCGTTGAAGGCCTATGCAAAGCTGGCCACCAGCGCCGCAAAAGGCGCCGTGCGCCAGGTCTGAACACTGCCGGCCTGCGTGATGCGGGCCGGATCGTTGCCTGAAACCAAAGGGCTCCCGCGTCTGACAGGCCCCATCGGCTGCGCCGCTGCCGCCGTCAGCCTTGGGCCGGGCGCCGCGCGATGCGCGGCGCCCGGCCCAACCAGAGGAGGTGTCTCGCCAGAGACATCGACGATGGGCGGGAGCACCTCTGCCTGTGGGATCAATCACCCAGCTTGGCGTGAATCTCATCCAGATCGATTTCGCCCGTCGGCATTTTGTTGGCCGGGTTTTCGAAATCGTATTTGAACAGCTCGAAATCCTGCTTGTAGATCTCGTAGACCAGATGCATCGACAGGTCGTCGAAATAGTCCTCGACCGGATGCGCGCGCTTTGGGCCGTGGCCTTCGGACTCGTTGAAGCGCGGGATTTCGGACAAAGTCACCGGGTGGGGCGTTTCGATCTGATCCAGCACGCCCTGCATGCCTTCGTTGAATTTCTCGGTCCAGAATATCCGGTCATAGCGCCCGCCATTCACGATGAAGGTCGAGACATGCCCCGACATGGCCGACCAGTGGATGTCCGGGTCCATTGGCCGGCGCCAACGGATCGTGTCGCGCGCAAACAGAAGAAACCGGCGGAAACTGGCAATCTGGTCGAATTCGCCCTTGCCGTCCTCGCCTCCGACCTCGATCCCGTAATTGTAGATCAGCGTCGGCACCAGATTGCCCCGGTACCGTTTCCCGTTGCGCTGAATGCCGCAGATCTTGTCGAAGAACGAACTGAGGATCCGCGTATAGGGGTTGCGAACGCAGGTGAAGGCGAAGGACTTGTGCCCGCGCACATTGGCCGAGATCGGATCCTGGCTGTGACCGAAGGCCCATTTGTGCAATCCGTCCTTTGCATCATGGATATCGCCGTCAAAGAACCGGCCATGATCCGAGTAATACATGATCTGCCCGATGGTCGAGCAGGCGCATTTGGGCACCACGCGATAGACCATGCTTTCGCTCTCGGTCATCCATGTGCCGGGAAATCCCATCTGCCATGCCTCCTCTGCCAGCCGAGTCTCAGGGTGATGCGCCAGCTTTTGGCGCCAGACAAGCAAAAATATTCTGTTTATTCAATCGTTCATCCTCAGTATCACGGTCGGAACCGGGCAGTAACGGAAAACGACGACGCCAATGGCCAGAATCGCCTATATTCTGCTGTGTCACAAAGACCCCGACGCGATCATCGCGCAGGCCGAACGCCTGACGGCGGTCGGCGACTACATCGCGATTCATTTCGACGCCAGCGCCTCGGCGGCCGATTTCAAACGTATCCGGGGCGCATTGAAAAACAGCCCCAACGTCGCCTTCGCGAAAAAGCGGATCAAATGCGGCTGGGGCGAATGGTCGTTGGTTCAGGCCTCTCTGCATGCGGTGCAGGCCGCGGTAGAGGCCTTTCCCCGCGCCACCCATTTCTACATGCTGTCGGGCGACTGCATGGCGATCAAGACCGCGGAATACGCCCATCGCTTTCTGGACGAAAACGACAAGGACTTCATCGAAAGCCACGATTTCTTTGCCAGCGACTGGATCAAGACCGGCATGAAGGAAGACCGGCTGATCTATCGCCACTATTTCAACGAACGCACCCAGAGCAAACTGTTCTACGCCGCCTACGAGGCCCAGAAACGCCTCGGCCTGACTCGCGAAATCCCTGAGGATCTGCAGATCATGATCGGCAGCCAGTGGTGGTGCCTGCGCCGCCGCACGATCGAGGCGATCCTGGAGTTTCTGCGCCAGCGCCGCGACGTGGTGCGGTTCTTCTCGACGACCTGGATCCCGGACGAGACGTTCTTTCAGACCCTCGTGCGCCACCTGATCCCGCGCTCGGAGATCGAGAACCGCACGCTGACCTTCCTGATGTTTTCCGACTATGGCATGCCGGTGACTTTCTACAACGATCACTATGACATGCTGCTGAGCCAGGACTACCTGTTCGCGCGCAAGATCAGCCCCGAGGCACATCAGCTGAAACAGAAGCTGGGGGAGCTCTATGCCAGCGAAGGGGTGGCGTTCCAGATCTCGAACGAGGGCCGAAACCTGCATGGTTTCCTGACGGGCCGCGGCCGCGTGGGCCGCCGGTTCGCCCCCCGCTTCTGGGAGGCCGCCAACACGATCGGCCCCGATCGCGACCTGTATCTTGTGGTGTGCAAGAAATGGCACGTGGCCAAGCGGCTGATCGACCAGATCGCCTCGGAAACCAACCTGCCCTGCATCGAATACCTGTTCAACGAAGCGGACGCCCCCCTGCCCGATCTGGGCGGGATCGAGACGACGCTGGTCAAGCGGTCACGCCATCGCCGCGCGGTGATGCGGCTGCTGTTCGATCATTTCGACACCGACAAGCTGGTCATCTGCCTGGACCCCGCCAGCCTGGACATCGTGCAGGATTTCTGTTCGGACCGCGCCCGCACCCATGTTCTCGAGGTGCAATGCACCTATTCCGACGACTACCTGGTGGGGCATGCCCACCGGGTCGGGCTGGCAGGTCAGAACTCACCCGCCGCCACGGTTGAACGTCTGCTGCCCACGATCCGCAGCGATCTGGCCTATGAATCCGAACAATTGCGCAGCGCCGGGCTGGACCGGTTCCACCGGCTGCGCGAAACCGGAGATCCGGCGGAAAACGTCGCCGCGATCTCAAAGTTTCTGGGCGTGCCGAAGGACACCGCGCAGGCCATTCTGCGGCTGGACTACCTGTTCGCCGATTGACGGCCCGGCCGCACCGGGCCGCCGGGCCGGGCGGTCAGATGTCGAACTTGACGCCCTGCGCCAAAGGCAGCTCGGCCGAATAGTTGATAGTGTTCGTCTGCCGCCGCATATAGCCCTTCCATGCGTCCGAGCCGCTTTCGCGTCCGCCGCCGGTTTCCTTTTCGCCGCCGAACGCGCCACCGATCTCGGCGCCCGAGGGGCCGATATTCACGTTGGCGATGCCGCAATCGGACCCGGCGGGCGACAGGAATTGTTCCGCCTCGCGCATGTTCAGCGTGAACACGCAAGACGACAGGCCCTGCGGCACGTCGTTCTGCATCTCGAGCGCCTCGTCGAAACCGTCATAGCCCATCACATAGAGGATCGGCGCAAAGGTCTCGGTCTTTACGATCTCGGTCTGGCCCGGCATTTCGACGATCGCGGGCTGCATGTAGACACCGCCCTCGGGCACGCCGTCTGTCACGCGCCTGCCGCCAAAGACGGTACCGCCCTCGGCCTCGGCCGCCTTCAGCGCGGCCTGCATCGCCTGCCCCGAGGCCTCGTCCACCAGCGGCCCGACCAGCGTGCCTTGGGCCAGCGGGTCTCCGATGGGCAGACCGGCATAGGCCTTTTTCAGCCGCGCAACCAGATCGGCACGGATCGAGTTGTGCACGATCAGCCGCCGCAGCGAGGTGCAGCGCTGACCCGCGGTGCCGACGGCCGAGAAGACGATGGCCCGCACCGCCATTTCCAGATCGGCCGAGGGACCCACGATCATGGCGTTGTTGCCGCCCAGTTCCAGGATACATTTGCCGAACCGCTGCGCCACGATCGGCGCGACCGCGCGGCCCATTCGGGTCGAGCCGGTGGCCGAAATGATCGGCACCGCCTCGCTGGCCACAAGCGCCTTGCCCAGATCGGCACCACCGATCAGCAGTTGCAGCAGCCCGTCGGGCGCGTCGCCGAACCGGGCCACGGCCTTTTCAAGGATCTTCTGACAGGCCATCGCGGTCAGGGGCGTTTTCTCGGACGGTTTCCAGATCACCGGGTCGCCGCAGACCAGCGCCAGCGCCGCGTTCCACGACCAGACCGCGACCGGGAAGTTGAAGGCCGAGATCACGCCGACCGGACCGGCCGGGTGCCAGGTCTCCATCATCCGGTGGCCGGGGCGTTCCGAGGCGATGGTCAGGCCATACAGCTGGCGCGACAGGCCGACGGCGAAATCGCAGATGTCGATCATCTCCTGCACTTCGCCCAGACCTTCCGAGGTGATCTTACCGGCCTCCCAGCTGACCAGCGCGCCCAGGTCCTCCTTGGCCGCGCGCAGCTCCTCGCCCAGCAGGCGGATCAGCTCGCCCCGTCGCGGGGCGGGCACGGTGCGCCAGGCCTTGAAGGCCGTCGTGGCGCGGGCAAAGACCGCATCCATTTCGGCAACGGGCGTTTCATGCACCCGCGCCAGCACGCGGCCGTCGATGGGCGAACGGACATCCAGCGTCCCGCCGGTCAGCTCGGCCGCCGTCAGGCCCAGTTTTTCGAGTGTGTGTTCTGCAGTCATGACTACGTCTTTCATGTTCAGGCCGCCTTGTTCTGGGGGGTCACTTCACCAGCGCGGTACAGCTGGCCGAATTCGGTGTTCAGGAAATCACCCAGCCGGACCTGCTCTTGCCGGACAAAGCCTTGGGTGGGCAGCGCGCCGGTGCGCATCAGGTCGACCACGCCCAGAACGCCGGCGGCGGTGGTGATCTGGATCGCGCTCCAGACCTGGCCGTCGATGGTGCGGGCAAAGGACTTGTTGATCAGGGATTTCTCGCGCAGCGCCCCGTCGATCATGCCCTTGGCCGTGCAATAGACCAGAACCACGTCCTGATCGGTGCGCGGCAGCGCGGTTTCAAAGATGTCCTTTAACAGGTCGCGGCGTTGGCCCAGGCCCAGATCGGTCAACAGCAGTTTCAGGATGTCGCGGTGGCCGGGATAGCGGATCGAGCGATAGGACACCGCCCGCGCCTTGCCGGCCAGCGTCTCGGGCAAGGTGCCCAGGCCGCCCGACGTGTTGAAGCATTCGTATTCCACACCGTCATGGCCGATGATCTCGTAATCCTCGAGCGGCGCGGTCTTGACCCGTTCGCCATTCACGATGGCGTCGCAGAGATTGCAGTATTCGTTTATCAGCCCGTCGGTGGACCAGGTCAGATTGTATTTCAGCGCATTGGTCGGGTAGAGCGGCAGCGCACCCACCCGCATGTGCAGGCTGTCCAGCGTGTCGAATTCGGCCGCCAAAGAGGCCCCCGCGATGCCGACGAAACCCGGTGCCAATCCGCATTGCGGCATGAAGGCGGTGCCGCTGTCGCGGGCCAGTTCGCGCACGGCGTTGGTGGCGGCGACATCCTCGGTCAGGTCGAAATAATGCGCACCCGCCGCCTTGGCTGCCTTGGCGATGGCAGGCGTCAGGAAAAACGGTGCGGCCGAGATCACCGCATCGAACCCCGCAAGCCCCTGTGCCAGCCCGGCTTCGTCGCCCGCGTCGATCTGGCGGGTGGTGATGCCCTGCCTGTTCAACGCCGACAAGGCCGTCAGGTCATGGTCGGCCACGGTTACGGTATAATTGTGCGATTTCTTCAACAGGGCGGCGATCATCTGTCCGATCTTTCCGGCCCCGACGACGCAGATGTTCCAACTCATTGCGCGCCTCCTCCTCTGCTCTGGTTCCAGTATGACCGCGCCGCCGTCCGGGCACAGCAATCGAGTTGACGAAACGGGCATCTTTTCCGTCATAATGACGGAAATTGAATCACAATGTCAGATCACGGCCTGCAGCGCTTTGGAACCTGACGTCAGGGGTGGAAACCCCTTGCAACCGATTGCACCAGTTTTGCAATGATGCGACAGTCAACAGACCCGATCGACCGAACAAAGGAGACCAGGCAGGTGGGCGTTACGCTGAAGGAAGTTGCGGCCTTGGCCGGGGTGTCGCGGTCGGCGGTGTCGCGCACCTTCACGCCGGGCGCCTCGGTCTCGGCCAAGACCCGCGCCAAGGTGGAAAAGGCCGCCAAGGAACTGGGCTACAGCCCCAACGCGTTGGCCTCGTCGCTGACGACGGGGCGGACCAAGCTGATCGGGCTGATCTCGAACAACTTCCACAACCCCATCTTTCTTGAGGTTTTCGACCAGTTCACCCGCGCCCTGCAGGAACGCGGGCTGCGTCCCCTGATCGTGAACCTGACCGACGAGACCGAGCCCGCCAATTCCGTGCGCATGCTGCGGCAGTATTCGGTGGATGCGGTGATCGTCGCCTCGTCGACCTTGCCGCCCAGCTTTGCCAAGGCGTTCCACGATGCCGGCGTGCCGGTGGTGCACACCTTCGGGCGCTCGGCGACCTCGCCCGAGGTGCATGTGGTGGGCATCGACAATGTGGAATGCGGGCGCATGGCCGCGCGCGAGCTGGTCGCGCGGGGCTATGCCAGCGTGGGCTATCTGGGCGGGCCGCAGGATGCGACCTCGTCCCTGGACCGGCAACGGGGCTTTACCGAGGAAATGGCCAACCATCCGCAGATTCCGGTCAGCCACTCCTTCGCCGGGGCCTACTCCTTCGAGGCCGGCCGGGCCGAGATGCTGCGCCTGCTGGCGGGTGACCCGGCGCAGGCCTACTTCTGCGGTGACGACATCCTGTCGATCGGGGCGCTGTCGGCGCTGGCCGATCACGGGCTGAAACCGGGTTCCGACATCGGGATCATCGGCCTGAACGACATGGAGATGTCGCGCTGGGAATACATCAACCTGACGACCATCCATCAGCCGATCAAGCAGATCATCACCGCCTCGGTCGATCTGGTCGAAGAGATGCTGAAGACACCCGATCGCTACCCCGAGGCGCGGATCTTCCCCTGCCGGGTGATCGAGCGGGGCACGTTGCGGCCCCGCCCCTGATCAGCGGAACATCGGCGGGCGCGCGTCCTGCCAGGCGCCCTCGGCCCGGGCCGAGGCCACGGCCGCGTGCACCGCGGCAATCGAGCGGACGCCATCGGCGGCATCGGGCAGCCCATCGCGCGGTTCGCCCCGGATCGCGTCGGCCAGATCGCAATAGATATTGGCCACGGCCAGCGGAAAGCCTTCGGGATGGGCAATCGCCACGCGCGACAGGCGCATGGCGTCGTCATGCAGGCCGCCCTCGCCCTTTTCGATGATCTGGGTGCGCCCACCGACCGGGGTATAGATCAGCTGGTTGGGGTGTTCGGACGCCCAGCGCAGCCCGCCGGTTTCGCCGAACACCTGGATATCGAACCCGTGCTGCCGCCCGATCGCCACGGACGAGGTCCACAACCGGCCCACGGTGCCGCCTTCCATGCGGAAATTGACCATGGCGTCGTCCTCCAGCTGGCGGCTGGAAATGGTCGAGGCCATGTCGGCCGACAGCGTCGCGACCTTGTCATCGCAGATGAAGCTGGCCATGTGCAGCGCGTGGATGCCACAATCGGCGAATTGCCCCGACACGCCCGCCATGGCCGGATCATAGCGCCAGCGCACGCGCGGATTGTCCGCGTCGGTGGCATCCCCATGATGGCCGTGGCTGAAATTGGTGACGACCAGGCGCACCTTGCCAATCTCGCCGGCGCGGACCATGGCGCGGGCCTGCCGCACCATCGGATAGGCCGAATAGCAGTAGTTGACCGCGCAGATCCTGCCCGAAGCCCGGGCCACGCGCACGATCTCCTCGCCCTCTTCCACGGTCATGGTCATCGGCTTTTCGCACAGCACGTTGAACCCGGCCTCGAGATACGCCTTGGCGATCTCGAAATGGGTCGCGTTCGGGGTGGCGATGGTCACAAGGTCGATCCGGTCGGGCCGGTCCTTTTCACCGGCCAGCATTTCCTGCCAGTCGCCATAGGCGCGGTCGGCGGGCACACCCAGCCGCTGCGCATATGCCCGCCCCGCCTCGGGCCTGTGGTCCAGCGCGCCGGCGGCGAATTCGAACAGGCCGTCGGCCTGTGCGCCCAGACGGTGGGCGGGCCCGATCTGGCTGCCTTCTCCGCCCCCGATCATGCCCCATTTCAACTTTGCCATGGTCTTGGTCTCTCTGCGAACGATGTTTGAAAACGCGCCGCGCCTAGAATGCGCTGACGTCCTGCCAGCCGCGACTGTCGGCCGAGGCCAGCGCTGCGACCAGCACCCGGTTCACCTCGTGCCCGTCCCGGAAGGTGGGCCAGATGTTCCGTCCGGAGTGAATGGCGGTCAGAAAATCCTTGGCCTCGATGATGATCTGATCCTGATATCCGGTGCCGTGGCCTGGACCCTGGCAGAAGGGTTCATAATCGGGATGCGCCGGGCCGGTCAGGATCTTGGTGAAACCGCGATGGGCCTCGGGGCCTTCGCGGCGATAGAGCCACAGGGCGTTCTGATCCTCCTGGTCAAACCGGATCGCGCCCTTGGTGCCCGATATCTCGTAGGCATAGCCCATCTTGCGGCCCGTCGCGATGCGGCTGAAATAAAGGTTCCCCATGACGCCGTTTTCAAACCGGCACATCATCTGGGCGTGGTCGTCATTGGTCACCACGCCGCCCGGGCGGGTGTGGTGAACGGTTTCCACATCGGCCATGACCTGCGCGATCGGTCCCACCAAGGCCAGCGCGCCATTGACCATATGCGGTGCCAGATCGCCGATGGTGCCGTTGGCCATGCCGGTCGTGCGCCAGGTCGCGGGGGCCTCGGGGTCGGCATAGAAATCCTCGGTATGTTCACCGCGGAACCATGTGATGTCGCCAATCGCGCCGTCGGCGATCAGCTGGCGGGCAAACTGGCTGGCCGGGGTGCGGATATAGTTGAACCCGACCATGTTGACGGTGCCCGAGGCCTCGGCCGCCGCCACCATGGCACGGCTGTCCTCCAGCGACGCACCCAGCGGTTTTTCGCACAGCACCGGCTTGCCCAGCGCCAGCGCCGCCTCGGCGATCTGCCGGTGCGTGGATTGGGGCGAGGCGATCACGACGGCCTCGACCGCCGCGTCATTGACCAGCGCCTGCCAGTCGGCTGTGGCACGCCGGAACCCGTAGGCGGCGCGGTAGCGTTCGGCGCTGTCGGGGCTAGAGGCGCAGATCATCTCGAGCCGCGGTCTGAGCGCGGTGTCAAACACGGCGCCCACGGCGGACATGGCCACCGAATGGGCCTTGCCCATATAGCCGCCTCCGACGATTCCAATTCCGATTTCTGGCATTTTGGACGGCTCCGAACATACTGATTGCAACCGGTTGCAAAATCAGTATCGTGAGAATCGATCCAATGCAAGGTCCATCGGATCGGCGGGATCAAAATGCCTGGGAGGAACAGTTTGAGTCACTTGATCGACGGTATCAAAGGAAACCGGTTTGCCGTTTTCGGCCGCGCCGGCATGGACCTGTTCGCCGATCCGGTCGGCGTCAAAAGCGAACATGCCGACATGTTCCGCGCCGATCTGGGCGGCTCGTCCGCGAATATCTGCGCGGGTCTGGTCAAGCTGGGCAGCCAGGCGTCGCTGATCACCTCCGTCTCGGATGATGCGGTGGGTCGGTTCTGCCTGAACAAGCTGCACCACTACGGCGTGGACACGTCCTACATTCGCGTCGTCGGCGGTGAATACCGCACGTCTCTGGCCGTCTATGAAAGCTGCATCGAGAACTTTCAGAACGTCATCTACCGAAACGGCGCCGTCGATTTCCAGGTCACCGAAGATGACATGGACCGGGTCGACTATGGCCGTTTCAGCGCGGCGATCTCGGCCGGAACCGTGTTTGCCGCCGAACCGTCTCGCAGCGCAACGTTCCGCGCCTTCGAAAACGCGCGCAAGGCTGGTCTGCCGGTGATCTTCGACATCGACTATCGGCCCTACAGCTGGCCCTCGGCGCAGGTCGCCGCCGACGTGCTATCGCGCGCGGGCGAGGCCAGCGACATGATCGTCGGCAATGACGAAGAGTTCGGCTTCATGGCCGGCGGGATCGAGAAAGGCTTCCGGAAAGCCTGCGATCTGGCCGAGAAACCCGGCCGCATCGTCATCTACAAGATGGGCGAAAAGGGCGCCGTCACTCTGACCGACGGGCAAGAAATCCACACGGGCATCTACCCGGTCACCGCCGTCAAACCCAACGGCGCGGGCGACAGCTTCATGGCCGGGCTGCTGGCCTCGATCGCGGCGGGCCATCCGCTGGAACAGGCGGTGTTGCGCGGATCGGCCTGCGCCTCGATCGTCGTGTCCAAACCGGGCTGCGCGCCCGCCATGCCAACCACCGAAGACCTGGACGCTTTCCTTGCGTCCCACCCCGGCCCCACCCCGGCCGGATAGGAGAACCCAATGCACATCCCCCCGTTCGACAACCAGAACAAGCCCATCGTCGATGTCGATGACCCGACCGTGCCGCTGAACTATTTCAACATCGTCAAGTTGAAGCGGGGCGAAGCTTTCGAATACCAGGTCCCGGGATACGAGACCTGCATCGTGCCCGCCACCGGCAGCGTCGATGTGGATGTCGAGGGCGTGCGCTTTGCACATCTGGGCAACCGGGGCGAGGATGTCTGGGATGGCGAGCCCGAGGGCGCCTATGTCCCGTCGGGGGCCCGGGCGCAGATGGTCTGCGTCTCGGAAACGGCCGAGGTGTTCGTGGCCGGCGCGAAGTATGACAAGGTGCTGGACCCGTTCGACGTGCGCGAGCACGATCTGGTGCAATATGGCAGCGACGACACCAAGACCCATCGCAAGATCAAGCATATCCTGGGCCAGAAGCAGCATGACAAGGTCGGCCGCCTGCTGGTCAGCGAGCTGTTCACTGTGGGTCAGGGCGGCTGGTCGGGCTTTCCCAGCCACAAGCACGACACCAACCGCCTGCCGGACGAGACCCGGCATGACGAGACCTACAATTTCCGCTTCAAACCCAACTGGGGCTCGGGCCTGCAGATGTTGCAGCGCAAGGACAACGAACCGGGTGACGCCTATCACATCGTCGATGGCTCGACGATCTGCATCGACAAGGGCTATCACCCCTGCTGCGTGCTGCCGGGATACGAGATGTATTATTTCACCATCCTCGGCGGGCTGACCCAGCGGTCGCTGGTGCAGTATTTCCAACCCACCCATGCCTATCAGATCGAGACGATCCCGGGCATCAAAGACATGATCGCCAAGTTCAAATGACCCTCGTTACGCTCAAAGACGTCCTGCAACCCGCCTATGAACAGGGCTATGCCGTCGGCGGCCTGGTGACGCTGGGCTGGGAGGACATGCGCGCCTATGTCGCCGCGGCCGAGGCCGAAAACGCCCCGGTGATCCTGCAGGCCGGCCCCAGCTGCCGCGAGCACACGCCGCTGCCGATCCTGGGCAAGATGTTCCGGTATCTGGCCGAGAACGCCTCGGTTCCGGTCGTGGCGCATCTGGACCATGGCTATACGTTCGAGGAGTGCAGGATCGCGCTGGACAGCGGGTTCACCTCGCTGATGTTCGACGGATCGCGCAAGCCCCTGCAGCAAAATATCGACGAGACCGCCGCGATCGCCGAAATGGCCCATGCCGCCGGGATATCGTGCGAGGGCGAGATCGGCTTCGTCGGCTATTCCGGGGGCGAAGGCTCGGCCGGGACCGACCCGGACGAGGCCGCCACCTTCGCCGCCCAGACCGGCGTGGATGCGATGGCGATCTCGGTCGGAAACGTCCATCTTCAGCAGAACAAGGAAGGCGGGCTGGACGAGGACCGCATCCGTCGGATTCAGGCCGTGACCAACGTGCCGTTGGTGATCCACGGTGGATCAGGTGTGCCGGTCGAACAGCGCGCGCGGCTGGCGCGTGAAACCGCGATCTGCAAGTTCAACATCGGCACCGAACTGCGCATGGCCTTCGGCGCCGCCCTGCGCGAGGCCGTGAACCGCGACCCCGACCGGTTCGACCGGGTGACGATCCTGAAGGAAACCCATGACCCGGTTGAGGCTGCTGCCCGCACCGTGATCCGCGCCTTTGGTGCGCCGCCGCAGCGGTGACGCTCAGAGCGTGAATGCCGACCGGAAGGCGCCCAACGCGTCTTCCGGATCGCCTGAGGCAAAGGCTTCCATCCCGACAGGGCCACGATAGCCTAGGTCGTTCAATGCACGCGCCACTGTGGCATAATTGATCTCGCCGGTCCCGGGCTCGCAGCGGCCGGGATTGTCGGCCACCTGCACTTCTCCGATCCAGGGCAGGCATTTTTCACACCAGCGGATCAGGTCCCCCTCGCCGATCTGGGTATGGTAAAGGTCGAGATTGATCCGCAACTGCGGACGATCAACCGAAGAAACCAAGGAAAGCACGTCCGCCGTTGACCCGAACGGACAGCCGGGATGGTCCAGTGGATTCAGGTTTTCAAGCGTGAACACCACATCGTTCGCCTCGGCCAGATCGCAGATGCGGTTCAGGGTGTCCCGAGCCTTGAGCCACATCGACCCTGTGATCACGTCATGCTGCCAGATCGGGATTCCGCCATCGCCCAGACCGGTGCCATGCAGGTTCAGACGTGCAACGCCAAGTCGCTTGCCGACCTGAATCGTTTCGGCGGCCGAAGCCAGCAGCATATCGGCCCCGTCATCATCAGCCAGCCGCCCCTGAAGATAGCCGTTCATGATGGTGAAACTGGCGCCGGTTGCGATCAGCTTGTCAATATCGAGACCCGGCCAGTTCCACAGCCCGACGCCGAACCCCAACTCGGCCAGCCGGGCGGCGCGCCATTCCATCGGCCTGTCCAGCCACAGCATCTCGGCACAGGCCGCAAGTTGAAACGGTTGAGGCATTGATTTCGCTTTCGGCATGAAAGGACTCAGATCGAGCCGCCCTCGACCATGAAGTTCCCGGCACTGCACATGGCCGCGTCGTCCGAGGCCAGAAACAGAACCATCCGCGCCACATAGACCGGGTCGATCGGGTCGGGCAGGCATTGGCGGTCGATCTGTTTGGCCAGCGCCTCGGGCGTGACCCACAGGTCTTTCTGGCGCTGGGTCATGATCCAGCCGGGCACGACCGTGTTGACCCGGATCCGGTGATCGCCCAATTCCCGCGCCATGGTGCGGGTCAGGCCGTGCACAGCCGATTTTGCGGTGGCATAGGCGGGAAAGCCCGCGCCGGCCTCCCACCACGAGTTCGAGCCGATATTGATGATCGACCCCGCGCCCTTGTCGATCATGGCGGGCGCCACGGATTGGATGGCAAAGAACATGTGACGGAGGTTGGTCGCCATG
Organism: Ruegeria intermedia; assembly: GCF_900129345.1. Taxonomy (GTDB): domain Bacteria; phylum Pseudomonadota; class Alphaproteobacteria; order Rhodobacterales; family Rhodobacteraceae; genus Ruegeria; species Ruegeria intermedia. The sequence continues at coordinate 13,855 of NZ_FQVK01000012.1, read as the reverse complement.
CGCTCGTCCCAATAGTCCGGCGTCACCTCGCGCCAGTCGTGCCGGTCGTCATGTGCGGCGTTGTTGACCAGTACGTCCGCCGTGCCCAGCGCGCCCGCCAGCTCGTCAAAAGCGGACCGCAACGCCGCGATGTCGCGCAGGTCGCAGGCGGCAAAGGCGTGGGTTCCGTCCAGTTCGGCCAGCAGCGCATTGCCGCCCTCGGAGTTGATGTCGACAAAGCCGACCTTGGCCCCCTGCTCGGCAAAGCCGCGCACGATCTCGCGCCCGATGCCCGAGGCCCCGCCGGTCACGAATACGGTGCGCCCTTTCAGGCTGGGATAGATGGCAAAACCCTTGGTCATTTGTCGCGCTCCATGATCCATTCCACTTCGGGTGCTGGCACGAAACGCCATTTGCGCAGCGGCCCGGCCATGACGTTGAGGTAATACATCTCGAACCCGTAGGGCGCCCCGCAAGGGTGGTGCCCGCGCGGCACCAGGACGACATCGCCATCGGACACGGCCATGGTTTCGTCCAGCTGACCGTCATCGGTATAGACGCGCTGGATGCCGAATCCGCTGGCCGGGTTCAGGCGGTGGTAATAGGTCTCTTCCAGATAGGTGATGCGGGGATAGTCATCCTCGTCATGCCGGTGACTGGGATAGGATGACCAATGACCGCTGGGGGTAAAGACCTCGGTCACCAGCAGGCTGTCCGCGTAATCCTCGGCCTCCATCGCGATGTTGTTGATGTGGCGCGTGTTCGTTCCCTTGCCGCGCTCGGTCAGGGTGATGCCCTCGGGCCCGATCCGGCGCGCGGCATGGCCGCCCTTGCCCGGAGCCGAGCACACGGCGATCACGCAGTCGGTTTCGGCCGTGGCCTCCCACTCGGTGCCGTTGGGCAGGTACAGGCAATGGGGCGGGGACTTTTCGAACACGTTCATCCGGTCGCCCAGCACGCCCCAATCCTGCCCGGCGCCGGTGATCCGGGCCTTGCCCTCGACCATCACCAGAATGACCTCGCGGTCACCGGTGACTTCGGCGGCGCGCTCGCCCGCCCGCAGGTGATAAAGGCCAAAGCCCACATAGCGCCAGCCGGCGCTGGCCGGCGTGATGTCATGCACCTTGCCATGGGTTCCGAACGGTTTTCTCAGCAGTTCTGCCATCGGTTTCACCTGTGTTGGGGCAGCACCGGCCGCCCGGGTTCCGTCATGCCGCCTGCCGCGCCTGCTGCGCGTCCAGCGCCTGTTCCAGCTGTGCCTGCGTCCAGCTTTCCGACACCGCACGGCGCAGGATGTCGGCCTGGCTGGGCGGGGCGTTTCCGCCCACCGGCGGATCGGTGTCCAAATTGGTCGGAAAGGGATAGCCTTCGGCCGTGGCCGCGATCACGGCATCGATGCGGGCATCATCCAGATCGCCGCGCTGTTTCAATGCCACCAGTGCCGGGAATACGGCCAAACACATCGCCTTGCGGTCCACCGCCTCCATCGCGCGCCCGAAGGCCGACGAAACCTGCAGCAGGTTGGCCATCCGGTGGATGTCGGCGCTGCGGTTTTCGCCGGCGGCATGGAACAGCGCCGGGTTGAAGAACACCGCATCGCCCTTGGACAGCGGCAACTGGATGCAGACCCGTTCGAAATGCGCCCGATGCGCATCGTCGTGAAAGGCGACATAGCCGGGGCCATAGAGCTGCGAGAAGGGCAACAGCTTGGTCGGGCCGCTTTCAACGGGCATGTCGCAATGGGCAACCGCGCCCTGCAGGGTCAGCGCAGCGGTGACCATATGGGCATGCGCCGGGAACTGGGCCGCCTTGTCGGCGGTCTGGAACCCCAGGTGATAGTCGCGATGCGCCTGCTGGGCCTTGCCGCCCGGCCGCACCTGGTTGATCTGCGCAGTCACCTGGTAATCGGGGCCCAGCCAGGCCTCGCTGGCGGCGGCAATCGCCGTGTTGCCGAAATAGAGCGCAAAACCCTCGGGGTCGCGCAGGCATTGCTTTTGCAGCGCATTCCACACCCGGTCATTCGCGCCCGAGGCCGCAAAGTGATCGCCCTCGCCACCCCCGGCCTGACGCTCATCTTCGATGATCCGGCGAAACACCTCGGTCGCCCGGTCGATGACCGCGGTATCCGCATAGGCGCCTTTCAACGCGATCACCCCGGCGGATCGGCCCAGAACCCAGCCCCATTCGGCCAGCAGGGCGCGCCGGGTGTCGGGGGTTTCCAGGGCGGGCCGCAGCGCGTGCATGTCATAGACCGGCACGTTCTTTTCCACCGCGGCCGCGTGGGGCACCTGCTCGGGCCGCAGACTCTGCGAGGTCAGCGCCTTGAATTCGTCCAGGTCACAGGACTCGGGGCCGAAATAGCCGGCGAAACCAGGTTGCTGACGGACCATGAAACGCTCCTTTCCCATGGCGGCGCCCCGGGGGCGAAGGATCAGGCCGTGATCGTCAATCCGGCCTGACCGCAGACCTCGACGATGTGGTCATAACCCATCTTCGAATATTCATAGGGCGGGGCCTTGGCCGGGTCCTGTTCGGCCTCGACCACGATCCAGCCCTCGTAATCCATGGCTTTCAACGCATGGGCGACCTCCTGAAAGTCGATGCAGCCATCGCCGGGCACCGTGAAGGCCCCCGCGATCACCGCATCCAGGAAACTGCGCCGGTTGCCGCGCGTGTCGCGCACGATGCCGGGGCGGATATCCTTGAAATGCACGTGATGCACCCGGTCGCCCCAGCGGTTCAGCGTGGCCAGCACATCACCGCCGCCGAACAGCAAATGGCCGGTGTCAAAGCACAGCTTCACCTCCGGCCCCGACCCCTCCATCAGCCAGTTCACGTCATCTTCGCTTTCGATGATCGTGCCCATGTGATGGTGATAGGCCATCGGCATGCCCTGATCGGCCATCCACTTGGCCAGTTCGGTGATCCTGGCGCCATAGGCTTTGATCTCGTCCTTCGACAGTTGCGGGCGGTCGTTGACCGGGGTGCCGATCTGACCCTGAACCGTGTTCGAGCATTCGGCATAGACGATGCAGGGGCTGTTCAGCGCCACGAACTGTTCGACCTGCGCGCGCACCGCGTCGCGTTCGGCGGCGAAATCATTGACCAGCGAATTGCCCGAACACCAGCCGCCGCACAGAGCGATGTCGTTGCCTTCCAGATAGGCGCGCAGGCCTTCGGTGTCGGCGGGCATGCGCTGCCCGCGCTCGACCCCGGTATAGCCGATCTGTCGCGCCTCTTTCAGGGCCTGTTCCATCGTGAACGCCGCCGTCAGGTCGGGCAGGTCGTCATTTTGCCACGCAATCGGAGAGATGCCGATCTTCACGCTCATTTGGTGTTTCTTTCCTTGATTGCAGCCTCGTAGGCTGCGCGCTTTTCATTCACTGCAGGGCGGACACTGACCTCGGGCACCGCCACTTCCCACCACGTGCCGCCATATTCGGTCGAGGGGTACGGGTCGGTGTCGATGACGATCACATAGGGGCCTTTTATGTCGCCGCGTTTGGCCAGCGCCTCTTCCAGCTCGGCGATCGATCCGACCTTGACCGAGGTCGCCCCCATTGCCGCTGCATGGGCCGCAAAGTCGATGGCCGAGGGCGTCTCGTGCACCGCATGGTCCAGCAGGTTGTTGAACTCGGCCCCGCCGGTGCCCATCTGCAGCCGGTTGATGCAGCCAAAGCCCCGGTTGTCGGTGATCACCACGGTGAAGGACACGCCCATCATCGCCGCCGTCGCCATTTCCGAGTTGGCCATCATGTAGGTGCCGTCCCCGGTGAAACAGATCACGTCGCGGTCGGGCTGGGCCATCTTGATGCCCATGGCGCCGGCGATCTCGTAGCCCATGCAGCTGAAGCCGTATTCCATATGATAGGCCCCCGGACGCGGCGCCTTCCACAGCTTGTGCAGCTCGCCCGGCATAGTGCCGGCGGCGCACATCACCACCGTGTCGTCATGCGCCGCGCGCTGCACTGCGCCCACTACTTGCATGTCGGTGGGCAACGCGTTTGCGTCGCCCGGCGCATCGGTCAGCGCATCGACCTTGGCAAACCACTCAGCCTTGAGCGTGTCGGCCACCGGATCGGCGCGATAGCCCTGCAGGGCCGCGCCCAATTCCTCGATCCCGACCCGCGCATCGGCCAACAGAGGCATCGCGCCGTGTTTCGCGGCGTCATAGGCGGCCGTGTTCAGGCAGACCATCTTGCGCTCGGGGTTGGAAAACAGCCCCCAGGACCCGGTGGTAAAGTCCTGAAACCGCGTGCCGATGCCCAGGATCAAGTCCGCCTCGGCGCAGACGGTGTTGGCGGGTTCGCCCCCGGTCACGCCGACGGGACCGAGGTTCAGCGGGTGATCCCAAGCCAGGGCCGACTTGCCGGCCTGCGTCTCGGCAACAGGAATGTTGTGGGTCTCGGCAAAGGCCTGCAGCGCGTCGGTCGCGCCCGAATAATGGACACCGCCGCCGGCCACGATGATCGGGCGTTTGGCCGACCGGATGGCCTCGGCCGCGCGGGTCAGCTCGGCTGCGTCGGGGCGGATGCGGCGCTGGTGCCAGATACGCGGCTCGAAGAAGCTGAGCGGATAGTCATAGGCCTCGGCCTGCACGTCCTGGCAAAAGCCCAGGGTCACCGGCCCGCAATCGGCCGGGTCGGTCATGGTGCGGAAGGCGCGCGGCAGGGCGGTCAGCAGGTGCTCGGGCCGGGTGATCCGGTCGAAATAGCGGCTGACCGGGCGGAAACAGTCATTGGCGCTGACGGTGCCGTCGGTGAAATCCTCGATCTGCTGCAGAACGGGGTCAGGGCCGCGGCTGGCGAACACATCGCCGGGCAACAGCAGCACCGGCAGGCGGTTCACATGGGCCAGCGCGGCGGCCGTGACCATGTTGGTGGCCCCCGGCCCGATCGACGAGGTGACCGCCATGGCCCGGCTGCGCCGCATCTGCTTGGCATAGGCGATGGCGCAATGGGCCATGGTCTGTTCATTGTGACCGCGATAGGTGGGCAGGCTGTCGCGCACCCCATAGAGGGCCTCGCCCAGACCGGCCACGTTGCCATGGCCGAAAATCGCCCAGACACCCGCGATGAAGGGCTCGCCGTCTTCGTTCATCTGCGCGCCAAGGTAGCGCACCAGCGCCTGCGCCGCGGTCAGTCGGATTGTCTTGCTCATCATGATCCCTTTCAGAACGAGGCCGCCGTGGGCAATCCGTTGCAATCATTCTGTCGTGAAAGGATCCGACACGCCCACCACCCAGACCGGGTGGTCCAACCTGCCGGACCCAAGTGATTGTGGTGCCCCGCATGAAGCGGGACACCGGGGAGAATCCTTCAGACGGTGCCGCCCAGCGACCCTTCCAGTTCGGCCATCTCCTGCCCACCGGCCATCATGTCCTGCAGCTCTTCGGGCGAGATCTCGCCGCGCCGGGCGGTGCCCAGCGTCTTGCCGCGGTTCAGAACCGTGAACCGGTCGCCCACGGCCAGCGCGTGCCGGACATTGTGGCTGATGAAGACCACGCCGATGCCCTGGCTGCGCACCTTGTCGATGGTGGCCAGCACGTTCGAGGTCTGCCGCACACCCAGTGCCGAGGTCGGTTCGTCCAGGATCAGGATCCTGGCGCCGAAATAGACCGCGCGGGCAATCGCCACGGTCTGACGCTCGCCCCCCGACAGGGTGCCCACCGCCTGATCGGGGCCGCGCAGGTTGATGCCCATCTTGCGCATCTCCTCCATGCAGACCTCGTTGGCGTGCTCGATGTCGAACCGTTTCAACAGGCCTTTCCCCTTGGTGGGTTCGCGCCCCATGAAGAAATTGCGCGTGACGCTCATCAGCGGGATCATCGCGAGGTCCTGGAACACGGTGGCGATGCCCGCCTCCATCGCGTCGCGGGGCGTGTCGAAGGACATCGGCTGACCTTCGAAATAGATCTCGCCCTTGGTGGGCTTGTGCACGCCCGACATCGTCTTGATGAAGGTCGATTTGCCCGCCCCGTTGTCACCCAGCAGGCAGTGGCATTCACCCGGCTTGACGTCGAAGCTGACGCCCGCCAGCGCGATGATGTTGCCGAAATGTTTTTCGATGTCCTTCATTTCGACGATCGGGGCCACGTCCTTGACCGCGTCGCCGTGGTGGAACTTGGTGTCTTCGGTCATGTCAGCGCTCCCCGGTTACGCGTTTGCGGATCGCGTTGTTGAACAGAACGGCGATCAGCAGCATCGCCCCCAGGAACACCTGGAACCAGTCCTGATCGAAATCGGTATAGGTCAGGCCGATGACCACCATGCCGAAGATGATCGCCCCGAAGAATGCTCCGATGGCCGATCCATACCCGCCGGTCAGCAGACAGCCGCCGATCACCGCGGCGATGATCGCCTCGAATTCCTTCTGGAAGCCGCGCCGCGCGTCGGTCGAGCCTGCGTCGATCACGGTGATGATCGCCACCAGCGCGGCACAGCAGGCGGTCAGCATGAACAGCGATACCTTGACCCGGTTCACCGGAACGCCCGAGTTCGACGCCGCGACCCGGTCGCCGCCCGAGGCGAAGATCCAGTTGCCGGCCGGGGTGCGCAGCAGAACATAGGTGGCGGCGATGGCGAAGGCCACGAACCACAGGATTTCAACCGGGACACCCGGCACTTTGGGCGCGCCGCTTTTGAACGTGTCGATCAAGCCCTTTTCGGCCAGCCAGCTGAACAGGCCGCCGAAGGCCTCGCCGGAAAAGAACGGCGCGAGCCAGTCATTTTCGACCTGGTCGCGCACGCCGCGCAGCTGGGTCGACCCGCCGGTGGCCGCCTTCAGCCCCACCAGGGACAGGCCGCGCAGAATGAACAGAAAGGCCAGCGTCACGATGAAGGACGGCAGGCCCGAGCGGATGACGATGGTGCCGTTGACTGCTCCGACAAAGGCCGCAAAGACAAAGGTCATCGGGATCGCGGCCGCCAGCGGCAATTGCCAGGTCACCACGCAGACCCCGAAGAACAGGCCGGCAAAGGCCACCATGGACCCGATCGACAGGTCAAACTCGCCCCCGATCATCAGCAGCGCCGCGCCGATCGCCAGAATACCCAGTTGGGCGGCCGGGGTCATGAAGTTCATGATGCCGGCAAGCGTGAACATCGTTTCATCGGCCGTGATGGCGAAGAAGATGAAGACAAGGATCGCCCCTGCGATGGCCCCCAGTTCGGGCCGCTTCATCAGTTTGGTCAGGAACGGTTCCTTCTTGATCCGTTCGTCCACCGCCACTTGTGCAGACTCGGTCATGGTTTCCTCCCGTTTGGCAGGGGCGGCGCCCAGACGCCGCCCCGATTTTCAGCCCGCCGGTATCAGCGGATGCCCTGAGCGGACAGCTCGACCACCTGACCGGCCTTGTCGGCGGTGATCAGGTTCGGACCCGAGGGCACGTTGCCGCCCGGCATCAGGCCGTACTTGGCGTTCAGCGCCATGAACACGACCGGCAGATAGCCCTGCAGATACTGCTGCTGGTCCACGGCAAAGGCCGCGTCACCATCGACGATCGACTGCAGGAAGTTGGCCGACAGGTCGAACGAGGCCACGTTCACGTCGCGCCCCGACCCTTTGACGGCGGCCACGGCGGGCTCGCCGGCCGAGCTTGCGCCCAGCGCCATCACGGTATCGATGCTTTCATCCGCAGCCAGAGCCGCCGACACTTTCGACTCGATCTCGGACGGGTCGTTCGACGTAGGCAGAACGGTCACGTTGCCGCCAAAGCCCTCGGTGAAACCGGCGCAGCGCAGGTCCAGCGCGACGTTGCCGACCTCGTGGTTCACGCAGATCGCGTTCTTGCCGCCCATTTCGGCCAGCTTCTCGCCGGCGGCCTTGCCGGCGTCGAACTCATCCTGGCCGACATGCAGCGCCGCGCCCAGCTTCTTGGACACGTCCGAGCCCGAGTTCATCGAGATCACCGGGATGCCCGCAGCAACCGCGCGTTCGATCGAGGGGCCAAGCGCGTCGGCGTCCGGGATCGAGACGATCAGCCCGTCGGGCTCCTGGTTCACGGCGGCGTCGATCAGCTGCGACATGGCAACCATGTCGAAGGTTTCGGGCGCGCGGTATTCGACGTTCACGCCCATGTCCTTGCCGGCTTGCTCGACGCCGTTCTTGACCACGTTCCAGAACGCGTCATTGGCCTGGCCGTGCGACACGACCACGATATCCTGCGCAAAGGCCGGAGTGGCCAGCGCCAGCGCGCCGGCGGCCAGCGCCCCTTTGAAAAATTTGTTCATTACGTTTCCTCCCACTAGGACAGATCATTTCCTTGTCCGGGTCCCAGGACCCTTTCATTCGGCCGAGGCCGAATCTCTGCCGTCCCGCAGTGTGACGGGACCATTTCAGTTTCCGCATTCGGCGTCATTTTGCAACCGGTTTCAAAATTTCCTCCAATCGGACCGGCGCGCCGGTCCGCGCCGAGCGGGTCGCGGCCTCGGCCATCGCCAGCGCGGCGACCCCGTCTTCCAGGGTGACCGGCACCTGGGTTCCGGTGGTGACCGCCGTCACGAACGCATCCCATTCGGCGCGATAGGCCGCCATGTAGCGTTCGAGGAAGAAATAGGTCGGTTTGGCGCTGAGGACGCCATCGGCGGTGGATTTGACGACCGTGTGTTCCAGAACGTTCTGCGCCTGCAGCAACCCGCCCGAGCCCAGGATCTCGACGCGCTGGTCATAGCCATAGACCGCGCGGCGCGAATTCTTGATGACCGCGATCCGGCCATCCGCATAGGTCATGGTGACGACGGCGGTATCGACATCACCGGCGGCGGCGATTTCAGGGTCGACGACCGAGGTTCCGACCGCCGAGACGGTTTCGGGCAGCGCGCCCATCATGTAGTTGGACAGGTCGAAATCGTGGATCATCATGTCCCGGAACAGCCCGCCGGACACTTTGATGTAGCTGACCGGCGGCGGCGCCGGATCGAACGAGGTCACGGCCAGCAGTTCGGGCGCACCGATCTCGCCGTCCTGCAACGAGGCCTTGAGGGTCGCGAAATTCGGGTCGAACCGGCGGTTGAACCCGATCATGACGGGTTGCCCGTTCTGGGCGGCAACGCGCTGACAGGCCATGGCGCGGGCCAGGTCAAGGTCCACCGGCTTCTCGCACAGCACCGCCTTGCCCGCAGCGGTTGCGGTCTCGATCAGGTCCGAATGGGTATCGGTCGGCGTCGCGATCAGGACCGCGTCGATCTGGGGATCCGCGATGATGTCCTCCGAACGGCGCATCTCGGCCCGATGCGCCGCGGCCAGCGTTCGGGCGCTGTCCTCGATTGCATCCGAAACCGCGGACAGGACACTGTTGGGGTGCTGCGAGATCGTCCGCGCATGAACCTGCCCGATACGACCCGCCCCAAGCAATCCGACCCTGAGCATTTCGATCCCCCCAGATTAGAAATCTGAGGGGACCATGTTATTTTTTGCAACCGGTTGCAAGCCTTTTCTTCGGGGTGGCCCGCCACAAATGGCGGCGGCAACCGGACAAGCGCCGGGTGCGCAGTTGCGATACAGCCTACCGCGACAGACAATCGGCCAGAGTCCGGGCAATGTTGCGGATGGTCTGCGGGTACAGATCCGCGCCCGGCTCGAGAGTCGCCCCCAGCGGGTCCAAGACGGCCGTCTCGGCCGTGGATCCTTCCAAAACGGTTGCGACGAGGCCCGGGTTGAATTGCGGCTCGGTCAACACGCAATCGACACCTTCATCCCGGATGCGCGCCCGGATTTCCGCAAGTCGCGCCGGCGACGGGTCGGTCGCGTCGCTGACCGAGATCGCACCGGAGGCCGGGAAATCGAACGCGTGCTCGAAATACTGATAGGCATCGTGGAACACGATGAACCGCCCGCCCCGGACCGGCGCAAGCATGGTGGTGAGTTCATCGGTCAGAGCCGACAGGTCCTCTTGCGCAGCCGTGGCGTTGGCGTAGTAGGCGCCTGCATTCTCGGGGTCGGCCGCCGAAAGCTGTGCTGCGATCAAGGTCAGCCAGTTTTGCGCGTTTTGCGGAGACAGCCAGGCGTGCGGATCATGCGCGCCATGTGAATGACCATGTCGGTCTGCGTGGTGATCGTCGTGCTCGTCTTCGTGGCCATGGTCGTCGTGATCCGCATGGTCGTGCCCTTCATGGTCGGCATGATCATCATGATCCGCATGGTCGTGCCCTTCATGATCGGCATGATCATCTTGATCGGCATGATCGTCATGGTCGTGTGCTTCGAACAAAGCCCCTTCGCGGATGTCCAAAAGCTGCGTGCCATCGGAGTCCAGCAGGGTGGTCACGGTCGCCCCGCCCGCCAGCGAATCGATCGCACCTTCCAGCCAGGGGGTCAGATCTTCACCCATCCAGAACACCAGATCGGCCTCTTGCAGCGCGGCGGCTTCGGACGGACGCAGATTGTACTCATGAGGCGAAGCGCCGGGCGGCACGATCAGGTCAGGGCTGCCCACCCCGGCCATGACCCGCGCCACCAGCGAATGGACCGGCGCAATATCGACGGCCACGCGCGGTGCATCTGCCATGGCCGCGCCCCCCAGCAAGACCGCAGCGATCGTTTTCAAGACAAGCGTTCTGGACATCGGACCCTCTGTGTGATTTTATAACATTGCGAGCGACATACATGATATAAAATAACATGACAAGTGATCCGCAATCCCCGCCGTCCGACCACACGTCCCCGGTCGGATTTCGGGCGCATGACCATGACAGCTGCGTGGAAACGGCCTTGGCCGCGGCCGAAGCACAATGCAAGGAACGTGGGCTGCGCATGACCCCGGTCCGGCGCAAGGTGCTCGAGATGTTGTTGCAGGAACATCGCGCGATGGGCGCCTATGCCATTCTGGACCGCCTGCGCGAAGCGGGATTCGGTTCTCAGCCGCCGGTGGCCTATCGGGCGCTGGAATTCCTTGTCAAAAACGAGTTTGCCCACAAGATCGAGCGCCTCAACGCGTTTGTCGCCTGTTCGCATCCTGGGGCCGCCCATTCGCCGGCCTTCATGATCTGTCGGAAATGCGATGCGGTCGCCGAGGCAATGGCAGCAACGGCCAAGGGTGGCCTGGGCGCCGCCGCCCGCGCGGCGGGGTTCGAAATCGAACGCGCCGTGGTGGAAGCCGAAGGCTTGTGCCCGGATTGCACCGAAAAGGCCCAATAATGCCCCTCGTGACCGTTGAAAACCTCAGCCTGCGCTATGGCGCCAACACCGTTCTGCGCGACGTGGACATGGTGATCGAGCCGGGCGAGATCGTCACCATCGTCGGCCCCAACGGGTCGGGCAAGACCAGCCTGTTGCGGGCCATTATCGGCGCCGAGAAGCCAAGTTCCGGCCGGGTCATCCGCAAGCCCGGCCTCAAGCTTGGCTATGTGCCGCAAAAGCTGCATATCGACCCGACACTGCCGATCTCGGTCGAACGGTTCATGCGCCTGACCCATCCGGTGACACGCAAAGACTGTGTTGCCGCCCTGAAACGCGCCGGCGCCCCCGACCTGATGAAGCGTCAGATGTCGCAGCTGTCCGGCGGGCAGTTTCAAAGGGTTCTGCTGGCGCGCGCGCTGATCGACCGGCCCGATCTGCTTTTGCTTGACGAAGCGACGCAGGGGCTGGACCAACCCGGCTCGGCCGCCTTCTATCGCCAGATCGAGGAGGTTCGCCAGGAAACCGGCTGCGCCATCTTGATGGTCAGCCACGAGTTGCACGTGGTCATGAGCGCCTCGGACCGGGTCATCTGTCTCAATGGGCACGTGTGCTGCGCGGGCTCTCCGGCGGTGGTGGCCTCGGCGCCGGAATACCGGGCGCTGTTCGGCACCGGCACCGGCGGCGCATTGGCCTTGTACCGCCACGACCATGACCACGCCCATGACCAATGCGACACCACGCGGGAAGCTGCTGAATGATGCTTGATGATTTCATGATACGCGCCACGCTCGCAGGGGTCGGCGTCGCCTTTGCCGCTGCCCCTTTGGGATGTTTCGTCGTCTGGCGCCGCATGGCCTATTTCGGGGATGCGACCGCCCATGCCGCGATTCTGGGCGTGGCGCTTTCACTGGCATTTCAGATGTCGGTCTTCACCGGCGCCTTGGTCGTTGCACTGTTGATGGCCCTGACGGTCACCATGCTGTCACGGCGCGGCTACGCGATGGATACGTTGCTGGGCGTGATGGCGCACTCGGCACTGGCATTCGGCTTGGTAGCGGTGTCCTTCCTGTCCGGCGTACGAATCGACCTCATGGCGTATCTCTTCGGCGACATCCTCGCGGTGTCGCGCGCGGATCTGGCCGTCATCTGGGGCGGGGCCGCTCTTGTCGTCGCGCTGATCGGCTGGCGCTGGTCGCGATTGCTGACGGCGACGTTGAACGAGGATCTGGCCTATGCCAGCGGGTTCGACCCCAGGAAGGAACAACTGTTTCTGACGGTTGCTCTGGCCGTGACGGTGGCGGTTGCGATCAAGGTCGTCGGCGTGCTGTTGATCGCAGCGATGTTGATCGTTCCGGCCGCAGCGGCCCGCAACCTTGCGCGATCGCCCGAGACCATGGCCTTGACCGCCGCGGTCATTGGCGGGGCGTCAGCCGTGGCCGGACTTCGAGCCGCCTATGTGGCGGACACGCCGGCGGGGCCGACGATCGTTTGCATGGCATCCCTCGTATTTGCTTGCCTGAGCTTTTTTCCGTCGAGAGCTCAGGGCCGCCGCTAGTATTCCGATTCCCAACAGGTCTTTTTGCCCAACTGTGACTGAGCAGCCTCATCTGACTGCTCCAATTTGATTGTTGGTGCATCATTGGCCTCTGCTCCATCGGAATGGTCGTTTCAGGTGCTGGCGGGCGATAGTCCAGCGCACTGTGGGGACGTTTTGTGTTGTAGTGTTTCCTCCATTGTTCGATCAGGATTTGCGCTTCGCGCAGGCTGTAGAAGACTTCACCGTTGAGCAGTTCATCCCTGAACCGGCCATTGCAACTTTCACGGTATCCGTTCTCGCACGGGCTCCGAGGTTCGATGTAAGCCGTTTTGGCGCCAACTGCGGCGATCCAGTCTCGGACAGCCTGGGCGATAAATTTTGGCCAATTGTCTGAACGCATGAATCGGGGTGCACCCCGAAGTATGACCAGATCCGTTCGGGCATAGATCACATTGACCGAGTTCAGTGTGCGCTTCACTCTAATCGCCGGGCCTTCCCGGCTGTCCGCGCGGTACCAAGGCGTCCGCACTGTCGAAGACGAAGGCAAGCGCATGACCTACGCGAGCGAGGGCGAAATGGCCGCCGCGCCCGCGGACCTCAACCTACAGATCGCAGGGGCGACCGAGTGCATCTCAGTCGCCCGCGTCCAATTCTCGAAAAGGCTCTGAGATGAAGAACTACCATCAGAACGGCCACATCGTCCGCGTCACCACGCCCGCGGGCGTCACCGCCTCGGGCAACGCGCTGATCGTGGGCAGCATCTTCGGCATCGCCGCGTATTCGTCAGCCTAAGGCAACCCGGTCGAGCTCTCCAACCCGGCGTGTTCCAACTGCCCAAAGCGAGTGTCGCGGTGCGGCTGGACGGGGTGGCGAAAGCGGCATACGAATCGCTCAATCAGCCGAGTTTGTTGATGCCGAGTGCGCGCGATCTGCTTCCGAAGATTCTTGAGCCCCCTGCGCTCGCTCGGGGTCTTCGGAAGCGTGATGGCGTCCAAGCCGTCAAAGCCCTTGTTGGCTTCTAGCCGGATATGCTTGTTGTCGGACTTCTCCGAATAACCATGTCGGGTGAGGAGCGAAGTCAATTCATTCGCAATCCTCTTTGGGTCTTTCGTCGCTCGCTCAAGGTTGTGAACCGGCATGCAAAATTGACCCCGGTATTGGGGTAATCGGCGTCCAAATTTGACCCCCCTGATATTTGATTTCGGTAGCTTTCTCACGGAT
>NZ_FQVK01000011.1 GCF_900129345.1 Ruegeria intermedia | reverse complement strand
TGGAAGCCGCATTTTTCTGGATTAAAAAACAAAAGCTTGCCAGCAAATGATGGCAAGCTTTTTTCTCTTCATGCCCCACGACGCGGAATGCGTCACGGATTGCCCGAGGCCCTTTCAACTCAGATCATGGACCGCGTCACTTGCGGCGGCGTTCGTTCACCAGCCCGATGAAGATCGATACGCACATCAGAACCAGCACGATCGCGAACGGGAACCCGGTTGCAATGGCTGCGGCCTGCAGGGCGCCCAATCCGCCGCCCAGCAGCAGCACGATTGCGATCGCACCTTCCAGAACGCACCAGAACACGCGCTGCGCGGTCGGAGCGTCGGTCTTGCCGCCGGCGGTGATCGTGTCGATCACCAGCGAGCCGGAATCCGAACTGGTCACGAAGAACACGACCACCAGAACGATGCCGATGAAAGACAGAAGGCCGGTCATCGGGAAGGATTCGAACATCTTGAACATCTTCAGCTCCAGCGCCGCATCCGACAGGGCCTGGCCGTCGCCCGACATCACCTGATCCAGTGCCGCGCCGCCGAACACGCTCATCCACAGCGCCCCGACAAGGGTCGGGATCAGGATCACGCAGGTCACGAATTCGCGGATGGTGCGCCCGCGCGAGATGCGCGCGATGAACATGCCCACGAAGGGCGACCACGAGATCCACCAAGCCCAATAGAAGGCCGTCCAGCCCTGCATGAAGTTGGTGTCCTCGCGCCCGATCCAGTTCGACAGCGCCGGCAGCGCGACGACGTATTCGATCATGCTGTCGAAGAACCCCGTCAGGATGACCATGGTCGGACCCACGACCAGAACCAGCAACAGCAGCAGGGCGGCCAGGATCATGTTGGCCTCGGACAGGCGCTTGACCCCCTTGTCCAGACCGGCAACGACGGAAACCAGCGCAAAGACTGTGATCAGGATGATCAGAAACACCTTCATCCCGTCGGTCACCGGTACGCCGAACAGATAGTTCAGACCCGCCAGTGCCTGCGTCGCCCCCAGCCCCAGCGAGGTCGCCAGCCCGAAAATCGTGGCAAACACCGCCAGAACGTCGACGATATGGCCCAGCGGACCCCAGGTCTTTTCGCCCAGCAACGGGTAGAAGACCGACCGCATCGTCAGCGGCAGACCGCGGTTGAAGCTGAAGAAGGCCAGCGCCAGCGCGACAATCGCGTACACGGCCCAGGGGTGCATCCCCCAGTGGAAGATCGTGGCCGCCATGGCCAACTCGTGCGCGGCCTCCGGGTCGTTCAACGCCGCGCCCAGCGGCGCCCAGTCGGTGCGCGCGCCGTCCTCTCCCACGGCGACACCGCCCAACGACGACCCGTAATGCGAAATCGGCTCGGCCACGCCCCAGAACACCAGCCCGATGCCCATGCCTGCGGCAAACAGCATCGAAAACCAGCCAGCATAGCTGTAGTCGGGCTTGGCGTCGTCACCTCCCAGTCGGATCGACCCATAGGGCGTGACGATCAGCAGCAGCGAAAACACCACGAAGATGTTGGCCGCAACCATGAACACCCAGTCAAAGCGGCTGGTCAGCGCCGGCCGCAGCCAGCCGAAGAATTCCGTGGCCTGTTCGCGGAACACCAGCGAAAAGAACACGAAGGCGATGATGGTCAGGCCCGAGACCGCAAAGACCGGGTTGTGGATATCCAACCCCATGATCTGGATGTTGTCCTGGCCGACCTCATAGTCGGTTTCCGTATTGTCGGACATTCTCTCTTCTCTCGATGTTGGTGCCCCTCTGTGCACGGAAGGCGCGCCGTGACGGTCTGTCGCGAAAGACCGTCCACCGCGCAAAAACGACAGTTTCCAGGCATTTTCGCAAAGGAGTCACGGATTCCACCCGTCAAAGGGCAAGCCCGCGCCGTCTCGGGACGCGGGCCACAGTTCGTGAACAAAGTCGGTGCGGGCGCGAAGCCGCCGGGTCAGCCCTGAACCTTGGTATAGGTTCCCTCACCCGCCAGGATACCGCGGAACCCGCCGGGCTCGTCCAGGCCGAAGACGATCAGCGGCAGGTTGTTGTCGCGCGCCAGCGCGATGGCCGAGGCATCCATCACCTTCAACCGCTTGGCCAGCACGTCGTCATAGGTGACCGTGTCATAGCGCACCGCATCGGGATGCGCCTTGGGGTCCTTGTCATAAACGCCGTCGACGCCGTTCTTGCCCATGAAGATCGCCTCGCAGGCCATTTCGTTGGCGCGCAGCGTCGCAGCGGTGTCGGTTGTGAAATACGGGTTGCCGGTGCCGGCGGCAAAGATGCAGACCCGTTTCTTTTCCAGGTGCCGCACTGCGCGGCGACGGATGTAGGGTTCGCACACCTCGTCCATCCGAATGGCCGATATCACCCGGGTGAACACGCCCAGCCCCTCGAGCGCGGACTGCATCGCCAGCGCGTTCATCACCGTGGCCAACATGCCCATGTAGTCGGCCGTCGTCCGTTCCATCCCCTGTGCCGAGCCCGACAGGCCGCGAAAGATGTTGCCGCCGCCGATGACCATGCAGATCTCGACGCCCAGGTCATGAACCGATTTCACCTCTTGCGCGATCCGCTGCACGGTGGGCGGATGCAGGCCAAAGCCCTGATCGCCCATCAACGCCTCGCCCGAGATCTTCAGCATCACGCGGTTGTAGGTTGTCTTTGGGGTTTCTTCGGTTGTGGTGGCGGAAGAAAGGGTCATGTTGCGCTCCGGGCTGGCACGGGTTTGTTTTCCGGCGCAAAATGAAGCAAAACCCCCGCGGGTTCAATGCGGATGGTCGGACAATGGCGCAATCGGACAGGACAGCAACCTCATCGGCCGCGATCGCGGACCGGCTCCCCTCCGTTCCCGAGGGCAAACCGGTTCTGATCGCGGGCCCCACGGCGTCGGGGAAATCGGCGCTGGCGCTGGCCGTGGCCGAAAGGTTCGGAGGGGTCATCGTCAATGCCGATGCCAGCCAGGTCTATGACTGCTGGCGGGTCATCTCGGCCCGCCCCTCGGCCGAAGAGGAAGCCCGGGCGCCGCACGCGCTTTACGGGCATGTCCCTTTTGATGAAACCTATTCGGCCGGTCAATGGCTGCGCGAGGTCACTCCGCTGTTGTCGGGCGACCTGCGTCCGATCATCGTCGGCGGAACGGGGCTGTATTTCAAGACGCTGACCGAAGGCATGGCCGAAATTCCACCGACCCCTGCCGCGATCCGCGCGCAGGCGGACGCGATGCCCCTGCCCGACTTGCTGGCCGAGGTGGACCCGCGCACACTCGCTCGCCTCGACACCCGCAACCGCGCGCGCGTGCAACGAGCCTGGGAGGTCGAACGCGCCACCGGTCGCAGCCTGACCGACTGGCAGGCCGAAACGCCGCCGCCGGTGCTTCGGCTGGATCAGGCCGTACCGATCGTGGTCGATGTCGACAAGGCCTGGCTGCTGGATCGAATCAACCGGCGGTTCGACCAGATGCTGGCCACAGGCGCCCTCGACGAGGTGGCGGCGATGCGAGACCGGTACGACCCGTCGCTTCCGTCCTGCAAGGCAATCGGCGTGCCCGAACTGATGGCCTATGTGACGGGCGACCTGACCCTGGACGAGGCCCGCGAGAAAGCAACGATTGCGACACGGCAATACGCCAAACGTCAGCGGACCTGGTGCCGGTCGCGCATGAAGGACTGGCATAAAGTCGACCTGAGCGACTGAAAAATCCAGTGCCAGACCCAATCACCGATATATTTTCATTTTTTTATCATTGCCTTATTGCAAGTTGTCGCCCTTTGACCCGCAGCAGACAGAATCACCCGGGTGATTTCGGATGTCACTTTTGGATTTGCCCGGCAAAGCGTGGCCGCGCAGCCGGGGTCTCTCCCCGGAAATGTCGTTTTTGAACATCTGATGACGATTTCGAACATTGACCTTGATCGGATTCTGGTGCCGAATGTTCGCATGGGGATGATCTGCACTCAGAAAAATTCAGGGAAACGTCGCAATCGGCTCAGCCCGAATACGGCGGATTCTCGCAACCAAAAAACAAATCTCACAGGGAGACTTTCATGGAAATCAAGACATTGACCGGCGCACCGGTGCATTGGGCGGCGGACATGCACGCCCGGGAATACCAGGAAGGCAAGCTGAGCCGCCGCGAGTTTCTGACACGCACGACCAGCCTCGGCGTCACGGCTGCTGCGGCCTACGGCATGATCGGACTGTCCGCCCCGGCCAAGGCGGCCGGTGAAGACGCCAAGAAGATGGGCGGAACGCTGCGCGTTCAGATGGAGGTGCGTGCGCTGAAGGATCCGCGCACCTATGACTGGTCGCAGATCGCGAACGTCACCCGTGGCACGTTGGAATACCTGGTCGAGTACAACTCGGACGGCACCTTCCGCGGCATGCTGCTGGAAGGCTGGGAAGTCAACGACGACGCTACCGAGTACACGCTGAAGGTCCGCAAGGGCGTCAAGTGGAACAACGGTGACGATTTCACCGCCGAGGACGTCGCCCGCAACATCGCGCGCTGGTGTGACAAGAGCTCCGAAACCAACTCGATGGCCGGTCGTTTCGCCACGCTGATCGACGCCGATACCGGTCAGGCGATCGAAGGCGCGATCGAGGTGGTGGATTCGCACACCGTCAAACTGAACCTGCCGAACTCGGACATCTCGCTGATTCCGGGCATGGCGGATTACCCGGCCGCGATCATCCACAGCTCGTTCAGCGAAACGGACCTGACTAACAACGTGGGCACCGGCCCCTACCTGATCGAGAGCCTGGAAGTCGGCGTAAAGGCCGTTCTGGTGCGCAACGAAAACCACAAATGGTGGGGCGAGGACGTGTTCGGCCGCCCGGCGCTGGACCGTATCGAATATATCGACTATGGCACCGATCCGTCGGCCTGGCTGGCGGCGCTGGAATCCGACGAAGTCGACATGCTGTATGAATCGGTCGGTGAATTCATCGACGTGATGGACGGCTTGGGCTATGTCAAATCCGAGGTCGTCACGATGAACACCATCGTGATCCGCCCCAACCAGCTGGCCGAAGTGGACGGCAAGAAGATCTATGCCGACAAACGTGTGCGCCAGGCGCTGCAGATGGCCGTGGACAACTCGGTCTGTCTGGAACTGGGGTATGGTGGCCGCGGCTCTCCTGCGGAAAACCACCACGTCGGTCCGATCCACCCTGATTACTACGAACTGCCGCCGCAGAAAGTTGACCCGGAAGGCGCGCGCAAGCTGATGGAAGAGGCCGGCATGGCCGATTTCGAGCACGAGCTGATCTCGATCGACGACGACTGGCGCCGCAACACCACCGATGCGGTCGCAGCCCAGCTGCGCGACGCCGGCATCAAGGTCAAGCGGACGGTTCTGCCGGGCAACACGTTCTGGAACGACTGGGCGAAATACCCGTTCAGCTCGACCAACTGGAACCACCGCCCGCTGGGCGTGCAGATCTGGGCGCTGGCCTATCGCAGCGGCGAAGCCTGGAACGAATTCGGCTGGGCGAACCCCGAGTTCGATGCCCTGCTGACCGAGGCTCTGGCCATTGCCGATGCCGACAAGCGCCGCGAGATCGTGGCCAAGGGCGAAGCGATGATCCAGGAGGAAGGCGTGACCATCCAACCCTACTGGCGTTCGCTGTATCGCCACATGAAGGACGGTCTGGTCGGCACCGACATGCATGTGTCGTTCGAACACCATCACTACAAATGGGGTTGGGCGGCCTGAGCCTGACCTGAACCCTGATGGGGCGCCCGGATGCGGGCGCCCCTTTCCAGCCGCAGACACACCGACATGGGGTCGGAACGTCCGAGGCCAGGCAATGGTCCACTGATCTGCGGAAAACCCGAACAACAGGGGCCAACATGGGACTCTTCATCCTCCGACGATTGGGCGTGATGCTGCTGACGGCGCTGTGCCTGACCTTCGTGGTTTTCTTCCTCACGAACCTCTATCCGAACCTGGAAAAGCTGGCCAAGACGCAGGGCAACCAGCGCATGTCCGACGAACAGGTCGTCTCGTGGCTGGAAAATCGCGGCTATATGCAACCCACGCTGGTCAAGTACGGCCAGTGGCTGGGCGTGGTGCCGGGGTTCAGGAACACGTTGGATGACGGACAGTTCGTGGGCACCTGCGCCCGCCCCGGTTCGACGCCCGAGACCACGCCCCGTTTCTGCGGCGTTCTTCAGGGCGACTGGGGATATTCGACGGTGTTCAAGGAAGAGGTGGGGACGATTGTCGCCAAACGCCTGGGCAACACCGGATACCTGATGTTCTGGGTACTGCTGCTGATGGTGCCGACCGCCCTGCTGGTGGGGGTTCTGGCCGGCATGCGCGAAGGGTCGGCGCTGGACCGGTCGCTGTCCACCTTCTCGATCATCACCACGGCCACGCCGGAATATGTCTCGGGCGTGATCTTCATCGCCATCTTCACCTCGTCCACCGTGGGTCTGAAATGGTTCAAGGGCACGGCCACGCAGGCCATGGACAACCCGACCTTCGAGAATTTCTTTCTGCCGGTGCTGACCATCGCCCTGTACGGCATGGGGTATATCGCGCGGATGACCCGCGCCTCGATGACCGAGGTGATGACGGCGCAGTACATCCGCACCGCGCGGCTCAAGGGTGTGTCCTTTTCCAACATCGTGCTGAAACACGCGCTGCGCAACGCGCTGATCGCGCCCTTCACCGTCATCATGCTGCAATTCCCGTGGCTGCTGAACGGCGTCGTGATCGTCGAGACCCTGTTCAACTACAAGGGCTTTGGCTGGGCGCTGGTGCAGGCTGCGGGCAACAACGACATACAGCTGCTGCTGGCGATCTCGGTCGTGTCGGTCTTCGTGGTTCTGGTGACGCAGCTGATCTCGGATATCGGCTATGTCTACCTCAACCCGCGCATCCGCATTTCATAAGGGAGGATAGACCATGGAACCTCTGAGCTGGACTGGCTCCCTCGCCTTTCTGAACCCGATCCTGATGATCGCGCTGGTTGCGCTGGCCGTCTCGGTCCTGGTCTGGATCCTGGCCAGCATCGTGCTGCCTGAACCCCAGATGACCGTGAACGCGGATGGTACCGTCAGTTCGAGCGGCGGGCTGCGCAGCCTGGTCGAAGCCGCGCTGTGGTATTCCTTCCTGGCCAGCATCGCGACGGTGGTCGCCTATCTGCTGCTGGGCGTATTCATGGGAACCGGAGCCGGCATCGTCGGCGCCGTCGCGCAGCAGTTCCTGCCGGTTTGGGTGTCGCTGATCATCCTGTTTGCGATGTCGGTCGCGTTCAAGCGGCGGCTGGGCCTGTATGGCAAGCTGTTCGACAGCCCGATCGGCATGATCGGCTTTGCTCTGGTCATGTTCTGGGTGTTCACCGGCATTTTCGGCGCGCTCGACCTGATCGTGACCCATGACCCGCTGGTGCAGTTGTCGGGGATGAAGAACAAGGTACCCGGCACCCCCCTGCCCAACCCCGAGGACGGGCAGTTCGCCTGGTACCTGCTGGGCGGCGACAACCTGGCGCGCGATGTGTTCAGCCGAATGGTCAAGGGCGCATGGATCGTCGTGCAGATCGCGCCGCTGGCCACGATGTTCGCCTTCATGGTGGGCATCACGCTGGGCCTGCCGGCGGGGTATTATGGCGGACGTCTGGATACGTTCCTGTCGTTCCTCGCCAACCTGATCCTGGCCTTCCCGGTGATCCTGCTGTTCTATCTGCTGGTGACCCCGGAAATCGTGGCGACCGGCGTTCCGAACTATATGGCCGCCGTGTTGTTCATCTTTCCGATCCTGTTCATCGCGGTGCTTCTGAACTCGCGGTACTATACCCGCCCGAACTTTCGAACGCCGCTACTGATCGGGGTGCTGGGGATCGCGATCTGGCTGTATCTGTCGCTGATTTCGACCGGGGGCCACGTCATCAATACCGACGCCTACAGCATTTGGGGGTTGCCGACCTACCTGGATCTGTTCGACATTCCCGGCGGGATCCTGGTCGTGTTCGTATCAGTTGTCTTCGTCAATTCGCCCACGGTGTTCCGCATCGTGCGCGGCCTGGCCATGGACATCAAGACACGAGACTATGTGGCGGCCGCACAGACGCGCGGCGAAGGCCCCTGGTACATCATGCTTTGGGAAATCCTGCCCAATGCGCGCGGACCGCTGATCGTCGATTTCTGCCTGCGCATCGGCTACACGACCATCCTTTTGGGGACCTTGGGGTTCTTTGGACTGGGCCTGCCGCCGGAAAGCCCGGACTGGGGGTCTACGATCAACGAAGGGCGCAAGCTGCTGTCGATCTATCTGCACCCGGCCCTGCCGCCGGCGCTGGCGCTGCTGTCGCTGGTTCTGGGCTTGAACCTGCTGGCGGACGGCCTGCGCGAGGAAAGCCTGAAGGACTGACGTGAAAGCGGCCGGGGGGCCAGCCCCCCGGACCCCCCGGGATATTTTGAGCCAGATGAAGGGGACCCCCGATTTTGGCGAGGAGCGAAGAAATGAGCAAACTTGCAGATCATGACGGGCCGATCCTGGAAATCGACAAGCTTTCGATTTCCTTTTTTACCCGGCTGCGGGAAATTCCGGCCGTGATGGATTTTTCGGTTTCGGTAATGCCGGGCGAGGCAGTGGGGCTGGTCGGGGAATCCGGCTGTGGCAAGTCGACTGTCGCGCTGGGCGTGATGCAGGATTTGGGGAAGAACGGCCGTATCGTCGGCGGCACCATCAAGTTCAAGGGTCGTGACCTCAGCGAGATGAGCCCCGAGGAATTGCGCGACATCCGCGGCAACGAGATCGCGATGATCTATCAGGAGCCGATGGCCTCGCTGAACCCGGCGATGAAGATCGGCAAGCAGCTGATGGAAGTGCCGATGATCCACGAAGGGGTCAGCAAGGAAGAGGCCTATGCGCGCGCGCTGGAAGTGGTGACCGACGTGCGCCTGCCCGACCCCGAGCGGATGCTGAACAGCTTTCCGCATCAATTGTCGGGCGGCCAGCAGCAGCGCATCGTGATCGCGATGGCGCTGATGTCGAAACCGGCCCTGCTGATCCTGGACGAACCGACAACCGCGCTGGACGTGACCGTCGAGGCAGCCGTGGTGGAGCTGGTCAAGGATCTGGGCAAGAAATACGGCACCTCGATGCTTTTCATTTCGCACAATCTGGGCCTGGTACTGGAGACCTGCGATCGTTTGTGCGTGATGTATTCGGGCGAGGCGGTCGAGCGGGGCTCGATCCACGACGTGTTCGACGAGATGCAGCACCCCTATACGCAGGCATTGTTCCGCTCGATCCCCCTGCCCGGCGCGGACAAGAATTCGCACCCGCTGGTCGCCATCCCCGGCAACTTCCCACTGCCGCATGAACGTCCGCCAGGCTGCAATTTCGGGCCGCGCTGCGACTATTTCGAAGCGGGGCGTTGTGACGCGCAAGACATCCCGATGTTCCCTGTGCCGGGAAACGACCGCCACCATACGCGCTGCCTCAAGTTCCAGGAGATCGACTGGAACGCCCCGGTCACCGTTGCGGAGCAGAAAGAAAAAGCGCCCATCGGTCAGACCGTTCTGAAGATCGACAACCTCAAGAAATATTATGAGGTCGCGGCAAACGCGCTGTTCGGTGGCGGCGAGAAGAAAGTGGTGAAAGCCAACGAGACCTTGAGTTTCGAGGCCCGCGAGTCCGAAACCCTGGCCATCGTGGGTGAGTCGGGCTGCGGCAAATCCACCTTTGCCAAGGTGCTGATGGGGCTGGAAACGGCGACGGACGGGCAGATCCTGCTGGACAACCGCAACATCGAGCATCTGCCGATCGAAGAGCGAGATACGAAAACGATTGGCGAAGTCCAGATGGTGTTCCAGAACCCGTTCGATACGCTGAACCCGTCGATGACGGTGGGGCGGCAGATCATCCGCGCGCTGGAAATCTTCGGCGTCGGCAAGTCCGAGGCCGAGCGCAAGCAACGGATGCTGGAGTTGCTGGATCTGGTGAAGCTGCCCCGGGCCTTTGCCGACCGGATGCCGCGCCAACTGTCAGGCGGCCAGAAACAGCGCGTCGGGATAGCCCGTGCCTTTGCCGGGGACGCCCGGATCGTCGTCGCGGACGAACCGGTTTCGGCTCTGGATGTTTCGGTGCAGGCCGCGGTGACCGACCTGCTCATGGAGATCCAGCGCGAACACAAGACGACCCTGCTGTTCATCAGCCACGACCTGTCGATCGTCCGCTACCTCAGCGACCGCGTGATGGTGATGTATCTGGGTCATGTGGTCGAACTGGGTACGACCGATCAGGTGTTCTCGCCCCCCTATCATCCCTATACCGAGGCATTGCTGAGCGCGGTTCCGATCGCCGATACCTCGGTGGAAAAAGAGCACATCGTTCTCGAAGGGGATATTCCATCGGCGATGAACCCGCCGCCGGGATGTCCGTTTCAGACACGCTGCCGGTGGAAGTCCGAGGTCCCCGGGGGGCTGTGCGAACAGCAGGTTCCACCGACCAAGACCCTGGCCGAAGGTCATCAGATCAAGTGTCATCTGGCCGAGGACATCCTTGCCAGAATGCAGCCGGTCATCAAGATCGCGGCTGAATGACATACGCGATGTTCGACGTGTTTGGGCCGTCCACTGGACGGTCCGGACCATGTCCGCGACCGATGGGGCTTCAACCGCCCCAGATGGCCTTCACATAGTTCCGGGTTTCTGCATAAGGCGGGATACCACCGTGCTTTTCCACCGCTTGCGGCCCCGCATTGTAGGCGGCCAGCGCTAGGCGCCATGACCTGAACTTCTTGTATTGCCAGGACAGGTAGCGCGCGCCGCCTTCCAGGTTCTGCTTGGGGTCGTGCGGGTCCACTCCCAACAGACGCGCGGTCTGCGGCATCAGCTGCGCCAGCCCCAACGCGCCCTTGTGGGACCGGGCATGCGGGTTCCATCCGCTTTCCTGCTGGACCAGCCGCAGGAACAGCTCTTCGGGGACGTTGTGCATGCGCGCGGCCTGACGCGCCAGGGCCAGATACTGCCCCTTGTACTTGCCATCGTACCGCCTGTTGAACTTTCCCTGCGCCGACTTGGGCTTGAGACGCTCGCTGTCGCGGTATTGGCTGGCGGCACGGGTATCCAGCACCTTGGCCTGCTTGAGAAAGATGTCCCTGCGGTTCTTGGTCGAAAGAACTTCGGCGCCCGACGGAACAGAAGTCAGCGCAAGAAAGACAACCGCGAAACCAGTCAACACATACCGCATTCAAGCAAATCCCGCCCGTACTGCCATCGGGATGAGTATAGGTATTTCAGCCCGAAATGAAAGCTTGGTCGATCGCGGGTGGACATTCAAACGACAGGCTCGGCCATGATCCGTGTTCCAACCCGCGCGCGGGGGGTATAGGGTTCGGGTGAACACCGCGCGAGATTCGCGCCCCAACCCGCAAGACAGGATACGAGGAAGAACATGGCAGGTTCAGTCAACAAGGTCATTCTGATCGGCAATCTCGGGCGTGACCCCGAGGTTCGGTCGTTTCAGAACGGAGGCAAGGTCTGCAACCTGCGCATCGCCACGTCGGAAACCTGGAAAGACCGCAACACGGGCGAGCGCCGCGAACGGACCGAGTGGCACTCGGTCGCGATTTTCAACGAAGGCCTGGTCCGGGTCGCCGAGCAATACCTTCGCAAGGGGTCAAAGGTTTACGTCGAAGGCCAGTTGCAGACCCGCAAATGGCAGGACCAGTCCGGTCAGGACCGCTATTCGACCGAGGTCGTCCTGCAAGGGTTCAATTCGACCCTGGTGATGCTGGATGCCCGCGGCGAAGGCGGCGGTGGCGGTTACGGCGGCGGCCAGTCCGGCGGTTACGGAGACCCCTATGGCGCACCGATGGGCGGCAGTGCGCCGGCGCCGGCCTCGGGTGGCATCGACGACGACGAAATCCCGTTCTGATCTGATCTGACGGAGCCGCAACATGACATGGTCCTTCGCCGTCGGTCGTCTGCTTGGCTCGGAACTGCGGGTCCATGTCACCTTCTTCATTCTTCTGGCCTGGGTCGGATTCGCGGCCTATGCCGAGGGCGGCCTGCCTGCCGCATTGGACAACATCCTGTTCGTTCTGGCGCTGTTTGCCTGCGTGGTTGCGCACGAGTTCGGCCACGCGCTGATGGCGCGCCGCTATGGTATCCGCACGCCGGACATCACGCTTCTGCCGATCGGTGGGCTGGCGCGGCTGGAGCGGATGCCTGAAAAGCCCATGCAGGAAGTCGCCGTGGCGCTGGCCGGGCCGGCGGTGAACATCGTGATCTGGCTGGTGCTGGTGGGCCTTGGTGCGGGCATTCAGATGGATGTAATGGCCCATATCGACTCGGCGCGCGTCGATCTGTTCAGCCGGCTGGCCTATGTGAACCTGTTTCTGGCGGTCTTCAATCTGATCCCGGCCTTTCCGATGGATGGAGGCCGGGTGTTCCGGGCGCTGCTGTGCCTGAAGATGGACCGGGTCAAGGCCACGCGGGCCGCGGCCTCGGCTGGTCAGATCGTGGCGGTGGGTTTCGGCTTTCTGGGGCTCAGCACCGGAAACCCGATCCTGGTCCTGATCGCGGTGTTCGTCTTCATCGCCGCCAATGCCGAAAGCCAGGATGTCGAGATGCGCTCGGTCGCGCGCCGGGTTCTGGCCCGCGACGCGATGATCACCGAGTTCCACGCGCTGACGCCGCAGGACACGCTGGGCACGGCCGCGCAAGCCGTGATCCAGACCACCCAGCACGAGTTTCCGGTGCTGAGCCCAGACGGGCAATTGCTGGGCTTCGTGACGCGCAACCGGTTGTTCGCCGCCCTTGCTGGCGATCACCCGCGGTCAGACCCGGCCACATCGGTCATGGAGACCGAGATCCCCGTGGTGTCGCCGGCCAGCGGGCTCGAGGCGGTTCTGGACGGGTTGCATGGCGGCGCTCCGGCAGTGGCCGTCTGCACCAGAACGGGGCAGATGGTCGGGTACATCACCCGCGAAAACATCGGCGAACTGATGGTGATCCGGGGGCGCTGAGGCCGTCAGCAGGTGGCCAGCGCATCCTCGAGCACGGACAGAACCGCATCGCGCGGCACGTCCGACGTCACGAAGGCCTGCCCGATTCCGCGCGCCAGGATGAACCGCAACTGACCATCCACCACCTTCTTGTCCTGGGCCATCAGATCGACCAGCGCCTCGGCCCCCGGCAGATCGCCGGGAATGTCGGCCAGGTCGGTCTTCATCCCCATCGCGCGCAGATGCGCCCGAACACGGCTGGGGTCTTCCTGCGAACACAGGCCCAGACGCGCCGACAGTTCGAAGGCCAGGGCACAGCCGATGGCCACGCCTTCGCCATGCAGCAACCGTTCGGAATAGCCGGTCGCAGCCTCGAGCGCGTGACAGAAGGTATGGCCAAGATTCAACAGCGCCCGGTCGCCCTGTTCGGTCTCGTCGCGGGCGACGATGTCGGCCTTCATCTGCACCGATCGCGTCACCGCCTGAACCCGCGCCGCCATGTCGCCCTCGGCCAGCGCGGGGCCGTTGCGCTCCAGCCATTCAAAGAATTCGGCATCGCCCAGCAGCCCGTATTTCACGACCTCGCCATAGCCCGCCAGAAAATCGCGCGCCGTCAAGGTGCCCAGAACCGAGGTATCGGCCAGCACCAGCGACGGCTGATGGAAGGCGCCGATCAGGTTCTTGCCTTGCGGCGCGTTGATGCCGGTCTTGCCGCCCACCGAACTGTCGACCTGCGCCAGCAGCGAGGTCGGGATCTGCACGAACCGCACCCCCCGGCGCAGCACCGCAGCGGCAAACCCGGCCAGATCGCCGATCACCCCGCCGCCAAAGGCCACGACGACATCGCGGCGCTCGACCTTTTCGGCCAGCAGCCATTCGACCGCGCGTTCGAAATGGGGCCAGCTTTTGGTTGCCTCGCCCGGCGGCAGGGCCAGCGCCGTCATCTCGACCCCGGCCGCGGCCAGCCCGGCGCGCAGCGCGTCCAGATGCAGCGCGGCCACGGTTTCATCCGTCAGCACCGCCACCCGCGGCCGATGCAACAGCGGGCTGATCCGCGCCCCGGCCTGCGCCAGCAGGTCCGGCCCGATTTCAACGTCATAGGACCGTTCGGCCAGATCAACGAATACGGTTTGATGCATCTACTTCAGTTCCAGAACGTCAGGGCGCGTCGCCAGTTTCTCCAGGACCCGGTCCACCATGTCCTCGATCGCGGTTTCGCCATCCGAATCCACGACCAGATCGGCCTGTTGGTAAAGCGGAACCCGCGCCTGGTACAAGGCGCGCAGCGTCGCATGCGGATCGGGGGTGCGCAGCAGCGGCCGTGTGTCCTTGTGCCGGACGCGGTTCCATAGAACCTCAAGATCGGCCCGCAGCCAGACGGACACGCCGCGCTCTGAAATCATCCGGCGGTTCGTCTCGGACAGGAAGGCGCCGCCGCCGGTCGACAGAATGCCTTTCTGCTCGTCCAGCAAACGGCCGATGACCTGGCTTTCCTTGGCCCGAAAGAACGCCTCGCCATCGCGCTCGAAAATCTCGGGGATGGTCATGTTGGCAGCCGATTCGATCTCGGCATCGCTGTCCAGGAACGGCACGCCCAGCCGCGCGGCCAGCGCCCGGCCCACCGCCGTCTTGCCAGCGCCCATCATGCCGACCATAACCACCGTTTTGTGCAGGTCATAGGCCGGCCGGACCGATGCCGGCGATGCGTTATGCTTAATTTCGCTCATTTCCCCGTGAATGACGTGATCTTGGAAAAAATGCCAGTTATAACTTGGCCAAAATCAAAATTTGAGGCAGCGTTGCGCCATGGGCCGTCTGATCAAACTTCTTTTGTACCTTGTCTGCCTGAGCTTCATCGGGCTGGTGGCTTTTGCCTATCTGGGGCCGTATTTCGGCGCGGATTTCTCGGCCCCGCAAAGCGAAATCAGCGAACCGGTCATCCTGAATGTGGACTAGGGCCGCGGCGGTGACGATTGCCCTGGCCGGACAGGTCGCCGCCCAGACCACCGAGCCGCTGTCGGCGATCGACTGGCTGAAGGAACCGGGCAATCTGCTGCCCGGAACGGTGATGCTGGAACCTCCGGTGGCCGATGCGGTGACGGACCCGCAGATCCATGTCGCCCCACTCGAGGCGCTGTCTCCGCCACTGGGGCTGGTGGATGCCTCGGTGACGGGGCTGCCGGTGGATCTGTGGCGCCCAAGCGACCCGGCCCGTCTGGCCCGGCTGATCGGGAACGTTCCGGTGAAATCCAGCCCGGCGATGCAGAAACTGATGTTCACCTTGCTGCTGACCGAGGCCCGCGCGCCGGCGGGCGGCGCGGACCCCGACACCCTGCTGCTGGCGCGCCTGGATCGCCTGTTCCAGTTGGGGGCGGCCGACCCTGCGCAGGCGCTGGTGCAGCAGGCCGGGCCGGCGGATTCGCCGGACCGGTTTCGCCGCTGGTTCGACGCAACCCTGCTGACGGGTGACGAAGACCGCAGCTGTACCGCCCTGATCGCGCATCCCGGCCTGTCGCGCGACTACCGCGCCCACATTTTCTGCAAGGCGCGCCGCGGTGACTGGGCCTCGGCCGCGCTCATGCTCGAGGCCGCCCACGCGCTCGAGATCCTGCCCGTCGAAACGCTGGACCTGCTCGATCGGTTCCTCAGCCCCGAGATGTTCGAAGGCGCCCCCTATCTTCCGCAACCCCAGGACCCCGACCCGCTGACCTTTCGCCTGTTCGAGGCCATCGGCGAGCGGCTGCCCACCGCATCGCTGCCGCGCGCCTTTGCCAATGCCGATCTGCGCGACGTCGCCGGTTGGAAGGCCCAGGTCGAAGCCGCCGAGCGTCTGACCCGCATCGGCGCGTTGACCCCCAACCACCTGCTGGGGCTCTATACCGAGCGCGCACCGGCGGCTTCGGGCGCCGTCTGGGACCGGGTCGCCGCGGTACAGCGGTTCGAGGCCGCGCTGGACGGTGGCAAGCCGCAGGCCGTCGCGGATGCGCTGATCGCGGTCTGGTCGCAGATGGAAACCGTCGAGCTGCAGGTTCCCTTTGCCGAGCTGTTCGCGGACCGGCTGGCACCCCGCCCCCTGCCCGGCGCCGAGGCCGAGAACCTGCGTTGGCGCGTTCTGCTGCTGTCCGAGCTGTATGAAGACGCGGCCCAGTCCGTGCCCGAGGGACCAACCGCCAACGCCTTTCTGGCCGCGCTGGCCCGGGGGATGCCCGATCAGGCCCCGTCACCCTCGCCACTGGCCGATGCGATCACCGAAGGCTTTGCTTGGGCCGCCCCGGTCCCGCCCGACCTGCAGGCCATGCTGGACCGGAACCGGCTGGGCGAAGCTATACTGGAAGCGATGCAGCTTTATGCCCAAGGCGCGCGCGGCAACCTGGTGGACCTGACCGCCGCCATCGCGACCCTGCGCCGGGTCGGGCTCGAGGATACCGCGCGGCGGGCGGCGCTGCAGCTGCTGATCCTGCAGGGGGTCTGACCATGCCGGGCCCTGAAACGCCGGAACTTTGGATCTCAGCCTTTCTCGAGGCACAGGCCGCCGAGCTGGGCGCGGCCACCAACACGCTGCTGGCCTATGGGCGCGATCTGAAGGATTTCGCGGGATGGCTGAGCCGTCACGGCGCCGGATTTGCCCAGGTCGACCAGGCCCGGATCGAGTCCTATCTGATCGACTGCGACGCCCAGGGCCTGTCGCGCGCGACCCGGGCGCGCCGCCTGTCCGCCATCAAACAGCTGTACCGCTTCGCCTTCGAGGAAGGCTGGCGCGACACCAACCCCGCGATCCAGATCAAGGGGCCGGGCCGGCAGAAACGCCTGCCCAAGACGCTGGACGTGGTCGAGGTCGACCGCCTGCTGCAGGCCGCGCGCCAGACCGGCCGCACCCAGGCCGACCGGCTGCGCAACACCTGCCTGATGGAGCTGCTGTACGCCACCGGCATGCGGGTGACCGAACTGGTATCGCTACCCGTGTCCGCAGCGCGTGGCGACCCGCGGATGCTTCTGGTTCTGGGCAAGGGCGGCAAGGAACGCATGGTGCCCCTGTCGCCCCCGGCCCGCGATGCGTTGGCCGCATGGCTGGCCGCGCGCGATGCCGCCGAGGAGGCGACCGTGGCCAAGGGCGGGCAGCGGTCCCGTTTTCTGTTTCCGTCGCGCGGCAAGTCCGGACACCTGACCCGGCACAGGTTCTTTCTGCTGATCAAGGAACTGGCGGTGCAAGGCGGTGTGTCCCCCGACAAGGTCACCCCGCATACGCTGCGGCACGCCTTTGCCACGCATCTTCTGGCCAATGGGGCCGACCTGCGCTCGATCCAGACTCTGCTGGGCCATGCCGACGTGGCCACGACCGAGATCTACACGCATGTTCTGAACGAGCGGCTGTCGGACCTGGTGTTGCAGCATCACCCCCTTGCCAAGGACGACACCGAGGACTAGGGGCTTCCCCTTGATCGCATGCCCTCGCGCCCCCATAACCAAGGCGCGACAACAATCTTAGTGGAACGATGGACCCTGACCCTTCCCTTTTCGACAGTGCCTTCTGGATCACCACCGTCTCGATTCTGTTCCTGCTTGTTCTGTCCGGCTTCTTCTCGGGTTCGGAAACGGCGCTGACCGCGTCGTCGCGGGGCAAGCTGCGGGCGCAGGCCGACAAGGGATCTCGCGGCGCGAAGAAGGCGCTGGAAATCACTGACGACAACGAACGGCTGATCGGGTCGGTCCTGCTGGGCAACAACCTGGTGAACATCCTTGCGGCCTCGCTGGCGACGGCGCTGTTCACGCGGTTGTTCGGCGAAAGCGGCGTGGCGCTGGCGACGTTGGTGATGACCCTGCTTGTTCTGATCTTCGCCGAAGTTCTGCCCAAGACCTATGCGATCACCAATGCCGAAAAGGCCGCCGCAGCGGTCGCCCCGGTGATCGGTGTCGTCGTTACGGTGTTTTCGCCGGTGGTGGCTGCCGTACGCCTGCTGGTGCGCGGGGTCCTCCGCCTGTTCGGGGTTCAGATCGACCCCGACAGCAACATCCTTGCCGTGCGCGAGGAGATCGCCGGCGCTCTGCAACTGGGCCACTCCGAAGGCGTCGTGGAAAAAGAGGACCGCGACCGCATCCTGGGAGCGCTTGACCTCGGCGACCGCACGGTCGAGGAAATCATGCTGCACCGCTCGAACATCGAGATGATCGACGCCGATGCCGACCCCGAAGCGATCCTGAAACAGTGTCTCGAAAGCCGTCACACCCGCCTGCCGGTGTTCCGCGGTCAGCCCGAGAATATCGTGGGCGTCGTGCATGCCAAGGACCTGTTCCGCGCCATGTACGCGCAGGCCGGCGGCAGCGAGGGCGGTGCCGAGCGGCTGAAGTCATTCGACATCCTCAAGGTGGCCAACGCCCCCTATTTCGTGCCGGAAACCACCACTCTGGACGACCAGATGCGGGAATTCCTGCGCATGCACAGCCATTTTGCGCTGGTGGTCGATGAATACGGCTCGCTGCAGGGGCTGATCACCCTCGAGGACATCCTTGAAGAAATCGTGGGCGAGATCGCCGACGAGTTCGACGTGGAAGAAGATGTGACGATTACCCGAACCGAAGACGGTCAGTACCTGGTGGAAGGCTCGATGACCATTCGCGACCTGAACCGTGCGATGGACTGGAACCTGCCCGATGACGAGGCCAACACCATCGCCGGGCTGGTGATCCACGAGGCGCAGATGATCCCGACCGTTGGTCAGGTGTTCTCGTTCCACGGCTTCCGGTTCGAGGTCGTCGAGCGCGAGGGCAACCGGATCACCTGGTTGAAGGTGCGGCCACTCTGACGGACGGCGGGCGGAAACGACAAACCCGGTCGTTTTCGTGACAGATACCGGCGCGGCACCCCTGCACTTTCGGGCCAGACGCAAGGAGGTGCGGATGAAAACGACGTGTCAGGTGGCCGTGATCGGCGGTGGAGTTGTCGGGTGTTCGGTGCTGTATCACCTGACCAAGCTCGGCTGGTCGGACGTGATGCTGCTGGAGCGGTCGGAACTGACCAGCGGCTCGACCTGGCACGCGGCGGGCGGTTTCCACACGCTGAACGGCGACACCAACATGGCCGCGCTGCAGGGCTATACCATCCGGCTGTACAAGGAACTGGAAGAGATCACCGGCATGTCCTGCGGCCTGCACCATGTGGGCGGCATCACTCTGGCCGACAATCAGGACCGGTTCGACATGCTGCTGGCCGAACGCGCCAAGCACCGCTTCATGGGGCTGGAAACCGAAATCGTCGGCCCCGACGAGATCAGGAAGATCGCCCCGATCACCAACACCGACGGCATCATCGGCGCGCTCTATGATCCGCTGGACGGGCACCTCGACCCCTCGGGCACGACCCACGCCTATGCCAAGGCCGCACGGATGGGCGGGGCCACGATCGAGACCCACTGCATGGTGCGCGAAACCAACCAGCGCCCCGACGGCACTTGGGACGTGGTCACCGACAAGGGCTCCATCCACGCCGAGCATATCGTCAACGCCGGCGGCCTCTGGGCGCGCGAAGTCGGCGCAATGGCGGGCATCTATTTCCCGCTGCACCCGATGGAGCATCAATACCTGGTCACCGACACCATCCCTCAGATCGAGGCGATCATCGACTCGGGCGGCGAACATCCGCATGTCATGGACCCGGCCGGGGAAAGCTATCTGCGGCAGGAAGGGCGCGGGCTCTGCATCGGCTTCTACGAACAGCCCTGCAAGCCCTGGGCCGTGGATGGCACCCCGTGGGAGTTCGGGCATGAACTGCTGCCCGACGATTTCGAAAAGATCACCGACAGTATCGAGTTCGCCTATCGCCGCTTCCCGGTTCTGGCCGAGGCCGGTGTGAAATCGGTGATCCACGGCCCGTTCACCTTCGCCCCCGACGGCAACCCTCTGGTCGGGCCGGTGCCGGGCATGCGCAACTACTGGTCGGCCTGCGGCGTGATGGCCGGGTTCAGCCAGGGCGGCGGCGTCGGCCTGACGCTGGCGCAATGGATGATCGAAGGCGAGCCCGAGCGCGACGTCTTTGCCATGGACGTGGCCCGCTTCGGCGACTGGATCACCCCCGGCTATACCCGCCCCAAGGTGATCGAAAACTATCAGAAGCGTTTCTCGGTCGCCTACCCCAACGAGGAACTGCCCGCCGCGCGGCCCAACCGCACCACGCCGATGTATGACATCTTCAGCGATCTGGGCGCGGTTTGGGGCCAGCAATACGGGCTGGAAGTGCCGAACTATTTCGCGCAGGAGGGCGAGCCCGGCTATGAAACCCCGTCCTTCCGCCGCTCGGACGCTTTCGCGGCAACAGGCCGCGAGGTGCGCGCCGTGCGCGAGGGCGTGGGCAT
Organism: Ruegeria intermedia; assembly: GCF_900129345.1. GTDB lineage: Bacteria > Pseudomonadota > Alphaproteobacteria > Rhodobacterales > Rhodobacteraceae > Ruegeria > Ruegeria intermedia. The sequence goes on along the minus strand of NZ_FQVK01000011.1, from coordinate 97,730 downwards.
CAACGAGGTGCACAATTTCGGCAAATACCTTGTCACAGGCCCCCGCGCCCGCGACTGGCTGGATCGGATCATGGCCGGGCGCATCCCCAAGCCGGGCCGCCTGTCGCTGACCCCGATGCTGTCACCCAAGGGCAAGCTGATCGGGGATTTCACCGTGTCCTGTCTGGGCGAAGAGGAATTCCAGCTCACCGCCTCTTACGGCGCGCAGAACTTCCACATGCGCTGGTTCCGGCAGCATCAGCAAGACGGCGTAACCGTCGAGAATATCAGCGACAAACGCAACGGCTTCCAGATCGCCGGCCCCAAGGCCCGCGAGGTTCTGGCCGCCTGCACGCGCGAGGATGTCAGTGACATGCGCTTCATGGACGTTCGCCGGATGGTCGTCGGCATGACCGACTGCATCGTGCAGCGGGTCAGCTATACCGGCGACCTGGGGTTCGAGATCTACTGCGATCCGATGGCGCAGCGCCAGCTGTGGTGGACCCTGTGGCAGGCCGGGCAACCGCACGGCATCACACCCTTCGGGATGCGCGCGATGATGAGCCTGCGGCTGGACAAGTTCTTCGGCTCGTGGATGCGCGAGTTCTCGCCCGACTACACCCCCGCCGAAACCGGGCTGGACCGCTTCATCGCCTTTGGCAAGGACGCCGATTTCATCGGCCGCGCCGTTGCCGAGGCGGAACGTGCGGACGGACCCGCACGCAGGTTGGTGGCCTTCGAGGTCGATGCAGACGACGCCGACGTGAATGCCTATGAACCGATCTGGCTGGACGGCAAGGTCGTGGGCTTCTGCACCTCGGGCGGCTATTCGCACCACACGGGCAAGTCGATCGCGATGGGCTTCCTGCCCACCGACCGTATTGCCGACGGGCTGCAGGTGGAAATCGAGATCCTGGGCCAGATGCGCAAGGCCCGCGTGATCTCGACCCCGCCCTTCGACGCGGATGGCGCACGCATGCGCGGGTGACAACGCCCGCGCCGCGCGCCATGGTGGCGGCATGAGCACCATTCCGATCATCCTCCTCGCCGCCGGCCGGTCCAGCCGCATGGGGGGAACAGACAAGCTGATGCAGAAGATCGACGGCCAGCCCCTGCTGCGCCGAACGGTAAAAATCGCACGGGCCGTGGCCCCGGTCATCGTGGCCCTGCCCCCGGCCCCGCATCCGCGCCACGACGCGCTGGCCGGGCTGGATGTGCGCCAGGTTCCGGTTGCCGACGCAAAGGAAGGCATGAATGCCAGCTTGCGCGCAGCCCTGAAACACGTCCCCGATACAGCCGATGCCGCGATGATCTTGCTGGCCGACCTGCCGGACCTGACGGCCGATGACCTGGCAAAAGTGCTGCGCTCGGTCAGCGAAAACCCAGGCTGCCTGATCTGGCGCGGATCGGCAAGCGACGGAACCCCCGGTCACCCGGTGGTCTTCGCATCATGTCTGTTTCCGCAGCTGCGTACATTGACCGGAGATTCCGGCGCGCAGAGTGTCGTCAGGGCCCATCGCGACAAAGTCCACATCGAACCCCTGCCGGGGACCCATGCCACGCGCGACCTGGACACGCCCCGGGACTGGGCCGCATGGCGTGCCCGTCGGCAGGCCAAAAACTAACACGGCCCGGTCTTTTCAGACCGGGCCGGTTGCCCAAAATGCAGGACTACCACCTTCACCATTTCCAAGAACGCAACCGGCGCTTCAACAAACCGCCGGACGTGGCTCTGCAGAACTGAAACAAGACCCCCTCGTTAACATGCCACTGGCGTTCCCGGTAATCGAGATCTGCCTGGAGACACCCCCTTGATGTCTGTCAGGCCCCCCTTTTTTTGGACAGTTTCATCGTCACCGATCATTCGCTTCAAAACAATACAAAATTCGACGCAACATCCAACAAGGTTCAAATTGACATGGCGTCCGCGCAACATGAATCTCCGCATCGCTCTACCTAAGGTAGATTCGCGAAGTTTGGCCGATCGAACGACCAGAGCGTTCCACCTGCGTCTGTTGGAAGCGAGACCAAAAATAGTGCGCGGAGTGACAGCAGAAAGTGACCGTCGCCTTCAGCCCAACACAACCTAAGCGCTAATATCCAACTCATGGCCCCGGCCGCGCCGCCGTTGTGTCCCCTGAGTTATCAATGCAACACTTTTCTTCAAATACTGCCCTTTTCGGCAACAATCCGACGATTCGCACAGATTCGATTCCCGGGAAACCGCCTGCGCCCCTCGGGCATAGACCGCAAGAAGATGGCAGAATTAAGAAATTTTAACCAACAGGTCAGAAAACCAACAGGGCCGTTCTCCACCTATTCGTCAAAGAAACGATCCACTGCGACGAACTCAAGGAGCACAGTCGAGACATGAATACCCGCAAGCCCCTCCTGAACGCTTTCCGCACACCGCGCCTGTTTGGCGCGGCCGCGCTGAGCGCGGCCCTGCTGGCCGGAACCGCGATCCCGTCCCTGGCAGACGAGCGGGTGGCCGACCTGGTCGAATCCGTGTCGCCCGCCGTCGTGACCATCATTGCTTCGCAGGATGCAGTCCCGATGCCGGCCGGCAGCCCCGACTTCGATTTCGATGGTCATCCCTTCGGCGAATTCTTCAAGCGTTTCGGCGCGCCTGAAGGCATGGACATTCCGCGGCAAAGCCCCCGCCAGGGGCTGGGCTCCGGCTTTGTCATGGATGCCGACGGCTATATCATCACCAACAACCACGTCGTCGAGGGCGCCAGCAAGGTCACGGTGCGCCTGCATGACGACCGAAGCTATGAAGCCGAGATCATCGGGACCGACCCGCTGACCGACCTTGCGCTGCTGAAAATCGACGCCGATACCCCTCTGACCGCGGTGCCGCTGGGCGACAGCGACGAAATCCGGGTGGGTGAAGACGTGGTGGCCATCGGCAACCCCTTCGGGCTGAGTTCGACCGTCACCACGGGCATCGTCTCGGCCAAGGGGCGCAACATCTCGGACGGCCCCTATGCCGAATTCATCCAGACCGACGCGGCGATCAACAAGGGCAACTCGGGTGGCCCGCTGTTCAACATGGACGGCGAAGTGATCGGCGTGAACTCGGCCATCTATTCGCCCACGGGCGGCTCGGTCGGGCTGGGCTTTGCCGTGACATCGAACATCGTCGAACACATCGCCCAGGACCTGCGCGACGACGGGCAGATCAGCCGCGGCTGGCTTGGGGTCTCGATCCAGAATGTCAGCCCTGAACTGGCCGCCGCCATGGGGATAGAGGGCACCACCGGCGCGTTGGTCTCGGACGTGGTTCCCGGCAGCCCGGCCGACGGTGTGCTTCAGCAGGGTGACGTGATCATCGCGTTCGACGGCGAAAAGGTCGACAGCAGCAGCGAACTGCCGGTTCTGGTCGGCACGACCGCCGTCGGCACCGACAGCAAGCTGACCGTGCTGCGCAACGGCAAGACCGAGACGCTGAACGTCACCATCGGCCAGCACCAGACCAGAACCGCCGCTGCGGCACCCGACAAGGTGGCCGGCAAGACGCTGGGCGTGACCGTCGCGCCGCTGACCGACACCGCCCGCGCCGAGATGGGCGTGCCGGAAAACGTGCACGGCGTGGTCGTCACGGCGCTGCAACCCGACAGCCCCGCCGCCAAGGCCGGTCTGCGCCGCGGTGACGTCATCGTCCGGCTGGGCAGCGCCGAGATCGAGACACCCCAGGATCTGAAAAAGGCGCTGAGCGACCAGAAGGACGGCCCGGCGCTGGTGCTGATCAACCGGGGCGGCAACCAGATCTTCGTGGCCGTCGAGGTGGCCTGACGCTTGTCCCCGCGCGCGCCGCATGATGGGGATATCGGGCGCGCGCATCCCCCGCCCGCACGTCATGTCCGCGTGCGACGGGGCTGCCGGGTGCGATTTCCGCGCCCGGCAGTATTCTTTGACGGCCCCACATGCTTATATCCCGACCAAAAGGATATCCGACCATGAGCAGACGTTTGTTGATCGTTGAAGACGACGAGGACACGCGGGATTTCATCGCCAAGGGGTTCGCCGAGGAAGGCTATGCGATCGAAACCGCCGCCAACGGGCGTGACGGGCTGTACCACGCAACCGATGGCGGGTTCGACGCCATCGTTCTGGACCGGATGCTGCCCGAACTGGACGGGCTGGCGCTGGTGAAATCGCTGCGTGCGGCCGGGATCAAGACCCCGGTTCTGATGCTGACCGCCATGAGCGCGGTGGACGAGCGGGTCAAGGGCCTGCGCGCCGGCGCCGACGACTATCTGGTCAAGCCGTTCTCGTTCCAGGAACTCCATGCCCGGATCGAAGCACTGCTGCGCCGCCCGCAGGAATCCGAAGAGACCCCGACCCTCAGGTGCCGCGACCTCGAGATGAACCTGCTGACCCGCAAGGTGACCCGCAACGGGCGCGAGATCACCCTGACCCCGCGCGAATTTCAGATCCTTGAATTCTTCCTGCGGCGCAAGAACCGGGTGGTGTCGCGCACGATGCTGCTGGAAGGCGTCTGGGACTATCATTTCGACCCCAACACCAACGTCGTCGACGTGCATATCTCGAAACTGCGCAAACAGCTGGACGAACCCGGCGAGGCACCCCTGATCGAAACCGTGCGCGGCGCGGGGTACATGATGTCCGATGGCACGGCTTAGATTTTCGCTCCACAATTCCCGCACCCGGCTGGTGCTGCTCAGCATGGTGCTCAGCGCGCTGCTGACCGCGACGGTGCTGGCGCTGGTCTATGTCACCGCGACCCGGTCGATCAACGGCGAGACCCGCTCGGTCGTTTCGGCAGAGCTGACCGGGCTGGCCGACGAATACGAACGGCGCGGCCTGATCGGACTGATGACGGCCATCGAGCGCCGCCTGCCCTCGGCCTCCGAACGCGATGCGCTGTATCTGCTGACCGACCGGTTCGGCAATGTCCTTGCGGGCAATCTTGCCCGTTGGCCCGAGGGTGTGACGCCGGGCAGCGGCTGGACCGAGCTGGAGTTGCGAAAAACCGAGACGAATGAGATGGTTCCGGTCTCGGCCGCATCCATCCGCCTGCGCGGCGGCGAGCGCCTGCTGGTGGGGCGCGATGCGCTGGCCCGGCAACAGTTCGACAGGGTTCTGTTCCATTCGGTCGCGTTGGCGCTGGGGGCCGCCCTGGCGCTGAGCATCCTGACAGGCTGGCTGCTGACCCGGCTGGTCTTTTCCCGGCTGCGGGACATCGCCGATACGGCCGATTCCATCATGTCGGGCGACCTGACGCAGAGAATGCCTCAGCGCGGCACCGGCGACGAGTTTGATCAGGTTTCGGCCACGCTCAACACCATGCTGGACCGGATCGAAGATCTGGTGAACAACCTGCGGACCACGTCCAACTCCATCGCCCATGATCTGCGGTCGCCGCTGTCGCGGCTCCGGCAGCGGGTCGAGGCGCTGGGCGACAGCCACCGAAACGACAGCGAACGCGAGGCCGATACCGCCCGCGCCACGGCCGAGATCGACCATATTCTTCGGGTCCTGGCGCAACTGACCGAGATTTCGCGGGCCGAGGCCGGGCTGGGCCGCGAACAGTTCGAGCAGGTCGACCTGCGGCAACTGGTCGGTGACGCGGTCGAACTGTACGAACCCGTCGCGGCGGACCTCGGCATCCGGCTTGAGATCGAAGGCAGCGCCAGTCCCATCCCGGGCCACAGGCCATTGCTGTCCCAGGCGCTGTCGAACCTTCTGGAAAACGCTCTGCGCTATGCCCCCGAGGGCAGTGCGATCACCATCACCCTGCGCGACGATGGCCCCTTTGCCGAACTGGGCGTCCGCGACCAGGGACCCGGCGTGCCCGAAGAGGACCTGCCGCGCCTTGCGCTGCCGTTCGTCACGCTCGACCCGGCGCGATCCGAACGCGGCGCCGGGCTGGGCTTGGCGCTGGTTGCGGCAATTGCCCGGATGCATCACGGAAGCTTTCTGGCGCGCAACCGCAACCCGGGCCTGGAGACCACCTTGCGCCTGGCCCGTCAGCCCGCCTGACCGTCCAGCACCGCCGGCAGGCTGGCGTAGCCGCGGAACCGGATCCGCCCGCCTCGCACACGCCCGTCCAACAGGCGGTAGCCGGGGAACCGCGCCAGCAGCCGCCCGATGGCGATGCGCCCCTCCATCCGCGCCAGCGTCAGCCCCACGCAGACATGCGGCCCACCGGCAAAGGCCAGGTGCCGGTTCGGCTTGCGGGTGATATCGAACCGCGTCGGGTCATCGAACACCTCGGGGTCGCGGTTCGCCGCGCCGATGCACAGGTGCAGGTTGGTGCCCGCCGGGATCGCCAGCCCGTCCAGTTCGATGTCCGCGGTGGTCTCGCGGTTGCCGAACTGGTTGGGCGAGCGAAAGCGCAGGATCTCCTCGACCGCCGGGGCGATCAGCTTGGGGTCGTCCAGCAGGCGTTGTTTCTGGTCCGGGTGGTCATTCAGCAGCGCCAGCCCGTTGCCGATCAGGTTCGTCGTGGTCTCGTGCCCCGCATTAAGGATGAAGATGCAGTTCTGCAAAAGCTCGGTTTCGCTGAGTTTTTCGTCCGCCCCCTCGCCTCGGATCAGCCGGGTCAGCACGTCGGTCTCGGGATCGCCCGGCGCCGCCCGCCGCCGCGCCACCAGATCGGTCAGATAGGCCTTGAATTCCGCGACCGCCGCATGGCCCTGCGCCAGCTGCTCCTCGGTCAGCGCCGGCTCGAGCGCGCCCAGAATGGCCAGCGACCAGTCGCGCAGCGGCCCGCGCTCGTCCATCGGAACGTCCAGCAGGTTTCCGATGATCTGGATCGGGATGGTCGAGGCGAAATCCTCGATCAGATCGACGCGGGGCTTGTCCGCCATCGCATCCAGAAGGTGATCCACCGTCTCGATCAGCCCCGGCTCCATCCGGGCGATCGCCCGCGGGGTCAGGGCCGAGGTCATGATCTTGCGCACCCGCGTGTGCAGCGGCGGATCGGAAAACACCAGCGAGGTCGTGTGATGTTCGAACAGCGGAGAGCCGACGCCGAATTTCGGGCCAAAGGCGGCCTTCTTGTCCGACGAATACAGCCTTGTGTCGCGATAGATGCGGTCCAGATCCCGGTGGCGGCTCAGCAGAACCGAGCCGTCCGGCTGCGGCAGAACCGGCGCATGGGCCAGCAGCGCGTCGTAGAACGGAAACGGGTTCTCGACGAACCCCTCGGGCGGGTCGGTCAGACCAAGCGCCCGCGCCGCCTGCGCCACATCCAATGCGTTCATACCGTCCTCCCCTGCCGTATGCGCCCTTGCATTGGGTAACTCAGGCCGAGACCTCGGACAAGCGTGACATCGCCGCCGAGCGCCGCTAGACAGACCCCATGCCCAGCCCCGTCTCCTCGATCCGCAATCTCGGCCCCGCCTTCGAGCAGGCCTGCGCCCGCGCCGGCATCCATTCGGCCGAGGAGCTGCGCGAACTGGGCGCCGACGCGGCCTATGCAAGGCTGATTCAGGCCGGAACCCGCCCGCATTTCATCGGCTATTACGTTCTGGTCATGGGTTTGCAGGGCCGCCCGTGGAACGACTGCAAGGGCGACGAGAAAAAGGCCCTGCGCGCGCGGTTCGACCGGATCAAGGCCGGCGCGCGTCAGGCACCCGTCTCGAAACTGGTCGCCGAACTGGACGCCGTCGGCGTGCGCGTCTCGGCCGCCGACCTCACGCCCGAGGGCTGACGCGGCACGAAGAAGGGCCGCACCCGGCAACGGGCGCGACCCTTTTCGATGTCAAACGACGGGCGGCTTAGCCGACCAGTTCGGTGCCCGAGAAGAAATAGGCGATCTCGACCGCAGCGGTTTCGGGTGCATCCGACCCGTGGACCGAGTTTTCACCGACCGATTCCGCGAACTCGGCGCGGATGGTGCCGGGGGCTGCGTCTGCCGGGTTGGTGGCGCCCATGACTTCGCGGTTCTTGGCGATGGCGTTTTCGCCTTCCAGAACCTGCACCACGACCGGAGCCGACGACATGAATTCGCACAGCTCGTCATAGAACGGACGGTCCTTGTGGACTTCGTAGAACTTGCCGGCCTGTTCCTTGGTCATCTTGATCCGCTTCTGCGCGATGATGCGCAGGCCGGCTTCTTCCAGCTTGGCGTTGATCTTGCCGGTCAGGTTGCGGCGGGTTGCGTCGGGCTTGATGATCGAGAAAGTGCGTTCCAGTGCCATGTCGGCGTCTCCTTAATCTGACGGCGCGAACCGCTCCGCGCCGGAATATACCGCGCGCCGCCTAACATGGACCGCGGCGGTTGGAAAGCCTCTTGTTGCGGTCGCGATTGACACCGCCCCCGCCCTGCGCCACACCGCATCCATGCTACGGATCGAGAACATCACCTACGCGGTCGAGGGCCGCCCCCTGTTCGAGGGCGCCAGCGCCACCATTCCCGACGGCCACAAGGTGGGTCTGGTCGGTCGCAACGGCACCGGCAAGACCACTCTGTTCCGCCTGATCCGGGGCGAACTGGCGCTGGAATCGGGCAGCATCACCCTGCCCCGCCGCGCCCGCATCGGCGGTGTGTCGCAAGAGGTGCCCTCGTCGAACGTGTCGCTGATAGACACGGTTCTGGCCGCCGATACCGAACGGACCACCCTGATGGCCGAGGCGCAGCAGGCCACCGACCCCGACCGGATCGCCGAGATCCAGACCCGGCTGGCCGATATCGACGCCTGGTCGGCCGAGGCCCGCGCGGCCACGATCCTCAAGGGGCTGGGCTTTGACGATGCCGATCAGCAGCGGCCCTGTTCCGATTTCTCGGGCGGTTGGCGGATGCGGGTCGCCTTGGCGGCGGTCCTGTTCTCGCAGCCCGACCTGCTGCTGCTGGACGAACCGACCAACTATCTGGACCTCGAAGGCGCGCTGTGGCTGGAAAGCTATCTGGCGAAATATCCGCATACGGTCATCGTCATCAGCCACGACAGGGGCCTGCTGAACCGGGCGGTCGGCTCGATCCTGCATCTGGAAGACCGCCAGCTGACCTATTACGCGGTGCCCTATGACAAGTTCGCCGAACGCCGCGCCGAACGTCTGGCCCAGGCCGAGGCCGAAAACGCCAAGGCCAAGGCCCGCATCGCCCATCTGCAGAGCTTCGTTGACCGGTTCCGCTACAAGGCCTCCAAAGCCGTTCAGGCGCAATCGCGGCTGAAGATGATCGAACGCATCCAGTTGATCTCGACCCCGCAGGAGGCCGCCCTGCGCGCCTTCTCGTTCCCCGAGCCCGAGGAACTGTCGCCGCCGATCATCCAGATCGAAGGCGGCGTGACCGGCTATGGCGACACGCCGGTGCTGCGCCGTCTGAACCTGCGCATCGATCAGGACGACCGGATCGCGCTGTTGGGGAAGAACGGTCAGGGCAAATCGACCCTGTCCAAGCTGCTGTCGGACCGGCTGCCGCTGATGGCGGGCAAGATGACCCGCAGCAGCAAGCTGCGCATCGGGTATTTCGCCCAGCATCAGGTGGACGAGCTGCATGTGGACGAAACGCCGCTGGATCACCTGCGGCGCCTGCGCCCGACCGAGACCCCGGCCCAACTGCGCGCGCGCTTGGCCGGGTTCGGGTTGGGCGCGGATCAGGCCGAAACCGAGGTGGGCCGCCTGTCGGGCGGCCAGAAGGCGCGCCTGTCGCTGCTGATCGCGACGATCGACGCGCCGCACATGCTGATCCTCGACGAGCCGACCAACCATCTGGACATCGAAAGCCGCGAGGCGCTGGTCGAGGCGCTGACCGCCTATTCCGGCGCGGTGGTTCTGGTCAGCCACGACATGCACCTGCTGGGGCTGGTGGCCGACCGGCTGTGGCTGGTCTCGGACGGGACGGTCAAACCCTTTGACGGCGACCTGGAAGCCTATCGCCAGATGCTTCTGGCGCGCGACAAGCCACCGGCCCGGGAAAAACCCGCCGCCAAGCCCAAACGTGCCCCACGCGACACCATCCTGGCGTTGCGGGCCGACCTGAGGAAATGCGAGGAAAGGCTGGAGAAATTGACCGCGATGCACGAAAAGCTCTCGGCCAAACTGTCCGACCCGGCCTTGTACGAGGATGACCGCGTCGGTGATCTGGAAACCTGGAACCGCAAGTTTGCCGAGGTGGTCGAGGCCATGCAGCGCGCCGAGGCGCTGTGGCTCGCCGCCGCCGAACGGCTGGAAAACGCCGAGGCCGCCGCATGATCGACACCGCCTTTTTCATCACCGCTTTCACCACCCTGTTCGTGGTGATCGACCCGTTTGGCACCACGCCGATCTTCGTGGCACTGACGCAGGGCATGAGCCCGGCGACGCGCCGCAAGATCGCTTATCGCACCTGCCTGACCGCGACCGGGGTGTTGATCGCCTTTGCCGCCTTCGGCGAGGCCGTGCTGGGCTTTGTCGGCATCTCGATGCCGGCCTTCAAGGTTGCGGGCGGCGCATTGCTGTTCCTGACCGCGCTCGACATGCTGTTCGAACGGCGCACCAAGCGGCGCGAAGACCGGGCCGAAGAGGAAGAACATCCCGACCCGTCGGTGTTCCCGCTGGCCATCCCGCTGGTGGCCGGGCCGGGGTCGATCGCCACGATCATCCTGCTGGCCGGGCAGCATCCGGGCGTTCAGGGCACCCTCATGGCGGTGGGCGTCATGCTGGCGGTGATGGCGGTGGTTCTGGCGTTCTTCCTGTCGGGCGGCCTGATCGCGCGCATTCTGGGCAAGACCGGGCTGACGGTTCTGACGCGGTTGCTGGGCATGTTGCTGGCGGCGCTGTCGGTACAGTTCATTCTGGATGGGCTCAAGGCCTTTGGTTTTGCCGCCTGACCCCCCATATTCCGAGGGCGGGACACGGTTTTGGATGTGCTGATGGATGGTTATGATCTTGGACGGCTGACCTATCTGGCTCTGCTCGGCGGGGCGCTTCTGCTGTGGTTCTTCACTCAGAACCGCCAGTCGCTGGGCAAGACCTTGCAGATGGTCATGGCCTGGGTCTTCATCTTCATCGGCGTCATTGCCGTGGTGGGCCTGTGGGATGACATCCGCTCGACCGTGGGCATCACGCCGCAGCTGGCCGTGGCCGGAGATGTGATCGAGGTTCCGCGGTCGATTGACGGGCACTACTATCTGCCGATGCTGGTGAACGGCAAACCGGTCACCTTCCTGGTGGATACCGGCGCCAGCCAGATCGTGCTCAGCCCCCGTGACGCGAAACGCGTGGGGATCGACCCGGACTCGCTGAATTTCGTGGGCCGCGCGGCCACGGCCAATGGTCTGGTGCGCACCGCCCCAGTGCGTCTGGACAGCCTCGAACTGGGCCCGATCGCGGATCGCAACGTGTCGGCCTGGGTCAACGAGGGCGACATGGACCGATCCCTGCTGGGCATGGACTATCTGCAGCGTTTTTCCAACATCCAGTTTGCCGACGGCCGGATGATCCTGTCACGCTGAACGGCGGCTTTCGGGGTTGAGAACAAAATAGGAACATGCTAGCATTCGGCCATGTCCACGCATCTTCTTGGCCGCAAACCGGCGCGCGCGGCGCCGGGGCTGACCCTGCATGATGAGATTTCGCTGCAACTGGCCCGCGTGCACGAGGCCTGCGGCCCCGCGCGGCGCAGCTTTGCCATGTGGCTGGCCGGTCAGGCACAGGGGCCGGTTCTGTGGATCTCGCCCTCGTGGGAGACCGATCAGCTGAACCCCGACGGCATGATGCCCTTTGCCGATCCCGCCCGGTTCCTGTTCGTCCGCCCCACCCGGGCCGAGGACCTGTTGTGGTGCATCGAAGAGGCGCTGCGCAGCGGGGCGGTGCCGCTGGTGGTCGGCGATCTGCCGGGGGCACCGGGCCTGACGCCGGTGCGCCGGATGCATCTGGCCGCCGAACAGGGGGGCACGATGGGTCAGGCCCCGCTGGGGCTGCTGCTGACCCCGGGCGACGGCGGTGCGCAGGGGATCGAGACGCGCTGGCACATGGCCCCGGCGCACACGGGCCAGACCCGCCGCTGGACCCTGACCCGCCGCCGCGCCCGCGCCCTGCCCCCGGTCAGCTGGCACGCCACCCAGACCGCGCCGCGCGCCGGGCTGCACCTGCAACGGATCGGCGCCGAGGAAACCTGCGCCTGACCGACCGGCCCCGGATCACGCAAGTTGTGACTGGTCAAACCGCATCCCGCCCCCTAGCGTGCCGGAATGACCCACCCGATCCACGACAGCCGCTATTCCTGGCTTCGCCTTCTGGTCACGCTGGCCATCGCGGCCGTGGCCAATGTGGGCATGTGGGCGGTGATCGTGGTGATGCCCGCGATCGAAAACCAGTTCGGCGCCAGCCGGGCCGAGGCCTCGATGCCCTACACGCTGGCCATGATCGGCTTTGCGCTTGGCAACATGTGGCTGGGTCAGGTGGTGGACCGGTTGGGCGTGACCAAGGCGCTGATCGGTGCCGCAGGCCTCAGCGCGCTCAGCTATCTGCTGGCGACATGGGCGCCGACGATCACGATGCTGTCGGTGGCGCATCTGCTGCTGGGTCTGGGCACCGCCGTCGGATTCGGCCCGCTGATCTCCGACATCTCGCACTGGTTCCTGCGCCGACGCGGGATCGCCGTGGCGCTGGTGGCCAGCGGAAACTATCTGTCCGGCGCGATCTGGCCCACGCTCCTGTCTGATATCCTCTCCCGTGACGGGTGGCAGCAGGTCTATCTGACATTGGCGGTCATCACTCTGATCGTGGTCATCCCGCTGTCGCTGCTTCTGCGCCGGCAGGTCCCAGCCGAGGCGCATGGCACCGCCGCAGCCGCCGCGCAGATCAACGCGCGCAGCGTCGGCCTGTCACCGCGGAGTCTTCAATATGTGCTGGGCCTCGCCGGAATCGGCTGCTGCATCGCCATGTCGATGCCGCAGGTGCACATCGTCTCGTACTGCGTGGGGCTGGGCTATGGCCCGGCGGTCGGGGCCGAGATGCTGTCGCTCATGCTGATGGGCGGTGTGGTCAGCCGGGTCATCTCGGGGCTGGTGGCCGACAGGTTGGGCGGCGTTCACACGTTGCTGATCGGGTCGATCCTGCAATGCATCGCCCTGTTCCTGTTCCTGCCTTATGACGGGATGGTGTCGCTTTATGTCATCAGCCTGTTGTTCGGTCTGGCGCAGGGCGGCATCGTCCCCAGCTATGCGTTGGTCGTGCGCGAATACATGCCCCCGCAAGAGGCCGGCGCGCGTGTCGGGTTCGTGATGATGATGACCATCCTGGGCATGGCGCTGGGCGGCTGGATGTCGGGCTGGATCTATGACGTGACCGGGCAGTACACACTGGCCTTCGTGAACGGCATTCTTTGGAACGGGCTGAACATCGCCATCATCCTGACGTTGCTGCACCGGTCCCGCCCGCGCCGGCAGAAGGCCGTGGCATGACCCGGTTGCGCCGCCGAGACCTGGTGGCCGCCCTCGCGGCGTTGGTAGCCACGGCCCCGGCCTTTGCGGCACCCGTTCCCTACGCGCTTGCCCGCTCGAAAACCCTGATCGCCTTCACGTTCCAGCTGTCGGGCACGCCGCAGACCGGCACCATGCCGATCCGGACGGCGGATGTATGGGTGGACACGCGCCGCCTGCAGAACAGCCGCGCCACGGTCGTTCTGGACGTGGCGCGGGCCGAAACCCGCCTGCCCTTCGCGCGCGAACCGATGCTGGGCCCCGAGGTTCTGGACGCCGCCCGTTTTCCAACGATTCAGTTCCGCTCGACCCGCATCCGCCTGGGCCGGGGTGGACGCATCTCTGACGGCGCCACCATCACCGGAGACCTGACCCTGCGCGGCGTCACCCGCCCGATCGTCCTTCAGGCCGCGCTGTACCGACCGCCCGGCTCGGCGCGGGACGAGCTGGACCGCCTGTCCATCCACCTGACGGGCGCCCTGAACCGCCACGTTTTCGGGGCTTCGGGCTATGCCGACCTGGTCGGACCGACGGTCGGGCTGGATATTCGCGCGGAAATCGAAAGAAAACCCTGAGGCGGGCGGAAAACGACATCGGCGCGTCGAATAGGCGCGCGCATCGCGGAAAGATAGGCTCAAACAGGGACATCATGCGCACGATCATTTCCTTCGCCGCCCTTTTCCTGTCGGTCGTTCTTTTGCAGCTTTCCACCGGTGGCGTCGGCCCGCTGGATGCCATTTCCGGCCTGACGCTCGAGTTCTCGACCGAACAGATCGGCCTGTTGGGCTCGGCCCATTTCCTGGGGTTCTTCGTGGGCTGCTGGTGGGCACCGCGCCTGATGGGCAGCGTTGGTCATTCGCGCGCCTTCGCGGCCTGCACCGCGTTGGGGGCCATGGGGCTGATCGGCCACACGCTGACCGAAGACCCCTATGCCTGGGCGGCCATGCGGGTCGCCTCGGGCCTGTGCGTGGCCGGGTGCTATACCGTCATCGAGGCGTGGCTGAACGACAAGGTGACCAACGAAACCCGCGGCCGGGCGATGGGCACCTATCGGATCGTGGACATGGGCGCATCGCTCAGCGCGCAGCTGATCATCGCGGTGCTGCCGCCGGCCTCGTATGTCTCGTACAACCTGCTGGCCATCCTGTGCTGTGCGTCGCTGCTGCCGCTGACCCTGACCCGCGCCAGCCAGCCAAAAACGCCCGAGGCCCCGCGCCTGCGTCCGAACCTGGCCTGGCAGTGCTCGCCTCTGGCGGTGGCCGGGGTGATCGTCTCGGCGCTCAGTTCGGCGTCGTTCCGCATGGTCGGGCCGGTCTATGGGCAAGAGGTCGGGCTGGGCGTCGACCAGATCGCCTTCTTCCTGGCGGCCTTCGTCCTGGGCGGCGCGCTGGCGCAATACCCGGTGGGCTGGCTGGCCGACAAATACGACCGGCGCTGGGTGCTGATCTGGATGTCCGTGGCCGCCGTCGCCAGCTGCGGCGTGACCATGGCCGCCAGCGGGACCGGTACCGTGGGCGTCATGCTGGCCGCCGGGCTGTTCGGCATCACCACCTTCCCGATCTTTTCGATCTCGTCCGCCCATGCCAACGACTTTGCCACCACCGAACAACGGGTGGAACTGTCGGCCGCGCTGATGTTCTGGTACGCGCTGGGGGCCATTGCCTCGCCCTTCGTGTCCTCGACATTGATCGAGCAATTCGGCCCCGGCGCGCTGTTCGCCTACGTGGCGCTGGGCCACGTGGTCCTGATCGTCTTTGGACTGGCGCGGATGCGCTCGCGCCCGACGCCCGAGGACCGCACGAACTATGTCTACGCGCCGCGCACCTCCTTCACCATCGGCCGCCTGCTGAAGCGTTCGCGCGAGGGGCGCTAGGAAACAAGGGCTGGGATTTCCCGATCCGGTTTGATAGAGCGCCCGCAGACAGTTAGGCGGAAACCAAACATGGCTCGGATTCTCATTACCTCGGCAATTCCCTACATCAACGGGATCAAGCACCTTGGAAACCTGATCGGCTCGCAGTTGCCGGCGGATCTGTTCGCGCGCTACCAGCGCGGCCGCGGCAACGAGGTCATGTTCCTGTGCGCCACCGACGAACACGGCACCCCGGCCGAACTGGCCGCGGCCAAGGCGGGCAAGCCTGTGGCCGAATACTGCGCCGAGATGCACGAGGTACAGGCCGACATCGCCAAACGCTTTGGCCTCAGCTTCGATCATTTCGGGCGGTCCTCCAGCCCGCAGAACCACAAGCTGACACAGCATTTCGCCGGCAAGCTGGCCGAGGCCGGGCTGATCCGCGAAGTGACTGAAAAGCAGGTCTATTCCAACGCCGACGGGCGGTTTCTGCCCGACCGGTATATCGAGGGCACCTGCCCCAACTGCGGCTATGAAAAGGCCCGCGGCGACCAGTGCGAGAACTGCACCAAGCAGCTGGACCCGACCGACCTGATCGACCCGCGCAGCGCCATTTCCGGCTCGACCGACCTTGAGGTGCGCGAGACCAAGCACCTGTATCTGCGCCAGTCGGCGATGAAGGATCAGTTGGACGCCTGGATCGACAGCAAGACCGACTGGCCGGTGCTGACCACCTCGATCGCCAAGAAATGGCTGCATGACGGCGACGGCCTGCAGGACCGCGGCATCACCCGCGACCTGGACTGGGGCATTCCGGTCAAGAAGGGCGATGAGGACTGGCCCGGCATGGAAGGCAAGGTCTTCTACGTCTGGTTCGACGCGCCGATCGAATACATCGCCTGCGCCAAGGAATGGGCCGACGCGCACGGCAAGCCGGATGCGGAATGGGAACGCTGGTGGCGCACCGACAAGGGCGCCGACGACGTGCGCTATGTTCAATTCATGGGCAAGGACAACGTGCCCTTCCACACCCTGTCCTTCCCGGCCACCATCCTGGGCTCGGGCGAGCCGTGGAAGCTGGTCGATTACATCAAGTCGTTCAACTACCTCAACTATGACGGCGGCCAGTTCTCGACCAGCCAGGGCCGTGGCGTCTTCATGGATCAGGCGCTGGACATCCTGCCGGCTGACTACTGGCGCTGGTGGCTGCTGAGCCACGCGCCCGAAAGCAGCGACAGCGAATTCACCTGGGAGAACTTCCAGCAATCGGTCAACAAGGACCTGGCCGACGTGCTGGGTAATTTCGTCAGCCGGATCACCAAGTTCTGCCGCTCGAAATTCGGCGAAGAGGTTCCGGCCGGCGGCGCATACGGCGAGCGCGAGCAGGCACTGATCGAGGAGCTGACCAAGCGCATCCGCGCCTACGAGTCCCACATGGAGGCGATGGAGGTCCGCAAATCGGCGCAGGAACTGCGCGCGATCTGGGTTGCGGGCAACGAATACCTGCAGGCTGCGGCCCCATGGTCCACCTTCAAGGAAGACCCCGAACAGGCCGCCGCGCAGGTGCGGCTGGGCCTGAACCTGATCCGGCTTTACGCGGTGCTGAGCGCCCCGTTCATCCCCGAGACCTCGGCCAGGATGCTGAGCGCGATGAACACGCTCGACACCAGCTGGCCCGAGGACGTGACTGCCGCGCTGAGCGCCCTGCCCGCCGGACACGCGTTCACGGTGCCGGACGTTCTGTTCGCCAAGATCACCGACGAACAGCGCGAAGACTGGCAAACACGCTTTGCCGGAACGCGCGCCTGACCCGCGCAGCGACCGGGTACAACAGGGGGCCATCTGGCCCCCGTTTTTTTTGCCCGTACCAAGCCTGCGCAATCAAAGGCTTGAGAAATAATCCCTTTGCCTCCATCCTGACCAAGAATTCCGTCTGGTCCCTCGGATCCGGACAGCAGGTCCGGGCTGCGCGCCCGCATTGAACGAGGCAATTGTCATGAACCCTGTTTCCCCGCCGCGCCCCTCTCCTCTGCCCCGCGCCATCGGCCGCGCGGGACGGTTGGCTGCCGCCGTCCTCGCAATTGGCCTGATGCAGCCGGCGTCGGCGCAGGAAGATTCCAGCGCGCCGGCCCCCAAGGTCTCGATCGCGGCGGCCTATACGCAGGAGATCACCGAGGAAGCCACCTTCATCGGCCGCGCCGAG
The DNA here is from genome assembly GCF_900129345.1 of Ruegeria intermedia. Lineage (GTDB taxonomy): Bacteria > Pseudomonadota > Alphaproteobacteria > Rhodobacterales > Rhodobacteraceae > Ruegeria > Ruegeria intermedia. Next base: position 80,314 of record NZ_FQVK01000011.1, on the reverse strand, counting down.
GCGATCAACAAGGTCGACATCATCGCTCGCGTAAGCGGTTTCCTGGAGAGCCGCGAGGTCGAAGACGGCGCCGAAGTCAAGAAAGGCGACCTGCTGTTCACCATCGAGCCCGACCTTTATCAGGCCACGCTCGAGGCGCGGAAGGCCGATCTGGACCGAGCCGAGGCCAATCTGGAACTGGCCAAGGTGGATCTGGCCCGAAAGGAAGAGCTGTACCGGCGCGATGCCACGCCGGAATCCGAGCGCGACATCGCACGCGCCAACGAATTGGTGGCCGAGGCCGAGGTCAAGGCGGCACAGGCCGCGATCCGGCAGGCCGAACTGGACCTGAGCTATACCAAGATCCACGCACCGTTCGACGGCCGGCTGGGCCGGATCAACGTCAGCGTCGGCGATGTCGTCGGCCCCAACACCGAACCGCTGGTGAACCTGGTCAGCGAGGCTCCGATCTATGTGACTTTCTCGTTGAACGAGAAACAGTTCACCTCGGTTCTTCAAGCGGTGAACGAAACCGCGTCGACCCTGGCCGAAAGCGACAAGAGCCCGGTGGTCAAGCTGACCCTGCCCAACGGAACCGAGTTGCCCGAGACCGGCAAGATCGTGTTCGTCGACAACCGGATCGACCCTTTGACCGGCGCCATCACCCTGCGGGCCGAGTTTGAAAACAAGGACCGCCTCATCGTCGACGGCGCTTTCGTCAACGTCCAGATCGAGGCGCTGGAACCCACGCTCGAAGTTCTGATTCCACAGGCCGCCCTGCAGCGCGACCAGCGCGGCGAGTTCGTTCTGGTCGTGAACGACAAGCAGATGGTCGAACAACGGTACATCACCACGGGCGACAACGTGGGGTCTGCCGTGATCGTGAAGGAGGGCCTGCGCGAAGGCGAAAGCGTCATCGTCGAGGGGCTGCAGCGCGTGCGGCCCGGAGTGGCCGTCGACGCGGTCGTCGCCGAAGAACAGCCGGGGGAATAACCGATGTTTTCCGCCCTGTTCATCAGCCGGCCCAAGCTGGCCTTCGTCATTTCACTGGTCCTGACGATCATGGGCCTCATCGGTTACCTGGTCTTGCCGGTGGCGCAGTTTCCCGACATCACGCCTCCGGTCGTCAGCGTATCCACGACCTATACCGGCGCAAATGCCGAAACCGTGGAAAACACCGTGGCCGCCCCGATCGAGGCGCAGGTCAACGGCGTGGACGACATGATCTACATGACCTCCACCTCGTCGGACAACGGATCCTATTCACTGAACATCACCTTCGAGGTCGGCACCGACCCGGATATCGCCTCGGTCAACGTCCAGAACCGGGTGGCGCAGGCCATGTCGTCGCTGCCCTCCGAGGTTACCGCATCGGGGGTCGTGACCCAGAAGGCCTCGACCAACATGCTGCTGCTGGTGACGCTGACCTCGCCCAACGGCACCTATGACAGCGTGTTTCTGTCGAACTACGCGTCGATCAACCTCAAGGATGCGCTGGCGCGGGTGCAGGGCGTGGGCAAGGCCGACGTTCTGACCAACCTGGAATACGCGATGCGGATCTGGATGGATCCCGACAAGATGTCCGCCCTGTCGATCACGCCGGGTGACGTGATCTCGGCCATTCGCGAGCAGAATATCGAGGTGTCGGCCGGCTCGATCGGCGCCCCGCCGGTGCCCGAGGGCCAGACCTTTCAATACACGATCAAGACCAAGGGGCGCCTGACGTCGGCCAATGAATTCGGCGACATCGTGATCCGCACCGGCGACGCCGGATCCATCGTGCGGGTCCGTGACATCGCGCGCGTCGAGCTGGGGGCGGAATACTATGCCGCATCGGGGTATTTCCAAGCCGTGCCTGCCACCGTGATCGGCATCTATCAGGCACCCGGCGCCAACGCCCTGGCCGTGTCCGAACGGGTCGAGGCGGAACTGGAGCGCCTGTCGCGCGCCTTCCCGACGGATGTCGAATACGCGATTCCGTTCAATACCACCGATTTCGTCGAACAATCCCTGAACGACGTGGTTTCTACCCTGATCCTGACCTTCATCCTGGTGATCTCGGTCGTGTTCGTGTTTCTGGGCAGTTGGCGGGCCACGATCATTCCGGCGGTGGCCATTCCGGTTTCGCTGATCGGGACTTTCGCCTTCCTGCTGCTGTTCGGCATGTCGCTGAACACGATCTCTCTGTTCGCGCTGGTGCTGGCCATCGGCATCGTGGTCGATGACGCCATCGTGGTGGTCGAGAACGTGGAACGCATCATCGCCGAGGAAGGCCTGCCGCCCGCCGAGGCGACGCGCAAGGCGATGGGCCAGATCACCGGCCCCGTCATCGCGACCACGCTTGTCCTGCTGGCGGTGTTCGTGCCCGTAACATTCATGCCCGGGATCTCGGGGCGGCTGTATTCGCAGTTCGCGGTCACCATTTCCACCGCGGTCGTGATCTCGTCCATCAACGCGCTGACGCTGTCTCCGGCCTTGTGCGGGATGGTCCTGCGGGCGCGGTCCGGCCCGCCCAAGGGGCTGCTGGCCGCGTTCGAGGGGTTCATCGGCTCGATGCGCGCGGGCTATGTGGCCATCGTGCGCAAGCTGCTGATCATCCCGGCAGTTTCATTGGCCATCATCGCTGGGTTCGGCTTTGGCGGGGTCACGATCATGTCGAACACCTCCAGCGGCTTCCTGCCGCTCGAGGACAACGGTTACCTGTTCGTCGACATCCAATTGCCCGACGCGGCCACCCTGGAACGGACCGAGGCCGTGACCACGCGCGTCGACGACCAGATCCGCCAGATCCCCGGCGTGGCCAATACCGTGCTGATCAACGGTTTTTCGCTGCTCAACGGCACCATCACCAACGGCGCGGCGATCTTCGTGAACCTCGACAACTGGGACGACCGCCAGGATGAAGACCTGAGCGCCGACGCCATCCTGCAGAAGGTGCTGGCCATCGCCAATGGCGAATCCGCCGCCTCGATCGTGGCCTTCAACCCGCCGCCGATCCAGGGTTTGGGCATGTCGGCCGGTGTCGAAATGGAGGTGCAACAGACCGGGGGCGGCTCGCCGCAGGATCTGGCCTCGGCAGTCGGGTCCTTTGTCTATGCCGCCAACCAGAGGCCGGAAATCGGCCACGCCTATACGACCTTCCGGGCCAACGTGCCGCAGCTGTTCGTGGACCTGGACCGCGAGAAGGCCAAGACGCTGCAGGTCTCGGTGGCCGAGATCTTTCAAACCATGCAGGCGCAGTTGGGCTCGTACTATGTCAACGACTTCAACCTGTTCGGCCGTGTCTATCGTGTAATGATCCAGGCCGAGGGGTCGTATCGCGACAATGTCGAGGACATCTCGAACCTGTATGTGCGCTCGAACGAGGGCAAGATGGTGCCCCTGGGCACGCTGATCGACGTCGAAAACGTGCTGGGACCGGTATTGCTGAAGCGGCACAACCTGTTCCGCTCGGCCACGGTAACCGCGGTGCCAGCCGAAGGCCTGTCGACCGGAGACGCGATCAACGTGATGACCGAGGAATCGGCCACCGCCCTGCCCCCCGGCTATGCCTTCGAATGGACCGGTACGGCGCAGCAGCAGCTTGCCTCGGGCGGGCTGGTCGTGGTGATCCTGGGGCTGGCGGTTCTGTTCGGCTATCTGTTCCTGGTGGGTCAATACGAAAGCTGGACCATGCCGGTTTCGATCCTGCTGTCGGTGATCGTGGCCTTGTTCGGCGCGGTCGCGGCGGTGGCGATTGTGGGCAGTGACATCAACCTTTACACACAGATCGGGATGATCATGTTGGTGGGGCTTGCCTCGAAAAACGGCATTCTGATCGTGGAATTCGCGATGGAGCAGCGCGCCAAGGGTCTGTCCATCAAGGACGCCGCCGCCGAGGCCGCGCATCAGCGGTTTCGGGCGGTGATGATGACGGCGCTGTCCTTCCTGCTGGGCGTCGTGCCGCTGCTGGCGGCCAGCGGGGCCGGTGCGGCCAGCCAGAAGGCCATTGGCGTAGCCGTGTTCGGCGGCATGTTGGCGGCTACGCTGGTCGGCGTGATCGTGGTTCCGGTTCTCTATGCCGTGATGCAGGGGCTGCGGGAATGGATCAAGGGCAGCAAGGGCTCGGGGCCATCCCAGGAAACGGCCTGAGCCCCCGACGGTGGAAAAAGTCAAACGCCCCGCTGATGCGGGGTGTTATTTTCTGGCACCCACAATGTGATCAGCCCGCCGACGCGGGTTCCGCCTGTCGGCGCGCCTGCATCCACGCGTCCAGCCGCGCGACCTGATCGGCGCTCAGGCGCAGTCCCAGCTTGTTGCGCCGCCAGATCACGTCCTGTGCGGTGCGGGCATATTCCTTGTCCATCAGCCAGACCACTTCGCGCTCGGTCAGGGTCGCCCCGAAATCTTCGCCCAGATCCGCGGCGGATTTTGCATCGCCCAGGATCAGCCGCGCCTCGGTGCCATAGGCCCGCACCAATCGACGCGCCCAGCTTTGGGTCAGAAAACCGTATTCGGCCATCAAGCCGTCGATCAGGCCTTGCACCCCATCCACCGGGAAATCTCCGCCCGGCAGGGCAACGCCCGCGGTCCAGGGGCCGGGCAGGTCCGGGAAATGCTCGGCGACCTTGTCCATCGCGCTTTCGGCCAGCCGGCGATAGGTGGTGATCTTGCCCCCGAAAATGTTCAGAACCGGCGCGCCGCCCTCGGCGTCCACCTTCAACGTATAGTCCCGCGTCGCTGCCGTGGCGCTTTGCGCGCCGTCGTCATACAGGGGCCGCACCCCCGAATAGGTCCAGACGATCTGATCCCGCGTGACCGGTTCCTTGAAGTATTTCGACGCGAAGGCGCACAGATAGTCCTGCTCGGCCTCGGTGCAGACGGGCGGTTCCGACGGATCGGGGTGGTCCTGGTCGGTGGTGCCGATCAGGGTGAAGTCCTGCTCGTAGGGGATGGCGAAGATGATGCGGCCGTCCTCGCCCTGGAAGAAATAGCATTTGTCATGGTCATACAGGCGCGGCACCACGATATGGCTGCCCCGCACCAGCCGGACGCCTTCGCGCGAATTCGAGCGGATCTTGGTGCGGATGATGTCGCCGACCCAAGGCCCGCCCGCGTTGATCAGCATCCGGGCGCGCATCTCGCGGGTCGCGCCGCTGTCGCAATCCTGCACGGTGATCCGCCAGACGCCTTCGGCCCGCTCGGCCGACAGGACCTTGGTGCGCACCATGATCCGCGCCCCGCGCGCCTCGGCGTCGCGGGCGTTCAGAACCACCAGGCGGGAATCCTCGACCCAGCAGTCCGAGTATTCATAGGCGGTTTCGAACCGGTCCTGCAGCGGCGCCCCCTCGGGCGCGGCGCGCAGGTTCAGCGACGTCGTGCCGGGCAGGGTCTTGCGTCCGCCCAGGTGGTCATACATGAACAGACCCAAGCGGATCAGCCAGGCGGGCCGGCGCCCCTTCATCCACGGCATGACGGTCCGCAACAGGCGCGACGTGGGGGTTTCCGAGTCGAACCGCATGTCGGGGTGATAGGGCAGCACGAACCGCATCGGCCAACTGATATGCGGCATGGCGCGCAGCAGGGTTTCCCGCTCGATCAACGCCTCGCGCACCAGGCGGAACTCGAAATACTCCAGATATCGCAGCCCCCCGTGGAACAGCTTGGTCGAGGCCGAAGACGTGGCCGATGCCAGGTCGTTCATTTCGGCCAGCGCCACCGACAGGCCGCGGCCCGCCGCATCGCGGGCGATGCCGCATCCATTGATGCCGCCGCCAATGATGAAAAGATCGGTGATCGGGGTGTCGTCCTGTGCCATCTGAGCGTGATTCCATATTGCCCGGGAGATGCGCGCATTAACGCCACCGAAGTTCGTTTGGTCAAGGTTTATGTTCGTTTTTCTTCTTCGCAGATACCGGCCGAGCAACTGGTGATACAAAGTTTCGCTGGTCTTCTGCGCAACAGGACGGGTCGCGCTCCGATACGGGCTTGCGAAATCACGCAAAAACGACCAAAAACGAACACAGACTCGGATCGGAGCCCCCATGTCGCTGTCCTTTCGCCAAACCGACATCCTTGAACTGGCCAAACGGAACGGGCGCGTTTCGGTTGATGACCTGGCCGAGCGCTTCGGGGTCACGGTCCAGACCATCCGCCGCGATCTGACCGAACTGGCCGAGGCCGGCAAGCTGGACCGGGTGCATGGTGGCGCGGTGCTGCGGTCGGGCGTGACCAATATCGGCTATGAGGACCGGCGCGACCTGAACGAAGAGGCCAAGGCGCGCATTGCCCGGCGCTGCGCGGCCGATATCCCCGATGGTGCCTCGGTGTTTCTGAACATCGGAACCTCGACCGAGGCCGTCGCGCGCCAGTTGCTGGGCCACAAGAACCTGATGGTGGTCACCAACAACATGAACGTCGCCAACATCCTGGTCGAGAACCCCGACTGCCAGATCGTCGTGGCCGGCGGTATTCTGCGCCGCGCCGATGGCGGTCTGATCGGAAATCTGACCGTGAACACGATCCGCCAGTTCAAGTTCGATCACGCGATCATCGGCTGTTCCGCCCTGGATGCCGAAGGCGATCTGCTGGATTTCGATTTTCAAGAGGTCAGCGTCAGCCAGACGATCATCGCCCAGGCCCGGCGGGTGTGGCTGGTGGCGGATGGGTCCAAGTTTCAGCGCTCGGCGCCTGCCCGCATCGCCTCGCTGGCCGAGATCGACACCTTCTACACCGACACCCCCCCCCCGGCGCCGCTGCCGGACCGCTGCCGGGAATGGCAGACCCGTCTGGTGATCTGCCGCTGACGGCCATTCACGGCCATCGTCGGCAAAGCTTGCCAGATGGCCGACCGCCTGCCACTATCGCGTGAACTGCATCATCGCACGGGAAGGGAGGACCGGGCCATGATCGCACTTTTGTTTGCGCTTTTGGCGGCCGTGATGGCCTTGAATTACTTTGGAAGACACCGGATCGGCACCGCCGTGTTCTTCTTCACGCTGGCGTTGAGCGTCTATTGGCTGAAATACCACGCCACCAGCCAACTGAGCATTCAGCTGTAGGAGACGCCGATGACACCGGACCTGTCCCGTACGTTGAACGCCATCGGCATGCTGGCCGTCAGCCTGGTGCTGGTGCTGGCCTATGTCTATCAGCTGGCGCTGTATGAACTGCCCTGCCCGCTGTGCCTGCTGCAACGGGTGGGTTTCGTGGCGGTGGGCGTCGGGCTGGGGCTGAACCTGCTGTACGGGCCGCGGCCGCAGCACTATGCGATGGTGCTGATCGCGGCGCTCTATGGCGGCAGCGTCTCGGTCCGGCAGATCCTGCTGCATATCGTGCCGGGAACCGGGCACTATGGGTCTCCGGTTCTGGGCCTGCACTACTACACCTGGGCCGCGATCTGCTTTTTCCTGATCCTCCTGGGCACTGCGATCATGCTGATGTTCGACCGGCAATATGTCGACGACCGCCGCGCCCAGCCGCGCTTTGGCGGCAACAGGCTGGCGAAGGTCGCGTTCTTTGTCATGCTGGGTCTTGCGGTTCTGAACGCTGGTTCGACGCTGTTGGAATGCGGTCCGGGCGTCTGCGCGGACCCCCCCACCGACTACAAACTGATTGACGACCTGGCCCCGGGAAACTGACGATGGGGCCGCCGGCCCGGAAGGAGGTGCGAAGATGGGACTGCTGGGACAACCGTTGGGCTTCTATGACTATCTGACTTTCGTCGCGCTGATCCTGTTGCTGGCGGCGGTGATGGCGCTGTTTCTGTTCATCATGGGCCTGCCCGGCCGGATCGCGATCAAGCGGAACCACCCGCATGCCGAGGCGGTCAAGATGATGGGCTGGATGGGTTTCCTGGCCGTGATCCCTTGGGTCCATGCCTTCATCTGGGCCTATCACGACGGGATGACCGTCGATATCCGCCGCCTGCCCGAAGGCGAGCGAGAAGCGATCCGCAAGGAGATCGAACGCCTTGGCGGACAGGTCAAGGACGAGTACCGGGCGCCCGTGGCGCCGAAGGAAAGCTGAAGTCAAAGGACCCAAAACACCATGTTCGTCGCCCTCGGCATCACGCTTTTCTACATCATCTTCGTCTGGTTCATATTCTTCAAGGCGCAGTGGCTGAAGTTCAACATCGTCTGGGGAATCGTGTCGTTCTGGGTCGGCGCCCATCTGTTGCTGATCTTCCTTGTCGCGCTGCGTTTCTTCCAACCTTTTTCGATCGACGGCCACGTGGTGCGGTCCACCATCCAGATCGTGCCGAAGCTGACCCAGCCGACCATCCTGACCGAAGTTCTGATCGAACCCAACACCCCCATCACCAAGGGCGATCCGCTGTACCGGTTCGATGACACGGTATTCAAACTGGCGGTCCAGAACGCGCAGGCGCAACTGGTGGCGGCCGAGCAGAACGCCAAGATCCTGGAACAGGACGTGATTGCCGCGACCGAGGCGGTGGAGCGCGCCAATGCCCAACTGGCCTATGCGATGACGCAGAAGGCGCGCTATGAAAACCTGGTGCCTGCCGGCGGCGCGCGCCAGGATGATCTGGATCGCTGGAACGAGCAAGTGACCGAGGATCAGGCCGCCGTCAAACAGGCCGAGGCCAATCTGAAAAAGGCGCAGCTTGCGCAGGAATCACAGATCGACGGGGTGAATACCGGGATCCTTCAGGCCAAGGCGCAGCTGGCCGAGGCGCAGTATTTCCTGGACAACACGACGATCTACGCCCCTGAAAACGGCATGATCGTCTCGCAACAGGCCCGTCCCGGGCTTGTGGTCGGTGATATCCGCCTTGGGGCCATCGCCAGCTTCGTGACCGAGGACTCGCCCTATATCCTGGCAACATACCGCCAGCAGAACCTGAAATTCGTCGAACCCGGTCAGCCCGTCGAAGTCGCGCTGGACCTCTATCCGGGTGAAATTCTGACCGGCAGGGTCGAGGCCATCTGGTGGGCCACCCGGCAAGGGCAATACCTGCCCTCCGGCCGCCTGCCGGGGTTCGAGCTGCCCAAAATTCCCGGGCGCATCGCGGTGCAGATTTCGGTCGACGTTCCCGAAGGCCACACCTTCCCGGCCGGCGGGCACGCGGCCGTGGCCATCTATACCGGGCAAGGCAAAAGCTTCGAGTTTCTGCGGCGCATCAACATCCGCCTCTATTCCTTCGCCAATTTCATCCGACCGTTGGATATCTGAGCATGACACACATGAACCCGGACCATCCGCACAGGCCCTCAAACCGCCGCCGCATGTTGATCGGCACCGCGCTGAGCGCCGCGTTGCTGTTGGCCTGCACCCCGGTCGGGCCGGATTTCGTGCGCCCCAACTCGCCGGTCGTGAAACAGTGGATGGAGGCCAACAGCCCCAGCGCCAGCCAGGCCAGCGGGCTGACATCACGCAGCGCCCCCGTGGTCAAATGGTGGCAGAGCTTCAATGACCCGACCCTGAACAAGCTGGTGGCCGAGGCCTACGCCCAGAACCTGACCCTTCAGGTCGCAGGCGCGCGCGTGTTGCAGGCCCGCGCGCAACTGGGCATCGCCTTCGGCGAACTTTATCCGCAATCGCAGGCCGTGGGTGGCGCGTTGGAGCGGCGCCGGATCAGCGACAATCTCGGTCCCATTGCCGATATCAACCGGATCATTCCGCTGGATACCGAGTTTTCGACTTCACAGGTGGGATTTGACGCCCAGTGGGAACTGGACGTCTGGGGCGCGCAGCGACGCGGGGTGCAGGCGGCGCGGTCGAACCTGGCGCTGCAGGTGGCCAACTATGACGATGCGCTGGTGACGCTGACGGGCGATGTGGCCGCGCTGTACATCAACATCCGCGCGCTGCAGGAATCGCTGGCCGTCGCGCGCGAGAACATCAAGCTGCAGCAGGAAGCCAATGATCTGACGCAGTTGCGGTTCAACAATGGCGTGACGACGGAATTGGATGTGCAGGAGTCCACCGCCCTGCTGAACAACACCAAGGCGCTGGTGCCGACGCTGGAAAGCGATCTGCAGCAGGCCAAGAACGCGCTGGCGGTACTGTTGGGTACGACACCGTCGCGCATGACCGGCCTTCTGGGAACGTCCGGGCGGATCCCGGTGGCCCGGTCGAACGTGGCCGTCGGCGTTCCGGCCGAACTGCTGCGCCGCCGCCCCGACGTTCGCGCGGCCGAACTGGCCGCGGCCACGCAATCGGCGCAGGTGGGCATCGCCATGGCGGACCTGTATCCACAGTTCATTCTGTCCGGCTCGATCGGCCTGCAGGCGTCGGGCGGGCGCGACCTGTTCAGTTCCAACAGCACCACGGGTCTGGCCAGCGCCGGCGTGGTCTGGAACGTTCTGAACTATGGGCGGATCAAGAACAATGTGCGTGCGCAGGACGCCGCCTATCAGGCGCTGATCGCCAACTATCAGAACACCGTGCTGACCGCCTATTCCGAAGTCGAAAGCGCCATGGTCGCCTATGCCCAGGCGCGCAATCAGGTGACGCTCTACCAACGCAGCGTGGACGCGGCGCGCAAGGCCGCCGACATCGCCGTCAGCCAGTATCAAGACGGCATCGCCGACTATTCCCGCGTCCTGAACACGCAGACCGCGCTTCTGCGCGCGCAGGTCAATCTGATCGAGGCGCGCCAGCAGGTGTCGTCGAACCTGGTCGCGGTCTACAAGGGGCTGGGCGGGGGCTGGCAGATCCGTCAGAACCAGGAATTCCTGCCGGAAACCGTACTGGCCGAGATGTCCTATCGCACCGATTGGGGTGACCTGCTGCAGCAGGACCCTACACGGGCGAGTCTGAACTAGGCGCTATTTCGTCAGGCCCGTCAGGCCTCCAGAGATCAGGATGTTCACCTCGTAAAGGATGCGCGGCGCGGCCAGACCGCCTGGGCTGGCAAGATAGTTGGGGCTCCACTCCGGGTCGAACTTCTGCTTGAAGGCGCGCAGACCCTCGAAGTGATAGAACTGCTCGCCGTGCTCGTACACGAAGCCGCCGATCCGGTTCCAGAGCGAGGCGAGTTGCCGGTTCTCGATCCCGGAAAACGGCGCGGCCCCCAATGAGAACCAATGAAACCCTTGGCCGGCGCCCCAGTTCATCATCTCGGCGAACAGAGCGTCCATGACAAAGCTGGGGCAGTCGGGCGCGTACCGCATCAGATCCAGCGACAATTCCGACTTGTTGCCGCCCTGAAACAGGTTGGCAAAAGCCACGATCTTGCCTGTTGCGCCGTTCTTCAGAACCGCATGATCGAAATAGGACAAATACTGTTCGTCGAACCCGCCCAGGGCAAAACCCTTTTCCGCGCCCGCCTTGCCTTCCAGCCAGTGATCCGAGATCTGGCGCAGCTCGGGCAGGACTGGTGCTAGCTGTTCTTTGGGAATGATCTCGAAGACATATCCTTCACGCTCGGCCCGGTTCCGGGCCTGACGGAACCGCTTGCGGGATTTGCCGCCCAGCGTGAAGTCCTTCAGCGGAACGCGGGCGACTTCACCGATCTTGAGGATCGACAGCCCGAGGTCCAGAAACGTAGGCAGATACTTGGTGGACACGCTGTAAAATGCGCAGAGCTTGCCTTCGGCATCGGCCATTTCGCGCAACTGCCAGATCAGCTGCTGGCCGGCGGCCTCATCGCCGACAGGCTCGCCCTTGCTGATCAGCGCGATGCCGGTGTCCGCATAGGCCAGAAAGGCGCTTTCATCCGGCGCGATCAGGAACTGCTTGTCGCCGGTCAGGCTGATCTGCGCCTCGGTGTCTTCGCTGGCCAGCGCCAGACGTTCGACCGCCGCAGGGATCTCGGTGCGGTGACGTGCGGGGATCGTACGTCCGAACAACGAGTTCACGGCCACCACCCCGACGATGACCGCCACCACCATGCTGGAGCGCAGGAACCGCGAGGCATCGCCATCCCAGGCAAACTCCCACCACAATGCGTTATCGTATTCGACATGGGAATAGGCGAACAACCCGATCCAGAAGATCACCGCCAGCAACGCGATCAGGCTGACCAGCCAGGGAATGTTCAGTCGGAAGATGGATGCGCCGCTGACCCGGTAGAAAGCCCCCCGAAACAGCGCCAACAAACCGATGGCTACAAGCATTCCGATGGCCTCATGCGTATCCAGCCCCTTGGCCAGTGACGCAAAGAACCCGGCCAGCATCAGGATCATGGCCACGATCCATGCCCGGTACAGCTTGCGGTACAGCCCCCGCGCCACAAGCAGCAGCAGAACGCCAATGGCGCTGCCGGCCAGATGCGATGCCTCGACGAAGGACAAGGGCAGAACATCGCGCAGGATCCCCAGCTTCGTCGAGCTGGCCGGCAAGGTGCCGGACACCAGAAGAACCACACCGGCCACTGCCGCAATACCGGCAGCCACCATCGGCACGATGGGACGGATGGCGCGATAAAACCAGGTCGCCGCGCCCCCCAGCCGGCGGCGATGCGCAAGGGCGGTTGCAACGGCGATCGACAAGCTGGCAATCGCAAAGGGTAGAAAGGTGTAGATCACCCGATACAGCAGCAAGGCGGCGATCACGTCGGACCGGCCCGAGGCCCCCAGCCCGGCGATCAACGTGGCCTCGAACAAGCCAAGCCCTCCGGGGGCGTGGCTGAGAATTCCGACAGCGATGGCGCAGATGAAGATCGTGAAGAACAGCGGATAGCCGACGCCCAGGTCATCCGGCATCAGGACATACAGAACCATCGAGGCGCCCAGCAGGTCTCCGGCCGCCGCGAGTGTCAGAAGCCCGGCCAGTCTGCCGCCCGGCAGGTTGAAGCCGAAACCCGCAACCGAAAGGCGCCGGGCACCGTGAGACAGCCACAGGAACAGCGCAGCAAAGCCCGCCAGCAACCCAAGGCCGATCACGGTTTCAACCGACGCGCTGATGGGCAGCACCTGGGCAATTCCGTCCGGGTGAAAGGTCAGCAGCCCCCCCAGGATCAGCACCAGCCCCATCCAGAACGCCACCCACGAGGTCGCGATCACCGCCGCGACGCGCCCCAGGTCCAGGCCCAGCGAGGCATAGATCCGATAGCGGATCGCCGTGCCGGTGATGTAGGAAAAGCCGAGGCAATTCGACACGGCATAGCCACAGGCCCCGGCCAGGCCGGCAACGCGCAGCGGAACCTTGCCTTCGGCGACGCTCTGAACCGCAAAGACGTCATACAGCGACAAGGATACGAAGCTGAACGCCGTCCAGAACACGGCCAGTGCAACCACCCGCCATGGCGTCTGCGCCATGTCCGCCCTGACATCAGACCAACGAACATGCCCGGCCAGATCATGCAGAACGGTCAGCGCGATCAGGGTCACCAATACGGGCACCGCCACCCGCAGCACGGGTTTTTCAAGCATGGCGGTCACCCGCGCAACCCACGGTTCGGGATTGGGTGGCTCGCCTGTTTCGCCCGTACTCATCCTGCGCCTCCCCACCGTTCCGGTCGCCGCCCCCTCAGCGGTGGCAGCCGCCCGCGAAGCTTGGCACAGGTTTGGCCCGGCTCAAAGCGCCCGATTAATACCGCCCCTTGCGGGTGGACAGCAGAAGGTTGGTCTCGGACCGGGTGACGCCTTCGATGCGGCGGATCTGGAACAGAACCTCGTCCAGTTCGGCCAGGGTCTCGGTGCCGATCTCGGCGATCAGATCCCAGCTGCCATTGGTGGAATGAACCGCCCGCACCTGCCGCATGGCCGCGATCCGGGCCATGATCCGCTCGGTCCCGCGGCCTTCGATTTCCAGCATCATCAACCCGCGCACCGGGCTTTGCGCCACGTCCCGACGGGTCAGGACGGTAAAGCCCACGATCTCGCCCGATTGCTTGAGCCGCTGCAGCCGGCTTCGCACGGTCGTCCGAGTGACGCCCAGCAGTTCGGCCAGTTCCGACAAAGACGCCCGTGCGTCTCGGTGAAGGGCGCTCAGCAGCCGACTGTCCAGATCGTCCATGTTTTCTTACCAAATTGAAAATACCTGTTCCTTTTTGAGCAATTTGGTCTCTTCCCGCAACCCATGCTGCGCGGATAAATGGGCACATGGATAGAAAACACCTCATTCTGGTCGGTGTGCCGATGGATGCCGGCAAGCGGCGACAGGGCTGCCGAATGGGGCCCGACGCCTATCGCGTTGCCGGGCTGGCCAAGGCCCTTGCGGATCTTGGACACAGCGTCACCGACATGGGCAATGTTCAGCCCGACCCGGTTGATCTGCCCGAACATGACCACCTGTTTGCCCTGCCCGAATGCGTCGGCTGGACCCGCGCATTGGCCCGCACCGCAAGGGACGCAGCAGCGACGGGCGTGCCGATCTTCATGGGCGGGGACCACGCCCTGTCGATGGGCACGGTGTCAGGCATGGCCGCCCATGCGCAGCAGATCGGGCGCCCGCTGTTCGTGCTTTGGCTGGACGCGCACAGCGATTTCCACACGCCCAACAGCACCGGCAGCGGCAACCTGCATGGCACGCCGGTCGCCTATTTCACCGGCCAGCCCGGGTTCGACGCCTTCCCTGCACTGGCGGCCCCCGTTTCGACCGACCGCGTCGGCATGATCGGCCTGCGCTCGGTCGATCCGGCCGAGCGCGCCGCGCTGGAGAAAGACCGCGCCATGCTGGCCGACATGCGCAGCATCGACGAACACGGCATCAAGGCCCCGCTGATGGCCTTTCTGGACCGCGTGCGCGCCGCGAACGGGATTCTGCACGTCTCGCTGGACGTGGATTTCCTGGACCCCGCCATCGCGCCGGCCGTCGGCACCACCGTTCCCGGCGGCGCCACCGAACGCGAGGCGCATCTGGTCATGGAACTGCTGCACGAAAGCGGGCTGGTCTGCTCGCTGGACCTGGTCGAACTGAACCCCTTTCTTGATGAACGCGGCCGCACCGCGAAACTGATGGTCGACCTGGCCGCCTCACTGCTGGGCCGCCGCATCTTCGACCGCATTACCCGGAGCTTCTGATGCATTCCCTTCAGGCCCCTTCGGCGGTAGTCATGATCCGGCCACACGCCTTTGCCTCGAACCCCGAAACCCGTGACGACAATGCGTTCCAGACGCTGGCCAACCGCTCGGCCGAGGCGACCTCGGCCGCCGCCCGCAACGAGCATGACCGCGCGGTCGAGCAACTGCGCAACGCCGGCGTGACCGTGCATGTGTTCGACGATTTGGGTGACAACGACACGCCCGACAGCGTGTTTCCGAACAACTGGTTCTCGACCCATCCGGGCGGACACGTGGCGATCTATCCGATGTTCGTTCCCTCGCGCCGGCGCGAACGTCGGATGGATGTGATCGAGATGCTGAAACGCGACTATCGCGTTCAGGACGTGATCGACTATTCCGGGCTCGAGCAGGACAACCTCGCGCTGGAGGGCACCGGTGCGATGGTGCTCGATCATGTCGGGCGCATTGCCTATACCGTCAAATCCAACCGTGCCGACCCGGTGCTGCTGGAACGGTTCTGCACCCATTTCAACTATGAACCCATCGCCTTCGAGGCCCGCGACGCGCAGGGCCGCGATGTCTATCACACCAATGTGCTGATGGGGATCGGCACGCATTACGCCCTGATCTGTCTGGACATGATCACCGACCCCGAGCGGCGCGCGACCGTTCGGGCGCGGCTCGAGGAGTCCGGCCGCAGGGTGATCGACCTGACCCACGAACAGATCTCTGAATTTGCCGGCAACGCCATCGAACTGACGGGCCGCGACGGGCTGGTTCTGGCGTTGTCGAGCCGGGCTTTGGCCGCGCTGCGCCCTGATCAGATCGACATCATCCAGGACAGCGCGACGCCCCTGCCGTTGTCCGTTCCCACCATCGAAACCGCCGGCGGGTCGGTGCGCTGCATGATCGCAGGCATCCACCTGTCACGCCGCTAGGAGAGACCCCATGCAACCTTCCGACAAGGCGCTTGTTCCCTTCGTATCCGTCGACAACATGATGCGGCTGATCCACCACATCGGTGTCGAACGAATGATCACCGAGATCGCCGCCCAGATCGAGGACGACTTCAAACGGTGGGAGAGCTTTGACAAGACCCCGCGCATCCCGGCCCATTCGCCACACGGTGTGATCGAACTGATGCCGACCTCGGACGGCGAGGCCTATGGGTTCAAATATGTGAACGGCCACCCCAAGAACACGTCCGAAGGCCTGCAGACCGTCACCGCGTTCGGCTTGCTTGCGGACGTGTACACCGGCTATCCGACCCTCTTGACCGAGATGACGATGCTGACCGCGCTGCGCACCGCAGCCACTTCGGCGCTTGTCGGCAAGTACCTGGCCCCCAAGAATGCGTCCACGATGGCGATGATCGGCAATGGCGCGCAATCCGAGTTCCAGTGCCTGGCCTTCAAGGCCATGTGCGGAATTGATACCGTTCGCCTTTATGACATCGATCCCGCCGCCACCGCGAAATGCGCGGCCAACTTGCAAGGGACCGGGTTGAAGGTGGTTTCGTGCCGCTCGGCCGAAGAGGCGATCGAGGGCGCGCAGATCATCACCACCTGCACCGCCGACAAGAAATATGCCACCATCCTGACCGACAACATGGTCGGCCCAGGCGTGCACATCAACGCGATCGGAGGCGACTGCCCCGGCAAGACCGAATTGCATCGCGATATTCTTCTGCGGTCCGACATTTTCGTGGAATACCCCGAGCAGACCCGGATCGAAGGCGAAATTCAGGCCTTGGACCCTGACCACCCGGTCACCGAGATGTGGCGGGTCATCACCGGTCAGGCCGAAGGTCGCCGTGACGACCGGCAGATCACTCTGTTCGACAGCGTCGGTTTTGCGATCGAGGACTTCTCGGCCCTGCGCTATGTCAAGCGCGCGATCGAAGGGACCGAGTTCTTCGAGCCCCTGGACATGCTGGCCGACCCGGACGATCCGCGCGATCTCTACGGCATGCTGATGCGGGCCAAGTGAAGCCCCTTGCCGCAGTCTCGCCGGCGGGCTGAGCGGGGGCTCTGCCCCCATCGCCTTCGACGATCCCCCCGGGATATTTCTGGCCAGATGAAAAGTCTCGCACTCGAATGGAATGCCGATACTCCATCCCTTTCCGTCCGCGCTAAAGGTGGGAAATGTGTGGACTGATAAACCGCAAACTTCATCTGGCCCAAAATATCCCGGAGCGCGAGGCAGAGCCTCGCACATACAGTCAGTCGCCGCTGAGTCAGCAGCCCCCTAGCCGGCAAGAGAGGGCAAGTAGAGAACGATTGCCGGAAACGCGACCAGCAGTGCTATCGTGACCGCATCGGCCACAAAAAACGGCGCCACGCCCTTGAACACGTCCTGAACACTCAGGTCCGGGCGCACACCGGCCACCACGAAACAGTTCAACCCGATTGGCGGGGTGATCAGGCAGAACTCGGCCATCTTGACCACCAAGATGCCGAACCAGATCGCGCACATCGGTCCGGACATGCCGAATGTGCTGTCGACCGCGCTTACCGCTTCTCCGCCGTTCAGGGCCATGACCGCCGGGTAGACAACCGGCAGTGTCAGCAGGAGCATCCCGATCGCGTCCATGAACATGCCCAGCACGGCGTAAGCCAGCAAAATGCAGATCAGGATCAGCATGGGCGACATGTGCAAGGACGTGATCCAATCGGAGAACGCGCCGGGCAGATCGGCAAAACCAAGGAACCGGACATAGATCAGAACACCCCAGATGATCGTGAAGATCATCGCCGTCAGCTTGGCGGTTTCCAGCAGCGCTGATTTCAGTTGCTGCCAGCGCATGCCGTTGAAAACCGCGAAGCAGAACACGATGAATGCGCCGATGGCTCCGCCCTCGGTCGGTGTTCCCCACGCCTTTTCGCCGAACGGGTTGTAGACGAAGCAGATGATGATCAGGACCACTGCTACGATCGGCAAGGCCCCCGGCAACGCCGCAAAGCGTTGCTTCCAGGTGAAACCCGTTACCGGAGGCCCGACCGACTTGAAAACCATCGCGATGCCGACGATCAACATCCCGTAGACCAGGGCCGAGAAGGCTCCGGGAATGAAGCCGGCCAAGAGCAGTTTGCCCACGTCCTGTTCGACGATGATTGCATAGATCACCAGGATCGCCGAAGGCGGGATCAGCGATGCTAACGTTCCACCGGCAGCCACCACGCCGGCCGCGAAACGTTTATTGTAACCGACCTCCAGCATCTCGGGGATGGCGATGCGCGCGAATACGGCCGAGGTGGCCACCGAAGCCCCCGATACCGCAGCGAAACCCGCGGTGGCAAAGACCGTGGACACCGCCAGACCGCCGGGCACCCAGGCGATCCAGCGCTTGGCGGCCTCGAACAGGGAACGCGTCAACCCTGCGTAGTAGGCGAGGTATCCGATCAGGATGAAGGTAGGGATCAGGCTGAGCGTGTGCGACGCCACTTTGGAATGCGGCACCTGTCCGGCCGTCTTGACCGCGACGGTCAGCGCCTTGCCGAACCGGTCCGGATCATAGCCGAACTTGGCCCAGAAGACCCAAACCAACCCGACAAGCCCCGCCAAACCGGCGGCGAAGGCCACACGCATTCCGGCAACCACCAGAACCAGCAGACCGCCCGTGACCCAGAGGCCGATGTCAATCGTGTCCATGTGTCAGTCCCGCTTCTCAAACTGCTCGGCTTCGGCCGCGGCCTGCGCGGCCACATCCTGAATCATCGGAACCGCCGCAGGCGCATCAAGGCCCAGCACGAAGGCGCGCCCATAGCCCCAGATCTGCAGACACAGCCGCAGGCAAAGGACGGAGAACGCAACGGGCGCCAACAGCTTTGCGGGCCAGATCGGGATGCCGATGTCGATTGAACTGTCGCGGCTCCACATCGGGGCGCCGAGATCGAAGGACCGGTCGAAATGTGCCCAACTACCCCAGACCAACGCGGCCATCAGCAAAAGGATCAGAACGACCGAGACAAGTTCGAACAGCCACAGTGCCCGACCGTGCAGGCGTGCGATAGCGATGTCCATACGGATATGCCCGCCCTCGCGCTGCACAAACGAGATCCCAAGGAAGGCGATCAGCGGCATGGCCTGTTCGATCCAGTCGACATAGCCCGGCAGCGGCGCATTGATCGCATTGCGACCACCGACGGAAATCACCGCCAGAACCATCAATCCGAAAACGGCCAGCCCGCTGAGCAAAGCCAGGAACCGTTCGAGTTTCAACAAATGCCGATCAAGACGGCTGAGCAGACTGCCGTCTTCCAGCACCGTGGCCTGTCCTGCCATCCGGTCGTCCCCTATCTGGAAAAAAACCGGGGGCGATGCGCCCCCGGTCAGTGGCGTCAGTTGCCGCCGCGCTGCTGCTTGAGCGTGGATTGCACCAGGTCATACAGCTCTTGCGCCGGAAGACCCTGGGCCGACATGTCGGCGATCCACTGTTCGCGGATCGGGTCGGCCGCCTTGGCGCGGAACTCGGCCAGGACCGCGTCGTCGATCATCACCTTCTGCACACCCTTCTCTTCCAGAACGCTGTCCCACTTCTTGAGCAGCTCGCCATAGTTGGCAAGGTAATGCGCGATGGCTTCGTCGATCGAGCTGTCCAGCGCCTCGCGGTGTTCCGGCGGCAGCGCCTCGTAGGCGTCGATATTCACCACGACCGGGCAATTCACCGTGCCGGGGTTCAGGTTCGCGGTCCACCAATCGGCCTCGTTGATGGTGCCGAAGGACAGATGCGCATGCTGGGCGAAAGCCACGGTATCGACGACGCCGGACTGCATAGCGTTGTAGGCCTCGGTGGCCGGAACCGACGTGGGCACCGCGCCCACCGCTTCGAACGCCTTGCCGATGCCGCCGGTCGCGCGCACGCGCATGCCTTCGAACTCCGACAGCTCGTCGCGCGGCTCGCCCTTGCCGACCAGATTGTACTGCGGCATCGGCGAAGTCATGAGGATACGCGCATTCCACTGTGCCATTTCTTCCTGCACCGCAGGGTGCGCGTACACCGCGTGGCTGACCGCGACTTCTTCGTCCAGCGTGTTCACGCCCAGGAACGGCAGTTCCAGCACCGTGATCGCGCGGTTCTTGTCGCGGTGATAACCTGCGCAGAACTGGGCCATCTCGAAGGCGCCGATCTCGATCCCATCCAGGTTTTCCTTGGGTTTGGACAGGCCGCCATAGCTGACGTTGATGGTGAAGGCGCCGTCGGTTTTCTCGCTGACCAGTTCGGCCAGCTTTTCCACATGTTCGGTGAAGGCGCGGCGCTTGCCCCAGACCGAGGCGTTCCATTCCGTCGCCGCCGCTTCGGTCACGAAAGACACGGCCAGGGCGGCGATCGCTGCGCCGCTCAACATCTTGTTCATTATGATCTCTCCCTTTGGCACACCCCCTCCCGGGGCGCTTGGGGGTCAAGCTAGCGCCAACATGCGAATGTGCCAAGCCCCCGATCCGGCCTGCACCTCGGCTGTCAGGCCATGGACACGCCGTGCGGGAAATGCGCCTGTGCAGGCGACCCCATGGCGGGAAGAGACTGCACAATGGGCTCATTTACAAAGTCACTGGACACATCTTGTTGTTTTTCACGCTCTTCGACCTGGAAGGTCAACCCAAACTTTACACGTTTCGACTGCTCTCAGAAAATTGTTTACAAACAAATCCTGCGATTACGGCAATTTATTTCTTTCTTTTCCCGATTCCGTATTATCCCGCCAAGGGAGGAACTGGATCGACACTGCCCAGAGATCGGGCAATTCTGATCCGCACGAAATCCAGTCAGAGGGAGGAGCCTCAGTATGACCAGCGCTGCCCAGGCAGAAACCAAGGTTTATCCGCCATCCGCCGAAACCGTCGCCCGCGCCCATGTGGACGCCGAAAAATACGCCCGGATGTATGAAGAGTCGGTCAGCGACCCTGAGGCATTCTGGGGTGAGCACGGCAAGCGGATCGACTGGATCAAGCCCTATACCAAGGTCAAGGACGTCAACTACGATTTCGGTTCGGTCAGCATCAACTGGTATGCCGACGGCACGCTGAACGTCTCGGCCAACTGCCTGGACCGTCACCTGAAGACCCGCGGCGATCAGACCGCGATCATCTGGGAACCGGATGATCCGAATGACGAAGCCCAGCACATCACCTATGCCGAGCTGCACCGCCGCACCTGCCGGATGGCCAACATTCTTGAATCGATGGGCGTGCGCAAGGGCGACCGGGTGGTGATCTATCTGCCGATGATCCCCGAGGCCGCCTATGCCATGCTGGCCTGTGCCCGCATCGGCGCGATCCACTCGATCGTGTTTGCCGGCTTCTCGCCCGACGCGCTGGCGGCCCGGATCAACGGCTGCGACGCCAAGGTCATCATCACCGCCGACGAGGCGCCGCGCGGCGGCCGCAAGACTCCGCTGAAGTCGAACGCCGACGCCGCCCTGCTGCACTGCAAGGACACGGTGAAATGCCTGGTGGTCAAGCGCACCGGCGGCCAGACCACCTGGATCGACGGGCGCGACTTTGACTACAACGAAATGGCGCTGGAGGCCGACGACTACTGTGCGCCGGCCGAGATGAACGCTGAAGATCCTCTGTTCATCCTCTATACCTCGGGTTCGACCGGCCAGCCCAAAGGCGTGGTGCATACCACCGGCGGCTACCTGGTCTATGCCTCGATGACGCACGAGATCACCTTCGATTACCATGACGGCGACATCTATTGGTGTACCGCCGACGTGGGCTGGGTCACCGGCCACAGCTATATCGTCTACGGCCCGCTGGCCAATGGCGCAACCACGCTGATGTTCGAAGGCGTGCCGACCTATCCTGACGCGTCGCGGTTCTGGCAGGTCTGCGAAAAGCACAAGGTCAACCAGTTCTACACCGCCCCCACCGCGATCCGCGCGCTGATGGGTCAGGGCAACGAGTTCGTCGAGAAATGCGACTTGTCCAGCCTGCGCATCCTGGGAACCGTAGGTGAGCCCATCAACCCCGAGGCCTGGACCTGGTATCACGAGGTCGTCGGCAAGGGGAAATGCCCGATCGTCGACACCTGGTGGCAGACCGAGACCGGCGGCCACATGATGACCCCCCTGCCCGGCGCGCATGCGACCAAACCCGGCTCGGCGATGAAGCCCTTCTTTGGCGTCCAGCCCGTCGTTCTGGACCCGCAGTCGGGCGTCGAGATCAACGGCAACGGAGTCGAAGGCGTTCTGTGCATCAAGGACAGCTGGCCGGGCCAGATGCGCACCGTCTGGGGCGACCATGAGCGGTTCGAGAAGACCTATTTCTCGGACTATAAGGGGTACTACTTCACCGGCGACGGCTGCCGCCGCGACGAGGATGGCGACTACTGGATCACCGGCCGCGTCGATGACGTGATCAACGTTTCGGGCCACCGGATGGGCACCGCCGAGGTCGAAAGCGCGCTGGTGGCGCATCCGGCCGTGGCCGAGGCCGCCGTGGTGGGCTATCCGCACGACATCAAGGGTCAGGGCATCTATTGCTACGTCACCCTGATGAACGACCGCGAGCCCTCGGAGGAACTGCGCAAGGAACTGCGCCAGTGGGTCCGCACCGAGATCGGCCCGATCGCCAGCCCCGACGTGATCCAGTGGGCCCCGGGCCTACCCAAGACGCGCTCGGGCAAGATCATGCGCCGCATCCTGCGCAAGATCGCCGAGAACGACTTCGGCTCGCTGGGCGACACCTCGACCCTGGCCGACCCTTCTGTGGTCGAAGACCTGATCGAAAACCGCGCGAACAAGTGAGGGCGTGATGCAGGCTGATACGATCACCAAGCCCGCCGTCCTGATCCTTCTCGGCCCTCCGGGCGCCGGGAAGGGCACGCAGGCGCGCATGCTCGAGGAAAAATTCGGTCTGGTGCAACTGAGCACCGGCGACCTGCTGCGCGCCGCCGTGGCCGCCGGAACCGAGGCCGGCAAAGCCGCCAAGGCGGTGATGGAGGCCGGTGGCCTGGTCAGTGACGACATCGTCATCGCGATCCTGCGCGACCGCCTGGCCGAGCCCGACTGCGCGCGCGGCGTCATCCTTGACGGGTTTCCGCGCACCACGGTGCAGGCCGAGGCGCTGGACAAACTGCTGTCGGAAAACGGTCAGAAGGTGAACGCCGCCATCAGCCTCGACGTGGAAGACGCCGAGATGGTGGCCCGGATCGCCGGCCGCTATACCTGCGCCAATTGCGGCGAGGGCTATCACGACCAGTTCAAGCAGCCAAAGGTCGAAGGCGTCTGCGACAAGTGCGGCGGCACTGCCTTCAGCCGGCGTGCCGACGACAACGCGGAAACCGTCGCCTCGCGGCTGGCGGCCTATCACGAACAGACCGCGCCCCTGATCGACTACTACCAGCGTCAGGGCGTGTTGAAGCGGCTGAATGCCATGGGTCAGATCGACGAGATCGCCCGCGGTCTGGAAGGCATCGTGGGGGAGGCGATGCGCTAAAGGGGACAGGCAAGCCCCCAAATTACGTTTCTTCACTGGAACCGCCCTGGCGGACCAGAGGAGCTTTGCCTGCCGCCGCCCCCGGCGGTCAGGCCCAATCGAAGGGTGGCCCGGCGTTTCGGAGGACAAGGGCAACGGACCACCCAGGAGGAAGCAAGGAGGAAACCGCAATGGCGGATCATTCAACAAACTCCGCGCAGACTGCCGAAGCCGGCAAGGGCTATTGGCAGGCAAACCTGCGTCTCATCTACATCAGCCTGGTCATCTGGGCGCTGGTGTCGTTCGGGTTCGGCATTCTGCTGCGCCCGATGCTGTCGGGCATCGCCGTCGGCGGTACCGATCTGGGCTTCTGGTTCGCGCAGCAAGGCTCGATCCTGGTCTTTCTGGCGCTGATCTTCTTCTACGCCTGGCGCATGAACAAACTGGATGCCGAATACGGCGTCGACGAAGAATAAGGGAGCCAGGGGACAATGGATCAGTTTACCATCAACCTGCTGTTCGTGGGCGCGTCGTTCGCGCTCTACATCGGCATCGCGATCTGGGCCCGCGCGGGGTCCACGTCGGAATTCTACGCCGCCGGTCGCGGCGTTCACCCGGTCACCAACGGCATGGCCACGGCGGCTGACTGGATGTCGGCGGCTTCGTTCATCTCGATGGCGGGCCTGATTGCCTTTACCGGCTATGACAACAGCTCGTTCCTGATGGGCTGGACCGGCGGCTACGTGCTGCTGGCGCTGCTGCTTGCGCCCTATCTGCGCAAGTTCGGCAAGTTCACCGTGTCCGAGTTCATCGGCGATCGCTTCTACAGCCAGACCGCGCGCGTCGTGGCGGTGATCTGTCTGATCGTGGCCTCGGTCACCTATGTGATCGGCCAGATGACCGGCGTGGGCGTGGCCTTTGGCCGGTTCCTGGAGGTGTCGAACACCACCGGTCTGCTGATCGGCGCGGGCGTCGTGTTCGCCTATGCGGTGTTCGGCGGCATGAAGGGCGTGACCTACACCCAGGTCGCCCAATACTGCGTGCTGATCACCGCATACACCATTCCTGCGATCTTCATCTCGCTGCAGCTGACCGGCAACCCGATCCCGGCCCTGGGCCTGTTCGGAGACACCGCCGGCGGTGAGCCGCTGCTGACCAAGCTGGATGCCATCGTGGCCGAGCTGGGCTTTGCCGAATACACGACCCATCACGCGAACACGCTGAACATGGTTCTGTTCACCCTGTCGCTGATGATCGGTACCGCTGGCCTGCCCCACGTCATCATGCGCTTCTTCACCGTTCCCAAAGTGTCGGACGCCCGCTGGTCGGCCGGTTGGGCGCTGGTGTTCATCGCGCTGCTGTACCTGACCGCCCCCGCGGTTGGCGCCATGGCCCGTCTGAACATCACCGACATGATGTGGCCCAACGGCGGCATCGAAGGCGGCGCCGTCACCGTCGATCAGATCGACAATGACGCGCGCTATGACTGGATGGCCACATGGCAGAAAACCGGCCTGCTGGACTGGGAAGACAAGAACGGCGACGGCAAGATCCAGTACTACAACGATCAGAACGCCGAAATGCAGGCGCTTGCCGAAGAAAAAGGCTGGGTCGGCAACGAGTTGACCAAGTTCAACCGCGATATCCTGGTTCTGGCCAACCCCGAAATCGCCAACCTGCCGGGTTGGGTGATCGGTCTGGTCGCGGCCGGTGGTCTGGCGGCGGCTCTGTCGACCGCTGCGGGCCTGTTGCTGGCGATCTCGTCGGCGGTGTCGCATGACCTGATCAAGGGCTCGATCAACCCGAACATCTCGGAAAAGGGCGAGCTTCTGGCGGCGCGGATCGCAATGGCCGTGGCCATCGTGGTTGCCACCTATCTGGGCCTCAACCCTCCGGGCTTTGCGGCGCAGACCGTGGCGTTGGCCTTCGGTCTGGCGGCGGCCTCGATCTTCCCGGCGCTGATGATGGGGATCTTCTCGACCCGCATCAACAACACCGGCGCGGTCGCGGGCATGCTGGCTGGTCTGACCGTCACCCTGGTCTACATCTTCCTGCACAAGGGCTGGCTGTTCATTCCGGGCACCAACTCGTTCACCGATGCAGACCCGCTGCTGGGTCCGATCAAATCGACCTCGTTCGGTGCGATCGGCGCCATGGTCAACTTCGCCGTCGCCTATGTGGTGGCCGGCATGACCAAGGAAACCCCGCAGGAGATCAAGGATCTGGTCGAAAGCGTGCGCATTCCCCGTGGTGCGGGCGCGGCTCAGGACCACTGAGCCGGATGCGGTCCGCGATGATCCATCACGGGCCGTTTCCCTCGACCAACTTTTCCCGCCCGGCTGAACCCCGGGCGGGGCTTTTCATTCAAGCGAACGGGCGAACCCATGGCGCTTTCACCTGATCAGATCACCCGATTCCTGAAATCCGTGCACCCCTACGACGCGCTGCCGGTCGAGGAACTGGCCGACATCGCCGCCCGGATCGAAGCGCGCGAGATCGCAAAGGGCACCGTCATCTATCACCGCGGCACGCGGTTGCCCGGCCTGTTCATCATCTACGAAGGCCAGGTCGAGATCACCGACGAAAACGGCGCGGTTGTTTCCCATCTGGGCCTGCGCAACTCGTTCGGCGAGCGTGGTCTGATGCGCGACGGGCGCGCGGTGACCACGGCCACGGCTGACGCGCCCTCGGTTCTGCTGATCATCCCCTCCGACCTGTTTTCCGATCTGCTCAAGCGTCACGTCGTTGTCGCCAAATTCTTCAACCGGGCCCGCCCGGCGCGGCCCGAACAGCAATCGCTGGCCACCACGCGGGTCGAGACTCTGATGGCGCGCAAGCCGGCCACCTGCACCCCGGAAACGAGCGTTCAGGACGCCGCGTGCCTGATGCGCGACCGGGGCATTTCGTCGGTCTGCATCACCCAGCGCGGCGCGTTGCGCGGCATTGCCACGGTTCGGGACCTGTCGGGCAAGGTCGTGGCGGGCGCCCTGCCCCCGACGACCCCGGTGTCACAGATCATGACCCCGGACCCGCTGACCCTGTCGCCCGGCGACATCGGCTCGGACGTGCTGCACGCGATGCTGGAACGCGGCATCGGCCATATTCCCATCACCGAGGGCGGGCGTCTGGTCGGAATCGTCACCCAGACCGACCTGACCCGGTTCCAGGCCGTCAGCTCGGCCGAACTGGTCGGCCGCATCGCGCAAGCCGGGTCGGCGACCGAGATGGCCGCGGTCACGGCCGAGATCCCGAACCTGTTGGTTCAACTGGTGGCGGCGGGCAACCGGCACGAGATCGTCACCCGCCTGATCACCGACATTGCCGACGCCGCAACGCGCCGGTTGCTGGCGCTGGCCGAACGCGACCTCGGCCCGGCGCCCGTGCCCTATCTGTGGCTGGCCTGCGGCTCGCAAGGCCGGCAGGAGCAGACGGGCGTATCCGATCAGGACAATTGCCTGATGCTGGATGACAGCGTCACCGATGCCGACCTGCCCTATTTCGAGGCGCTGGCCAAATTCGTGTCCGACGGGCTGGATAGCTGCGGGTATTTCCATTGCCCCGGCGACATGATGGCGACCAATCCGCGCTGGCGGCAGCCGGTCCGGGTCTGGCGCGACTATTTCAACGGCTGGATCGCCAAGCCCAACCCCGAGGCGCAGATGCTGGCCTCGGTCATGTTCGACCTGCGCCCCATCGGTGGCCGGTTCGAGCTGTTTTCCGACCTGCAGGCCGAAACCCTGCGCGCGGCGCGGGCGAATTCGATCTTCGTCGCGCACATGATCTCGAATTCTCTGAAGCACACGCCGCCGCTGGGCCTGCTGCGCGGGATCGCCACGATCCGCTCGGGCGAGCATCGCAACACGCTGGACCTCAAGCACAACGGCGTGGTTCCCGTGGTCGATCTGGGCCGCATCTACAGCCTGCAGGGTGAATTGACCGGGGTGAACACCCGCGCGCGCCTCAAGGCCGCCGAGGCCGCGGGCGTGCTGAGCCCGTCAGGCGCGCGGGACCTGCTGGATGCCTATGACCTGATCGCGGAAACCCGGTTGAACCATCAGGTCAAACAGATCAGGAATGGCGACAAGCCCGACAACTATCTTGCGCCGTCGGAACTGTCGGACTTTGAGCGAAGTCATCTTCGGGACGCGTTTGTCGTGGTAAAGACGATGCAATCCGCGGTCGGGCACGGCAAAGGGATGCTGGGGTAAAGACCCAGGCCAGGAAGAACGGA
This sequence comes from Ruegeria intermedia, assembly GCF_900129345.1. Taxonomy (GTDB): domain Bacteria; phylum Pseudomonadota; class Alphaproteobacteria; order Rhodobacterales; family Rhodobacteraceae; genus Ruegeria; species Ruegeria intermedia. The sequence continues at coordinate 52,789 of NZ_FQVK01000011.1, read as the reverse complement.
AGAGGAAGATGTTTCTTGAGCTGATCGGCACGATTTTCGCGGGTTTTGCCATCGCGGGCCTCGTGATGGGGCTGAACCGGCTGACCGGTGGCCGCCTGCCGAAATGGTCGGCTCCGGTTGCGGCCGGTTTGGGCATGATCGCGGTCACGATCATCAGCGAGTATTCCTGGTACGACCGCACCCGTGACGCCCTGCCCGAGGGCCTGACCGTCGTGCAAGAGGTCGAAAGCCGCGCGCTCTATCGCCCCTGGACCTATGCGGTGCCCTATGTCGACCGGTTTGCGGCCGTCGATACGGCCTCGCTGCGGACCAATGCGCAGGTGCCGGATCAGCGCCTGATCGACCTGTACTTCTTTGGCCGCTGGGCGCCGGTATCCAAGATGCCAATCGCGGTGAACTGCGCCGAGCACAGCCGGGCAAGTCTGGCGGATGGGGCCGAGTTCTCGGATGACGGGCGTCTGGTCGGTGCCGATTGGGTGCCCGTTGGCCCGGATGATCCCGTCGTGTCTGCCACCTGCGGAGCCTGACCATGCTGACCCGCCTGAGCCTGCGCCTGAGAATTTTTCTGTTCTTCTGCCTGCTTGCCGCGGGAGGCATCGCCATCACCGTGATCGCCCTGTGGCTGGGGCTGCGCCGGGCCGACACCGCGGACATGGCCAGCGCCTTCGTGTTCAGCGGCCTGCTGATCTCGTTTGGCTTTCTGGGGCTGGTCGCCGGTGTCTGGCTGCTGTTCGACGACAACGTGGCCAAACCGATCGAACGCCTGTCGGCGCAGCTGCGCGCACGTGCACATGCGGGAGTGGATACCGATCTCGACCTGCAGGCGGCACGCTATTTGGGTGATCTGGCCCCCGCCGCCGCCAGCCTTGCCGAACGACTGGCCAGCACCGCCCTGTCCACGGCCGAGGCTGTGGCTGCTGAAACCGCGCATCTCGCGTCAGAGAAGGAACGTCTGACCGAGCTTTTGTCCGAGATCCCTGTCGCGATGCTGCTCGCGGGGCCAAACCACCAGATCGTTCTGTATGATGCGCAGGCCGCCGAGGTTCTGGCGCAGATTGCCCATCCCCGCCTGAACGCCTCGCTGTTCGACTATCTCGAGCGGAAACCCTTGCTGGACGCCTACGAGAAGCTGGCGAAAGCCGGCATGGATGTCTATTGCACCCTGGCCAGCGTGGACGGGCGGCAGACCTATACCGCACGCATGAAGCCGCTGGGCGACGCGCCGGGCTACATGCTGATCTTCGAGGACAGCGTCGCCCGCATCCCGCCCGAGGCCGCGCGCCCTCTGGTCTATGATTTCGACCTTCTGGACACCCCCGGCGACGAGGCCTTTGAAAACCGCCCCCTGTCGCAACTGTGCTTTGTGGTCTTCGACACCGAAACCACCGGGTTGCTGCCGCACAAGGACGAGATCGTGCAGATCGGCGCCGTCCGTGTCGTCAAGGGGCGCATCGTCGAGGGCGAGCAGTTCGACACGCTGGTCAATCCGGGCATTCCGATCCCACCCGCTTCGACCAAGGTTCACAAGGTCAGTGACCACATGGTGCAGGACGCGCCAGATATCGTGACCGCCGGCCGCAAGTTCCACCATTTTGCCCGCGACGCGGTGATCGTTGCGCACAACGCCCCCTTCGACATGGCGTTTCTGCGCCGTCACGCCAAGCGGATGCAGGTCGAGTGGGATCACCCGATTCTTGACACGGTTCTGCTGTCGGCGGTTCTGTTCGGCGCCAGCGAAACCCATACGCTCGACGCATTGTGCGAAAGGCTTGGCGTGGAAATCCCCGAGACGCTCCGTCATACGGCCTTGGGGGATGCGGTTGCGACCGCTGAAGCGTTGGTGCGCATGCTGCCGATGCTGGCCGCGCGCGGCATGCGGACCTTCGGGGACGTGATCGCGGAAACCCGCAAGCACGGTCGGCTGCTGGAAGACCTGAACTGACCCGACCTGTCGAACGCGAGACAGCTTTTCGTGGACAAATTCGCCGTGGCATGGCACCCCGTGCCCGGCCACCAAACGAGCGCGCGATGACCGAAAGAACATTCAAACCCGGACCCGATCAAAGCATGGCCTTCCGCGAGGCCTTGGGGTGCTTTGGCACTGGTGTGACGGTCGTCACGACCAACACCCCGAACGGGCCGTCGGCCATCACCGTCAACTCGTTTGCATCAGTGTCGCTGGATCCACCATTGGTCCTGTGGTGTCTGGCAAAAGAATCGAACCGTTACCGGGCCTTTCAAGCGGCGCAACACTACGCAATCCATGTCATGGCCGAGGATCAGCAGGATCTGGCCCTTCGTTTTGCCTGCAATGGCCTCGATTTCTCGCATGCAGACTGGTCCCCGGATCACAAGGGTCGGCCGCAGCTGAGCCAGTGTCTGGCCCGATTTGACTGCACATTGTCTGCCCGCCACGAGGCCGGGGATCATCTGATTCTCGTGGGAGAGGTCGAACAGGTCATGTACCGCACCGGCAAGGGCTTGATCTTCAAGCGCGGACAGTTCGGCGGTTTTGCCGACCTCTTGTAATCACTCGTCCAATGACCCGTGGACGGCAAAGGCCTCCAACTCGGCCTCTTGCGGCGTGATCACGCGAAAAGCCTCGTGAACGCCGGACTCGGTCAGGCTGCGGGCGACGGTCAGCAGGGTGTTGGGGGGATGATCGTCGCACATCTCGGACATATGGGCCAGCTCGGCCCGGGCCACGTCCAGCGCCACCTCGACCGAGGGCGCGCCGTAAAGGCGCACGAAATGCTCGGCCAGGTTAGTGGCCAGCCGCTCCATCTCGGCCGGTTCGATCTGCGTCACCGCCACGAAGGTCACGCGCCCGAAGGTTTCAAGCCCCAGCCACCCATTGGCAAAGGCCTGGCGCGCCTTGCCGGCCAGGTCGGCCTCGCCCCAGTTCGAAAACTCGAACCCGCCCGAGATGCACCACTCGCCCGTTCGGGCTGGAGAGTGGAAGACGTTCAGGTCGCTTTCGTCGAAATGGATGGCGCGGGCCAGGTTCAATGGGCGTCCTCCAGCAGATGGGTCAAGGGAACGATCTGCGTGTCCGCCCCGTTCCGCAACAGCATGCCGAACCGCTCATCGGCCCCGAGAAACACGCCGCGATCACCATAGGGCTCTCCCACCCCCTGCAGCAAGCCCATCCATTCCCCGTGCAGGGGTGCGTTGCCATCCTCGGACCAGCGGTTCAGCCAGGTCAGCATGTGGCGCGACCAGCTTTCGACCAGCTGCACCGGGGACACGTCCGCGCAGCCTTCGTCATACAGGGCCGTCACATCGGGCGACTTGCCGGGCTCGTCCCCGGTTTGCAGCAAGGCCAGTTCCCAGCCGACGACCAGCCAGTCGGGCTCGGTTTCCGGATCCGAGGTCGACGCGGCCACACGAAACCGGCCGCACCGGGCCCCGTTGACGAAAATCGGACCATCCCAGCCCAGATGCACCGCCACCTCGGGCGGAGCCAGCGCGCCCAGCGCGTTCTGGAACCCGACGGTGCACAGCGGCAGCATGGTCATGGCGTCCTGCAGTGGCACCTCGGGCGCAAAGACGATGGCCGCGCGCAGGCGATCCGCCTGGATGTTGTAGACGACGCTGCCCGCATCGCAGCCCAGCGCCGCCATGGCCTGCGCATGGTCGAACGGGTCTTCCCCACCCTGCACCGGGTGCCCGGACAGCAACGGGGGAAAGACCGGCTGCGTCATGCCTTGCCCGCGGCGATCAGATCGCGGGCGATCTTGCGGAAGGCCTCGGCCTGCGGGCTGTCGGGTTTGCTGACCACGATCGGCGCCCCGCCATCGGCGGCCACGCGGATATCCAGATGCAGCGGGATTTCTCCCAGCAACGGCACACCCAGTTCGGCAGCTTCGGCGGCGACGCCTCCATGACCGAACACATGTTCCTCGTGCCCGCAGTTCGAGCAGATATGCGTGGACATGTTCTCGATCATGCCGACGATCGGCGTTTTCAACTGGCGGAACATGTCGATGCCCTTGCGCGCGTCAATCAGGGCCACGTCCTGCGGGGTCGAGACTACGATGGCCCCATCCACCTTGAACTTCTGGCTCAGCGTCAGTTGCACGTCACCGGTGCCGGGCGGCAGGTCGACGATCAACACGTCCAGCGCGCCCCACTGCACCTGGTTCATCATCTGCTGCAGCGCGCCCATCAGCATAGGCCCACGCCAGACCACCGCTTGACCTTCGTTGGTCATCAACCCCATCGACATCATGGTGACGCCGTGATTGCGCAGCGGCAGGATGGTTTTGCCATCGGGGCTGGCGGGTCGACCGGACACGCCCAGCATGCGCGGCTGCGATGGGCCGTACACATCGGCATCCAGAAGGCCGACCCGTCGCCCCTCGGCCGCGAGCGCACAGGCCAAGTTGGCCGAAACGGTCGACTTTCCGACCCCGCCCTTGCCCGAGGCCACGGCGATGATCCGGTCGACCCCCGGCACCGCCTGCGGCCCGGTCTGCGAGGGCTTGGGCTTGGGTTTTAAATCCGGCGGCGCCTTGTCGGAATGCGCTGTCAGCAGGGCCGAGACCTTAGCCACCCCGTCGACCATCTGCGCCGCCTTTTCGGCAGTGGCGCGCACCGGCTCCATCTTGTCGGCATTCCTGGGGTCGATCTCGAGAACGAAGCGCACGGTGTCGCCCTCGACATTCAGCGCGCGGACCACGCCCGCGCTGACGATGTCCTGCCCCGAAACCGGGTCGGTGATCTTCTTCAGGTTCGCCAGAACCGCGTCGCGGATGCTCATGCGTCGCCATCCTTGATCTGGCCGGTCACCACGTGTTCGACATCCAGACCGTCGATCGTCAGGACCATCTTGGCCTCAAAGCTTTTGCCCGTCGGATCGCCCGCCTTGCGCAGCGCGTCTTCGATGGCCTGCTGGCTGGTCACGCCAACCTGTTTGAGGAATTTGCGCATCGACATGTTGTAATCGCCGCTCATCGCCGTTGTCTCCGTCTTGTTCGTTCATTTGACGCATTCGCCCTGTCGCCGTTAGGCTGGGCCATGCGCTTTGTTCTTTTGTGCCTGAGCCTGACGCTCTTCGCCAGCCCCTCTTGGTCGCAGGAGGAGATTGGTCTGGCCGCGCCGGACGATGTCGCACGCTCGGGTCTTTTGAAACATATTCTTCCGCGCTTCTCGCTCAAGACCGGAATCCGCGTTGTCGCGGATGATGCGGGCGCGATGGTTCTGGCGGGCGGGCCACCGGGACAGCCGGTGTTTCAGCGCGGCGGCGACATCTATCACCTGCGCATTCAGGACGACCCGCGGCAGGCCCGCTTTCAAGACTGGCTGTTGTCCGACGTGGGCAAGCGCACCGTCGAAAGCTTTGCACCGGCCGAGGGCGACCCGTTCTCGGCCAGTTTCGAAACGGTTGCTGCGCCCGAGTCGGATGCCATCGAAGGCGATGCGGTGCTGGGCGAAAAGCTGTCGCTGACCCATTGCGGGCGCTGTCATGTGATCGGGCCGCAGAACCGGATGAACGGGTTGGGCTCGACGCCGTCCTTCGCGGTGCTGCGCGCGATGCCGGACTGGTCGAACCGGTTCCAGGCATTCTTTGCCCTGAACCCACACCCATCCTTTACCCAGATCGAAGGGATCACTGCGCCCTTCGACCCCGAACGCCCCCCGCCCATTCACCCGCTGAGGCTGACGCAGGACGAGCTTGAGGCGATCCTCGCCTATGTCTCGGTCATCCGCGCGGCTGATCTGGGGGCACCGCTCAAGCTTCAGTGATCCTTGCGCTTGCTGAAGTAGTCATCGGTGGTGACCACCTTGGGCTTAGGCTTTGAGGCAAATGGGTTGTACTGGCTGTGGAACTGCGCCTGCACACGGCAATCGTCACACATCTGGATCATCTTCGCCTGCTCGGACGAGGCGAACATCGGGTGGCTGCCCGCCAGCTTCTCCATGATCCGCTCGACCGTCGATTTCACCCCGAACAGAGCACCGCATTCAATGCAGGCAAAGGGCTCTTCTTCGTTCAGAACACGCGGCGACAGCGCACGGTCGGACAGGTCCAGTTCGGGCACCAGGGTGATCGCGCTTTCGGGACAGATGGTCTTGCACAGCCCGCATTGCAGGCAGGCATCCTGTTGAAAGTTCAGCTGTGGCATGTCGGGGTTGTCGATCAATGCGCCTGACGGGCACAGCGACACGCAACTCAGGCACAGGGTGCAGGCCTCGGTGTCCACCACCACCGCGCCATAGGGTGCGTGTTCCGACAGAGGCAGCGGCTGAGACGCATCGGGGCGCAGCGCCTGCGCCGCCAACCGCGTAATCTGGCGCCGGTTGCCCAGCGGCAGAACCGGCTGGGCCAGTGGCTGCGGCACGTCCTGCGCAAAGAGCAGATCGGCCAGCGCATCGGGATCGGATTCGTCGATCACTCCGACGACGTCCGCGCCGGCGATTGCCAGCGCCAGCGGCAGTTCGCGCTCCAACGCATCCCGCTCGGTCGTCGGGGCCAGCAGGATGTCGACTCGGGCAAAGCCATGAGCCAAGGCAGCCAGCATCTCGGCATGTCCAAAGCCGGACACCACCCCCTGTTCCAGAGGGATCACATCGGCAGGCAGCCCGCGTCCGAACCGCGCGGCCAGCCGGATCATCTCGGCCCCGTGGGCATCATGCACCAACAGGCGCGGGGCGCTCCCTCCGGCCCGACGGAAGGTCGCCGCCAGGGTCTGCATCCGCGCCAGCAGGGCCGCCACCGGCGGATCCTCGTAGCTGATCGCGGTCGAGGGGCACAGGGCCGCGCATTCACCGCAGCCCGCGCAGGCCATCGGGTCGATGGCCACGTGATCTCCGACCGGGGTGATGGCCCCGGTGGGGCAGATGTCCAGACAGTTGGAACAGCCCACCTGCCCGGCCCGCGAATGGGCGCACAGGGTTTCTTCGAGCCGGACATACAGCGGCTTTTCGAAGGTCCCGACCAGCTGCGCCGCGTCAAAGGCCAACCGGGCAACCGCCACCGCATCACGCGGATCGGCGCGCAGGTAGCCTTCGCGCTTGTCCGGGGCCGTCACGAAGGGCGTACCCCCCGCCAGATCGATCAGCACATCGCAGGCCGACACCGCACCGTCGCGCGGCGGGGTCCAGGCAAACGCACCGCGCCCCGCCGGATCAATCTGCTGCAACGCATCCAGCCGCAGGGTGAACCCGCCCAGCGCCCCCGAGACCGACCGGACCCGCGCGCGCACCACGTCAAAGGCCCGGCTGTCAGGCTGCGCATCTTCGGTGACGACCACTGTCACCGCCATCGTGTCCGACAGCCGGTGGGCCAGCTCAAACGCAACCTCCCCCGGCCCGATGATGCAGGCGGTGCCTTCGCTGATGACATCCACGCTGGGCGTGATCGGCTGCTGCAACAATGCCTCGGCCGCCAGCGCCGCCATCTTGGGCATCGCCGCGCGCCCCTGCTCGGACCAGCCGGCCCGGTCGCGTAGATCGACAAAGCCGGGGTGATCCACGCCCAGTTCCTCGGCCAGTTCGCGGAACACTTGGGCCTCTTGCCCACAGGCGATGACGATCTGGTCATCCGACTGCAGCAGCTTGGCCGCAGCGGTCAGTTCGGTGGTGCACAGCGCCGTGTGAACCCTGCTGCATTCAGCACCGCAGGCAGCCGATATCCCCTGCCCGTCCAGGGCCAGACTTCCGGCGCAATCGCACAAGACCAATTTGGTGACCATGTTCCCCCCGCATCTCTCCCTTGCCCCCAACCTTAGACCCAAACGCCGCCCATGCAACGTGTGGCGGCCGGTTCTGGTCAGAAACTCTGTGTCGCCCGCCAAAGTCGGCTGATCGCCGCCGCGACCCATTTGCGACGACTTTTTTCCAGATCACGACCATTTCAGGCCGCCGCGGGCTTGGCACATGGCCCTTTTGTGTACCATAGTGAACCTAAGGGAAAGCAGGGCAGAGCTTTTCCGGGGAGGATCAAAGTGGCCGAGGCTGCAAAACAGATCGAAATGCCGGTTGGCGTCGTCGTGCGCAAGACACCGGGGGTCACGCGCTGGGCCCGGTGGAATTGGCGCGCGGTCGCGGTGCTGCCCGGCGCCCCTCCCGCTGACTGGGTCGAACTGCGCCGCGAGGGCGATGCGGTCGAATACCACGCCGCCACCCTGCCCTTGAAACTCTGGTCCGATGAAACCGAGGCCTATATGGCCAATCTCTCGGACAGCCAGCCATCGCTGTATCTTGTCCTGCGGGACGATGCCGAAGGGGATCGCCCGCTGAACGCGTTTCTGATCACCGCTTCACCTTATGAAGGCCAGGACTATGCCGATACCGGTGAAGAGATCGTGGAAAAGATCCCGATGACCGAAGGCCTGATTGCCTGGGTGCGCGATTTCACTCTGGCCCATCACCGCGATGAGGTGTTCATCAAACGCCGCCGCGACAAGAAACGGGTGGATCTTGTGGAAGACGGCAAGGGCGATGCGCGCATCCGCCAGACCTCGGACGTCTACCGCGCCCCGCGGAGGGCCGTGCAATGAGCGCCCGACAGGATTTCTGGTCTCGCCGCAAGGCCGCCGTGCAGGCCGAAGCGCATGCCGAACAAGAGGCCCTGACCGCGCAGGAGATCGCCGCGCAGCAGGCCGAACTGGAAAATAAGACCGACGCCGAGATTTTGGCCGAGCTTGACCTGCCCGACCCGGACCTGCTGCAGGCGGGCGACGATGTTTCGGGCTTCATGGCCAAGGCCGTGCCGGACCGTCTGCGCCGCCGCGCGTTGCGGCGCTTGTGGCGGTTGAACCCTGTGCTGGCGAATGTAGATGGGCTGGTCGATTACGGCGAGGATTACACCGACGCCGCCTGCGTGGTCGAAAACCTGCAGACGGCGTATCAGGTGGGCAAAGGCATGTTGCGCCATATCGAGGCGTTGGCCGAGCAGACGGAAGCCGAAGGACACCCGGTCGAGGCCGAAGCCGAGCCGGCAACCGAAACGCCCGAGCCTGAAGCCGAGCCCGCGCCCCCTGTCGAAGTGGCAGATGCCATCCAACCGGATGAGGATGAACGCCCCCCGGCCCCGCGGCGCATGAAATTCGAATTCGAAGGATGACCCAATGAACATTCGCGACCCGCAGACGTTCGAAATTTCCCCCGAGGACCGTCTGCGCGCGGATTTCTACAACTTTCTGGGCCTTCTGCTGGCTACGCCACCGGACCAGACCCTGCTGAGCCAGATCGCCGCGCTGTCAGGGGACGAGACCGATCTGGGCCAGGCCATTCAGGCCATGGCCCGCGTGGCCAAAGTGACCAAGCCTGAAGCGGCCGAGCGCGAGTTCAACGCATTGTTCATCGGGCTGGGGCGCGGAGAACTGCTGCCTTATGCCAGCTTCTACCTGACCGGGTTCCTGAACGAGAAACCGCTGGCGCAGCTGCGCAACGACATGGCAGCGCGGGGCATCACCCGGGCGGCAAACGTGTTCGAACCCGAAGACAACATCGCCTCGTTGATGGAGATGATGGGCGGCATGATCGTCGGCCGTTTCGGCGGCCCGGCCACGCTGGAAGATCAAAAGACGTTCTGGAACAAGCACATCGGTCCCTGGGCCGAGCACTTTTTCTCGGACCTGGAAGCAGCCGAGCATTCGGTTCTCTATGCCTCGGTCGGCACCGCCGGCCGGGTCTTCATGGAGATCGAACGCGAGGCCTTCCGCATGACGACGCACTAGGCGGTCGTCATTCGCTGGCGCCCCGACGGGCGCTGAACCGCAAATGGGAAAGGAGGATCCCATGAGCAAGACCAAGGAGACCGGCGCCAGCCGCCGCGACTTCCTGAAACTGGCGGGCACCGCGGCCCCGGCAGCCGTTGCAGCGGCCAGCCTGGGAACCGAGGCCGAAGCGGCCGAGCAACCCTCGGACGAGACCCGCATTCAGGACACGGCGCATACCCGCGCCTATTTCAACAGCGCGCGCTTCTAGGGCGCCCCGGCGACGCCCGGCATCGGTCCGGACGTGGTCACACTCGGCTGACGGTTGCGATTGGCCCTGACGTCGATTTCGAAACACCAAGCCAGCCATTATCAACATGGCCAGCAAGGGAGGAAGGAAATGCTTAGGAAAAAGACCAACGGGGTTGCGAGACGCCCCCAGCGGACAAGTATCCTGTCCCGGATCGGCGAAAAAAGCGTCGATCGCCGCGCGTTCTTGCGTGGCTCGGGCTTGACGATCGGCGGCCTGGCCGCGATCAGCACCACGGGTGGAACCGTGTCGCCCGCCAGCGCCCAGACCGCAGCCAACACGGCTGTCGAGAACATCAAATCCGTCTGCACGCATTGCTCGGTCGGCTGTACCGTGGTTGCCGAGGTGCAGAACGGCGTGTGGATCGGGCAGGAACCCGGTTGGGACAGCCCGTTCAACCTGGGCGCCCATTGCGCCAAGGGGGCTTCGGTCCGGGAACACGCCCATGGCGAACGCCGCCTGAAATACCCGATGAAGAAAGAGGGTGGCGAGTGGAAGCGCATCAGCTGGGAACAGGCGATCGACGAGATCGGCGACGGCATGATGAGCATCCGCGAGGAAAGCGGGCCTGACAGCGTCTATTGGCTGGGCTCGGCCAAGCACAACAACGAGCAGGCCTATCTGTTCCGCAAGTTCGCGGCCTACTGGGGCACCAACAACGTGGACCACCAGGCGCGGATCTGCCACTCGACCACCGTTGCGGGTGTTGCGAATACATGGGGCTACGGCGCCATGACCAACAGCTACAACGACATCCACAATTCCAAGGCGATCTTCATCATCGGCGGCAACCCGGCCGAGGCGCACCCCGTCTCGCTGCTGCATGTTCTGCGCGCGAAAGAGCAGAACAACGCCCCGCTGATCGTCTGCGACCCGCGGTTCACCCGCACCGCGGCCCATGCCGACGAATATGTCCGCTTCCGCCCCGGCACCGACGTGGCGCTGATCTGGGGCATCCTGTGGCACATTTTCGACAACGGCTGGGAGGACAAGGAGTTCATCCGCACCCGTGTCTGGGGCATGGACCAGATCCGCGAAGAGGTCGCCAACTGGACCCCCGAAGAGACCGAGCGCGTCACCGGCGTGCCGGGATCGCAGCTGAAACGCGTGGCACGGACGCTGGCCAACAACCGTCCCGGCACCGTGATCTGGTGCATGGGCGGCACCCAGCACACCAACGGCAACAACAACACGCGCGCCTATTGCGTGCTGCAGCTTGCCCTGGGCAACATGGGCACCTCGGGCGGCGGTACGAACATCTTCCGCGGCCATGACAACGTGCAGGGCGCGACCGACCTTGGCGTGCTGTCCCACACCCTGCCCGGCTATTACGGCCTGTCGGCCGGGGCCTGGGGCCATTGGGCGCGGGTCTGGGGCGAGGATCTGGACTGGCTGAAAGGACAGTTCGACACGATCAAGGACAAGGACGGCAAGGACAAGCCGCTGATGAACGAGCGTGGCATTCCGGTGTCGCGCTGGATCGACGGTGTGCTGGAAGATCCCGAGAACATGGATCAGCCCAACAACGTCCGCGCCATGGTTCTGTGGGGCCACGCGCCCAACTCGCAGACCCGGATGGTCGAAATGAAGACGGCGATGGAAAAGCTGGACATGCTGGTCGTGATCGACCCATATCCCACCGTTTCCGCCGTGCTGCATGACCGGACTGATGGCGTTTATCTGCTGCCGGCGTGTACACAGTTCGAAACCCGTGGCTCGGTCACGGCGTCGAACCGTTCGCTGCAGTGGCGCGACAAGGTGGTCGATCCGCTGTTCGAAAGCCTGCCGGACGAGGTCATCATGGCCAAGTTCGCCAACAAGTTCGGCTGGGCGGATCGGTTCTTCCGCAATATCGAGATGGAGGACCCCGAAACCCCGAATGTCGAGAGCATCACGCGCGAGTTCAACGCGGGGCTGTGGACGATCGGCTATACCGGTCAGTCGCCAGAGCGGATCAAGAGCCATATGGCCAACCAGCACACGTTCGACAGAACGACGCTGCAGGCCGTGGGCGGTCCGAATGACGGCGAATACTACGGTCTGCCGTGGCCGTGCTGGGGCACCGCCGAGATGGGGCATCCGGGGACGCCAAACCTCTATGACATGTCCAAACCGGTGGCCGAGGGTGGCCTGACCTTCCGTGCACGTTTCGGCGTCGAGCGTGACGGTCAGAACCTGCTGGCCGAAGGGGTCTACAGCGTCGGCTCGGAAATCCAGGACGGATACCCCGAGTTCACGATGCAGATGCTGATGGATCTGGGCTGGGATGGCGACCTGACGGCCGAGGAACGCGCGGCCATCGACGCCGTGGCCGGGCCCAAGACCAACTGGAAGACCGACCTGTCGGGCGGCATCCAGCGGGTGGCCATCAAACATGGCTGTGCACCCTTCGGAAACGCCAAGGCCCGCACCGTGGTCTGGACCTTCCCGGATCCGATCCCGCTGCACCGCGAGCCACTGTACACGCCGCGGCGCGATCTGGTGGCCGACTATCCCACCTACGAGGACCGCCAGGCCTATCGCCTTCCGACCTTGTATGCTTCGATCCAGAAGAACGACTTTTCAAAGGATTACCCGATAATCCTGACGTCAGGTCGTCTGGTCGAATATGAAGGTGGCGGTGACGAGACACGGTCGAACCCGTGGCTGGCCGAGCTGCAGCAGGACATGTTCGTCGAGATCAATCCGCGTGACGCCAACAACCTTGGCATTCGCGACGGATCGCAGGTCTGGGTCGAAGGTCCCGAGGGTGGCAAGGTCAAGGTGATGGCGATGCTGACCGAAAGGGTCGGTGCCGGCGTGGCCTTCATGCCCTTCCACTTTGGCGGCCATTTCCAGGGCGCGGACCTGAGGGAGAAATACCCGAAAGGCGCCGACCCGTACGTGCTGGGTGAAAGCACCAACACCGCCCAGACCTATGGCTATGATTCAGTGACCCAGATGCAGGAGACCAAAGCGACTCTCTGCAAGATCTGGGCAGCGTAAGGAGGACGACAATGGCTAGAGCAAAGTTTCTCTGCGACGCTGAACGCTGCATCGAGTGCAACGCCTGCGTGACTGCGTGCAAGAACGAACACGAGGTTCCGTGGGGTATCAACCGCCGCCGGGTGGTGACGATCAATGACGGCAAACCGGGTGAACGTTCGATCTCGGTCGCCTGCATGCATTGTTCGGATGCGCCCTGCATGGCTGTGTGCCCGGTCGACTGCTTCTATCAGAACGAAGAAGGCGTCGTCCTGCACTCCAAGGACCTGTGCATCGGCTGCGGCTATTGCTTCTATGCGTGCCCGTTCGGCGCGCCGCAATACCCGCAGGCCGGCAACTTCGGATCGCGCGGCAAGATGGACAAATGTACCTTCTGCGCCGGCGGCCCTGAGGAAACGCACTCGACCGCAGAGTTCGCCAAATACGGCCGCAACCGGATCGCCGAGGGCAAACTGCCCATCTGCGCCGAGATGTGTTCGACCAAGGCCCTGCTCGCCGGTGACGGTGACGTGGTCTCGGCCATCTACCGCGAACGCGTCGTGGCGCGCGGGTTCGGCTCGGGCGCCTGGGGTTGGGGCACGGCCTACGACCAGAAGGACGGCTGAGACCTCAGCCTGACAACACGGGTGACCCGCGCAGGTGGGTCATCCGATTTTGGATTGATACCGAGGTTTTCGATGCTGCGCATTCTACTGGCCTTGACGTTGACACTTGGGATCGCGCAGGGCGCGCTTGCACAGGACACGACCGGCACGGACGAACCAGCCGCTGCCCCGCGCGCGCAGACCGGTGGCGCCACGACGCTCGAGGATATTCTGGCCCGACAACGCGGCGAGAAGGTCGACAACACCTATCGCGCACAGAATACCGGGCAAGGCAATGCCGAAGGGCTGCTGGGTCAGTTGGGCACGCGCGGCGTCGCCTCGGACAGCGATGTGTATCGCGCCATCCGCTATGGCTCGGCCGATGTCACCGTGTCGACCAAGGGGCCGGCTGCCGGCGTGCTGATCCAGGATGGCGGCATGTGGTGGTGGACTTTTCGCACCGGTCCGCTGCGCGAATACGGAACCTATGTTCTGGGCGGAATGCTGGTCGTTCTGCTGCTGTTTTTCCTGATCCGAGGGCGCATCCGCATCGATGGCGAAAAAACGGGCCGCACGGTCACCCGGTTTTCAGGATATGAAAGATTCGGGCACTGGCTGTTTGCCGGCTCGTTCCTGATCCTTGGGCTGACCGGCCTGCTGACGCTCTACGGTCGCGATTTCCTGATCCCACTGTTCGGCAAGGAAGGGTTCGCCACCATCGCGCAGGGCAGCAAGTGGCTGCACAACAACATCGCCTGGGCCTTTATGCTGGGGTTGGTCATCGTGACGGTGAACTGGATTGCCTACAACCTCCCCGACCGGACCGACCTGAAATGGCTGGCGGCGGGCGGCGGATTGTTCACCAAAGGCAGCCACCCCCCGGCCAGGAAATTCAACGCTGGTCAAAAGATCATTTTCTGGCTGTGCATCCTGCTTGGCGTCTCGATCAGCCTGTCGGGTCTGTCGCTGCTGTTCCCGTTCGAGCTTCCGATGTTCGCCAAGACGTTTTCAATCGCCAACGCGACCGGGTTGCCGCAGCTGCTGGGGCTGGACCTGCCCACGCAGATGTCTCCGCAGGAAGAGATGCAATATGCCCAGGTCTGGCATGTCATGGTCGCCTATGCCTTCATCGCCATCATCCTGGCGCATATCTACCTCGGCTCGGTCGGTATGGAAGGCGCGTTTGACGCCATGGGCACCGGCGAGGTCGAAGAGCAATGGGCGCGCGAGCACCATTCGCTGTGGCTGGAAGAGGTAAAGGCGCAACAGGCCAGCGACGGCGCAGCCTCGCCTGCCGAATAGATGCGCGGGCTGGCTTTGGCGCTGGCCCTGCTGCCGCTGCCGCTGGCGGCGGATTTCTACACGCTCAAGGGCCATGGCGGACCGATCATGGACATCGCCGCCGCCCCGGACGGGCGCATTGCCACCGCCAGTTTCGACAATTCCGTGGGCCTGTGGTCCGGGCAGCAGCCGGACTGGCTGGAAGGTCACGAGGCTGCCGTGAACGCGGTTGTGTTCAACGGCACCTCGATCTATTCGGCCGGCGACGACTTTACCCTGCGCCGTTGGCCCGGTGGTCAGGTCGTGGGTCAGCACAAGGGCAAGGTCGTCGGGCTCGCGGCCTCAAAGAAACTCGTTGCGACTGCCAGTTGGGACGGGACCATCGGCCTGTGGCCCACCGAGGGCGGGGCCGCCATGCTGCTGGGCCCCACGGGCAGCGGTGTCAATGCGGTGGCCTTCGCGCCGGACGGGCGGACGCTGTATTCCGCCGGGGTCGACGGCAGTTTGCGGATCTGGGACGTGACCACAGGCACCGAAACCGCGCGACTGGTCGAGCATGGTTTCGGCATCAACGAACTGGTCCTGAACGCGCAAGACGGTTGGATCGCCTATGGCGCGGTCGATGGCGTGACCCGCATTCTGGACCTGACCACCGGGGCCGAGCGTGATTTCACGCTGGACCGCCGCCCGATCCTGGCGCTCGCCCTCAGCCCGGATCGGTCGCTGCTGGCGGTGGGCGATGGCGAGGGCTACATCATGGTCATCGACACTCAGGACTGGCGGATCGCGCAGGATTTCCGGGCAACGCTGCGCGGCCCGGTCTGGGCACTGGCCTTTTCGCCCGATGGTGAAAACCTGCACGCAGGCGGGCTGGATCAGGCCATGTACAGCTGGCCGGTGGCCGCCTTGGGGTCGCAGGAACGTATGGCCGGCCAAGAGCCGAGTTTTCTGAAAGACCCCGACGAAATGCAAAACGGAGAACGCCAGTTCGCCCGGAAATGCTCGATCTGCCACAGCCTGACGCCGGACGATCAGCGCCGGGCCGGGCCGACCCTGCATGGCGTATTCGGGCGTCAGGCCGGGACACTGCCCGGCTACATCTACTCGGAAACGCTGCAAGGGTCTGATATCGTTTGGAACGAACAGACGATAAACGCTCTTTTCGACCAAGGGCCGGACCACTACATTCCGGGGTCGAAGATGCCGATGCAGCGGATCACGCAGGCGCAGGACCGCGCCGACCTGATCGAATTCCTGCGCAGCGCCACGGCGCCCGCGGACTAAGCCGGAGGATAAGATGAAAGCCTTTCTTGCCGCTGTTGCCACGATGGCTGTCGTGACGGCCGCCGCTCCGTTCGTGCTGACCCAGATGGGCCTGTCTTCGGCCGAACGCGGCGCGGCCGTGCGGCTGGACTGAATGACCGACTTCCTGACCACGCGCGAGCTGGCCGACCTGCTGCGCATCGGCGAGCGCAAGGCCTATGACCTGGCCGCATCGGGCGAGGTGCCCTGCGTGCGCGCCATGGGCAAGCTGCTGTTTCCTCGGGCCGAGGTGCTGGCTTGGCTGAATGCGTCGCGCTCGGGTCCGCAGACGGCCGAGCCGCCCCTGCCCCCGATCGTCGCCGGCAGCCACGATCCGCTGCTGGACTGGGCGTTGCGCGAAAGCGGCTCGGGGCTGGCCACCTATTACGACGGATCGTTCGACGGGCTGCGGCGGCTGGCCGACCGCGCGGCGCAGGCCGCGGTTCTGCATATTCACGAACCCGGCGGGTTCAACACCGGCGCGCTGCGCGACACGCTGGGCGAAGCGCCCGTGGTTCTGGTGCAGATCGCCCATCGCCAGCGCGGCCTGCTGTTGTCGCCCGGCACGCAAGACATCGGCGGGTTTGCCGACCTGAAGGGCCGCCGGGTTCTACTGCGACAGGACAGCGCCGCCAGCCAGCATCTGTTCGACCGGCAACTGGCCGAACACGACCTGAGCCGCGACGACCTTAACACCCTGCCCAATTGCGCCCGCACCGAAGAAGAACTGGCCATCGCCCTGCACGACGGCAAGGCAGAGGCCGGGTTCGGGCTGGGGGCGCTGGCCCGCCTTTATGGGCTGGGCTTCGTGCCGACTCATTCCGAACGCCTGGATCTGGCGATCTGGCGTCGGGCGTATTTCGACCCGCCCTTGCAAAAGCTGCTGTCCTTTCTGCGCTCGGACGGGTTTGCCGCCCGCGCGGCCGAGATGGGCGGCTATGACCTGACCGATCTGGGCGCGATCCACCACAACGGCGCCAGCGGCTGAGGGCCGGTCACCTGGCGTTGGGAAAGAACAGCTGCTGCCCCTCCAACCGATAGGACGCGATGGCCGCCTGACCATCCGGTCCGGTGAGCCAGTCGATGAACCTCTGGCCCGCGCCAGCACGAACGCCGGAATGTTTTTCCGGGTTCACGAGGATCACGCCGTATTGGTTGAACAGACGCGGATCCCCCTCGACCAGAATCGCCAGGTCGCCCTTGTTGGCAAAAGCCAGCCATGTTGCCCGGTCGGTCAGCGCATAGGCCCCCATCCCCGCCGCCAGGTTCAGCGTGGCGCCCATGCCCGAGCCGGTCTCGCGGTACCAGGTGCCCGAGTCAGCGGTCGGGTCGAGGCCGGCGCTTTGCCACAGGCGCAATTCGGCCTGATGGGTGCCGCTGTCATCCGCGCGCGAGGCGAAGGGCGCCCCGGCATTCGCGATGGCGACCAGGGCAGCGGCGGCATCGGTCATGCCCTTGATGTGCGCCGGGTCGGATCCGGGGCCGACGATGACGAAATCGTTGTACATCACGTCGCGGCGCTCGATTCCCCAGCCTTCGGCCACGAAGGCCTCCTCGGCCGGTTTGGCATGCACCAGCAGAACGTCGCCATCGCCGTTCCTGGCATTGCGGATCGCCTGCCCCGTTCCCACGGCCACCACGCGCACCTCGATTCCGGTTTCGGCCTCGAAACCCGGCAGGATGAAGTCCAGAAGGCCCGAGTTCTGCGTCGAGGTCGTGGATTGCACGATGATGAACGGCTCGTCGGCCGCCACAAAGTTGGCGACAAGTCCGAACAGGACCAGGGCGCTTGTGAGGGCTGCGCGAAACATGGATTGCCTCCAGTTTTTTTAAGTGACCAACCAGCCCGCCAGATACTGGCGCGAGGCCTGGCATTTCGGCGCCTCAAGCACCTGTCTGGCGGCGCCGTGTTCGACGACGCGCCCGCCTTGCATCATCACGATGTCCGCCGCCAGACGCCGGGCCTGCCCGACGTCGTGCGTGACCATCACGATCCGCACCCCACGGTCTGACGCGCGCAGGATCATCGCCTCGATCGCCTGCGTGGCGCTGGGGTCTAGCGCGCTGGTGGGCTCGTCCAGAAAAAGCGTCTCGGGGTCCAGCGCCAGCGCGCGCAGGATGGCCAGACGCTGCGCCTCGCCCCCCGACAGAGACCGCGCCGATTGCCGGGCCTTGCCGTCCAGCCCGCCTTCGGCCAGCAGGTCGGCAATCCGCGCCTTGCGCGCAGAACGGCCCAGCCGCTTGCGTTTCAAAACGAAATCCAGATTGGCCGCAACCGATCGGCGCAGCAGAACCGGCTGCTGGAACACCATGGCTTGCCGGGCCTTGTGATCGGCGGTCAGGTCCAGACCGTCCTGCAGGACCCGACCCCTGTCGGCCTGGATCAGCCCATGCAGACAGCGCAACAGCAGGCTTTTGCCCGCTCCGTTCGGCCCCAGGATCAGCGTCGGCCCGGGCCCGTCCAGCGACAGCCGGGGAACATCCAGCAGGACCCGCCCCTTGCGTTCGATAGCAAGGCCCGAAATTTCCAGCCGGTTCGGCATGTCGGGCATCAGGTCACGCATGGCGCAGCCCTTCCTGTTCGGCCCGCAGGGTCAGGGCGCTGACCATGGCATTCACGGCCACTGCAATCCCGATCAGGATCGCACCAAGCGCCAGCGCCAGGGCCAGGTTGCCCTTCGAGGTCTCGAGCGCGATCGTCGTCGTCATCACACGGGTCACGTGATTGATGTTGCCGCCCACGATGATCACCGCGCCGACCTCGGCAATCGCTCGACCGAACCCGGCCAGCAGCGCGGTGACCAGCGCCAGCCGCGCGTCCCACAACAGGGTCGGAACCGACGCCAGCCGCGACACCCCCAGCGACCGCAGCTGTTCCGAATATTCCTCGGCCAGCAATTCCACCACCTGCCGCGTCAGCGCCGCGATGATCGGCGTGACCAGCACGGTCTGGGCAATGATCATCGCGGTCGGCGTGTACAAAAGCTCGAGCACGCCGAGCGGGCCGGACCGTGACAGCATCAGATAGACCAGCAGACCGACGACGACGGGCGGAAACCCCATCAGCGCGTTCATCAGAATGATCAGCGCCCGCCGCCCGGGAAACCGCGCCACGGCCAGAGCGGCCCCGACCGGCATCCCGATCACGGCCGAAATCAGCACCGCACAGACCGACACCTGCAGAGACAAGACCACGATCGCCCACAGGTCGGGGTCTCCTGTCAGGACAAGCTGCGCTGCGCGACTGAATTCTGATGCAAAGTTTTGCACTTTCTCCAACCCGGTCTGAGTTTCGTAGAAAACTCGGGGAATTACAGAAGAATACTAGCGCAAATGGCGCTTCGGCCCCACAGAAATCCGACATTCACAACGACAAACGCGGCCCCGCCAAGGGCCGCGTTTTCATCCCGAGCGTTCGGCGGATCAGTTCAGAGCCGCATCCGTGATCTGGTGGGTCCAGGCACCTTCGGGCTTTTTGGTGATCACCGGATCCGAGCCGCCGGCCAGCAAGGTGTTCACCGTGCGCTCGAAATCGGCCGGGTCCAGAGCGCCGTTCGAGCCCGCGGTCAGCTTGGCGATCTCGCGCATCATGCGCTTCTGATGTTCCTCGGTCTGGGCGCCGGTGGCATCGTTTTCCAGCACGATCTCGGCGGCCTCGTCCGGGTTCTCCTCGGCGTACTTCCAGCCCTTCATCGAGGCGCGCACGAAGCGGACCATCTTGTCGACGAAGGCCGGGTCGCTCAGGTTGTCCTCGAGCACATAGAGCCCGTCTTCCAGCGTGGCCACGCCCTGGTCTTCATACTTGAAGGTCACCAGCTCGTCGGGGCTGACGCCGGCGTCGATCACCTGCCAGTATTCATTGTAGGTCATGGTGCTGATGCAATCGGCCTGACGCTGCAGCAGCGGGTCAACGTTGAAGCCCTGCTTCAGAACCTCGACGCCGTTCTCGCTCTTGCCGCTGGTGTCGATGCCCAGCTGGCTCATCCAGCTCATGAACGGGAATTCGTTGCCGAAGAACCAGACGCCCAGCGTGCGGTTCTTCAGATCCTCGGGCGAGGAAATGCCCGCATCCTTCCAGCAGGTCAGCATCATGCCCGAGCGTTTGAACGGCTGCGCGATATTGACCAGCGGCAGGCCCTTTTCGCGCGCGGCCAGCGCGGCGGGCATCCATTCCACGGTGACGTCGGCGCCACCGCCCGCGATCACCTGCGTGGGCGCGATGTCGGGGCCACCGGGCAAAATGGTGACGTCCAGCCCCTCTTCTTCGTAGAACCCCTTGTCCTTCGCGACGTAGTAGCCCGCGAACTGGGCCTGGGTGACCCATTTCAACTGCAGCGTCACCTCATCCGCCGCAAAGGCCGATCCGGCGGTCAGGGCCAGGGCCGTGATTGCCCCGCTGATAAACTTCTTCATCTTCATTTCTCCTAGTTGTTGTTGCGCCCCGTTTTCGGGGTCTTTTGAATGATTTATCCCCGCTGCGAAGGGTGCCAGAAGGTCACCAGTTTCTCGATCATGGCGACCAGACCGTAAAACGCGGTCCCGGCCAGCGCCGCGACCACGATTTCCGCCCAGACCATGTCCAGCGACAATTGCCCGACACTGGTCGAGATCCGGAACCCCATGCCCAAAGTGGGCGAGCCGAAGAACTCTGCCACGATAGCGCCGATCAGGGCCAGCGTGGTGGAAATTTTCAACCCGTTGAAAATGAACGGCATGGCCGCAGGCAAACGCAGCTTCAGAAAGCTTTGCCAATAGGTTGCGGCATAGGTCTCCATCAGGTCGCGCTGCATCGCAGTGGCCTCGCGCAGGCCGGCCACCGTGTTGACCAACATCGGGAAAAAGACCATCACCACGACCACGGCCGCCTTCGAGTGCCAGTCGAACCCGAACCACATCACCAGAATCGGCGCGGTCCCCACGATCGGCAGCGCGGCCACGAAATTGCCCACCGGCAGCAGGCCCAGGCGCAGGAAGTCCCACCGGTCCACGGCGATTGCCATCAGGAAGGCGGCGCCGCATCCGATGACATAGCCGCTGAGCGCGCCCTTGATGATGGTCTGCACGAAATCGGCCCACAGGATCGGCAGGCTGTCCCAGAACCGGTCCCAGATCACCGAAGGCGCGGGCAGGATGACCAGAGGCACCTCGAGCCCGCGCACCAGCAGTTCCCACACCCCGATGACGGTCAGGCCGAAGATCAGCGGCGCCAGAATACGCACCGCCCGCGTGTCGGCATAGGGTCCGCTGGCCAGGCGGGTGTTCAGCCACCAACCGGCCAGCCATAGAAGGATTGCCAGACCGACCATCATCTTTGCGCCA
Organism: Ruegeria intermedia; assembly: GCF_900129345.1. GTDB lineage: Bacteria > Pseudomonadota > Alphaproteobacteria > Rhodobacterales > Rhodobacteraceae > Ruegeria > Ruegeria intermedia. Next base: position 31,343 of record NZ_FQVK01000011.1, on the reverse strand, counting down.
TCCCCATGCGTTTCAACACCGCGCGTTCAATCAGCCCCAGCAGGCCCACCAGACAGGCCGCCAGAATGGCCGCGGCAAACAGCGCCGACCAGATCTGCACCGTTTGGCCGTAATAGCTGCCGGCCAGCAGACGCGCGCCCAGCCCCGCCACGGCGCCGGTCGGCAATTCGCCGACGATGGCCCCCACCAGCGACGCGGCGATCCCGATCTTGAGCGAAGCGAACAGATAGGGCATCGAGGCCGGCAGGCGCAGTTTCCAGAACACTTGGCTGTTGCTGGCATTGTAGGTGCGCAGCAGGTCCAACTGCATCGCGTCAGGGCTGCGCAGGCCCTTGACCATGCCCACGACCACTGGGAAGAAACTCAGATAGGCCGAGATCACCGCCTTGGGGATGATCCCCTGAATGCCGATAGAATACAGCACCACGATGATCATCGGCGCCAGCGCGATGATGGGGATGGTCTGGCTGACGATAGCCCAGGGCATGACCGACAGGTCCATCACCCGGCTGTGCACGATCCCCACCGCCAGCAGGATGCCCAGCCCCGTACCGATGGCAAAGCCCAAGATCGTCGCGCTGAGCGTCACCCAGCCGTGATAGACCAGCGACCGTTTCGAGGTGATCTTCTTCTGAACCGTGGTCTCCCACAGCTCGATCGCGACCTGATGCGGCGCGGGCAGACGCGGCCGGTCCTGCGCCCAGGTCGCCGGAATGGCAAAGCTGTTGCGCAGCGCCAGACCGATTTCCCCCATATCGCGGCGGTCTTTGGCCGAGGGTGGAACCACTTCGGCCCCGGCGCGTTCCTGTTCGGTCAGAACGCCCTTGATGTTCATCGGAATGCAGGCCGCGTACCAGATGACGACGATGGCCAGCAAAACGGTCAAAACGGCAACAAGCTGCTTCATGCGTGCCACTCCATCCGCACCACGGGGACGGTCTCGGGCGGCGTTGCGGCCTCGGCCCCGGTTTCGACAAAGCCCTCGCGGCGATAGAACCGTTGCGCGGCGGCATTCGGTTGATGGGCCGTCAGCCACAGAAAGCTGCGCCCCTGTTTTGCCCGGTCCAGCAGGCGCTTGCCGATGCCCTGCCCGGTCCGCAGGCAATACAGCGCGCCGACCTTCTGCGCCTCGGGATCGACCGACATGTAGCAATCGACGGGTTCACCCACGACCCACATCTCGCGGTCCGGGAAAGCCTGCGCGATCAGCGCCTCCAATTCCTGCCGGGGCAGTTCATCCGTCATCCACTCGGTCTGGCGGACCCAAGCCGAGACCACCGCCGCGCAGGCCGGCACATCCGCCTCGGTCGCGCGTCTGATGTCATCCCGGCCCATCACACATCGTCCTCATGCCCGGCGCGCAGCCCTTCGCGCACGCGATGCGCGACCTCGATGAATTCGGGCGTGTCGCGGATGTCCAGCGGCCGTTCCTTGGGCAGAGGGCTGTCGATCACATCGGTGATCCGCCCGGGGCGCGGGCTCATCACCACGATCTTGGTGCTCAGATACACCGCCTCGGGGATCGAGTGGGTGACAAACCCGATCGTCTTGCCGGTGCGCGCCCACAGCGCCAGAAGCTGTTCGTTCAGGTGATCGCGCACGATCTCGTCCAACGCGCCGAAAGGCTCGTCCATCAACAGGATATCGGCGTCGAAAGCCAGTGCCCGGGCGATGCTGGCCCGTTGCTGCATTCCACCCGACAACTGCCACGGAAACTTCTCACCAAACCCTGCAAGATCAACAAGTTCCAGAACGTTCTTTACACGCTCTTCCTGTTCCTGCGCCGAATATCCCATGATCTCGAGCGGCAGTTTGATGTTCTTGGCGATGGTCCGCCACGGGTACAGGCCCGCCGCTTGGAACACATAGCCATAGGCCCGGTTCCGGCGGGCCTCGTCCGGGGTCATTCCGTTGACGGTCAGCGTGCCGCCCGTAGGCGTTTCCAGCGCAGCGACACAGCGCAGAAAGGTCGTCTTGCCACAGCCCGAAGGGCCAATGAAACTGACGAATTCGCCCTTGTCGATGGCCAGGTTCACGTCCTTGAGGGCGTGCACGGGTCCGTCATTGGTTTGGAAGGTCAGGTCGAGGTTCTTTGCCTCGATCACTGAACCCATAACTTCAGAATTCATCTTTGCTTCACCCATTGCCTTCAACGCCGCCCGCCAAAAAACCCTTCATCAGCGGGCTAAGTAAATTCTGCGATACTAGGTATCTTCTTGTCTCGATTTCTTTCTTCTCGTCCTGATATACCTGTTCGGCGCTGGATTTGCCCACCAGCACATCACGCAGTCGAAAACAGTACTTTCTCAGTGCTGATGCGTTCCCGGTCAACTCGGCCAAGAGACCGACGGTATACCTATACCGTTGAACTGATGCGGTCTTTCCATCTGTTTTCAGTTTGGAAGCCCAAAACCCAGACCGAGTTCCCTCAAGGATTATCGCATCAATTGAGCCGTGCGCGACATGGTTTCTCACATCAAAAATTTCTTCTGCAGCATAACAAAAGAAGTTGAAGCACAAAAAACCGTCCCTAAACATCGGCACCGTTCGCAAGCGTGGAGTGGTCCAGCAAGCTTCTACGACGAATTCCACTTTGGTCTTGGTCTTCTTTTTTTTGGTTGTTTCGCGCTCTGGCTCTTCTCCAACAAGCGTTGCTTTTTTCGGGAAGCGACTTGTTAGTTTTCGGGCCAATTCATTGTTCCTGCGCGCAAACTCGAAAATGAACTTGTCCATCTCAAGTTCGAACGCAGATACCTCCGAAATAAAGTAACCGATTGGACTATAGTCCTTTGCGCATTCCAAGAAACGTTTCGTTTCGATGTCGTCAGGCACTCAAACCCCCGTCGCCGGGATGCCCGACCTCTCAACCGGGCGCGGGGCGGTCAGCTCTTTCCAGGTGCTCAGCGCTTTGTTCACGGTGGTGTTGGCCTCGCGCGCGACGAATTTGCCGTGGCCTTCCTGCGTTCGGATCTCGCCATCGTGCACCGCGACCTGTCCACGGGTCAGGGTAAAGCGCGGCAGGCCCTTGACCGCGTGCCCCTCGAACACGTTGTAGTCGATCGCCGACTGCTGCGTCGCCGCGCTGATGGTCTTGGTCTTTTCAGGGTCCCACACCACCAGATCGGCATCTGCGCCGACCAGAACGGCGCCTTTTTTCGGATAGCAATTCAATATCTTGGCAATGTTTGTTGAAGTCACGGCCACGAATTCGTTCGGCGTCAGCCGCCCGGTTGCCACGCCGTGGGTCCACAGCATCGGCATCCGATCCTCAAGGCCGCCCGTCCCGTTGGGGATCTTGGTGAAATCGCCCACGCCGAACCGCTTCTGCTCGGTCGTGAAGGCGCAGTGATCGGTGGCCACCACGCTCAGCGAGCCCGACTGAAGCCCCGCCCACAGGCTGTCCTGATGCTGCTTGTTGCGGAACGGCGGGCTCATCACCCGGCGCGCGGCGTGGTCCCAATCGGGATGCGCATATTCGCTGTCGTCGAGCGTCAGGTGCTGGATCAGAGGCTCGCCCCAGACGCGCTTGCCCTGCATCCGGGCCCGGCGGATGGCCTCATGCGCCTCTTCGCAGGAGGTGTGCACCACGTAGAGCGGCACCCCGGCCATGTCGGCGATCATGATGGCGCGGTTGGTGGCCTCGCCCTCGACCTGCGGCGGGCGCGAATAGGCATGGGCCTCGGGGCCGGTATTGCCTTCGGCCAGCAGCTTGGCCTGCAACTCGGCCACCACGTCGCCGTTTTCGGCATGGACCATCGCGATCCCGCCCAGCTCGGCCAGCCGCTTGAACGAGGCAAACAGCTCGTCGTCATTGACCATCAGGGCGCCCTTGTAGGCCATGAAATGCTTGAAGGTGTTGATGCCGCGCTGTTCGATCACGGTTTTCAGATCGTCGAACACCTGTTCGCCCCACCAGGTCACGGCCATGTGGAAGGAATAGTCGCAATTGGCGCGGGTCGATTTGTTGTCCCAGCGTTTGAGCGCATCCAGCAGGCTTTCGCCCGGGTTCGGCAGCGCGAAATCCACCACCATGGTCGTGCCGCCGGCCAGCGCCGCGCGGGTGCCGCTTTCGAAGTCATCGCTGGAATAGGTTCCCATGAACGGCATTTCCAGATGCGTGTGCGGGTCGATCCCGCCGGGCATGACGTAGCAGCCGGTCGCGTCCAGTTGCTCGTCCCCCTTCAGATCCGGCCCGATCTCGGTGATCACGCCGCCTTCGATCTTGACATCGGCCTTGTAGGTCAGATCCGCGGTGACGACGGTTCCGTTCTTGATGACTGTGCTCATGTTCAACTCCCTGCGGGCGCGTCTGTTGCGCCTCTGTTGGTTTTCCGGCGGATTGGGGGCGCGGCCCCGGCTACTCCACGATCTCGGCGGTTTCGACGACCGCGTGGAACAGGACATCCGCCCCGGCGGTTGCCCATTCCTTGCTGATTTCCTCGGCCTCGTTGTGGCTCAGGCCATCCACGCATGGGCACATCACCATCGCGGTCGGCGCCACGCGGTTGATCCAGCAGGCATCGTGCCCCGCACCCGAGATGATGTTGGTGTGCGAATAGCCCAGCCGCTCGGCCGCGTTGCGCACGGCGGCGACGCAGGTTTCGTCGAATTTCACCGGGTCGAACCCGCCGACCTTCTCGAACTCGACCTGCAGGCCCATCTCATCCACGATGTCCTCGGCGGCGACACGCAGGCGGTTCTCCATGTCCTTGATGACATCCAACTCGGGCGAGCGGAAATCGACCGTGAAAACCACCTTGCCCGGGATCACGTTGCGCGAGTTCGGATAGACGTCGATATGCCCGGCAGCCCCCACCGCATGGGGCGCGTGCGACCAGGCGATCTCGTCCACCTTTTCGAGAATGCGCGCCATCGCCAGCCCGGCATTCTTGCGCATCGGCATCGGGGTCGATCCGGTATGCGCGTCCTTGCCGGTCACGGTCACCTGGGTCCAGCTGAGGCCCTGCCCATGGGTGACGACGCCGATATCCTTGCCCTCGGCCTCGAGGATCGGGCCCTGTTCGATATGCAGCTCAAAGAAGGCATGCATCTTGCGGGCCCCGACCTCTTCGTCGCCGCGCCAGCCGATGCGCTGCAATTCGTCGCCGAACTTCTTGCCCTCGGCGTCTTCGCGGTCATAGGCCCAGTCCTGCGTGTGAATCCCTGCGAACACGCCCGACGCCAGCATGGCGGGGGCGAAGCGCGTGCCCTCCTCGTTGGTCCAGTTGGTGGCCACGATCGGGTGTTTGGTCTTGATGCCCAGATCGTTCAGGGTGCGAATGATCTCGAGCGCACCCAGAACCCCCAGCACCCCGTCATACTTGCCGCCGGTCGGCTGCGTATCCAGGTGCGAGCCGACATAGACCGGCAGCGCATCGGGGTCGGTGCCGGGGCGCATGGCGAACATGTTGCCCATCTGGTCAAGGCCCATGGTGCACCCGGCTTCTTCGCACCATTTCTGGAACAGCGCGCGGCCCTCGGCGTCTTCGTCGGTCAGGGTCTGACGGTTGTTGCCGCCGGCAACGCCCGGGCCGATCTTGGCCATCTCCATCAGGCTGTCCCACAACCTGTCGCCATTGATCCTGAGATTCTGCGCCGGAGCTGCCATGTTCGTCTTCCCTGTTGCTTGCGATTTGGCTCGCTTTTGGTGTCTTGATTTGACCATCTGGTCAAACTCACGCTATCACGGGTTCGACACCAGTCAAGAAATTGCATCGCACCGATGAAGAAATCGGCATATTCAACACCTGCTTGTTCGAAAAAGAGACGTTCTGCATACATGCCCAAAGACCGCGCCCCGACCCGAATTCAGAAAAAGAACCGCGCCGCGATTCTCGAGGCCGCGCTGAACGTGTTTTCGGCCCACGGCTTTCGCGGGGCGACCGTCGATCAGATCGCGGCCGAGGCCGGGCTGAGCAAGCCGAACCTTCTGTATTATTTCCCGTCCAAAGAGGCGATCCACACAGCGCTTCTGTCCGGCCTGCTGGACACCTGGCTGGCGCCGCTGCACGATCTTGACGAAAACGGCGAGCCGATGGAGGAGATCCTCTCGTACATCACACGCAAGCTGCAGATGAGCCGCGAGCTGCCGCGTGAAAGCCGCCTGTTCGCGAACGAGCTGGTGCAGGGCGCACCCCGTATCCATGACGCCCTGTCGAACGATCTGAAGGCGCTGGTCGATCAGAAGGCGGCCGTTCTGACGCACTGGATGGACCAGGGCAAAATCGCACGCCTGCACCCGCATCACCTGATCTTTTCGATCTGGGCGCTGACCCAGCATTACGCGGATTTCGATGTTCAGGTGCGCGCGATCCTGGGCGACGAAGATCCGTTCGAAGGGGCCGCACCCTTCATCGACACCCTGTACCGAAAACTGCTGACCCCATGAAAAAAGGGCCGCGGCGCGGCCCCTTTTGGTGATCTGACGCCGATCACTCGGCGGCCTTGGCCATCGGGTTGTTCGGGTGGGTCGTCCAGTTGGCATAGTCCGGCTGCACCACTTTGCCGGTGCGCGGATCGACCTCACCCGCAGCCATCGGCACCATCGAGATGCACCCCTCGACCGGGCAGACATCCACGCACAGGTTGCAGGCCACGCATTCCTCGTCCTTCACTTCGAACACGCGGTCGGGCGACATGGAAATCGCCTGGTGGCTGGTGTCCTCGCAGGCCGCATAGCAACGGCCGCATTTGATGCACTGATCCTGATCGATCTTGGCCTTGGCGACGTAATTCAGGTTCAGATACTGCCAGTCGGTCACGTTCGGGACGGCCCGCCCGACGATTTCCGAGACGTTGGAGTAGCCCTTTTCGTCCATCCACTGCGACAGGCCCGCCGTCAGTTCGTCGATGATCTTGAACCCATAGGTCATCGCCGCCGTGCATACCTGCACCGTGCCGCAGCCCAGCACCATGAACTCGGCCGCGTCGCGCCATGTGGTCACCCCGCCAATGCCCGAGATCGGCAGACCGTGGGTCGCCTCGGCGCGGGCGATCTCGGAGACCATCGACAGGGCAATGGGCTTGACCGCCGGGCCGCAATACCCGCCATGACTGCCTTTGCCGTCGATCGAGGGCTCGGGGCTGAACGTGTCCAGATTGACACTGGTGATCGAGTTGATCGTGTTGATCAGCGACACCGCATCGGCCCCGCCATTCTTGGCCGCAGCCGCCGGCTTGCGGATGTCGGTGATGTTGGGCGTCAGCTTCACGATCACCGGGCGGTCATAGTATTTCTTGCACCAGCGGGTGACCATTTCGATGTATTCGGGCACCTGCCCCACGGCCGAGCCCATGCCGCGCTCGCTCATCCCGTGCGGGCAGCCGAAGTTCAGCTCGATCCCGTCGGCGCCGGTTTCAGCGACGCGCGGCAAGATGGCTTTCCACGCCTCCTCTTCGCACGGCACCATGATCGAGGCGATCAGGGCGCGATCCGGGTAATCCGCCTTGACGCGGGCCATCTCCTCGAGGTTCACCTCGAGCGGCCGGTCGGTGATCAGTTCGATGTTGTTGAGGCCCAGCAGACGCCGGTCGGCCCCGTAGATCGCCCCGTACCGGGGGCCGTTCACGTTGACCACCGGCGGCCCTTCGGACCCCAGCGTTTTCCACACGACGCCACCCCATCCGGCCTCGAAGGCGCGGCGGACGTTGTATTCCTTGTCGGTCGGCGGCGCCGAGGCCAGCCAATAGGGGTTGGGGCTTTCGATGCCCAGAAAGTTCGTCTTCAAATCAGCCATTTATCCGGCCTCCCTGATGCGAAGATGCATCTTCGTCTTGTCACACAAATTCACGCGCCGACGCCTCCCTCAGGCGCTCAGGCTGGCGTGAATGTCCATCGCGGCATCGCGGCCCTCGGCCACGGCGGTCACGGTCAGATCCTCGCCGCCCGCGGCACAGTCTCCGCCGGCCCAGACCCCCGGAACCGAGGTGCGCCCGGTTGCGTCAACGGCGATCTTGTTGCCGTCAAGCGCCAGCCCCTCGGGCGCGCCGTTCAGCGTCTGGCCGATGGCCTTCAACACCTGATCGGCGGCCAGACGGATGGTCTCGCCCGTGCCGGTCAGCTTGCCATCGATCGTGGCAGTATACTCCAATTCGATCTCGGCCGCTGCCCCGTTGCCGTGGATGGCGACGGGCTGGACGTTGCACAGGATGCATACCCCTTTCGAGGCCGCCAGGTCCTGTTCGTATCTGCTGGCGCTCATCGCCGCGCGCCCGCGCCGATAGGCGATGGTCACGTTCTCGGCGCCCAGCAGCTTGCACTTGACCGCGGCATCGACCGCCGTCATCCCGCCGCCGATCACCACCACGTTCCGACCGACCGGAACTTGCGCCAAATCTTCGGCCTGCCGGACCTCGGCGATGAAATCGACGGCGTCGCGCACGCCCGGCAGGTCTTCGCCTTGGGCCCGCAGCGCGTTCACCCCGGTCAGACCGATCGACAGAAACACCGCATCATAGTCGTTGCGCAGGCTGTCCAGCGTGACCGTTTGGCCCAGCGCCTCGCCGGTTCGGATGGTTATACCGCCGATCTTCAGCAGCCAGTCCACCTCGGCTTGGGCAAAGTCATTGGTCGCCTTGTAGGCGGCGATCCCGTATTCGTTCAGCCCGCCGGGTTTGGGCTTGGCCTCAAAGATCACCACGTCATGGCCCAGCATCGCCAGACGATGCGCACAGGCCAGCCCCGCCGGCCCTGCCCCGATCACGGCCACAGTCTTGCCGGTGGGGGCCGCGCGCGTGAACGGGTGCACACCGGCCTGCATCAGCGTGTCGGTCGCATACCGCTGCAAGCGCCCGATCTCGACCGGCTTGCCCTCGGCCGTTTCGCGCACGCAGGCTTCCTCGCACAGCGTTTCGGTCGGACACACACGGGCGCACATACCGCCCAGGATGTTCTGATCGAGGATCGTCTTGGCCGCCGACTCCGGTTGTCCTGCCTGAATCTGCCGGATGAACAGCGGAATATCGATGTCGGTCGGACAGGCCGTCACGCACGGCGCGTCATAGCAGAAATAACACCGATCGGCGGCCACGGCGGCCTCGTGCGGCGCCAGAGGCGGATGCAGATCGGTGAAATTCGAGGTCAGCTCATCGCTGGAAAGCCGCCCGGCGACGATGCCGGGTGCCATCTGGCCCTGTGCCATCACTCTACTCCCTGTAGATATGTTTGTTATTGAGACCAGCTTGCCACAAACAAAAATTTTATCAATTGGTAAAATTTGCCAAATGGTCAAAAAAGCGAAAACCGGGCCGAATGACCCGGTTCTTTGGTGGTATTTGCCCGTTTTTCAGGCGAAACCGGCATCAGACCATGCCGGACAGGTGCCCTGATTTCATCCAGACGCGGGCGCCATCCGGTCCTGCCCGCAATTCGGTGCGCGTTCCGGGCGGCAGCCGCAGCCAATCCCACCGGGCAAATTCCTCGCCTTGTTCGGTGAAGCCGCCGTCGATCACGAAGACCTCGGCCCCACCGGGTGCGTCAATCGGCACGACCTGACCGGGCGGCCAACTGCGCATTTCGACCGTTTCATGGTCGTCCTTGAACAGCGGCACGTGGTCCGCACCGTTGATCGAGCGGCGCACGGTGGTGCGGTCGTTCGGGTCGAACTGGTGCAGTTTGACCAGGATCGTCGCGCCCTGGCTGGCCGATGGCGTATGCGACGAGGCCGGCGGGTTGCGGACATAGCTGCCCACCGGGAAATCTCCGGTCTCGTCCTGGAACACGCCGTCCAGAACCAGGTATTCCTCGCCCCCGTCATGGGTGTGGGCGGCAAAGGCGCTACCGGGGGCAAAGCGCACGATGGTGGTGGCACGCGCCACCTCGTCGCCGATCCGGTCCAGCATCTTGCGCTCGACCCCCGTGGCGGGCGAGGCCACCCACTCGGTCTGGTCGAAGTGAACCGCCACCCGTTGGGTGAAATCCGCATTGATCCGCATGTCGCGCTCCTGTCTGATCGTCTCCATCAACATGGGCGCGCCGGGCCCGATTTCAAACACGCGGCGTCAACGGTTTTGACGCAGGCTCAGCGATGCTATAGGTCGAAACCAACAGCAAGGGGTGCGCAAAGGCCCCGATCGGAAGGCGCAAATGCAGGCAGACCGGCAGAAATTCAACATCCTGATCATCGGGCAGAACAACCGCCTGCAATACGAAGCCGTCCTGTTCGCCGCCTCGCTGCGCCATTCCGCGCCCGGATTTTCGGGTCGCCTGTTCGTGGGCGTTCCGCAACCCGGCCCGCGCTGGAGCCAGGACCCGAGCATCCGCAACGAGGATGTTCTGAAGGCGCTGAAACAGCTTGATGCCGAGATTCTGCCCTTTTCGTCCGAGGCGTTCGGCGAAAGCTATCCCTATGGCAACAAGATCGAGGCGCTGGCCGCCCTGCCCGAGGGTGAGCCCTTTGTGTTCTTCGACACCGACACGCTGATCACCGGCGACCTGGCCGCGGTGCCGTTCGATTTCGACCGGCCCGGCGCATCGCAGAAGGTCGAGGGCACCTGGCCCAAGCCCACCCTGTACGGGCCGGGGTTCGACGGCATCTGGCGGGCGCTCTATGACCGGTTCGGGCTGGATTTCCAAAGCTCGATCGACCCCTCCCAACCGGCGGAATACTGGCGGCGGTATCTGTATTTCAATGCGGGCTATTTCTTCTACAAATGCCCCCGCCAATTCGGCGCACGGTTTCTGGACTATGCCCGCACCATCCGGGATGAAGAGATCCCCGCCCTGACCGGCCAGAACCTGGACCCGTGGCTGGACCAGGCGGCGCTGCCGCTGGTCATCCACGCGCTTGGCGGCGGGCGCGATGTTCTGCCCGCGGGCCTGCTGGATGGCTCGGTCAGCTGCCACTATCGCCTGTTCCCGCTGCTCTATGCCCGCGAGAGCGACCGGGTGGTCGAGGTGTTGGAAACCGTTGCCGCGCCCAACAAGGTCAAGAAGGTGCTCAAGAACTATGATCCGCTGAAACGGCTGGTCTATCAGGGCAAAGGTTCCAAGATCCGCGCCATGTTCGACCGGGACAACCTGCCCCAGCGCGAGCAGGCCATCCGCAAGGTCATCAAGAACAAGGGGCTGTGGCTGCGCTGACGCGGACATTGTGCCGGGCCCGGCAATCGACTAGAGATTCTGCAACGCTTATACCCAACAGGAGAGTGACGGATGTCCGACGGCCCCACCTATGGTTTTGATACGCTGCAAATTCACGCGGGCGCCCGCCCCGACCCGGCGACCGGCGCGCGCCAGACCCCGATCTATCAGACCACGGCCTATGTGTTCCGCGATGCCGATCACGCGGCCGCTTTGTTCAACCTGCAAGAGGTCGGCTATATCTACTCGCGCCTGACCAACCCCACGGTGGCAGTTCTGCAAGAGCGTGTTGCGACGCTGGAAGGTGGCGTTGGCGCGGTGTGCTGCTCTTCGGGTCACGCGGCGCAGATCATGGCGCTGTTCCCGCTGATGGGTCCGGGTTGCAACGTGGTCGCCTCGACCCGGCTGTATGGTGGGACGGTCACGCAGTTCAGCCAGACCATCAAGCGCTTTGGCTGGTCGGCCAAGTTCGTCGATACCGATGATCTGGATGCGGTGAAGGCCGCCATCGACGACGATACCCGCGCGGTGTTCTGCGAATCCATCGCCAACCCGGGCGGTTACGTCACCGACATCCGCGCGCTGGCCGATGTCGCCGACGCCGCCGGCATTCCGCTGATCGTCGACAACACCGCAGCCACGCCCTATCTGTGCCGCCCGATCGAGCATGGCGCCACGCTGGTCGTGCATTCCACCACCAAATACCTGACCGGCAACGGCACCGTCACCGGCGGCTGCATCGTGGATTCGGGCAAGTTCGACTGGTCCGCCAATGACAAGTTCCCCTCGCTCAGCGCGCCGGAGCCTGCCTATCACGGCCTCAAGTTCCACGAAACCTTTGGCCCGCTGGCCTTCACTTTCCACGGTATCGCCGTGGGCCTGCGCGACCTGGGCATGACGATGAACCCGCAGGCAGCGCATTACACGCTGATGGGGATCGAGACGCTGAGCCTGCGCATGCAGCGCCATGTCGAAAACGCCGAGAAGATCGCCGCCTGGCTCGAGAAAGACGACCGCGTGGACTATGTGACCTATGCGGGCCTGCCCTCGTCGCCCTATTACGAGCGGGTCAAGAAATATTACCCCAAGGGCGCCGGGGCCCTGTTCACCTTTGCGGTCAAGGGCGGCTATGACGCCTGCGTCAAGCTGGTGAACGCGCTGGAAATCTTCAGCCACGTCGCCAATCTGGGCGATGCGCGGTCGCTGATCATCCATTCGGCCTCGACCACGCACCGGCAGTTGACCCCCGAACAGCAAGAGGCCGCCGGTGCCGGGCCGAACGTGGTGCGGGTGTCGATCGGGATCGAGGATGCCGACGACCTGATCGCCGATCTCGATCAGGCGCTGTCCAAAGCCTGCGCCTGAACCGAAATGCCGGGGCACAGGATCAACGCGTTGGGCCAGCCCGTGGGCCTGCCGGTTGCGGGCGAGTTCCCGCGCCCGGCCCCGCCGCGCGCGCCCATGCAGGGGCGGTTCTGCCGCGTGGTGCCCCTGGATGTGAATGCGCATGCGCCCGGCCTGTTCCGGGCGTTTGCCGCGGATACCGACGGCCGCAACTGGACCTACCTGCCCTACGGCCCGTTCGACTCGCAAGCCGAGTTCGCCGCCTGGCTGGCCCAGACCTGCACGGGGGACGATCCGCTGTTCCATACGGTTCTGGACCAGGGCGGCCAGCCCGTCGGGATGGCGTCCTACCTGCGTATCGACCGCAATGCCGGCGCGATCGAGGTGGGACACATCCATTTCTCGCCGCTGATGCAGCGTACTCCGGTCGCGACCGAAACGATGTTCCTGATGATGCGCCGCGTGTTCGACGAGTTGGGCTATCGCCGCTACGAATGGAAATGCGATGCGCTGAATGCCCCGTCGCGCCGGGCCGCCGAACGGCTGGGTTTTGTCTTCGAAGGCGAATTTCGGCAAGCCACCCATTACAAGGCGCGCAACCGCGACACGGCGTGGTTTTCGATCATCGATACGGACTGGCCACGCATCCGTCAGGCGTTCGAGACCTGGCTGTCACCCGAGAATTTCGACGCCACGGGCCAACAGCGGAAACCGCTGATGGCCTGCTGCGAAAGCTGACGTCACTCGGAAATATCGAACTCCATCGACACGGTGACCGAAACCGAAACCTCGCCACCGGCGACCGGGACCCCGCTCGAATCGGCCATGGCCATCTCGCGCATCTGCATCACCGGCCGAACGCCGCCGCTCTGCTCGTCGATCGACTGAACCGGCCCCAGGGCAACGCCGGCGGCCTGCGCCAGTTGCCGGGCTTTCTCGATCGCGTCGGCCACGGCCTCGGCCCGCGCTTCGGCCTGCAGCGGTTCAGGCTCCTGCAGGCCAAAGCTCAGGCCACCGAAATCATTTGCACCATCGTCGATGACCCCGTCCAGAATCGCGCCCAACGCGCCCAGATCGCGTACCCGCACGAACACCCGGTTCGAGGCCACGAAGCCGGTAATCCGTGGGGTGCCGTCGCCCGAATAGCCCCGCCCGCTCCAGACCGGCGATACCGACAGGTCGCGCGTCTGCACGTCACGCGGCGCGATGCCCATGTCGTCCAGCCGGGCCAGAACCTTCGCGACGGCGGCGGATGTCGCGCGCATCGCGGCCGAGGCCGCCTTGTCCTCGTTCGTGACCCCCAGCACGATGGTGGCCATGTCGGGCGCGGCCTCGGCCGTTCCGGTCGCGGACACACGGATGCGACGTTCTTCCGCATGGGCGGCGCCGGCCGCGGTCGCCGCCAGCATTGCGGCCAAAAAAGCAAATGTCTTCAAGGTGATCCCTCCGGTTTCCTGTTTCAGACAATGGGCCGGCAGACCCTTGCCGAGCAAGGGGAGAATCCGGCTTTGCCTTTCCCTCGGCAGGTTCCTGCTCTAACCTCGTTGGGCGAACGCATGGGCGTTTGCTTTGGTTCTGGCAATTACGGCATCTTCGGATCATGACACCCGCCTTCGCGTTGTCCCTTTCGGAAAACGGCATCACGCTTCTGCACCAGTCCGATGGCGAATGGTTCGAGATCGGATCCGTCACGCTGGACGATCCGGATTTTTCCGACAACCTGACCGAGTTGCGCAAACGGGCCTTTGCCCTGGCCAACGACCTGAGCTGCATCGTCGTGATCCCGGCCGAGCATGTCCGCTATCTGACGGTTCCCGCCGATGACGCCGGTGCAGACGACCCGACCGCGCGGATCGAGGCCGAACTGGCCGCGACGACGCCCTATGCAGCAAGCGAGCTGCTCCATGATCTTCAGCGTCGGGACGGTGTTCTGCAAGTGGCCGCAATCGCCCGCGAAACTGTGGACGAGGCGCGAAGATTTACCGTTCAATACGGGTTCGTGCCCTTGTGTTTTGCAGCCCCTCCACAGGGCGAAACCTGGCCCGGATCCTTCGAATTTCGTTTCGACGACGCACCCGGCCATGCGACGGCGGAACCCACGTCGGCTGCAACCGACCTGTCCGCGCCACTAGATGGCAGGGAACCGACCGAGCCGGAACCGGCACCGGCGCCCCCGGTCGAAGTGACCGCCGCGGCGCCCTCGGTCGCAATCCACCCCGTTGCTGATCCGGACGGCGCGGCGACGTTTCACCCGCAGAACACCCTGGACGGACCCATGGCACGCAGCTTGTGGAGCGTCCGCCACCTGCGCCGCGCGGTGCCGGTGACCGTCGTTGCGGTACTGGCCGGCGTGGCATTTGGCATTCTGAACCGCTCGGGGGACGCCCCGGGCCCTGAAATCCCCGCGCCTGTGGTTGCCGAAGCCCCCGTGCCGGCCCAACCCGACGATCAGGCCCCTCAGACCGTCGCGTCCGAGATCAGGCCAGCGGAGCCGGTCGAGCAGGCGGCGACCACGGGACCCGGACGTGCACCCGTCGAACTGCCCGCGGTTCCGGCCGAAACCGACCCCGAGGCCCTGGCCGATCTGGCCTCGGCGCCGGTTGAAACCCCGGACGCGCCCACATCTGGGCCGGCCTCGATCGACGCCGCCGTTCTGGATGCGCTGACGGTCGCCCCGTCGCCGGTCGAACAGGTCCAGCGCGACCCCGAAAGCCAGGAGGTGTTCCAAGAGGTCACCGGCCTGACCATCGTTGCGCCGGACGCCCCGCCGACACCGCCACTGGAGGACCCGGACGAGCTCTATCTTGCATCCATCGACTCGACCGACCTGTCACAGGATGCGATTGCACTGCCTGATGTTCTGAGTTTCGCATCCGACGCGCCGGTCGATCAGGTCAGCCCTCCCGCGGCGCCGGGCACGCGGTTCGCGCTGGACGCGCGCGGGTTGGTGACGCCGACCCCCGAGGGGACGCTGAACCAGGATGGCGTCATGGTGTATCTGGGACGGCCAGCACGGGTGCCACCGGCGGTGCCCGTCCGTTTCGAGACCGCCCCGACGGCCACCCAGGCCGACGAACGGCTGGCCGGCCTTCGCCCCAAGGCGCGCCCGGCCGATCTGATTGACAGGTTCGAGCGGGAACAGCTTGGTGGGCGGTCATTGACCGAACTGGCCAGCATACGCCCCAAGGCCCGCCCCAAGTCCGTCCAGGACCGGGCGCAGACCGATCACACCCCCACCGCACAGGCGGTGGTCCGGGTCCCGCGCCCACGGGCGCGCCCATCGACGGTTGCCGCCCTGGCCGCGCAACGGCAAAAGCCCGGCAGCGCCCCGCTGGGTTCGGTCGCTTCGGTGAAAAAGTCGGATGACGATGACGGATCGTTCCAGCCGAAATCCGTGGCGCCGAAGATCCCCAGCACCGCATCGGTTGCCCGGCAGGCGACGATGGACAACGCGATCAACCTCAGACGCCTGAACCTGATCGGGGTCTATGGCACCCCGGCCAACCGCCGCGCCCTGGTCCGGCTGCCCAGCGGCCGGTACAAGAAGCTGAAGGTCGGAGACCGGATCGACGGCGGCAAGGTCGTCGCGATCGGCGACAGCGAGCTTCGCTATCAGAAGAAGGGGCGCAACCTGAAGCTGACAATGCCCAAGGGGTGAGAAATCGGGAAATCCGGAACCCTCGGCGGGTTCCGGAAGGCCTGCCGCCTTAAATCAGGCGGCCGAGATTTCGCCGGACTCGATCTGTTCGCGCTCGATCGATTCGAACAGGGCCTTGAAGTTGCCCTCGCCGAACCCGTCGTCGCCCTTGCGCTGGATGAACTCGAAGAAGATCGGGCCGATCACGGTTTTCGAAAAGATCTGCAACAGGATCTTGGTCTCGCCGCCATCGACGACCCCTTCTCCGTCGATCAGGATGCCGTGCTTCTTCATCCGGTCCACCGGCTCGTCATGGTCTTTCACGCGGTCGAAGGACATCTGGTAATAGGCATCGTTGGGGCCGGGCATGAACTTCAGGCCGCGTTCAGCGATCGCATCGGTCGAGTCATAGATGTTCTCGGTGCCGACGGCGATGTGCTGGATGCCTTCGCCCTTGTATTTCTTGAGGTAAGACACGATCTGCCCGGTCTCGCCGCGGTCTTCGTTGATCGGAATGCGGATGCGCCCGCAGGGCGAGGTCAGCGCGCGGCTGAACAGACCGGTGTATTTGCCCTGGATGTCGAAAAAGCGGATTTCACGGAAATTGAACAGGTCGCCGTAGAACTTGAACCACTTGTCCATGTTGCCCTTGTAGACATTGTGGGTCAGGTGATCGAGGTAGTAGAAGCCGACGCCGCGCGGCTTGGACTGCTTCAACCACTCGAATTCCGCGTTGTAGGGCGAGGTTTCGTAATACTGGTCGATGAAATAGATCAGCGACCCGCCGATGCCCTTGATCGCGGGCACGTCCATGGTTTTGTCGGCGCCGTCATAGGGCTCGGCCCCCTTCGACACCGCATGGTCATACGCCTTTTGCGCATCCACTACGCGCCACCCCATCGACGGAGCGCAGGGGCCGTGCTCGACCACGAATTTCGCGGCAAAGCTGTCGGGATCAGCGTTCAGGATGTAGGTGATGTCGCCCTGCTGCCACAGTTCGATTGCCGGCTTGTCCTTGTGGCGGGCAACCATTTCGAAACCCATTTTCGCGAAAAGATCTCGCAGCTCCTGCGGCTCGGGATGGGCGAATTCGACGAATTCGAAGCCGTCGGTCCCGGCGGGGTTTTCTGCGCTGATGACGGATTTCGGGGCATTGTGGGGGAAAGGACCCATGGCGTGTCTCCTCGACGAAAGGAATTTCTTTGCTGATTCAAGAATACGCATTTTTCCACACTGTTTTTGCGCATATTTTTCATGTAAACTAATGGTTGATGCGTGAAGTTCGCGCGAAATCGAAAAAGGCTGAAAAAACCTCGCACATGCTGGACGCTATCGACACACGCCTGCTGGCTGCCCTGCAAAAGGATGCCCATCTGACGGCCCATCAGTTGGGCGAGTTGCTGAACCTGTCGCCCAGCCAGGCGGGGCGCCGTCGTCAGCGGCTGGAGGCCGAGGGCTATATCACCGGCTATGCGGCCAAGCTGGACCCCTTGAAACTGGGCCTGCACGTGCAGGGTTTCATCCAGGTTCACCTGGGCACGCACGGCCCCGAGCAATCAGCCAGCTTTGCCCGCATGGTCGATTCCCGCCCCGAGATCACCAGCGCTTGGACGATGACCGGCGAGGCGGATTACCTGCTGCACGTCTATTGTGCGGATCTTTCCGCGCTCAACGCCTTGCTGCACGAGGTGATCCTGCCGCATCCTGCCGTGGCACGGGTGCAAAGCCAGATCGTGATGGATCAGCTCAAGCGCGACGCCCCGCTGCCCACCTGACGGCCCCGAAAGGAACGAGATGAACGAATTTCTGTACCAGGCCTCGATCTATCTGGCGGCGGCGGTGATCGCGGTGCCCCTGTCGGCGCGGTTGGGGCTGGGGTCGGTTCTGGGCTACCTCGCCGCCGGCCTTGCCATCGGCCCGGTTCTGGGCCTGGTGGGGGCCGAAACCAAAGACCTGCAGCATGTGGCCGAATTCGGCGTGGTCATGATGCTGTTCCTGATCGGCCTCGAACTGGAACCCCGCGCCCTGTGGGACATGCGGCACAAGTTGCTGGGGCTGGGCGGGTTGCAGATTTCGATCTCGACCGCGGCCATCGCGGCCGTGACCTATTTCACCGGGCAACCCTGGACGGTCGCGCTGGCGGTCGGGTTGACCTTGTCGCTGTCATCGACGGCGATCGTGCTTCAGACCCTGTCCGAAAAGGGGTTGATGCGCACCAATGGTGGCCGGGCGACGTTCTCGGTTCTGCTGACGCAGGACATCGCGGTGATCCCTATCCTGGCCTTTCTGCCGCTGCTGGCCATGCCGGCCAGCATCTTCATCGAGGATGATGGCTCGATCACGCGCGGTGACGGCGGGCACGGCGACGCGCATCATACGCTGTCGCTGGTCGACGGCCTGCCCGGCTGGGCGGTGACGCTGGTGACATTGGGCGCGATCGCGGTCGTGATCCTGGTGGGCGTCTATCTGACCCGCCCCCTGTTCCGGTTCATCCACGCGACCCGCCTGCGCGAGATGTACACGGCGCTGGCCCTGATGATCGTGGTCGGGATCTCGTTCCTGATGACGCTGGTGGGCCTGTCGCCGGCGCTGGGGGCCTTTCTGGCGGGCGTCGTCCTGGCCAGTTCCGAGTTCCGGCACGAGATGGAAAGCGACCTGGAGCCGTTCAAGGGGTTGCTGCTGGGTCTGTTCTTCATCACCGTCGGGGCCGGAATCGACATCGGGTATTTCTTCAACGATCCCTTCGACCTGATCGGGCTGGCGCTGCTGGTGATCCTGGTCAAGGGAATCATCCTCTTCATCGTCGGGCGCGCCTTCAAGCTGCGTGGACGCGACCACTGGTTGTTCACGCTGGGCCTGGCACAGGCGGGTGAATTCGGCTTCGTGCTGCTGGCTTTTTCGACCAAGCAGAGCGTGATCCCGCCGGCCCTTGGACAAAAGCTGTTGATGATCATCGCCCTGACGATGCTGATCACGCCGCTGCTGTTCATCCTGTATGATGTCTTGTCGCGCCGCATCCGCGACCGGGCCCCTCAGGTCGAACCCGAGGACATCGACGAACAGGGGCCTGTCATCATCGCCGGGATCGGCCGGTTCGGCCAGATCGTCAACCGCCTGGTCCGCGCCAGCGGATTCAAGACGGTGGTTCTGGACCACAACATCGAGACCATCCAGCTGATGCGGCGCTTTGGCGTCAAGGGGTTTCTGGGTGACCCCACGCGGCCGGAACTGCTGCGGGCGGCGGGGCTGGAAAAGGCCTCGGTTCTGGTGGCCGCGATGGACAACCCCAAGGAAGTGACGCGGCTGGTCGCCTATGCCCGGCGGCAGCGCCCCGATCTGCACATCGTCGCGCGCGCCCACGACCGCACCCATGTGTACGAGCTGTACCAGGCCGGCGCCGATGATATCGTCCGCGAGCTGTTCGACAGTTCGCTGCGGGCGGGCCGCTATGTGCTGGAAAATATCGGGCTGAGCGAATACGAAGCCGCGCAGGCTCAACAGACATTCTATCACCACGACCGGCAGGCGATCCGCGAACTGGCCGAGCTGTGGGTTCCCGGCCAGCCGACGGCCGAGAACAAGAAATACATCGAAAAGGCGCGCGAACTGGAGAAGGACCTGGAAACCGCGCTGCTGGAGCTGGCCGAGAAGAAGGAAAAGAAATCCGCCTGATCCGGCGCGGGGCCGGATCAGATGGGCGTCATCCTTCCGACACGCCGGCCTCGGTAAAGGTGGCCATGCCCGAATGGCAGGCGACGGCGCTTTTCAGGATGTTGATCGCCAGCGCGCCCCCCGACCCTTCGCCCAGCCGCAGCCCGAGGTTCAGCAAGGGCTCCTTGTCCAGCTTGCCCAGCATGGCAGCGTGAGCGCCTTCGGCGCTTTGATGGCCGGCCACGGCGTGATCCAGCGCGCCGGGCGCCACACGATCCAAACAGGCGGCGGCCGCCGTACAGATGAACCCATCCAGAATGACAGGTATCCGCAGCACCCGTGCCGCCGCGATCGCCCCGGCCATGGCCGCGAGTTCCCGCCCACCCAGGCAGCGCAGGATCTCGAGCCCGTCACCAGAGCCCCCGTGCAGTGCAACCCCTTCGGCCACGACGCGCGTCTTGTTGGCAAGCCCGGCATCGTCCACACCGGTGCCACGCCCGGTCCAGTCGGCGGCCTCTCCGCCGAACAGGGCACAGGCTATCGCCGCCGCCGGGGTTGTATTGCCGATCCCCATTTCACCGACCACCAGCAGATCGGCGTCAGGATCGACCGCCCGCCACCCGGTGCGCAGCGCGTCCAGAAGTTCGGCCTCGGTCATGGCCGGGCCTTGCGTGAAATCCGCCGTCGGTCGATCGAGATCCAGCGCCTGCACCGTCATCCTGGCCCCGGCCGCCTTGGCCAGTTGGTTGATCGCGGCGCCACCATGTTCGAAATTCAGGACCATCTGCGCGGTGACTTCGGGCGGAAACGCCGAAACCCCCTGTGCCGTCACCCCGTGATTGCCGGCAAACACGATTACCTGCGGCGCCTCGATCCGCGGCTGCGCGTCGCCCCGCCAGCCGGCATACCAGATCGCCAGTTCCTCGAGCCGACCCAAAGCCCCCGGCGGCTTGGTCAATTGGCCGTTGCGGTCGGCAGCGCCCTGCAGCGCGTCCCCGTCCGGGCCGGGCGCAGTACGCAAAGCATCCCGGAAAGTGTTCAGATCATCGAGTTCGGGCAGCATTCAAAGCCTCGTTGCATCACAGTGGTCCTGCGTGTTTAACCGAACGCGAGGCTCCAACAACCCCTTGAAAGGCGCGCAGGTGCACAAAAACGACACACGGCTGTTTTCGCCCCGGGACATACCGCTGGCGCTGGTTCTTCTGACGCGGTTGCCCCAGCCCCGGCTGCCGGACGAGGTTTTCGCCCGCCAGGCGCAGGCGGTCTGGGCCTTTCCCCTTGCTGGGCTGATCGTTGGCCTGCTGGCCGGTCTGGTCGGCTGGGTGGCGTTTGGTGCCGGTCTGCCGCCCTGGGGCACGGCCACCCTGATCGCCGCAACCCTGACCATCGTGACCGGTGCCATGCACGAAGACGGGTTGGCCGACACCGCTGACGGACTGTGGGGCGGCTACGCGGCCGAGCGGCGGCTCGAGATCATGAAGGACAGCCACATCGGCACGTTCGGTGTGTTGGCGTTGGTTTTTTCGCAGTTCCTGCGGGTGGCGGCGATCGTCGCCCTTCTGACCGGCGGTGGGCTTGCGGGCCTCGTGGCCGCGGCGGTGGTCTCGCGCGCGATGATGCCGCCGGTGATGGCGGGGCTGCCCAATGCGCGCGGCGCGGGGCTGAGCCATCGGGTCGGAACGCCTCCGGGCTCGGCGGTGATCGCGGGGTTGGTTCTGGCCTGCTGTCTGGGCGTGGTCCTGGCGGGTTGGCCCGCAATCGCCGCGACGCTCTGCGCGGGCCTGTCGGCGGTGGCGGTCGCAGCCATTGCCAAGGCGAAGATCGGTGGCCAGACCGGCGACATCCTGGGCGCCACCCAGCAAGTGTCCGAAATCGTGTTTCTTCTGGTCCTGGCCGCGGCGGTCTAGGTCACGCCTCCGGTTTCGATCCGCAGGGTTGCGCCGCAATGCTTGCAGTGCACCGCATCCGGGTCATGCCGGAACAATCCGCAGCTGCGGCACCTGTACCGGACCTTTTGCGGCATGAAGACGGCCTGCGCCAGACGAACGAACAGCGCCACCCCGACCACCATGATGAACACCGAAAACAGCTTGCCGCCCGGCGTGGGCAGGGTGATGTCTCCGAACCCCGTGGTGGTCAGGGTTGCCATCGTGAAATACAGCGCGTCGATATAGGGGGTTTCGCTGCTGGACGGGATGAAGAACACAAGAACGGCGGTCGATGTGGCAAACACGAAGACCAGAAGGTTCACCGCCGCGATCACCGCATCTTCATGCGTGCGAAAGAACCTGCTGTCGCGCCGAAGATCCCGCAGCAGATGGTAGGAATGGATCAGTCGCAGCGCCCGCAGGACCCGCAGGAAGGCCAGGCTGCCGGTCAGAAACGGATCGAGGATGACCGACACGATCACCACCAGATCGGCCATCGTGTAGATCTTGAACAACAGCTTCCGGCGATCCTTGGCGATCCACAACCGGGCCAGGAAATCCAGCAGGATGATCAACCCAACCGCCCAGCTGACTGCGATCAGCCCCGGCCCGTGGGGCATGTTGGCCGTGGACACGAAGAACACGATCGAGGCGAAATCGAACAGGATGAGGAAATACCGAAACCACACCGAAACTGCCGCGCGACCGACATACAGTGCCCGAACCGCTTGTTTCATCACCGCCTCTCGATCAGTGCCATCCCCGAAAACCTAACCCGCAGCCGGTCGCCCGACCAAGGCGCACGCGTGAAAAAACCGCCCCGGAACCGGAGCGGTCACATCCGTCGGATCACATCGGATCAGGCTGCGCGCGAGGTCAAGGCCTCGTCAACCTGCTTGGCAGCGGCAATCTCGTCCGATCCCGAGACCGCCGCCACTTCGCGGGTCAGCCGGTCAAGCGCGGCCTCGTACAGCTGACGCTCGGAGTAGCTCTGTTCGCGTTGTTCGTCGGTCCGGTGCAGGTCGCGGACCACTTCGGCGATCGAGATCAGGTCCCCGGAATTGATTTTCTGTTCGTATTCCTGCGCCCGGCGCGACCACATGGCCCGTTTCACCTTGGCCTTGCCCTTCAGGGTCTTCATGGCCTGGCTGATCACGTCGGGCGAGCTCAGCGACCGCAGCCCCGACTCGGTGGCCTTGTTGGTCGGCACCCGCAGGGTCATCTTGTCCTTTTCGAACGAGATCACGAACAGTTCCAGCTTGAATCCCGCCACTTCCTGTTCTTCGATCGATATGATCTTCCCCACCCCATGGGCCGGGTAGACAACAAAATCGTTCGGGCGAAACTCGAGCTTCTTCGATTTTGACATGCACTTGTTTCCTTGGTTTCAGAGCGGGAACAAACGGCAAAAAACCCAGCCGGGGCCTGTCATGACCCCCGTCGGGTTGCCGGCTTTACTGATTTCAGCACTCCAAAGCGAACATACTTACGGAGTCATCCCCATCTCGGTCGATTTCCGGGTTTGATCATATCACAAAAATACGACATCTGGAAGCCGGCGCAGCAGCGACAGGCAAGATATCGAAGTTTTACAGGGTTTTGATGACCCGAGAGCCGCGATTGCGAGACCCGAATCGCCTAGCCGCCTTCGCCCGGGGCTTCCGAGAAATACTTCTCCATCTTGCCCTCTTCGCCGTCGTGCTTCTCGGCGTCGGGCAGCGGATCCTTCTTCGACACGATCACCGGCCAGATCTCGGCGTATTTCCGGTTGAATTCGACCCACTCTTCCATGCCCGGCTCGGTATCGGGGCGGATCGCGTCAGCGGGGCATTCCGGCTCGCACACGCCGCAGTCGATGCATTCGTCGGGATGGATGACCAGCGTGTTCTCGCCCTCGTAGAAGCAATCGACCGGACAAACCTCGACGCAGTCGGTGTATTTGCAGGCAATGCAGTTCTCGGTGACAACATAGGTCATGGTCGAATTCCCATATCGGTTTCGGCGACTAGCTAATTCAACCCGCCCCGGGCTTCAAGAGAAGATCACCCCCTTGGGGTGCGAGAAAGATCAAGCGCCCGCCGATCCTTCTTGGTCGGACGACCTTTTCCCTCGAAACCCGGATTTCCGGGCGGAGCGTTCTGCGCGGGCGTCAGGTCGGTGTACAGCGTCTGCGCCTCGGGCGCGGGGCCGCGACGCTCGCCCAGGATTTCCACGCGGACGACCCGGACCACCCGCCCCTGCGCAAAGGTCAGGACATCTCCGGGCCCGACGGTCTGCGCCGGTTTCTGGGCCCGGTCTCCGTTCACGCGCACATGGCCGGCACTGACCTGCCTGGCGGCCAGGCTGCGGGTCTTGAAGAACCGCGCCTGCCACAGCCACTTGTCGATCCGCAGCTTGGCCAGCGTCTGGGCCATGACGGATCAGTTGCCTTCCTTCAACCCCATCAGCGCCGCGGCGAAGGGGTTGTCGGGATCGATGGCCTTTTCCTTTTTCGGGGGGCGCGACGAGAAGGTCTTGGTCCCCTGCGGCTTGCCACCCTTCTTGCCTTGCGGTTTGCCACGACCCTCGCGCGGCTTGCCCTTGCCGCGCGGCTGCTGTGCATCCCGGCGCGGGCCGCGATGGCCCTGACGCTGACGGCCCCAGGTGAAGGTATAGAATACCTCGATCTCGGGCTCGTCCGAGGCCGGTTCGGCGGCCGGGGCCTCGTCGGGCGCCTCGGTGCTTTCGGTGGCCTCGGCTGACGCCTCGGCAGGTACGCCTGCCGCATCCGCCGGGACATCAGTCGCTTCGGGTCCGGTTTCCGCCGGCTGCGCGTCGGATTCGGCCGTTGGCTGAGGCTCGGCTGCAACCGGCCGGACCTTGACGCGCTCACCGCGCTCGGCCTTGTAGCCCAGCCCCTGCATCAGATCGGCGAATTGCTCCAACGTCATGCCGGTGATCGACAGCATGTCGGGCTTGGCCTCGAAGCCGCCCCGGCTGTCTTCGGCGCGCAGCATGTCGGCCAGACGCTCCAGCATGTCGATGCGGATCGCACGCTCGCCCGCGTTGCGGTAGCCGCACATGGTGTCATAGCCCTCGGGCGCGCCCTTGGCGACAGGGACCGTCACCAGGCCCGGCGGCGGAGCTTCGGGAAATTCCTGCAGGCCGTTGGCCAAGGCCCACAACACCAGACGAAGGCGCGTCGGTGCAGGCTTCAGCAGCAGCGGCATGAAAATGGTGAACTGGCCGAACCGGATGCCATGCTTGCGCAGCGCGCCGCGGGCGTCCTGGTCCAGATCCTTGACCTCTTGCGCGACACCGGCGCGCGGCAGGATGCCCAACGCCTCGACCATGCGGAAGGCAAAGCCCCGGGCAAGGCCCGTCAGCTCTTCGTCGCGCGACAGGTTCAGCAGCGGTTCGAACAGCGCTGCGATCTTGCGGTCGATGAAGTGCTGCAGGCGGCGCTGCACCTTCTGTTCGACCTCCGGCCCTGCGGCCTCGTCCACGAACACTTCGACCATCGGCTTGAGCGGTTCGGCCCCGGCAACCAGCTTGCCGACGGCATATTCGCCCCACATCAGGCCACCCTGTTCGGTAAAATCAATTTCGGTATCGGGCGCATTGTAGAAGCGGTCGGCACGCAGATGGAATTGCGGCGCGAGCGCTTGCAGCGAGGCCGATTTGAGCGCTTTCGCCTCGGTTCCCTGCGCGCTTTTGTCCGGGATGAACCGGAACCCTTCCAAACGACCAACGAATTCGCCTTCGACGGTCACTTCACCCTTGTCATTCACTTCGGCCAAAAGGGCCTCCTTCTGTTTGAGCCGGCGCAGCAGAACAGATGTACGCCGGTCCACAAATCTCTGCGTCAGACGTTCATGCAAAGCGTCCGACACCCTGTCTTCTACAGCGCGGGTTTCCGCGCGCCAATGGGATTCGTCGCGCACCCAGCCGTTTCGTTGCGCAACATATGTCCAGGTGCGAATATACGCCAACCTTTTGGACAACGCATCAATATCGCCGTCTGTTCGGTCGATCCGGCGGATCTGTCGCGCCAGGAAATCCTCGGGGATCGTGCCGCGTTCGTGCAGATGCCCGAAGATCGATTCGAGCAGGCTGGCGTGTTCGGCGTGGCTGATGCCGCGAAAATCGGGGATTCGGCAGACATCCCACAACAGGCGGATCGACGGGCCGTCACTGGCACGGGCCGCAACCTCGGGCACCTGGGCCAGCGATTTCAGCGCGTTCAGGTCGTCGGCGGGCCGGGCCTTGACCAAATGCTCGTTGTCCGGGCTGGCCTCGAGCGAGTCGATCAGCGCATCGACCGAGCCGAACCGCAAGGCCGCATTCCGCCAGTTCAGCTTTTTCATCGGCGTGAAGCGGCTGTCCATGATGGCCTGCGCCACGCCTTCGTCCAGCGGCGATGCCTCGCCCGTCACGCCGAAGGTGCCATCCGACATGCCGCGCCCGGCGCGCCCGGCGATCTGGGCCAGTTCGTTCGGAGCCAGCGGCCGCATACGCCGGCCATCGAATTTGGACAGGGACGAAAACGCCACATGGTTCACATCGAGGTTCAGACCCATACCGATGGCGTCGGTGGCGACCAGATAGTCGACCTCGCCATTCTGGTACAGCTCGACCTGCGCATTCCGCGTGCGCGGGCTGAGAGCGCCCATGACCACGGCCGCCCCACCCTTCTGCCGCCGCAGAAGTTCGGCAATGGCATAGACGTTCTCGACCGAGAACCCGACGATCGCGCTGCGCGGGGGCATGCGGCTGATCTTCTTGGACCCGGTATAGACCAGTTGCGACATCCGCTCGCGCCGGACGAACTGCGCCTGCGGAACCAGCGCCGCGATCGGGCCGCGCATCGTGTCGGCGCCCAGAAACAGCGTCTCGTGCGTGCCGCGCATTCTCAGCAGCCGGTCGGTAAAGACATGACCGCGCTCGGTGTCGGCGCACAGCTGGATTTCGTCGATGGCCACAAAATCGGCGCCCATCCCCTCGGGCATCGCCTCAACCGTGCAGACCCAGTATTGCGTGCGCGGCGGAACGATGCGTTCTTCGCCCGTCACAAGCGCCACCACCGAGGGGCCGCGGGTGGCGACGATCTTGTCATAGACCTCGCGCGCAAGCAGCCGCAGCGGCAGGCCGATGACACCGGTCCGGTGCCCCAGCATGCGTTCGATAGCATAGTGGGTTTTGCCTGTATTGGTCGGGCCAAGTACGGCCACGATTCGGGATGACCCGTTCACCTTTGCCCCCTGCCCGGACCTTAGAGCGCCTTGCCCGCGATCTGCGGTTTCAGCCGATTCACGGCATTGGTTACTTCTTCGTGATGAGGATGTATAGCCAGCGCGCGGGAATAGGCCTCATAGGCGCGGTCGGGCTGACCCAAAACCTCGAAGATCAGACCCAGCCCGTAAATTGCCTGATAATTGTTCGGGTTCAGGGTCAGGGCATGTTCAAGATCCGCCGCCGCCATGCCGAAGCGTTCCAATCCGAAGAAGACCGAGGCGCGCGCATGCCAGCCCTCGGCAAAATCGGGGGCGTGGTCGGTCAGGGCTGTCAGGTGATCCAGCGCGGCGTCGATGTCTCCCCGCTCCACCGCGTCGAGCGCCCGTTGCAACAGCAGATCCGCCGAGGCCGAGCCGGATTGCGACCACAGCGCCTGCAACTGCCGATCCAGGCCGATGGCCTGCTGCGGGGTCGCCTCGGCCAGTTGCCGCAGCAGTTCCGCCTCGTCGCGCAGGTCGGCCTGCTGCGCGCCGCCACTGGTGGAAAACGTGACTAGGACCGCAAATGCCGCAACGGTACCTTTGAGATTGTCGATTGCAATGCCCATAACAATGTTCAGTGTAGCGTTGCGACCGCGGATGTCCATTCACGGCGCACCAACAAATGAGGAAGACCATGAGCGACACTCTTGAAAAAGCCGCAGCCGCGCTGAACGAAAAACTGGCGGGTGGCGAATTTGATTCGTCGGCGAAATTCGCCATTGCCGATCTGGGCTCGATTGTGCTGGACGCGAATGGCGCGCGGGTCAGCGACGAGGACGCCGACGTCATTCTGAGCGCCGACGCGGACACGTTCGAACAGATCCTGAGCGGCGAGTTGAACCCCACGGGTGCGTTCATGGCCGGCAAGCTGAGCGTGGACGGCGACATGGGAATTGCCATGAAACTTGCCTCGGTGCTGGCCTGATGGAACTGTCGCCGGCCCCTTTCTTTGAAGACGTGGCCGGCGGACCCGCCGGCGGCGCCGCGCATTGGTTGACCACCAGCGACGGCACACGCATCCGCGTGGGCCACTGGCGCCCCGAGGGCGAGGCGACCGGGACGGTGATGATCTTTCCCGGCCGCACTGAATACATTGAAAAATATGGCAATGCGGCGGGCGAGTTCGTGCGGCGCGGCTTTGCCGTACTGGCCGTGGACTGGCGCGGACAGGGTCTGGCCGACAGGTTGCTGGAAGATCCGCGCATCGGCCATGTGGACAAGTTCACCGACTATCAGCAGGACGTACGCGAAACGCTGAAACTGGCCGAGCAGCTGGGCCTGCCGAAGCCCTGGCACGTGATCGGGCATTCGATGGGCGGCGCGATCGGGTTGCGCGCGGTTCTTGAGACCGGCCGGTTTGCCTCTTGTGCCTTCACCGGTCCGATGTGGGGCATTTTCTTCACGCCGCTGATGAAACCGCTCAGCCGCCTGACGGCCTATTGGGGGCCGCGATTCGGGCTGGGTGAACGCACGCCGCCCACGACCTCGCTGGACAGCTATGTGCTGACCCAGCCGTTCGAAGGCAACGTACTGACCCGCGATCCGGGAATGTACCGGATGATGCAGGATCAGTTGAAAGCGCATCCCGAACTGGCCCTGGGCGCGCCGTCCACCATCTGGCTGCGCGAGGCACTGGACGAATGCGCCTGGCTGATGGCGCAGACCGCGCCCGACCTTCCCTGCCTGACCTATCTGGGAAGCCACGAGCAGATCGTGGACCGAAAGGCGATCCGGGCGCGGATGGCGAACTGGCCCAGCGGTAAACTGGTCGAGATCCCCGACGGCGAACACGAGGTGATGATGGAACCGCCCGAGGTCCGCGGCCCCGTATTCGAGGAGATGGCCGCGCATTTCTCGGCCGCCGCCAACGGACAGACACCCGCGCTTGCGATGACGCGCTGACACCTCGGCTGCTTGTGATCCGCGCGCCCTGCGCCTAGATGTGATCCAACGCAGACAATCGAGGTGTTTCATGCACGAGCTTCCCTTCCCCGTCCGAGACGCAAATTCCGGTGGCGGCGCCGACAATCTTGGCAACCTGCCGGAATGGAACCTGGACGATCTGTACAAAGGGCAGGACGCGCCGGAACTGACCCGCGATCTTGAGTGGCTGGAGCAGGAATGCGCGGGTTTCGCCGCCGATTACGAAGGCAAGCTGGCCGATCTGGATGCGCAGGGCCTGCTGACCTGTGTCCAGCGCAACGAAAAGATCAACGCCGTCGCGGGGCGCATCATGTCTTTTGCCGGGCTGCGCTATTACCAGCTGACCACCGATGCCGAGCGCGCCAAGTTCCTGTCGGACATGCAGGAAAAGGTCACTCTGTTCACCACGCCGCTGGTGTTCTTCACGCTCGAGATCAACCGCATCGACGACGACGTGCTGGCCGCTCATTTCAAGGCCAACGCGGACCTGGCCCGGTACGAGCCCGTCTTCCGCCGCATCCGCGCGATGAAGCCCTACCAATTGTCGGACGAGCTGGAGAAATTCCTGCATGATCTGGGGGTGGTCGGCGACGCGTGGGAACGGCTGTTCGACGAAACCATCGCCGGGCTGACCTTTACCGTGAACGGCGAAGAGCTGAACATCGAAGGCACTCTGAACCTGCTGACCGAACAGGACCGGTCCAGGCGCGAGGCCGCGGCCCGCGAACTGGCCCGCGTATTTCAGGACAACGTCAAAACCTTTGCCCGCGTCCACAACACCCAGGCCAAGAAAAAGGAAATCATCGACCGCTGGCGCAAGATGCCAACCCCACAGACCGCGCGGCATCTGGCGAATGATGTCGAACCCGAGGTGGTCGAAGCCCTGCGCGAAGCAGTCGTGGCCGCCTATCCCAAACTTAGTCACCGCTACTACGAGCTCAAGCGCAAATGGCTGGGGCTGGATGTGATGCAGGTCTGGGACCGCAACGCGCCGCTGCCGATGGAAGACACCCGCACCGTATCGTGGGAAGACGCCGAGAAGACGGTGATGGAGGCCTATGCCGCCTTCGATCCCCGCATGGCCGGCATCGCGGCACCGTTCTTTTCGAAAGGCTGGATCGATGCGGCAGTGAAACCGGGCAAGGCCCCGGGTGCCTTTGCGCACCCCACCGTTACCGATGTGCACCCCTATGTGATGCTGAACTATCTGGGCAAACCGCGCGACGTGATGACGCTTGCGCACGAGTTGGGCCACGGCGTGCATCAGGTGCTGGCTGCCGGTCAGGGCGAGATGCTGTCCTCGACGCCCCTGACGCTGGCTGAGACCGCCAGCGTCTTCGGCGAGATGCTGACCTTCCGCAAGATGCTGGATCAGGCCGAAACGCCCGAGCAGCGCAAGGTTCTGCTGGCCGGCAAGGTCGAGGACATGATCAACACGGTGATCCGCCAGATCGCCTTCTACGACTTTGAATGCAAACTGCACGCCGCCCGCCGCGAGGGCGAACTGACGCCGGACGACATCAACGCCCTGTGGATGAGCGTTCAGGCCGAAAGCCTTGGCCCGGCGTTTGAATTCATGGACGGGTACGAGACCTTCTGGGCCTATGTTCCGCACTTTGTTCACTCGCCCTTCTACGTCTATGCCTATGCATTCGGCGACGGGTTGGTGAACGCGCTGTACTCGGTCTATGAAAGCGGCGCGGACGGGTTCGAAGACAAATATTTCGAGATGCTCCGCGCGGGCGGCTCCAAACACCACAAAGAGCTTCTGGCCCCGTTCGGGCTGGATGCCAGCGACCCGAAATTCTGGGACAAGGGCCTGTCGATGATCTCGGGCTTCATCGACGAGTTGGAGGCAATGGAAGAGTGACACCCAAGATCGGGCGCTGGGCCGCGCTGAAGGCGCAGCTGCGCCCGGTTCTGGCCCGCATCCGCCAGAAGGTTCCGCGCGGGTTGCGGTTCGTCGTGGGCATCCTGCTGATCATCGGCGGAATCTTCGGATTCCTGCCGGTGGTGGGGTTCTGGATGATCCCGCTGGGAATCATGGTCGCCGCGATGGACGTGCGGCTGTTGATACGCTGGTGGCGAACGCGTCAGCGCAGGCGGCCCCGCTGACCGGGCCCGTGCCGCCCTATTTCAGCTGGCTGTCTTTCGATCCGCGCCGATTGATCCCGCCTCGGGCCTTGTAGGTTCCGTCGCGCTCCTGTTGGCAGTCCAGGCACAGCTTGACGCCGGGAATGGCCTGACGCCGTTTTTCCGGGATCGGTTCCTCGCATTCCGCACAATGGGTCAGGCTGTCGCCCACGGGGCGTTTGCGCGCCTGCATCCGGGCAAGCTCGTCGGAAATCGACGCTTCGATCTGTTCGCTTACCGCGCCGTCACGCGCCCAGCCTCCGGCCATGGTCTCCTCCGTTTCAGCCGCCAGCCAGTCTAGGTCACACACTCATAAATCGCTATCGGCGTTTGAGGGTTTCTGATTCACTTCTGTGAAAGAGGAGAGCAGCATGTCTCAACGTCGCTATGAA
>NZ_FQVK01000010.1 GCF_900129345.1 Ruegeria intermedia | reverse complement strand
CATAGCGACGTTGAGACATGCTGCTCTCCTCTTTCACAGAAGTGAATCAGAAACCCTCAAACGCCGATAGCGATTTATGAGTGTGTGACCTAGTCTCTCAGCTGCCGCGATAGGTGGAATAGCCGTAGGGCGACAGCAGCAGCGGCACATGGTAATGCGCCTGCGGATCGGACATGCCGAACCGGATCGGCACCTGATCCAGGAACAGCGGGTCTGCTCCCGCTTGGCCGGTCGCGCGCAGATAGTCGCCGGCAAAAAAGATCAACTCGTAGGTGCCGGTTTGGAACTTGTCCTGCGGCAGGATCGGGCTGTCGGTGCGCCCGTCGACGTTGGTCTGCATCTCGACCAGTTTTTGGTGCGAATTGCCCGACACGCGGTACAGCGCGATTTTCAGCCCCTGGGCCGGACAGCCGCGGGCCGTGTCCAGAACGTGGGTCGTCAGGTATCCTGTCACGGGTCTCTCCTGCCTGTTGCGTGGTGCAGTCTTGCCGGTCGTCAGTGGGTTTGGCAAACGGATAGGCCGCATTCTGGGGCGAAACCCATGCCCGGGGAAACGGCCAAATAACCGAAACAGCGTTCGGATTGATTTGATAATCCCTTGCGGTTTCATGCAATAAAAAGCCAGTGAAAGGTCGCAACAAAAGACGGAACCCAACATGCAGCCCCCCAGATACCCGCGCGACATGATCGGATATGGCGCAACTCCGCCCGATGCGAACTGGCCGGGCGGCGCCAAACTGGCGGTACAGATCGTGCTGAACTATGAAGAGGGCGGCGAAAACTGCGTGTTGCATGGCGACGCCGCATCCGAGGCGTTTCTGTCCGAAATCGTGGGCGCCGCCCCCTGGCCCGGCCAGCGTCATTGGAACATGGAATCCATCTATGAATACGGCGCCCGTGCCGGGTTCTGGCGGCTGCATCGCCTGATGGCCGACCTGCCGGTGACCGTCTATGGCGTGGCCACCGCGCTGGCGCGCTCGCCCGATCAGGTGGCGGCGATGAAATCCGCCGGGTGGGAGATCGCCAGCCACGGCCTGAAATGGATCGAACACAAGGACATGCCCGAAGACGAGGAGCGCGCCCAGATCGCCGAGGCGATCCGTCTGCATACCGAGGTGGTCGGGGAACGTCCGCGCGGCTGGTACACGGGGCGGTGTTCGGACAACACCGTGCGGCTGGTGGCCGAGGAAGGCGGGTTTGCCTATGTGGCCGACACCTACGCCGACGATCTGCCTTATTGGATGCATACCGATGGGCGCGACCAGCTGATCGTGCCCTATACGTTGGACTGCAATGACATGCGCTTTGCCACGCCGCAGGGGTTCAACTCGGGCGATCAGTTCTTTGCGTATCTGCGCGACAGTTTCGATGCGCTCTATGCCGAGGGGCAGGCGGGCGCGCCCAAGATGCTGTCGATCGGTCTGCATTGCCGCCTGATCGGCCGGCCGGGCCGGGTGATGGCGCTGAAGCGGTTCCTGGACTATGCGCGCGGCTTTTCCGATGTGTGGTTCGCGACCCGGTTGCAGATTGCCGAACACTGGGCGGCGCATCATCCGCCGCAGGACCGCCCGCGCCCCTCGCAGATGGACCGCGACGCCTTCGTGGCGGCCTATGGCGGCATATTCGAACATTCGCCCTGGATCGCCGAGCGCGCCTGGGCGCTGGAACTGGGTCCGGCCCACGATACGGCGGGCGGGCTGCACAACGCGCTGGCGCGGGTGTTCCGTTCGGCCTCGCCCGAGGAACGCCTGGGCGTTCTGACCGCGCATCCGGATCTGGCGGGCAAGCTGGCGCAGGCCAAACGCCTGACGGCCGAAAGCACGTCCGAGCAGGCCTCGGCCGGGTTGGACGCCCTGACCGATTCCGAACGTGCGGCGTTTACCGATCTGAACACGCGTTACACCGAAAAATTCGGCTTTCCCTTCATCATCGCGGTGCGCGACCACGACAAGGCCTCGATCCTGCAGGCGTTCCAGCGGCGTATCGAGAATGACCGCGAGACCGAGTTCGCCGAAGCCTGCCGTCAGGTCGAGCGCATCGCCGAGTTTCGCCTGCGCGACGTGCTGCCCTCATGACGCGGGTCATTCCTATCGCGCCGCTGACGGCCCGCACCTTTGCGCCTTTCGGTGACGTGCTTGAGGTTTCGGGCGCGCCGGACAAGATCATCAACCAGGGTCAGTGCGGGCGATACCATGACCGGGCGGTTCTGGATTTCGCGGACGGGCGCGCGGGGATCAGCCTGTTCGACGCCAATCCGCGGGCATTGCCCTATCAACTGGACATGGTCGAGCGTCACCCCCAGGGCAGCCAGGCCTTCATTCCGATGACCCACCAGCCGTTCTTGGTGATCGTCGCCCCGGACGAGGATGGCGTTCCGGGCCGGCCGCAGGCCTTCGTGACGCAGCCGGGGCAGGCTGTGAACTATCATCGCGGCACATGGCACGGCGTTTTGACGCCACTGCACGCGCCCGGCCTGTTCGCCGTGGTCGATCGCATCGGCGACGGCCCCAACCTTCAGGAGCACTGGTTCGACACCCCTTACGAGGTGCGGATGCCCTGACCGGGTCAGCCCGCCATCAGCCGGGCCACATCCAGCATCCGGGCCGAGAACCCCCATTCGTTGTCGTACCAGCCAAAAACCCGCACCTGACGGTCGCCGACCATGCGGATCTCGGGGCCGGCGATGACCAGCGACTCGGGGCGCGCCCGCAGGTCCGACGACACAAGCGGCATGTCGGTCCATCCCAGAACGGCCGACTCGGCAACCGCATGGCGCAACCGGGCGGTGAAGGTTTCGATGTCCGTCGGGGTCTCCAGCGTCGCCACCAGGTCCACGGCCGAGACGCTGGCCGTCGGTACCCGCACCGCCGCGCCCGAGATGCGCCCGGCCAGATGCGGCAACACCACGTCGATCAGATGGGTCGCGCTCGAGGTCGTGGGCACCATCGACAGCGCCCCCGCGCGCGACCGCGCCAGATCGCCCCGCGGTGCGTCCACCATCGGCTGGCTGTTGGTGTAGCAATGGATCGTGGTCATGTGCCCCGATGCGATGCCGCCGATGCCGTCCAGCACCTTGGTCAGCGGCGCCAGCGCATTCGTGGTGCAGGACGCGTTCGACACGATCCGCGCCTCGCCCAGGACTTCCTCATTGGCGCCCAGCACGATGGTGGTATCGGCGGCTGGTGACGGCCCCGAGATCAGAACCTTGGCCGCCCCGGCCTGCAGCCCCCGTGCCGCCACGTCCGAGCTGCGGGCGATGCCGGTGCAGTCCAGCAGCACATCCACCCCCGACAGATCGACCTGCGCCAGATCCTCGCTGTTGGTGACGGGGATTTCGGCGCCATCGACCACCAACGCGGCGTCCCGGGCCGCGACCGTCCCGGCATAGGGGCCGAAGGTGCTGTCGTATTGGAACAGATAGGCACAGGTTTCCAGCGGCGCGATGTCGTTGATCAGCACCACCTGAACATCCGACCCGGCGGGCAGCGCCATGACCTGCCGCAGGATCGTGCGGCCGATGCGGCCGAATCCGTTGATCGCAATCTTCATGCGCAAGCTATGGCAGGGCGCCGGGGCGATCTCAATGCCCGTTCTGACGGATCTCAGCCGCAGCTGACCTGCGAGAAAAACTGGCCCGAGATGTTCTGGTACATGCTTGGCCGGATCACCTTGCACCCGGTCGCCTGCTGGATGGCCGCGATGGCCTGAAGCGTGCGCAGGCGCGGTGGCGGGCCGAACGGGTTGAGGTTGTTGTTGTCGCGGGTGGCGCGGTACACGACCGGTTCGTCGGCCACCTGGGTCACGGCCCAGGTGCGGCTCATCACCGATACGGTTCGGGTTTCGTCACTTGCAAGGACCGGGGCGGCGACGCTCAGCGGCGCGACCGTGGCCAGGGTCAAAATGGATCTACGCAGTTTCATCGGGCAATCTCCGGGAATGAACACATGAAATCTGCCCCGATCAGAGCAAATTTCGGCCCCCGAGGGAAGCCTCGGCCCCGGGGAAAGCCGGTTTCGGGCGGTGATTCCGCGTTATCGCCCGGCCACGGACAGGGGCATGTGGCGGTTGACGTCCTTGTACAGAAGGTACCGGAACCGCCCCGGCCCGCCGGCATAGCAGGCCTGCGGGCAGAACGCGCGCAGCCACATGTAGTCGCCGGCCTCGACCTCGACCCAGTCCCGGTTCAGCCGATAGACCGCCTTGCCCTCCAGCACATACAGCCCGTGTTCCATCACATGGGTCTCGGCAAAGGGAATGACGGCGCCGGGTTCGAAAGTGACGATGTTGACATGCATGTCGTGGCGCAGGTCGTCCGGGTCGGCAAAACGGGTCGTGGCCCAGCGTCCCTCGGTGCCCGGCATCGGGGTCGGGGCCACGTCGCGTTCGTTGGTGATGATCGGGTCGGGGGCGGGCAGTCCGGGCACCGCCTGATAGGCCTTGCGCACCCAGTGGAACCGCGCCACCGCGTCGGACCGGTTGTGCAGCGCCCAGTCGGACCCGGGCGGGACATAGGCATATCCGCCGGGGTCCAGCACGTGCTTTTGCCCGGCGAGGGTCAGGACCACGGTCCCTTCGACCACGAAGAGGACACCTTGCGCCGCCGGGTCGGTCTCGGGGCGGTCGCTGCCGCCGCCGGGCTGAACCTCCATGATATATTGCGAAAAGGTTTCGGCGAAACCGCTGAGCGGGCGCGACAGGACCCACAGCCGGGTCTTTTCCCAGAACGGCAGAAAGCTGGTGACGATGTCGCGCATCGTGCCACGTGGGATCACGGCATAGGCCTCGGTGAACATGGCGCGATCGGTCAGCAACTGATCCTGACCGGGGTGGCCGCCATGGGGCGCGTAATAGGTGGGATGAGCCATCGGAAAACCTCGGGTAGGTGTCGCGGCCACTATGTGCCGATCGTGCCGGGGCCGATAGCGTCACGGATGCGATAGGTTTGTTCGGGATTATTTGAAGGTGCATCCCGCCCGGGGCTTGGCCGCACCGCACCCGCGGTATAGGCTTGGCCCCGGACCCATTTCGACGAAAGCGAGTTTCAAGCCATGCCCCGGTTTTTCTTCCCCTTTTGCGCAGCGGTTCTGGTCGGGTTGATTGGCGCGGCGCAGGCCAAACCCCTGTCGCGGATCATTGCCGAAATGGGCCTGAGCCCGGCTGATTTTCAGGTTCTGGACGCGGCCTCGAAAACGTTGCTGTCGGGCGGAACGCCGGCGGTGGGCGCGCAGCAAAGCTGGGACAATCCCGAAACCGGGTCAAAAGGCACGGTTCGGGTGCAGGAGGTGCGCGGCAATTGCGTGCAACTGCAGCATTCCGTTCAGCCCGGCGGTGCCGACGCCCCGCGCCAGATCCGCACCCGGCGGTGCCGTGATGCGGGCGGCAACTGGTTGCTGACCCCCTGATCACAGCCTCATCCACGGCGCGGGCCGCGCGAAAAATCTTCGCCGGTGACGTTCCGTCACCCGTCTGGACAGGGTCCCTGTCGCTGCGCCATCCTCGGCCCGAGGCAACCCACCGGGTGCGGATCGAGGGAGGGACCATCCATGAACATGTCATTCGTCTTGCGCGAGGAGAACCGGGCGCTGCTTGAGCGGGTCCGCGACATGATCCGCAACGAAATCATGCCCCTGGAAGAGGAATACCAGGCCGAGATCAACAAGGGCGATCGCTGGCAGTACACCGACCGCCAGGCCGAGATCCTGGAAGGGTTGAAAGCCAAGGCCAAGGCGGCCGGTCTGTGGAATTTCTGGCTGACCGACAGCGACAAGGGGTTCGGCCTGACTACGGTCGAATACGCCTATTTCGCCGAAGAGATGGGCAAGACCCCGCTGGGCGCCGAGGTGTTCAACTGTTCCGCCCCCGACACCGGCAACATGGAGGTGTTCGAGCGCTACGGCACCGAGAAGATGAAGGA
This sequence comes from Ruegeria intermedia, assembly GCF_900129345.1. Classification (GTDB taxonomy): domain Bacteria; phylum Pseudomonadota; class Alphaproteobacteria; order Rhodobacterales; family Rhodobacteraceae; genus Ruegeria; species Ruegeria intermedia. The sequence goes on along the minus strand of NZ_FQVK01000010.1, from coordinate 125,577 downwards.
ACAGTGGCTCAAGCCGCTGCTCGAGGGCGAGATCCGCTCGGCCTATCTGATGACCGAACCGGATGTGGCCTCGTCGGATGCCACCAACATTTCCATGTCCTGCGTGCGGGACGGGGATGACTATGTTCTGAATGGCGAGAAATGGTGGTCGTCCGGCGCGGGCGATCCGCGCTGCAAGGTCTACATCGTGATGGTCAAGACCGGCGGCGACGACCTGCCCAAGCACAAGCGCCAGTCGATGATCGTGGTGCCGGCCGACACGCCGGGGATCGAGATCCTGCGCCCGATGGAAGTGTACGGCCATGACGACGCACCGCACGGGCACATGCATATCCGGTTCACCGATGTCCGGGTGCCGGCCGAGAACATTCTGCTGGGCGAGGGCCGCGGGTTCGAAATCGCGCAGGGGCGCCTCGGGCCCGGTCGCATCCATCACTGCATGCGCGCGATCGGCCAGGCCGAGATGGCGCTGGAGCAGATGTGCAAACGTGCCCTGCAGCGCGAAGCCTTCGGCAAGAAGCTGGCGCAGCTGGGTGCCAATTTCGATATCATCGCCGAGTGCCGGATGGAGATCGAGATGGCCCGCCTGCTGTGTCTGAAGGCCGCGTGGTACATGGATCAGGGCGATGCGCGCGCGGCGGCCCCGTGGATCAGCCAGATCAAGGTCGTGGCTCCGCGCGTTGCGCTGAAGGTCATTGACGAGGCGGTGCAGATGTTCGGCGGGCAGGGCGTCAGCCAGGATACGCCGCTGGCCACCGCCTGGACGCATGTGCGCACGCTGCGGCTGGCCGATGGCCCGGATGCGGTGCATCGCCGTCAAGTGGCGCGGGCCGAACTGAAAAAGCATACTCAGGAAAAGATCTGACATGCAGGACGCGGCGATACAGCCAGTGGTGGGTGAGACCGCCTATTTCCGGGTCGCGCCCGACGGGGCCTTTGTCGGAAATGACCCGGCGCGCGGGCCGTGGTCGGCCGACCACTGTCATGCCGGCCCGGTTGCGGGCCTGATCGTGCGCGCGGCCGAGATCGAGGTCGGCCCCGACAAGATGCTGACCCGCCTGACGGTCGATCTGCTGCGCCCGCTGCCGCTGTCCGGTCTTCGCGTGGCCGCCGAGACCGTGCGCCACACCAAGACGCTGGCCACCACGCGCGTCACGGTGCATGACCTGGACGACACGCTGTGCGCCACCGCCACCACGATGCATCTGGCGCGCCGGGATCTGGGGCGGGTGCCGAATGTCGCGATACAAGGTCCCGACCTGTCGCAGATCGAAGACGGCCCGTTTCCCATCGGTGAAATGCGGCATGACCTGCCCGGCTTTGCCCATCATTCCGAGGTGGCCTATCCCAAAGGCGGCAACCAAGGGGCGGGGCCGAAAACCATCTGGATGCGCACCCCGCCTCTGCTCGAGGGTGAAATCCCCTCTCCGATCCAGTCGCTGTGCCCGCTGGCCGATTGCGGCAACGGCATTTCCTGGAATGCGCCGACTTCGGAAATGGGGTTCATGAACACCGACCTGACGGTGCAGATCCACCGCGAGCCAGTGTCGGACTGGCTCGCCTCGGATTCCGTGTCGCACTGGCAGCCCAGCGGCATCGGGATGTCGCAGTCGGTTCTGTACGATACTCAAGGCCCGATCGGCACGGCGCTGCAGACGCTGGTCCTGTTTCCGCCGAAATGAGCGGCAAAATCCCGGCCCGTCGCCGAACCGCGTTGCCAGCGCCAGTCGGGCACCCTATCTTCGCGTTCATGCGTTGGATACCCGCCTTGATCGCCTATTGCCTGCCGTTTTCCGCGGTGGCGCACCCGCATGTCTTCATCGACACCGGGTTGGAATTCATCGTGGACGAGTCGGGCAACCTGACCCATGTCCGCGTCACCTGGGCCTATGACGAGTTCTACTCGCTGCTGGTGCTTGAAGACATGAGGTTGGATCAGGACGGCGACGGCGTGCTGTCCGAGGCGGAAGAGCAGCGCCTCGCCGGTTTCGACGCGCAGTGGGTCGAAGGATACAACGGCGATCTGGTCATCCTGGCCGCCGATCAGCCGGTTGCCTTGTCCGGTCCGCTGGAGCCGCGCGCCACGACCGAGGATGGCCGCATCGTGACCACCCATCTGCGCAAGGTCGAGGGCGAGCCGGTACCCGCGCAGGCTCTGTCGGCCAAACCTTTTGACGAGACATTCTATACCGCCTACGAGGTGACGCGCCCGGTCACCGTCACTGGGCCTGAAACCTGCCGGATCGACAGGTTCGAGCCGGATATCGACGGCGAGCTGGCCCAGATGCAGGCCTTTCTGCTGACGCTGGACGCCGACTATGACCTCGAGGAGAACGACATCCCTCTGGTCGGTGAACGCTTTGCCACCGAGATCCGCGTTTCATGTCCCGCTACCTGATCCTACCGGTCGGCCTGGCGATTGCGCTGCTGCTGTGGTTCTGGGGCAGCGGAGGTTTTGACAGCCTCGCGTCCTGGGCTGCGGGCGAGCAGCGGGAATTCCAGAACCAGATCGCCCGAGCCCTGCGGGCCGCGCGGGCCGAACAGCCCGAGGCCGTGGCCACGCTGCTGGCCGTCTGTTTTGCCTATGGGTTCTTCCATGCGGTGGGGCCGGGCCATGGCAAGGTGCTGATCGGAGGGTACGGGCTGGGCCGCAATGTCGCCTTTCTGCGCCTGTCGGCGATCAGCGTACTGTCCTCGCTGGGGCAGGCCGTGACGGCGATTGTTCTGGTTTATGCAGGCGTTCTGGTGTTCCAGATGTCGCGGGAAAGCCTGGTCGGCACCACCGAGCAGATCATGGCTCCGGTCAGCTATGGCGCGATCGCGGCCATCGGGCTGTGGCTGGTTCTGCGGTCGCTGCGCAGTTTCGCCCGGCGCGGCCGGGCAGACAACGCCCAGCATCACCATGATCACGCACACCATCACCACGACGGCGAGGTCTGTTCCGATTGCGGGCACCGTCACGGCCCCACCGCCGAAGAGGTGGCCCAGGTCGGCACATTGCGCGAGGCGGCTGTTCTGATTGCCGGCATCGCCGCGCGACCCTGTACCGGGGCCTTGTTCGTGCTGATCCTGACCTGGCAGATGGGCATCGCGATGGTCGGTATCGCCGGGGCCTTTGCCATGGCGCTGGGCACTGCGACCGTCACCACCCTGGTTGGCTGGACGTCGTTCGGGTTGCGGGGCGGCTTGCTGGCCTCGGCCTCGGCCACGCGGTTTGCGGCCGTGCTGGCGCCCACGATCGAACTGGTGGCCGGACTGCTGATCGCGGTGATCGCGGGCGGATTGCTGCTGCGCGCGCTCTGACGTCAGTCGAAAACGGGATCGGGGTAGCCGACCCGCGCCAGGTACAAACCCTGCGGCGGACAGACCGGCCCGCAGGCCGCGCGGTCGGCGGCCTCGAGCGCATCGCGCACGTCCTGCGGTGTCCAGGCGCCCGCGCCGACCCGTTCCAGCGTGCCGACGAAACTGCGGACCTGGTTGTGCAGGAAGGACCGGGCGCGGACGTGGAAATGCACCTCGGGGCCGGAAAAGCGTTGCACCTGCTCGACGCGCAGTTCGTCCAGCGTCTTGACCGGGCTGGCCGCCTGGCAGATCGAGGACCGGAAAGTGGTGAAATCGTGCCGCCCGATCAGCATGTCGGCCCCAGCCTGCATCGCGGCGACATCCAGCGGGTGTCCGATCTGCCAGACTTGGCCCTTGTCATGGGTCGCGGGCGCACGGCGGATCAGGATGCGGAACAGGTATTGCCGCTCGATGGCCGAGAACCGCGCGTGCCAGTCATCCGCCACCCGCGCGGCCTGGAGAATCGCCACCGGCAACGGCTTGAGGTGATAGTTCAGCGCCTCGGACAGGCGGAACGGGTCCCAATCTTTTTCAAGGTCGCAATGGGCCACTTGCCCCAGCGCATGAACGCCCGCATCCGTGCGCCCGGCGGCCGCGATCGTGTGCGCACCGGGCTGCAGTTTCGACAGGGCTGCCTCGATGGCGCCCTGGACCGAGGGCAGTTCTTTCTGCCGCTGCCATCCGGCAAACGGTTCACCTTGGTATTCGACTTTCAACGCGTATCTGGGCATGGCCTGCTGGTACCCTGCCGGAGGCGTCCGGGCAAGGGCAGGCGGCAAAAGCGCTGGCAACCGGGGCAGCGGCTACCTATCTTGGGACAAACAAGAAATGCGAGGCGGCGGTTTGGTCATCTCATCACTGGCAGACAGTCTTGTGCGCGGCGTCGAATCCGTCGGTGACCGCGTGTCCGAGACGTTTTTCGAACCGGTCGTGCGGCTGGGCGTCACCGGGCTGGCGCGGTCGGGCAAGACGGTGTTCATCACCTCGCTGGTGGCCAACCTGCTGGATCGGGGGCGGATGCCGGGCCTGGTCGCCCAGCAGGAGGGCCGCATCAACGCCGCCTACCTGCAGCCGCAGCCCGACGACACCGTGCCCCGGTTCGACTATGAATCGCACTTGTCGGCCCTGACCGGGCCTCAGCCCCATTGGCCCGACAGCACCCGCGCCGTGTCCGAGCTGCGCCTGTCGTTCAAGGTCCGCCCCGCCGGGCTGCTGGCCGGCCTGCAGGGGCCGCGCACCGTGCATCTGGACATCGTCGACTATCCCGGCGAGTGGCTGCTGGATCTGGCGCTGCTTGATAAATCCTATGACGACTGGTCGCGCGAAACGCTGGAGCGGATCGCGCAGCGTCCGGCCGCGGCCGATTTCCTGGCTCAGATCAAAGCCGTTGATCCGGCCGACCCCCATGATGAACCCACCGCGCAGGCCCTGGCGCGGGGCTTTGCCGACTATCTGACCGCCGCGCGGGATGCGGGGTTTTACGACTGCACGCCGGGCCGGTTCCTGCTGCCGGGTGATCTGGCCGGGTCGCCGGTGCTGACCTTTGCGCCGTTGCCGATCGACGGCGCCTCGCGCCGCCGCAGCCTGCACCGCGAGATGGAGCGCCGGTTCGAGGCCTACAAGGCGCAGGTGGTGAAGCCCTTTTTCCGGGATCATTTCGCCCGGATCGACCGGCAGGTAGTGCTGGTGGACGCGCTGGGCGCGATCCACAAGGGGCCGCAGGCGGTCGAGGACATGCGCCGCGCCATGGGCGACATCCTGTCGGCCTTCCGGCCCGGCCGCAATGCGTGGCTCAGCCAGATGCTGCTGGGCAAGCGGGTCGAACGCATCCTGTTCGCGGCCACCAAGGCCGATCACCTGCACCACCTGCAACACCCGCGCCTGACCGCGATCATGGAGGCCCTGACCCGCGAGGCGCGCGACCGCGCCAAGTTCGCCGGGGCCGAAACCGCCGCCATGTCCATCGCCGCGCTGCGCGTGACGACCGAAGAAATCCGCACCCATGACGGCGTCGAACTGCCTTGCGTGCGCGGTACTCTGGAGAATGGAAAACAGGCGGCCTTCTTCCCCGGAGAGCTGCCCGAAGACCCCGCCCATCTGCTTAACCCTGCGCGCAAGGGGGCCGACACCTGGCTGGGCGAAGAGTACGGGTTCATGACCTTTGCCCCGGCGCATATGTCGCTGCGCCCCGGTGACGGCCCGCCGCATATCCGGCTGGACCGCGCCGCGCAGTTCCTGATCGGAGACCGGCTGTGACCGTCACCCTCAGGCCCGCGCGCAGCCTCGACGCCGGGGCGGTCGGAGAGATTCTGCACGGCTTTGCACGCGAAAACGACTGGATGCCCGAGCTGCATTCGGGGGCCGAAGCCATCGCCTTTTGCGGGCGGATGATCGACAATGGATGGGTCACGGTTGCCGAACAGGGCGGCAAGGTCGCAGGCTTTCTGGCCGTGAACGGAACCGAGGTTCATTGCCTGTACCTCAGCCCCGCCGCGCGAAATCAGGGGATCGGCGCACAATTGCTGGACAGCGCCAAGGCGGGCCGTCGTGAACTGGCTCTGTATGCGTTTCAGGCCAACACGGGCGCGCGCCGGTTCTACGAACGGCACGGTTTTGTCGAAGTGGCCCGCAGCGACGGGGCCGACAATGATGAACAGCTGCCGGACATTCGGTTCGTCTGGCAACAGGAGGAGTGACGCATGGCCAAGGGTCCGGTTCTGATCGAGCTTGACGAGGATGCCCCGGCCGCCGACGTGGCGAAGGCCGCGCCGGTGCCGGATATCGCGCCACCCCAAGGGCAGGCGATGCAGGCCGCGGCCCGTCTGGCCGCGCGCAAGCCGTCGGTTCTGGGCCGGTGGTTCTGGGGGCTGGCGGTTGCGGTCGTGGGGGCGGCGGTGTCCGTCGCCGCGTGGAATTTTGCCACCTCGCTGATCGCCAGTGTGCCGGTGCTGGGCTGGATCGTGACCGGCCTGATCTGTGCGCTGGTGCTGGTGGCCCTGCTGATCGCGCTGCGCGAACTGGCCGCGCTGGGCCGGCTGTCGCGGGTGGACGGGATGCGCCGTGCCGCCGATGCCGCGCTGGCCGATGCCGATCTGGCGCAGGCCCGGGCCGTGACGCAGCGCCTGATCGCGTTCTATCGCGGGCGCGAGGATACGCGCTGGGGCCGCGACCGTCTGGCCGACCGGATCGAGGACCAGTTCGACGCCTCGGGCCTGCTTGGGCTGGTCGAGGACGAATTGCTGGCCCCGCTGGACGCCGCCGCCAGCCGCGAGGTCGAGGCCGCCGCGCGCCAGGTCGCGACGGTGACGGCTCTGGTGCCGCTGGCGCTGGCCGATGTGGCGACGGCGCTGCTGGCCTCGTTGCGGATGATCCGCCGGATTGCCGAAATCTATGGCGGGCGGGCCGGGTTTCTGGGGGGCTGGCGATTGACCCGAGCGGTGTTCGTTCACCTGGTGGCCACCGGTGCGGTGGCCGTGGGTGACGACCTGCTCGAACCGGTTCTGGGCGGGTCGGTCCTCAGCAAGCTGTCGCGCCGCTTTGGCGAAGGGCTGGTCAACGGCGCCCTCAGCGCCCGCGTCGGCGTGGCCGCGATGGAGGTCTGCCGTCCGCTGCCCTTCTCGGACCGGCACAGGCCGTCGACCCGCGGCATGGTCTCGCGCGCGCTGGGCGGGCTGTTTTCCAAGGGTTGATCTGCCGCAAAGCCATCGGGCCGCCGCGCGGGGCACAATCTTCCGGAAGGGAGACCAGCCTTGGCGGATCACGGCCACAGCCAACTGGAAATCGCAGACCGGATCGACGCCCCACCCGGGCGCGGGTTCCTGCGCGACGTGGTCTATGGCGGGATCGACGGATCGGTGACCACGCTGGCCATCGTGGCAGGCGTGGCCGGGGCCGGGCTTTCGTCCTTTGTCATCGTGGCCCTGGGCCTGGCCAACGTGCTGGCCGACGGATTCTCGATGGCGGCGGGCAACTACTCGGGGACCAAGGCCGAGTTGGACAATATCCGACGGATCCGCGCCATCGAAGAGCGCCACATTCGCCTCTACCCCGACGGCGAACGCGGCGAGGTGCTGGAGATCCTGTCCCGCAAGGGCCTGTCGGGCCGGGTGCTGGAACAGGCAACCGATGCGATCACCGCCGATCGGGACACCTGGATCAACCTGATGATCGAGGGCGAATACGGGCTGGGCAGCGTCGATCCGCATCCGCTCAAGGCCGCTGCGGCCACCTTCGCGGCCTTTGTCGTGGCCGGCATGGTTCCGCTCGTGCCGTTCCTGTTGGGGGTTCAGGGCGCGTTTGCGGCCTCGGTCCTGATGACGCTGGGCGTGTTCTTTGCCATCGGCGCGATGAAAAGCCGGTGGTCGCTGGCGCCTTGGTGGCACTCGGGGCTTGAGACGCTGGCGATAGGTGGAGCGGCGGCGGCAATTGCCTATGTCGTCGGGTCCATGTTCCATCCCTAGACGACTGGCGCCAGATCGCAACAGGCTGAAACTATTCGGGATTTCCCGACTGTCTTGCCGCGCCTGCACAGGGTAGCGTGAACTGCAGATTTGCCCGGAGGTGCGATTTGGAATCTCTGCTTGTTCTTGTTGGCCTGGCCATTCTGGCAATGCCGGTATCAATTGTCGTTTTGCTGGTCGGCCATGCCCGACTGCGGCGGCGGGTCGAACAGTTGGAGATCAGGTTGGGTGTCGAGCCGCAACCCGACATGGCACGGCCCGCGCAGACGCCGCCCGCGCCAGCAGAGGTGGCAAAGCCAAAACCCCGACCGGCCCCTTGGGGCCCGCCGAAACAGGCGATCCCACCCTCACCGGACCAACAGCCCGAGCCTGAAAAGCCGGCAACAGTGGCCGAGACCGCATCGCCTCCGGCCGCGGTTGTGTTCCGCGCCGATCGGTTCGACGATCTGAGCGCGTGGCTGCGCGAGAATTGGTTCTATGCCGTATCCGCTCTGTCGCTGGCGCTGGCGGGGATTTTCCTCGTGCAATACGGGGTCGAGAACGGATTGCTGCCGCCCACTGCGCGCGTGCTGGCGGCCTTGGGTTTCGGCGCGCTGCTGATCGTGGCGGGTGAAGTTGTGCGGCGTCGATACGGCGATGACGAGTCGTCGGCCACCGCCTATCTGCCGTCGGTGTTCTCCGGCGCAGGGCTGGTCACGTTGTTCGGCGGCGTTCTGGCGGCGCGCCAGCTCTATGACCTGATCGGCCCCGAGGCGGCCTTGGCAGGCATGATCGCCATCGCGCTTGTCGGGCTGGTTCTGGGCTGGTTCCACGGCCCGCTGCTGGCGGCGATCGGGTTGATCGGCGCCTTTGCCGCGCCTTTCGTCGTGGGTGGCGAATCGGCTGACCCATCCTGGCTGTACGGATATTTCTTCGTGATCACCGGGCTGGGGCTTGGGATCGACACGGTGCGGCGCTGGGCTTGGGTGTCGGTGCTGTCGCTGTTTGGCGCCTATCTGGCGGGCCTTTTGCTGGTGACGGGTTCGCCGATCACGGAACCGGCTTTCCTCGTTTACGTGGCCGCCGTTGTCGTGATCGCCATTGCCATTCCCGTGCGCCGGATCTGGCCCGATCACGACGGGGCGATGTTCAGTGAATTCGTTGTCAGAAAAGCCGGCGGTCCGAGGCCCGAATTTCCGACGCGCCTGGCCTTTGGGGCGGTGCTGGCAAGCTCGGCCATTCTGGCGCTGCAATGGGCGGATACGCGCGGTGAGTTCTGGCTGGCTGTGATCCTGCTGGCGGGCCTGACTTTCGCCCTGCTGATCTGGGCAAAGGACGCGCCGGCCCTGCAGGATATGAGCGCGTTTCCCGCTCTGGGGCTGGGTGGTTTCGTGTTCACGCACGGGTTTGATGGCGGCGCGGTGGCGCGTGGGTTCTGGCAGACCTATTCCGAAACGCCCGAGGCCGATTTTCCGTTGGCCGTGACCTGGCTGGTTGCGCTGGGCGCGGTGATTTCTCTTCTGGCGGCATGGCGGTCGTTTCGGGGTGGGCGGTACCCGCTTGTCTGGGCGGGTGCTGCCGCGCTGTACGCCCCGGCGCTGGCCATCGCGCTTGAGCTTGGCTGGCGCCCGGCCAGCGTGATCGGAGCCTACCCCTGGGCCCTGCATGCGGTCGCGCTCGCGGCGCTGATGGTGGTCCTGGCCGAGCGCTTTGCGCGTGTGGATGGCGAGGCCCGGATGCGTCCGGCTTTGGCCACGCTGTCGGCCCTGTCCTGCTTGACCTTCGGCTGCGTGATCGTGCTCAGCTCGGCGGCGCTGACCATCGCTTTCGTGGTCACGATCATCGCGGCGGCGGCACTGGACCGGCGGTTCAATCTGCCGCCGATGAGCTGGTTCATCTGGGCCGGCGTTGCCACCGTCACGTTCCGGCTGATCCTGAACCCGGGTCTGGACTGGGCGCTGGAAGCACCGGTTGCGGAAATGGCTTTGGTCTATGGAACTGCGGTTGCAGGCTATGTCGCCGCATGGTGGATGCTGCGCCCATTGGACCGCCCGGTCGCCAATGTCATGCTGGACAGCGCAGCGTGGGCGACGGGTGGCGTTCTGGTGTCTCTGCTGCTGTTGCGCTCGCTGGAGGGGCTGGGCGAGGGCGGTGCCGACGACAGCCATTGGGGGCTGGGCCTGCTGTCGGCCATTTGGCTGCTGCTGGCCTTTGCGCAGGTGCAGCGGTTTGCGCTGGGCGGGCGGCTGAACTGGGTTCGGGTCGCATTGGGCGTGTTCTTTGCTGCGCATGGCCTGTTGTGGCTGGCGCTGGCTGCGACAGTGGCCAACCCTGTTTTGCGGTTTGGGGCAGATCCTGTTCTGGGGCCTCCGGTGGTTAACACGCTTGCCATTGCTTATCTGCCGCCGGCCCTTGTCATCGGCCTGTCCGCGTGGCGGATCCCCAAGATGCCGGCGCAGTTGCGGCTGGCCTGTCAGGGGGTGTCCATTGCGCTGGGCGCCTTGTGGCTGGGCCTGACCATCCGGCATTTCTGGCAGGGTGCGGCAGGGATGTATGAAGGCAACGGCGTGTCCCAGCCCGAGCTTTATACCTACACGCTCGTACTGCTGGTGATCGGCGCGGCGCTGTTCTATCAGTCGCTGGCGCGTCGGTCGGACGTGATGCGCAAGGCCGGGCTGGCGGTGATCGGGCTGGCGGTGGCCAAGGTGTTCCTGATCGACATCTCGGGGCTGGGTGGTCTGATCCGTGTGTTTTCGCTGCTGGCGCTGGGGCTGGCGCTGGCGGGTCTGGCATGGCTGAACCGCTGGGCCAAGCTGCGCCAATCGCCGCAGGGGCCGGAAGCTCTGGACCAATAGGCGCAACCGGCCTATAAGCCCGGCCATGCAAGACGTTCTGGCCATTATCATTCGAATTATTTCCCCGGCGCTCTGAGTTTCCGAGACGCCGGGCAAAGGTGCTTGAGTTCATCGCACCGACCGCTTCGATCCAAACACGCCAAGATCATCCAAGGGACGCCTCTCCATGTGCGCCGACACGACCCAGACACCCGACTACAAAGACACGCTGAACCTGCCCCGGACCGATTTCCCCATGCGCGCCGGCCTGCCCAAGCGCGAGCCCGCATGGCTGGACCGCTGGGAGAAGATCGGCGTCTATGACCGCCTGCGCGAAAAGCCGGGGCGCAAGCCATTCATCCTGCATGATGGCCCGCCCTATGCCAACGGCCACCTGCATATCGGCCACGCGCTGAACAAGACGATCAAGGACATGATCGTGCGCAGCCACCAGATGATGGGCTTTGACGCGCGCTATGTGCCCGGCTGGGACTGTCACGGCCTGCCGATCGAATGGAAGATCGAGGAACAGTACCGCAAGAAGGGCAAGAACAAGGACGAGGTTCCGGTCATCGACTTCCGCCAGGAATGCCGCAAGTTCGCCGAAGGTTGGATCGATATCCAGCGCGAGGAGTTCAAGCGCCTGGGCATCACCGGCAACTGGGCCGATCCCTACGTCACCATGGACTATCACGCCGAGGCGGTGATCGCGGACGAGTTCATGAAGTTCCTGATGAACGGTACGCTGTATCAGGGCTCGAAACCGGTGATGTGGTCGCCGATCGAGAAGACTGCCCTGGCCGAGGCCGAGGTCGAGTATCACGACAAGGAAAGCTTCACCATCTGGGTGAAGTTTAAGGTGGTGAACACCGGCGACACCACGCTGGACAACGCCCACGTGGTGATCTGGACCACGACGCCCTGGACCATGCCGTCGAACAAGGCCGTGGTATACGGCAAGGACATCTCGTACGGGCTGTACGAAGTGACCGGCCGCCCCGAGGAATGCTGGGCCCGGATCGGTGACCGGTACCTGCTGGCCGACAACCTGGCCACCGACGTGTTCGCCCGCGCGCGGCTGGACGACACCATGTACCGCCGCCTGTGCGACGTCACGCAGGACGATCTGGCCAAGATCCAGCTGCAGCACCCGCTGGCAGGGGCCGAAGGGTCCAACGGCGAATGGGACGACATTCGCGATTTCCGCGCGGCCGATTTCGTGACCGATACCGAGGGCACCGGCTTCGTTCATTGCGCGCCCTCGCACGGGATGGAGGAGTTCGAGCTGTACCGCGATCTGGGCATGCTGGAACAGGTCATCACCTACAACGTGATGGACGACGGCAGCTTCCGCGCCGACATGCCGTTCTTCGGCGGCAAGTACATCCTGTCGCGCAAGGGCGGCGAGGGCGACGCGAACAAGGCCGTGATCGACAAGCTGGCCGAGGTCGGCGGGTTGCTGGCGCGTGGCAAGATCAAGCACAGCTATCCGCATTCGTGGCGGTCCAAGGCGCCGATCATCTATCGCAACACGCCGCAATGGTTCGTGTCCGTTGACCGCAAGCTGGACGATGGCATGAACCAGATGGGCGACACCATCCGCGAACGCGCCTTGCGGTCGATCGACGAGCTGGTGAAATGGACGCCGCCCTCGGGCCGCAACCGCCTGTATTCGATGATCGAGGCGCGCCCCGACTGGGTTCTGTCGCGCCAGCGTGCCTGGGGTGTGCCGCTTACCTGCTTCACCAAGAAGGGGGCTCTGCCTACCGACCCGGACTATCTGTTGCGCAACCCGGAAGTGAACGCCCGCATCAAGGCCGCGTTCGAGGAACACGGCGCCGATGTCTGGTACACCGACGGGTTCAAACAGCAGGTGCTGGACGGCATCGTGAACCCCGACGAGTATGACCAGGTGTTCGACGTTCTGGACGTGTGGTTCGACTCGGGCTCGACCCATGCATTCGTGCTGCGCGACCGCGAGGATGGCGCGCCCGACGGCATCGCCGATGTCTACATGGAGGGCACCGACCAGCACCGCGGATGGTTCCATTCCTCGATGCTGCAGGCCTGTGGCACGATCGGCCGCGCGCCGTATCGAAACGTGGTCACGCACGGGTTCACGCTGGACGAGAAGGGCAACAAGATGTCCAAATCGCTCGGCAATACCATAGTGCCGGAAGAGGTCATCAGGCAATACGGTGCCGACATCCTGCGCCTGTGGGTGGCCCAGACCGACTATACCGCCGATCAGCGGATCGGGCCGGAAATCCTGAAAGGGGTCGCCGACAGCTATCGCCGGCTGCGCAACACGATGCGCTTCATGCTGGGTTCGCTGGCCGATTTCACCGAGGCCGACCGGATCGACCCGGCCGAGATGCCGCGTCTGGAACGCTGGGTGCTCAGCCGCCTGGCCGAGTTGGACGAGCAGGTCCGCAAGGGCTATGCCGCGTTTGACTTCCAGGGCGTGTTCAGCGCGGTGTTCAACTTTGCCACCGTTGACCTGTCGGCCTTCTATTTCGATGTGCGCAAGGACGCGCTGTATTGCGATGGCGACACCCCGCGCCGCCGGGCCGCGCGCACGGTGCTGGACATCCTGTACCATCGCCTGACCACCTGGCTGGCGCCGATCCTGCCGTTTACGATGGAAGAGGTCTGGCTCGAGCGGTTCCCGGGCGAGGACAGTTCGGTGCATCTGGTCGACTTCCCCGACACGCCTGCCGATTGGCGCGATCCCGCGCTCGAGGCGAACATGGCCAAGATCCGCCGTGTGCGCCGTGCGGTGACCGCCGCACTGGAAGTGCAGCGCCGCGACAAGGTCATCGGCTCCAGCCTCGAAGCCGCGCCGGTCGTGCATGTCGAGGACGCCGAAACCCGCGACCTGCTGGCCACATTCGATGTCGATGACCTGTGCATCACCTCGGGCCTGACCGTCACCGCCGACCCGGCCCCGGCCGAGGCGTTCCGCCTGCCCGAGATCGAGGGCGTCGGTGTCGTGTTCGAAAAGGCCGAAGGGGCCAAGTGCCAGCGTTGCTGGAAGATCCTGCCGGATGTGGGGCGCCACGCTCATCCCGGCGTCTGCGGTCGCTGCGATACGGCCCTGGGCTGAACGTAACCCCCCTGAAAACCCCCGCCATCGCGCGGGGGTTTTTGTTGCGGCTTGCGGGCGGCGTGCCGATCTGAAACCCTGCGCCCATGCCGATGATTGCAGTGAAAACCCAATTCGGATGCCTCGGGATCGAGGAGCAGGACGGTGCCATCACTCGGCTGGTCTGGCACGGCCGGACCGAGGGCGATAGGACGCCGTTGCTTGCCGAAGCCGCCTCGCAGTTGACGGCCTATGCCGAAGGCCGCCTGCGCCGCTTCGACCTGCCGCTGCGGGTTGGCGGGTCCGAGTTCCAGCGTGCGGTCTGCGCGGCGATGTCAGCAATTCCCTTCGGTGACACCCGCACCTATGGCGACATTGCGCGCGAATTGGGGCATCCCGCACAGGCTGTTGGGCAGGCCTGCGGGGCCAATCCGATTCCGGTGATCATCCCCTGCCACCGGGTGTTGTCCGCGAATGGGCTGGGCGGGTTTTCCGGCCAGGGCGGGATCGAGAGCAAGGTGGCCCTGCTGCGCCACGAAGGCGCGGCCAGCCTGCTGATCTGATCCGTTGAATCCAGTTGCATTCCCCCGCAAAGCGTCCCAACCTGAGACGGAATTCGAACGTGAAGGACCGCATTGCATGACCGCTCAGACAGACCCGGCCGCCCGCAAGAAAGCCATTATCGACCGCCTGATGGCCCTGGAAGCCCAGGAGCTTGAAGCCGCGCAGGCCCATCACGAGGCCTTTTTGAAAGAGTCGCAGCTGGACGATCGCGAGGTGCATGACAAGGACGACATCGCCGCCTCGCGCGAGAGCGCAGATCTGGCGGCGGCTTTCGACGGGCCGGTGCATGCGCATCATGCCAAGATCGACGTGATCGAAAACACCGATTTCGGTCCGAAACAGACGGTCGAGCCGGGTGCGGTGGTCAAGCTGAATGACCGGCATTTCGTGGTCTGTGTCTCGACCACGCGCTTTGACGTTGACGGCGACACCTATATGGGGATTTCGCCCCAAAGCCCGATCTACCTGGCGATGGCCGGTTTGCAGACGGGCGACGTGTTCACCCACAACGGAACCGAATTCGAAATCCAGGAAATCCTGTGAGCTTCGGCCCCGCCCTGCGCGGCGGGGTCATCCGGTCCTTTGCGGGATCAGTTGCTGGGCAATGCCGGCGAACACCAGGTACAGGCTGGTGACGACAAGTCCCCAATGCGCCCAGCTTTGCGGGTGGAAATCGACCCAGGCGGCCCATCCGGCGAAAAACGTCCAGGCAAAGGCCATGGGCAGGGACAGGTTGCGCCAGCGTTCCGTACGCACGGGGTGGATGAATTTCAGCGGCAGGAACATCGCGACGGCCAGCAGCGCCACGAGGATCAGGCTGAACCAGAAATCGGGCTTCAGCGCGAAGATCACCACCACGACCATGTTCCAGCAGCCCGGGAAGCCGGAAAAGGAATTGTCCTTGGTCTTCATTCGCGTGTCGGCGAAATACATCGCGCTGGCGAAGGTGATGACGATGATCGCGAACCAGCCGGTCCAGCCGTCCATCAGACCGGATTTGAACAGCGCATAGGCCGGGATGAACACGTAGGTCAGATAATCGATGATCAGGTCCAGCAGCACCCCGTCGAACTCGGGTGCGTTCTTTTTGACGTGATAGTGCCGCGCCAAGGGGCCGTCGATTCCGTCGACGATGAAAGACACCACCAGCCACAGGAACATCAGGCTCCATTTTTCCTCGACCGCCGCCAGCATGGCCAGCATGGCGAAAACGGCACCGGTCGCGGTGAACAGATGAACGGCAAGGGCTTTGAATCTGAGTGTCATGCCCCGTGTCATGGACGATACATGCCCCAGATGCAAAGCAAAATCCCGCCTCGAACGGTCTATGCAGGCGGCCGTGTCGATTCCGTTGCGTTCAGGCCTTGGGGTGGGTGCGGTTGTAGACCTCCATCAGCCGCGCGGTATCGACGGCGGTATAGGCCTGCGTGGTGGACAGAGACGCGTGCCCCAACAGTTCCTGAATGGCGCGCAGGTCGCCACCTGCCGCCAGAAGATGCGTGGCAAAGCTGTGGCGCATGGCATGGGGCGTGGCCGTTGCCGGCAGGCCCAACTGCATGCGCGCCTTTGCCATGACGCCCTGGATCGCCCGTGGATTCAGCGCCTTGCCCCGCACGCCCCGGAACAGCGGGGCGGTTGCACTTTGCGGGTGCGGGCACAACTCCAGATACCGGTCCACCGCCTGACGCGCGGCCGGGATGACCGGAACGATTCGCTCCTTGTTGCCCTTGCCGACGATCCTGAGCGTTTCCGGCAGGGGCGCGTCGGCGCCGTTCAGCGAGAGGGCCTCGGAAATGCGCAGCCCGCAGCCATAGAGCAGGGTTACCACGGCCACGTCGCGGGCCGCGACCCAATCCGAACTGGATTGCAGCTCGACCGTTTCGATCATGGCGCGGGCGGCGTCTTCGGCCAGGGGGCGGGGCAGCTTTTTGGTGAATTTCGGGGCGCGGGTCGACAGAACGGCGGTGGGCTCGAACCCCTCGCGCTCGGCCAGCCAACGGTAGAAGCTTTTCACCGCTGACAGCTTGCGCGCCAGAGATCGGGCACCGACGCCGGAATCGCGCTGTTGCGCCATCCAGGCCCGCATGTCCGACACGCTGATCCGTTCCAGCGCGGCCAACCCCTGACGTTCGCTGTGATGCAGGGTCATGAAGGCCAGGAAATCGGCGACATCCCGTCGATAGGCGTTGGTGGTGTTTTCCGACCGGCCGGCCAGCGCCGAGAGACTCTCCAGCCACACTTGCAGCGCATCGCGGCAGGCCGGAGAGATCAGGCTCATGACAGCCAGTGGCGCATCGACCGTTCGAACACGCCGGCGAAAAACGCCAGCAGATCGGTGCCCAGTTGCGGAGAGAAATGCCGCGGGTCGCGCGCGCCCATCACGATCATGCCCGGCAGGCGGCCCGTGCCCAGGTCCAGCAGCATGCAGGCCTCGGATTGCAGTTCGCCGGCCTGATCTCCGTGCACCAATCGGTTGGGCTGGTGAATCTCGCGCAGCACGACGTCGCGGGCGGGGCCGCCCCGGTCATGGCTCAGGTAGCGGTCGATGAAGCCGGGTTCGGCCACGGCCAGAATGCCGTCCAGCCCGGCGATGCCTGGATCGCGTTGCGCGGCCGTGGTTTCCAGAACCAGAGTGATCCGGTCGACCCGCAGGATGTCGGCGACGTCGGTGCCCAGGGTGCGCAGGAAATCCTCGAACTCCGCCGGTTCGAGAAGACGCAGGATGGCGCGGTGCACCTGGTTGGTGCCGGCCAGGTTCTCATACGCGGCGGCGATGACCGAGCGGTGCGTGTCCTCCAGCCGATCCAGCCGCGCCTCGAGCCGCTGCATGGCGATGCCGCGCAGATCGATGATGTTGTCTCCGCGCGCGCGTTCGTTCGCGGCGACCAGGGCCTGCATCAGGTCCTTGTCGTCCAGAACGGCGTCCGGTTTGGCCAGAATCGCGGCTCGGAGGTTGTCCTCGAGTTTGGGGTTGCTGCTCATGTCCTGTCCGGGTTTTTTTGGTTGCCGGCGTTATAGCACGGGCTGCCGGAAATGCCTTGGAAAAAATGCACGCTTAGGTGGATTTGCCGGGCGATGTGGGGAGGGCGCTCCCGCCTGCAGGCGCCTGATCGTTGATCAGGCCCGTGCAGTTGGGCCGGGCGCGGCCCCGGACGGGGCCGCGCGGTGGTGCGTGGGATCAGCGGATCACAGAATCTTCTGACCGGTCTTGGCCCAATCCGACAGGAAGGCCTCGAGCCCCTTGTCGGTCAGCGGGTGGTCGGCCAGCTTCTTGATCACGGCGGGCGGGGCGGTGATCACGTCGGCGCCGATGCGGGCGCTGTCGGCCACATGGTTCACGCTGCGGATCGAGGCGGCGAGGATT
Source organism: Ruegeria intermedia (assembly GCF_900129345.1). Taxonomy (GTDB): domain Bacteria; phylum Pseudomonadota; class Alphaproteobacteria; order Rhodobacterales; family Rhodobacteraceae; genus Ruegeria; species Ruegeria intermedia. The sequence goes on along the minus strand of NZ_FQVK01000010.1, from coordinate 107,949 downwards.
TCGGTTTCGAACCCGTAATTGTCATAGACCTGACGAATGTCGGCGATCAGGTCCATGCCGTCGAGATTGATGTCGTCCAGACGTCCGATGAAGGGCGAAATGAAGGTCGCGCCCGCCTTGGCCGCCAGAATCGCCTGGTTGACCGAGAAGCACAGGGTGACGTTGACCATCTGGCCCTCTTCGCTGAGCGTCTTGCAGGTCTTCAGGCCGGCCCAGGTCAGCGGCACCTTGACGGCGATGTTCGGTGCGATCTGCGCCAGCTTGCGGCCTTCGGCGATCATGTCCTCGGCTTCGGTGGCGACGACTTCGGCGGAAACCGGGCCATCGACCAGGTCGCAGATTTCCTTGGTCACTTCCAGAATGTCGCGACCCGATTTCAGGATCAGCGAGGGGTTGGTGGTGACACCGTCCACCATGCCCAGGTCGTTCAATTCGGCGATGGCGTCGATTTCGGCTGTGTCTACGAAGAATTTCATCGGGGCAGTCCTTTGATGGGTTGGCCTTGCTCGCGGATGCCTTTACCTCAAAGAGACCCGTGCTGAAACCCCTGCTGAAGAAAGGCGCGCATTGAGCGACCCGGTGCATTTCGACCAAGGTGAGCTGGTGGCGGTTCTGACGACCCAGCCGCTGGACCGGACGTTGGATTACAAGGCGCCCGAGGGGGGGTGTTTCCTGGGGGCCTTCGTCGAGGTGCCGCTGGGCCCGCGCAAGGTTCTGGGTGTGGTCTGGGGCGCGGGGCGCGGTGATTTCGACCGCAGCAAGATCCGCTCGGTCATCCGGGTGCTGGACGTGGCGCCCATGCGCGAAGAGATGCGCCTGTTCCTGCAGCGCGCGGCCGATTACACGCTGACGCCGATGCCGGCCATGCTGCGGCTGGCCACCCGCGCGCCCGGGCTGGGCGATCCGCTGTCGATGCGCAAGATCTATCGGCTGGGCAGCGGCATGCCCGACCGCATGACCGATGCCCGGGCCCGAGTGCTGGAGGTGCTGCGTGACTATGGCGGGCTGGCCTTTACCCTGAAGGAGTTGGCCGAGATGGCCGGGGTCACCTCGTCGGTCGTCAAAGGGCTGGTCAAGCAGGGCACCGTGCGCGAGGAGGACAGCCCCCGCGACCTGCCTTATCCGCATCTGGACCCGGACCGGCCCGGCAAGGCGCTGACCCCCGATCAGACCGCAGCCGCAGACACGTTGCGGGCCGCGCTGCGCAGCGGAACCTACGGCACCACGCTGCTAAAGGGCGTGACCGGGTCGGGCAAGACCGAGGTTTACCTTGAAGCGGTGGCCGAAGCACTGCGCATGGGCCGGCAGGCGCTGGTGCTGCTGCCCGAGATTGCCCTGACCGCCGAGTTTCTGACACGGGTCGAGGAGCGGTTCGGTGCGCGCCCGGCCGAATGGCATTCCGGTGCCACGATGACTGAGCGCCGTCGGGTCTGGCGCATGGTCGGGCAGGGCGATGCGCAGATGGTGGTGGGCGCGCGGTCGGCGCTGTTCCTGCCGTTTCGCGATCTGGGCCTGATCGTGGTGGATGAGGAACACGACACCTCGTACAAGCAGGACGACGGCGTGCATTACAACGCGCGCGACATGGCGGTGCTGCGGGCGGCGATCTGCGGTGCGCGCGTGATCCTGGCCAGTGCCACGCCCTCGCTGGAAAGCTGGGCCAATGCCGAGGCCGGCAAGTACGACCGGCTGGACCTGACCTCGCGCTTTGGGGCGGCGGTGCTGCCGGACATGAAGACCATCGACATGCGCGCCGAGAAGATGCAGCCGGGCACCTGGATTTCCCCCAGCCTGCGCCAGGCGGTGCAGGCGCGGATCGAGAAGGGCGAACAGTCGCTGCTGTTCATCAACCGCCGGGGATATGCACCGGTGACGCTGTGCCGAGCCTGCGGCGAACAGATCGCCTGCGACCACTGCGATGCGCGCATGGTCGAGCACCGGTTCCTCAAACGTCTGATGTGCCATCAGTGCGGCGAGACCAAGCCCATGCCCGAGGCCTGCCCCGCCTGCGGGGTCGAGGGCAAGCTGGCTCCGGTCGGCCCCGGCATCGAACGTCTGGCCGAAGAGGCCGAGGCGACCTTTCCCGACACCCGCATCGCCATGCTCAGTTCCGACCTGTTCGGCTCGGCCCGGGCGCTGAAGGCCAAGATCGAAGAGATCGCCGAGGGCGACGCCGATATCGTCATCGGCACGCAGCTGGTGGCCAAGGGGCACAATTTCCCGAACCTGACGCTGGTCGGGGTGATCGACTCGGATCTGGGCCTGCACGGGTCCGACCTGCGCGCGGCCGAGCGGACTTTTCAATTGATGCGGCAGGTGGCAGGCCGGGCCGGGCGGGCCGACAAGCCGGGGACGGCGCTGCTGCAGACTTTTCAGCCCGAACACCCGGTGATCCGCGCGATCCTGTCGGGGGACGAGGAAGGGTTCTGGCGGGCCGAGGCCGCCGGGCGGCAGGCGGCCGGTGTGCCGCCCTATGGCCGGATGGCGGGGATCGTGCTGTCCGGCCCCGAGGTCGGGCCCGTCTTTGACGTCGGCAACGTATTGGCGCGCAATGACGCGCCGCTGCGACAGATCGGGGCACAGGTCTTTGGCCCTGCCCCGGCGCCGATTGCCCGTATCCGCGGGCGGCACCGGGTAAGGCTGCTGGTCAAGGCGCCCAAGGGGGCGCCGATCCAGGACGCCATCGCCCGCTGGATCGCACCGCTGCGCCTGAAGGGTGACATCCGCCTGACCGTCGATATCGACCCGCAGAGCTTCTACTGACCCTGCATCAGCGCAGACCCGATGTGCGGCTGCGATTTCCCCTCGCCAAGGGCGTGGAATGGGCGTAGATCACTCTCATGCTGAAACCGGTGCCCTTGTCCGAGGCGCAGAACCTGCCGTTCTGGCGCCGCCCCGTCACGTTGCTGTTCGTGATGGCGCTGACCATGCCGATCGCCTTCAACACCTGGAACGCGCTGTTGAACAATTTCGTCATCGAGGTGGCAAATTTCGACGGGGCAGACATCGGCTTGCTGCACACGGTGCGTGAAATCCCGGGCTTTCTAGCCGTCGGCGTGATCGCGGTGATCCTGCTCGTGCGCGAGCAGGTGCTGGCCATGATTTCGCTGATGCTGCTGGGCGTGGCCACGGCGGTGACGGCGTGGTTTCCCAGCCTCGGCGGGCTGCTGTTCGTGACCTTGTTCAGCTCGATCGGGTTTCACTACTATGAGACGGTGAACCAGTCGCTTCAGTTGCAATGGCTGCCCAAGGACCGCGCCCCGCAGGTGCTGGGCTGGCTGGTGGCGATGGGCTCGGCCGCGACGCTGGTGATCTATGGGCTGATCGTGCTGACCTGGGAGCGGTTCGATCTGTCCTACAACACGGTCTTCATGGCGGCTGGTGGGCTGACAGCGGTGCTGGCGCTGTTCTGCCTGATCGCCTATCCGCAATTCGATGCGCCGACACCGCAGACCAAGAAAATCGTGCTGCGCCGCCGCTACTGGCTGTATTATGCACTGCAGTTCATGGCAGGCGCGCGGCGGCAGATCTTCGTCGTGTTCGCGGGGTTCATGATGGTCGAGCGCTTCGGCTTCGAAGTGCATCACCTGACCAGCCTGTACCTCATCAACCTTATCGTAAACATGGCCGCCGCCCCCTTGCTGGGCAAGGCCGTCGCGGTGTTTGGCGAGCGGCGTACGCTGATCTTCGAATATCTGGGCCTTGCCATCGTGTTCGCGGCCTATGGCGGCATCTACTGGTTCGGTTGGGGTGTGCTGCTGGCGGCCATTCTCTATGTCATCGACCACGTGCTGTTCGCGCTGGCTCTGGCGCTCAAGACCTATTTCCAGAAAATCGCCGATCCGGCCGATATTGCCCCAACCGCGGCGGTGGCCTTTACCATCAACCATATTGCGGCGGTGTTCCTGCCGGCGCTTCTGGGGCTGCTGTGGGTCGTGTCGCCCGGGGCGGTGTTCGGCCTGGCGGCGGGCATGGCGCTGATCTCTCTGGCGCTGTCGCTGCTGATCCCGCGTCACCCCGAGCCAGGAAACGAGACCATCTTTTCGAAATACGCGCCAGCGCCGGCCGAATGACGCGCGGGACGCTTGACCTCGGCGGCCGACGGCCCTAGGCGCAAGGGCGGTTTCTGCAGGAGGTTCCCATGCCCACATTCACCGCCCTGACCACCCTGAAAGGCAAAGCCGCGGCCGAAAGCCTGGGCGAAGCGATGGAGCGTCTGGATCCCGAACCCACGGGCGTGGGCGTCTTCGAGGTCGAGGACGGCTCGGGCCTGTGGGAAGTCGGCGGCTATTTCACCGAAAACCCCGACGAGGCCGCCCTGGCCCTGCTGGCGGCGGCTTTCGAGGCCAAGCCCTTCGTGGTGTCGGAATTGCCGGAAACCGACTGGGTCGCCCATGTCCGGCGCGAGCTGGCCCCGGTCGAGGCCGGGCGGTTTTTCGTCTATGGCAGCCACGATGCCGACAAGCTGCCCGAGGGCCGCATTCCGCTGCTGATCGAGGCGGCGATGGCCTTCGGCACCGGGCATCACGGAACGACGTTGGGATGTCTGAAGGCGCTGGACAAGCTGATCGAGAACGGGTTCGAGGCCGGCAAGGTCGCCGATATCGGCTGCGGTACGGCGGTGCTGGCGATGGCGGCGGCGCGGGTCTGGTCGGGCGAGATTCTGGCCAGCGACATCGACGAGGTCGCCGTGGAAGTGGCCGAGGCCAACCTGAAGGCCAACGGCATGGCCGGGGCCGTCCGCTGTGTCGAGGCCGCCGGATTTGATCATCCCGACCTTCAGGCGGCGGCGCCTTACGATCTGATTTTTGCCAACATTCTGAAGGGACCTCTGGTGGCCCATGCGCCTGAAATTGCGCAGAACCTGCGCGCAGGCGGACACGCGATCCTGTCGGGAATCCTCAACGAGCAAGCCGACGAGGTGGAATCGGTTTATGCGCGAAACGGGTTCAATACCGCTGATCGATCAATGATTGGTGAATGGACGACGCTGGTCTTAACCAAACAGGGCGCAAATTAGGCCATTTGCGGGAGTTTTGTGGATTTTCGCCACGGTTTTGACGCATTCTCTTTCTACCGTCATCCAATGAATTTGGGGGCGGTTTTTGGAGGCTGCCATGACTGGAAAACAACTTGAATTCGATCAGCGCGTTCACCGGCTGACAAAGAAACACAACAAGATGAGCCGCGGCTATCGCGCGACAATGCGCAAGGATGGTCTGGTGGTCATGAAACCCCAGCGGGTGCGCTCGGCCGTGCCGCTGAAGGTTCTTGTCATGTGTCTGGTCGGGCTGTTTGCGTTCAAGGCCTTCCTGCTGTCCAGCCTGGGACCGTCCGGGTATCAAAGCCGGCTTGACGTGCTGAACGGCGGGACTGCGATCGAACAGGCTGGCGCATGGGTCATGCAGATCGACCCGGTGACCCAGTTCGTGTCCGATCAGTTCAAGGCGATCATCTACAAGCTTTCCTGAACGCAAACACCGCGCACCCTCCGGTCCGCGGTGTTCGTTTGTTGCCCCGCCTTCGCGCGGAAGACTGGGGTGAGTGAGTGGTGGGCTTCGTTCAGCGGCGGCCTTCGGCGACCGCGTCGATGTCGCCCCGGCACAGGCCGATGTCTTCCAATTCACGATCGCTCAGGCCGTTCAGCGTCTTGCGGGTGATGCGAGCATCGTTCCATTCGACGACGGCATTCACGACCGAGGCCAGAAATGCGCCGATACGGCCTGCAAGGCCGATCGAGCCAATCGCGGCGCGGGTGGGTTCCAGTGCAGCCATATCCTGCTTCCTTCTGGTTGGTGCTTCGTTCCAAATGATGCGCGGCAGCTAATGACGAAGATGCGCCCGAGCAAGGCACAAAATTGCATGTGTCCCATGCAGTTTTTGCAAGGGTCCAGAAGTCTGAAAAAGCAATGAAAAAAAGGTGAAATACGACCCCCGAACCATGTCGATTTCAGGCCTTTCGGCGTCGGATTCAGGCCGCAATGTCGCGAGTGAAACAGCGGTGTCGTTTTTGGATGTGATGTCAATTCGCTTGGAAAATGTTCACGCTTCGTGCTAATCGATGAAAAAGATCACGAAAACCCGAGCAGGCCGAGGCACGACATGCGAATTCTGGGCATTGATCCGGGGCTGCGCACCCTGGGATGGGGCGTCATCGAATCACATGGCAGCCGGCTGAGCCATGTTGCCAACGGCCTGTGCAAATCCGACGGGGATGATCTGGGCGAGAGGCTTTTGTCGCTGCACAACCAGATCGTCGAGGTGATCGCCGAACATCAACCCGACCAGGCAGCCATCGAACAGACCTTTGTGAACAAGGACGGCGCCGGGACGCTTAAGCTGGGTCAGGCGCGCGGAGTGGCGTTGCTGACCTTGGCGCAGGCCGGGTTGCCGGTGGGCGAATATGCGCCCAACCGGGTCAAGAAAACCGTGGTGGGCGTGGGGCACGCCGAGAAGGAACAGATTCTGCACATGGTCAAACTTCAACTGCCGGGATGCCAGCCCAAGGGGGCCGACGCAGCGGATGCGTTGGCGATCGCGATCTGCCATGCGTTCTACGGGGCGACGCCGCAGGCGCGCATCAAGCAGGTGGCCACATGATCGGCAAGCTGACCGGACGCATCGACTACCGCGCGGCGGATCACCTTCTGATCGACGTTCGCGGGGTCGGCTACATCGTCTATTGCTCGGACCGGACCATGGCGGCCCTGCCCGGGGTGGGCGAGGCGGTCTCGCTGTACACCGATCTGGTGGTGCGCGAGGACCTGATGCAGCTTTACGGCTTTCTGTCGCTGGTCGAGAAAGAATGGCACCGGCTGCTCTGCTCGGTTCAGGGGGTGGGGGCCAAGGTGTCGCTGGCCATTCTGGGGGCGCTGGGGCCGGACGGGGTCAGCCGGGCCATCGCGCTGGGCGATTGGGGTGCGGTGAAGGCGGCCAAGGGCGTAGGTCCCAAGACCGCGCAGCGCATCGTGCTGGACCTGAAAGACAAGGCGCCCGGCGTCATGGCGATGGGCGGCACGGTGACCGAGGCGATGGACGGCCCCGTGGCCGAGGTGGTTGAACCCGCAGACCCGAAGCCGGCCCCGGTAAGGGCCCCGAAACCCGGCGCGGGCGCGGCGTCGGCAGGTGCATTGTCGGCGCTGTCGAACCTGGGCTATGGCCCGTCCGAGGCCGCCTCGGCCGTGGCCGAGGCCTCCGCCAACCTGCCCGATGCCGGCGAGGCCGAATTGATCCGCGCGGCGTTGAAACTGCTGGCTTCGAAAGGCTGAATGAATGGTTGATGCCGACCCGACCCTGCGCCCGCAGCCTCTGCCCGAGGACAACGACCGCGCCTTGCGCCCGCAGGGGCTGGACGAATTCATCGGCCAGGCCGAGGCGCGGGCCAATCTGCGCATCTTCATCCAGTCGGCCCGCCAGCGGAACGAGGCGATGGACCACACGCTGTTCCACGGCCCGCCGGGCTTGGGCAAGACGACGCTGGCGCAGATCATGGCGCGCGAGCTTGGGGTGAACTTCCGCATGACCTCGGGGCCGGTTCTGGCCAAGGCTGGGGATCTGGCGGCCATCCTGACCAACCTTGAAGAGCGCGACGTGCTGTTCATCGACGAGATCCACCGCCTGAACCCGGCGGTGGAAGAGGTGCTGTACCCGGCGATGGAGGATTTCGAGCTGGATCTGGTGATCGGCGAGGGGCCCGCGGCCCGTACCGTACGGATCGAGCTGCAGCCCTTTACCCTGGTCGGGGCGACCACGCGGATGGGCCTGCTGACCACGCCGCTGCGCGACCGGTTCGGCATTCCCACCCGGCTGCAATTCTACACCGTGGACGAACTGCACGAGATCGTCACCCGCAACGCCCGCAAGCTGGGCGCGCCGGCCGATGACGACGGTGCGCGCGAGATCGCGCGCCGGTCGCGGGGCACCCCCCGTATCGCCGGGCGGCTGCTGCGGCGGGTCGTGGATTTCGCCATCGTCGAGGGCGACGGACGCATCACGCGCGAACTGGCCGATGGGGCGCTGACACGGTTGGGCGTGGACAATCTGGGCTTGGACGGGGCCGACCGCCGCTATCTGAAACTGATCGCCGAGAACTATGGCGGCGGCCCGGTGGGGATCGAGACCTTGTCGGCCGCCCTGTCCGAAAGCCGCGACTCGCTGGAGGAAGTGATCGAGCCCTACCTGCTGCAACAGGGCCTGATCCAACGCACGCCGCGCGGCCGGATGCTGGCGCAGAAGGCCTGGACGCATCTGGGCATGGCCGCGCCCAAGGGACAGAGCGACCTGTTTGGTTGAAGCCGCGGGTCTCAGACCTTAAGGCTGGGGCGAGAGAGTTTTCAAAAGACGAAGGGCAGGGCGTGACACCCGAAGAGATCCAGGCGTTGTTTACCCGATCCGATGGCGCGTTCCTGTTTGCGCGCTGGGGCCGACCGATCGTGCCGATCGTGTTCGGGGTCGCGGATGAAACCCTGGCCACGGTCAAGGGCGCGTTCGAGGCGGTGGTTGCGCTGGCCGATCACAAGATGGCCGAGACCGACCCCGAACTGGGCGCCAACTGCATGGTGTTCTTCTTTCGCGAGTGGAGCGAGTTGCCGGACGTGCCCGACCTGGATCGTCTGATTCCCGATCTTGTCCCGCTGGTTGCTCGGCTGGAAGACGCCGATGCGAACCAGTACCGGGTTTTCCGGTTCGACGAAAACGGCGCGATCCGGGCGGCGTTCGTCTTTCTGCGGATGGATCGCGAGTTGTCGAAGGTGCCGGCTGAAACCCTGGCCCTGTCGCAGGTCGTTCAGACCGTTCTGCTGTGGTCCGACACGGCGTTCCGCGACCGTTCACCCCTGGCCATGGCGGGCGACACGACGATCCTGCGGCCTGACATTGCCGGGCTGATCCGCGCCGCCTATGATCCGGTTCTGCCGGCGGTGGCGCAGGACCCTTCGCACGCGCTGCGCCTGTTTGCCCGGATGGAGCGTCCGCAATGAAACACGTCTTTCCCATTCGCGTCTATTACGAGGACACCGACATGGGGGGCGTCGTCTATCACGCCAATTACCTGCGCTATATCGAGCGCGCCCGGTCGGATTGGGTGCGCAATCTGGGCAACGACCAGAACGCCATGCGAGAGGCGGGTATCGTCTGGGTCGTGCGGCGGGTCGAGGCGGATTATCTGGCCTCGGCCAGGTTCGACGACGAGTTGCTCGTCGAGACCGAGGTCGTCGCGATCTCGGGCGTGCGTCTGACCATGGCCCAGCTGATCCGCCGGGGTGACACCGAGATCTTCCGTGCCACCGTCACCGCCGTCTGCATCAACCGCGACGGCAGGCCGATCCGGCTGCCGGCAGAGATTCGCGCATTGATGTAACAATTTCCTCAGGCCCTGTGGTTCTGTTGGCATTTTGCCCGCAACTGCGCTAGCGTCTGGCAAAACAAGGCCGAACAACGGTCGTCAGGCAAAACAAAGAGCAGGTTCATGGAAGCTGAAACGCTGGCGCTTGCGCAGGGGATCGATTTCTCCATGTGGGGGCTGTTTGCCCGCGCGACATTCATCGTCAAGGTCGTGATGCTGATACTGGTCGTCGCGTCCTTCTGGTCGTGGTCGATCATCATTCAACGGCTGATCAACTATCGCGCGGCCCGGCGCGAGGCGGAGGCATTCGATCAGGCCTTCTGGTCGGGCAACCCGCTGGACGAGCTGTTCGAACAGATCGGACCGCAGCCCGGCGGCGCATCGGAAAAGATCTTCGCGGCCGGCATGATCGAATGGCGCAGGTCGCATCGCAACGACGGCGGGCTGATCGCGGGGGCCACCGCGCGGATCGACCGGTCGATGGACGTGGCCATCGCCAAAGAGGCGGAAAAGCTGAACAAGGGCCTGCCGATCCTGGCCACGGTGGGGTCCACCGCGCCCTTCATCGGGCTGTTCGGCACGGTCTGGGGCATCATGAACGCCTTCATCGAAATCGCCGAGCAGCAGAACACCAACTTGGCCGTCGTGGCGCCGGGCATCGCCGAGGCGCTGCTGGCCACCGGGCTGGGCCTGCTGGCGGCCATTCCGGCAGTGATCTTCTACAACAAGCTGAGCGCGGACAGCGACCACATCGTCGGCGGGTACGAGGCCTTTGCCGACGAATTCGCGACCATCCTGTCACGCCAGTTGGACAGCTGACATGGGTGCGGCGATTCAGCAATCGTCGGGCGGCAACGGGCGTCGGCGCGGACGTCGCCGCGGCCGTGCCCAGCCGATGGCCGAGATCAACGTCACCCCCTTCGTGGACGTGATGCTGGTGCTGCTGATCATCTTCATGGTTGCGGCTCCGCTGATGACGGTGGGTGTTCCGGTGGACCTGCCCAAGACGGCGGCCAGCGCCTTGCCCGGCGACAACGAGGAACCGCTGACCGTGACCCTGACGGCCGATGGACGGGTGCAGATTCAGACCACCGACGTGGCGCGTGACGATCTGGTCGGCAAACTGCGCGCCATCGCGGCCGAGCGCAGCAGCGATCGCGTGTTCCTGCGGGCCGACGGCGCGATCCCCTATGCGCAGGTCATGCAGGTCATGGGCGCGTTGAACGCGGGTGGCTTTTCCAATGTGGGTCTGGTCACGGATACTGGCGGACCGACGCTGGACCAAGGCCAAGAGTGAGGCCGCGCGGTGGATACCGGCACCAAGATTTCGGCGATTGCCCACGTCACCCTGATCGGCTGGGCCTTGTTCGGTGGCACCTTCCGGTCCGAGCCTTTGCCGATGGCGGTGCAGGAGGTCTCGGTGATCTCGGCCGAGGAATTCGCGGCGCTGACCGCACAGCGGGAGGCTCCGGCTGTGGCGGTTGCGCCCGGTGGGCTTGAAGCTCCGGACGCGCCCCCCCCGGCGCCACAGCTCCCCGAGCCGGTTGATGAGGAACCGCCGCGACCCGACACCGTGACACCGCCGGAACCAGACCCCGAGCCGCAGCCCGCCCCGATCGAGGCGCCGCCCGAGCCGGACGTCATCGAGCAGCCCCCGGTTCTGGCGGAACCCGAACCCGAGGTGGCCGTTTTGCCCGCCTTGCCCGAATCTCAGCCGCGCCCCGCCGACAAGATCGCGCCGGAACCCATCGCGCCGCCACCACCGGATGCCAAGCCCGACGACATCGAAACACCGGCCGTGTCATTGGATGAGGGCGCCGAGACCCAGCGGGAACAACAGGATCAGACTGCCCCCAAGGAGGCGACCGACCAGATCGTGACCGAGGCGGAACAAGGCAAGGACCTGTCGCCCCAGCGGTCACCACGCCCGCGGGCCCGGCCCAGCCGGCCGCAGCCGACCGCGCGGCCCGAGGTGGCCGAGACCGATACGCCATCCAAGCCGGCGCCGCAGGATCAGGCCGCCATCAACGATGCCCTGGCCGAGGCGTTGGGCGTCGCCGAGGAACCGGCCGGTCCGCCCCTGACAGGCGGCGAGAAGGACGCGATGCGTTTGGCCGTTTCGCGGTGCTGGAACGTGGGGTCCCTCTCGACCGACGCCCTGCAAACCATCGTGGTGGTCGGCTTTTCGCTGAACCGCGACGGCACGATCGTGGCGGGCAGCCTGCGGATGCTGGACAGCTCGGGCGGGTCGGCGGGCGCCGCGAAACAGGCATACGAGGCCGCCCGACGCGCGATTTTGCGCTGTGGCGCCAAAGGATACGACCTTCCTGCTGACAAATACGCGCATTGGAAGGATATTGAGATCACCTTCAATCCCGAGAGGATGCGGATCAAATGATGAAACTTCTGACCAGCCTCCTAGTCGGCCTGACCTTGCTGTCGGCCCCCGCTTCTGCCCAGACAGGGCCGCTGAGGCTGGAGCTGGATCAAGGCATCATCGAACCGATGCCGTTCGCCGTGCCGAATTTCGTGCCCGATACCCCGGCGGCCGCGCAATATGCCGCCGACATCAGCCGCGTGATCGCCGCCGATCTGACCGGCACCGGCCTGTTCCGCGAAATCGCGCCCGAGGCCTTCATCAGCCGGGTCAACAGTTTCGAGGCCCCGATTCAGTTCGCCGACTGGAAGGCGATCAACGCCGACGCGCTGTTGACCGGCGCGGTGAACCTTTCGGGCAATACGCTGACGGTGCGGTTCCGGGTGTGGGATGTGTTTTCGGGGCAGGAACTGGGCAACGGGTTGCAGTTTTCGGGCCCGACCGATGGATGGCGGCGGATGGCGCACAAGGTGGCCGATCAGGTCTATGGCCGCATCACCGGCGAGGGCGGTTATTTCGACAGCCGCGTCGCCTTCGTGTCGGAAAGCGGTCCCAAGGACCAGCGGCGCAAGCGGTTGGCCATCATGGACTACGACGGCGCCAATGTGCAGTACCTGACCGACAGTGCCGCCATCGTTCTGGCGCCGCGCTTTTCTCCGGCGGGCGACCGGCTGCTGTACACCAGCTATGAAAGCGGCCGCCCGCGCATCTATCTGCTGGATGTGGGCCGGGTCAGAAAGCAGGAATTGAAAACGCAGGACGGCACCATGAGCTTTTCGCCGCGGTTCTCGCCCGACGGCCGCTCGATCGTCTATTCGCTGACGCAGGGCGGCAATACCGACCTGTGGAAGATGGATCTGGCCTCGGGGCAAAGCGTGCGCCTGACCAATACGCCCGCCATCGAAACCGCGCCAAGCTATTCGCCGGACGGGTCGCGGATCGTCTTTGAAAGCGACCGGTCGGGCCAGCCTCAGCTGTACGTCATGCCCGCCAATGGCGGCGAGGCAACCCGCATCAGCTTTGGCCAGGGCCGCTATGGCACGCCGGTCTGGTCACCGCGGGGCGACCTGATCGCCTTCACCAAGCAGAACAAGGGCCGGTTCCACATCGGCGTGATGCGCGTGGATGGCAGCGAAGAGCGCCTGCTGACCGCCTCGTTCCTGGATGAAGGCCCGACCTGGTCGCCCAATGGCCGGGTCATCATGTTTACCCGCGAGACGCAGGGCGCCAGCGGGCGGTCCTCGCTGTATTCGGTCGACATCTCGGGGCGCAACCTGCGCCCGGTCCGTACACCGGATGGGGGCAGCGATCCATCCTGGGGGCCGCTGTTGAATTGAACGGATTGTCAATGGTGCCGACGTTCACAAGGTACCTTGGCTGTGATAGACAGGCGTCAAACAACAAAATGGAACCAGAGGCGATTGAAATGAACGTATTGAGCAAGATCGCGGCACTGGGCGCGCTGGCGCTGGTGACCGCCTGTACCAACAATGATCCTTCGGCTCTGGGCGGGGCAGGTGGGGCCGGGGCGCTGGTGCCGGGTTCGGCCAGTGATCCGCGCTCGCCGGCCTATTTCCAGCAGGCGGTCGGTGACCGGGTTCTGTTCGCGGTCGACCAGTCCACGCTGTCGCCCGAGGCGCAGACCATTCTGCAGGGGCAGGCCGACTGGCTGCTGGCCAATACCGACTATACCGCCACCATCGAAGGCCATGCCGACGAACAGGGCACGCGGGAATACAACCTGGCGCTGGGCGCCCGCCGGGCCAATGCGGCGCGCGAGTTCCTGATTTCGCGCGGGGTGGCCGGGAACCGCCTGCAGACCGTCAGCTATGGCAAAGAGCGCCCGATCGAGATTTGCAGCACCGAGGAATGCTACTCCAAGAACCGCCGTGCGGTGACGGTGCTGACCGGTTCGACCGCGGGGTGACGGCATGAAGGTTGCAGGTTTGGTGCTGGCGGCGGTCCTGACCGTCGCCACCGGGGCGCAGGCGCAGGATCAGCAGACCCTGGCGGATATCCGGCAGGAGCTGACCGTGCTGCATGTCGAAATCCAGCGGCTCAAGCGCGAATTCTCGACCACAGGCGCGCCTGCGCCGAACCTGTCCGGCAGCTCGATCCTGGAACGGGTCGATGCGATCGAGGCCGAATTGCAGCGGCTGACCCGCCAGACCGAGCAGTTGAACCAGCGCATCCAGAACATCGTGAGCGACGGAACCAACCGGATCGGTGACCTGGAATTCAGGCTTTGCGAGCTTGAGCCGGGCTGCGAGTTCAGCGGCGAGCCGACCGTGCCCCTTGGCGGCGAGGACGCCGCGGCGATCGTAACCCCACCGGCGCCGGACATCGCAGAGGGTGCAGGCCAGGTCGAGCTTGCCGTCGGCGAGCAGGCCGATTTCGACGAGGCCGCGCAGGCCCTGGCCGATGGCGATTTTCGGACGGCGGCTGATCTGCTGGCGCAATTCGACGCCAAGTATCCCGGCAGCCCACTGGCTGCCGAGGCCAATCTGCGCCGCGGTCAGGCGCTGGAAGGGCTGGGGGACACGCGTGAAGCCGCGCGGGCGTTTCTAGCGAGTTTCACCGCCGATTCCGAAGGCCCCGTGGCCCCCGAGGCATTGTACGAGCTTGGGGCGGCATTGGGTCGGCTGGGCCAGGTTGACCAGGCTTGTATCACGCTGGGAGAAGTCGGCGTCCGGTTCCCGTCGTCGGCCTTTGTGGCCACGGCAACCGAGGAAATGGCGTCGCTGAGCTGTTCTTGAACTCACCGGCCGACACCCTTCCCGAGCGCGTCAGGGCGCTTCTGCCTGAAAAGCTTCCGTCACGGCTGGGCGTGGCCGTGTCCGGCGGAAGCGACTCGCTTGCATTGCTGCATCTTTTGGTCCGGATCGCACGGGACGAAGACGTTCGGCTGTTTGCGGCCACCGTGGACCACGGTCTGAGGCCGGATGCGACCGCCGAGGCCGCCCGTGTCTCCGAGATGTGCACGCATCTGGGCGTGCCCCATGTCACTCTGAAATGGACGGGATGGGACCGATCGGGAAACCTGCAGGATCAAGCGCGGCGGGCACGTTACGGCCTGCTGCGGGACTGGGCGGTGTCGAAGGACATTCCTGCGGTCGCCGTGGGCCATACCGCAGATGATCAGGCGGAAACCGTGTTGATGCGTCTTGGGCGCGCGGCTGGCGTGCGCGGATTGTCGGCCATGTCTTTCGCGCGGGATCTTGACGGTGTCACGCTTTGGCGACCTTTGCTGGGCGAAACGCGCACGGTTTTGCGGGGCTACTTGCAGGCTGAGGGGGTGCAATGGATCGAAGACCCTTCGAATCAGGACCTGCGCTTCGACCGGATCAAGGCCCGCGAGGCGTTGGGCCACCTGTCCGGCTTGGGGATTACGGCTCAAACATTGTCCCGGGTTGCCGCGAACCTCGGGCGTGCGAACCGGGCGCTTGAGCATTTTGCGCAGGAATCCGCCCGCCGATTTGCGAAAGAGAAAGCCTGTGCGGTGCGTGTGGATCGCGCCGGTTTTGCCGCGCTGCCTGAAGAAATGCAGCGCCGGCTTGTGGCCGGTATCCTCCAGCGGATTTCCGGTCCGGGGTACCCGCCGCGGCAAAGCAAAGTCGAGCAGGTCGTACAGGCCGTTATTGCGGGACGTTCGTCGACGCTGAGCGGTTGTCAAATCCTGACGGACGGGAATAGTTCGTGGTTTTGCAGAGAGCTGATCGCTGTTTCGGCATGTGTGGCCCGACCGGATGAACTCTGGGACGGGCGTTGGATCGCGACAGGACCGGACACGCCCGGAGCGCAGATCCGTGCGCTTGGCGAGACCGGGTTGCCACAAGTACCCGACTGGCGCGCGACGGGGGTGCCGCGCATGGTGCTGATGGCCACGCCCGCCGTTTGGCAAAGCGACCAAATCGTGTCCGCGCCATTTGCCGGTTTTTCGAACGGATGGACGTTTGAAATGAACCCGAAATTCCCCGAGTTTTCGGCTTCTTTTTTATCGCATTGAACCTGCTTCAATCATCTCTATTTTAAGAGGCAACCCGGCAGCGCCTCATCTGCCGATGTCTTTTGGGAGAAATTTCTTGGGCAACGCTCGCAACATAGCCTTCTGGGTCGTTCTCTTCCTGTTGATCCTTGCACTGTTCAATCTGTTCAGCGGACCGGGAGGAACCCTCCAGAGCAATGAAAAAACCTATTCGGATTTCGTAAGCGCCGTCGAAGCAGGCGACGTAAAAGGCGTGACGCTGGATGGTGAGCAGATCCGATACACAACCAGTTCCGGCGGCAATTTCGTCACGATCAAGCCGGGTGACGCCGAAGTCACCAAGCTGCTGATCGAGAAAGACATCCCCGTGCGGGCGGAAAAGCAACAGCAATCGGGTTTCCAGTCGTTCCTGATCACGCTGCTGCCGTTCCTGCTGCTGATCGGTGTCTGGGTCTATTTCATGAACCGGATGCAGGGTGGCGGCAAAGGCGGTGCCATGGGCTTTGGCAAGTCCAAGGCCAAGATGCTGACCGAAAAGCACGGCCGCGTCACCTTTGACGACGTGGCGGGCATCGACGAGGCCAAGGAAGAGCTGGAAGAGATCGTCGAATTCCTGCGCAACCCGCAGAAGTTCTCGCGCCTTGGCGGCAAGATCCCCAAGGGCGCGCTGCTGGTCGGCCCTCCGGGTACCGGCAAGACGCTGCTGGCCCGAGCGATTGCAGGTGAGGCCGGCGTGCCGTTCTTCACCATCTCGGGTTCGGACTTCGTGGAAATGTTCGTGGGTGTGGGTGCGTCCCGCGTGCGCGACATGTTCGAACAGGCCAAGAAGAACGCGCCCTGCATCGTCTTCATCGACGAGATCGACGCCGTGGGCCGCCACCGTGGTGCCGGATATGGCGGCGGCAACGACGAACGCGAACAGACCCTGAACCAGCTGCTGGTCGAGATGGACGGGTTCGAGGCCAACGAAGGCGTCATCATCCTGGCCGCAACCAACCGCAAGGACGTGCTGGACCCGGCACTGCTGCGCCCGGGCCGCTTTGACCGTCAGGTGACCGTCGGGAACCCCGACATCAAAGGGCGCGAGAAGATCCTTGCGGTGCATGCCCGCAAGACGCCGCTGGGCCCGGATGTCGATCTGCGCATCATCGCCCGCGGCACGCCGGGGTTCTCGGGCGCCGATCTGGCCAACCTGGTGAACGAAGCCGCGCTGATGGCCGCGCGGGTCGGTCGGCGTTTTGTCACCATGGAAGACTTCGAGAACGCCAAGGACAAGGTGATGATGGGAGCCGAGCGCCGCTCGATGGTGCTGACCCAGGACCAAAAGGAAAAGACCGCCTATCACGAGGCCGGCCATGCCGTGGTCGGCATGACCCTGCCGCTGTGCGATCCGGTCTACAAGGCCACGATCATTCCGCGCGGCGGCGCGCTGGGCATGGTGGTCAGCCTGCCCGAGATGGACCAGCTGAACTATCACAAGGACGAGTGCGAGCAGAAGCTGGCCATGACCATGGCGGGCAAGGCGGCCGAAGTCATCAAATACGGTGAAGACCATGTGTCGAACGGCCCGGCCGGCGACATCATGCAGGCCAGCCAGCTGGCGCGGGCCATGGTGATGCGCTGGGGCATGTCCGACAAGGTCGGCAACATCGACTATGCCGAGGCGCATGAGGGCTATCAGGGCAACACCGCCGGGTTCTCGGTTTCGGCCCATACCAAGGAGTTGATCGAGGAAGAGGTCAAGCGCCTGATCCAGCAGGGATATGAGCGCGCGCACCAGATCCTGACCGATCATCACGAGGAATGGGAGCGCCTGGCGCAGGGCCTTCTGGAATACGAAACCCTGACCGGAGATGAGATCAAGCGGGTGATGAAGGGCGAGCCCCCGCACGCAGGCGATGACGAGAGCGGTACACCCGACCAGGGCGGTGCGGCCAGCGTGACGGCCATTCCGAAGACCAAGCCCAAGAAATCTCCGCCCGAGGGCGGGATGGAGCCCGAACCCACTGCATGACGCAAAAAAACCCGGCCCAAGCGCCGGGTTTTTCTTGCCTTTCCTGCAATGGGACACAGGCTGCGACGGATGGATCGTCAGACAAGGAAACTCCCATGCCCGTTTTGCGCGAAACCGATTTCAAGGCCACGGTCGTCTGGCTGGGGCATGTCCCGGCCGGGGACTCTCTGCGTGCCCGGTCGGTAGACCGGCTGGACCTTGATTTCGCGGGCGACGGCGGTGCGCGCCACGAAGGGCTGAACCGCCCTTCCTGCGTGCGGGTCAGCAATCTGTATCCGCGGGGCACCGAGATCCGCAACGTGCGCCAGCTGACGATCCTGTCGGCCGAAGAACTGACCGATATCGCCGCCGAAATGGGTCTCGACAGTCTGGACCCGGGCCTGCTGGGGGCCAGCATCGTGGTGCAGGGCATCCCGGATTTCACCCATGTCCCGCCATCCTCTCGCCTGCAGGCCAGCGGCGGGATGACGCTGACCGTCGACATGGAGAACCGCCCCTGCGTGCTGCCGGGCCGCGAGATCGAGGCTGACGCGCCGGGCCATGGCGCTGCGTTCAAGCCGGCCGCACAAGGGCGGCGTGGGGTGACGGCCTGGGTCGAACGACCGAGCGCGGTGGCGGTGGGCGACACCCTGACCCTGTTCGTTCCCGATCAGCGTCCCTGGTTGCCCTGACGTGCAGGCGTTTCCCATTCGAAACCGCTGAACGGTGACAACGCCGTTTCGCGGCCGGAAAATGTCGGAATCCACATCCACCCGAACGGTACACGACGGTATGGGTTACGCAGCATCGGCGCCTGGCGTCGGTTTTGCACGGAATTCAATCAGGGACCTTGCCCAATGAGCTACAAATCCGACATTGAAATCGCGCGAGAGGCGAAAAAGCTGCCGATCCAGGAGATCGGGGCCAAGCTGGGCATCTCCAGCGACGATCTGCTGCCCTACGGCCACGACAAGGCAAAGGTCAGCCAGAGCTTCATCAACTCGGTTCAGGACCGCGAGGACGGCAAGCTGATCCTGGTGACCGCGATCAACCCGACCCCGGCGGGCGAGGGCAAGACCACCACCACCGTCGGTCTGGGCGACGGCCTGAACCGCATCGGCAAGAATGCGATGATCTGCATCCGCGAGGCCTCGCTGGGCCCGAACTTCGGCATGAAGGGCGGCGCCGCGGGCGGCGGCTATGCGCAGGTCGTTCCGATGGAAGAGATGAACCTGCACTTCACGGGCGACTTCCACGCGATCACCTCGGCGCACTCGCTGCTGTCGGCGATGATCGACAACCACATCTATTGGGGCAACGAGCAGGAAATCGACGTGCGGCGCGTTGCCTGGCGCCGCGTGGTCGACATGAACGACCGCGCCCTGCGCCAGATCACCTGTTCGTTGGGGGGCGTGGCCAATGGCTTCCCGCGCGAAGCCGGGTTCGACATCACCGTGGCCTCCGAGGTGATGGCGATCCTGTGCCTGGCCAACGACCTGAAGGATCTGGAAAAGCGTCTGGGTGACATCATCGTGGCCTATCGCCGCGACAAGTCGCCGGTCTATTGCCGCGACATCAAGGCCGAGGGCGCAATGACCGTTCTGCTGAAGGACGCGATGCAGCCCAACTTGGTGCAGACGCTGGAAAACAACCCGGCCTTCGTGCATGGCGGCCCGTTTGCCAACATCGCGCATGGCTGCAACTCGGTCATCGCGACCAAGACCGCTCTGAAAGTCGCCGACTATGTCGTGACCGAAGCCGGTTTCGGGGCCGATCTGGGCGCCGAGAAGTTCATGAACATCAAGTGCCGCAAGGCGGGCATCGCGCCGTCGGCGGTGGTGATCGTGGCCACGGTGCGCGCGATGAAGATGAATGGCGGCGTGGCCAAGGCCGATCTGGGCGCCGAAAACGTCGCGGCCGTGCAGTCGGGCTGTGCCAACCTGGGCCGCCACATCGAGAACGTGAAATCCTTCGGCGTGCCGGTCGTCGTGGCGATCAACCACTTCGTCACCGATACCGACGCCGAGGTTCAGGCGGTCAAGGACTACTGCGCCGAGCATGGGGTCGAGGCGGTTCTGTCGCGCCATTGGGAGCTGGGTTCGGAAGGGTCCGAGGATCTGGCCCGCAAGGTCGTGGAACTGGCTGATGCCGGCACCGCGAACTTTGCGCCGATCTACCCCGACGAGATGCCGCTGTTCGAAAAGATCGAGACCATCGCCAAGCGCATCTATCGCGCCGACGAAGTGCTGGCCGATGCCAAGACCCGCAACCAGCTGAAGGACTGGGAAGCCGCCGGATACGGAAACCTGCCGGTCTGCATGGCCAAGACCCAGTATTCCTTCTCGACCGACCCGTCGCTGCGCGGCGCGCCCACCGGCCACTCGGTTCCGGTGCGCGAAGTACGCCTGAGTGCCGGCGCCGGCTTCATCGTTGTGGTCTGCGGCGAGATCATGACCATGCCCGGCCTGCCCCGCAAACCGGCGGCCGAGACGATCCGACTCAATGACGCAGGCCAGATCGAGGGCTTGTTCTGAGCCGCCGAATAAGACATCTCGTGGTCCGGGGAATCCCCGGGCCATGAGGAGATTGCGATGCCCACTCTGACACCGCCGCAGGGCTGTGGAACCATGCAGGAACTGCGGAAACAGATCGACAAGCTGGACCGCCAGCTGATCGAGTTGCTGGTGACGCGCGCAACCTATATCGACCGCGCGTCCGAGCTGAAGCCGGGCGAGGGCCTTCCGGCCCGAATCCCTGAGCGTGTCGAAGACGTGGTGCAAAAGGTGCGTTCGAACTCGGTCGATCTGGGCCTGGACCCCGATCTTGCCGAACGACTGTGGCGCATCCTGATAGATTGGTCGATCGCGCGCGAGGAGCGTGTGCTCGGCCCGAGTTGAACGAACCGGGCGCCGCATGCGCCCGGCCTGGTGTTTGAACAGAAGGGATCGAGCGATGGTAGCCCAGGTTATCGACGGCAAGGCGTTTGCAGCAAAGGTGCGCGCACAGGTGGCCGACAAGGTCGCGAAGCTGAAAGAGGAACACGGCATCACGCCCGGTCTGGCCGTGGTGCTGGTGGGCGAGGACCCGGCCAGCCAGGTCTATGTCCGCTCGAAGGGCAAGCAGACCGTCGAGGTCGGCATGAACTCGTACGAGCACAAGCTGGATGCCGAAACCTCGGAACAGGACCTGCTGGCGCTGATCGACAAGCTGAACAACGACCCGGCGGTGCATGGCATCCTGGTGCAGTTGCCGTTGCCCAAACATCTGAATGAAGACCTGGTGATCAATGCGATCAACCCCGCCAAGGACGTGGATGGGTTCCATATATCGAACGTGGGTCTGCTGGCCACCGGGCAGAAGGCCATGGTGCCCTGCACCCCGCTGGGCTGCCTGATGATGCTGCGGGATCAACATGGCTCGTTGTCCGGCATGGATGCGGTGGTGATCGGCCGGTCGAACATCGTGGGCAAGCCGATGGCGCAACTGCTGCTGGGCGACAGCTGCACCGTGACCATCGCGCACAGCCGTACCAGGAACCTGCCCGACGTGGTGCGCCGTGCAGATATCGTCGTGGCCGCCGTGGGCCGCCCCGAGATGGTGCCGGGCGACTGGATAAAGGAGGGCGCCACCGTGATCGACGTGGGCATCAACCGGATCGAACGCGATGGCAAGACCAGGCTGGTCGGGGATGTGGATTATGCAAGCGCGGCCGAACGGGCAGGTGCGATTACCCCCGTTCCAGGCGGTGTCGGACCGATGACCATCGCCTGCCTGCTGGCAAATACCCTGACCGCCTGCTGCCGGGCAAATGGTCTGCCCGAGCCCGAAGGTCTGACCGCATGACCACAGGCTGCGGCCAGCGCATGGCCGCAGCCTGGCGACCGGCCGGTCTGCCGGACTATTAGGAATGCACACGAAAAGTTTACCGGCGACCGATCGTATTGGATGCCGGTCGCTTTCGTGATAATTCCATCTTATCAGAGTGTTGAAAGGTGAAGGTGCCCGGCAGTCCTGGCCTGCACGGCGTCGGATCGGGGCGGAGTGATAAGTTGGAATGACGTCGATGTTGCGCTCAATCAGGGCCGAGTGCACGCCGCAACGGCTTGTGGCTGGTTTTGTCTTTGTTCCGTTGTTGGCCTATACGATCAATCCGTTCAACGAGCTGGATTTGTCCTACCCGCTGCGGTTGTCGTTTTGGACCGGGCTCATGGCGCTGGCGGTTCTGGCGGTCTGGAGCGGGCGAAAATTCGCCCTGCAGCGCTTTGGCCATTTGGGAATGACGGCGCGCAACTATGCCGTCGCGCTGATGATCATGGCGTTCTTTACGCCTGTGTTCTGGGTCTTTACCGTTCTTCTTTTCACGGCTTGCGGCTACCGGTCTCCGGGATTCAGCGCGGTCGGTGCCTATGGGGTGCTGTTGGGAACAGGCCTTGTTCTGGTGTCCAAAAGCATCAGGAGTGACTCTGCCGAGCAGCGCCCCACGGAATCCGCGCGTCTGGTTCGGCGCTTGCCCGAGGGGTTTTCGGGCGACATCCTTCGGCTCAGCGCTCGGGGTCATCATGTCGACGTCGTGACGACCCAAGGGGTCTTCACCGTGCGTCTTCGCCTGAGCGATGCCGTCGTCGAAATGGATCCCGTCGTCGGTCATTGTGCGCACAGGTCTCATTGGGTGGCCGAAGCGGCGGTCGAGGGTGTCGAGAAAGCCGGTGGCAAGCTGTTCCTGCGCCTTTGCAATGGCGATCTTGTTCCGGTCAGCCGGAAATACAAGCCGGATCTGGAAGCAGCCGGTCTGGTCTGACCGGTCACCGCGGCATGGCGGTGAGGCGCGGCTGTTCCCCGGTCAGGATCGCGCGCGCGTCGGGCCCCATCAAGCCGGACAACGCGGTGTCACTGCTGCGCAGCCCGCCGGTATAGGTGCCGTAGGCCGGAAGAATCAGGCGCCGGTCGTCGAAGAGAAACGCAGGTCGTGTGATCGAACGGCCCCGGGCCTGCAGCCGCACCTTCGGGTGATAGTGACCCGAGACCTCGCCCCGCGCATCGTTTTGGGCGATGTGGCGGAATACCAGCGGCGCGCGGCGCCACTCGGCCAGATGAGTCCCACCCAGGGAAACGGGTCCGGGATCGTGATTCCCTTCGATCCAGATCCACATCCGACCGGCCTGCAGAGCCGGGATTTGCAGTCGATCAGTTTCGTGTAGCGTATCAGCGGCCTCGATGTCGTCGAAGCTGTCTCCGAGGCAGATCACGGTCTTGGCCCCGGTCCGCTTCAGGTCCGCGGCAAGACGCGCAAGCGTGTCGCGGGTTTCATACGGGGGCAGGGCGGGGGCGCCCCGCCGGGCCATGCGGGCCGATTTTCCGAGATGCAGGTCCGACACGCACAACAGGTCGTGATCGGGCCACCACAGGGCGCCCGAGCCAAGGGCGTGCAGGCGCACACCGGAAAACGAGAACGCGAGGCTGTTCATGGTCCGGTCCTTGCCTGATCCGCGCGTAGTTTCAACCTGATTCTCAGTCCGGCGACAGACCTGCAGCCGCCAGCAGGCGGGCGCTTTCCTCGGCCAGCAGCCGCTCTTCGGCCGCGCCCTTGACCGGGACCTTTCCCACCTCGAGCAGCAACGGCGCCGCCAGCGGTGACACCCGGTCCAGCCGGATCAGGTCGATCCGGTCGCCGATGCGCGCGATCATCGCCTCGATCCGTCCGAAATCGACCAGCCCGCGCATGGCTTCTTCGCGGGTGATCTGCATCAGCAGGTGGTCGGGGTCGTATTTCAGCAGCGTGTCGTACAGGATGTCCGACGAAAAGGTCGCCTGCCGCCCGCTTTTGCGTTGGCCGCCCGAGTTGCGCTCGATCAGCCCGGCGATGGTGGCCGAGGCGCGGAAGGTCCGTTTCATCACCGCGTTGCCTGCCAGCCAGTTGTCCAGCCCGTCGCGCAGGGCCTCGATCTGGAACAGGGGGCTGGGGTCGGTCACCGCGTCCAGTCCCCAGATCAGCGTGGCATAGTCGGTCGCGACAAAGCCCAGCGGCGCAAGTCCGGTTTCCTCCATCCGTTTGGTCAGCAGCAGGCCCAGCGTCTGTTGCGCGTTGCGTCCGGCAAAGCCGTAGACGCACAGGTTTTCGCGGCCGTCATTGGGAAAGCTCTCGATCAACAGCCGGTCACGCCCGGGCAGCCGCGACATCCGGCGCTGCAGGTCCAGCCATTCACCCGTATGTTCGGGCAGTTGCGGCCAGTCGGGCTGTGCGAACATCCGCAGGATGCGGTCGCTCAGTTGGGTCGAAGTGGCGAACTTGGTGCCCGAGAAGGTGGCGATCTTGGGCTTTTTGTCCGCACGGCGCGTGACCTCGACAACCATTTCGCGCAGCCCTTCATAGCGCACGATCTGACCGCCGATCAGGAAGGTGTCGCCGGGGGTCAGTGATGCGGCAAAGGACTCTTCGACCTCGCCCAGGGGTTTGCCGCCCCGGTTGCGTTTCAGCCGGACCTTCAGGGTATCGCTGTCCTGGATCGTGCCCAGGTTCATGCGGATGCGTTGCGCCGCGCGCGGGTCGCGCAGCTGCCACAACCCGTCGGGGCGCTGTTGCAGGCGTTGCCAGCGGTCATAGGCCCGCAGCGCATAGCCACCAGTTGCGCAGAACTCCAGACAGGCATCGAAGGCGGTGCGGGACAGATCGGCATAGGGACCGGCCGAGGTGACCTCGGCATACAGGGCGTCGGCATCGAACGGCCCGGCGCAGGCCGCGATCAGGATGTGTTGGCACAAGACGTCACGCGGTCCGGGGCCGCGCGGCTCGCCGTCCAGATCGTGTTCGCGCGCGGCCTCCAGCGCGGCAACGCATTCGACCACCTCGAACCGGTTGGCAGGCACCAGCAGGGCCTTGGACGGCGCGTTGTAGCGGTGGTTGGCCCGCCCGATCCGCTGGACCAGGCGCTTGACGTTCTTGGGGGCGCCGATCTGGATCACAAGGTCCACGTCGCCCCAATCGATCCCCAGATCGAGGCTGCCGGTGCAGACGATGGCGCGCAGGTCTCCACGGACCATCGCCGCCTCGACCCGTTCGCGCTGTTGCCGGTCGAGGCTGCCGTGGTGGATGCCGATGGGCAGGCCTTCGTCATTGGCCAGCCACAGGTTGTGAAAGAAGATCTCGGCCTGGGCGCGGGTGTTGTGGAAGATCAGCGTCGTCTTGTGCTGCCGGACCTGCTCCAGCACCGCCGGAATGGCATAGGCCGCGCCGCCCCCGGCCCAGGGCGGCATTTCGGCCGTCTGCAACATGGCGATATCGGGGTCGGGGCCGGGGTCGGCCAGAACGATGTCGCAAGGGTCGGGGTGACGGGCCAGAAAGCGCGCGATGGCGTCCGGGTCCTCGACCGTCGCCGACAGGCCCACACGCCGCAGATCGGGGCACAGGGTCTGAAGCCGGGCCAGGGCCAGCATCAACTGATCGCCCCGCTTGCTGTCGGCCAGCGCATGTATTTCGTCAACGATCACGCGCTGGACGCCTTGGAACATGCGCGGCGCATCCTCGTAGGACGTCAGCAGCGCCAGGCTTTCCGGGGTCGTCAGCAGGATATGCGGCGGGTCCACGCGCTGGCGCTTTTTCTGGGTGGGGGTGGTGTCACCGGTGCGGTCCTCGATCCGGATCGGCAAGCCCATCTCGTCGGCCGGGCCGCGCAGGTTGCGCTTGATGTCGGCGGCCAGCGCTTTGAGAGGCGAGACATAGATCGTGTGCAGCCCCGCGTGCCGCCCATCGGCCAGTTCGATCAGCGAGGGCAGGAACCCGGCCATCGTCTTGCCGCCGCCCGTGGGCGCGATCAACAGCGTTGCCGGGGCCTGCGCCCGGTCGATCATGGCCTGTTGATGCGGGTGCAGGGACCAGCCGCGTGCGGAAAACCAGGCGTCTATCCGGTCAGGTGGCCTGATCATGTAGCGGACCGGGTGGTCGTGGTCGCCCGCGCGGAAATAGATCGAAAAACCGCGACGGATCGCAGTGCCGTGAACGTGTCACTTTCGGCACTACGAATCCTGGAGAGAACTATGTCCAATCTGCGCAGCTGGGCGACACCTTTGACCATCGGCAGTTTCCTGATCATGGGAACGACGGGAAGCCTCATGTTCTTTCATTTGAACAGCGGCTTCAACAAGTCGATCCATGAATGGGCGGGTTGGGCGATGATGATCGGGGTTGCGGCACATTTGATATTGAACTGGCGGCCCTTCACTGTCTATTTCAAGCGCCCCGCGGCCCTGGCGATCATCGCGGGGTGCGCAGGGCTGCTGGCCCTGTCTTTCCTGCCCATTGGGGGCGGCGGAAACCCGATGCTGGCCGTTTTCCGGGCGATCAACGACGCGGATGCGGCTGTGGTCATTCAACTGAGCGGGCTGGATCTGGAAACCGGATTGCAACGGCTGGAACAGGCCGGATTCCACGCCGAGCCGGGAACCCGGATCAGCGACCTGACCGACGGTGACCGCGGCAGGCAGATGCAGATTGTCGACGCTCTCTTCACGCAGTAGGAGCGTACCAGGCCGTGCCCTATTTCACGATCTTCTCGTCCTTGACGAACATGTTCGCCCAGGCGCGGTCGATCAATTCGGGGCTCATCTGATAGGGGATGCCCTCGAACTCGCAGATCGAGATCATCTGGTCGATCAGGAAGATCGGTTGATAGTTCGCATAGACATTGTTGATGGTCGGATACTTGACCTTCAGCAGATGCACCAGCGCGGCCTCGTCCAGCGGCATGCCGCGCTTGCGGGCGACCATGGCGAAAATCTTCAGGAAGTTTTCCTGGTTCGGGCCGTCGATCTTGATCTTGAAGAAGATCCGGCGCAGCGCGGCCTGGTCGAAGATCTCGTTGGGGTGGAAGTTGGTCGAAAAGATCACCAGCGTGTCGAAGGGCACCTCGAACTTTTCGCCCGACTGCAGGCCCAGAATGTCCTTGCCCTCTTCCAGCGGAACGATCCACCGGTTGATCAGGGCCTGCGGCGGCTCGGCCTGGCGGCCAAGGTCGTCCACGATGAAGATGCCGCCGGTCGATTTCAGCTGCAGCGGCGCCTGATAGGTGCGCGCCGTGGGGTTGTAGACCAGGTCCAGCATGCTCAGCGACAGTTCGCCGCCGGTGATCACCGTGGGGCGTTCACATTTGACATAGCGCGTATCGAACCGTTTGCGGCGGCGCAGGCTGTTGGCGTCGTCGGGTTCGTCCTCGATCGCGTTGTGCACGATCGGGTCATAGACGGTGATCACCTGGCCGGCATATTCGATGGCGCGGGGCACATAGACATTGTCGCCCAACGCATCGCGAATCCCGTTCGAGATCGAGGATTTGCCGTTGCCCGGCGGACCATACATCAGGATCGACCGGCCGGCGCTGACCGCAGGCCCCAGATGGTCCAGCAGGCTGTCGGGAAGGACAAGATGACCCATGGCGCTGGTCAGTTGCTCGCGCGTGACCTGGATGTTGCGGATCGACTGGCGTTTGACCTGTTCGCGGTAGACTTCCAGCGGCACAGGCATCGCGCCGAAATATTCGGACTGGCTCAGCGCATCCAGCGCTCGCGCCTTGCCGGCATCGGTCAGTTGATAGCCCATCTCGTTGCCGCTGTTGGCGTTCAGCGTGCCGGTCGCCTCGAGCAGCTTTTGTTCGCGGGCGATGTCCACCAGCTCCTGCGTGACCGACGCCGGCAGGCAGATCGCCTGGGAAATCTGGGTGACCGTGTCGACGTTCTTGCGGAAGATGGTCTTGAGAAGGATGTCCCGCATCATCACCAGCGGAAGCTGCATTTCCTTCAGCCCTTTGGGGGAAGGGGGGGCCATCACGGAAGTGGTCTGCATATTCATGAGCGCTGCTCGTCCATCAAAAAATGTCACACGGTCGCCCCCTCGGGTAAGGGGCGGATGTGGAAAATCTGGCGCAGCTTTGTGGCAGTACCATGGCGAGGGCGCGGCGCAGGAAAGATGGTTTACGAACCGTAAACGGCGCCGAGAATCAGGTAGATGGCCAGAGCCCCGGCAAGCGCCAGACCCATGGGGAACTTCTTGCCCTGCTCCCAGCTTTTCCATTCCGGCGCGAACCGGCGCAGGCCGGTGTGTTTCGCCAGTCGGTGGGTCGTGAACGCCGCCAGGACCGTGGCCATCAGGATGGCGGCAACCGACAGAAGGTCGCCCAACCAAACATAGGGGGCGGCGGCGGCGCAGAATTTGGCGTCCCCGGCCCCCATGACACCCGCGGCGTTCAGCAGGATGCCAAGTATCAGGACCACGATCAGGTGATGCAACTGCCAGGCGTAGACCGGCAGCGAAAAGGACAGCGGGCCGAGCGTTCCGGGCAGCCAGTCGCCCGACCAGGGCGGAACCGCGACCAGGCCGACCACCACGAACACGGCCGCCAAGGCAACGACCGCGTGGTTCTTGATGCGCATTTCACGCATGTCGGTGAAGGCGACATACAGGCAGATGGGCAGCACAAAGGGCAGGAACCACAGCGCCGCGGCAGACGGGATGGTCATCTATCAGGCGTCCTCGAATGCGCGCAACGATCGCACCGCCGCGTCGAAATGCTGCGGGTGCGTCGCGATGGCCTCGCGGAACAGGTTCTTGGCCAGGTTCACGTCGCCGCGCTTGACGGCCGAGATCGCCATCGTGTTCAGCAACTCGGCCCGTTCGGCCTGGGTCATGGGAATCACGGGCATGGAATAGTTGCCCTGTGCGGCCCGCGCCAGGACCAGATTGTTCTTGGCTGTGAACAGGTTTTTGTCCTGGCGGATGGCCTCGGTGAACAGCCGCTCGGCTTCGGCATACTGGCCGCGGCTCAGCTTGGAATACCCCCAATTGTTCATGACACCGGCCGGTCGGGTCGTCAGGCCCACGGCGGTCTCATAGAAATGATCGGCGCGTTTCCAATCCTTGTTGGCATCGGCGACCAACGCTTCGAGACGGTATCGCTTGAAGGTCTCGTGCGTCGGCGGCACGGAATCAAGGACCGCCTTGGCCTCTTTCCAGTTTCCGCTGCGGACCAGCGCATCCGCATATTCCACCCGGTCGGCGCTGGTGGCGCCGGGCATCGTGGTCACACGTTTCCACGCCACCGCGGCCTCGGTGCTGCGTTTGGCGCGAACCAGCGAAATGGCCAGCCCACGCTGCAGGTCGATCCGATCGGGGTTCTTGCTGGCGGCACCCTGGAAATAGGTGACGGCCTCGTTCGGGTTCGACGCATTCAACATCACGTCGTTCAGGTTGGTCTCGTCGATGACGTTCACTTCCTGGAACGTGCGTTCGACCTTTTCCTGCTCGGTTTCCTTGGCGCAGGCCGTCAAGATCAGCCCGCATGCCGCGACTGTGGGAATCAGAAAGCTGTGGCGCATTTTTGCGTCCCTTGCTGCTCGTGCCTCTGTTACCGGTTCCTGCGCAACAGGAATGCCCCATCCCCTTGTTGCTCAAGCCGGAATTCTTGTTCTTGCGTGGTAATATTAACAGGATTTTCCATTTTTGCGAGTGCCAAGCGCAGATTGTCCCGGATTGCGTCACTTTCGCCATTGTCCAGCGCATAGGCCCGTCGGAACACATGCGAGGCTTCGGCATATTCACCGGTTTCCATCAGCAACACGCCCAGATTGTTCCAGGCGATCGGCCATTCCGGGTCTTTTTCCACGGCTTCGCGCAATAGCGGTTCCGCCTGGCCAAGACGCCTGAGCCCAAGATTGGCGGTTCCGATCGAGGTCAGGATTTCGGCGGTCATCCCTTCGGCCAGCGCCGCGCGGGTGAAAGACTCCAGCGCCAGTTCGTATTCTCCGGCAGCCATCAGGCGGTTGCCCACGGCGACTTCGTCGACCGGGCCGCCCTTGGGGTCGATCCCCGGGGGGTAGGGGCCTTGGGTCAGGCCGGTCTCGGTACACGAAACCACCGCGGATGCGGCCGCGGTGGTTGTCAGGATGAAAATCCCCGTTCTCGTGACGCGAAGCAGCGTTGTCTGCATCCGGCTATTTGCTCATGTTCGTAAAGTCCATGATCCCTTTGGCCGACGGCCCGATCAGAATGATCAGCAGTGGCGGGACCGTCAGCATCATTGTGGCAAGCGTCATTTTGGTTGGCAACTTGTTTGCGGCCTCTTCCGCGCGCATAACCCGCTTGTCACGCATCTCGCCCGCATAGACCCGCAATGCATCGGCGATCGAGGTGCCGAAAGTCGCCGATTGGATCATCACGGTCACGAACGAACTGACGTCCTGCACGCCGCAGCGGGTGCCGAAGTCGCGCAGAACCGTGTCCTTGTCCTTGCCGGCCTTCATCTCGTACGCGACGGTTTCGAATTCCTGCGCAATGTCCGGATACGAAGCCTTCATCTCGGACGCCACGCGAACGATGGCCTGGTCCAGCGACTGACCCGCTTCCACGCAGACCAGCATCAGGTCGAGCGTATCGGGGAAGCCGGCGGTGATGGCCTCCTTCCGTTCTTCGATGCGGCGCGTGATCCAGTATTTGGGAAGATAGTATCCGATGGCACCGGGCACCAGAACGCGGATCATCATCTGCTGGCCGGTGAATTCCTGCCCGTTGCTGAACACGGTGACCAGCAACACCCCGATGATGATACCGAAAATTCCCAAAGCGAACTGCGCAAAGTGGAAGAAACGAACCGCGTCCTTCGACCGGTAACCGGCCTGGCGCAGCTTGAGCTCCATGGCGGAATATTCTTCCTGGTTCTGCGGCTCGAGAAAGGTGGCGAATTTCTCCAGCTGTTCGTTGCGGCTGGAATTGCGCAGCTTATCCTTTTTGCCCTTCTTTTCGCGATTGGGCGCGGCGTTGGCGCGCTGCAGCTTCTTCAGGGGGTCCTCGGGCTGGTTCAGCAGAATGGGGATGGTGATCAGGATCATGAACAGGCCCAGCACACCCACGACGATCAGCGGCCCGAACTCTCCCAGCTGCTGGGTCAGAAATTCATTGATCTGGTTCAGGATTTCCATGCTTGCCCCATCAGACCTTGATGTTGGTGAGGATGCGCATCACGATCAGGTTAAGGGTCAGCATGATGCCGACAACGAAACAGGCCGGGATGAACCACGGGTGATCAAGGACCGAGTCATAATAATTGGGGTCCTTCACCAGGATGAACAGCAGGCAGCCGAGAGGGAACCCTGAAAGGAACTTGCCTGACCATTGCGCCTCGGCTGTGATGGCCTTGACGCGCCGGAACAGACGGAAGCGGGCCCGGATCACCTTGGCAAGACCGGCAAGGATTTCGGCCAGGTTGCCGCCGGACTGCTGTTGAATGCCCACCGCAACGGCCAAGAAGCGAAGGTCCTGCATGCCCAGACGCTCGGCCATGTCCTTGAGCGCTTCGCCCACGTCGCGGCCATAGGCGCATTCGTCGGCGATCACGCCGAATTCGGTGCCCAACGGGTCTTCGACCTCGTTGGCGACGATCTGGACGGACGATACGAAGGGGTTGCCCACCCGCAAGGATCGCACCATAAGTTCGACCGCATCCGGCAGTTGCTCCTCCAGCATGGCCATCCGCTTTTTGGCCTTGTTGTTCACCCATGCATAGACCGCGCCGACCCCGATCGCCACCGACAGCGCGACCCGCAAAAGTGTCTCGGTGCGGGTGCCGATGCTCAGCCCCATGAAGGCGACGATCGACAGCAGGGCCATCATCATGATCAACTGGCGCGGGCTGAAGGCGATTGCCGCCTTCTGCGCCTTGTCGGCCAGCAGCGAATAGAGCGGGATGCTCTGGGATTTCATGTGCTGCTGCATTTCCTTGCGCAGCTGTTCCAGAACCTGTTCGCGGCCGACACCCTTGTCCAGCATGTCCAGACGGCGGTTGACCTTGCTGTTCAGGCTGATGGACTTGCCGAAAGCCACCAGATAGATGCCCTCGACCAGCGCCAGAACCCCGACGAAGATCGCGACATAGATAAGCGCCTCGGTAGGCAGTTGCATGTCCGGCTCTCCTACATGGTCGTCGGTTCATAGATCGATGCGGGCAGGTCATACCCCCAAAGACGGAACCGTTCCGAATAGTGGCTGCGTACGCCCGTGGCCGTGAAGTGACCGATGATCTTGTTGTCGGGTGTCAGCCCAACGCGTTGAAACCGAAAGATTTCCTGCATCGAGATCACGTCGCCTTCCATGCCCGTGATCTCGGTGATCGAGGTCATCCGGCGCGAACCGTCCTGCAGGCGGCTGGCCTGCACGATCAGGTTCACGGCGCTTGCGATCTGGCTGCGCACGGCCTTGATCGGCATCTCGATCCCAGCCATGGCGATCATGTTTTCCAGGCGCGAGATACCGTCACGGGCCGAGTTGGCGTGGATCGTGGTCATCGATCCGTCGTGGCCGGTGTTCATGGCCTGCAGCATGTCGATCACCTCGGCGCCGCGCGTCTCGCCGACGATGATGCGGTCGGGGCGCATCCGCAGAGCGTTCTTCAGACAGTCACGCGGGCTGACTTCGCCCTTGCCTTCCACGTTGGGCGGGCGGCTTTCCATCCGTCCCACATGGGTCTGCTGCAGCTGCAGTTCCGCCGTGTCCTCGATGGTCAGGATGCGTTCGGCATCGTCGATGAAGCTGGACAAAGCATTCAGCGTGGTGGTCTTGCCCGAACCGGTACCACCCGACACGATGATGTTCAGACGGGTGGACACGGCAGCCTGAAGATAGGCGGCCATTTCCTCGGTAAAGGCGCCGAATTTCACCAGGTCGTCGATGCTCAGCTTGTCTTTCTTGAATTTCCGGATCGACACCAGCGATCCATCCACCGCGATGGGCGGGACCATCGCGTTGAAACGCGAGCCGTCCGCCAGACGGGCGTCGACATAGGGATTCGATTCATCGACACGCCGGCCCACGGCAGACACGATCTTGTCGATGATCCGCATCAGGTGCTTTTCATCCTTGAAGGTGACGTCGCTGAGTTCGAGCTTGCCGAACCGTTCGACAAAGATTTGATGCGGGCCGTTGACCAGAATATCGCTGACCGTGTCATCCTGCAGCAGCGTTTCCAGAGGGCCGAGGCCGGTCACCTCGTCATACAGTTCCTTGTTCAGCTGCGAGCGGTCTTCGCGGTTCAGAACGATGCTCTTGGCTTCCAGAACTTCGCTTGCGATGGCGCTGATTTCGGCCCGAAGTTCCGCCTCGGACGCGTTTTCCAGCGCGGCCAGGTTCAGGTTTTCCAGAAGCTCGCGATGCAGCTCGATCTTGATTTCGCTCAGGCGCTCCTTGCGCTTGCGCTCGCGGTCCATTCCCTTGACTTCGCCCGCTTTCTTGAGCGCAGGCTTGCGCGCGACCGCCGTCGAAGACGACGGCTGAGCCGAGCTGGCAGGGGCTTCCGGCGACTTGGCTGCCTCGGCCGGCGTGGCCACCGGCTGAGCGGCTGGTTGCTTCTTGTATCGTGAAAACACGGCGGCTCCTCCCCTTGGGGGCTGTGATTATGCGGCCTCGGCGCTGTTGCTGCCGAGGTTGTGCAATGACTGAGCAAGTTTGGCGATTTCCCGACGCAGCGGATTCTTGGCGGCGGAATTGGCCAGCGGCAATCCGTGATCGCCGGCCTGAAGAACCGGCTTGCCACCATCCGGCAGTCGCAGGTCGATCGAAATGCCCAGGCTCTCGCCCATGCGCTTGACCCGGCTCTTGCCGTTGAGATCGGTGAATTTCGGAGCGCGGTTCAATGCGAACCGCAACTTGTTGAAGGGCAGTTCCTCGGCCTGCAGCGCCCGCTTGAGACGCAGCGCGTTCTGGGCCGAGCGCATGTCGAGTTCGATCAGGGCGAAATACACATGCGCGGCCTGCAATACCGTTTCGGACCAATGCACCAGTGTCTTGGGCATGTCGATCAGAACGTAGTCATAGTGTTTGCGGGCCATGTCGATCACGCGCTGAATGTCTTCGGGCGTGAGCAGGTCAAGCGGCACCATGTCCGACGGGGCCGTCAGCACGTCGAGCTTGTCATCGAATTTCTGCAGCGCCTGTGCGAACACGTCATCATCCATGGCGGCTGTGTCCGACAGCATCTCGAACACGGCTTCGCGGCGGGGAAGATCCAGATAGGTCGATACGGTCCCGTACTGAAGATCCAGATCGATCAGGCAGACCCGAGGGGCATCCTTGCCCGAAACGGTTGCCAGTTCCCAGGCGAGGTTCACCGCCATGGTCGTGGCGCCGACACCGCCGGCCAATCCGTGAACCACCAAAAGCGCGCCTTCCTTGGATGTCCCGGCCGCCAATGGTACCGCTGTCGGTTGCGGCACCGGTTCGGGATCGGGCTGGTTCATCCGCTCGATGGCTTCCTGCAGCTCGTTTTCCGGCAGAGGGTAGGGGACGAACTCGTCGGCCCCCTTGCGCAGCAGTTGGTGCAATGCCGCCGGCGTGACGTCTTCGGCGATCAGAACGACCTTGATGTTCTTTTCCTTGGCCTTGGTGATGATCTCGCCCATCAACGTCAGATCGTCTTCATCCTCTCCATCGATGGCCAGGGCGACGAATTGAAGGGTTTCGGCCTCGGGTTGGTTGAAAAAGGCCAGCGCTTCGGCAAAACCAAGATCGCCCCAGCGTTCACCCAAGGCGGTTTCCATGTCCTCGATCAACAGGTCGAAGTTCTGAACGTCCCGGCTGATCGTACAAGCCAGAATGGCGGTGTCATCGTTTTGCGGCGTGGCGCTCGTCATTAACACAATCCTCGTCGTAAGAGCGCAGCAAACGTCGATACGGTCGAGAATCGTGTGTCGGTTTGCTGTCGCCCTGTTGCGGCCAATTTTGGCCGCAGGTCACCCAATTGTTCACAATGTCGCTTGGAACTGGGGCAAGAATGGGGCGCAAAAAAACCAATTGTAGGGAAACGGGCGACGATGCCGCCCGATTTCCAATTATTGTTCGCTGGTCTCGCCCAGCGCCGTCTCGCGGCTCAACTTGCTCGGGTAGGTCGCGCTTTCGACATACTCGCGGTAGATGACATCGGCGTATTTCCCGTCCAAGATGTTGGGGTGGCGGTCCACAAGGCCGGATACCTCAGTCACGGTGCGTCGGTTGCGACGATCGCGATTCGGTGTCGCCACCAACGGCTTGGTCTTGCCGAACGACGCCACTGCTTCGAGACGCGAACGCGAGATCCCCTGCTGAACCAGGAAATTCACCGCCGCATTGGCCCGGCGCAGACCCAGGTTGTAGTTGTAGCCTTGGGACCCAACCGCATCCGTGTGGCCATAGACGCGGAACCGGGCCTCGGGGAACTGTTTGATCCAGTTGGCCTGCTGCAAGAGGATCCGGCGTGCCGAGTCGTCCAGCTGGGCGCTGTCGAAGGCAAAGTTGATCTGGGTCGGGACCTCGGCCGCGAATCGCTGAGCCAGGATTTGGCCATAAGACAACTCGCCGTTCATGACCTGAACGTTGTTCAGGGTCGCGTTGCCGAAGGCGCCTTGGTCGATCTCGTAGCCGGCTTCGCGGGTGCAGTTGGCAACCGCGACTGCAAGACCCAGTGTGATCATCCACTTCTGCATTGGTCTGTCCTCCCTATCAGTCCAGGACATAGCCGTAAGAGCTGCCGAAATCCTGTTTGGCGACTTCCGACGCCGCGCCGTTGCCCGTGCGTTCGGTGCGGGCCACACGACCATTGACGAAAAGGTCGAATTCGCTTGGCGGTTTGACCCGGTCCGTGGGCAGGGCCAGAGCCTCACCCCGCGTCGGCGACACGAGATGCGCGGTGATGATGATCACCAGTTCGCTCTGCTCGCGCTGGTATTCGGCGCTGCGGAACAGCGCGCCCAGCACCGGAACGTCGCCCAGCCAGGGGATCTGATTGCTCAGGTCGGTAAAATCGTCCTGGATCAGGCCCGCGATCGCAAAGCTTTCCCCGTCGCGCAGTTCGACCGTCGTGCTGGTCTGGCGCGTGATGAAGCTGGGAACGCTGTCGCCGTTGATGGTGAAGTTCGAGCTGGTGTCGATGCTGGACACCGAGGCGGCCATCTCGAGGTTGATCAGGTCGCCGTCGACGACCCGTGGCACGAAGTCGATCTCGACGCCGAAGGCCTTGTATTCGATGGCAACCACGCCGTCATCCTGCGGTACCGGAATCGGAACCTCGCCACCGGCGAGGAATGTCGCCTCCTGGCCGGACAGGGCCGACAGGTTCGGCTCGGCCAGGCTGCGGGCCAGGCCCTTGGCCTCCAGCGCTTCGAGCAGCAGGCGAACCTGGGTCGACCCGGCGCCGAAGCCGAACAGGATGGCGCCCGTGTTGGACTGGGTCACCGGAATATTGTTGGCCAGGGCGTTGGTCAGGGCGCCCTGGTTGTTCAGAGTGTTGATGCCGCCGGTCACGTCACCGCCGCCAAAGCCCAGTGAGGCCGACAGGTTCTTGGCGACCGTGCGGTTCATCTCTGCAAAGCGGACCTTCAGCATGACCTGCTGCACACCGCCCACATTCATCAGGTTCGACACGCGTTCGGGAGCATAGCGTTCAGCCAGTTCCAGAGCCCGCGCCAGCTTGGCCGAGCTGGACACCGTGCCGGACAGCACGATCCCGTCATTGGCCGTGCGCACCTCGATCGGTTCGTTTGGCAGAATCTGCTTCAGACGCTCTTTGAATTCGGTCACGTCCGGGGCGACCCGAACGCGCACATTGGTGATCAGATTGCCGGCGCCATCGAACAGGGTCAGCGTCGTCATGCCGGGCGCCTTGCCCAGCACTTAAATGGTGCGGTCCGAAAGCGACGAAATATCCGCGATGCCCGCATTCGCGATGCTGAGCTCGGCGAAGGGTGTTTCGCTTTCAACCACGATGGCGCGGTTGATCGGCACATCCAGCGTTTCCGCCGTACCTTTCTTGACCACGCGAAGATTTTCGGCCCAAGCGGCATCGAAGCCGGCCGGGCTCGTAACAAGCGCCACCCCCAAAAGGGTTGCGCCAATCCAGGAACGAAATGTCATGTGACCTGCCTCTCCGATCACCACTCAGTTTTTGTGGGTCTGTTGCCCTATGATGGCGAACTGTGCGCGAATTCGGGTTTTATTGCAATAATCAAGGGTTTCCGGAATTTTCCTTATGTGGACAATGGGCAACAACCAAAACGAGAGAAGCCGCGCAAAAAGCGCGGCTTCGTTCCGAATTCTGCTGGCAAGTTGTTGAGCAAGCGTCAGTTTGTACAGGGAATCGGTGTCTCGACGATCTGATCGCCCCTGCGGGTCCGAATGGTGCAGACCTTCTCTTCTTTTTTGACCGGGGCGGGGGCGCTCTCCTTGATGCCCAACAGCTTGCGCTGGTCCATTTCGATTGCGCTTGCGACGGTTTCATCCTGAACACCCACCAAGGCCAGGGACAGCCGACCGGTGTTCTGCGCCTGCGCCAGCGCTGCGATCTGTTCGGGGGTGGCGGCCACCGTCACCGTCCGCGCAATGGTCGTGCCGGTCACGTCGGACCCGGCCGTCTGGTCGACCGCGATCAATTCGATATTCGGCTGGATCAGGCGCGTGATTTCGCCGTTCGCGCCCTCGACCGCGCCCCGCAGCGACCCGGTCCAGTACACATCGACCACGTCCCCGGGACGCAGGAAGCCCGAAACGCCCGAGGCCACGTCCACACTGATGGCAAAGGCGCGTTTGCCCTTTTCCAGCATCGAGGTCAGGCCGGCTGGTTCACCCGGTTCGGTGATCTTCACCGTCATGATGGCTTCGTCCTTCTCCATCGCGCGCAGGACGAAACGTTCGTTCTCGCCCGTTTCGGGGAACAGAACGGTCATGTCGGTGAACGTGCCTTCGGGGATCGCATTTTCAGGCCACTCGACCACGCGCACATCCTCGGCGGTCAGCGGTTCACCATATTTCAGTTTGCGATTCGCGACGATGACGCCGACGGTCGGCACCACGTCGACCTTGGCATTCGCAAGCGCCTCCTGGGCTGCCTGTCTTTCCCGGGCCAGTGCGTTTTGATACTCGGCAATGTAATTTCGGGCCATGTACACCGCGCCACCTGCCAAGGCGACCCCGACGATCAGGACAAGTCCAAAAACAGCTCGCATGCGTTCACCTCATTCTTTTGTTGGTCGCACGTGTATCGGCCCAAACAAGACATTGAAACAGCGTATTTGATAAATCCGAATTGTGTCGAAATGTGGGACAAATTCCAGCTTTTCAGCAGGGTTGTTTGAGGAAATCTCGAAAGTGCCGCCGCACAAGCGCAGACCACGGAGCAAATACAGGTTGCGTTGGTCGGGCAAAAGCCTGACCTGTGGTAAGTTGGTTCGGGCTCCGCCGCGTCAGCTCCCGCTGGTACCCGCGGTTGCGATGCCGCCGTTCCCGCCGGCGCTGGTGCCGGTGCTGACGGTTGAGCGACTCAACGCCGTATCAACGTTGCCGCCCATGTTGGTTGTCGCCGTCTGGATGACCAGATAGGTCACCATCGACAGACCCACGACCAGCGCGGTAATGACAACCCAATCAATTGTGACAGCGCCGTCTTCATCGCGAATGAAATCATTTGCAACTCGAATCATGGCGTATACCTCTTACCCGTCGGCGTCCCGTGTCTTGCGTGAACTGCGCAGCAGGTGCCGACCAAACCGTTGCTTTAGTCTCCTCGTGCAACCGGGCTGCCCGTCCATGGCGGACAGCAAGTTGGCCAGGCAGGGGGCTATGCCTATTCCAACACTAGGAGTCCTGAGTTTTGGTTAAAAAAAGGCCGCGCCAGTTTGGCGCGGCCCGGAATGCATGGCTCGGGGCTTAGCTGCCGCCGGTGCCGGAACCTGCGGTGGTGATACCACCGGCCGCGCCAGCGTTGGTGCCGGTCGAAACGGTTGCACCGCTCAGGGCGCTGTTCACGTTGGTTGCCAGGCCGGTCGCGCCGCCCGAGATCTGCGTGTAGGCAACGGTGCCCAGGCCCACGACGGCTGCGGTCAGAACGACCCAGTCAACAGTCACGGCGCCGTCTTCGTCTTTGCGGAAGTTCTTGATGAACTTGATCATGTTGCGTCCCTCCTAAAGGATCAAAAAGTCAATAAAACCTCGGGGTCTTGCAGAGCTTTGTCTCTCAACCGGCTCATGACCGTCTCGGTATGGCATTATGTTTGCCCCTCGTGCGTGGCAGGAATTGGGCCAAACAACGAATTTTTTGCCTCAGGTTTAACTTTTTGGTCACCAATAAGCTAACATGCGGAAAGACAATAAGAAAAAATCTCTTCGTCTGCCGCGGTTCAGATAGGCAAGATGCAAAATTGCGGCAAATGAGGCAAAAACGCCCCAATTCACGCGGTTTTTCTGGCCCGCAGCGCGGATTCGCGTAACAAATCAACGGAAAAAGAAGATGAGGCAGGCAAGATGAGAATCCCGAGCGTACTGACATGCGCCGGCGTTTTGGCGTTTGCGGCAGCTATCGTCGCACCGGCCCAGGCCACCGATATCGAACCACGCGGCGTCTACAAACGGATCAAGGCGCCCAAGCCGGGTGCGCGCCCGCAAGTAACCGTCCAAATCTCGCCCGAGGAACACGCCAAGGCGCCATCGGCCCCCAGCACGGGCGCCACGCTTGTCGTGCCCGACATCATTGCCCGCACCAAAGTACCTTCGGCCACCCTTCCGCAGATCCAGCCCGAGAAAACGCCCGAAGGGGCGTACAAGGCCTTTTGGGAGAGGATTTCGCCGGACATGGCCCAGGCCGGTCCGGGGCGGTTGGATCCGGCGCTTCAGGCGCTGGCAACGGTCGGGGTCGCTTCGCCGCGGCTTCAAACTCTGCAGCGCATCGTCGAGCAGCGCGGCGTGGATATTCTGCGCTCGACCGTGGGCACCAAGGTGTCGCCCGCGCTGGTGCTGGCGGTGATGTCGGTGGAATCGGGCGGGCGCGCGACGGCCGTCAGTTCGGCGGGGGCGCAGGGGTTGATGCAGCTGATGCCGGCCACCGCCAAGCGGTTCGGGGTGACCGACAGCATGCTGCCGGAGCAGAATATTGCCGGAGGCGTGAAGTATCTAGACTGGTTGATGGAGGAGTTCGGGAGCGATCCGATTCTCGTGCTGGCCGGCTACAACGCGGGCGAAGGTGCGGTGCGCAAACACAACGGTGTTCCGCCTTATGCTGAAACCCGCGACTATGTTCCCAAGGTGCTGGCGGCGTTCCAGGTCGCCCGCGCCTTGTGCGCCACGCCGCCCGATCTGATTTCCGACGGTTGCGTGTTTCAGAACATGAAGTGAAAAAGGCCGGCGAACTGGCCCTGCCGATTTCTTGACCGTGGCCGCTGAAATGTCGCTGGAACCGGGTCGGTCCATGATCGTCCGAAACTGTCCCTGTTTCGGCCTTTGAGTTTGCCCCACCGAGTGTCGCGCGATCTTCATGGGGTTCTGTGCGTTTGCCGTGTGCGATCCGATAGGACGTGCTGCCCGCCTGGGCGATGGCTCCATGATGGGATGCGTCGTCCGGAAACGCGGTTGTCATATTTGGCATCGGCCATTACCGAGACCCACCGTCCGAACTGCGGGCGGGGGGCATGATGACACGCCTCCCATGGAACTTGCCGGGCAGATGGAACGGCAATGGGCGGCTTGGGCGCGGCGGGTCGCAAAGGCGGCTGCGGGCTAGCGGAGGCCCGAATCCGGGGATGGAAGATGCGCTCCTCCGAGCGCGAGACGCAGGTCACCACGATCCTGGGATTTTCAGTGATCCACGGCACGGAAAGACAGCGCCTGCGCGAAGGCATTCAGCACCATCTCCTGGGCTTCGCCGAGGCAGGCTGCGGCCAATGGCTTCGATCCGCGATGATCCCGTCTTCCGCGCACCTAGTCGGAAGCCGCGCCCCCCAACCGATATCCGTCGCCGGGTCTTCGACACGCCGTCCACCGGTGAAAACCGCTCGTTCCTCAGCGCTACCAGGCAGTTGCAACAAAGACAGGGGGAGGTCTCGCCTGCAGCCCACCCAAAGGGCGCAATTTCTCATGTCGCGTTTCCGGGGTGAATACCTTGCAATGCGCCAACACATTGCAAGGCATCGCATTTTCGTCCGCTGTTCCTGCAGAGTTCACGAACAGGCTGCAAGACGGCAAGCGGCCGCACAATCGCGGACCTTTTCAGTTCACGCCGCCAAGCGGGTCAATCGACAATGGTCGCCTCGGTCGCCGCGCGCATGTCTTCTTCGGTGACGCCATCGGCCCGTTCGACGATCTTCAGGCCGCCTTCGACCACGTCCAGCACGCCCAGATTGGTGATGATGCGGTCAACCACGCCCTTGCCGGTCAGCGGCAGGGTGCATTCCTTCAGCACCTTGGACTGGCCGTGCTTGTTGGTGTGGTCCATCACCACGATGACCCGTCCGACCCCGGCCACCAGGTCCATCGCGCCGCCCATGCCCTTGACCAACTTGCCTGGGATCATCCAGTTGGCCAGATCGCCTTTCTCGTCGACCTCCATCGCGCCCAGGATCGCCGCCGCGATCTTGCCGCCGCGGATCATGGCAAAGGACGTGGCGCTGTCGAAATAGGCGGTGCGGGGCAGTTCGGTGATGGTCTGCTTGCCGGCGTTGATCAGGTCGGGGTCCTCTTCGCCCTCATAGGGGAAGGGACCCATGCCCAGCATGCCGTTTTCCGATTGCAGGGTGATGTCCTTGTCGCCCACATAGTTCGCCACCAGCGTCGGAATCCCGATGCCGAGGTTCACATACATGCCGTCTTCCAGTTCCTCGGCCGCACGCGCGGCCATCTGATTGCGGTCCCAGGGCATTACGCTTCCTCCTTCTTGCGGGTGGTGCGCTGTTCGATGCGCTTTTCGTGCTGACCTTGAATGACCCGGTGCACATAGATGCCGGGCAGGTGGATGCAGTCGGGGTCCAGCGAACCGCGCGGCACGATCTCTTCCACCTCGGCCACGCAGATCTTGCCGCAGGTCGCCGCCGGCACGTTGAAGTTGCGGGCGGTCTTGCGGAACACCAGGTTGCCGGTGTCGTCGGCCTTCCATGCCTTGACGATGGCCAGATCGGCAAAGATCCCTTCTTCGAGGATATAGGTCTCGCCGTTGAATTCCTTGTGCTCCTTGCCCTCGGCGATCACGGTGCCGACGCCGGTCTTGGTATAGAAGCCCGGGATGCCCGCGCCGCCGGCGCGCATGCGCTCGGCCAGGGTGCCTTGCGGGGTGAATTCCAGCTCAAGCTCACCCGACAGGTACTGGCGCATGAATTCGGCGTTCTCGCCGACATACGAGCTGATCATCTTCTTGACCTGCCGCGTCTGCAGCAGGATGCCGATGCCGAAATCGTCGACGCCTGCGTTGTTCGAGGCAAAGGTCAGGTCCTTCACGCCCGACTCCTTGATCGCCTGCAGCAGCAATTCGGGAATGCCGCACAGCCCGAACCCGCCGGCCGCGATCAGCATGCCATCCCGAAGTATCCCATCGAGGGCCTCGGTGGCATTGGCATAGACTTTCTTCATGGAAAACTCCCCCAATGACATGGTGATGGGCAGGTTGTGCCGCCACGTCATTGGGAAGTCAATGAAACCTGCGGGCGGGTGGTATTTCTACCTAACCGCCCGCGGGGGCCGGGATCAGCCGGCTTTCTTCTTGGTGGCTTTCTTCTTGGGCGCGGTCTTTTTTCGGGTGCCCTTCTTGGCGGCCTTCTCATTGACCAGTTCCACCGCCATTTCGGGCGTCACGTCTTCGGGCTTGATGTCCTTGGGCAGGGTCGCGTTGATCTTTTCCCACTTCACGTAAGGCCCATAGCGCCCGTCCATAACCTGGATCGCGCCGCCATCAGGATGCTCGCCCAGTTCCTTCAGCGGTTTGGCCGCAGCCCGTCCCCGCCGCCCGGGATTGGCGCGCTTCTCCGCCAACAGTTCGACGGCCCGGTTCATGCCGATCTCGAACACGTCGTTGGGATCCTTGAGGTTTGCATAGACCGGCTTTGCCTCATCCGGCAGCTGGTGCATGATATAGGGGCCGAAACGCCCGAAATTGGCGCTGATCATACCGCCCTCGGGGTGCTCGCCGATCTCGCGCGGCAGGCTCAGAAGGGTCAGAGCCTTCTCGAGGTCCATGTCATCCTTGTTCCAGCCCTTGGGCAAAGACGCGCGTGGCGGTTTCTTGTTCTCGGGCGTGGCCTCGCCGCGCTGGACATAGGGGCCGAAGCGTCCGGATTTCAGCCAGATCTCGTCATTGCCATCCATGCCCAGCAGACGTTCCTCGCCCTGGGCGCCTTCGCCGGCGATGGGGCGGGTATAGGTGCATTCGGGATAGTTCCCGCAGCCCACGAATCCGCCGGTCCGCGAGGTTTTCAGGTGCAGCCGTCCGACCCCGCATTTGGGGCAGATGCGCGGGTCGGAGCCATCTTCGCGCGGGGGGTACAGCTGCGGGGCCAGCGCCTCGTCCAGCTTGTCGAGCACTTCCGAAATCCGCAGCTCGGACGTCTCGGCGATCGCGGCCGAGAAATCGCGCCAGAACTTGGACAGCAGGTCCTTGTAGTCGCGGGCGCCGGCGCTCACCTCGTCCAGCTGCTCTTCGAGGTTCGCGGTGAATTCGTAACCCACATACTGGCGGAAGAAATTCAGCAGGAAAATCGTGACGATCCGGCCCTTTTCCTCGGGGATCAGGCGGTTCTTGTCCTTGCGGACGTAACCGCGGTCCTGAATCGTGGTGACGATCGAGGCGTAGGTCGAGGGTCGCCCGATGCCCAGCTCCTCCATCCGTTTGACCAGGGTCGCCTCGGTATAGCGCGGCGGCGGCTGGGTGTGGTGTTGCAGCGCCAGAACCGCCTGGTTGTCCGAAAGGATGGCCTTCTTGTCCGCGCCGTCGGCGGTGGCCTTGTCAAACTGATCCTTCAGCGTGGTCCTGGCAAAGCGCGCCGGATCACCCTGCATGATCTGGGGGAGGCGCTTGTCATCCTCATCCTCGACATCGTCGCGGCCTTCCTCGTAGACGCGCATGAAGCCGTCGAATAGCACGACCTGACCGGTGGCGCGCAGGCCGACCTGACCGTCATCGCTGCCGATTTCGACGGTGGTGCGTTCCAGCCGCGCGGCAGCCATCTGGCAGGCGATCGTGCGCTTCCAGATCAGATCGTACAGCTTGCGCTGATCGTCATCCGACAGTTTCAGGGCTGCCGCGTCCTTGGTCATGTCCGTGGGCCGGATGCATTCGTGCGCTTCTTGCGCGTTCTTGGCCTTGTTCTTGTAAATGCGCGGGCTGTCCGGCACGTATTCGGCACCGAACCGGTCCTTGATCGCGTCCCGCGTGGCTGCGACGGCCTCGGGTGCCATGTCGATGCCGTCAGTTCGCATATATGTAATGTGCCCGGCCTCGTACAAACGCTGGGCCACCTGCATCGTGTGGCGCGCGCCCATACCGAATTTGCGGCTGGCTTCCTGCTGCAGGGTCGAGGTCATGAACGGAGCGCTGGGATTGCGCGCGGCCGGCTTCGCTTCGAC
Organism: Ruegeria intermedia; assembly: GCF_900129345.1. GTDB lineage: Bacteria > Pseudomonadota > Alphaproteobacteria > Rhodobacterales > Rhodobacteraceae > Ruegeria > Ruegeria intermedia. The sequence continues at coordinate 63,874 of NZ_FQVK01000010.1, read as the reverse complement.
CGAGGTCACGCTCAGCGCGCGGCTGGTGATGGCCTGTACCGCCAGTTCGGCCTGGGTGGCGTTGGCGATGTCATGCTTGTCCAGCTTCTTGCCGGCCAAGGTGACCAGACGCGCCTCATAGGTCTGGCCGCGCGGCGTTTCGAACAGCGCCTTGACCGACCAGTATTCGACGGGCTTGAACGCCTCGATCTCCATCTCGCGCTCGACGATCAGGCGCAGGCAGACCGATTGCACGCGCCCGGCCGATTTCGCGCCGGGCAGCTTGCGCCACAGAACCGGCGACAGGTTGAAGCCGACCAGATAGTCCAGCGCGCGCCGGGCCAGATACGCCTCGACCAGAGGCATGTCCACCTCGCGCGGGTTCTGCATCGCCTTGGTCACCGCATCCTTGGTGATGGCGTTGAAGGTCACGCGCCGAACCTCGGTGTCCTTCTTGATCGAGCGGCGTTTGGTCAGCGCCTCCTGCAGGTGCCAGCTGATCGCCTCGCCCTCGCGGTCGGGGTCGGTTGCCAGGATCAGCGCGTTGTCGTCCTTGAGTGCGTCGGCGATGGCCTTGACGTGTTTGCGGCTGTCGGCGGCGACCTCCCATTTCATGGAAAAATCGTGGTCCGGATCTACCGACCCGTCTTTCGGGGGCAGGTCGCGAACATGGCCGTACGAGGCCAGCACCGTGTAGTCGGGGCCGAGATATTTGTTGATCGTTTTTGCCTTGGCCGGGGATTCTACAACAACTACAGGCATTTAGTCTGAAACCTCGCTCGACGGATTGGGCGGCATGTATGGCCGTGCAAGATGTGGAGGGCAAGGCGGATTTGTCAATGCACTGTATTGCCGGACCGAATCCAGGTGTGTCGCAGGTCGGCGAGCCGTCGAAATGAACCCGGGTCAAACGGCCAGCGACAGCAACCCGCCCGCCTGTCTATGGATGCGCCCCGCCAGTTCCAGCTCGACCAGAACCGGACCGACGGCGCTGGCCGGAACCTGCACGTCCCGGATCAGTTGGTCTTCGGCCACCGGCGAAGGGCCGAGGCGCGACAGGATCATGCCCTGCAAGTCATCGGTCGAAACCGGCTGCGCGTGATCCGGGGCGGGCTGCGGCGGCGCGTCGAACAGGTCGGGCGTCTGAGGGGGCAGGGCTTCGATCACGTCGTCGACCGACCGCACCAGCGTGGCGCCTTCGCGGATCAGCAGGTTGCACCCCGCCGCGCGCGCGTCGAACGGGTGGCCTGGCACGGCCAGTACGTCGCGCCCTTGGTCCAGAGCGTCGCGCGCAGTGATCAGACTGCCGGATTTGGCGGCCGCTTCGACCACCACCACCGCCTGCGCCAGGCCCGAGATGATCCGGTTGCGGCGCGGAAAATGCCGGGCCTGCGGGGTGACGCCCATGGGTTGTTCGGACAGGCGCAGCCCCCGCATCGCGATATCGCGGGCCAAATCCGTATTCTCGGCCGGGTAGATCACATCGACACCACCGGCCATCACCGCGACCGTTCCGGATTCCAAAGCGGCCTTGTGGGCGGCGGTATCGATACCCCGCGCCAACCCCGAAACCACGACATAGCCTTTTGCACCCAGCCCCTCCGCCAGCGCGCGGGCCATTCGTGTACCCAGTGACGAACAGTTCCGAGCCCCGACAAGGGCAATCATCTGCCGACGCAGGATCGACATATCCCCAATCGCCCAAAGCAGGGGGGGCGCGTCGGGCAGGTCCGCCAACATTGAGGGGTAGTCGGCCGAGCCAAGGCACAAAAGCCGCGCTTTGGCGGCTTTTGCGGCCTTGAGCTCTGCCTCGATCACGCCGGGTGGGCATGTTTCATACCCGTCAATTCCGGCAGCGCGTGCCACTTCCGGCAGCGCGGCCAGCGCATTCTGCGCCGAGCCATGTTCGTGCAGCAGGCGCCGGAACGTGGCCGGGCCGACCTTGCGCGAACGCATCAGACGAAGCCAGGAAAACCGGTCCTCTTCCGTGGTGGGTGGGAGTGGGGGGTGATTGGAAGATTGCTGCTCTTCGGTCATCCGTCGCTCCGCCTGATTGCAGAACTGGTTTACGGCTGGCCGGGTTAACAGCGCGTGAATCTCGGAAAATTTTAGAAGGTCAGGCGCAAATTTCAGGCGTGGTTTCCGCTATGAGTTTGAAAGAAAACTAGAAAAGTTTCAGTGTCCAGCGTCCGCGCGTGTGCGGAATGCTGGGAAGGGCGGCCCCCGCTTAACCAAGCCTGGGCCGCGAAGAGACTGATTCGTCTCAGGCGGCAGACCCGCCTACGGTCAGACCGTCCATCAAAACGGTGGGCTGGCCCACGCCGACCGGAACCCACTGGCCGTCCTTTCCGCAGGTTCCCATGCCCGGATCCAACGCCATGTCGTTGCCCAGACCCCGGATGCGCTTCAGCGCCGACGGACCGTCGCCGATCAGTGTCGCGCCCTTGACCGGGGCGCCGATCTTGCCGTTTTCGACCCGGTAGGCCTCGGTGCAGCTGAACACGAACTTGCCATTGGTGATGTCAACCTGGCCGCCGCCGAAACCCACGGCCCAGATGCCGTCCTTGATCTCGGCCACCAGGTCCGCCGGATCGGCATCGCCGCCCAGCATGATCGTGTTGGTCATGCGCGGCATAGGTTTGTGTGCATAGCTTTGCCGCCGTCCGTTGCCGGTGGGGGTCACCCCCATCAGACGCGCATTCTGTCGGTCCTGCATATAGCCGGTCAGGATTCCATCCTCGATCAGCACGGTGCGCGAACTGGGCGTGCCCTCGTCATCGACGGTGATCGAGCCCCGACGATCCGGGATCGTCCCGTCATCCACCACGGTCACGCCCTCGGACGCGATCCGCTGCCCCATCAGACCGGCGAAGGCCGAGCTGCCTTTGCGGTTGAAATCTCCTTCCAACCCATGCCCGATGGCCTCGTGCAGCAGGATGCCGGGCCAGCCGGGACCCAACGCCACCTCCATCACGCCGGCCGGAGCGGGGACCGCATCGAGGTTCACCAAAGCGATGCGCAGGGCCTCGCGCGCCTTGTCCTGCCAATCGGCCGGGTCGATCAGCCCGTCCAGCCCGACGCGTCCGCCGCCACCGGCCGAGCCGCTCTCGCGGCGGCCGTTCTGCTCGACGATCACCGAGACATTGACCCGAGTCATCGGGCGCACGTCGCGCACCAGGGTTCCGTCGGGGCGCAGAATTTCGACCTCCTGCACCGATGCGGCGATCACCGCGCTGACCTGCACGACGCGCGGGTCAAGGTCGCGGGCAAAGCCGTCGATCTGGCGCAGCGTCTCGATCTTGACCGGGAAGCTGGCCGATTCGATCGGGTCTTCGTCGGTGTACAGTTTCTTGTTCGTGGCCCGCGGTGATTCGGCCAGCGTCCCGCCGCCATCCCCGACGGCCAGCCGCGCGGTCTCGGCCGCGCGTTTCAAGGCCGGAATGGAAACGTCGGTGGAATGGGCGTAGCCTGCCACCTCGCCCTGAACTGCGCGCAGGCCGAACCCCTCGGACGCGTCATACGAGGCCGACCGCAGGCGCCCGTCATCAAAGACCAGAGACTCGGATTTGCGCCGCTCGACGAACAGCTCGCCATCCTCGGCGCCATCGGTGGCCGACCGCAGTACGGGCAGCGCTTCGTCCTGCGGCAAAACGGTTTCGAACGGGCGAAACGGGGCGTGAGTCATCGGTTGCGGCCTTTCGGATTTGATCCAGATCAAAAATAGCGTCTGTTTGACGCAAGCATTTTGCTTTATCTAGCCCCCGGAATATGGTTTTTAACGCGGCCAAAGACAACGGGAGAGGTGTGACCGATTCACAGCTTTCCGACAAAGACGCAAAGATCAAACGATCAGGACAAAAAATGAAGAATGCTTTGATGCTTTCGGGGGTGTTCGCAGCCCTCTCCAGCCTTCCCGCTATGGCTCAGGACCTTGAGATCATCGGCAAGCCGGTCGATGGCGGCATGGGCTTCCAGCCGGCGGCCACCAGCTTGGCCGAAGGGATTCAACGCCTTGATGGCATGATTCTGGTGATCATCACGGCCATCTGTCTGCTGGTCGGGGCGCTCCTGGTCTATTGCATCGTGCGCTACAACCAGCGTGTAAACCCGACCCCGGCGCGGTTCTCGCACTACACCCCGGTCGAGATCGCATGGACGCTGGGCCCGATTCTGATTCTGGTGTTCATCGGGGCGTTCTCGCTGCCGGTTCTGTTCAAGCAGCAGGAAATCCCCGAGGGCGACGTCGTCATCAAGGTGACCGGCAACCAGTGGTACTGGACCTACGAGTATGTCGATCACGACTTTGCCTTCGACAGCTATCTGCTGGGGCACCCCGCCACCCTGGACGAAAGCACCCGCCCGGCCGATGCCGACGTCACGCCCTTCGTTCTGGACGACGCAATGCGCGCCAAGCTGACCGATGCGGGCTACAGCGAGGATGAATGGCTGCTGGCCACCGACACCGCCGTCGTGGTGCCCGTCAACAAGGTGGTCGTGATGCAGGTCACCGCGGCTGACGTGATCCACTCGTGGACGATCCCGGCGTTCGGCGTCAAGCAGGACGGCGTTCCGGGCCGCCTGGCCGAGCTGTGGTTCAAGGCCGACAAGGAAGGCATCTATTTCGGTCAGTGCTCCGAGCTGTGCGGCAAGGACCACGCCTACATGCCGATCACCGTCAAGGTCGTCAGCGAAGAAGCCTATGAGGATTGGCTGAAATCGGCGCAGGAAGAATATGCCGGCCTGCCGGCGTCGTTCCAGATCGCCTCGAACTGACGATCCCGCGGCCTGAGGGCCGATCGAAACCAAGGACAGGCTGCGCGGGTTTCGCGCAGCTTTCGCACCACAAGGACCTGACATGACCGACGCGAGCATCAATGCCAGCACACTTGCCGCACAATCCCGTGCGTACGAGGCCGGCTTTGGCGACTATTTCGCCCTGCTCAAGCCACGGGTGATGTCGCTTGTCGTGTTCACCGCGTTGGTGGGCCTGCTGGCCGCCCCTGTGCCAGTGCATCCGTTCGTCGGCTTCTGCGCCATCCTGTTCATCGCCATCGGCGGCGGCGCCTCGGGTGCGCTGAACATGTGGTGGGACGCGGATATCGACAAGGTTATGAAACGCACCAAGGGCCGTCCGATCCCGTCGGGCAAGGTCGAGCCCGGCGAGGCGATGGCGCTGGGCCTGGCCCTGTCGGGCCTGTCGGTGATCATGCTGGGCTTGGCGACCAACTGGTTCGCGGGCGCGTTTCTGGCCTTTACCATCTTTTTCTATGTCGTGATCTACACGATGTGGCTCAAGCGCCTGACGCCGCAGAACATCGTGATCGGTGGCGCCGCGGGCGCCTTCCCGCCGGTGATCGGCTGGGTTGCCGCCACGGGTTCGATGACTCTTGAACCGTGGCTGATGTTTGCCCTGACCTTCATGTGGACCCCGCCGCATTTCTGGGCGCTGGCGCTGTTCATGCGCTCGGATTATGACGACGCGGGCGTGCCGATGCTGACCGTGACGCATGGACGCCGCGCCACGCGGACCCATATTCTGGTTTACACCGCATTGCTGGCCGTGCTGGCCGTAGGCACCGCGTTCTCGGGCATTGGAGGGCCGATCTACCTGACTGTTGCCGTAATATTGAACGCTCTGTTCTTGCGGGGGGCCTGGGCCATCGCGCGGCGCACCGAAGACGACGCCGAGGCGGACAATTTCCAGGTCGAGCGCAGCTTTTTCAAGCTGTCGCTGCTGTACCTGTTCCTGCATTTCGGCGCGATCCTCGCCGAGGCGCTGCTGAAACCCTATGGGTTCGGAGGCTGGTCATGAGCCTGCGTAAAAGCCATGAACTGCACCAGCGCCGGTTCGGCCGTAATCTGGGTGTCGGTCTGACGCTGGCGGCGTTCATCGTGATCATCTTCGGCCTGACCATCGTCAAGGTCTCGGGCAGCGATTTCGGCATGTCCACCGAGGAGGTTCAGAACTGATGGCTTTGAGCGGACCGCAGAAGACCGTTGTACAAACCGTTGGTCTGGTCATTCTGATGGGCAGCCTGGCCTGGGCGGCCGTGCCGTTCTACGACTGGTTCTGCCGGGTCACAGGGTTCGGGGGCACCACCGGAGTCGCCGAGGCCACGCCTGATGAGATCCTCGACCGGGTGGTGACCATTCGCTTCGACGCCTCCAAGGCCAAAGACATGCCGTGGGAGTTCAAACCCGTCGAGCGCGAGATGAAGGTGCGCATCGGTGAGACCGGACTGGCCTTCTATGAGGCGTACAACCCGACCGACAAGCCGGTCGCGGGGCAGGCGTCCTACAACGTGACGCCCTATTCCGCCGGTGGCTATTTCCAGAAGATCGCCTGTTTCTGCTTTGAAGAGCAGGTTCTGGAGCCCGGTGAACGGATCGAGATGCCCGTAACTTTCTTCGTCGACCCCGAAATAGTGGAAGACCCCGAAGCACAGTATGTTCATACGATCACGCTGTCGTATACATTCTACGAAATCGACCTGCCCGAGGGCTATGCCGCCCTGGATGCGCAGGCAAAAACAAACACGAACTAACGCCTGTAGGTGAGGGACGCTGATGGCACACGCAAAAAACCACGATTACCACATTCTGGCCCCTTCGATCTGGCCGCTGATCGGCTCGATCGGTGGCTTCGTCATGCTGTTCGGAGCCGTCTTGTGGATGCACGGAGAGACGTCCTTCGTGTTCTGGGCCGGTCTTGTGGCGGTTCTGTACACGATGTTCGGCTGGTGGTCCGACGTGGTGGCCGAAAGCCGCGCCGGTGACCACACGCCGGTCGTGCGCATCGGTCTGCGCTATGGCTTCATCCTGTTCATCATGTCCGAGGTGATGTTCTTCTTTGCCTGGTTCTGGTCATTCTTCAAACACCGGATGTACCCGATGTACGAATATGCCGGCACCGAGTACATCCAGCCGGATATCCACGCGGTGGACCCGTTCCACCTGCCGCTGATCAACACGCTGATCCTGCTGCTGTCGGGTTGCGCCGTGACCTGGGCTCACCACGCCTTGGTGCATGAAAATGACCGCAAGGCACTGGTCCAGGGTCTGGCCATCGGGATCTTTCTTGGGATCGTTTTCACTGGGCTGCAGGCCTATGAATATTACGAACTGCTGGCCCATGAAGGCTGGGAGTTCGGCGGTGATCAGTTCTATTCGAACTTCTTCATGGCAACCGGCTTCCACGGCGCGCACGTGATCATTGGCACCATCTTCCTGACGGTCTGCCTGATCCGTGCGATGCGGGGCGACTTCACGCCGGAGAAACACATCGGCTTCGAGGCGGCGGCCTGGTACTGGCACTTCGTCGACGTCGTCTGGCTGTTCCTGTTCTTCGCCGTCTACATCTGGGGTCAGGCCCCCCTGATGTAACTTCGCGCAAGGCTGTCGAATTGCAAAAGCCGCCCTTCGGGGCGGCTTTTTCTCGATCAGGGGCGCAAGGGATTGCGCCCCGTACAATTGCAAGGTTGCATTTCCTTGCACTCAGACCGTAACAAGACGCCGGCTTGACTCCGAGCCGCCATGACACGCAACAAGGGCCAGATATGCGCCGCATCCTGTTTCTGCTGATTTTCGGGCTCGCCGGGCTGGCGGTGCTGGTTTCGCTGGGCACTTGGCAGGTTCAGCGTCTGGCGTGGAAAGAGGGCATTCTGGCCGATATCGAAGCCCGGATCGCCGCCGATCCGGTGCCGCTGCCCGAAGCGGTCGATCCCGAAGCCGACCGCTATCTGCCCGTAGAGGTATCGGGCGAGATGCTGCCCGGCGAAATCCATGTATTGGTCTCGGTCAAGCAGGTCGGGCCGGGCTATCGGATCATCGCTCCGTTCCGGACCGGTGACCGCACGATCCTGGTGGACCGGGGCTTTGTGCCCACGACGGCCAAGCAGGCTGAACGCCAGATCGGCCCCATGCAGGTTGTCGGCAATCTGCATTGGCCGGATGAGATCGACGGCTATACTCCCGATCCGGACCGGGTGGGCAACATCTGGTTTGCCCGCGACGTGCCCGTGCTGGCCGATGCGCTTGGGGCCGAGCCGATCCTTCTGGTTGCCCGCAGCCGGACCGATCCCGCCATCACGCCGCTGCCGGTGGATACGGCGGGTATTCCCAACGACCATCTGCAATACGCGGTGACATGGTTCGGCCTGGCACTGGTCTGGGCCGCAATGACCGGATATTTCCTGTGGCGCGGCCGCGCCCCATCAGAAAGTGACGCGCAATGAAATACATCTCGACCCGCGGGCGGGCGCCCGAACTGAGCTTTGAAGAGGCGATGTTGACCGGTCTGGCCCGCGACGGCGGCCTGTACCTGCCTGCCGAAATCCCGGTTCTGAGCCAGGACGAGATCGCCGCGCTGGCCGGGCTGCCATATGAGGAAATCGCATTCCGCGTCATGTGGCCCTATGTCAGCGGTTCATTCGCCGGGGACGAATTCAAAGCGATCATTGCTCGCGCCTATGCCGGGTTCGGCCATGATGCCCGCGCACCGTTGAAGCAGCTGAACGAGAACCACTTTCTGCTGGAACTGTTCCACGGGCCCACGCTGGCCTTCAAGGATTTCGCCATGCAGCTGATCGGCCAGCTGTTCCAGGTCGCGTTGAAGCGGCGGGGCGAGCGTGTGACCATCGTCGGCGCCACCAGCGGCGATACCGGATCGGCCGCGATCGAAGCGTTCCGGGGGCTGGATGCGGTCGATGTGTTCATCCTGTTCCCGCATGGCCGCGTGTCCGAGGTGCAGCGTCGCCAGATGACCACCCCCGCCGACAGCAACGTGCACGCGCTGGCCGTGGATGGCGATTTCGACGACTGTCAGGCCGCCGTGAAGGATATGTTCAACGATTTCGACTTCCGCGACGGGGTCAAGCTGGCGGGGGTGAACTCGATCAACTTTGCCCGCGTGCTGGCCCAGGTGGTCTATTATTTTTCGGCCGCGACCAGCCTTGGCGCGCCACACCGCAAGGTCAGCTTCACGGTGCCCACCGGCAATTTCGGCGACATCTTCGCCGGCTACATCGCCAAGCGGATGGGTCTGCCCATCGACCGTCTGGTGGTAGCGACCAACCAGAACGACATCCTGCATCGCTGCCTGTCGGGGCAGGGCTATTTCAAGGGCGACACCATCCCCTCGATCAGCCCGTCGATGGACATTCAGGTCAGCTCGAACTTTGAGCGCGCGCTGTACTATGCCTATGGCGAGGACGGGCGGGCCGTGGCGCAGTTGATGGACGAGCTGAAACAGGGCGGCTTTCACGTCAGCCAGGGCGCGATGGAGGCCCTGCGCGAAAGCTTCGCCTCGGGTCGTGTGTCCGAAGAGGAAACGCTCGCCACGATCAAATCCACGCTGGAACACAGCGCCGAGCTGGTCTGCCCGCACACTGCCGTGGGCATCAAGGTGGCCGAAGACACCCGCGCCGCCGATGTGCCGATGGTGACGCTGGCCACCGCGCACCCGGCGAAATTCCCCGCCGCGGTCGAGCAGGCCAGCGGTGTGCATCCGCCTCTTCCCTCGCGCATGTCCGATCTGTATGAACGTCCGGAACGGGTGACCCGCATCGCCAACGATCTGGGCGCCATCGAGGATCATATCAAAAGGCATATTGCTGAGTGACTGTCAGACTGGACCAACTAACAAACGGCTTTTGGATCGTCAGCGAGCAGATGCCGGGGCTGCAATCGGCCGCCATCGGCATCTGGGTGACCGCCGGCGGGCGGCACGAGCGGATCGAACAGAACGGCATCGCGCATTTCCTCGAGCATATGGCCTTCAAGGGCACCGAGCGGCGCTCGGCCCTGCAGATCGCCGAGGCGATCGAGGATGTGGGTGGTTACATCAACGCCTATACCTCGCGCGAGGTGACGGCCTATTACGCACGCGTCCTGAAGGATGACGTGGCGCTGGCGATGGACGTGATCGGCGACATCGTCCTGAACCCCGTCTTCGACCCGCGCGAGATCGAGGTCGAGCGCGGCGTGATCCTGCAGGAAATCGGCCAGGCGCATGACACGCCCGACGACGTGATCTTTGACTGGCTGCAAGAGGAAAGCTATCGCGATCAGCCGCTGGGTCGCACCATTCTGGGGCCGACCGAACGGGTCAGCGCCTTTTCGCGCGACGACCTGTCGGCCTTCGTGGCCGAGCATTATGCGCCCGATCAGATGATCCTGTCGGCGGCGGGCGCGGTCGATCATGACCAGCTGATGAAACTGGCCGAAGAGATGTTCGGCCATCTGCAACCCCGCAAGGGGCTGCCGGCGGAACCTGCGCGGTTCACCGGCGGCGAGGTGCGGCGGGACAAGGCGCTGGAGCAGGCGCATTTCGCGCTGGCGCTGGAAAGCCCGGGCTATCGCGATGACGAGATCTATGCCGCGCAGATCTATTCGACCGCGCTGGGCGGCGGCATGTCCTCGCGCCTGTTTCAGGAAGTGCGTGAGACCCGCGGGCTGTGCTATACGATCTTTGCCCAGACGAGTGCCTATGCCGATACGGGAACGACCACGATCTATGCCGGCACCTCGGCCGATCAGGTGGGCGAACTGGCCACCATCACCATCGACGAGATGAAGCGCGCCGCCGAGGACATGAGCCCCGAAGAGGTTGCCCGCGCCCGCGCGCAGATGAAGGCCGGGATGCTGATGGGGCTGGAAAGCCCCTCGAACCGGGCCGAGCGTCTGGCCCGGCTGGTGCAGATCTGGGGCCGTGTTCCGCCGCTCGAGGAAACCGTGGCCAAGATCGACGCGGTCAGCACCGCCGACGTCCGCGCCTTCGCCGAAAAGATGGCGGTTCAGGCCCCGGCGGCTCTGGCGCTTTACGGGCCGGTGGGCGGTGCGCCGACGCTTGAGCAGTTGCAGGAGAGGCGCGCGGCGTGATGCTGTTGGGCAGACGCAGGCTGAAACTCGAGACCGAGCGGTTGAGCTTGCGCCCGCCCGTGCATTCCGACTTCAACGACTGGGCCGCGCTGCGGCTGGCCTCGCGCGAGTATCTGACCCCGTGGGAGCCGATCTGGGCCAAGGATCATCTGACCCGCAAATCCTTCACCAACCGTGTCTACTGGGCGCAACGCTCGGTGGCCAATGGCACGGCGGTTCCGCTGTTCCTGTTCCGCCGCGCCGACGACGTTCTGGTGGGCGCCATCACGCTGGACAATATCCGCCGGGGGCCGGCGCAGGCCGGAACGCTGGGCTATTGGACCGGGCAGGCCTTTGCCCGGCAGGGTTACATGCGCGAGGCCATCGGCGCCGTGGTGCACTACGCCTTTACCCGCCTGGACCTGAGCCGGATCGAGGCCGCCTGCCTGCCGGAAAACGCCGCCTCTCGCGGGCTATTGGAAAGCTCGGGCTTCAAATACGAGGGCGTCGCGCAGTCCTATCTGCAGATCAACGGACGGTGGCGGACGCATGTGCTCTATGCGTCGCTGCGCTCGGACCGGCGCGGGCGGACGGACGCGGGCTAGGGCGCCCGTTCGGCCCTGATGTGGGCGGGACTGTTTCCGAAATCTGGGCCCCGTGACGTGACTCGGGTGCCGGATGCGCTAGACTTCCGATCATGCGGAGTATTTTAGCGGGTCTGATCTTGCTGGCAGGGACGGCGGCGGCGCAGGAGCGTCGGCCGAGCCATTGCATCGCCATCGCCCAGAACACCCCTGGAATCCAGTATCTGCACAAGGCGGCGTGGCAGGACCCGGTGCCCGAATTCTCGGTACGGATTAGCTATGTCGCGCATGCGTCCTTTCTGATCCAGACACCGGGCGGGCTGAATGCCGTGACCGATTTCACCGGATTCATCGGCGGAGCGGACCTGATCCCCGACATCGTGACGATGAACCACGCCCATGACACCCATTGGACCGCCTATCCCGATCCGGCCATCCCACATGTGCTGCCGGGTTGGGGTGAGTTCGGGCAGGGCATCGAACATTACCTCGACCTGGGTGAATTGCTGGTGCGCAACGTATCGACCGACATCCGGTCCGCGTATGGCGGGGTGGAAGAGCGCGGAAACTCGATCTTCGTGTTCGAGGTCGAAGGCCTGTGCATCGGCCATTTGGGGCATCTGCACCATGTGCCGTCCGACGAACAATTCGCGGCCCTCGGGCGGCTGGACGTGGTCATGGCGGCGGTGGACGGGGGCACGACCATGCCCTTGCCCGAGATGATCTCGGTCCTGCGGCGGCTGAAAAGCTCGGTCATCATTCCGATGCACTGGTTCTCGGGCTATTCGCTGGACCGGTTCCTGGCCGATATCCGATCCGATTTCCCGGTGCGTCGGGACGGGGTTTCGGAAATCGAAGTATCGCTGCGGACCCTTCCGGACCGCCCGACGGTGTTGGTGCTCGAGCCGCGATACCTGATGGAATTGGAATAAGCCTTGCCGTGCGCCGCGGGCTTGGGCATGCAGAGGGCATGCATTTGAACCCTGCCGACGAAACCTTTGCCGAAACCATCCGCGCCCGCCTGGGTGACGATATACTGCGCCCGGTCGAGCCGCGCTATCTGGAAGAGCCGCGCCGCCGCTTCGCCGGGCAGGCGGGTCTGCTGGCCTTGCCCCGCACGACCGAACAGGTCGCAGCCTTGGTGCGTTTGGCGTCCGAGGTCCGCGTGCCGGTGGTGCCATACGGCGGCGGCACCGGTCTTGTAGGCGGGCAGGTCATGGTGGATGGCCCTGCGCCCCTGATCCTGTCGCTCGAGCGGATGCGCGCGATCCGGGCCGTCTATCCGACCGAAAACATCCTGATCGCCGAGGCCGGGGCGGTGCTGGCCGACATTCAGGCCGCGGCCGAAGCGGCCAACCGGCTGTTTCCGCTGTCGCTGGCGGCGCAGGGGTCCTGCCGGATCGGGGGGAACCTCGCCACCAATGCCGGGGGCGTCAACGTCCTGCGCTATGGCAATGCGCGGGATCTGTGCCTGGGGCTCGAGGCGGTTCTGCCCAGCGGGGAGATCTGGCACGGTCTGGGGCGGCTGCGCAAGGACAACACGGGCTATGACCTGCGCAACCTGCTGATCGGGTCCGAGGGCACGCTGGGGGTCATCACCGCGGCCTCGCTCAAGCTGTTCCCGCGCCCTGCCGGGCTGGGAACGGCGATCTTTCAGGTGGCCAGCCCCGAAGCGGCGATCGACCTGCTGGCCCTGGCCCGCGATCATCTGGGCGAAACCGTCAGCGCGTTCGAATTGATCCACAGACAGGGGCTGGATTTTCTGGCCGAGGTCCTGCCGGACGTGCGGCAACCCTTTGACACACCGCCAGAATGGTCGGTCCTGATCGAACTGGGATTGCCGGCCGGGCACGAGCCCGAGGCTGCGCTGGAGGCCTTGTTCGTGGCTGCCGAGGCCCGTGGTCTGGTGTCGGACGGCGTCATCGCCCAAAGCGCCGCGCAGCACGATGCGCTGTGGTCGGTGCGCGAACGCATCCCCGAGGCGAACCGGCTGATCGGTTCGGTGTCCAGCCACGATATCTCGGTTCCGATTTCGCGCATCCCCGATTTCATCCGGCAAGGCGGCGAGGCGATTGCGGCCCTCGGGCCGTTCCGGGTGAACTGCTTTGGTCATCTGGGCGACGGTAACCTGCACTACAACGTTTTCCCGCCCAAAGGCCACGACCGGACCGAGTTCGATGACCAGCGCGCCGCGATCAAGCGCGCGGTTCATGATCTGGTACATGAATTTGAAGGATCGGTCAGTGCCGAGCATGGGGTGGGCCGCCTGAAGACCGATGATCTGGAACGCTACGGTGATCCGGCCAAGTTGACGGCCATGCGCGCCATCAAGTCTGCCTTGGACCCGCGCGGGATCATGAATCCGGGTGCCGTCCTGTCAGATGCGTGAGTGCGGCGCGGGTGCCGGCCATCGCGTTGCGGGTGGCTCACAGCCCTTCGAATTCACACAGGACATGGACGTCCATGCCCATCTCCTCCAGCACCTTCCGGCCGCCCAGATCGGGCAGGTCGATGATGAAGGCGCAGCTGACGATCTCGCCGCCCAGACGTTCGATCAGCTTGATGCCTGCCGCTGCAGTGCCGCCGGTGGCCAGCAGGTCATCGACCACCAGAACCTTTTCGCCGGGCTGGATCGCGTTATCGTGGATCTCGACGATGGCCTCGCCGTATTCCAGCTTGTATTCCTCGCTGATCGTGGTGCCCGGCAGCTTGCCCTTCTTGCGGATCGGAACGAAGCCCACGCTCAGCTGGTGCGCGATCGCGCCCCCCAGGATGAAACCGCGCGCCTCGAGCCCCACGACCTTGTCGATGCGCTCGCCGGCATAGGGGTGCAGCATCTGGTCGATGGCCATGCGAAACCCGCGGGGATCGGCAAACAGGGTCGTCACGTCGCGGAACATGATCCCTTCGTGGGGGAAATCGACGATGGTCCGAATGTAATCCTTGACCGTTTTGCTTCTGGACATGGGGTGACCCTTCTTGCGTCAGAACAGGGCGGTGTTTGGCGTATCGCGGCCAGTCATGCAAGCGGCAGTTGCCGGCCTGCGCGTTTTTGCTGCGGGGCTCAGGCCGGGCGGCGCAGCACCGCCGTGGCCACGCCCATTCCGATCAGGGTCAGTCCTCCGAAACGGGTCATGCCGGTGACGATGCCGGGGCGGCCGATTACGCGGCACAGCCGGTCGGCCAGCAGCGCATAGGCCAGCGCGTTCAGCCCCGCCAACCCCACGAAGGTGGCGATCAGGATCGCGAACTGCGGGCCCAGCGGCTCGGTCGGGCGCAGGAATTGCGGCACGAAGGCGATGAAGAAGGCGATGGATTTCGGGTTCAGGGCGGTGACGGCGGCCGCATGGCCGAACACGCCGCGCGCGGTGACGTCGCGCCCGGTGGACACCGCCTGCATCCCTCCGGACGGCGCACTGCGCAGCAGCTTGATGCCCAGCCAGACCAGATAGGCGGCGCCCACCCATTTCAGCACCGAAAACAGCGTGGCCGACGCCAGCACCAGCGCCCCAAGCCCCAGCAACGAGGCGGTCATGGCGATCAGGTCCCCCAACGCAACCCCGGTGGCCGAGGCCACGGCCACGCTGCGCCCTTTGGACAGCGCATAGCTGAGCACCAGCAGAACCGTCGGGCCCGGGATCAGCAGAAGGGCGGTCGAGGCGGCGACAAAGGCCAGCCAAAGTTCAAAATCCATAACAAACCTCCGTCAGATCCGCCGCAGCGAGCCTGAAAAAAACACGTGGCCGTCAAGGCCGCCTACAATACCCGGCCCGCCACCGCATCCAGCTTGGTCAGCACTTGCGGGTCGCGCTTTTCCGGGGCCGTCAAAATCGCGTGGTCCAGCGCCCGGTCGCAGCCATGCCGGCAGGGCGCGCGCTCTGCTCCCAGCAGGGCGGGCAGGCTCTTGACCAAGGCGCGCGCCTTCTCGGCATTGCCGGTCAGCGTCGCGATGATCGCGGTCACGTCCACTTCGCCGTGATCGGGGTGCCAGCTGTCATAGTCGGTGACCATCGCCACCGAGGCATAGCAAAGCTCGGCCTCGCGGGCCAGTTTGGCCTCGGGCATGTTGGTCATGCCGACCACGTCGCAGCCCCACTGCTCGCGGTACATCTTCGATTCCGCCAGCGTCGAGAATTGCGGCCCTTCCATCGCCAGGTAGGTGCCGCCGCGATGCACGGTGATGCCCGCCGCCCGGGCGGCGGATTCACAGGCATCGCCCAGGCGCGGGCAGGTCGGATGGGCCACGCTGACATGGGCGACACAGCCGGTGCCGAAAAAGCTTTTCTCGCGGGCGAAGGTGCGGTCGATGAACTGATCGACGACCACGAAATCTCCCGGCGCCATGTGTTCGCGGAAGGAGCCGCAGGCCGAAACCGAGATCACATCGGTCACCCCCAGCCGTTTCAGCGCGTCGATATTGGCGCGATAGGGCACCTCGGTCGGCGAATGCACATGCCCGCGCCCGTGGCGGGGCAGAAAGGCCATCTCGATGCCGTCCAGTGTCCCGGTCAGGATCTGGTCGGACGGCGCGCCCCAGGGCGTTTCCACGGTAACCCATTGCGGCGTCTCCAGCCCGTCGATGTCATAAATTCCCGATCCGCCGATGACGGCAATCTTTGTCTGGGCCACGTTCGTTCTCCGCTGCGATACCTGCCTGTGGGAATTTCTGCGGGCTTGTCGGGCATTTGGCAAGGCTTGCCGGTGTTTTTGCGGCTCACAGGAGCGACAACGGGCGTCGCCTTGCAGTTTTTGCATGACAGCCTGCCATCGATGGGCTAGCAGACAGCGCCGAAGGCGGGTATACGACCGCCTTCGCGCGAACATTCTGACCCACAGGACCAATTCATGCCCCGAGCCTTGCTGGCAAGCTTTGCCAATCGCCTCGCCATTCCCGATCTGAGCTGGATGCCGGACGAAAAGCTGACCCCCGCCCGCCTGCGGATCGAGCTTTTGTCGGGCCTGACCGTCGCCCTGGCCCTGGTGCCCGAAGCGGTGGCCTTTGCCTTCGTCGCCGGGGTTCACCCGCTGGTGGGTCTGTATGCGGCGTTCCTCGTGGGGCTGATCACCGCGCTGATCGGGGGCCGTCCGGGTATGATCTCGGGCGCAACCGGTGCGCTGGCGGTCGTCATGGTGGCGCTGGTGGCGCAGCACGGGGTCGAATACCTGTTCGCCACAGTGGTTTTGATGGGCATCCTGCAGATCATCGCGGGGGCCATGCATTGGGGCCGGTTCATCCGGCTGGTGCCGCATCCGGTGATGCTGGGCTTTGTCAATGGCCTGGCCATCGTGATCTTTCTGGCGCAACTGGGCCAGTTCAAGGTGCCGGGCACTATGGAAAACACCGGCCACGGCATGAGCGGCGGTGAATGGCTGTCCGGGATGCAGCTATACACGATGCTGGGGCTGGTCGCACTGACCATGGCGGTGATCTGGGTGATGCCGCGCGTCACGCGCATCGTGCCGGCACCGCTGGCGGGCATCGTCGTGGTGGCCGCGCTGGTGATCGGTATGGGGCTGGATGTCCCGCGCGTCGGAGACCTGGCCTCGATCGAGGGCGGACTGCCAAAATTCCACATCCCCATGGTTCCGCTGACCTGGGAAACTTTCGAGATCATCCTGCCCTACGCCGTCATCCTGGCGGCCATCGGCCTGATCGAATCCCTGCTGACGCTGAACCTGGTGGGCGAGATCACCGGCAAGCGCGGCGGTGCTTCGCAGGAATGCATCGCGCAGGGTACCGCCAACGTCGTCACCGGGTTCTTTGGCGGGATGGGCGGCTGTGCGATGATCGGGCAGTCGATGATCAACGTAAAGTCCGGCGGCCGCACGCGCATCGCGGGGATCGCTGCCGCGCTGTTCCTGCTGGTGTTCATCCTTGTCGGCTCGCCTTTGATCGAACAGATTCCGCTGGCTGCGCTGGTTGGCGTGATGTTCATGGTGGTGATCGGCACCTTCGCCTGGAACTCCTTCAACATCCTGCGCAAGGTGCCGCTGACGGATGCCTTCGTCATCGTTCTGGTCACCGTCGTCACCGTGATGGAAGACCTCGCCGTGGCCGTCGTGGTCGGCGTGATCGTTTCGGCGCTGGCCTATGCCTGGAACAACGCCAAGCGCATCCACGCGGTCACCCGCGACTCGGAAACCGAAAAAGGCGCCAAAGTCTACGAAATCAAGGGTCCGCTGTTCTTCGGTTCGTCCGAGGGGTTTGTCGAACTGTTCGATGTTCAGAACGACCCGGAAACGGTGATCGTGGATTTTGCCGACAGCCGCGTGGTCGACCAATCGGCCCTGCAGGCCATCGAAAACGTTGCCGCGAAATACGAGGCGGCAGGCAAGCGCGTCATGCTGCGCCATCTCAGCCGGGACTGCCACAAGCTGCTCAAGAAAGCAGGTCACTTGATGGTCGACAGCGACGATGACCCTGATTACGGCCTTGCGGTCGACTATTCTGTTCGAACCGGCATTCTGGGCGGCCACTGAGGCAATGCGAGGCTCTGCCTCGCGCTCCGGGATATTTGCAGCCAGATGAAGACCGCGCGCGCCCTTCATCTGGCCGAAAAATATCCCGGGGGAGTCGCGCACAGCGCGGCGGGGGCAGAGCCCCCTAATCCCGCCTCAATCGTCTGGACGATTGAGGGAGAACAACTCCGTCACCACCGAGTAGTCGCGATAGCCAAGCCGCGACAAAGGTTGAAAGGTGGTGACGTCGAACTTGCCGTCCTTCAGGCAGTCATCGCGCAGGTGCACGCCGATGACCTCTCCGAAAACCACCTGGTTGGCCTGGCCGGGCAGCGTGACGATCTGGGTCAGTTTGCATTCCAGCGCGGCGGGGGCGCCTTCGATGCGGGCGCATGAGATGGTTTCGCATTCCACCGGAGTCAGCCCGGCGTGGGCGAACTCGTCCACCTCTTTCGGAAGGCTGGCCGAGCTTGCGTTCATCGCATCCCGATGGGCGTGGGCCACCACGTTGACGCAAAAGACGCCGGTCGCCTCTATATTGGCGATGCTGTCCTTTCCGCGGTCCTGGTCGTGCTTCGTACCGGTGGAGGCAAACATCACCTGCGGTGGCGTATAGGCAACCCCGTTGAAGAATGAATAGGGCGCCAGGTTGTTGATCCCATCCGCGCCGCGGGTCGAGATCCATCCGATCGGGCGCGGCGTGATGATGGCGTTGAACGGGTTGTGCGGCAATCCGTGGCCGTCTTCGGGGCGATAGAACATCTGATCTCCAAGCGTTTGCTCAAGGCCTAGCGAAGTGCTAGGGCGATTGCCAGAGTCGAAAAGAGGGCCGCGGTGCAGCAGTTCGGGATCAGACCGGAAGAGCCGAAGGATTGGTGGGAAGTCGAGGCCCTCTATGACCTGTGCTTTGCGCCGGGGCGCGAGGCGCTGTCGTCCTATCGGTTGCGCGACGACGTTCCGCCCGTGTCTGGGCTGTCGATGGTGGCCCGTGACGGGCAGGGCATTCTGGCTGGGGCCATCCGATTCTGGCCGGTTCATGTTGGCGCACACGACGCGCTTTTGCTGGGGCCCGTTGCCGTCCACCCGACCCACCAGGGCGAAGGGTTGGGTGGTTACCTGATCCGTGAAGGTATCGAAGCCGGGCGGGCCAAAGGGTGGGAGCGGGTCATGCTGGTCGGTGACGCGCCCTATTATTC
This sequence comes from Ruegeria intermedia, assembly GCF_900129345.1. Classification (GTDB taxonomy): domain Bacteria; phylum Pseudomonadota; class Alphaproteobacteria; order Rhodobacterales; family Rhodobacteraceae; genus Ruegeria; species Ruegeria intermedia. The sequence continues at coordinate 44,799 of NZ_FQVK01000010.1, read as the reverse complement.
ACGCTTTGGGTTTGCGCGGCTCGAGGGGGTGGAGATGCCGCCGCCAACCAACCCGGATCGGGTTCTCGGGCTGGACCTGGCGCCCGGCGCCTGGCAGGGCACAGGCGGAGAAGTCACGCGTTGGACCCGCTGACCTATTGAAAGCGCGCGCGCTGATGCCGATCTTTCGGGGGCAGGAGGAGACCTAATGCACGATATCGTGCGAGTGCAGCGACCAGATCCCGAAGCCGAGCTTGACCGACTTGCCGGATACTATCGCGACGCCGGGGGCGCCGGAGTGAAGTTTCTGAACCGTCTGGGCGGATCGGCGGAGTCGCTGCTCGAGCAATTGCCAACTCCGGTTCGGTCAGGCGTGGTGGAGGCCACCGAGCAGGCGCTGTGGGTGGCCGTCCGCGCGGCGGATGGATCGCGGCGTGCAGTCCCGGATCAAGAACCGTGGGTGAACACGGTTGTCGCAACTGCCATGGGCGCAGTTGGCGGCACGGGCGGCCTGACCACCGCGCTGATCGAACTGCCGGCCACGACGACCATGCTGTTGCGTGCGATCCAGGGGGCCGCCGCCCGTGAGGGGTTCGATCCATCGGCCGAAAACGTCAAGTTCGACTGCGTGAGGGTTCTGTCGGCCGCGGGTCCGCTGTCGCATGACGATGGCGCCGATCTGGGGTTCTTCTCGGTGCGCCTGACATTGACCGGGCCGGCGACGCAAAAGCTGATCGCGGCCGTTTCGCCCAGACTGTCGGTGGCGCTTGGTCAGAAATTGGCCGCGCAGACCCTGCCGGTGCTTGGGGCCGTCGCCGGAGGCGGCATCAACTATGTCTATTCCCGTTATTACCAGCAGATTGCCCGGGTTCACTTCGGCCTGCGGCGATTGGCCATCGATGCCGACATTCCACATGAAGATCTGGTTCGGCGCTTGGAGCGCCGCAGGATAGGGTGACGGATTGACCCAAATTGGACAATTCCGCCTGAAGTGGTAGTCTGAAACTGACCGACCTGCGGGACAAGCAGGCGGTTTTGCAGGAAAACGAGGCCTGTCGAGAGGATGCTGAACGTGAAAGACGCCAGGCTGTCTTCGGACGGCGCATTCGCCTCCCAGCAACTGCCGGTCATGCGGCAGGTGGCGGCCCTGTGCCATCGCCAGACGCAGGCGGGGGTCGAGGTTCTGTTGATATCGACGCGCGGGTCCGGCCGCTGGATCATTCCCAAGGGGTGGGTGATCACCGGTCTGAGCGACGCGGATTCCGCCGCGCGCGAGGCTTGGGAAGAGGCCGGCGTGACCGGCCATTGCGACACCCGGCGTATCGGAAGCTTCGCCCATGCCAAGCACCACAAGCGGTTGGGGCGCGTGATGTGTCTGGTCGACGTCTTTCCTCTGCGGGTCACCGAAGTGGCCGAAAGTTTCCCCGAGGCCGGTCAGCGGCGCAGGGTATGGCTCAAGCCGGACGAGGCGGCCGACAGGGTTTTCGCGCAGGACCTGTCCGCATTGATCCGGGGCTTCTCGACCGTGGCGGATCGTGTCGTCGCGAGAAAGGCTTGATATCGCCATGTCTGACGGTATCTATTCGGAAACCGACCTTTTGGACGCAAGATGATTCAATATGCTCTGAAATGCAGCAACGGTCACGGGTTCGACAGCTGGTTCCAGTCGGCCGATGCCTATGACAAGCTGGCCAAGGCGGGCATGGTGACCTGCACGCAGTGCGGCTGTACCTCGGTCGAGAAGGCCGTCATGACGCCGCGGCTGAGTTCCGCGCGCAGCACGCAGGCGCCCGCGCCTCGGGCTGAGGCGGCCCCTTCCAAGGCCGAGATCGAGCGCGTCCTGAAAGAGCTGCGCGCCAAGGTCGAGGCCAATTCCGACTATGTCGGGCGCGATTTCGCGCGCGAGGCCCGCAAGATTCATCTGGGCGAAGCGCCCGAGCGCCCCATCTATGGTGAGGCCAGGGCGGAAGAGGCCAAGGCGCTGATCGAAGACGGTGTGCCCGTGGCGCCTCTGCCCTTCGTACCCAGCCGAAAGACGAACTGAGCGATGCATGTTCTGATCACCGGTGCCAATCGGGGGATCGGCCGGGCGATGGCCGATCACTTCAAAGGGCAGGGCCATCAGGTCACCGGCACCGCCCGCGATGGCAGTGGTGCGGTGAAACTGGACGTGACCGATCCGGCCGATCATGCGGCAATGGCGCGTGCGCTGCACGGGCAACCTGTTGACCTGTTGGTGTGCAACGCGGGCGTGTATCTGGACAAGGGTCAGACGATCGAGGGCTACCCGGCCGAGATGTGGGCCCAGACCTTTGCCGCCAATGTGACCGGCGTGTTTCTGACCATTCAAGCCCTGCTGCCCAATCTGCGGGCCGCGCACGGCAAGATCGCGATCATCTCGTCGCAGATGGCCTCGCACACGCGGGCGCCCGGGGGGAGTTACATCTATCGTGCTTCAAAGGCCGCCGCGCTGAATCTCGGGCGCAACCTGGCGGTGGATCTGAAGGGCGACGGCATCGCGGTGGGTATCTATCACCCCGGATGGGTGCAGACGGACATGGGCGGTCAGGCTGCCGACATCACCGTCTCACAGGCCGTTGCCGGGCTGACCGAGCGTTTCGAGGCGCTGAGCCTCGATACCACCGGGTGTTTCGAAACCTGGGACGGGCAGGCGCATCCTTACTGAGTTGCCAGCGCCGCCTTGGGGATCTCGTAGACTTCGCCGGGGTCGATGAAAATCACCAGGATATCGCCGCGTGTTTCCGACGTGATCTGAGCGGTCGAACTGCTGGAATCGGGTTCGCCATCGGTGAAATAGATGCGGCGCACCTCGCCGGTGGGCAGTTGGACCGCCAGCGTTGCGGTTCCGTCCTCTTTGCGGCGCAACTCGGCCGGGCAGCTTTGCAGCGACTGCCCTGACAAGGCGGTGCAGGGCACGGTTCCCAATGCGTTTTGACCATCCGTGCCGGACAGGGTGGCCACCTGGGCCACCGCGGGCGCGGACATCAGGACAAGGGCAAAAACGAAACGCAGCATGAAAGACCTCTTGGCGTAAACGGCTGATCCCACGCTGACATTGCCGGAGCCGGTTGTAAAGCGACCGCGCGCCGCAGGGTCTGCCGCTTTGCACCCTTGCCCTATCGGGTCCCCTCGCATAAGACGCACGGGACCGGAAATCCAAGGCGCGGAGACATTTGCCCCCATGCCCGTACTCGTGATGAAATTTGGCGGCACATCCGTCGCCAACCTCGACCGCATCCGCCGCGCGGCCAAGCGTATCGGCGTCGAAGTGGCCAAGGGCTATGACGTCATCGTCATCGTTTCGGCCATGTCGGGCAAGACCAACGAACTGGTGGGCTGGGTCGACGAGATTTCGCCGCTGTACGACGCGCGCGAATATGATGCCGTGGTGTCCTCGGGCGAGAATGTCACCGCCGGGCTGATGGCACTGACGCTGCAGGAAATGGACATTCCCGCCCGCAGTTGGCAGGGCTGGCAGGTGCCCCTGCTGACCGATGGCGCCCATTCGGCGGCGCGGATCCTGGACATTCCGACCGACAACATCAACCAGAAGTTCGGTGAGGGCATGAAGGTCGCCGTGGTGGCGGGCTTTCAGGGCCTCAGCCCCGAAGGGCGGATCACCACGCTGGGCCGGGGCGGTTCGGACACCACCGCCGTGGCCTTCGCCGCCGCCTTCGACGCCGAGCGCTGCGACATCTACACCGATGTGGACGGCGTCTATACCACCGATCCGCGCATCTGCGAGAAGGCGCGCAAGCTGGACAAGATCTCGTTCGAGGAAATGCTCGAATTGGCCTCGTTGGGGGCCAAGGTACTGCAGACCCGCTCGGTCGAGCTGGCGATGCGGTACAAGGTGAAACTGCGTGTTCTCTCAAGCTTCGAGGAACAGTCCGACGAGGCCGGAACCCTGGTCGTCGACGAGGAGGAAATCATGGAATCCAATGTAGTCTCGGGTGTGGCCTATTCGCGGGACGAGGCCAAGATGACCGTCGTGTCGGTCGCCGACCGCCCCGGCATCGCCGCGATCATCTTCAACGCGCTCAGCGATGAGGGGATCAATGTCGACATGATCGTGCAGAACATCTCGGACGAGGGGCGCACGGACATGACCTTTTCCTGCCCCACCAACCAGGTGGCGCGCGCCGAAAAGGCGCTGCTGGCAGTCAAGGAGCGTGGTGATCTGAACTATGCCGAGCTGGTCGCCGATACCGACGTGGCCAAGGTTTCGGTCGTGGGCATCGGCATGCGCTCGCAGTCGGGCGTGGCGGCCAAGATGTTCAAGGTGCTCTCGGATGAGGGGATCAACATCAAGGTCATCACAACCTCCGAGATCAAGATTTCCGTGCTGATCGATCGGAAATACATGGAACTTGCCGTTCAGGCGCTGCATGATGCGTTTGAACTGGACAAGGCGGCCTGAGCATTTCGGCCAAGGTCCCGCCTGACACCGCAGGATGAACCGGGCGATGGCAGACGGAATGGAAACGGAATCCCGCAAGCTGCTGGGGCGGCTGCGCGAGGAGATGGCAAGCGAGGCGGCCGGTCAGGAGCGTCTTGACCGGATCACGCATCTGATTGCCGACAGCATGCGGTGCGAGGTGTGCTCGATCTACCTGTTCCGCGACGACGAAACCCTTGAACTCTGCGCGACCGAAGGGCTTGCCCCCGAAGCGGTTCACCAGACCCGCATGCGTCTGGGCGAGGGCCTGGTGGGGCGCGTGGCCAAGTTCGGCGAGGTGGTCAATACAGCCGACGCGCCGGCGGCAAAGGGTTTCCGCTACATGCCGGAAACCGGCGAGGAGCGGTATTCGTCGTTCCTGGGCGTGCCGATTCAGCGGCTGGGCCAGAAGCTGGGCGTTCTGGTCGTGCAGTCGCGCGACGCGCGCGAGTTTTCCGCCGACGAGGTCTATGCCTTGGAAGTGGTCGCGATGGTGCTGGCCGAGATGGCCGAGCTGGGCGCCTTCGTGGGCGAAGGGGCGGCCCTGTCGCCGCTGCACCAGCAAGCCCTGTTGCTGCGGGGCGGCCCCGCACAGGAAGGTTCTGCCGAAGGCCATGTCTGGCTGCACGAACCACGCGTCGTGGTCACCAACCCCATTGCCGACGATCCGCACCGCGAGCTTGAACGCCTAAACGCGGCCGTCGAGGAACTGCGCGTGGGCGTCGACAAGATGCTGGAAATCTCGCGGGGGGGTGACACCGAGCAATTGCAGGTTCTCGAGGCCTATCGGATGTTCGCCAATTCCAAGGGCTGGATGCGGCGGATGGAGGAGGATATCGCCCGCGGCCTCAGCGCCGAGGCGGCGGTTGAAAAAGAACAGTCGCAGGCTCGCGCCCGGATGAGCCAGGTCACCGACCCCTATCTGCGCGAGCGGCTGGCCGATCTGGACGATCTGTCGAACCGGCTGCTGCGCATTCTGACGGGGCAGGGCCGCGACAACGGCAAGGAGATGCCGCCTGATCCGATCCTGGTGGCGCGCAATATCGGACCGGGCGATCTGTTGGAATACGGCCGGTCGCTGAAGGGCATCGTGCTCGAGGAAGGCTCGGTCGGCAGCCATGCCGCCATCGTCGCCCGCGCCCTGGCCATCCCGCTGGTGGTGCATGTGGGGCGGATCACGACCGAGGCCTTGAACGGTGATCACATTCTTGTCGATGGCGACGAGGGCGTCGTGCATCTGCGCCCCGAGGATACCGTGGTCAGCGCCTTCCGCGACAAGATGGCCATGCAGGCCGAGGCGCAGAAACGCTATGCCTCGATCCGCGAAACCCCGACCGTGACGAAGGATGGCGAGCGGATCAATCTGGTGATGAATGCCGGCCTGATGGCCGACCTGCCGTCGCTCAAGACGTCGGGGGCTGAGGGCGTGGGCCTGTTCCGCACCGAACTGCAGTTCCTGATCCGCAACCAGATGCCGAAGCGGTCCGAACTGGTGGCGCAGTACAAACGCGTACTCGATTCGGCCGATGGCAAGCGCGTGGTGTTCCGAACGCTGGATATCGGGTCGGACAAGGTGCTGCCCTACATGAAGCATGTCGCCGAACCCAACCCGGCGCTGGGCTGGCGCGCCATCCGCGTGGGCCTGGACAAGCGCGGGGTCATGCGCATGCAGCTGCAGGCCCTGATCCGCGCCGCCGAGGGGCGGCCGTTGACGGTGATGTTTCCCTTCGTGGCGCAGGCCGAGGAGTTCCGCGAGGCCAAGTGGGAGGTGAACAAGACCATCGAACGCGAAAAGCGTCTGGGCCATGTTCTGCCCGAAACGCTTGAAATCGGGGCGATGCTGGAAACACCGTCATTGGCCTTCGCCCCCCAGAAATTCTTTGACGAGGTCGATTTCATCTCGATCGGCGGCAACGACCTGAAGCAGTTCTTCTTCGCCGCCGACCGCGAGAACGAGCTGGTGCGCCGCCGCTATGACACGCTGAATGTCAGCTTCCTCAGCCTGATCGAGCGCATCGTCGAACGGTGCGGAATTTCCGACACGCCGCTGAGTTTCTGCGGCGAGGATGCCGGCCGCCCGATCGAGGCGCTGTGCCTGGCGGCGATGGGCATCCGCACCTTGTCGATGCGCCCGGCCTCGATCGGCCCGGTCAAAAGCCTGCTGTTGCGGTCCAACCTGCAGGAGGTTCGCAAGATCATCGCCGACGCCCGCCATCGCGGCGAACAATCGGTGCGTCCGGCGATCATGGAGTATCTGCGCGCCAACGGCTGAGGCCATGGTGACCGCGAAAAAAGACCCGTTTCCGAAATCCGGGCTTGCTTTTTGGGCTTGGCCTTTCTATCCAAGCCACGAATGTTAGCGGTAACAGGGTGTCTGGCTGCAGACCGCGCCGGATTGTCCGAAGAAGGGAGCCAGCCATGGTTTCACGCGTAATTCCGGTAGATCCGTTCGATCTGGTCCTGTTCGGCGCGACCGGAGATCTGGCCCAGCGCAAGATCCTGCCGGGCCTCTACCATCGGTTCGAAGTGGGGCAGATGCCCGAAGATGCGCGCATCATCGGGACCGCGCGGTCGGATATGGACGATGACGGGTTCCGCGCGCAGGTGCGCAAGTCGATGAAGGAATTCGCGCCGTCCTTCAAAAAGGACGTGCTGGACCGGTTTCTGGCGCGGGTCGAATACGTGCCCGTGGATGCGCTGGGCGAAAACGGCTGGGACAAGCTGGCCAAATCGCTGCGCCCTGACGTGGTGCGCGCCTTTTATCTGTCGGTCGGTCCGAAACTGTTTCCCGGCATCGCACAGCGCCTGCATGATCACGGGCTTGCCACGCCCGACAGCCGCATCGTGGTCGAGAAACCCTTTGGCCATGATCTGGCCTCGGCCAAGGCGCTGAACGAAGGTCTGCGCGCCTGTTTCGAAGAACACCAGATCTATCGGATCGACCATTACCTGGGCAAGGAAACGGTGCAGAACCTGATGGCGCTGCGCTTTGCCAACTCGCTGTTCGAGCCGCTGTGGAACGCGACCCATGTGGATCATGTCCAGATCACCGTGGCCGAAACCGTCGGGGTCGAAGGGCGTGGCGCCTATTACGACCAGTCCGGCGCGATGCGGGACATGGTGCAGAACCACCTGGTGCAGCTTCTGTGCCTGACGGCGATGGAGCCGCCCTCGACTTTTTCGCCCAACGCGGTGCGTAATGAAAAGGTCAAGGTGATCGAGGCACTGGAACCTGTCGCCTCGACCGACATCGCCCGCGGCCAGTACCGGGCGGACAAGGGCGGCGACGGCTATGTCGACCATGTGGGCAACCCCGACAGCCTGACCGAAAGCTACATCGCGCTGAAGGTGCGCGTGGGCAACTGGCGCTGGGCGGGGGTTCCGTTCTATCTGCGCACGGGCAAGCGTCTGCGCGCGCGTGAATCCGAAATCGCCGTGTTTTTCCGCGACCCGCCGCACACGATCTTTCCCAATGTCGGCCCGCTGCACGGCAACGTTCTGGTGATCCGCCTGCAGCCTGATGAGGGCATCACCCTGCGCACCACGATCAAGGATCCCGGCCCGGGCGGCTTCCGCCTGACGGACGTCGCGCTGGACATGAGCTTTGCCGAGGCGCTGGGTGCCGATGTGCGCGCACAGGACGCCTATGAACGGCTGGTGATGGACGTGATCCGCGGCGACCAGACCCTGTTCATGCGCGGCGACGAGGTCGAGGCCGCCTGGGCTTGGGTCGATCCCATCATCAAGGGCTGGGAAGAGCGCGGCGACCGTCCGTCGCTCTATGACCAGGGCAGTTCCGGCCCGGAAGACGCGTTGATGCTGATGCATCGCGATGGGCGCCGCTGGCGCCAGATCGGAGGTTGAGATGGTTCACGACGTCATCACCGATGTCACCCAAAGGATAATCGAGCGCAGCGCCGATCCCCGCCGTACCTATCTGCAGCGGATGGAGCAGGCCCGGTCTGACGGGCCGTCCCGCGCGCATCTGTCCTGCAGCGGTCAGGCCCATGCCTATGCCGGGGCTGGCCCCGATCAAAAGACTCTGGCAACCACCAGCGTGGGCAATCTGGGCATCGTCACCGCCTATAACGACATGCTGTCGGCGCATCAGCCGTTCGAGCGCTATCCAGAACTGATCCGTCGCGCGGCCCGTGCCGCAGGCGGCACCGCGCAGGTCGCGGGTGGGGTTCCGGCCATGTGTGACGGCGTCACGCAAGGCGAGGCCGGGATGGAGCTGTCTCTGTTCTCGCGCGACGTGATCGCGCTGGCGGCGGCGGTGGCGCTCAGCCACAATACCTTTGACGCGGCGGTGTTCCTGGGGGTCTGCGACAAGATCGTGCCGGGGCTGGTAATTGCGGCGCAAAGCTTTGGCCACCTGCCGGCGGTGTTCCTGCCCGCCGGCCCGATGACCAGCGGCCTGCCCAACGACGAAAAGGCCAAGGTACGCCAGAAATTCGCCGCCGGCGAAGCCACGCGCGAAGAACTGATGGCCGCCGAGATGGCCGCCTATCACGGGCCGGGCACCTGCACCTTCTACGGCACCGCCAACACCAACCAGATGTTGATGGAGTTCATGGGCCTGCACCTGCCGGGCTCCAGCTTCGTCAACCCCAACACGCCGCTGCGCGATGCGTTGACCGAGGAAGGCGCCCGCCGCGCCCTGTCGCTCAGCGCGCTGGGCAACAATTACACGCCGGTGTGCCAGATCCTCGACGAACGGGCTTTCGTGAACGGCATCGTGGGGCTGATGGCCACGGGCGGGTCGACCAACCTGCTGATCCACCTGATCGCCATGGCCCGTGCCGGGGGCATCGTGCTGGACTGGCAGGATTTCTCGGACATCTCGGGCGTCGTGCCCCTGGTCGCGCGGGTCTATCCCAACGGTCTGGCGGACGTGAACCATTTCCACGCCGCGGGCGGGCTGGGGTATGCCATCGGCACGCTGCTGGACGAAGGCCTGCTGCATCCCGACACGCTGACCGTGGCGGGGCAGGGGCTGCATCACTACACGCAGGAACCCAAGCTGATCGATGGCGAACTGGTCTGGCAGGACGGCGCGGGCCACAGCCTGAACGAAAAGATCCTGCGCCCGGCCAATGACCCGTTCCAACCCACCGGCGGCCTGTCGCGGCTGACCGGAAATCTGGGCACCGGCGTGATGAAGGTCTCGGCCGTGGCGCCCGAACACCAGGTGGTCGAGGCCCCGGTGCGCGTCTTCCACGACCAGGACGAGGTCAAGGCCGCGTTCAAGGCGGGCGAGTTCACCGACGATGTCATCGTCGTTGTCCGTTTTCAGGGGCCCAAGGCCAACGGCATGCCCGAACTGCACTCGCTGACCCCGATCCTGTCGATCCTTCAGGGGCGCGGGCAGAAGGTGGCACTGGTCACCGATGGCCGCATGTCGGGGGCCTCGGGCAAAGTGCCCGCGGCGATTCATGTCTGCCCCGAGGCGCTGGATGGCGGCCCGATCGCCAAACTGCGCGACGGCGACCTGCTGCGCGTCGATGCGGTGCGGGGCCAGCTTGAAATCCTGACCCCCGGCGTGCTGGACCGCCCCGTCGCCACCGCCGATCTTTCGGCGCATCAATACGGGGTCGGCCGCGACCTGTTCACGACGTTCCGCAACGCCGTCGGCTCGGCCGATGCCGGTGCCAGCATTTTCGGAGCCTGAACCCATGTCCGCAAAAACCCAACGCACCCGCGAGATCTGCGCATTGGCGCCCATCGTCCCGGTTCTGGTCGTCGATGACGCCGCCCATGCCCACCCGCTGGCCGAGGCACTGGTGGCCGGTGGCCTGCCCGCGCTCGAGGTGACCTTGCGCACGCCCGCGGCGCTGGACGCGATCCGCGCCATGGCGCAGGTGCCCGGCGGGGTCGTGGGGGCCGGCACGCTGGTCACGCCCGACGATGTCCGTGCCGCGAAAGAGGCGGGCGCCCAGTTCGGCGTATCGCCGGGGGGCACCGATGCCCTGATCGCCGCCTGTGAGGCCGAGGGCCTGCCGCTGCTGCCCGGCGCGGCCACCGCGACCGAGGCGATGCGCCTGCTCGAGCAGGGCTATGACATGCTGAAGTTCTTCCCGGCCGAAGCCTCGGGCGGGGCGCCCGCACTCAAGGCGATCGGCGCGCCGCTGCCGCAGATCACCTTCTGCCCGACGGGCGGCGTATCAACCGCCAACGCGCGCGACTACCTGTCTCTGCCCAACGTGATCTGCGCGGGCGGCAGCTGGGTCGCCCCGAAACAGATGGTGGCGCAGGGCGACTGGGCGGGGATCGAAGCCCTTGCGCGTGAGGCGGCTGCGTTGATGGATTGACCTTGCCGGACCGGGCGCTAGGGTGGGCGCCATTACAGGCAGGTTGACCCACATGACAGGCAGTAATTTCCTCGCGCAGGGGCGCGACTATTTGGCCATTCCCGGCCCTTCGGTGATTCCCGACGCGGTGCTGCAGGCGATGCACCGCCCGTCGCCCAATATCTATGCCGGTGAACTGGTCGAGATGATGCCCGGCCTGACGGCCGATCTGCGCCGCGTGGCCCGTACTCGACACGAGGTTGCGATCTACATCGCCAACGGCCACGGCGCGTGGGAGGCGGCGCTGTCCAACGTTCTGGCCCCCGGCGAGACCGTCCTCGTGCCCGCCTCGGGTCTGTTCAGCCACGGCTGGGCGGAAATGGCCGAGCGTCTGGGTGTGAAGGTCGAACTGATCGATTTTGGTCCCTCCAACCCGTGGGACATGGATCGGATCGCGCAGGCCCTGCGGGCTGATGCAGACCACCGGATCAAGGCGGTTCTGGCGGTTCATGTGGACACGTCCAGCTCGATCCGCAACGACATTCCGGCGCTGCGGGCGCTGCTGGACGACCTGAACCACCCGGCATTGCTGATGGCGGATTGCATCGCCTCGCTGGGCTGCGACCGGTTCGAGATGGATGACTGGGGCGTCGATGTCATGGTCACCGCCTGCCAGAAGGGGCTGATGACCCCGGCGGGCATGTCCTTCGTGTTCTTCAACGACCGGGCCAAGGGCAAACGGGCCGCAATGCCGCGTGTTTCGGGCTATTGGGACTGGCAGCCGCGATCACAGCCCGACTGGTTCTATCAGTACTTCGGCGGCACCGCGCCGACGCATCACCTGTACGGCCTACGCGCCGCCCTGGACCTGATCCATGCCGAGGGGATTGAGCAGGTCTGGGCCCGCCATGCGCGGCTGGCCCAAGCCGTCTGGGCCGCCTGCGAGGCTTGGGCCGAAGGCGGGGCGCTGCACCTGAACGTCGGCGACCGCGCGCATCGCAGCCATGCCGTCACCGCCCTGCGCCTGACCGAGGGGCGCGGCACGCCCCTTCGCAGCTATACCGAGCGGCATCTGGGCCTTACCCTTGGCATCGGGCTGGGCATGGCGGACGAGGACTCGTGTTTCCGGTTGGGCCACATGGGCCATCTGAACGGTCACATGGTCATGGGCATGTTGGGCGGCATCGAAACCGCCATGGCCGCGCTGGAGATTCCGCGCGGGTCCGGCGCGCTCGAGGCTGCGGCGGCGGTTCTGGCAGGTTAAGCGCTGCGTGCCGCCGCCAGCGCCTGCGGCAGGGCGGTGGCAAAGGCGTTCAGGTCGGCTTCGGTGCCGCAACTGACGCGGATGCAGCGGTTCTGCGGGGCTGCAAAGGGCATCCGCACGAAGATCCCCTGCGCCACCAGCGCCTCCAGCACCGCCTTGGCAAATGCTCCGTCGCGCCCACAGTCGATTGCCACGAAATTGGTGGCCGAGGGCAGCGGGCTCAGCCCGTTGTCACGCGCAATCGCGCCGATCCGGTCGCGGGCCGAGGCGATCCGTGTCTGAACCTGCGCCAGCCAGTCCTGATCGTGCAGGGCGGCCAGCGCACCGGCCTGCGCGATGCGGTTCATGCCGAAATGGTTGCGCACCTTGTTGAAGGCCGAGATCAACCCGGGTGCTCCGATCGCATAGCCGACCCGCGCGCCGGCCATGCCGAAAACCTTGGAAAAGGTGCGCATCCGGATCACGCGCGGATCATCCGCCGCGACCGGCGCGGCGGTGCCGTCGGGCGCGCACTCCACGTAAGCCTCGTCCAAGACCAGCAGACAGCCGTCGGGCAGAGCGTCCATCGCCGTGACGATGTCCGCGCCGCGATGCCAGCTGCCCATCGGGTTGTCCGGGTTGGCCAGATAGACCAGCTTGGCCCCGACCTCGGCCGCCTTGGTGAACAGGGCGGCCGGGTCCTCGTGATCGTTGGAATAAGGCACCTTGTGGATCGCCCCGCCATAGCCCGCGACGTGGTAGTTGAAGGTGGGATAGGCCCCGTCCGAGGTCACGACCGCATCGCCCGGAGCGACCATCAGGCGCACCAGATAGCCCAGCAGCCCGTCGATGCCTTCGCCGACCACGATGTTGTCGGGGCTGATGCCGTGATGATCGGCCAGCGCATGGCGCAGATCGTGGTTTTCGGGATCGCCATACATCCAGATGCCGCCAGCGGCCTGCCGCATCGCCTCGATCGCGCGGGGCGAGGGGCCGAACACGCTTTCGTTCGCGCCCAGCCGGGCCAGGAAGGGGGCGCCGCGCTGGCGCTCTTGCGTCTCGGGGCCGACGAAGGGCACGGTTGCGGGCAGGGATTGGGCAAGCGGGGTGTATCTGGGTCCGGTCATGGGCGCAGATAATCCCAAGGGCATGGCCGGGGCAAGCCTTGCATCGGGCCAGGGCGTCCGCACCGATCTGCCCTCACGTCGGGCTGGCGTCGGCGGCGGGTTTCGGGGCATGGTTTGCCCGGAACATCAAACCCGGAGGCCCAGATGGCGCGCGTATCAGTCGAATACAGGAACCACATCGCCCATGTCACCCTGACCCGCGGCGACAAGATGAACGCGCTGGATGATGCGATGGTCAAGGCGATCCTGGCGGCGGGGCAAGAGGTCGCCGCCTCGGACGCCCGGGCCGTGGTGCTGTCGGGCGAGGGCAAAAGCTTCTGCGCGGGGCTCGACATGGCCAGTTTCGCGACCATGGCGCACAAGGACCCGACCGAGTGGCTGATGACCCGCAGCCATGACGACGCGAATGAGATGCAGGAACTGGCGCTGATCTGGCGCCGCGTGCCGGTGCCGGTGATCTGCGCCATTCAGGGCGTGGCCTATGGCGGTGGTCTGCAGATCGCGCTGGGGGCCGATATCCGCATTGCCCATCCCGATGCCAAGCTGGCCGTGATGGAGATGAAATGGGGCATCATCCCCGACATGGGCGGCATGGTCCTGTTGCCGAAACTGGTACGGTCCGACGTGCTGCGCCTGCTGACCTATACCGCGCGGCCCATCGGTGCCGCTCAGGCCGCCGACTGGGGGTTGGTCACCAGCCTGTCGGATGATCCGCTGACCGAAGCCATCGCGCTGGCCGAGGATATCGCGGGCAAGAGCCCCTCGGCCATCCGCGCCGCGAAACGTCTGATCGAGGTGGCCGAAACCAAGTCGCGCGCCGAGGTTCTGCTGGCCGAATCCGCCGAACAGGTCGAGCTGATCGGCAAACCCGACCAGATGGAAGTGGTGATGGCCCAGATGCAGGGCCGCAAGCCCGAGTTCAAGTAACCCTCGCGGGCCGCGGCCAGATCGAACTCAGCCCCGCAGGCGCGTCGTCACCCCATAGGCGATGCCGCCTGCCAGCAGGCCCCAGACCGCCGCGCCCAGACCGAACACGGTGATGCCCGAGGCGGTGATGGCAAAGGTCAGGATCGCGGCTTCGCGCTCGGCCGGAACCTCGAGCGCGGCGAAGGTGGCGTTGGCCATGACCCCGATCAGCGCCACGCCCGTCAACGTGCCCATCAGCATCGGATCGGCATGGGCGGCAAACCCGGTGATGGCCACGGCGAATACCCCGAACAGGCAATAGAACACCCCGGCCATGACCGCAGACCAATAGCGCTGATCCCGGTCGGGGTGGCTGTCCTCGTTCGAGCACATGGCGGCGGTGATGGCCGCAAGGCAGGTCGCCGGCGCGCCGAAGGGGGCCGACAGGATGCTGGCCCCGCCCACGGCCGAGAACAGCCGCCCTGGAACCGGGGCATAGCCAAAGCTGCGCATGACCGCGATGCCGGGGATGTTCTGCGTGGCCATCGTGACCACGAACAGCGGCACCCCGATGCCGATCATCGACGCCACCGAGAATGTGGGCGTGGTCCAGACCGGCGCAGCCAGCAGGTGATCGGGGCGCACCGACGGGCCGTCAGAGAACAGAACGACGACCAGCGCGGCGGCCAGCACGGCGGCGGGGACCGCCAGCAGTCTGTGCACACGTCCAGCGATGAACCAGGTCAGGATCACCGGCAGGGCCTGCCAGGGGATCTCGACAGTGGCCTGAAACGGGACGATGCACAGCGGCAGCAGCACTCCGCCCAGCATCGCCTGCGCCAGCGTGGTGGGAATCGCCGCTGCCAACCGTCCCAGCGGGCGCCACATTCCGGCCAGCACGGTCAGCGCACCCGCAAACAGGAATGCGCCGATGGCACCCGAGAATCCCGCGGCCGGCGCGGCCGAAACCGCCAGCAGCGCCGCGCCGGGCGTGGACCAGGCCACGCTGATCGGTTGGCGGTACCACAGGCTGAGCACGATCGCCGCCAGCCCCATGGCAAGCGCGGCCATCATCAGCCCCGATGCCGCCTGCGGCCCCGAAGCGCCCATGGCATCCAACCCCTGAAGGACAATCGGAAAGGAACTGAAAAAGCCGACTACGGCCACGACCAGCCCGGTTGAAACGGTCTGCATCGGCGGAAAGGGTCTGGACATGGGGGCCTCGGTGGATTGGTCCCGAGATTGCTAGCAACCGTTTGGCCCGGTGAACAGGGGCGGGTGCAAAAAACCCCGCCGGGCGTGCGCGGCGGGGTTTCGTCAAGCGTGTGCGAGGGGCTGACGGATCAGGCGATCTCGGCCAGTCGGGCCAGGGCCTCGTTGATGCGGGCCTCTTCCTCTTCGCGGGCGGCCAGGTTGGCCTTGGCCTCTTCCACCACCTCTTCCGGGGCCGAGGCCACGAATTTGGGGTTGTTGAGACGCCCGCGCAGACCGCCTAGTTCCTTGGCCAGTTTGCCCTTGGCTTTTTCCAGCCGTTCCTTCTCGGCACCGATGTCGATGATGTCGGCCAGCGGCAGGCCAAAAGACGCGCCGGGGGCCGCGATCGAGATCGTGCCCTTGGGCAGCGTATCGGCTTTGGTCAGGCTGTCGATCCGGGCCAGCCGCTTGATCAGCGCCTCGTTCCGGTCCCAGGCGGCCTGGCCGTGGGCGTCGATCTCGGTTACCAGCATCGGCACGTACAGGCCCGCCGGAACGCGCATCTGGGCGCGGGCCGAGCGGGTGTTCTCGATCACCGAGATCACCCAGTTCATCTCGCGATCCGCGTCGGCATCGACCAGATCGGCGGCGGCATAGGTCGGCCAGTCGGCATGCACCAGCATCTTGGCACGGGTGCCGGTCAGGCCCCACAGCTCTTCGGTGATGAAGGGCATGATCGGATGCAGCAGAACCAGGCACTGATCCAGAACCCAGCGCATGGTGGCGCGGGTCTCGGCCTGGGCCTCGGCATCGTCGCCCTGCAGCAGCGGTTTGGACAATTCCACGTACCAGTCGCAAACCTTGCCCCAGACGAAGGCATAAAGCGCATTGGCCGCGTCATTGAAGCGATAGCTCGCCAGCGCCGCGTCGACCTCTTCCCGCACGCGGGCGGTTTCGCCGATGATCCAGCGGTTCACGGCGGCCTTGGGCCGCAACTCGGCCACGTCCACTTGCGGCACGGCGTCGGTAAAGACCTCGTTCATCTCGGCAAAGCGGACGGCGTTCCACAGCTTGGTGCCAAAGTTGCGATAGCCGGTGATGCGCTCGCGCGACAGTTTCAGGACGCCGCCGATGGCCGCCATCGAGGCGTTGGTAAAGCGCAGCGCGTCGGCGCCGAACTCGTCCACGATTTCCAGCGGGTCGATGACGTTGCCGGTGGTCTTGGACATCTTCTTGCCCTTCTCGTCGCGGACGAGCTGGTGCAGATAGACGGTGTGGAACGGGATTTCGTTCACCACGGCCAGCTGCATCATCATCATCCGGGCAACCCAGAAGAACAGGATGTCGAACCCGGTGATCAGGACATCGGTGGGGAAGTAGCGCTGCAACTCCTCGGTTTGTTCGGGCCAGCCCAGCGTGCCGATGGGCCACAGCCCGGACGAGAACCAGGTGTCCAGCACATCCGGGTCGCGCCAGACCGGATAGACCAGCTTGGTCGGGTCGCGGTCGATGGCGTATTGCGCCAGGCTTTCGGCGAACCGGTGGATCGCCTCGTGCTTGTCGGCCACCTCGATCACCGTGGCGTGGCTGAGCGGGCTGGGAATGTCGGCATTGTCATCCAGGAATTTTCCGGTGACGTCCTCGAAGCTGGCGGCGCATTCCATGACCGCGCCCCGGTGCAGCATGCCGCCTTCGTTCAGCAGCCGGCCCAGTTCAACCAGGTCCAGCTCGCCGTCGTTTTCGTCATCCTTGAAATCCTCGGCCGACAGGTCCAGCCCGTACCAGACCGG
Organism: Ruegeria intermedia; assembly: GCF_900129345.1. Taxonomy (GTDB): domain Bacteria; phylum Pseudomonadota; class Alphaproteobacteria; order Rhodobacterales; family Rhodobacteraceae; genus Ruegeria; species Ruegeria intermedia. Next base: position 27,811 of record NZ_FQVK01000010.1, on the reverse strand, counting down.
AATCTGATGCCCCCACCACAGCTGGCGGCTGATGCACCAAGGCTCGATGTTTTCCAGCCAGTGGTAATAGGTCTTTTCGCCCGATTCCGGGATGATCTTGACCCGGCCGTCGCGCACCGCGTCCAGCGCGGGGCCCACGATTTTTGACGTCTCCACGAACCACTGATCGGTCAGCATCGGCTCGATCACCACCTTCGAGCGGTCGCCGAAGGGCTGCATGATCGGTTTGCTCTCGACCAGCGGCACCAGCGCGTCGGCGCCCTCGGCATCGGGTTTCAGCGCGGTCGATCCCAGGCGCGGATCGTCCGCGCGGGTCATCACGGCCAGCCCTTCGCTGGTGATCTCTTTGACCACCTTGGCGCGCGCCTCGAACCGGTCCAGGCCGCGCAGATGGTCGGGCACCAGATTGATCGCGTCGATCTCGTTCTCGGTGAATGCGCGCCCGCGGGCATATTCCTGGGCCTTGGCGGCTTCGTCCGAATAGGGCGCGCCGTCGGCCCGCATGTGGCCGCGCGTGTCCATCAGGCGGTACATCGGGATCTTGCCGCGCTTGGCCACCTGATAGTCGTTGAAATCATGCGCGCCGGTGATCTTCACCGCGCCCGAGCCGAAATTCGGATCAGGGTATTCGTCGGTGATGATCGGGATCTGGCGGCGATGCTCTTTCGGACCCACCGGGATTTCGCACAGCTTGCCGACGATGGGCGCATAGCGTTCGTCCGACGGGTGCACCGCAACCGCGCCGTCGCCCAGCATGGTCTCGGGGCGGGTCGTGGCGATCGAGATATAGTCGCGCTCTTCCTCGAGCACGATGTTCCCGTCCTCGTCCTTTTCGACATAGGTGTAGGTCTCGCCCCCGGCCAGCGGGTACTTGAAGTGCCACATATGGCCGGCGACCTCGATATTCTCGACCTCGAGGTCCGAGATCGCGGTCTCGAAATGCGGGTCCCAGTTGACCAGCCGCTTGCCGCGGTAGATCAGGCCCTTGTCGTACATGTCGACAAAGACCTTGATGACCGCGTCATGGAAGTTGGGGCTGTTTTCGTGGCCCGTGCGCGGGTCGCCCGCCGCACCGGCCATGGTGAAGGCGTTGCGCGACCAGTCGCACGAAGAGCCGAGGCGTTTCAGCTGCTCGATGATGGTGCCACCGTATTCGCCCTTCCACTCCCAGACCTTGGCCAGAAACTCCTCGCGCGTGTAGTCGGTGCGCTTTTTGCCTTCCTCGGCCATCAGCTTCTTTTCGACCTGCATCTGGGTGGCGATGCCGGCGTGGTCCTGGCCGGGCTGCCACAGCGTGTCGAACCCGCGCATCCGGTGCCAGCGGATCAGGATGTCCTGCAGGGTGTTGTTGAACGCGTGGCCCACATGCAGCGCGCCGGTGACGTTCGGCGGCGGGATCATGATGCAAAAGCTCTCGTCGCGCGACTTGTTCGCGCCTGCCTTGAAGGCTCCGGCCTGTTCCCAGGCCTTGTAGATCCGGGCCTCGGCCTCGGCCGCGTTGAATGTCTTGTCCATCGCCATCGGGTGCGTCCTGCGTCATCGATCTTGGGTCAGCGCCTGCAATAGCGAATGGCGGCGGGAAGGGAAAGGGCCAAGCACCCCGCGCACTGGACATCCGCCGCATCACGGCTAGGGTCGCGGTCTGAGGCAGCGAAAGGGGCGCGTCATGGAAAAGTTCGGCAAGAGCCAACCGGTCACCCGGACCGAGGATCAGCGGTTCCTGACCGGGCAAGGCCGCTACATGGACGATACGGTGCCACCCGGCGCGCTGCATGCGGTGTTCTTCCGCAGCCCGGTGGCGCATGGCGACATCACCGGGCTGGACCTCGACGCCGCCCGCGCCGCGCCCGGCGTGCGGCTGGTGCTGACCATCGATGACCTGATCGCCGCCGGAATCGACCCGGTGCTGAGCGCCACGATCCTTGTCAACCGCGACGGCACCCGCGCCGCCAATCCGCCGCGCCACATGCTGGCCCGCGACCGGGTGCGCTTTGTCGGCGAGCCGGTGGCGATGGTCGTGGCCGAAACCCCGGCGCAGGCCCGCGACGCCGCCGAGCTGATCTGGATGGACACCGCCGACCGCCCCGCCAAGCTGGACCTCGCGCCGGGTGGCGAGCCGCTGCACCCCGAGGCCCCCGACAACCGCGCCTTTGACTGGGCCGTGGGCGACGAGGCCGCAACCCAGGCCGCCTTTGACGCCGCCGCTCATGTCGTGTCGCTGCAAGTGGCCGACAACCGGGTGATCGTGAACTCGATCGAGCCGCGCGGCTGCAATGCGGTCTGGTCCGACGGGCGGCTGCATTTCAGCTATGGCGGGCAGGGTGTCTGGGGGATGAAGGCGCAGCTGGCCGACAAGCTGCGGCTGGACCCGCAGGCCGTTCATGTCACCACGCCCGACGTGGGCGGCGGGTTCGGCATAAAGGCGATGCCGTATCCCGAATATTTCTCGGTCGCGGTGGCGGCAATGCAACTGGGCCAGCCCGTGCACTGGATGTCGGACCGGACCGAGGCGATGCTGTCCGACCATCACGGGCGCGACCTGACCTCGCTGGCCGAGCTGGCCTTTGACGCGGATCTTCGCATCACCGCCTATCGGGTCCACAGCCGCTGCAACCTGGGCGCGTACAACAGCCATTTCGGCCAGGCGATCCAGACCAACCTGTTCAAATGCGTGCTGCCCGGCGTCTATGACGTGCAGAACACCCATCTGCGGGTCGAGGGGTTCTATACCAACACCACCCAGGTCGACGCCTATCGCGGGGCCGGCCGCCCCGAGGCGATCTATGTGCTGGAACGCGCGATGGACCGCGCCGCGCGCGAGCTGGGCGTCGACCCGTGGGAACTGCGCCGCCGCAACTTCATCCGGCCCGAGGCGTTTCCCTATGTCTCGGCCACCGGTGAAACCTATGACGTGGGTGATTTCGGAATGGTCCTGTCCCGCGCCGCCGAACAGACCGCCGGTTTCGCCGCGCGCAAGGCCGTCGACGCCGAACGCGGCCTGATCCGGGGGCAGGGGCTTTGTTACTATATCGAAAGCATTCTGGGTGACCCTTCCGAAGGCGCAAAAGTCGAATTTTGTCAGGACGGAACCGTGAACCTTTATGTCGGGACGCAATCGAACGGACAGGGGCATGAAACGGTCTATGCCCAGTTCCTGTCGGATCAGACGGGGATTCCGGCCGACCGGATCCGGGTCGTGCAGGGTGACAGCGACCGCATGGCGCAGGGTGGCGGCACCGGTGGGTCGCGCTCGGTCACGGTGCAAAGCGCGGCGACGCTGGTCACGATTGACCGGATGATTGCCGCATTCACGCCCTATCTGGCGGGCAAGATGGGAGTCGAGGAAAGCGATGTGACCTTCGACCATGAAACCTTTCGCGCGCCGGGGTCGAACCTGACGCCCACGCTGATCGAAGCGGCCGAGATGGCCCGCGCGGACGGCCGCACCGACCTGCTGCAGCACGAGGCCCGCACGCGGCTCGAGGCGCGCAGCTATCCCAACGGCGCCCATGTGGCCGAAGTGGTGATCGACCCCGAGACCGGCACCACGGTTGTCGACCGCTATACGGTCGTCGATGATTTCGGCAATCTCATCAACCCGATGCTGGCCGAGGGCCAGGTGCATGGCGGGGTGGCGCAGGGTATCGGCCAGGCGCTGTGCGAACACGTTGTGCATGATGCCGAAGGGCAACTGCTGACGGCCACCTTCATGGACTATGCCTTGCCCCGCGCGGCCGACCTGCCGATGATCAGGTTTACCTCGGCGCCGGTTCCGTCCACGGCCAACCCGATGGGCATGAAAGGCTGTGGCGAGGCAGGCACGGTGGGCGCATTGGCGGCTGTGGCGAATGCGGTGCAGGACGCGCTGTGGGATCACGGGGTGCGGCAGGCGGACATGCCTTTCACACCTCGCAGGGTTTGGGAAATGCTGTCGGATGCAGTTGAAGTGGATCGGTAGAAAGCTCCTCGGATGGCTCGGCCGCCCGCTGCGGTCGGAACATTCGGCTGAAACGCGTCACCGCGAGCCGATCAGCCATGTCATCATCCTTGATGGTACCATGTCCACGCTGGAACCCGGCCGGGAAACCCATGCTGGCCTGACCTATCGGATGTGCCGCGAGATGGGTGCCCGGGTGTCTGTATTCTACGAAGGCGGGGTGCAGTGGGACAGCTGGAAATCCACGCTCGACGTGATGATGGGGCGCGGTATCAACCGGCAGATCCGCAGGGCCTACGGCTATCTGGCCTCTCGCTACAAGCCGGGCGACCGGATCTATCTGATGGGGTACTCGCGCGGGGCCTACGGGGTGCGCAGCCTGGCAGGCGTGATTGACATGATCGGTCTGCTGCGCCCCGAACACGCGACCGAGCGCAACATCAAACAGGCCTACCGCCACTACGAAAACAACCCACACGGCAAGGCCGCACAGGATTTCCGGCGGCTTTATTGCCATGACGGCGTCGAGATCGAGATGATCGGCGTCTGGGACACGGTCAAGGCGCTGGGCCTGCGGCTGCCGCTGCTGTGGCGCCTGGCCGAAGAGCGGCACGCCTTCCACCATCACCATCTGGGGCAGGCAACCCGAAACGGCTATCACGCGCTGGCGCTGGATGAGACGCGCGAAGTGTTCACCCCGGTCCTGTGGCAGGACACAGCCGACTTCAAAGGCCATGTCGAACAGGTGTGGTTCCGTGGCACCCACGGCGACGTGGGCGGACAACTCAGCGGGTTCGAACCGGCGCGGCCGCTGGCCAATATCTCGCTGGTGTGGATGCTGGACAAGGCCGAGCTGCACGGTCTGCCGCTGCCCGAGGGCTGGCGCAGCCGGTTTCCCACCGATCCGCACGCGCCCTCGGTCGGCACCTGGCGCGGATGGGGCAAGATCTTTCTGCTGCGCCGCCACCGCGTGGTCGGGCAGGACCCGTCGGAACGGTTGCATGTCTCGGTATCACCCGACGAGCTGCCCAAATGGGTGCATCTGCCGGTTGGGCCGCATTCGCACCCCGCACAGTAGGTTTCAGTCGAACATCGCCGGACTGGGTGCGCGGCGATGTGCGTCAAAGGCGGCGTGGATGTCGGCCTCGAGGTTGCGCACCTGCGAGAGGGCGGGCAGCGCATCGGGCGCGAAATAGCCCGCATCGCTGGTTTCGGCGCCCGGCTGCGGTTCGGTCCCGGCTACGGGATCGCACAGGAAAAACAGTTTGTAGAAATCGCGGGCATCCGCCGGATAGGGGTGCCGCACTTTGTGGCGCAGGGCGTACAGGCTGCGCGCGCTGACCTGCAGCCCGGCTTCCTCAAAGACCTCGCGCTCGATGTTTTCCGCCGGAGAACTGCCGATATCGGCAAACCCGCCCGGCATGGCCCACATCGCGTCGCTGCGCTCGCGCACCAAAAGGATGCTGCCGTTCCGGATCACGGCACCTCGGATATCGATGCTGGGGGTGGCGTAGCCGCCTGCATGGGGCGGGATCAGCCCCTCGATCCGCGACACGGGCACCCGGCCCAGATCGGCCAGCATGGCGCGCGCCATGCCGGCGATCTCGTCATAACGTCCGCGGTCGAACGGGTCGGTGGTAAAATGCTGGCCGGTTTCGGCCAGCGCCAACAACCGTTTGGCCCGTGCCAGCCAGGTATCCTCTGTCGCGGTCGGATCCTGGCGCACCGAGCGTCACCGCCGCCGGTCGCGGCGCGCGCTCATGGGTTGGAAGGCGACACCCACATGCGCCTCGCAATAGGGTTTGCCCGGCTCGGCCGGCAGACCGCAGAACCAGAAATCATCCGTGGCCGGATCGCCCACGGGCCATTTGCAGGTCTTCTCGGTCAGTTCCATCAGGGTCAGCTTCTTGGCCTTTTTCTCGACCTCGTTGACCTTGGCCAGCGCCTCGGGGCTGATTTCATTGGCCGAAGGCTGCGGCGGCAGCGGCTGGCCGGCCGGAATGATCTGGCGGCGCGGCGGCGTGGCCGGTTTCGCCTCGGCGGCCGGCGCGGCGGCTGCGGGGCGGGCCGGCTCGGTCTTGGGGGCGGGTTTGGGCTTGGCCTCGGCCTTGGGCGCGGTGGCCGGTTTTTCCTTGGGCTCGGCCTTGGCCGGTGCGGCACCGGCGGTCCGGTTCGACAGGCCCAGGCGATGGACCTTGCCGATCACCGCATTGCGGGTGACCCCGCCCAGTTCCTTGGCGATCTGGCTGGCCGACTGGCCTTCGCCCCACATTTTCTTGAGCAGTTCAACGCGCTCATCTGTCCAGGACATGGGTAGCCTTTCAAAAGCGGGAAAGCGGCCTCGGTCACGGGCCGCCTTCGGAATTCGTCTCAGCGCCCTATTCTAATCACTGCGGGCCGAGTTACAAGCGGTCATCGAATCAGATTGGGGGCAGGAATGCAGAATCTCGCGGATCAGGACATGCGCCGTTTCGGAGCGGTCAACTGGATGGGGCTGTGGACACTGGCCCAGCGCGAAACCCTGCGCTTTCTTGCGGTCTGGACACAGACCCTGCTGGCGCCTCTGGTCACGGCGGGGCTGTTCCTGCTGATCTTCAACATCGCCGTCGGCCCGGGGCGGCCGGATGTGATGGGCGTGCCCTTCCTGACCTTCCTGGCGCCGGGGATCATGATGATGACGGTGATCCAGAACGCCTTTGCCAACACTTCGTCCTCGATGGTGATCGCGAAGGTTCAGGGCAACATCGTCGATACCCTGATGCCGCCGCTGTCTCCGCTCGAAATCCTGCTGGGCTATCTGGCGGGCGGCATCGCGCGGGGCGTGCTGATCGCGCTGGTCGTGGCCGCGGCCTTGGCGCTGGTGCTGGGGCTGGTGCCGGCGCATCCGCTGATCGCGCTGGCCTTCGTGGTGCTGGGCGCTGCCTTCATGGGCGGTCTGGGCCTGTTTGCCGGCATCTTCGCCAACAAGTTCGACCAGATGGCAGCCATCACCAACTTCATCGTCACCCCGCTGGCCTTTCTGTCGGGCACCTTCTACTCGGTCGAGGCGCTGCCGCCGCTGCTGAACCGCCTCAGCCATGCCAACCCGGTGTTCTACCTGATCGACGGGCTGCGGTTCGGGATGATCGGCGTGTCGGACAGTTCGCCGCTGCTGGGGCTGGCCGTCTGCGGCGGGGCCACGCTGGCCGTCTGTGCGGTGACCTGGCAGATGCTGCGCACGGGCTATCGGCTCAAGGCCTGACCCGCCGCGCCCGCCCCTCGCGCCACACCAGGATCAGCGCTCCGGTCAGGATGATGGCCGACCCGGTCACGCTGACCGCATCCGGGATCACGTCGAACACAGCAAAATCGTACAGGCCCGCAAAGATCAGCGTGGCATAGCTGATCGGCGCCACGAACGAGGCATCGGCCCGCGCCATGCCGTTGACGAAACAGGCCTGCGCACAGGCCATCAACACCCCGATCCCAGCCAGCGCCGCCCATTGCGCGGGCGCAGGCGGTGCCCAGACCGCCAGAACCGCGACCGTGGCGATGGTCACCCCCATCGCGTTGTTCACCATCAGGATCTGGATCGGCGCCTCGCGGCCCGACAGTTTCTTGATGAAGATCAGTTCCATCCCGATCACGGCCGCCGCACCCAGCGCCAGCAGGGCGGCCGGCTGAAAGCTTGCAGGCGTCGGACGCAACAGGATCAGCGCGCCCGCCAGCGCCACCACCGCGGCCAGCCAGCGCCAGGGGCCGACGCCCTCTTTCAGCAGCGGGATGGCCAGCACCATCGCGAATACCGGGTTCAGGAAGGAAATCGCGGTGGCATCGGCGATCGGGATATATGCGACCGAGGCGAACATCAGCGAAATCCCCGCCCAGCCGAAACTGGTGCGGCCCAGATGCAGCCCCCAATGCGGTCGCCGCAGCCGAGGGCGCAGCACCGCGACGGTGGCCGCGATCGCGACGAAAGCGAACAGGAACCGCCCGTGGCTGATCTGCAGCGGATGCAGCGGCGGACCCAGCGCATCGGTACCCAGCGCCTTGGCCAGCAGCGTGGTGCCCGCAATGAAGGCGCTGGCGCAAAAGATCAGACCGGCGGCCAATGCCGGGTTGTGAGCCTTGGGCGTGAACATGGACCAGCGGTGCGGCAGCGCGGCCCGAATGACAAGCCCCAAACGCCCGCGGTTCCAACAAATTCAATTGTCGTCGAGATTTCGGCTTTTCACATCGTGGCGGTCCCGCTATACGGGCGCCCATGATCAAACCCGTGCATATCCTGCCGCTCCGACGCCGACGCATCACCGCGTAACCGGCCCGTTTGATCCTGCGCGCGCGACCCAAATCCGCGCATCTCTCACCAAATCTGTTGACGAACCCGGTCTCAGTGTTTCAGTCACTGGGTTCAAGTTTTCCAAAAAGGATGATCCGATGATCCCGTCCGTTCTGCCGACCTACAACCGTGCTCCGCTGACCTTCGTGAAGGGCGAAGGCGCCTGGCTGACCGAGGCAGACGGCCGACGTTTCCTTGACCTGGGCGCGGGGATCGCGGTGAACGCGCTGGGCCATGCCCACCCGGCCCTGGTCAATGCCCTGACCGAGCAGGCGCATGCGCTGTGGCACGTGTCGAACCTGTACCAGATCCCGCAGCAGCAGGCGCTGGCCGACAGGCTGGTGGATCTGACCTTCGCCGACACGGTGTTCTTCACCAATTCGGGTACCGAGTCCTGCGAATTGGCGGTCAAGATGGCGCGCAAGCATTTCTACGACCAGGGCCAGCCGGACAAGGTCGAGATCATCACGTTCGACGGGTCTTTCCACGGGCGTTCTTCGGCGGGCATCGCCGCTGCCGGGTCCGAGAAGATGACCAAGGGGTTCGGCCCGCTTCTGCCCGGGTTCGTGCATGTCGCCTTCGGCGATCTGGACGGCGTGACCAACGCGATCAGCGACAAGACCGCCGCGATCATGATCGAGCCGATCCAGGGCGAGGGCGGCATCCGCCCCGTCCCCGATGTCGAGCTCAAGGCCCTGCGCCAGATCTGCGACGACAACGGCCTGCTGCTGATCCTAGACGAGGTGCAATGCGGCGTCGGCCGGACCGGGAAACTCTTTGCCCATGAATGGGCGGGCATCACACCCGACATCATGATGGTGGCCAAGGGCATCGGCGGGGGCTTCCCGTTGGGTGCGGTGCTGGCCACCGAAGCGGCCGCCAGCGGCATGACCGCGGGCACCCATGGGTCGACCTACGGCGGCAACCCGCTGGGCTGCGCGGTGGGCTGCGCGGTTCTGGACCATGTGGCAACCCCGGCCTTCCTGGACGGCGTCAACCGCAAGGCGGGGCTGCTGCGCCAAAAGCTCGAGGGCCTTGTCGCCGATCACCCTGAGGTGTTCGAAGAGGTCCGCGGATCCGGTCTGATGCTGGGCCTGAAATGCAGGGCGCCCAACGCTGACGTGGTCGCGGCCGGTTATGACAACGAAGTCATCACCGTGCCCGCGGCCGACAACGTGATCCGTCTGCTGCCGCCGCTGACCCTGACCGAGGATGACATCGCCCAGGCCCAGATCCGCCTCGAGAAAGCCGCCCGGCAGGTTCAAGGCCAACTCGCCTCGGCCTGACGCCCCCTATTCCCGAATGCGCCGGGGGCGACGCCCCCCGGCAACCGACAGTGAAAAAGCGAACCGACATGAACCATTTCCTTGATATCCACAAAACCGACGCCGCCGCGCTGCGGTCGATGATCGACCAGGCCGGCGCGATGAAGCAGGCCCGGTTGGGCCGCCCAAAGGCCGCACCCGACGATGAACAGCCGCTGGCCGGCCGCATGGTGGCGCTGATCTTCGAAAAGCCCTCGACCCGGACCCGCGTGTCCTTCGATGTGGGCGTGCGCCAGATGGGGGGGCAGACCATGGTGCTGTCGGGCAAGGACATGCAGCTGGGCCATGGCGAGACCATCGCCGACACCGCCCGCGTGCTGTCGCGCTATGTCGACATGATCATGATCCGCACCTTCGACGAAACCATCCTGACCGAGATGGCCGAATACTCGGACGTGCCGGTGATCAACGGCTTGACCGACCGCACCCATCCCTGCCAGATCATGGCCGACGTGCTGACCTATGAGGAACACCGCGGCCCCATCGCCGGCAAAAAGGTGGTTTGGACGGGTGACGGCAACAATGTCTGCGCCTCGTTCCTGCATGCGGCGGGTCAGTTCGGTTTCGACCTGACCTTTACCGGCCCCGCCCAGTTCGACCCCGAGGAAGAGTTCATGGGCTTTGCCCGCCAGAAGGGCTCGAAGATCGTGATCGAACGCGACCCTTACAAGGCCGTCGAAGGCGCCGATCTGGTGGTGGCCGACACCTGGGTTTCGATGCATGATTCCCAATCCGCGAAGGAACGCCGGCACAACCTGCTGCGGCCCTATCAGGTCAACGCGGAGCTCATGTCCCACGCCAAGCCCGACGCCCTGTTCATGCACTGCCTGCCCGCCCACCGCGAAGAGGAAGCGACCTCCGAGGTGATGGACGGGCCGAACTCGGTGATCTTCGACGAGGCCGAAAACCGCCTGCACGCGCAGAAGGCGGTGATGCGCTGGTGTCTGGGGGTCTGAAGCCGGCGCGACTGCCAGACCTCCAGGCGGGCGCGCGTCGTAACGCGCGCATTCGGCAGAGCCGACAGCGCGGGTGTCGGGCGTCAAAATCTTTGACGCCTGTACCATCCGGGTGCGATCCTTTTCCTTGTACGCCAAAAGGGGGATTGCGATGACGGATGCCAGCCTGCTGACAAAGGATGAAATCGCCGCCTACCGCCGCGACGGCGCGGTGGTGCTGCGCCAGAAATTCAGCGCGGACTGGCTGGAGATGCTGCGCGTGGGCATCGACGCCGATCTGCAAACCCCGACCGAGAACTTCACCCGCCACACCAAGGACCCGGACGCGCCGGCCTATCTCGAGGATTACTGGGCCTGGAGCAAGATCCCCCAGTTCGAGGAATTCGTCCGCAACTCGCCCTGTGCGCCGATCGCGTCCGAATTGCTGGGCGCCGCGCCGATCAATCTGGTGATGGACAACTGGTTCCTGCGCGAGGCCGGATCGACCTCGCGACCGCCATTCCATCAGGACCTGTCCTATTTCGATTTCGAAGGCTCGATGTGCGTGCTGTGGCTGCCGCTTGAGCCGGTCAGCAAAGACAACGGGATCGCCTTCTTGCGCGGCTCGCACCTGTGGGACAAGCTGTTCATGCGGGTGCGTTTCGCCGACGGGCACCCCGGCTATGAACCCACGCAGGTTGCAGGCCGCACCTATCACCCGCCACCGGACGTGAATGCCGATCCCGGCGCCTATGACCTGCTGCAATGGGATATGGAGTTGGGCGACTGCATCTATTTCGATATGCGCACGCTGCACGGGGGGCTGTCCTCGGTCACGCCCACGGAAACCTTGCGCCGTTTCACCCTGCGCATGACCGGGCCGGACGGGGTGATCCGGTATCGCGGCGATTGGGCAAAGGAGGAGCGGGCGCGATTTGAGGCCGCTGGCTATGCCGAGGGCGACCGGATCGCCGGCCCGTTTTTCCCGCAGCTCTGGCCCCGCCCACAGGGCTGATCCGGGCCGCAGCCTGTCTGTGCGCAGATGCACTTTGTCCGCTGATATTTTGCGCTAGTTTGGCAAAGGTGAACATCCCATTGCCCCGGATTGGAGGCCGACATGAGCTGGAACCCCACCCACAGCCCCGAATGCGTCAGCGAAGGTTCGGCGCTTGAAACCCTGATCATCCCGCGCGCCCGCGATCTGGGCGGGTTCGAGGTGCGCCGCGCGCTGCCCTCGGTCAAGCGCCAGTTGGTGGGGCCCTTCATCTTCTTCGACCAGATGGGACCGGCCGAGTTCATCACTGATGGCGGCATCGACGTACGCCCGCATCCGCATATCGGGCTGGGTACGGTCACCTACCTGTACCAGGGCGAATTTGAACATCGCGACAGCCTCGGCACCCATCAGATGATCTATCCCGGCGAGGTCAACTGGATGGTCGCGGGCCGCGGCGTCACCCATTCCGAACGCACCAGCGCCGAAACCCGCGCCAAGCGGCACAGCCTGTTCGGAATCCAGACCTGGATCGCGCTGCCCGAAGCGCACGAAGACATGGCCCCCGATTTCGAACATCACAAGCAGGCCGCGCTGCCGCATATTCAGGATGCCGGTGTCAGCGCCCGGCTGATCCTCGGCTCGGCCTATGGGGAAACCAGCCCGGTCTCGATGCTGTCGGAAACCTTCTATCTGGACGTGCAACTGGACCCCGGCGCCGCGTTTCCGCTGCCCGACGATCACGAGGATCGGGGCGTCTACGTCACCCAGGACTCGGTCGAGATCGCGGGTGACCGGTTCGAGGAAGGCCGCATGATGGTCTTCCGCCCGGGTGACCGCCTGTCGGTGACCGCTGGGCCGGCGGGGGCGCGGCTGATGCTGCTGGGCGGAGCCACGATGAACGAGGAACGGTATATCTGGTGGAACTTCGTGTCGTCTTCGAAGGACAAGATCGAAACGGCGATCCGCGAATGGAAATCCGCCGATTGGGCCAACGGCGCCTTCCACCTGCCGCCGGGGGATGAAGATGAGTTCATTCCGATCACCCCGGAACTGGAACGCACCAAACCCCGGCGCGCGCGCTGAACGTCACGTCAGCGCTCGCCCCGCTTGCCCGCCCAAGGGATCCCGGCGATCCTTGGCGGCAAATCGGAAGGGGACGGCATGAAACTGGTGATCGCGGGCGCGGGCAGCATCGGATGCTATTGCGGGGGGCTGTTGGCCGATGCCGGGCATGACGTTACGCTGCTGGGCCGGGCGCGGGTGCTGGATCCGATCCGGCAGAACGGGCTGACCGCGACCGACTATTCGGGCCTGCGCAAAACGATCCCCGCCGACCGTCTGATCCTGTCTGAAAACCCTGCCTGCCTGTCCGACGCCGATCTGGTTCTGGTCACGGTGAAAACCGGCGCCACCGCCGAGATGGCCCGCCTGATCGCCGCGCACGCCCCGGCCGCGGCCTCGGTCATTTCGTGGCAGAACGGGATGGAAAACGCGCGCACGCTGCGCGCCGCGCTGCCCGGGCGGGACGTGCGCGCCGGGATGGTGCCGTTCAACGTGGTGCCTGCCGGTCCGGCCACTTGGCATCGCGCGACATCCGGCGACATCGTGATCCGGGCCGGCCCCGGCGCGCTGGCGCGCCGCCTGTCCTCGCCCGATCTGCCCGTCACCGAAACCGACGGGATCGAGGCGGTGCAATGGGGCAAGCTGGTCATCAACCTCAACAACGCGCTGAACGCGCTGTCGGGTCTGACGCTACGCGAGCAGCTTTTGAACCGCGACTGGCGCCGTCTGATGGCCGACCAGATGGCCGAGGCGCTGGCGGTTCTGGCCGCCTCCGGGCGCCCCGTGGCCTCGACCACGCCGCTGCCGGCCTGGATGACGCCACATATCCTGCGCTTGCCAACGCCGCTGTTTTCGCGCATCGCGGCGCGGATGCTGACGATCGACCCCGCCGCGCGCACCTCGATGGCTTATGATCTGGATGCCGGTCGTCCGACCGAAATCGACAGCCTGCAGGGCGAGATCATTCGCCTGGGCCGCGAAACCGGCACGCCGACCCCGATCTGCGACCGGGTGGCAGCGTTGATCACGCGGGGCGAGACCGGTCCGCTGACCCCCGATCAGATCCGGGCAGGGCTGATCGGTGCCGGCGGTTAGATCCGCAACAGCAGCTTTTTCAGCTCTGGTTCATGCACGCGTTCGGACGCCTCTTGCGGCGAGACCCACTCGCGGGTGCGTTCGTGCATTTCGGGAAATTCATCGGCCAGGTCGGTGACCCGCAGCCGATAGACCGTGGTGCAGACTGGATCGATCGCGCCGCTTTTGCGGACCTTGCCGTAGCAATAGCTGCCGACCGGCTCTGGATCGACCTCGGCGTTGCGCACCCCGGCCTCTTCCCAGGCCTCCTGCGCCGCCGCCTCGGCCCCGTTCAGCCCGTCAATCGGCCAGCCCTTGGGGATGATCCACCGCCCGGTGTCGCGGCTGGTGACCAGCAGCACCTGCGTATCGGGGCCATCGCCACGGGTACACAGCGCCGCGAACTGCACGAGGCGCGGACGCTGAAACAGGGGTTTCAAGACCCCCTCCCAGAATTTGTGCAGCCATGTCATTGCGGGTGCCTGCCGTTTTTTGTTGTTCTGCCTTCCAAACGGCGAGAGATATCAATCTGACAGGCGGTATTCAAGCACCCCTGCGTTTGGCCCGCAGGGTCGGGTCGGCCTGGGTCGGGTCCTCGGGCCAGGGGTGCTTGGGATATTGCGCGCGCATGTCCTTGCGCACATCGGCATAGGACCCGGCCCAGAACCCCGGCAGGTCGCGGGTGATCTGGATCGGGCGTTGCGCGGGGGACAGAAGGGTGATCTTCAGCGGCTCGCCGCCCACCATCGGGTGCTGGGTGACCCCGAACATCTCCTGCAGGCGAACGGCGATCTCGGGCACCGCCTTGCCATAGTCGATCGGGACCTTGCGCCCCAGCGGCGTGACGAAGGCCGGGGGCGCGCGGCGGTCCAGTTCCTGCATCTGGTCCCAACTCAGCCGCGCCTGAAGAGCGGGCAGCAGGTCGAACCGCTTCCAATCCTCGGCGCTGCGCACGCCGGTCAGCATCGGCAGCAGCCAGTCCTCGAGCGTGTCCATCAGCCCGTTTTCCGAGAAATCGGGCAGGTCGACGCCCGCCGCCCGCACCAGCTCGACCCGCGCGGCCAGTCGCGCGGCCTTGCCCTCAAGCCGCAGGCCCAGATCGCGCACGCCGTCCAGCATCGCGCGAGCCACGGACTCGTCGGGCACGTCCTTCCAGATGCGGTCATCCAGCACCAGTGCGCCGAACCGTTCCTGCCGCCGGGCCACCACCCGACGGTCCCGCTTCGACCAGGCGCAGGTCTCGACCCATTCGATCTGGTCGGCGAACAACGCCCGGATCTCGGCCTCGGAGATCTGCGCGGCCATGCGCAGCCGGGCCTCGCGCGGGTTGCCGTCCGTATCGATGGCCACCAGATACGGCGCCGCGGCCAGCGGGTCGCCGGGGTCCATCACGACCCCCTTGCCGCCCGACAGCACATAGCGCGGCGCGTCGCCCTTTCGCCGCTGGCCGACCCGGTCGGGATAGGCCAGCGCGGCCATCGCCGCCGGGCTCAGCGGGTCGCCTTCGGTCTTGATCTGGCCGCGCAGCCGTTTCGCCTCGGACCGGATCCGGTCCAGAACGCCGGGATTGGCGGGCCAGACCCGGTTGCGCTGATAGGCGCGCGGATCGCGTAGCGCCTCGAGCCGCAGCGACAGGTCCACCGGTGCGCCCTTCAACGGGTCGCGCTCTGCCATCAGGGCGGCAAGCGGGGCGGCCTGCGCGCCGGCCGTGACCAGCATGTGCCCCAACCTCGGATGCAGCGGCAGACCAGCCAGTGCGCGGCCATGGTCGGTGATCCGGCCCTTGCCGTCCAGCGCGCCCAGCATCCGCAGCAGCGCGCACGCCTCGGCCAGCGCGCCTTCGGGCGGGGGTGTCAGAAAGGCCAGATCCTGCGGCTCGGCCCCCCACAGGGCCAGTTCCAGCGCAAGTCCGGTCAGGTCGGCGGCCTCGATCTCGGCGGGTGGAAAGGCGGGCAGGGCGCCTTCCTCACCCTTCGACCACAGGCGATAGCACAGCCCTTCGGCCACGCGGCCCGCGCGGCCCGCGCGCTGGGTCGCCTCGGCGCGGGTGACGCGCTCGGTCACCAGTCGCGACATGCCCGAGCCCGGATCGAACCGCGCGCGGCGGGCCTGGCCCATGTCCACTACCACCCGGATGTCGGGAATGGTCAGCGAGGTCTCGGCGATCGAGGTGGCCAGCACCACCTTGCGCCCGGTCTCGGCCGGCGCAAGGGCGGCGCGCTGGGCGGCAAAGGGCAGGGCGCCGAACAAGGGCCGGATCGCGCAATCGCCGGGCAGCCGCCCGGCCAGCGCGGCCTCGGCCCGGCGGATCTCGCCCTCGCCGGGCAGGAACACCAGAATGCCGCCGCCAGTGGCGCGGGTCTCGCGCTCGGCCTGAACCACCAGATCGACCAGCGCGTCCAGCCGCCGCGCCTGCGGACCCAGCGGGCGGTCCAGCCAGCGGGTCTCAACCGGGAAACTGCGCCCCTCGGATGTCACCAGCGGCGCGTCCATCAACCGGGCAACCGGATCGGCATCCAGCGTGGCCGACATCGCCAGCAGGATCAGGTCGCCGCGCAGCGCGCCCGCGACTTCAAGGCACAGGGCCAGCCCCAGATCGGCGTTCAGAGAGCGTTCGTGGAATTCGTCGAAGATCACCGCCCCAACACCGGGCAGGTCGGGTTCGGATTGCAGCGTCCGGGTCAGGATGCCTTCGGTCACCACCTCGATCCGGGTGGTTTTCGACACTTTCGCCTCGCCCCGCACGCGATAGCCGACGGTCTGGCCCGCGCGTTCGCCCAGTGTCTCGGCCATGCGTTCGGCGGCGGCGCGGGCGGCCAGCCGCCGCGGTTCCAGCATCACGATCCGCCCGTCGCACAGGCCGGCGTCGCGCATCGCAAGCGGCACGCGCGTGGTCTTGCCGGCGCCGGGCGGGGCCTGCAGCACGGCGCGGCCGCGCTTGCGCAGCGCGGCGATCAGGTCGGGCAGGGCATCGTCGATCGGTAGGCGGGTCATGCCGCCTTATCGCCAAAGCCCCGGCCAAGGTCCAGAACGCCTGCGTCAAATCCCGCGCGCGGCGGTACTGGACAAACCCGGCCCATCCCCGTCATCTAGGGCAGATTTCGACGAAGGACCCCGCCCATGACCACAACCGAGCTTGCCGACAGGATCCTCAAAGGCGACCGCCGGGCGCTGGCCCGCGCGATCACCCTTGTCGAAAGCACCCGCGCCGATCACCGCGCCCAGACGACGCAGCTGCTCGAGGCGCTGTCGGGTGCCGGGCGGCAGGCGCTGCGCATCGGGTTGTCGGGAACGCCGGGGGTGGGCAAATCCACCTTCATCGAAAGCTTCGGCATGATGCTGATCGGGCAGGGGCTGCGGGTGGCGGTTTTGGCGGTCGATCCCAGCTCGGCCCGGTCGGGCGGCTCGATCCTGGGCGACAAGACCCGGATGGAACGCCTCAGCCGCGAGCCGAACGCCTTCATCCGCCCCTCGCCCAGCCAGAGCCATCTGGGCGGCGTCGCCCGTCGCACGCGCGAGGCCATCGCCCTGTGCGAGGCGGCCGGGTTCGACGTGGTGCTGATCGAAACGGTGGGCGTGGGCCAATCGGAGACCGTGGTGTCGGAAATGTCCGACCTGTTCCTGCTGCTGCTGGCCCCGGCCGGCGGGGATGAATTGCAGGGCGTCAAGCGCGGCATCATGGAGATGGCCGACATGATCCTTGTGAACAAGGCCGACGGCGACCTGAAAGCCACCGCCACCCGCACCTGCGCCGATTATGCCGGGGCGCTGCGCCTGCTGCGCAAACGCCCGCAGGACCCCGAGGGCTTTCCCAAGGCGATGACCGTTTCAGCGGTCGAGGAACACGGCCTGGACCAGGCCTGGGCCGAGATGCAGGCCCTGGCCGATTGGCGCAAACAGAATGGCCATTGGGACGCCAACCGCGCCGAACAGGCCCGCTACTGGTTCGACCAGGAGGTGCGCCACGCGCTGCTGGCCAAGCTGGAGGCCCCGCAGGCCCGGTCCGAGATGGACCACCTGGGTGCCGAGGTCGGGGCGGGGCGGCTCAGCCCTTCGGCCGCGGCTGAACGGATGCTGCAGGCGCTTGCGCAGATCTAGGCGCCCTGTGGGCACGGCAACGAAAGCTTTGTGCGACCGCGCGTTGTCATGTAGCCTGAATGCGAAAACCGAGGCCGGCCGGCTGCATTGGACAGGGCGTCATACCTCCCATGCGGGGCGGGCAAACGCGACGGGACGGGCCGACCATGCCCAATATCAACGGGACGACGGGCAATGATAGTATCGATGTCTCCAATGACAGCGGTACCCTGAACGGTGCTCCGCAGGGCAGCCCGATCAACGACATCCGAGCCCGTGGCGGCAATGATGTCGTAACCGTCAGCAACAGGATGTCGTAACCGTCAGCAACAGCACCATTTCCGGTTCGGTGCGCGGCAATGCCGGAATCGATACGCTGACGATCGTCAACAGCACCATCGGCGGCCGGCTGAATGCCGGCCGCGATGACGACACCGTGACGGTGCAAGGCTCGACCATCGGCAACATCCGACTTGGCACTGGCAACGATACGCTGACCTTGCAGGCGACCTCGGTATCCGGCGACATCCGGGGCGGGTCGGGCACCGATACGCTCAACCTGCCGGCCGGGACGGTCGTCACCGACAGCAGCTTTGGCACGTTCACTGTCGTCGACGGCGCCAGCTACTCGCTGACCAGCGGAACCTTTGCCCTGCCATCCGGCCAGACGATCACCTATTCGCAGTTCGAAAACGGATCCGGCGTCCCCTGCTTCACCCGTGGCGTGCGCCTCCTGACACCGCATGGCCCGGTGCCCATCCAGAACCTGCGCCCAGGGCAACTTGTTCGGACCGATTCGGGCGGCGACCAGCCGATCCGCTGGATCGGATGTCGCGCGTTCAGCGCGGCCGAGATCCGCGCAAACCCCAGGCTGGCCCCGGTGCGGATTGTTGCCGGTGCGCTTGGGGCCGGGCTGCCTGCGCGCGATCTTCTGGTGTCTCGGCAGCACCGGATGCTGGTCCAGTCGCCCATCGCGCGGCGCATGTTCGGGCAGGATCAGGTGTTGATCCCCGCCATCAAGCTGACGGCGCTGCCCGGCATCTTCGTCGATGACGCCGTGCCGGGGGTAGAGTATTTCCACTTGCTGTTCGACCAGCACCGAATCGTGTTCGCAGAGGGCGCGCCGACCGAAAGCCTGTTCACCGGCCCCGAGGCGCTGCGGTCGCTGGGCGCGGAAGCGCGTGAAGAGATCCTCGCCATCTTTCCGCAACTGGCGGGCGGGGTCCAGGTGTCGAACCCGGCCCGCACCATTCCACGCGGGCGCCAGCAGGCCCGCTTGATCGCGCGGCACCTGCGCAACGCAAAGCCGTTGCTGGCCGAAAATTGGGGTGCAGGGACATGACCGGACGGGGGCGCAAAGATTTCGCGCTACCCGTCTTGACCCTTGAAGCGATTCCCACTAAACGCATCCAACCAGTTTTCGGGCGCGACTTCGGGTTGCGCCCCTTGTGATTTGGCTGCGGGCGGCTGCCCGGCCCACCAGAAACAAAGGATGAAACCATGTCGCGCCGTTGCGAACTGACCGGAAAAGGCCCGATGACTGGCAACAATGTCAGCCACGCCAACAACAAAACCAAGCGTCGTTTTCTGCCCAACCTGAACGACGTGACCCTGCAGTCGGAAACCCTGGGCCGCGGCGTCAAGCTGCGAATCTCAGCGGCTGCCCTGCGCTCGGTCGATCACCGCGGTGGTCTGGACGCCTTCCTGGCCAAGGCCAAGGACGAGGATCTGTCGCCGAACGCGCTGAAAGTGAAGAAGGAAATCGCCAAGGCACAAGCCTCGGCCTGATTTTCCCCGCAAGACCGAATTTCGACCCCCGTGCCCAACCGCGCGGGGGTTTTTCGTGCGCAAGCTATCCCTGAGCAGATCGAGGCCTTCGCAGGTGATTGCCGTTGATGCAAAACAATCTCACGTCAATCGGTGACATTGTTCACATACGTTGCAAGAGAGTTGCTTTAAGTATGTACATATTACAGCGGCGGAGCGATGAAATGTCTGCAAAAACCTCCTACTTTCTTTCAGTCCTTTCGACAGTTCTGGTCGAGTCGGTGTCCATCTGCGCTCGGATGCAGCGGCGGGTGAATCGCCTGCACACCGGACTGAAGGCACAGCGCGACGACCGCGATTTCTCCTGATCCTCCTGACAACTTGATACGGGGCAGCCCATTTGGCCGCCCCGTTTTTTTCCGGGGGCGCCAAACTGTCTCAGGGGCCCCAATCCGGTTGCCAATTTTCCGTGACGGGGCCTATATCTGGCGCAAGATGACCCGCGCATTCCGTATCTTCCTGCCATATGCCCTTTCGGTGCTGCTTGCACTGATGGCTCAGGGCGTTGCCGCCTCGCGCGGCATGGACAGGGCCGTGGGGCAGATGGTTCTGTGTACGGGCACCGGGCCGGTCGTGGTCTATATGGACGAAAACGGCCAGCCGACGAAGGCGTCGCATTATTGTCCCGACTATGCGCTGAACCTTCTGGGGGCAGTGTTTGCAGACCAACCACCGCATTCTTCGGCGCCCGATCGGGTTCAACCCGACCCGCCGCGCGAAACATCGAATCTGGTGGTCGCGCGGGTCCACGGTCAACCGGCAAGGGGGCCTCCGGTTCGCGTCTGAAACCGTTTCCAGAACATTCAGACACGTTTCAAGGAGAGGCCCAATGCGCTTCCAACCCACCTTTCTGGCCACTTTGGCCGCTGCCGTCCTGTCTACCGCCGCTTTTGCCGACAGCATCATCTCGGTCGAGGATGCCTATGCCCGGTCCTCGGGCATGAACGCCAAGGCCGGTGCGGCATTCATGATGATCAAGAACACCGGCGACACCGATGACCGGTTGGTTTCAGCCCAGTCGGAGGTCGCCGCGCGGGTCGAGCTGCACACGCACAAGATCGACGAGAACGGCGTCGCCAAGATGATGCAGGTCGAGGAAGGCTTTGCCATCCCGGCCGGAGAAGCCCACATGCTGCAGCGTGGCGGCGACCACGTGATGTTCATGGGGATCAAAAAGCCGTTCGAGCAGGGTGCGAAAATTCCGGTCACGCTGGTGTTCGAGCAGGCCGGCGAGGTGCAGATCGAGATCCCTGTCGATCTCGAGCGCCAGGACGGTCACATGAAACATTCGCACTGACGGCACGCCTGTCTTCGGGCCGCGCTGCGGCCGTCATCCATGCGTCAGGCCGGGCGATGCCCGGCCTGTTCGCGTCGGACCTACCTGTTGACGGTGCGGATCGTCACCCGATCGCCTGCGCGCTTGAGCCGGGCCGCCATGAACAGCATGACCGCGGCAAAGGCCAGCGCGGAAAAGGAGATGGCCCATCCCAGGGCGACCAGCCCGCTGCCGGGCCAGAAGATCAGCACCAGCCCTATAACCAGCGCAACAAGGCCCGAGTTGCGCACCGTGGCTCGTTCGGGGTCCAGCGGGTGCATCTGACCCAGCGACATCAGCGACCCGATGCCGATGATCAGCGCCCAGGCCCCCAGCAGGAAGAATGCCAGCCTGGCGGTGCCCTCGGGCCAGATCAGCAGGACCAGCCCGATCAGCACAGCGCCGATACCCGCGCCACCGATCAGCCCGCGCCGGCCAAAGCCCAGCAGCGTCAGCCCGCCATCGAGGATCAGCAGAACACCCACCAGCCGCAGCAGCAGCGCGATGCTGCCGGTGGGCCAGAACAGCGCCGCGATGCCAACCGGCCCCGCCAGCAAACCGCGCAACAGGAATGTCCACCACAGGTCGGCCAGGGTTTCCCCAAGCGCCGCGCGCCCATCCAGCGCGCCGTCATCAAGGATCTCGCCCTGCGGTCTGTCCGGATCGGTCATTGCAAACTCCCTGTCTGGTTTCGTTCAGCATAGCCCGCGAGGCGGCCTCAAGTCACCTCTGACCCAACAGCAGATCAACCCAGCGCGGCACCACCTGCGTTGCCGGTCCGAACAGGGTCTCGTCGAAACTGGAGACGCCGGCCGAGGGCTCCAGGTTCAGCTCGACCGTTCGCGCACCGGCGGCGATGGCCTCGTGCACGAAGGCGGCGGCAGGGTAGACCTGTCCCGAGGTGCCGATGGCCGCAAAGATATCGGCCTGCGCAAGGTGACCATAGATCTGATCCATGGAATACGGCACTTCGCCGAACCAGACGATATCGGGTCGCGCGGTCGGACCGGCGCAGGCGGGGCAGGGTTCATCCACCGCCATTTCGGCCGGGGCGGGCCAGCGGTGGCCACAGGCCGCGCAGAGCGCGCCCGCCAGCGTGCCGTGCATGTGGATCACGCCCGACGCGCCCCCGGCTTCGTGCAGGCCATCCACGTTCTGCGTCACGATCACCACCTCACCGGGCCAGTCGCGCTGCAGCCGGGCCAGGGCCCGGTGGGCCGCGTTCGGCTGCGCCTGCGCCGCCTGCACCCTTCGCGCGTTGTAGAAGGCGTGAACCAGCGCGGGGTCGCGGGCAAAGCCCTCGGGGGTGGCCACGTCCTCGATCCGGTGTTGCGCCCACAGCCCGCCCTCGTCGCGAAAGGTGCCCAGCCCGCTTTCGGCCGAAATCCCGGCCCCGGTCAGAATCACGATCTTTTCCATCCGCCCTCCGCGCGCTACACCCGAGTCATGTCACAGCGTATCCTGTTTGTCTGCCTCGGCAATATCTGCCGCTCGCCCGCCGCCGAGGGCGTTTTCCGCGCCCGCGCACACCACCACGCCGCCGACAGCGCCGGCACCTCGGACTGGCATGTGGGCGAGCCGCCCTACGGCCCGATGCAGCGCGCAGCCCGTGCCCGTGGGCTGGACCTGAGCGACCTGCGCGCGCGACAGTTCATCGCCGCCGATTTCGACCGGTTCGACCTGATCGTCGGGATGGATGACGGCAACATCGCCAAGATCGAAGCGCTCCGCCCGGCGGGAAACGCGACCCCCGTGCGCCTGTTGACCGATTTCGCGGCCCAGACCGGCGCCGATCATGTGCCCGATCCGTACTATACGCGCGACTTCGATGGCGCGCTGGATCTGATCGAAACCGCCATCGACGGGCTGATCGCGTATCTGGACGCCTAACCGCCGATCACCCTGAACTGCCCGGACAGCCAGGGCAGACGGGTCAGGCAAGGGTCGATCATCTGGCTCTGCATCAGGTGGCGGGTCATGCCGGCCACCTCGCGCGGGACTTGATCGGACCAGTCCGATCGGGTGAACAGGGAAATCCTGCGCGAAGCCGCGCCGAACGGGGCGGGGTGCACCTCGA
Organism: Ruegeria intermedia; assembly: GCF_900129345.1. GTDB lineage: Bacteria > Pseudomonadota > Alphaproteobacteria > Rhodobacterales > Rhodobacteraceae > Ruegeria > Ruegeria intermedia. Next base: position 4,867 of record NZ_FQVK01000010.1, on the reverse strand, counting down.
GCCCGTCATGGAACCGGGCGGCCCGCATGTAGCCCAGCGGCGTGGTGATCGCCCAGCCCAGCCCGCGCGCGACCATCGCCATCAGCGCCAGGTGCGAGCCGATCTCGAACCGGTCCTCGAACTCCAGCTGCGCGCGGGACAGATGGCTTTCGATCTGGCGGCTGATCAATTGTTCGCGCGCATAGCGCAGAAACGGCAGGGATCGCAGCGCTGCCTCGTCCACAGCGCTGCCCTGGGGTGCCACAAGGATGAACGGGTCCTGCACCAGCGGATATTCGACCACGTCCTCCAGAACCTCGCCGCTGTGGGCCGATACGGCCATGTGCAGGCTCTGGTCCTCGAGCGCGCGGAACAGGTCCAGGCTGGACAGGGTGATCAGCTTGAACCGCGACCGGGTCAGACGCTCGGCCAGCAGCGTGGCCAGGCGCGGGGTCAGGTCATTGTCGAAATCGTCGATCAGCCCGATCGACAGGGTGGTCAAGTGGCCCAGGTCCATGACCGAAAGCTCGCTTTGAGCCATCTGCAGCTCGGCCAGGACCGCCTCGGCCCGGGCCAGAAAGCTGCGCCCGGCGGGCGTCAGGCGCATCGGGCGGCGGCCGTGATCGACCAGATCGGTGCCCAACGCCTTTTCCAGATTGCGCAACTGCTGGCTGACCGACGGCTGGCTCAGCCCCGTGGTCTCGGCGGCCTGCGCCACCGACCCGGTCCGCGCCAGGGCCGCGAACACTTCCAGCCCACGCAGGGTCAGCCCCTTCATTCCCATGCAACACACCTTTCGCTGCGCCATTCCTGCGGTTCGGCGCAGGTCAGGTCAAGCTCTGGCCCGTTGCCCACCTAGCTGCAGCTGGCCTGCGCGACCTGCCCAAAGGCCTGATACCGTTCCCACAAGGCATCGTCGCGGGCGCTTTTCGACATCTTGATTTCCTGCGCCTGGTTCGGGTCGGTGAACCATTTGGCGACGGTCTTCTGGTCGCGGCGGGTCAGAACCTGGTCGGCCACGCTCTGGATACATCTGCATCGCTGCCGTGTCGCGGCGGCGCGGTCCGACGCCAGACAGGCCCGTTTGATCTGCGCCGCATCCGCAACGGCGGGTGTCACCGCCGTCAGCGTGGACGCGCAGAACGCAATCAAGAGGAAGTGTTTCATGCTCATGCCTCGCTTTGCCTGCCCGGAGAGGTCTTGCGCCTCTCTCAGCTGCGCGCAGTATGAATCAAACCTCGATCCCGATCAACACGCATCATCTCGTGCATCAGCATCGCGCCTTCGCGCCGGGTCAGGGCCGGCTGGGCGATGGGCATCGGCCGCGCCCGCTGCAATTCGGGAAAGAACAGCGCGTCCGGTGTGCCCGATTGCGCCGCCGATACCAGCAGGCTTTCGGAAAGTGCGCCATTGGCGCGTACGATGGCGTGCCGGTCCAGCATGAAATGGTGATACGTCACCGTAAGGGCCGGCGACAGCACAGCGGCCCCCGCGTCGACAAGGCTGATGGCCGGTACGAAAACCTGATCCATCCCGAACAGCAACTCAACCGACGGATGCGCAACCAGAAGCCGGTGCTGCTGCGATACGCACAGCGGAGCCGTGTTGCCCAGTGTTCCCGCCGGTATCGTCACCATGCGGAACCGTCCGGCGGCGATCACGCTCTGCCGGCCGACCCACCGCACCGGCTGAAACCCATTGGCCAACGTCCAGACGCGGTCCCCGATCGCAAGGTCTTCTACTGCGACCGGTCCGTGCTGGGTCTCGATCAGGGTGCCGGGCGCATAACAGATCGGGGTGACATAGGCGCTTGAATCGAAATTGGGGCCTTCCTGGGCGCTGATCACCGTCAGCGGGACGCCCGCGGGCGGAAAGCTACCGGGTCCGCCGATGAAGGCCAACCCCTCGACCGTGGCATAGCTGGGCGAGGAGTTGTTCACGTTGAATCCGACCGCCTGCCAGGTATTGGTGCCGTCGGTCAGGGTGATGCCGTATTCGGCCTCGACCCGGGCGCCGCTTGCGAACGGCGTCCCGTCGATGGTCTGGTCGCCGTTCAGTCGCTGGTTGCCGTCATTGTCGCGGAAATCGGTGTCGGCGCCAGCGTCGGAGATGAACACTTCGGTCGGGTTGACCGTGTTGAAGGTGATCGTCTGCCCCACCAGGTGCGAGCCGTCCCCCTGGGTGATGCCGTCCAACTGTTCGCCGCCCGAGATGGTCAACTGCGACTCGCCCAAAACGTAGATCGAATAGTCTGCCATGTCCTGCCTTTACGCCTCGCCCCGTGCCGCAGCTTCGCCTGCCGGTCCCAACAACCGGTAAACGCCTGTTGCCAAAGTCGCCGCTGACCCCTTGTACCTTGCGCTTCCCCGCTTGACGAGGTGGCAATCTGCGGACATATCCCCCTTCATGACTGACCTCGCTCATATCCGCAATTTCTCCATCGTCGCGCATATCGACCATGGCAAATCCACCCTTGCCGACCGGCTCATCCAAGAGACCGGGACGGTGCAGGATCGCGACATGAAGGAACAGCTGCTCGACAGCATGGATATCGAGCGCGAACGCGGCATCACCATCAAGGCCAACACGGTCCGCATCGACTATACCGCCGACAATGGCGAGCAGTACGTGCTGAACCTGATCGACACCCCCGGCCACGTCGACTTCGCCTACGAGGTCAGCCGCTCCATGCGCGCGGTCGAAGGTTCTCTGCTGGTGGTGGACTCGACGCAAGGGGTCGAGGCGCAGACCCTGGCCAACGTCTATCAGGCCATCGACGCGGATCACGAGATCGTGCCGGTGCTGAACAAGATCGACCTGCCGGCCTCGGACTGCGACCGCGTCGCCGAACAGATCGAGGACGTGATCGGCATCGACGCCACCGACGCCATCCAGGTTTCCGCCAAGACGGGGCAGGGGATTCATGAGACGCTCGAGGCGATCGTGCACAAGCTGCCCGCACCCAAGGGCGAACGCGACGCGCCGCTCAAGGCGATGCTGGTGGACAGCTGGTACGATTCCTACCTCGGCGTGATCGTCCTGGTCCGCATCATGGATGGCGTTCTGAAAAAGGGGATGCGGGTCAAGTTCATGTCGAACGGCACCCTGCACCATGTCGACCGCGTCGGCGTCTTCCGCCCCGAGATGCAGATGGTCGACCAGCTCGGCCCGGGCGAGATCGGCTTCCTCACCGCCTCGATCAAGCAGGTGCGCGACACCCGCGTCGGCGACACCATCACCAACGACCGCAACGGCTGCGAGGAACCGCTGCCGGGCTTCAAACCCGCGCAGCCGGTGGTGTTCTGCGGCCTCTTCCCCGTGGACAGCGCCGAATTCGAAGACCTGCGCGACGCGATCGAGAAACTGGCCCTGAACGACGCCAGCTTCTCTTTCGAGATGGAAACCTCGGCCGCGCTGGGCTTTGGCTTCCGCTGCGGCTTCCTGGGCCTTCTGCACCTCGAGGTCATCCGCGACCGCATCGAACGCGAATACGATATCGAGCTCATCACCACCGCGCCGTCGGTGATCTATCACGTCTACATGAAAGACGGCGAGATGATCGAGCTGCACAACCCCGCCGACATGCCCGACATGTCCAAGGTCGACCACCTGGAAGAGCCGCGCATCAAGGCCACCATCCTCGTGCCCGACGAATACCTGGGCGACGTGCTGAAACTCTGCCAGGACCGCCGCGGCATCCAGATGGACCTGACCTATGCGGGCAGCCGCGCGATGGTCGTCTATGACCTGCCGCTGAACGAGGTCGTCTTCGACTTCTACGACCGCCTGAAATCGGTGACCAAGGGCTATGCCAGCTTCGACTACCAGATGACCGGCTACCGGCAGGACAACCTGGTCAAGATGTCGATCCTGGTGAATGACGAGCCGGTGGACGCGCTGTCGGTCATGGTCCACCGCGACCGCGCCGAGACCCGCGGCCGCGCCATGTGCGAAAAGCTGAAAGAGCTGATCCCGCGCCACATGTTCAAGATCCCGATCCAGGCGGCCATAGGCGGCAAGGTCATCGCCCGCGAGACCCTCTCGGCCCTGCGCAAGGACGTGACCGCGAAGTGCTATGGTGGCGATGCCACGCGGAAGCGGAAACTGCTGGAGAAGCAGAAGGCCGGCAAAAAGAAGATGCGCCAGTTCGGCAAGGTCGACATCCCGCAGGAGGCGTTCATCTCAGCGTTGAAGATGGACAGTTAGCCGGTTTCTCTCAAGGGGGTGCTTTACATAAATCATCTACAACCTTAGGTGGATTTGACTGCCATTCGATACTAGGGTTTGGACATGCAGCGACGTCTTTGGGACTTGGATGAGCTCATTTTGGAGTGTCGTAGCGACACTGTAAGGGAGTATATCAAAGAAGCAGTTGTTTGTTTGGAGGCAGGAGCAATAAGAGCTTCAATTATCTCAACATGGTCTGCTGTTTTCTTCGATCTGGTGGAAAAAATAATGGAACTCGCGGTTTCCGGCGAGGCAGCGGCCTCTGAAATTGTCGCGCGTCTTGAGAATGCGGAGTCCCGGAATGACATACCCGCATTGCTGAAATTCGAAAGAGAAATTCTAAGTCAGGTTAAAACCCGCTTAGAATTGATATCCGAATTTGAAATGACTGATCTTGGTAGAATTCAGGATGATCGCCATCGATGTGCCCATCCAACTTTTGACAGGTCAGGGAGAGGTGGTCCGAGAAATCTGAACAGATGGGTTAGGTGGATTTTCCGCTCCTGATCCGGCAGCGTGCCGGGACGAAGGAGTGAATATGGCAAGACGACCGAGGCGGAACCACCGCCCTGCATTCAAGGCGAAAGTGGCATTGGCAGCTTTGAAGGGCGACAAAACGATGAGCGAATTGGCGACGCAGTTTGACGTTCATCCGAACCAG
>NZ_FQVK01000009.1 GCF_900129345.1 Ruegeria intermedia | reverse complement strand
GCGGCGCAACCGGATCGAACGGTTTTTCTCAAAGCTCAAGCACTACAGGGCCATCGCCACCAGATACGAGAAACATGACGCCAACTTCCTCGCCCCAGTCAAACTCGCCGCAACACGCATCTGGTCGCGCGTCTATGAGTCGGTGACCTAGGCCTCGGCCCGGCGGACGACCGCGCCGATCCGGGCGATCACGAAATCCATGAACAGGCGCGCCTTGGGGTCCTGATGGCGGCGATGGGTGTACAGGCACGCCATCTGCACCGGCACGGGCGGCGTGTCCTGCGCCACCGGGACCAGGCGGCCGGCCTTCAGATGCTCGGCCACTTCGAAAACCGGTTTCATCGCGATCCCCTGCCCCGCCAGCGCCCAATCGGTCAGCACATCGCCATCGTCGCACTCAAACCGGCCGGACACGGCAAATCGTTTGGGGCCGTCGGGCGTCTGCAACAGCCATTGAAACTCGGTCGCGCCGGGATAGCGCAGGTTCAGGCATTCGTGCCGGTCCGCGATCAGATCGGTCCCCGATCGCGGCATGCCCCGGCGCGCGACATAGTCCGGGGCCGCGCACAGGATGCGCTGACAATCGGCGATCTTGCGGATTCGCAGGGTGCTGTCCTCGGGCAGGCCGATGAAGAACGCAAGATCCAGCCCCTCGGTCGTCAGGTCCACCGAGCGGTCGGTCAGCCGCAACCGCACGTCGATCTCGGGGTATTTGTTTAGAAATTCCGGCACTTGCGGCGCGATCAACCGCCGCCCCACCCCCAGCGGCGCCGCCACGAACAAGGTGCCGCGCGGAGCCTCGGTCAGGTGCATCACCTGCGCCTCGGCCTGATCGACCGCATCCAGCACCGCCACCGCGCCGGGATAGAAGGCCCGGCCCTGCTCGGTCGGCGACAGGTTGCGGGTGGTACGCTGGAACAGACGCACGCCCAGATGATCCTCGAGCTGGGAAATCCGCGCCGAGGTCACCGCCGGTGAAATCCGCAGATCGCGGCCCGCCGCCGACATGCTGCCCAGATCATAGACCCGGACAAAGGTGCGAATGTTGTCGAGATAGGACATCTTATCGTTTTTTTTGATACAGTTTGACAATATGCGGGAATACCGAAGAAACCACCGCTTGCCTAGTGTGCGGGCAAACAATCGGAGAGCCATGGATGTTTGAATTTGCCGTGTTCTGGGACTGGTTGGCCTTTGGCGTGCGCTGGCTGCATGTGGTCACCGCGATCGCGTGGATCGGGTCGTCCTTCTATTTCATCGCGCTGGACCTCGGCCTGAACCGCGACATCCCCGGCCCGGCGGATGGCGAGGAATGGCAGGTGCATGGCGGCGGGTTCTATCACATCCAGAAATATCTGGTGGCGCCCGAACGGATGCCCGACCACCTGACCTGGTTCAAATGGGAAAGCTATTCCACATGGCTCAGCGGCGCGGCGCTGCTGATGATCGTCTATTGGGTGGGCGGCGAGTTGTACCTGATCGACGCGCAAAAGGCCGATCTGGCGCTGTGGCAGGGCATCCTGATCTCGGCGGCTTCGCTGACCGTGGGCTGGCTGATCTATGACTTCCTGTGCAAATCCGGTCTGGGCGAGCGCCCGACCCTGCTGATGCTGCTGCTGTTCGTTCTGCTGGTGGCGATGGGCTGGGGATACAACCAGATCTTCACCGGCCGCGCGATGATGCTGCATCTGGGCGCCTTCACCGCCACGATCATGACGGCCAACGTGTTCTTCATCATCATGCCCAACCAACGGATCGTGGTGGACGACCTGAAGAACGGCCGCACCCCCAACCCGAAATACGGCAAGATCGCCAAGCTGCGTTCGACCCACAACAATTATCTGACTTTGCCGGTGGTCTTCCTGATGCTGTCGAACCACTATCCGCTGGCCTTTGCGACCAAGTACAACTGGATCATCGCGGCGCTGGTCTTTTTGATGGGCGTTACCATCCGGCACTATTTCAACACGCGCCACGCCCGGGCCGGCAACCCGACCTGGGCATGGGCCGTCACCGCTCTGCTGTTCATCGCCATCATGTGGCTGTCCACTGCCCCGATGCACGACCCGCTGGAAGAGGCCGAGGCGCAGCCGCTGACGCCCTATGAACAGCGGTTCGCCGAGGCCCCCGGCTTTGACGACGCTCATGACGTCGTGCTGGGCCGCTGTTCGATGTGCCATGCGCGCGAGCCGGTCTGGGACGGCATCCTGTGGGCGCCCAAGGGCGTTCTGCTGGAAACCGAGGCCGACATCGCGCGCAACGCCAGGCAGATCTATCTGCAGGCGGGGATCAGCCACGCCATGCCGCCCGCGAACGTGACCTACATGGAGCCCGAGGATCGCGCGGCCATCGTGCGCTGGTTCCGCAACGCCGGTTCATAGCGGGTTGCCGCCAACCTTCGCATTTTTGCCCATAATTTCTGTCCCTTTCCCGCGCGCGATGTTCTAACATGCCGGACAAGGACGTTGCGGGGGCCGCCTTGTGGTTGAAAACCCGCATGCGGGGTACGGGTGGAGCCGACAGATGCGGGCAGGCAGGCGGAAGTTCAGTCTGAGGGGCTGGTTCATTGGCGCGGTGCTGGCCGTGGCCCCGCACAGCCTGCTGGCGCTGGAAACTTCTCTGTCGGCGCCAGGCCTGCCCCCGGACGTAGTCAAGAAGATCGAAAACACCTCGTCGGTCATCACCGCCGAGTCGCGGGGCCTGGATACACCATTGGAGGTCTTCTCGGCCGCCCTGTCCGATTATCGCACGATCGTGCAGATCCTGTACGATGCGGGCTATTTCGGGCCTTCGGTCAGCATCAAACTCGATGGGCGCGAGGCCGCAGACCTCAGCTCGCTGAACGTTCCGGCGCGCATCAACCGTGCGATGATCTCGATCACTCCCGGGCCCGCGTTTACCTTCGGAACCGCCGTCATCCGCCCCCTGCCCCCCGAAACCGACCTGCCCGAAGACTTTGCCACCGGAAAGCGCGCAACAACCGGCGCGATCCAGGATGCCGCCTCGGCCGGGGTGCAGGGCTGGAAAAACGCGGGCCACCCCAAGGCCGCCCTGTCCGATCAGCAGATCATCGCCCGCCACGCCCAGGCCCGACTGGATGCTCGGATCGAATTGGCCCCAGGCCCGCGCCTGCGGTTCGGCAAGATGCATATCGCAGGCGACACCGATGTCCGGCACAGGTCGATCGAAAAAATCGCCGGTTTCCCGTCGGGCGAGGTCTATTCGCCCGACAAGCTGCAGAAGGTCGGCACCCGGTTGCGCCGCACGGGAACGTTCAGCAGCGTTTCGATCGTCGAACGCGAAACCCCCAACCCCGACGGCACGCTGGATTTCGACGCCACCTTCGAGGACCTGCCCAAGCGCCGCCTGACCTTCGGGTTGGAGCTCGCCTCGCGCGATGGGATGGATCTGACGGCGACCTGGACCCACCGAAACGTGTTCAGACGCGCCCAGCGTCTGCGGTTCGAAGCCGCGATCCGCAACATCGGCGGGTCCGAGGATATCGATGGCCGCCTGGGCCTGCGCCTGGACCAGCCCGACCGGCTGGGCCCCGATGACAACACGTTCTGGAGCGCGTTGCTGGAACGGCGCAATACCGACAACTACACCGTCACCGTCGCGTCGCTGGCTTTCGGCGCCCGCCGGACATTCTCCGACCAGCTCTATGCCGAAGCCTCGGCGGGCTTTTCCTTTTCCGACGCGGATGACGCCTATGGAAGCGGCCGCAAGTTCCGGTACTTCATCCTGCCGACCCGGTCCGAATGGGACCTGCGCGACAGCAAGGTCAGCGCCACGCGCGGCTATTACCTGGACGCCCAGGTGATGCCGTTCGTCGGGCTGTCGGGAACCGACACGGGAATTCGGCTGTATGTCGACGGGCGCGGCTATGCCAGCCTGGGCACAGGCGGACGTCTGGTGCTTGCCGGGCGCATCCAGCTGGGCTCGGTGATCGGCCCGCCGGCCGACGGGGTCACGCCCGATTTCCTGTTCTTCTCGGGCGGCGCGGGCACCGTGCGCGGCCAGCCGTATGAAAGCCTGGGCGTGCCCGTCGGAACCGGCATCGCCGGCGGCAAATCCTTCCTCGGCCTGTCCGGCGAAGTCCGTGGAAAGGTGACAGAGAAACTGTCGCTGGTCGGGTTCTACGACTATGGTGTCGTGGACACCTCGTCCTTCGTCGGCAGTGGCGCCGAATCCCATTCGGGCGCCGGTCTGGGGGTTCGGTATGATCTGGGCGGGTTTGGACCCCTGCGGCTGGATCTGGCCGTGCCCGTCCAGGGAGACACCGGCAACGGGCTGCAATTCTACATCGGGATCGGGCAGGCATTTTGACGCGCCACCTTTCATATCCGCTTGCGATCGTCGCCCTGTCGCTGACCCTGTCGGGGCCCGTTGCGGCGCAAGAGGCCGAAAGCGGCGGCATGCTGTCCGATTTCCTTCAGAACACCCTGTCGGGCGACAATCGCAACGTGCGCGTCGTGGGGCTGCAAGGCGCGCTGAGCGCCCGCGCCACGATCGAGGAGATCACCGTCGCCGATGACGACGGCGTCTGGCTGACCATCCGCAACGCTGAACTGGACTGGAACCGCCTGGCCCTGATCCGCGGACGGTTCTCCGTGAACGCCCTGACGGCGCAGGAAATCGACATCGCCCGCGCGCCCGGCAAGACGACGACGGATGAACCGACCGCCACGGCCGAGGCCCAGCCCTTTCAACTGCCGGAACTGCCGGTCGCCATCGAAATCGGAGAGCTCCGGGTGGACAGCCTGTCGCTTGGTCAGCCGCTGATCGGCGTCGCGGCCAAGTTGTCGGTGGACGGCAACCTGACGCTGGCCGACGGCATGCTTGACACCAAGCTGGACATCGACCGACTGGATCGCCAAGGCGACCGGATCGCCCTGACCGCCGGGTTCCAGAACGAAAGCCGCCAGATCGACCTTGACCTGACCGTGTCCGAGGCGCCCGGCGGCCTGATTTCCCAGGCCCTGAACATCCCCGACAGCCCGGCCATGGGGCTGACGGCCAAAGGGTCGGGGCCGGTGACGGATTTCACCGCCGATATCGGCCTGAGCAGCGACGGGATTGACCACGTCAGCGGCCAAGTGCGTCTGCGGGGGCTGGAACAAACGCAAACCTCCGCACAGGACGGCATCGCCTTTACGGCGGATCTGGGCGGCGACCTCAGGCCGTTTCTTGCCCCCGAAATCGACCCGTTCTTCGGCGCGCAAACACGCCTGTTCATCGACGGGCGGACATTGCCGGACGGGGCGATGGAAATCTCCAAGGCCGAAATCACCTCGCAGGCGCTGCGCTTCGAGGCGCAGGTGAACCTTGCCGCAGGCAACACTTTGCAGATGGCAGCCGTTCAGGGCCGGATCACCCCGCCGGAAGGCGATGAGGTGGTTCTGCCCTTCGGCGGCGGGGATATCTTGGTGGGCGCGGCCCAGTTCTCGGCCCTGTTCGACCAGAAGAACGGCAACTACTGGGATCTCAGCCTGACCGCCAACGCAATCGACGCGCCACAGTTGCGCGTCGCACGGGCGCGGCTGACGGCACAGGGCACGCTGACGCAAACCGACGGCCTGGACCTGAGCGGCGATCTTCAGGCCTATCTGGGCGGCGTCGATCCGACCGATCCCGCCTTGAAGGCGGCGGTTGGCGACCGGATCACCCTGGATGGCCGGTTCGACTATGGCGCCGACCAGACGCTTGGTCTGACCGGGTTCGAACTGGTCGGAACCGATTATGCCATGCGGGCCGACGCGCAGGTCAGCGGGTTGGCAAGCGGATTGAAGATCGACGGAGCCGCCACCGCCGATGTTTCGGACCTGTCCCGGTTCTCGGGCCTGGCGCAACTGGACCTTGGCGGGCGGGCCAGCCTGCGCGTCGAGGGTGCGGGCTCGCCGCTGGAGGGGAGTTTCGACGGCAAGCTGACCGTTGCGGGGCGCGATCTGTCCACCGGTCGCGACGACATCGACCCGGTGATCGCCGGAGAGACCGACATCGCGCTGGACGCGCGGCGCGATGCGGGGGGCATTACGATCCGCGCGCTGACCATCAACGGCGAGACCCTGACCGCGCAGGCCAGCGGAGACGTGACGACCCCCGGCGGCAACCTGACGCTCGACGGACAGGCCGAAGTGAAGGCGACCGATCTGTCGATTTTCTCGGGCCTGGCCCAGCGCCCGCTGACCGGCGCGCTGTCCGCGCGGGTGGATGGCAAAGGGGCGGTCCAAACGCTGACGTTCGACGGCACCGCCAGCCTGGACGCCCGCGATGTCCAAACCGGGCTTGACCAGATCGACCCGCTTTTGACGGGCCGTGTTCAGGCGGCGTTCGACGGGGCGTACAGCCGCGACCGGATCGAGATCCGGCAGGCCAGCCTGAACAGCGCCGCCGCGCAGGCCGAGATCGCTGCCACCATCGACGACCCAACCGGGACATTGGCCATCGATGGCCGGGCCAAGGCCGAAATCCCGAACCTGTCGATGTTCGCGGCATTGGCAGGCCGCCCCCTGGCCGGGGCCGTGTCGGTGGATCTGTCGGGCAAGGCCGCGAGAGACAGCCGGACCTTCGACATTCGCGGAACCGTCAGGGCCGACGACATCCAGACCGGGGTTGCGATGGCCGACGCGCTGGTGCCGGGTCGCACGACCCTGACCGTGGATGCGGCGAACGACGACCAGGGCCTGAACATCCGCACATTCCGGCTGGCGGGCAGCGCGCTGACGGCAAATGCCTCGGGGCAGTTGGACCGGGCATCCGGCGGGCTGAGTTTCTCGGCCGCTCTGGACGATCTGGCGCGCGTCTCGAACACGATTTCGGGGCCATTGAAACTGGACGGCAACGTGGCGCCCACGGCTTCGGGGGTGGAAGGGTCGGCGCGTCTGCAAGGGCCGGACAGCTCATTCGCGGCGCTTGTCGGAGCGGTCAACACGGATGGGTCCGCCGATCTTGACTTTGACGCCAGGTTCGACCGGATCGAACGTTTCGCGCCGGACTTCCCCGGCAGCGTCACCGCCACGGGAAATGCCCGGCGTGACGATGGTGTCTGGACGATCGACGCCACCGCGACCGGCCCGGCCGAGATCAACAGCACCGTCAAAGGCACCTATTCCGAGGCCGCGGGCACGGCCGACATCACCGCGCAGGGCGGCGTAAATCTTGGCATCGCTAATACGTTCCTTACCCCGAACAAGATCGAGGGTTCGGCCCGGTTCGATCTGGCCCTCAAGGGCCAGCCCTCGCTGGACGCGCTCAGCGGCTCGGTCACGACGTCGGATACTTCGTTGGCCATCCCCACCGCCGGTCAGACCATTACCGGCATCACCGGCCGGATCGATCTGGCCCAAAGCCGCGCGACGATCGCGTTGAATGGCGGCATGCGGGCGGGCGGCGGGTTCACCGTCAGCGGCCCCGTCGATCTGACACCGCCCTTCAATGCGCAGATCACCACCGCGATCAACAACCTGGTGCTGACCGACAACCTGCTGTACGAAACCACGTTGAACGGGCAGATTGCCATGACCGGTGCGCTGGCCGGCAACAGCACGCTGGCCGGGCAGATCACCTTCGGCGAAACCAACATCAACCTGGCGGCCGCCTCGGGGGCCGTCGGCGCCGCGCCCATCCCGGTGATCGAGCATGTGGGTGAACCGGCCGCCAGCCTTGCCACGCGCCAGCGGGCCCAATTGGTCGAAACCCAGAGCGCCAAGAAAGGCAAGTCGCGCATCGCGCTGGACATCAGCCTGCTTGCGCCCAAGGCGGTCTTCGTGCGCGGGCGTGGTGTCAACGCCGAGCTTGGCGGCGCGATCTTCATCAGGGGCACCACCGCCGCCGTCGTGCCTTCGGGCCAGATCGACCTGATCCGGGGCAATCTGGACATTCTCGGGCGCCGGCTGGCCCTGACCAAAGGCATCGTCAGCCTGCAGGGCGACCTGACGCCGTATATCGAATTCGAATCCTCGGCCAGCACCTCGGACGGGACCGCGACGATCGAGATCGCCGGGCCGCTGGACGCCCCCGCCGTCGACGTGTTTTCCGACCCCGAACGCCCGGCCGAAGAGGCGCTGGCCATGCTGCTGTTCGGCAACCGGTTTTCCGAACTGTCGCCCTTCGTGATCGCGCAGATGGCGGCTTCGCTGGCGCAGCTCAGCGGTGCGGGTGGCGATGCCACAAAGGGCGTCCGCGAAATGACGGGGCTGGATACGGTCGATGTCGGCGCGACCGAAGGCGGCGGCGGGCGGCTGGGCGCCGGCGCCTATCTGAGCGACAACCTCTATACTGATTTCACCGTGAACACCGAGGGCGATACCGAGGTGAACCTGAACCTTGACGTCACTGACAATGTCACCGTTCGCGGCACGGTGGATGGCAAGGGGGAAACCGGGATCGGCATCTTTTTCGACCGCGACTATTGAAGCGTCGCTCAGCGGGGCCCATCAGGACCTTCGGATGCCGATCGGCTGCCCGATCTGCGGCGCGGGTTCCAGGCCCGCGTGATCGGCCACCATCCGCGCCAGCCGCGCCGCAGCCCAGTCCGGGTAGGATTCCGACCGGCCTGTCGTGTGGCTGACATTCATGAACAGGGCCTCTTGCGTGGCGCAGACCGTGCCGCCTTCGGCCGACACCATCTGCGCGAAATAATGACCGCGCTTGTGATCGGCGTCCAGCATCCGAAACCGGAAAACCAGCGCCTCGCCCTCGCGAACCTCGCGCAGGAAATGCAGATGCGATTGCAGGATGTACGGCCCCTGCCCCAGCGCCGCGACCTGTGGTTCGCCCAGGCCCAGGTGATCGACCAACAGCCGTTCGAAGGCCAGATCGAACACCACGCCATAATACCCCACATTCATATGGCCATTATAGTCAATCCAATCGGGTTGGACCGTGAAACCGGTGATTTCGACCGGTACGGGGTACGGGCCGTCATGGCCGCCCAAGGGTTTGGATTGCGAGGTCATTCGTCGTCCTCCTCGAAGATCGCCACCGCGCGGATGAACCCGGCCGAGGCGCCCTTGATCTTGAACGGAAAGCACGAGATCTCGAACCCCGTGGGCGGCAGGCTTTCCAGATTGGTCAGCTTCTCCATGTGGCAATAGCCGATCTCCATCGACGCGCGATGCCCCTCCCAGATGATCGAAGGATCCTGGGTTTCCGCGTATTCCTGCGCGGTAAGCGGGAAGGGCGCGTCCCAACTCCAGGCGTCGGTGCCGGTCACGCGCACGCCGCGCTCGGTCAGGTACAGCGTGGCCTCGCGCCCCATTCCGCAGCCTTTCATCAGGTAATCCGGCTGGCCATAACAGGTGCCGGCCGAGGTGTTGACCACGACGATATCCAGCGGTTGCAGGTCATGCCCGATCCGCTTCAGCTCGGCCGCGACATCGGCGGCGGTGACGACGTAGCCATCCTCGAAATGCCGGAAATCCAGCTTCACGCCCGGGTTCATGCACCACTCCAGCGGAACCTCGTCGATGGTGATCGCCCGCTCGCCCCGGTTCATGGTCGAGTGGTGATGGTACGGCGCGTCCAGGTGGGTGCCGTTGTGGGTGGCGATCTGCAGCCGTTCGATGGCCCAGCCCTCACCGCCGGGCAGGTCCTCTTTCTTCAGGCCGGGGAAAAAGGCCATCACCTGCTCGGCCGTCTGGTCGTGGCTCATGTATTCGATCTGCGGCAGCATGATCGGCGGGTCCGACACGATGCCGGTTTCCAGCGGAACGGACAGATCGACGAAACGGCGGGCCATGAACTCCTCCGGGATTACGCGGCCCAAGGGTTGGCTGGCTGCAAGCATCTGTCAAGCCAAGAAAAAGGCGGGCACGCTGGCCCGCCCTTTCAGGGTTTTGGTGAGTGGTGGCAGGACTTACTCGGCCGCGATGGCGTCCTCGATCTTTTCGACACGGATGGCCGAGAACTTGAACTCGGGGATCTTGCCATAGGGATCGATGGCCGGGTTCGTCAGGATGTTCGCCGCCGCCTCGACATAGGCGAAGGGGATGAACACCATGTCCTCGGCGATCGCCCGGTCGGCCCGCACCATGATCTCGATCGAGCCGCGCCGGGTGGTCAGACGCACCATCTCGCCGGGTTCGATCCCCATCAGCTTGAGCGTACGCGGGTTCATCGAACAGTTCGCCTCGGGCTCGACCGCGTCCAGAACCTTGGCGCGACGGGTCATGGACCCGGTGTGCCAGTGTTCCAACTGCCGCCCGGTGGTGGCGATCATGGGGAATTCCTCGTCCGGGGCCTCATCCGGGGGGATGATGCTGGCCGGGGTGAATTTCGCACGGCCATCGGGGCGCGGGAAGCCGTCGCCGAACACGATGGACTGGCCCGGATCGGTCTCGGACAGCGACGGATAGGTGATGCTCTCGGTCTCGAGCCGCTCCCAGGTGATGTTGTCCAGCGAAGCCATCGTCAGCTTCATCTCGGCAAAGACCTGCGAGACATCCGTGTAATCCCAGTTCAGACCGATGCGCTGCGCCAGATCGACGGTGATCGCCCAATCCTCGCGCGCCTCGCCCGGCGGCGGCACCGCGGGGCGCACGCGCTGCACCTGACGGTTGGTGTTCGACACCGTGCCGTTCTTTTCATACAGCGCCGAGGCCGGCAGGATGATGTCGGCATAGTTCGCCGTTTCGGTCAGGAAGATGTCCTGCACGATCATCAGGTCCAGCTTGGCCAATGCCTCGCGGGCGTGGTTCACGTCGGGGTCGGACATGGCCGGGTTTTCGCCCAGGATGTACATGCCCTTGATCTTGCCCGCATAGGCGTGGTCGATGATCTCGGTCACGGTCAGGCCCTTCTCGTTCGAGAAGTCGCCCGAGTTCCAGACCCGGCTGAACCTGGCCCGAACGGCGTCGTCGGTGACCGACTGGTAGTCGGGCAGGAACATCGGGATCAGGCCGGCATCCGAGGCCCCCTGCACGTTGTTCTGCCCGCGCAGCGGGTGCAGACCCGCGCCGGGCTTGCCCACATTGCCCGTCATCAGCGCCAGCGAGATCAGGCAGCGCGAATTGTCGGTGCCGTGGATATGCTGGCTGACGCCCATGCCCCAGAAGATCAGACCCGCATTCGCATTGGCGAAAATCCGGGCAACGCGGCGCAGTTGGTCCGGTTCGATGCCGCAGATCGGGGCCATCTTTTCCGGGGTGAACTGGCGCAGGTGCTCCTTCTCGGCCTCCCAGTTCTCGGTCCAGCGGTGGATGTACTGGCTGTCATACAGCTCTTCCTCGACGATCACGTTCATGATCGCGTTCAGCATCGAGACATCGGCGCCGGGCCGGAACTGCAGCATCTCGGTCGCGAACTTGCGCATGCCGACGCCGCGCGGGTCCATCACGATCAGCTTGCCGCCGCGCTTGGCGAACTGCTTGAAATAGGTGGCTGCGACGGGGTGGTTCTCGATCGGGTTGGCGCCGATGATGATCGCAACATCGGCGTTTTCGATCTCGTTGAAGGTCGCGGTCACCGCGCCCGAGCCCACGTTCTCGATCAGCGCCGCCACCGACGAGGCGTGGCACAGCCGCGTGCAGTGGTCCACGTTGTTGTGGCCAAAGCCCTGGCGGATGAACTTCTGGAACAAATAGGCCTCTTCGTTGGTGCATTTGGCCGAGCCAAAGCCCGCCACGCTGCGCGGATCCTCATCCCGCAGCTTCATCAGCCCCCTGGCGGCCAGGTCCAGCGCCTCGTCCCAGGTCGCTTCGCGGAAATGCGTGCTCCAATCGGCGGGATCGACGTTCAACCCCTTGGGCGGTGCATCCTCGCGCCGGATCAGCGGCTTGGTCAGGCGGTGCGGGTGGTGGATATAATCGAACCCGAACCGGCCTTTGACGCACAGGCGGCCTTCGTTGGCGGGGCCGTTGACGCCCTCGACATATTTGACCTTGCCGTCCTTGACCTTGAGGCTGACCTTGCAGCCCACCCCGCAGAACGGGCAGACGCTTTCGGTCTCGCTGTCGTAATCCTTGCTGTCACCGCACTGCTGGTCGTCCAGCACGGTGGCCGGCATCAGCGCGCCGGTCGGGCAGGCCTGAACGCATTCGCCGCAGGCGACGCAGGTCGACTCGCCCATCGGGTCGTTCTGGTCGAACACCACCTGCGCGGTATGCCCGCGACCGGCCATGCCGATCACGTCATTCACCTGCACCTCGCGGCAGGCGCGTACGCAGAGGTTGCAGTTGATGCAGGCATCCAGATTGACCCGCATCGCCACATGGCTGTCATCCAGCAGCGGGATCTTCTCGGGCTCTTTCGCCGGAAAGCGGCTGTCGCTGACATCGTTCAGCCTCGCCATGTCCCAGAAATGGCTGGATGCATCGTGCGGCTGTTCCGGCTGGTCGGCCACCAGCAGTTCCATCACCAGCGCGCGCGATTTCTCGGCGCGGTCGGTGTCGGTTTTCACCACCATCCCCTCGGCCGCCGGGCGGATGCACGAGGCAACCAGCGTACGCTCGCCCTCGACCTCGACCATGCAGGCGCGGCAGTTGCCGTCGGGGCGATAGCCCGGCGCGGGTTTGTGGCACAGATGCGGGATGACCAGGCCCTTGCCGTCGGCCGCTTCCCAGATCGTGGTGCCCTCGGGCACCGTCACGTCTTCGCCGTTCAGGTTGAAGGTGACGGTCTTGGTTTCGCTTGCGTCAAGCATGGCTGTCTCCCTCAGATTTCTTCGGCGAAATGTTTCATGACCAGGCGGATCGGGTTCGGGGCCGCCTGCCCCAGACCGCAGATCGAGGCATCGCCCATCACCTGGCACAGATCTTCCAGCAGGTCGGTGTCCCACGTCTCGGCCTGCATCAGCTTCACAGCCTTTTCGCAGCCCGCCCGGCAGGGCGTGCACTGGCCACAGCTTTCGTCCTCGAAGAAACGCAGCATGTTCAGCGCCGCATCGCGCGCGGTGTCCTGATCGGACAGAACCACCACCGCGGCGGACCCGATGAAGGTGCCGTGCGGTTGCAGAGTGTCGAAGTCCAACGGGATGTCGTCCATCGACGCGGGCAGCAGGCCCGACGACGGCCCGCCCGGTTGATACGCCTTGAAGACGTGGCCCTCGGCCATGCCCCCGGCGGCCTCAATCACGTCAAGAATGGTCGAGCCTGCCGGCAGCAGGTAGACGCCGGGTTTCGCCACCCGGCCCGAGACCGAATAGCTGCGCAGCCCCTTGCGGCCATTCTTTTCAACCGAGCTGAGAATTTCCGGGCCTTCCCGGCAGATCTTGGACACCCAGTAGAGCGTTTCCACGTTGTGCACCAGCGTCGGGCGGCCGAATACGCCGACCTGCGCCACGAAAGGCGGGCGGTGACGCGGCAGGCCCTTCTTGCCCTCGATCGACTCTATCATCGCGGATTCTTCACCGCAGATATAGGCGCCCGCGCCGCGGCGCAGGTCGATATAACCTTTCTCGACGATCCCGGCCTGTTCCAGCGCCGCGATCTCGCGCCGCAAAATTTTCAGAACGGCTGGATATTCGTCGCGCATGTAGATGAAGCATGTCTGTGCCTCGACCGCCCAGGCGGCGATCAGCATGCCTTCGAGGAAGACATGCGGCGTGCGTTCCAGATAATAGCGATCCTTGAAGGTGCCCGGCTCGCCCTCGTCCCCGTTCACGGCCAGGTAACGCGGGCCGTCATTCATGCGGACAAAGCCCCATTTCTTGCCGGACGGGAACCCGGCACCGCCCAAACCGCGCAGGCCCGAGGCCAGAACCTGTTCCTGAACCGCTTCCCAGTCGCCGCCTTCGCGCAGTTCTTTCAGCTTGGCGTAGCCGCCGTTCTCGACATAGGTCGCGAAGGTTTCATACTCGGGCAGATGGGCGTGGGTGTCCCCGGCCGCGATGGCGGCCTGCACCTTTTCGGGGGTCGCGTGGTCGATATGGTTGTGCCCGATCTCCAAAACCGGCGCGGTGTCGCAGCGCCCCATGCAGGGCGCGCGCAGAACGCGCACTTCGGAGGGGTCCAGCCCGTCTTCAAGCGCCTTTTTCAACTGTTGCGCGCCGGCCATTTCGCAGGACAGGGAATCACAGACCCGAATGGTCAGCGCGGGGGGCGGTGTTTCACCTTCTTTGACCACGTCGAAATGGGCATAGAAGGTCGCGGTCTCATAGATCTCGGCCTGACCGATCCGCATCTCGACGGCCAGCGCCGCGATGTGGTCGGCGCTGATATGGCCGTGCGTGTCCTGGATCAGGTGCAGAAACTCGATCAGCAGGTCGCGGCGGCGCGGGCGGTCGCCCAGCAGGCGCTGAATCTCGGCCTGCGCTTCGTCCGTGAACTGACGGCCCTTGGGCGTGTGCCGCCCCTTGCCTTTACCTGACTTCCAGACGCCCTTTGGCGCGCCTGATGGCTTGGTATCCAATGGTGCCATGATGCCCTCCGAATTGAGGCCCCGTGTCTCATCAGCAATTCATATCGTCAAATCGCAAAACCGAATGGCACGATAACGACGGCTTATCACCGCAAAGACGTCACCACCCGTCGCAAGGCATCGACCGTCGGCAGTTCCGGGTCGCGCGCCAGGGTCGCCAGACAGATCGGTTTGCTGACCACCGGGTCGACCAGAGGCAGAACCCGCGTCCCCTTCAGATCGCCCAGCGCCCGCACCAGAACGCGCGGCACGACCGTTGCCGCCAGCCCTTCGCGCGCCATGACCATCGAGGCGGTGAACCCGCTGGTTTCGGCCACTACATGAGGATGTAGCCCTTGTTCGGCGAAAATCCTGTCGAGAATGCGCCGGTTCTGCATCTGCGGCTCCAGCAGGCTGAGCGGGAACTCGGCTACGCGTGCCCAAGGGATCGGGCCGGCTTCCTGCGTCATGTGCTGGGGGACGAGCAGCACATAGGTCTCTTCATACAGCGGATGAACATGGCGCAGGTCGGTGCCGATGCTGTCGCCATAGGTGATCCCGGCATCGATGCTGCCCTCGTCCAGCCGGTATTGGATCGCGGTGGCCGACATGGTCTCGATCCGCGACAGGATACGGGGGTGGGCTGCCTGCAGATGTTTGATCAGGCGTCCGGTAAAGGCGATGGCGGTCGGAATCACGCCAAGGATCAGCGTGCCGGTGATCTCGCCCTTGATCGCCTGCACCTCCTGCTCCAGCGCCTTGGCGTCATCCAGTATGCGGCGAGCGCGGCGGACGATCATCTCGCCCTCTTCGGTCAGGCCCTGAAACCGGTTGGCCCGGCGCACGATGGATACGCCAAGCCGATCCTCGAGGTTGCGGATACGCATCGAGAACGCGGGCTGCGAGATTCCGCATTCCTCGGCCGCCTTGGCGAAATGGCGATGCCGCGCAAGCGCGGACAGCAGGTGCAGGTCGCGAAGGTCGAACACGGGCGGGCCTCGGGGTTGCGGAGGATGCCCGCAGGATACCGGGAATGCCCGCCGGTAAAAGAGGTTTCGCGATCAGGTGTTGAACAGGAAGTGCATCACGTCGCCATCCTTGACGACATAGCTTTTACCTTCGGCCCGCATCTTGCCCGCCTCTTTGGCGCCCTGTTCGCCGTTGAAGGCGACAAAGTCGTCATAGGCGATGGTCTCGGCGCGTATGAAGCCCTTTTCGAAATCGCCATGGATCACGCCCGCGGCCTGCGGGGCCAGCGTGCCGCGACGGATGGTCCAGGCGCGGGCCTCTTTCGGGCCGACGGTGAAATAGGTTTCCAGCTTGAGCAGGTCATAACCCGCGCGGATCAGGCGATCGAGGCCGGGTTCTTCCAGCCCCATCTCCTGCAGGAACATCTGTGCCTCGTCGGGCTCCAGCAGGCTGATCTCTTCCTCGATCTTGGCGCTGATGATGACGTGGGCATTGCCCTGCTCGGCCGCCATCTTGGCGACACGTTCGGAATACTCGTTGCCTGTGGCTGCGTCTTCCTCGGAGACGTTGCAGACATAGAGAACCGGCTTGGTCGTCAGC
This sequence comes from Ruegeria intermedia, assembly GCF_900129345.1. Classification (GTDB taxonomy): domain Bacteria; phylum Pseudomonadota; class Alphaproteobacteria; order Rhodobacterales; family Rhodobacteraceae; genus Ruegeria; species Ruegeria intermedia. Next base: position 116,490 of record NZ_FQVK01000009.1, on the reverse strand, counting down.
AGTTGCAGGTTCTTCCAGGCCTTCGCGTCCTCGTCGCTGACCTCGACCAGGCGGGCGGGCTTGCCGTCCTCCAGCATCTGTTGCGCGGCGGCCAGCAGGCGGTCCTGCTGCTGGGCTTCCTTGTCGTTGCCCTTCAGCTTGCGCACCAGGTTGGCGCGGCGCTTTTCGATGCTTTCCAGATCGGCCAGCATCAGTTCGGTCTCGATGGTCTCGGCATCGGCCACCGGGTCGACGCGGCCTTCGACATGGGTCACGTCGCCATCTTCGAAACAGCGCAGGACGTGGGCGATGGCGTCCACTTCGCGGATATTGGCCAGGAACTGGTTGCCCAGACCTTCACCCTTCGAGGCGCCTTTGACCAGGCCGGCAATGTCCACGAAGGTCATCCGGGTCGGGATGATCTGCTTGGACTTGGCAATGGCCGCCAGCTTGTCCAGACGCGCGTCCGGCACCGCCACGTCGCCCACATTGGGTTCGATCGTGCAGAACGGGAAATTCGCCGCCTGCGCGGCCGCGGTCTTGGTCAGCGCGTTGAACAGGGTCGATTTGCCGACATTCGGCAGACCCACGATACCCATTTTGAAACCCATTGCGGCCTCCTGATGCCATTCGACGGCTGCTTCTATGCATGTCGCGAGGAATCCGCAAGGCGCTGGCCCGCCGCCCGGCTGAGTCCCATCGGCAACATCACGATATTTCGCGGAATCGTGCGTCTTCTCGTGTTGAACTCACCGACATACGGTTCCTATCTACGATCCGAGTTCCTCAACGGTGATGATTTGAAATGAAAAACCTTCTTGCCTCAGCCGCGCTTTCAGCCTTTGCGACCATAGCACCGGCGCAAACCATCATCTTTGGGGCCGGGTATGCCGATTTCTCGGACAGCCTGTCTGTAGATCAAGCTATTTTCTCGCTGGAGTATCAGCACCGGCCGTTCCATCAGGCCGAACGCTTCAGCGCGACCTGGGGTGCGGCGATTTCGTCGGACAAAGACGGCGACAGCCACATCGGGGTCGGTCTGGTCGGCACCTACACCTTTGGCGACCGGTGGTTCCTGGAAGGCAGCGTCATGCCCGGCTATTACAACGAGTCGCTGGCGCTGAATGACCTGGGCGGCAGCTTTCAGATCCGCAGCCTGCTGGGCGTCGGCTATACGCTGGACGGCGGCAACGCCGTATCGATGGCAATCACCCATAAATCGAATGCCAGTACACAGGAAAAGAATCCCGGGGTGAACGCTCTTAAGCTGCGGTATCATCTGAACTTCTGACCCCGGCGGTCAGGACGGGATTGATTTTCGGCCAAAGTTTCTGCACATCGGGTCCAAACCTGTATGCAAGGATCGTCCATGACCCGTATCGACGCCAAGTTCGCCGCCCTGAAGGCCGAGGGAAAAAAGGCCTTTGTCGCCTATGTCATGGCCGGGGATCCCGACTATGACACCTCGCTTGAAATCGTCCGCGGCCTGCCGGGCGCCGGTGTCGACGTGATCGAACTGGGCCTGCCCTTCACCGATCCGATGGCCGACGGCCCCACCATTCAGGCGGCTGGTCAACGGGCGCTGGACGGCGGCATGACGCTGCAGCGCACGCTGGACCTGGCCAAGGCGTTCCGGGAAACCGATGACACCACGCCGATCGTGCTGATGGGTTATTACAACCCGATCTACAGCCGTGGGGTGGACAAATTCCTGGCCGACGCCAAAGAGGCCGGCATCGATGGCCTGATCGTCGTCGACCTGCCGCCCGAGGAAGACGACGAACTGTGCCTGCCCGCGCAGGCGGCCGGGCTGAACTTCATCCGGCTGGCCACGCCCACAACCGATGACAAGCGCCTGCCGCGGGTGCTGCAGAACACCTCGGGCTTTGTCTACTACGTCTCGATCACCGGCATCACGGGCGCGGCCGAAGCCGAGGCCACCGATGTCGGCCCCGAGGTCACGCGCATCAAGGCGGCGACCGATCTTCCGGTGATCGTGGGGTTCGGCATCAACACGCCCGAGAAGTCCCGCGCCATCGCCGGCGTCGCCGACGGGGCGGTGGTCGGCTCGGCCATCGTCAGTCAGATCGCCGCCGGCAAACCCGTGGCCGAGGTACTGGACTTCGTGAAATCGCTGGCAGACGGCGCCCACAGCGCCTGAGGCTGAAACCCAAGACAGATTTCAACCGCCGTGGGCTGCACCTGCGGCGGTTTTTCTTTGCGCCCATGACCCATCTGACCACTTGCGCAACTGACCGTTGCGCCGCGGCGGAAGAATTGGTAAAGAAACCTAACCAATCTGCAGAAGGGCGCGGCCATGCCTGTCATTACCAATATCGACGACCTCAAACGCATCTATGAACGCCGAGTGCCCCGGATGTTCTATGACTATGCCGAAAGCGGCAGCTGGACCGAACAGACCTTCCGCGACAACAGCGCGGATTTCCACGACATCCGCCTGCGCCAGAAGGTTGCGGTGGACATGTCCGGCCGCTCGACCGCGTCGCAGATGATCGGACAGGACGTTGCCATGCCGGTGGCCCTGGCGCCCGTGGGCCTGACCGGGATGCAGCATGCGGATGGTGAAATGAAGGCCGCCAAGGCCGCGCTGGATTTCGGTGTGCCCTTCACGCTCTCGACCATGTCGATCAATTCTATCGAGGATGTGGCCGAACATACCTGCGCGCCGTTCTGGTTCCAGCTGTACACCATGAAGGACGAGGATTACGTCCGCCGCCTGATCCAGCGCGCCAAGGATGCCAACTGCTCGGCCCTGGTCATCACCCTTGATCTGCAAATCCTCGGCCAGCGGCACAAAGACCTGAAGAACGGCCTGTCCGCCCCGCCGAAACTGACGGCCAAAACGATCGCCAACCTGATGACCAAATGGGCCTGGGGCATCGAGATGCTGGGCGCGAAACGGCGCGAGTTCGGCAATATCGTGGGCCATGTTCAGGGCATCTCGGATGCCTCGTCGCTGGGCGCCTGGACCGCCGAACAGTTCGACCCCAGTCTCGACTGGAAGAAGATCGAGAAACTGATGGAGCAATGGGGCGGCAAGGTGATCCTGAAGGGCATCCTTGATCCCGAAGACGCCAAGATGGCGGCCAAGCTGGGCGCCGACGCCATCGTGGTCTCGAACCACGGCGGGCGGCAGCTGGACGGTGCGCTCAGCTCGATCCGGATGCTGCCGCGGATCATGGATGCGGTGGCCGGCGACGTCGAGGTGCATCTCGACAGCGGCATCCGCTCGGGGCAGGACGTCCTCAAGGCGTTGGCTCTGGGGGCCAAGGGCACCTATATCGGGCGCGCTTTCGTCTACGGGCTGGGCGCGATGGGCCAAAAGGGGGTGACCACCGCGCTGGAAGTGATCCAGAAGGAACTGGACACCACCATGGCCCTGTGCGGCGAGCGCAACGTGGCCGATCTGGGGCCGCACAACCTGCTTGTCCCGCAGGATTTCTGCGGCCGCTGGCAGGAATGACGCGGGAATCGTTTTTACCCCTTTCCAAATGGCCGGATTCGGTCTAAGGACGCCGCTTCACGCGGGGTGACAGCCTTGGAGGCACCCTGCCCTAACATTGGAGATTTATCATGGCTGGTGAGATTCCTGATCTCGTGGCTCTGGAACGGACGGGGACGGGCAAGGGCGCCGCTCGTCAGGCACGCCGCGACGGCATGGTTCCGGGCATCGTATTCGGTGGCGACAAAGACCCGCTGCCGATCCAGATTCCGTTCAACGAACTGTTCAAGCGCCTGAAGGCGGGCCGCTTCAAGTCGACCCTGTGGAACCTGAAGGTCGAAGGCCACGAAGACGTCCGCGTCATCTGCCGCGACGTGCAGCGTGACGTCGTCAAGGACCTGCCGACCCACCTGGACCTGATGCGCCTGCGCCGCACCAGCAAGATCGCGCTGTACATCCCGGTCGAGTTCATCAACGAAGACGCGGCCCCCGGCATCAAGAAGGGCGGCGTTCTGACCGTCGTCCGCCCCGAGGTCGAACTGGTCTGCACCGCCGGTGACATTCCGGAAAAGATCACCGTCGATCTGACCGGCCTGAACATCAACGACGTCGTGACCATTTCGTCGGTCGAGCTGCCCAACGGCACCAAGCCGACCATCGACCGTGACTTCGTGATCGCCAACATCTCGGCCCCGACCGGCCTGGTCACCGATGATGACGAAGAGGGCGAAGACGTCGCAGCCGATGCCGTCGAAGTCGTCGGAGAGGACAAGGAATAAATCCCATCCGGGAATTGTCCGAATTTTGAACGGGGCGCTGCAGGGCGCCCCGTTTTTTTTGTTTGAACCAACGATTGGGCTTGTTTACCTGATCGGTGCAACCAACATGCCGTGCAACGCAAGGAACCAAGGATGAAACTGTTCGTCGGACTGGGCAACCCGGGCGCGAAATACGCCAGGAACCGGCACAATATCGGCTTCATGGCCGTGGACGCCATCGCCGACGCGCACGGCTTTGGCCCGTGGCGGTCCAAGTTCCAGGGCGAGGTTTCCGAAGGCCGGCTTGGCCGCGAAAAGGTTCTGCTGCTCAAGCCGATGACCTACATGAACCGGTCGGGCCAGTCCGTGGGCGAGGCGATGCGGTTCTACAAGCTCGATTCGACCGACGTGACCGTGTTCCACGACGAGCTGGACCTGGCCCCCGGCAAGGTGCGCGCCAAATCGGGCGGCGGACATGCGGGTCACAACGGCCTGCGGTCGATCCATGACCATATCGGCGCGGCCTATGACCGGGTGCGACTGGGCATCGGGCATCCCGGCCGCAAGGAACTGGTCTCGGCCTACGTGCTGGGCGACTTCGCCAAGGCTGATTCCCAGTGGCTGGAAGACGTTCTGCGCGGGGTTTCCGATGGCGCCGTGCATCTGGCCGAGGGCGACACGGCCAAGTTCATGAATGCCGTCGCCCTGCGCACCGCGCCGCCGCGCAGCTCGACCACGCCCCCCAAGCCCGCGCCCAAACCGGCCGCCCAGCCCACCGCGCCCGAGGCCGACACGCGCACTGCGATGCAGAAGCTGCTGGACAAGTTCAAATAGGCCCCGAAACCTGCCGCAACGTAGCGATTGCGGATTGAACGGCATCGCGCTCCAATGCCGTCAAAAGGGGAGGGAAGCATGAAAACGGTCCTGAAATGGCTGCTGCGCATCGTGCTGATGCTGGTGCTGGCCGCCGCGGTCGTCGGCGTCTGGAAACGGGAAGAGATCCAGCGGTTGCTGGCCGTGAACTCTCTGTTTTCCGAGGAAAAGATCGTCCACAACTTCTCGCATATGGATCAGGCTTTTCTGACCGTCCCCCTGCCCCGCGGCAATGGCCCCACATGGGAGCTGCCCTATGGCCCCGCCTACGACCTGCCCGAGGGCGGCCGGGACTGGATCGAGCAGAGGGCCGTGACATCCCTGCTGGTGATGCAGGACGGCCAGATCCGGTTCGAAGAATACTATCTGGGCACCGGGCCGGATGACCGGCGCATTTCCTGGTCGATGGCCAAAAGCTATCTGTCGGCGCTGTTCGGCATCGTGATGAACGAAGGGGCCATCGCGTCACTGGACGATCCGGTGGTCAAATACGCGCCCAAGCTGAAGGGCAGCGCCTACGAATCCGCCACGATCCGCAATGTGCTGAACATGGCCAGCGGCGTGACTTTTGACGAAGACTACCTGGACCCCAATTCCGACATCAACCGGATGGGGCGCGTGGTCGCCCTGGGCGGAGAGCTGGATGATTTCGCCGCCTCGCTCAAGGACAGTTTCGCCGCCCCCGGCGAGGTCTGGCAATATGTCTCCATCGACACCCATGTCGTGGGGATGGTGATCCGCGGCGCCACCGGTCGCAGCATTCCCGACCTGCTGACCGAGAAAATCGTGCAGCCGCTGGGGTTGGAGCGTGACGGCTATTATGTCACCGACGGGGCCGGCGTGGCCTTCGTGCTGGGCGGGCTGAACTTCACCACCCGCGACTATGCGCGGTTTGGGCAGATGATCCTGCAGAACGGGCTGCGCGAGGGCCGCCAGATCGTGCCGGCCGAGTGGATCAAAGAATCGACCTGGCCCAGCGCTCCGACCGAACCGGGAAAGATCGGCTATGGCTATCAATGGTGGATCCCGGTCGGGGCGCACGAAGGCGAGTTTCTGGCCCGCGGCGTCTATGGGCAATACATGTATTTCGACCAACCCCGCGGCGTGCTGATCGTGGCCACGGGGGCTGATCGGAAGTTCCGCGAGCCCGGCGTCAACGAACAGAACATCGAAATGTTCCGCAAGATCGCCCAAAGCCTGTAAGATGGGGTCATGCAGAAACAGGACAGCATCAACGTATTGGGCGGGGTACTGGCCCCGTGTTCGCGGAAACCGCTGACCGGGTTCTTTCGCGACGGGGCGTGCAATACCTGCCCCGAGGATCGCGGCAGCCACACGGTCTGCGCGGTGATGACGGCCGAGTTTCTGGCCTATTCGAAATATGTCGGCAACGATCTCAGCACGCCCCGGCCCGAATTCGATTTCCCGGGCCTGAAGCCCGGCGACCGCTGGTGCCTGTGCGCCGGTCGGTTCCTGCAGGCGCATGACGAGGGCTGCGCGCCAAAGGTTCATCTCGAGGCGACTCACCAGCGCGCGCTGGAAATCGTGCCGCTGCACGTTCTGGCCACCCACCGCGCAGATGGCGGACGGTGAACCGGGAATGAAAAACCCGGCACGATCACAGCGTGCCGGGTCCAAGTCATCAGATTGGCCTCAGCCCGCGTCGCGACCCTCGGTATCGGACATGTCGAAGTTTAGGTACTTGGCAACCGTTTGAACATCCTTGTCGCCGCGTCCACACATGTTCATGCAGATGATGTGATCCCTGGGCAGATCCGGCGCGATCTTCATGACATGCGCCAGCGCGTGGCTGGGTTCGAGCGCGGGGATGATGCCCTCGGTCGCACAGCACAGTTGGAACGCCTCGAGCGCCTCTTTGTCGGTGATCGACACGTATTGCGCGCGCCCGATTTCGTGCAGCCAGGAATGTTCGGGGCCGATGCCCGGATAGTCGAGCCCGGCCGAAATCGAGTACCCCTCGAGGATCTGGCCGTCGTCATCCTGCAGCAGATAAGTCCGGTTGCCATGCAGAACACCCGGCCGGCCGCCGGTGAGCGAGGCGCAGTGCTCCATCTTTTCGTTGACGCCCTTGCCGCCCGCTTCGACGCCGATGATGTTGACCGATTTGTCGTCAAGAAACGGATAGAACAACCCCATGGCGTTCGAACCGCCCCCGATCGCCGCGATGATCGTGTCGGGCAGGCGCCCCTCGGCCTTCATCATCTGTTCCTTGGCTTCCTTGCCGATGATCGACTGGAAGTCGCGCACCATCGCCGGATACGGGTGCGGCCCGGCGACCGTACCGATGCAGTAGAAAGTGTCGCGCACGTTGGTCACCCAGTCGCGCAGCGCGTCGTTCATCGCGTCCTTCAGGGTGCCGCGGCCCGAGGTCACCGGAACCACCTCGGCCCCCAGCAAGCGCATGCGGAACACGTTGGGCGCCTGCCGCTGGACGTCATGCGCGCCCATGTAAACCACGCATTTCAGGCCGAACTTGGCGCAGACGGTGGCGGTGGCGACACCGTGTTGCCCGGCCCCGGTCTCGGCGATGATCCGGGTTTTGCCCATGCGGCGCGCCAGGATGATCTGGCCCAGCACGTTGTTGATCTTGTGCGCGCCGGTGTGGTTCAGCTCGTCGCGCTTCATATAGATCTTGGCACCGCCCAGATGCTCGGTCAGGCGCTCGGCATGATACAGGGGCGAGGGACGGCCCACATAGTTGGCCCACAGATCGTCCATCTCGGCCCAGAAACTCGGGTCGGTCTTGGCCTTCTCGTATTCCTCCTCCAGCGACAGGATCAGCGGCATCAGCGTTTCGCTGACGAACCGCCCGCCGAAGATGCCGAAGCGGCCGTTTTCATCCGGGCCGGACATGAAGGAATTGAACAGATCATTGGCCATGGTGGTCTCCATCATCTTGCCCAACGTTCATAGGTGCTGGCGGCAGGATTTGCCATCGCAAATCGCGGCAATCGGGGGGAGGCAAACCGGTCAGCCCGGCGACAAAGGCCCCGGGGGCGGTCATCGCGTCGCGCGAATGAAAGCTTCGATCCGAGCCGGGTCCTTGACGCCCGGCGCCGATTCCACGCCCGACGAGACATCGACCTGCCGTGCGCCGGTCATCCGCACCGCTTCGACCACGTTGTCAGGCGTCAGCCCCCCGGCCAGCATCCAGGGTCGGCGCCAGTATTTGCGCCCGGCCAGCAGCCGCCAATCGAAGGCCAACCCATTGCCCCCCGGAAGATCGGCGTTCCTGGGAGGCTTGGCATCGATCAGCAACTGGTCGGCCACATCGGAATAGAGGTCGATCGCCGCCAGGTCCGCCGCGTCCGCGATGCCGATGGCCTTCATCACCGGCAGGCCGTAACGGCTGCGGATCTCGGCGACGCGCGCGGGGCTTTCCTTGCCGTGAAGCTGAAGCATGTCCAATGGAACAGTCTCCAGAAGCCGGTCCAGCTCGGCATCGGTGGCATCGACCGTCAAGGCCACCTTGGCCACCCCTACGGGCACTTGGCTTGCCAAATCGCGCGCTGCGGCGGGTTCCAGATGGCGCGGAGATTTCGGAAAAAACACGAATCCCACATAGCGCGCGCCCGCGTCAACGGCAGCAAGCAACGCATCCGGAGCGGTCAGGCCGCAGATCTTGACGCTGATTTCGCCGGACATGAGGACGCTCAGCTGGCCTCATCCAGCAGGGCAAGCACGTCGTCTTCGCCTTGATTCTGCTTTTTCTTCAGCTTTTTGACCTCGCGCTCAAGCTTGCGCACCTCGGTGGACTTCACCGACGCATCACGGCGATGCTTGTGCTCGCGCAGCCACTCCCACAGGAAACCGATGACAAGGCCGGCCACCACGCCGCCCAGAACCACAAGAAACAGGGGCAGGTTCGTCGAAAGGTTGAAGCCCAGCAACTCGGCCAAGGCATCCGGCATCAGCTTCAGTTGAACCATTTGCCTGTTGGCCAAAGAGACCGAGACCAGAACGATTCCCAGCGCGGCCAGGAACCCGTATCGAATGTAGCGCATCATGAGGTCACGCCTTACCGTTCAAACGGTCCCTTAGCAACTTCCCCGTCTTGAAAAACGGCACGCATTTTTCCTCGACCTGAACGGTTTCACCGGTGCGCGGATTGCGGCCGACGCGGGCATCCCGTTTCTTCACCGAAAAAGCGCCGAAACCGCGCAGCTCGACACGGTCGCCACGTGACATGGCATCCGTGATTTCTTCGAAAACGGTATTCACGATCCGCTCGACATCGCGCTGGTACAGATGCGGGTTTTCGTCGGCAATCTTCTGAATCAGTTCTGAACGGATCATGCGTGCTACCCTCCCAGGTCACCGTGTCGTCTCGTCTACTGGTTTGGGCAGTATAGGAAAAAACGCCGGCATGGGGAACGCAAACTCTGGCCGTCCAAGGCGCAATTTGCAGAAAAGAACAGGAAATTCGCGCGCCCGCATGTAATTTCGGGCAATCAGGCACGAACCTAATGCCGATTAACCCGGATTTTCAGAACGCATTGATTCGAAAAAGAAACGGCCCCGCACGGATGTGCGGGGCCGCCAATTCGGGTCTGTGCCGATGGGCCGGTCTTAGTCGCCCGACTTCAACGCGGCGCCCAGAATGTCGCCCAGCGATGCGCCCGAGTCCGACGAGCCGTACTGTTGAACGGCCTCTTTCTCTTCGGCGATTTCGCGCGCCTTGATCGACAGGCCCAGACGGCGGGTCTTGCTGTCGACGTTGGTGACGCGGACATCGACCTTGTCACCGACCGAGAAACGCTCGGGGCGCTGTTCGGCACGGTCGCGGCTCAGGTCCGAACGGCGGATGAAGGACTTCATGCCTTCGTATTCCACCTCGATGCCGCCATCTTCGATCGCGGTCACTTCGACGGTGATGACCGAGCCACGCTTCACGCCGCCCACGGCTTCGGCGAACTTGTCACCGCCCAGAGCTTTGATCGACAGCGAGATACGCTCTTTCTCGACGTCAACTTCCGAAACGACCGCCTGAACGACGTCGCCCTTGCGGTAGTTCTGGATGGCATCCTCGCCGCGCTCGTCCCACGACAGGTCCGACAGGTGAACCATGCCGTCGATGTCGCCTTCCAGGCCGATGAACAGACCGAATTCGGTGATGTTCTTGACCTCGCCTTCGACCTGAGTGCCCTCGGGGTGGGTTTCTGCGAACACTTCCCACGGGTTGCGCTGAGTCTGCTTGAGGCCCAGAGACACGCGACGCTTGGCGCTGTCGATCTCCAGAACCATGACGTCGACTTCCTGGCTGGTCGAAACGATCTTGCCGGGGTGGACGTTCTTCTTGGTCCAGGACATCTCGGACACGTGCACCAGACCTTCGACACCGGGCTCCAGCTCGACGAAGGCGCCGTAATCGGTGATGTTGGTGACGCGGCCCTTGTGTACCGAACCCAGCGGGTATTTGGCGGCAACCAGATCCCACGGATCTTCCTGCAGCTGTTTCATGCCCAGGCTGATGCGGTGGGTTTCCTTGTTGATCTTGATGACCTGAACCTTGATGGTTTCGCCGATCGACAGGATTTCCGACGGGTGGTTCACACGGCGCCATGCCATGTCGGTGACGTGCAGCAGGCCGTCAACGCCGCCCAAGTCAACGAAGGCACCGTATTCGGTGATGTTCTTGACGACACCCTCGACGGTCTGGCCTTCGGACAGGTTGCCGATGACTTCGGCGCGCTGTTCGGCACGCGATTCTTCCAGGATGGCGCGGCGCGACACGACGATGTTGCCACGGCGACGGTCCATTTTCAGAATCTGGAACGGCTGCTTCAGACCCATCAGCGGGCCGGCGTCGCGCACGGGGCGCACGTCAACCTGGCTGCCGGGCAGGAACGCGACTGCGCCGCCCAAATCCACGGTGAAGCCACCTTTGACGCGGCCGAAGATGGCACCTTCGACGCGCTCGTCGTTGGCATAGGCTTTTTCCAGACGGTCCCAGGCCTCTTCGCGGCGGGCCATCTCACGCGAGATGACGGCTTCGCCACGGGCGTTTTCTGCGGCGCGCAGGTACACTTCGACCTCGTCGCCGACAGCGATTTCAGGGGCTTCGCCGGGATTTGCGAATTCTTTCAGATCGACCCGGCCTTCCATCTTGTAGCCGACGTCGATGATGGCCTGGCCCGCTTCGATCGCGATGACCTTGCCTTTGACAACCGAACCCTCTTCGGGGGTGTCCATTTCGAAGCTTTCGTTCAGGAGGGCTTCGAATTCCTCCATGGTTGCGTTAGCCATGTGGCGTTGTTTTCCTTTGCATAACGTTTTTTCTGGCCGAGCGGTTGTCTCCGCCGGTCTTGGAGTTGGTCCGGCAACCTGAAACAGTGCCACAAAACAAAGAGGGCCGGCTGTGTCCGACCCTGCTCGTCTCATTGTTTTATGGCTCAAATTGCCTTGTCGACGGGCGCTCTGTAGCAACTTGGCGGCCGTACCGCAAGGGTTTCCGGGCGATTCCGGCGCATTCGGCGATGCTATGCAGGCACGGGCGGTCACCCTGTCGTTCGCAGTCTGCAAATTCCAACGGTTTGTCCGCGATCTCAGCCGCCTGCGGGCAGCTTCTCCTGAATGACGGCGATCGCCTTTTCCAAAGCGGCCTCGATGCTCAGGTCCGTGGTGTCCAAAAGAACGGCATCGTCGGCCGGTTTCATCGGGGCCGTGCTGCGCTCGGCATCCCGCGCGTCGCGCTCGCGGACATCGGCCAGAACCTGCGCGCGGGTCACATCCGCGCCCTTCCCCACAAGTTCCAGATAGCGCCGTTCAGCGCGCACTTCGGGGCTGGCGGTGACGAACAGTTTCACCTCGGCCTCGGGGCAGATCACCGTGCCAATATCGCGCCCGTCCAGCACCGCGCCGCCGGCCCGTCGGGCAAAGCTGCGCTGGAAATCGACCAGAGCTGCGCGCACCTCGGGAAGCACCGCCACTTTCGACGCCGCCTGCGCGATCTCGGCGGTGCGCAGGTCGCCCTGCTCCAACTCCTCGGCCGTCAGGGACCGCGCCGCCTCGACCGGGTCGGTGCCGTCCAGCGTGCGCCGACCGACCGCGCGATAGAGCAACCCGGTATCCAGATGCGCCAGCCCGAAATGCGCGGCCACAGCCTTGGAGATCGTGCCCTTGCCCGCCGCGGCCGGGCCGTCGATGGCGACGGTAAAGCTCATGTGCGTTCGACCTTGGCACCCAGGCCGTTCATCAACGGCTCGAAGATCGGGAACGAGGTCGCAATGGGGCCGCCGTCATCGACCGAGACCGCCTGTTGCGCGCCCATACCCATCACCATGAACGACATGGCGATGCGATGGTCCAGAAAGCTTTCGCAGGTGCCGCCGCCGGGAACGCCGCCGATGCCCAGCCCGTCGACCGACCACCAGTCATCGCCCTCGTCAACCGTGACACCGTTGGCCCGCAAGCCACGCGCCATGGCGTCGATGCGGTCGCTTTCCTTGACGCGCAGTTCCTTGACGCCGCCCATCATCGTCTTGCCGGTGGCGTTGGCCGCAACCACCGACAGCACCGGGTATTCGTCGATCATCGAGGCTGCGCGTTCGGGCGGGACGTCGATGCCCTTCATGTCGGGCGAGTAGCGCGCGCGCAGGTCGGCGACCGGCTCGCCACCTTCCTCGCGCATATTCTCATAGGTCAGATCGGCGCCCATCTCGCGCAGCGTGGTGAACAGGCCGGCGCGCGTGGGGTTCAGGCCGATGCCGGGCACCAGAACGTCCGATCCCGGCGTGATCAGCGCCGCGCAGACCGGGAAGGCCGCGCTGGAGGGGTCGCGCGGTACGGCGATCACCTGCGGTTTCAACTCAGGCCGGCCGGTCAATGTGATGACCCGGCCTTCGTCGGTATCCTCGACGGTGATTTCGGCGCCGAACCCGGCCAGCATCCGTTCGGAATGGTCTCGGGTGGCTTCCTTCTCGATCACCACGGTCTTGCCGGGCGCGTTCAGGCCGGCCAGCAGAACGGCGGATTTCACCTGGGCCGAGGGCACCGGCACCTCGTACCACACCGGCACCGGATCGGCCGCGCCGACGATGGTCATGGGCAGGCGCCCGCCCGAGCGGCCCACGGCCTGTGCCCCGAACAGCGCCAACGGATCGGTCACCCGCGCCATCGGGCGCTTGTTCAAGCTGGCATCGCCGGTGAAGGTCGCGCTGATCGGGCTGGTCGCCATCGCACCCATGATCAGGCGCACGCCCGTGCCCGAGTTGCCGCAGTCGATCACCTGATCCGGCTCGGCAAAGCCGCCCACGCCGACGCCATGCACCGTCCACTCGCCATTCCCGTGCGAGATCACCTCGGCCCCGAAGGCGCGCATCGCCTTGGCGGTGTCCAGAACGTCTTCGCCTTCCAGCAGGCCCGAGATCCGGGTCTCGCCCACGGCCATCGCCCCGAGGATCAGAGAGCGGTGCGAAATCGACTTGTCGCCCGGCACTTCGGCCGTGCCGGTCAGCGGGCCGCAGGGATGCGAGGTCATCGGGATGGGCGTGCCGTGTCCGGACATGAGGGCTCCTTTTGCGCTATCAGTGCCCCTGCCGATTAGCGAATTGGCGCCGCAGCGTCCAGCCGCAATCACCCGTTGCGGCGGAAGGTCAGGTAGTGCGGCGTGCGGCCTTCACGCAGGGCCTTCTGCTCGTAGCGGGTGGAAATCCAGTCGTCCCATGGCTTGCGCCAATCCTCGGGACCCTCGGCCAGCCATTCGAAACCGGCGCGGGGCACCTCTTCGAGCGTCTGGCGGACATAGTCCGGGATGTCGGTTGCCACGCGGAAAATCGCGCCCGGTTTCAGCACACGTGCCAGCGGCTCCAGATGCTCGGGCGTCACGAAGCGGCGGCGGTGGTGCCGCTTTTTGGGCCACGGATCGGGATAGAGCAAAAACGCGCGCGAAATGCTGGCATCGGGCAGCACGTCGAACAGGTCGCGCACATCGCCGGGATGCACCGCCAGGTTGGACACCTTGGCCCGGCGGATCTTGCCCAACAACATGGCCACGCCGTTGATGAACGGCTCGGCCCCTATGATGCCGATATCGGGGTTCCGCTGTGCCTGATGCACCAGATGCTCGCCGCCGCCGAACCCGACCTCAAGCCATACCGGTTTGCCGCCGAACAGCGCGTCCAGGTCGATCGGGGTGCGGTCAGGGTTGCTGTCCCAGTCCACCGCGCCGGGCGACAGGGCGGCCAGGTCCTCGGACAGATAGGTCTTTTGGCTGGGCTTCAGGGTCTTGCCCTTGAAGCGGCCATAAAAGTTTCTGCGGGGGCGTTCGGGTGGCTGGGTGCTCATGCCGGTGCCCTTACTGCGGTAAGGTTTGCGTTGCAAGGGGCGGACCGCGCCGGACGGGCGCCCTTCGGAACGGAAAAGGCGCGCCACATCGGACGCGCCCTGCCGTAGACTTTTACGAAATGCCGGCTCAGACCGCCTTTTTCAGCGCCTGCGCCAGATCGGTCCGCTCCCAGCTGAAGCCGCCATCGGCTTCGGGGTCGCGTCCGAAATGCCCATAGGCCGCGGTGCGCTGATAGATCGGCCTGTTCAGTTGCAGATGTTCGCGGATGCCGCGCGGGGTCAGGTCCATCACCTGCCCGACGGCCCGTTCGATCTCGGCGTCGGCAACCTGTCCGGTGCCATGGGTGTCGGCATAGATCGACAACGGCTTGGACACGCCGATCGCATAGCTCAGCTGGATGGTGCAACGCTCGGCCATGCCGGCGGCCACGACGTTCTTGGCCAGATACCGCGCGGCATAGGCCGCCGACCGGTCGACCTTGGTCGGGTCCTTGCCCGAAAACGCCCCGCCCCCATGCGGAGCCGCACCGCCATAGGTATCGACGATGATCTTGCGCCCCGTCAGGCCCGCATCGCCATCGGGGCCTCCGATGACGAACTTGCCGGTGGGGTTCACATGCCATTCGGTCTGATCGGTCAGCCAGCCTTCGGGCAGGATGTCCCGCACATAGGGTTCGACGATCCGGCGGATGTCGTCCGAGGTCAGCGCTTCGTCCAGATGCTGCGTGGACAGCACGATCGAGCTGACGCCCACCGGTTTGCCATCGCGGTAGATCACCGACAGCTGCGACTTGGCGTCGGGACCCAGCGCAGGCTCGGCCCCGCTTTTGCGGACCTCGGCCAGGCGGCGCAGGATTGCATGCGCATACTGGATCGGCGCCGGCATCAAGGCCGGGGTCTCCGTGGTGGCGTAACCGAACATGATACCCTGATCGCCCGCGCCTTCATCCTTGTCGCCCGAGGCATCCACCCCTTGTGCGATATGCGCGGATTGTTCATGCAGCAGGTTCGTCACCTCGACCGTTTCGTGGTGGAACTTGTCCTGCTCGTACCCGATATCCTTGATGCAGGCGCGCGCGATCTCTTCGATCCGGCCCATGAAGTCATGGAGCCGCTCCTGATCCGACAGCCCGACCTCGCCCCCGATCACCACGCGATCGGTGGTGGCAAAGGTTTCGCACGCGACGCGCGCTTCGGGCTCTTCGCTCAGAAAGGCATCGAGGACTGCATCGGAAATACGGTCACAGACCTTATCGGGATGCCCTTCGGAAACGGATTCCGAAGTAAAGGTGTAGTTCTGTCGGGACATGAAAGCGCTCCATTAAGATTTTCCCCGTCACGCCAGGAAGCCGTTGTGACGGGCATCCGACGGGATACGCCCCCAGAAACAGGCGGTCAATCGGTAATTATTCGCGGACAGACCGAACGTTGCGCCCAAGCAGCACGAACAGGCCCGCCACAAGCAGAAACACCGGCAAATCCCCGATCCGCGAATAGGGGGTCGGCGGCAGCGGCGCCGGCAGGCCGGCATCGACATGCCCCGCCTGGCCCAGCGGCAGCGCAGCGGTCACGTTTCCCAGCGGGTCGATCATCGCCGAAACGCCGGTATTGGCGGACCGGGCCAGCGGCAGCCCCTGTTCGATCGCACGCATCCTGGCCTGGGCCAGGTGCTGGAACGGGCCCGACCGCGTTCCGAACCAGGCGTCGTTGGTGACCTGCAACAGCAGGCTGGGCCGTTCGGGCGCGGCGGCGATCTGCGGAAAGATGGCCTCGTAGCAAATCAGCGGCAGAACGGCCCCCAGATCTCCGGCCCGCAACAGGCGCGGACCGGGGCCGGCGCTGAATCCGCTTCCGGTCGTGGCGGCCAGGCCGCTCAGTCCGAATTGCTCCAGCAAATCGCCCAAGGGGATGTATTCGCCGAACGGCACCAGATGATGTTTGTCATACAGGCCTGCCCGCTTTCCGGTTTCATCCAGATACACCAGCGAGTTGTAGATGCGCGGCCCATCGGCCCGCTGTATCCCCAGAACCACCGGGCTGCCCTGCGCGGCATCGGCAATGGTGTCGAGATAGGGCTGCGCGCTGTCCAGCCAGGCCGGCACCGAGGTTTCCGGCCAGACGATCAGGTCGGGCCTGGGTTCGGCGGCCGTGAACTCGATCTGGCGCGCAAAGAACACGGGCGTGAAGGCCGGGTCCCATTTCTGGTGCTGCGGGGCATTTGGCTGGTTCAGGCGTACGGTCTTGCCGGTCTGGGCAACCGGTGGCCGCATGGCGGCATAGGCCGCAGCCAGCCCGGCACAGACCGCAATCGCGACCAGAGGCCCCATCGCATCCCGCGCCGGACGATCGCCAGCCAGCGCAGCGCCCAGCGGCAGAAACAACAACAGGGTCAGCGCACCCAGACCATAAGGACCGACCAGAGCCAAGACCTGCGCGGCATACGTATCCACCCAGATCTGCGCCAGACCCGCCCAGGGGAACCCCGTCAGAACATATCCGCGCGCAAACTCGGCCAGGGACACGGCCAGCGCCAGCAAAATGGCCCGGCGGACCGCCGTTCCCCGCCCCCGATGCGCCAGCCCGAACGCCAGCGCCCAGAACAGGGCCAGCCCGCCCGCCATGAACACAAGCGCAAACGGCGCCATCCAGCCATGGCGTTCGGGCTCGACCAGAAACGGCTCGACGATCCACGAAAGCGCATGCGCGAAATAACCGGTCGCAAAAAACCAGCCGACCGCGGCCGCGCGCGCGCGGGACTCGCTGGCCAAGAACAGCGGAGTCAACAGAACCAACGATACCGCGGTGGCCCACCAATACCCGAAGGGTGCCAGACCGAATGCGGCACCCACACCCAGACCGGAGGCCACCAGGTACCGCACGGCGCGCGACCACCGCTTTGCTGGGTTCATGCAGCCATGTCCGGCACCATCACGCGCAAACGCTTGATCCGGCGCGGGTCGGCATCGATCACCTCGAATTCCGGCCCGTCGGGGTGCTGGACCACCTCGCCCCGCGCCGGTACGCGCCCTGAAAGCATGAAGACCAGACCGCCCAGAGTTTCGATTTCTTCCTCGTCCACGTCCTCGTGATTGGTCAAAGACCGGCCGATCTCGGCCTCGAATTCCTGAAGCGGCGCCTTGGCCTGCACGATGTAGCAGCCGGGCCGCTCCTGGACCCACATCTGGTCTTCGTCGGCGTCATGTTCATCTTCGATTTCGCCGACGACCTGTTCGATCAGGTCTTCGATGGTCACCAGGCCGTCAACACCGCCATATTCGTCGATCACCAGCGCCATGTGGCGCCGCTCGGTCTGCATCTTGGCCAGTAGAACGCCAATCGGCATCGACGGCGGCACGAACAGAAGCGGCCGCAGCATCGAGCGCAGGTCGAACGGCGTGGTACCGCCATTGAACCCGTGGGTCAGCGCGAAATCCTTCAGGTGGACAAAGCCAAGCGGCGTGTCCAACGTGCCCTCATAGACCGGGATACGCGACAGGCCGCTCTCGCGGAAGACCTGCGCCAGTTCATCCTTGCCGATCGTTACGGGAACCGAGACGATATCTGCCGACGGAATGGCCACGTCCTCTACCCGCATCCGCCGCAGGTTGATCATGCCGCGTGGCTGCGCCGTTTCGGCCGCGTGCCCGTTGACCGCGCCGCCCTTGTCATCGCTGTTTGCAGAGAAGGCTTCCAGCAATCGCGAGAAAAGCCCGCTTTTCTCTTTGGTTTCGTCGCCGTTCCGGGAATGCGCGCTTTGCGCTGCTCCAGAACTGCCGTCTATGTCGCCCATTTTCCTGTTCCAGTTGATCGGGCACAAGGCCCCATGTCACGCATTATATGGGTTACCGATACCCATTTTGCCAAGTATTTCGATTTCGCACCGCTCCATCACAGTGGCGTCCTGGTCACGAACGTGGTCATAGCCCAACAAATGCAACATTCCGTGAACGATCAGATGCGTGACATGGTCGTCCATCGATTTTCCGGCCTCTTCCGCCTCGCGCCGGCAGGTATCGAACGAGATCGCGATGTCGCCCAGCGCGATCTCGCCCGTGAAATCCGGTTCCGGCAAAGGCGGGGTGGCACCCGGACTTTCGGGGGCCAGTTCCTCGGCCGGCCAGCTCAGCACGTTCGTGGGTGCGGGTTTGCCTCGGAATTCGGCATTCAGCCCGGCGATCCGGGCATCGTCGCAGCCCAGAATGCTGACCTCGCACAAATCGGCATCCAGCCCCAGATGCGCAAGCGTTGCCGAAACCGCCCGGCGGGACAGCGCCTCCAACCGCTGCCAGCGGGTATCCTCGATGGAGATCTCCAGGTTCATGTCGCACTGCTCCACGGCCGACGGGCTGTCGGATTTCAGCCGGCTTCCCGGCCCGAGTCGGCCTCATACGCCTCGATGATCGCGGCGACAAGCGGGTGGCGCACAACGTCCTTCGAGGTGAAGTAGTTGAAGCCGATGTTCGGGATCGTCTTCAGCAACCGTTCCGCATCGGCAAGCCCCGAGGCAACCCCGCGCGGCAGGTCGACCTGCGACCGGTCCCCGGTGATGACCATCCGGCTGCCCTCGCCCAAGCGGGTCAGGAACATCTTCATCTGCATGGTCGTGGCGTTCTGCGCCTCGTCCAGAACGACGAAGGCATTCGACAGGGTGCGTCCGCGCATGAAGGCCAGCGGCGCGATCTCGATCCGCTTTTCTTCGATCAGCTTGGCCAGTTGCTTGCCCGGCAGAAAGTCGTTCAACGCGTCATACAGCGGCTGCATGTACGGGTCGACCTTGTCCTTCATGTCGCCCGGCAGATAGCCCAGCTTCTCGCCCGCCTCGACGGCCGGGCGGCTGAGGATGATCCGATCCACGTGCCCGCCGATGAACATCGACACACCGACCGCCACGGCCAGGTAGGTCTTGCCCGTTCCGGCCGGCCCGATGCCAAAGGCAAGCTCGTTCTGGAACAGGGACTGGACATAGGCCCTTTGTGCGTCGGTCCGGGGTTCAACCAGCTTCTTGCGCGTCTTGATCTCGACCGGTCCGCCCTTGAACATCTCGAGCTGGTCGCCATCGCGCGCGCCGGTTCCATCCTCGGAGTTGCCCATCCGCAATTCGCGATCCACATCGGCGGCTGCGACATCGCGGCCACCTTCCAGCCGGGCGTACAGGGCCTGCAGAACCTCGATCGCCTGTTTCTGCGCCTCCTCGTCGCCCATCACCACCAGTTGATTGCCGCGGCGGACGATTTGAACGGTCAGCTTGCTTTCGATGTCAGCCAGATTGCGATCATATTCACCGCAAAGATCAATCAACAGCCGGTTGTCGGGAAATTCCAGAAACGCCTCGCCTTGGGGCATTTCGTCTTGCGGTGGGGTCAGGGCACCGATGGCCAATCCGTTCTCCTGTCTTGGCGTTGTCATCCCAAGCGTAGACAACAAGGATCGGTGGGCGCAAGCCACAGTTTCAGGAAATTGCTCGGGTGTGAACAAATCCGCCGACACCGAATGCGCGGGCACAATGCCCGACACGGTGTCAGAACCGATAGTTCAGACCAAACCTGAGCCCCTTGTAGCTGGGTGTGGATTTCGTCGAGAAACCCGAACCGAAATCGACGACTTTCGACTGGAATTGAACATACTCGATCTCACCGGTGACGGACCAGTTGTTGCCCAACTGGTGCTCGGCGCCGATGCTGGCCGTGAAACCGTTTCGGCTGTCGGTGTTGTCGAATGATTGCGTGGTCCCACCGCTGGTGATGCTGTTGGTGGTCGTGATGTCGCCATAGACCAGCCCCAACGTCAGGAAGTAAAGCACCGTGCCACTGGGGTTGGTCAGGCCGTTCTTGAAACGAACGGACATCACGTTGCTGATTTCCGACCCGCCGCGAACCACCGTACCGGCAATATCCGTCACCGTGTCATCGTCCAGACCGGACCAGTCGTACCCGACCTCGAAACCGTAGACATAATCTCGCCCCCCCGTGGCGGGAACGACACCGCGCCAACCACCGCGGATCCCGCCATAGTACCCATTCAGATCCAGCGCTCCGATGGGGAAGGTACGGATGGGCGTGGTCAGACCAAACCGATCTGACCCGCCAGCCCCATAGGCCCCGCTGATCCCGACATAGAAGGCGCTGACATCGTCCGCGTAGCGCTGAGGTCCGACCACCTGAGGATCGCGGACATTTCCGCCCAGGTCACCGGCCGTCGTCGACGTTCCGGCCATTGCCACCACAACCGCGCCTGCCAGAAACACCCTCGCCTGCTGTGCGTACGCGCCCCATGCTCGCTTCACTCGCCACCTCCTTCGCCCCGTGACGGACACCGCCCCAGAGCGCCTAATCCCAAACCGGGCCATGCCAGCCCAACACTCGACTGGCCCTCCTCGGATCATAGGAGCAAAGGCTAAATCAAGGGTAAATTTGGAAACAGCGTGTCAAATCCCCGGGTGCGGCAACCTTTCAACACCGGATCAGAGCAGCGCGCCCGCAAGCGAGTTCGCCCCCGACGCCGTGATCCGAACCGGCCGGAGATCGCCGGCGGACAGTTCGCCTCCGCTGACATGCACCGCGTGCAGGTACTCGGATTTTCCGACCATCTGTCCCGGCAGCCGGCCGGGTTTCTCGAACAGGACGTTCACGGTGCGGCCGACCATGGCATCCTGAACTTCGCGCTGGTGCCGGGTGATCAGGGCCTGCAGGCGCTGCAGTCGGTCGTCCGCCTCCTGCGGATCGACCTGCGGGCGCTCGGCCGCGGGCGTGCCCGGCCGGGTCGAGTACTTGAACGAATACGCATAGCCGTAGCGGACCTGCTCGACCAGATCCAACGTGGCCTGGAAATCCTCTTCGGTCTCTTCGGGAAAGCCCACGATGAAATCGCCCGACATCAGGATATCGGGGCGCGCTTCCCGGATCCGCTCGATCAGATGCAGATAGCTTTCGGCGGTGTGGCTGCGGTTCATCCGCTTGAGGATCTTGTCCGAACCGGACTGCACCGGCAGGTGCAGATAGGGCATCAGCTTTTCGCAGGTGCCATGCGCCTCGATCAGGTCGTCGGTCATGTCGTTGGGATGCGATGTGGTGAAGCGGATGCGTTCCAGCCCGTCGATCTTGTTCAATTCCCAGATCAGCCCGGCCAGGGTCATGTCACCGTTCGGACCTGCCCCGTGATAGGCGTTGACGTTCTGGCCCAGCAGCGTGATCTCGCGCACGCCACGTTCGACCAGGTCCTGCGCCTCACGCAGGATACGGTCGGCGGGCCGGCTGACCTCGGCCCCGCGGGTATAGGGCACGACGCAGAAGGCGCAGAACTTGTCACAGCCTTCCTGCACGGTCAGAAACGCCGTCGGGCCGCGCTTGGCCTTGGGTCGGTTCTTGAGCTTCTCGAACTTGTCCTCTTCGGGGAAATCGGTATCCAGCGCCTTTTCGCCCGCACGCGCCTTGGCTTCCAGTTCGGGCAGGCGGTGGTAGCTTTGCGGCCCGACGACCAGATCGACCAGCGGCTGCCGGCGCATGATCTCTTCGCCCTCGGCCTGCGCAACACAGCCCGCCACGCCGATCTTCAGATCGGGCTTTTCGGCCTTCAACCCCTTGAAGCGGCCCAGTTCGGAATACACCTTTTCGGCCGCCTTTTCGCGGATGTGACAGGTGTTCAGCAGGATCATGTCCGCATCTTCGGGCGACTGCGTTTCCACATAGCCCTGCCCGCCCAATGCCTCGGACATGCGTTCGCTGTCATAGACGTTCATCTGACAGCCATAGGTCTTGATATACAGCTTTTTCGGTTCGGACATGGGCTGGGCCTTTTGCGTTCGCTGGACCGGCGTCGTCTATACGCATCGAACGCCGCTTGCAATGCCGGCGCAATTACCCGAATTTGGCAGACAATTCCAGCGAGGCAGACACAAACAGGCGATGCAGCACGATTCTCTCGATGATTTCCTCGGATCCGGGCGGGCGGCCCTGTCCAAGGGGCCGGTGGCTCTGATCTTTGCCGAGGACGACGTGGAAATCGACGGCACGCTGCGCCATCACCTCGACCTCGGGTTCAAATCGGTGATCGCCTTCATGCCGTCGGATTTCGCGATGGCCCCCGACCTTGCCCAGCGCGTCCACCGGGTGTCCATGCGCTGCACCCCGCGCGAAGCGGTCTTTGACGCCATCAACCGCATCATCCGCGCGGCGCCGTCGATCTGGATGTATTACTGCTACAACTCGGAATACCTGTTCTTTCCCTTCTGCGAAACGCGCTCGATCGGCGAGATGCTGACCTTTCACGCCGAAGAACGCCGCGATGCGATGCTGTGCCATGTCATCGACATCTATGCCGACGACCTGAACGCACATCCCAACGGGGTCGCCCCCGATCACGCCATGCTGGACAGCACCGGATACTACGCCCACAGCCGGCACGACCGGGACGGCACCCCGCTGGAACGCCAGCTGGACATGTCGGGCGGGCTGCGCTGGCGGTTCGAGGACCGCATCCCCTACGAGCGGCGACGCATCGACCGCATCGGCCTGTTCAAGACCCGCAAAGGGCTGACACTTCTGCCCGATCACAGCTTCAACGAGCCCGAACACAACACCTATGCCTGCCCCTGGCACCATAACCTGACCGCGGCCATCTGTTCGTTCCGCGCGGCCAAGGCGCTGTGCAGCACGTCCGGGCCGGGCGGCCCGATCACCAGCTTTCGCTGGCCCAACTCGGTTCCGTTCCAGTGGAATTCCAACCAACTGCTCGAACTGGGCCTGATCGAGCCGGGCCAGTGGTTCTGAAGCCGCGCCTTCAGCGCCTCAGCAGGATCGGAAACCAGTCCTCGCGCAGGCGCTGCCCCGGCCGCATGTCATGTCCCGGAAAAGGTGGCGAGGTCCGCCCCGGACGCGCGACATAGCGCGCGTCATCGCCCACCAGACGCACCGAAAACGCCCGCCGACGCCGGTCCGAGCGGTTGCCCCGCGCGCCGTGCAGGGTGCGGAAATGAAAGGCGACCGCGTCGCCCGGCTCCATCTCGAACTCGACGATCCGCATGCCTTCGGCCTCGGGGTCGGGCACCGGGATGTACTGGCCTTCGTCGGGGAAAAACCCCTCCTCCGAAACCCAGCGCGTCGGCAGAACCTCTTTTTCCCACAGATGCGAGCCGGCGACGCACCGCAGCGTGGCCTCGCGCACCGGATCCAGCGGCGACCAGAAACTGATCGTCTGCCGCCCCTCGACGAAATAGTAGGGCCCATCCTGATGCCACGGCGTGGCCATCGAGGTGCCCGGCTCTTTCACCAGCACATGGTCGTGGAACATCTGCACGGTTTCGGACTGCATCAGGTCGGCAGCGACCTCGGCCAGGGGCGAGGACTGGATGACCTCCTGAAACTGCGGAATGCGCGACCAGTTGCAGTAATCGTCGAAGAACCGGCCCGTCTCACCCTCTTTTCTGTTTTCCGAGGCATAGGGGCCGGGCTGCTCCATGTTCAGGGCCACCCCATCACGCAGGGATTGGACGTGGTCGGCGAACAGGCCTTTGACAAGAACCACGCCGTCCTTCTGAAAGGCGTCGATCATCTGAGGGGTGACAAGGGGGTGTGGCATTGTGAACTCCGGCTGACGTGCGCGGCGATCTGTGCATGATCGACGGCTCGGTTCAACTGAAAGTTCCGGGATGCAATGCCGCAGCCGCCAAGGACGAAGCAGCCGGGCTCTTCAGGCTTTCTTGCGCAGACGGATGACCACATCGACGGATGCGATCTCGACCCCTTCGGGCGCCTTGGGCAGACGTTGGATCACCAACTGGTCCGAGGGCGCATCGCTCAGCCGGCCCTCGTCTTCCCAGAAGAAATGGGGGTGGTCATGGGTGTTGGTGTCGAAATAGCTTCTGGACCCGTCCACCGTGATCTCTTGCAGCACACCCGCATCGCAGAAGGCGCGCAGCGTGTTGTAGACGGTGGCCAGGGAAACGGAATCGCCCCTCTTCTTGGCCGACTCGAACAGGCTTTCGGCCGTGACATGGCGGTGCTGCCCGTCTCCGACAAGCAGTTCGGCCAAGGCAACCCGTTGACGCGTCGGGCGCAGCCCGGCGTGCACCAACCAGTTCGTCGCAATGTCCCGGCTTTGATCCGTCATGAATTCGCAATCCGATTGTCTGATCCAATATATAAGTGCCGTCCGTCGGCAATTTCAATTGAAATTCATTCGCAATCCGACCACCCCCATCCGCCCGATGTGTTCGGGCGCTCTTGCAGGACCTTGCAAACGGGTGCTAGACGAGGCCAGATTGAACCAACTGACCCCAGGCAGGAGACGCGGCAGAATGGCCCAATTCCCTAGCAGCTTTGACAAGGACGATCTGCTGAAATGCGCCCGCGGCGAATTGTTCGGCCCCGGCAACGCCCAGCTGCCCGCTCCGCCGATGCTGATGATGGACCGGATCACCGAGATCTCGGCCGACGGGGGCGCGCACGGCAAGGGCCATGTGGTTGCCGAATTCGACATCACCCCCGACCTGTGGTTCTTTGAATGCCACTTCCCCGGCAACCCGATCATGCCCGGCTGTCTGGGCCTGGATGGCCTGTGGCAGCTGACCGGGTTCAACCTGGGCTGGCGGGGCTGGCAGGGTCGTGGCTATGCGCTGGGCGTGGGCGAGGTCAAGCTGACCGGCATGGTGCGCCCCGACCGCAAGATGCTGACCTACTACGTCGATTTCACCAAGGCCGTGCAGACCCGCCGCCTGACCATGGGAGTGGCCGATGGCCGGGTCGAGGCGGATGGCGAAGTCATCTATCAGGTCAAGGACATGAAGGTTGCATTGTCCGAAAGCTGACCCCAGCTGACGGCAATCGACAGGGAACGGAACACAGGAGTACGCTTATGCGTCGCGTCGTCGTCACCGGATTGGGGATCGTGTCCTCGATCGGGAACAATGCCGAGGAAGTTCTTGCCTCGCTCAAGGCTGGCAAGTCGGGCATCGAGGCCAACGCGCAGATGGCCGAACACGGCTTTCGCAGTCAGGTCGCCGGATCGCTCAAGATCGACGTGGCCGAACATGTCGACAAGCGGGCCCTGCGCTTCATGGGCCCCGGCGCCGCCTATGCGCATATCGCGATGAGCCAGGCGATCGCCGATGCCGGCCTGGCCGAAGACCAGGTCGTGAACCCGCGCACCGGCCTTGTCGCCGGGTCGGGCGGACCGTCGACCAGCGCCATGCTGACGGCGCATCAGACCGTTCTGAAGACCGGTGCGACCAAGCGGATCGGCCCGTTCGCCGTGCCGAAATGCATGTGCTCGACCATCTCGGCAAACCTGGCCACCGCCTTCAAGATCAAGGGCATCAACTATTCGATCACCTCGGCCTGCTCGACCTCGCTGCACTGCATCGGCAATGCAGCCGAGCAGATCATGATGGGCAAGCAGGACGTGATGTTCGCCGGCGGCGGCGAGGAGCTGGACTGGACCCTGTCCTGCCTGTTCGACGCGATGGGCGCGATGTCGTCCAAGTACAACGACACGCCCCAGAAAGCCTCGCGCGCGTTCGATCAGGACCGTGACGGCTTTGTCATTTCCGGCGGCGGAGGCATCGTCGTGCTGGAAGATCTGGACCACGCACTGGCGCGCGGCGCCAGGATCTATGCCGAGGTGACCGGCTTTGCCGCGACGTCCGACGGCCATGACATGGTCGCCCCGTCGGGCGAAGGCGGAGAGCGGGCCATGCGCCTGGCCCTGCAGACCCTGCCCGAAGGCCGGAAGGTTTCGTATATCAACGCGCACGGCACCTCGACCCCGGTCGGAGACGTGGGCGAAGTCGAGGCCGTGCGCCGCATTTTCGGCGAGGGCAGCGTGCCGCCGATTTCATCGACCAAGTCGATGACCGGCCATGCGCAGGGCGCGGCGGGCGCGCTCGAGGCGATCTTCAGCCTGCTGATGCTGGAACATGATTTCATTGCACCGTCGATCAACGTCGACACATTGGCCGAAGGCATTCAGCCCGGCGAAATTGCCACGCAAGTGGTTGAAAACGCAGGTTTGGACAGTGTCATGACCAACAGCTTCGGCTTTGGCGGCACGAATGGCTCCATGATTCTGTCCAAGTATAACGGGTGATCGACATGTCGAACTGTCTGAAGGGAAAACGCGGCCTGATCATGGGCGTGGCCAATGACCGCTCGATCGCCTGGGGCATCGCCAAGGCCATGCACGAGGCCGGGGCCGAACTGGCCTTCACCTATCAGGGCGAAGCCTTCGGCAAGCGGCTTGAACCGCTGGCGCAAAGCCTGGGCAGCGACTTCATGGTCGATGCCGACGTGACCGACGACGCCTCGCTGGACCGGGCCTTTGGCGAACTGTCCGCGCGCTGGCCGACGATCGACTTTCTGGTCCACGCCATCGCCTATTCGGACAAGACCGAACTGACCGGCCGGTTCCTGAACACGACGCGGGCCAATTTCAAGCACTCGCTGGATGTGTCGGCCTATTCCTTAATCGAAGTCGCGCGTCGCGCCTATCCGATGATGAAGGACAATGGCGGCACCCTGCTGACCCTGACCTATCAGGGGTCGAATCGGGTGGTTCCCAACTACAACGTGATGGGCGTGGCCAAGGCGGCGCTGGAATCGGCGACCCGCTATCTGGCCAACGACCTGGGCCCGGACGGCATTCGGGTCAACGCGATCTCGCCCGGCCCGATGAAGACGCTGGCCGGGGCGGCCATCGGTGGTGCGCGCAAGACCTACAAGTTCTGCGACCAGAACGCGCCGCTGCGCTCGAACGCCACGCTCGAAGCCGTGGGCGGCACCGCCGTCTACCTGGCGTCGGATGCCGGCGCCTGCACCAGCGGCGAGATCATCCGCGTCGATGGCGGGTTCCACGTTCTGGGCATGCCGCAGCCCGATTTCATGTGACTCGATCTTTCCCTGCCGCCGCCAAGTTTTGACCAATTTTCGGCGGCAGGTTTCGGCACATGAGCAAACTTGACCGGATAATCGCCAGCAGCCCACGCGCGCAACAGACCCGTCGAAAGGATGGGTTCCTCGGCGAGCGTGCGCGCAAACTGCTGCTGACCCTCACGACACTGTTGATCCTGTGGGTGTTCTATACCCAACCGCAGCTGCGGTCTGCGGTTGGGTCGCTGTTGGATCTGGTACCCGGGTTCTAAGCCCGGATCGATCAGTTGACCGAAACGACCTCGATGTCGAAGGTCAGGTCCTGCCCGGCCAGCGGATGGTTGGCATCCAGCGTGACGGTGGTGTCGGTGGCCTCGACCACGGTGACCGGCAAGGCTTGTCCGTCCGGGGTCTGCATCTGCAACTGGGTGCCCGGGTCCAGCGGAATGTCGGCCGGAATGCCTTCGCGCGGGATGTCCTGACGCATCGCCGGGTTCACCGGGCCATAGGCGTCTTCGCACGCCACTTCGACCCGCTTCTTGTCGCCGACTTCCATCCCCGGCAGGGCCGAATCCAGCCCCGGAATGATCTGGCCGGACCCGACCGCGAATTCCAGCGGCTCGCGCCCTTCCGAGCTGTCGAAGACTTTGCCGTCCTGCAAAGTGCCGGTGTAGTGAATGCGAACGGTGTCGCCTTGTTTGATTGCGGTCATGGTGGCCTCCGGCCTTGAAGTAGAAAGAGCCGCCCAACCTAGAGCCTGCCGCGCCGTTGTAAACCCTTTTGCGCTTTTCCCACTTGAGCGGTTGTGCAAACCTGCGCGCAACCACGGCGGAGGATCACATGGCAATCAAGACCTGCGTTTTCGACGCATACGGCACCCTGTTCGACGTGGCCGCCGCGGCGCGGCAGGCGGCGGCCGAGCCCGGCTTTGAAGCGTTGCAGGCCAAATGGCCCGCGCTTGCCAATCACTGGCGCCTGAAACAGTTGCAATACACATGGCTGCGCGCCGTCGCCGACGCCCATGCCGATTTCTGGGACGTCACGCAGGACGGGCTGGACTGGGCGCTCGAGGCGACCGGTCTGCAGGGCGACCCGAACCTGCGCCAGCGCCTGCTGGATCTGTATTGGGAGCTTCAGGCCTACCCCGAAGTGCCCGCGATGCTGAAGGCCCTGAAATCCGGCGGAATGCAGACCGCGATCCTGTCGAACGGCTCGCCACCGATGCTTGACGCCGCCGTCCGGTCGGCGGGCATCGGCGCGTTGCTGGACGATGTGCTGTCGGTCGAAAGCGTCGGCGTGTTCAAACCCCATGCCAGGGTCTATGATCTGGTCGCCGAGCGGTTCGGCTGCGACCGGTCCGAGGTGCTGTTCGTCAGCTCGAACGGCTGGGACGCCGCCGGCGCCAGCGGATACGGCTTCGTCACGGCCTGGGTGAACCGCGCCGGCGAACCGATGGACCGGCTGCCCTGGACACCGGCGCATGTGCTGTCCGATCTGACGCGCATCCCCGAACTGGCGGGCTTGTGATGCCGCGTTTCACGACTGCCGATGGCCTGAACCTTTACTACGCGGACACCGGCCAGGGGCAGCCGCTGCTGTGCCTGGCCGGGCTGACCCGCAACAGTCTCGATTTCTCGTTCCTGGCACCGCATGTCGCCGATCTGCGCATGATCGCGCTGGATTACCGCGGCCGGGGGCAATCGGACCACGACCCCGACTACCGCAACTATACCGTCGCGCAAGAGGCGCAGGACGTGGTCGCGTTGTTGGACCATCTGGGACTCGACCGGGTCAGCATCCTGGGCACCTCGCGCGGCGGGCTGATCGCCATGACGCTGGCCGCCACCCATCCCGACCGTCTGGCCGCCGTGATCCTGAACGATGTCGGCCCGGTGATCGAACCGCAGGGCATCGCCCGGATCATCGACTATGTGGGCCGCAAGCCGGTGTCGAAAACGCTCGATCAGGCGGCTGCGGTCCTGAAACAGATGATGGAGCCGCAATTCCCCGGCGTTCCGCTTGCGGTCTGGCGCAAACAGGCCGCGTTCCAGTACGAGGAAACGGCCGATGGTTTGGCCCTGCGCTATGACCCGGCCCTGCGCACCGCCCTGCTGGAACAGATCGAAACCGGCGAAACCCCGGACCTGTGGCCCCTGTTCGACGCCTTGCACGACACCCCCACCGGCGTGATCCGCGGCGCCAACTCGGACCTTCTGAGCCGCGAAACGGTCGATGCCATGCGCGCGCGCCATCCCGGCCTGATCACGGGCGACGTGCCCGATCGCGGCCATGTCCCGTTTCTGGACGAGCCGCAATCCCTCGACATCATCCGCAAGACATTGGAACTGGCATGAGCACCATTGACCTGATCGAAGCCGCCGCCGACCATCTGTCCGGCCATGTGCGCAGGACGCCTCTGCTGACTTCGCCCTTTCTGGACCAGATCGCGGGGCGCCGGGTGCTGGTGAAACCGGAATGCCTGCAGCACACCGGCAGCTTCAAGTTTCGCGGGGCCTGGTCGGCCATTTCCGCGCTGGACGACGCGGCCCGCAAACGCGGCGTGATCGCCTATTCCTCGGGCAATCACGCGCAGGGGGTGGCACACGCGGCAACGCTGCATGGCACCCGGTCGGTCATCGTGATGCCCTCGGACGCGCCCCGGCTGAAGATCGAGAACACCCGTGCGCTGGGGGCCGAGGTGGTGCTGTATGACCGTGCCTCCGAAAGCCGCGAGGACATCGGCGAGGCACTGGCCGCCGAGCGCGGCCTGACCCTGATCCGCCCCTATGACGAACCGCAGGTGATCGCCGGGCAAGGCACCGTCGGCCTGGAACTGGCGCAGCAGGCCCGCGATCTGGGGGTCGAGACCGCCGATGTTCTGGTGTGCTGCGGCGGCGGGGGGCTGACCGCAGGCGTGGCCCTGGCGCTGGACCGGCACGCGTCCGGCCTGCGCGCCCGCCCTTGCGAGCCCGAGGGGTTCGACGATGTGAAACGCTCGCTGGCCGCAGGCTGCATTCAGGCGAATGCGGCCACCGCCGGCAATATCTGCGACGCGATCCTGACGCCGCAACCCGGCGAGATCACCTTTCCCATCCTCAACCGCCTGTGCGGGCCCGGTCTGGCGGTGTCCGAGGCCGAAGCGCTGCAGGCGATGGCCCAGGCCTTTCTGCGCCTGAAGATCGTGCTGGAACCCGGCGGCGCAGTGTCTCTGGCGGCGGCGCTGTTCCGAAAGGACGAGATCGCGGGCGATGCGGTGATCGTCGTGGCCTCGGGCGGGAATGTCGATCCGCAGGTCTTTGCCAAGGCGTTGGAATTCCTGACCTGACAGGCGGTCAGGCCAAATGCCATAAGGTGCGGCAAACGCTGCAGAAACCCAATAAAAGGTCGCCCAGATGCACATCGCGGATTTCGGAGAGGTCAAGCTGCACTATCACGAGGACGGAGACCCCAAAGGGGCGCCCGTCGTCTTTGCAAACTCGCTGGGGACCGACATGCGCCTGTGGGACCCGATCCTGCCGCTGCTGCCCGATGGTCTGCGCATCATCCGCTATGACAAGCGCGGGCATGGATTGTCTTCGCAGCCGCCCGGCCCCTATTCGATGGGCGCATTGGTGCGCGATGCCGAGCGGTTGCTGGATCACCTTCAGGTCCGCGACTGCGTCTTCGTCGGGCTGTCCATCGGTGGCATGATCGCTCAGGGACTGGCCGTGAAACGGATGGACCAGATCCGGGCGATGGTGCTGTCGAACACGGCAGCCAAGATCGGCACGCCGGCAATCTGGGCCGACCGGATCGCGGCCGCGCGCAAAGGCGGGATCGAAGCCCTGGCCGACGCGACGATGGAGCGGTGGTTCTCCAAGGCGTTCCGGTCCTCGCCGGACGTCCACCTGTGGCGCAACATGATGGTTCGGCAGCCACTCGACGGATATCTGGGCTGTTGCGCCGCGATATCGGGAACCGATTTCTACACGCCCACCAGCGGGCTGCGCCTGCCGACCCTGGGCATCGCCGGGTCCGAGGACGGATCGACACCCCCGGACCTTGTGCGAGAAACGGTCGATCTGATCCCCGGCTCGCGGTTCGAGTTGATCCGCAAGGCCGGGCACCTGCCCTGCGTCGAACGGCCCGGCGACTACGCGGCGCTGCTGTCGAATTTTCTGGCCGAAACCGGGCACGTCTGAGAAGGAGGCTCCGGTGGCGAAGTTTCTGTTGATCCACGGGTCATGCCACGGCGCTTGGTGCTGGCGCGACCTGATCCCCGAACTCAGGGCGCTGGGACACGGCGCGCGCGCCATCGACCTGCCCAGCCACGGCGCGGACCCGACGCCGGTATCGGCCGTCACCCTTGAGGGTTGCCGCGACGCGGTGCTTGCGGCGTCCACGCCCGACACCATCCTGGTCGGGCATTCCTGGGGTGGTTATCCGATCAGCGCGGCAGCCGACCATGCGCCCGACCGGATGCGGGCGTTGATATATCTGTGTGCCTACGTGCCCCGGCCCGGCTTTTCGATGATCGACATGCGCCGGCAGTCTCCGCGGCAACTCATTGCGGATGCCGTTGAAAAATCGGCCGATGGCCTGTCCTACACCGTCCTGCCGGAACGGGTGCAGGGCATCTTCTATCATGACTGCGCGCCCGAAACGGTGCGCTATGCCCTTGCGCGGTTGTGCCCTCAGGCCATCCGCCCCCAGGACACGCCATTGGACCTGAACGGCGGGTTTGCCCGCGTTCCCAAGGCCTATATCCGCGCCACCGACGATCGGACCATTCCACCGGAATACCAAGAGGACATGAGCCGGATCGCACCACCGGATCTGCGCCTTTCCATCGACAGTTCACACTCGCCCTTCTTTTCGCGACCCGGACATCTTGCACAGCAACTGAGCGAATTGGCCGCCCGGCTCCAGCGCCCGTGAAATGACCGTACGTCACACGCCGTTTGCCGCCGGAAACCCGCCCGAGCGGGTTTCCAGACCGGCATGGCCTCACTAGGCTCGGCCCGAAAAACAACGATTGGCACAGGCATGCGGCTTCCATTTCTTTTTGCGTTCGGAACCGTGATGATCGATGCAATGGGCATCGGTCTGATCATGCCGATCATGCCGCAGCTGATCGTCGAGGTGCAGGGCGGGTCTCTGGCCTCGGCCGCCATCTGGGGCGGCATCCTCAGCACCGCCTTCGCGGCCATGCAATTCCTGTTCGGTCCGGTTCTGGGAAATCTGTCCGATGCCTATGGGCGCCGGGTCGTTCTGCTGGTGTCGCTGCTGATGATGGCACTGGACTATGTGGTGATGGCGATTGCGGGCAGCATCTGGCTGCTGCTGGCCGGGCGCATTCTGGGCGGCATCACGGCGGCCACGCATTCCACTGCCGCGGCTTTCATTGCGGACGTGTCGAAACCCCAGGAAAAGGCGGCCAATTTCGGGCTGTTGGGCGCGGCGTTCGGGGTCGGCTTCGTGCTGGGGCCGCTGATGGGCGGGCTGCTGGGCGAATATGGCACACGCGCGCCATTCTGGGCCGCCGCGGGGCTGTCGGTGCTGAATTTCTGCCTTGGGTTGCTGGTCATGCCGGAAACGGTGACCGACAGAAACCGCCGCCCGTTTCAGTGGCGTCGCGCCCGCCCCGACAGCGCCCTGCGCGCGATCGCCGGCCTGCCCGGTATCCGGCCGCTGCTGTGGGTCTATTTCCTGTATTCGGTGTCGATCTATGTCTATCCGGCCATCTGGTCTTATTTCACGGTCGAACGGTTCGGCTGGTCGACCCAGATGATCGGGCTGTCTCTGGCCGTCTACGGGCTGGGCATGGCTGCCGTTCAGGGCGGGCTGATCCGCCCGGCCACCCGGTATCTGGGCGAGCGCAGGACGATCCTGCTGGGCATGGTGTTCGAGATCGTCAGCTTTCTGCTGCTGGGTTTTCTGACCAATGGCATCATCGCCCTGATACTGATCCCGATCACGGCCTTGGGCGCAATGGTCACCCCGGCGCTGCAGGCGCAGATGTCGCGCGCCACGCCGGATTCGCAACAAGGCGAGTTGCAAGGCGTGCTGGCCGCCCTGCACGCGCTGTCGATGATCCTTTCTCCACTGGTCATGACGGCGGTGTTCGCGCAATTCGCCCGGTCCGATGCCGCGCTCTATCTGCCGGGGGCGCCGTTCCTGCTGGCGATGGGCCTGATGCTGGCCGGGTTCGCGTTGTTTTTGCGCGCAAGGGCTTCCGATACGTAACAACGACATGGGAATGACGTTTTCCGTCTTGCAGCCCACGGCTTCAAACGCCACCGTGGCCCAAACCAAACGAGGGATCCATGCAGACCATCAAAGCCGCCGTATGCCGCGCCTTCAACGAACCGCTTGTCATCGAAGACATCCAGATCGCACCGCCCGGCATGAGCGAGGTCGAGGTCACGCTGGATGCGGTGGCGATCTGCCACTCCGACATCACCTATGCCAGCGGTGCCTGGGGCGGCTTTCTGCCCGCCGTCTACGGGCACGAGGCCGCCGGTGTGGTCTCGGCCGTCGGAGAAGCGAGTGGAGGGTTCAAGGTGGGCGATGCGGTCGTGGTGACCCTGATCCGCGCCTGCGGGTCCTGCCCTTCCTGCGCCAGCGGCAAGCCGGTGATCTGCGAAACGCCCTATGACACGGTCAAGGGCCCGCTGCGCACGGCGGATGGCGGGCCGCTGGAACAGGCGATGGCCTGTGGTGCCTTTGCCGAAAAGGTGGTGGTCAGCCACCGCCAGATCGTCAAGCTTCCCGACACGATGCCCAAGGACGTGGCCAGCCTGCTGTCCTGCGGGGTGATCACCGGCGTGGGCGCAGCGGTCAACGCCGCGCAGTTGCGCCCGGGTCAGGATGTTGTGGTCATCGGCGCCGGCGGGGTGGGCCTGAACGCCATCCAGGGCGCGCGGCTGGCCGGGGCCCGGCGGATCGTGGCCGTGGACATGACCGAGGAAAAGCTGGAAATCGCCAAGGAATTCGGTGCCACGCATGGGGTTCTGGCCACGCTGAAAGAACCGTGGAAGGCGGCCTACAAGGCGCTGGGCGGTCGCGGGGCCGATGCGGCTCTGATCACCGTCGGTGCGATCCCCGCCTATGATCAGGCGCCCCGCTATCTGGGTCGCGGTGGCAAGGCGGTGATGATCGGCATGCCGCATTCCGGCGCGCAATCCAGCTATGAGCCGGTCATTCTGGCGGCTTTGGGTCAGGGCATGGTCGGGTCAAAGATGGGCGACGTGGTGATCCAGCGCGACATTCCATGGATGATCGACCTGTACGAACAGGGGCGACTGAAGCTGGACGAGCTGATCTCGGGGCGCTGGACGCTGGAACAGATCAACGAGGCCATCGAGGACACCAAGACCGGGTCGGCCAAGCGCAACGTCATCGTTTTCGACCGGGGCTGACGGCTCCGGACCACCGGCGGGAGGAGACCGGATGAAACTGCAGGATCTCGACATAATCGTGACCGCCCCGCCCGCGCCGGGCTGGGGCGGGCGCTATTGGATTCTGGTGAAACTCACCACCGATACCGGCATCACGGGCTGGGGCGAATGTTATGCCTCTTCGGTCGGTCCCGAGGCGATGAAACACGTCATCCGTGACGTGTTCGACCGCCACATGGCCGGCGAAAACCCCGAGAATATCGAGCTGATGTTCCGTCGCGCCTATTCCAGCGGCTTCACCCAGCGCCCCGACCTGACCGTGATGGGCGCATTCTCGGGGCTGGAAATCGCGTGTTGGGACATTCTGGGCAAGGACCGGGACCGCCCGGTATACGCTCTGATCGGCGGCCGGATGAACGACCGCATCCGCGCCTACACCTATCTGTACCCGCTGCCCCAGCACAATCTGACCGATTTCTGGACCTCGCCCGAACAGGCCGGGGAAAGCGCCGCCGAAATGGTCCGGCGCGGCTTTACCGCGGTCAAGTTCGACCCGGCCGGCCCCTACACGATGCGCGGCGGGCATATGCCCGCCATGTCCGACATCTCGATGTCGGTGGCCTTCTGCAAGGCGATCCGTGACGCCGTGGGCGACAAGGCCGACCTGCTGTTCGGCACCCATGGCCAGTTCAACACCGCGGGCGCCATCCGCCTTGGGCAGGCAATCGAGCCTTTCTCGCCGCTGTGGTTCGAAGAGCCTACCCCCCCGGACATGATCGAGGACATGGCCCGCGTCGCCCGCAATGTCCGCATCCCCGTGGCCACGGGCGAGCGGATGACCACCAAGGCCGAATTCGGCGCGGTTCTGCGCGCCGGTGCGGCCGAGATCCTGCAGCCCGCCTTGGGTCGGGCCGGTGGGATCTGGGAGATGAAGAAGGTCGCCGCCATGGCCGAGGTCTTCAACGCGCAGATGGCGCCGCATCTCTATGCCGGGCCGGTGGAATGGGCCGCCAACGTCCATCTCGCGACTTCGATCCCCAACCTGCTGCTGCTCGAGACCATCGAAACGCCGTTTCATGACCGGCTGATCAAGGGCTCGATCCGGGTCGAGAACGGCTTTGTCGAGCCGCCTTACGCCCCCGGCCTGGGCATCGAGGTCGACGAGGAACTGGCCCGTGCACACCCCTATTCCGGCGACGGCCTGCACCTGCAGATGCAGGAAGACCCCTGCGATTATGTCAACGGCAATGCTTTCCAGGGCGGCGCCCCGGCAACCGAGGGGTGACAAGGCCGGGCGGCTTGGTGCATACAGGCCCGGCCCGATCTTCAGCGCTGCAAGGTGTATCGTGACCCGTCCAGAAACAGACCGAACATTTCAGCCCGCCGAACCGGCCTCGGACATGGCCGCAAGCGCGACTCAGGCCGCCGCGTTCCTCAAGACCCTGGCCCATGAAGGGCGGCTTATGATCCTGTGCCACCTGAGCGCCGGCGAAAAATCGGTGGGAGAGCTGGAAAAACTGCTGAATCTGCGGCAGGCCGCGGTCAGCCAGATGTTGGCGCGGCTGCGGGCCGAAGGGCTGGTATCGACACGACGTCAGGGCAAGACGGTCTTTTATTCACTTGCAGACGGAAACACTTCGCAGGTCATCGATCTGCTGTATTCGCTGTACTGCAAGCCGCAAAGCTGACCGGGATCAGCGCGAGACATACCCCGCGATCACCTGCATCAACTTGAACGCCGTCGCAGCGTCGTTTTCGACCACGGCCAGGAACTCTTCTTCGCCGATGCGCAGACAGGTCAGATCGGTTTCGGCCACCATGCTCAGCGCGCGGGGTTCCTTGCGGATCAACCCCAGTTCGCCGACCAGAGTGCCCGGCCCGACGCGGGTCACCAATTGGCCGGGGCCGCCCTCTTGCGGCAGGTACAAGCCCGCCTCGCCCTCGATGATCATATAGGCCCCGTCGGTAGGCTGATCGTCCTTCAGAAACACGACCTCTCCGGCGCTGGCGCGATACCATTGCGCCCCGAAGGCCAGCAGGCGCAGCTGCCGCCGATCCAACCCGGAAAACAACGGCGTCTGTTCCAGCGCGCGCAGCTTGCGGACCAGATCCGCCGAGGCCGCGCCTTCGCCTTCGGATTCGGATGCACCTTGATCTGACACGACCCGACCTTGCCGGATTTCGACATACATGTCGAACACGTCGGGGTTCTGGAACTGATCGTTCAGGTAGATGATCGTGGTGTCGGGCAGAAGCGCCCGCAGGTTCCGGAACACCGCGATCTGGGTTTCCATGCCATAGCTGGCCAGCGCGTTTTCCAGGATCAGAATGTCGGGCTTCTTGATCGTGGCGCGGGTGAAGGCCAGCGGCTCGGACAAGGCCGCCGGCAGGTTCTGCCCACCCAGCGCGACCGGGATGTCATAGATCAGTTCGATTACCATCGGGCGCGCGCCGTTTTCGGCCAGCACATCGGCGACCAGTTTGCGCACCTCGTCCGAGCGGGCGCCGCCGATCTGGCTGACCTTGCCGAACAGCGCGTTCTCCAACACCGTCAGGCCCGGGGCGAATTGGCCGGGATCCAGCGGCGCAAACACGTCGTTCAACCGCTCCATCAGCTTGTGCGAATGGCTGTGGCGCAATTCCAGAATGCGGTTCTTCAATTCGTCAGAAAAGGCCGGCCCGATCTGCTCGGCCGAGATCACGAACGGCACCGCCAGCAAGCTGGCCAGTTGTTCGTCATCCAGCCCGGCAGCCCCGCTCTCGCGCGTGCGTTCGACCAGTTCGACCGCCGCCTCATAGGTCGCGGCCTCGAGCCCCAGTTTCCGGAACAGCGGGTGGTCGGTTCCATCCAACCCGAAGATCTGCCGCAGCATTTCGATCACGTCGCGCGTCAGCGCCACCAGCGTCTCGTCCAGCCCCAGGTCGCGCAACTGACCCAGAAAGACGGTCTGCCGCGCCAGCAACTGCTGGGTCACCGGAACGCGCGGAACCGCAAACAGCAGGTTTTCGGCCACGGGCAGCGCCGAATTGTAGGACGCACGGTCAAACAGCAGCGCCTGCTGTTCAAGACCGGCCTTCCGAATGGCATCCTGCACCACCGGCCGCAGTTCGATCAATCGGGCGGCCAGTTCGGGGTGCAGGTCCTGATCGAACACCTGCTCGGCCCCGCGTTGGAACAGGGTCGGCCCCGAACCCATCCCCTCGATCAGCTTCAGCCACCACTCGCGCAGGTCCTGGGTGGTTTCAAACCCGGCCAGCGACGGATCCAGCCATTCGGCGTCGAGCGAATCGGGGCTGTTGCCGGCGCGCAGCGTTTCCTGAAAGTCGGGATCGTCGGGCGGAGGAGTCAACGGTCGCTGCCGCAACGGCATCATCACGTTGTCGCCGAGGGTCCCCTGAAACATCACCGGGCGCGAGGTCGCATGTCCGATCCGAGCGGCGATCACCGCCTGATGCAGGCCCGACAAGTCCCGCCCCGCGACCGTGACCTTGCCCGATCCGGGCAGGATCTCGCGCGTCAGCAGATCGGCCAGCGCGCGGCGGTCCTCCTCGCTGGGGGCGGCGATGCCAATGGTCCGGCCGGCACCGAAGGTCAGGTTCAGATCGTCCAGAATCTGGTTCCCGTCCAGATCGCGCACCGTCACCTGATCCAGCACGATGTCGCCCTTCAGGCGCGGAACGTCCTCGGGCGTGCCCTCGAACAGCCTTTCATCCAGCATCCCCTGGGGGGCGAAGCGTTCGATCACCACCTCCCACCGCAGCGACATGTCCTGGGTCTGGTTGTAGTAGGTCAGCAGTTCCTTCCAGGGCGAACTCAGGTCCTTGTACGCGGCCAGGGCGGCCACCAGCGCGCCCAACGATACCGCCCCCTGCAGCACCAGCAGACCGCCCACCAGGTAAAACATGAACGGCGTCAGTTGGGTGATGAAGTTGTTGATGAACTTCATGAAGAATTTTTTCTGGTAGATCTCGAACCGGATGCCGAACAACCGGCCCAGCTGCGCCGAGATCAACGCCAGGCGATAGCGCCACCCGCCGTTCTGGCGCAGGGTGGCCGCGCCGGCCGCGTTTTCGCCGATCTGGGCGGCCAGAACGCGGACTTGTTGAATGCGGCGCTTGTTGAGCAGGTTGATCTGCCGTTGCAGCCGCGGGATCAGCCAGGCCTGCACCGGGATCAGCGCCACCGCGGCCAGACCGAACCAGACGCTTTGCAGAAACAGGAAGGACAGGATGGTCAGCATCTGCCCGGCCTGCAGCACCGGCTGGCTGATCGCGTCTCCCATCAGGCCGCCCATGGGCTCGCTTTCGGCGGTGATCATCGACACCAGCTCGCCCTGGCTGACCCGTTCGAAATAGGGCTGCGGGAATCGCAGCGCCCGCCGGATCAGCCGATAGCGGAGCCGGCGCAGCATACGCTCGCTCAGGACGCCCTTCATGGTGTTGATGCGCATTTTCATCAGGCCATGCGCCAGAACGGCGGCCAGAAAGGCAAAACACAGGATGACCAGGAATGTCGTCTGTTCCAGGGCAAAGCCCCAGACCTCGACCACCTCGCTCGAGGCGCCGATCGCATCGTTGATGATGCGTTTGGGCAGTTCCAGCGTCAGATACAGCAGCGGGAAAAGGGTCGCCGTCACGGCCAACAGGATCAGCTGATCGCGTTTGGAGTACTTCCAGATAAACCCGAAAATCGAACGTTCTATGGCGCCTGCCCCTGCTGATGAACCAAAACTCGAAACTGGCAACGTTCGTTTGAACAAAGCAGGCCGAAGATACAGCATACGCAATCGGCGACGCAAACGGTTTCAGGTGCCGGGCATCGAATTCGGCTTGTGTGAACTAGTTCATTTGCGAACGCGGGAATTTGCACCTAATCTGCGGTGGGGATGATATCGGGAGGGTTCATTTGCCTGCCACATTGGGCACAGTGCTGCTTTTGGTTGCGTTGCTTCAAGTCAAGCACATGTTTGCCGACTTCTACCTCCAGACCCCCAAGATGTTGTCGGGGCGCGGGGTTTATTTCCATGCCGGGCGCGCCCAGCATGCGCTGGTGCATGTCATCGGCTCGGTCATCGTGTTCGTGATCTTCGGCGCCCCGTGGTCCTTCATTCTGGTGATCGTGGCGCTGGAATGGATCATCCACTTCAACATCGACTTCGCCAAGGCCAGTTATTCCGACAAGAAACAGTTGCAACCCAACCAGGCGGCCTATTGGCGCGCGGCGGGGCTGGATCAGTTTCTGCACAACCTGACCTATGTCGGCATGGCCTGGGCATGGGTCGAGTTCGTGCCCGGATGATCACAGTTCGACAGGCCGGTTGCGCTTGACCGGACGCAGCACGACATTCGTCTGCGCACTGGCAACCGCCGGCAACCGAAACAGGAAATTCTCGAGAAACCCATTGTAGGCCGCCAGGTCGCGGCACAGGACCCGCAGGTGGTAATCGGCCTGGCCGGTGGTGGAATAGCACTCCTGCACTTCTTTGCACATCTCGATCGCGCGGATGAATTCCACGATCCTGTCCGGGTCGTGACGGGTCAGATGCACATGCACGATCGCCTCGAATCCCAACCCCATCGCGGCCGGGTTCACGACCGCGCCATAGCGTTCGATGACACCCGCCTCTTCCAGCGCGCGCACCCGCCGCCACAGGGCCGAGGCCGACATGCCGACGGCATCCGCCAGATCGGCATTCGACATACGACTGTTCTTCTGCAAAAGCGCCAGAATGCGGCGATCTCTGTCGTCCAGTTCCAACATGCGACCAGTTTATTTCCAAATTTCCTGATTTGTGAACAAATTCTTCAGATAACGCCCCTCACGCCGGACAAAATGAAACGATTTTTCGCGCAGATCGGTCCAGTATTCTCGGGTTCAACCCAACGCGCGGACCCCAGCCATGAGCCACCACGACAGCGCCCTTCGGACCTATCAACTTGCAGACCGCTATGACCAGACCACCGGCCGGGTATTCCTGACGGGCACGCAGGCGCTGGCGCGCATCCTGATGGATCAGGCGCGGCGCGACCGCGATGCCGGGCTGAACACGGGCGGGTTCGTCTCGGGCTATCGCGGTTCGCCGCTGGGCGGGCTGGACCTGGAGCTGTGGCGCGCGCGCGAACGGCTGAAATCCGACCGCATTACGTTCATGCCCGCCGTGAACGAAGACCTGGGCGCAACCGCCGTTCTGGGCGCGCAGCAGGCGACGCTGGACCCGCAGTGCGAATTCGAAGGCATCTTCTCGATGTGGTACGGCAAGGGGCCGGGAGTCGACCGCTCGGGCGATGCGCTGAAGCACGGCAACGCCTATGGCTCGGCGCCCAAGGGCGGCGTGCTGGTCGTGGCCGGCGACGACCATGGCTGCGTCAGCTCCTCGATGCCGCACCAGTCCGACGTGGCCTTCATGGCATGGTTCATGCCCACGCTGAACCCCGCCTCGGTCGAGGAGTATCTAGAATTCGGCGAATACGGCTTTGCGCTGTCGCGGTTCTCCGGCACCTGGGTCGGGTTCAAGGCGATCTCGGAGACCGTCGAAAGCGCCCGCTCGGTCGAGCTGCGCCCCGACCGTCAGTTCATCCTGCCCGAGATCGACCTGCCCCCCGGCGGGTTGCACGTGCGCGCCGCCGACCTGCCCTCGCCCGAGATCGAGACCCGCATCCAGCACAAGCTGCGCGCCGTACGCGCCTTTGCCGAGGCCAACCCGATCGACCAGCGCATCTATGACATCGACCACGCCAAGTTCGGCTTCGTCACCACCGGCAAGGCGCATCTGGACCTGATGGAGGCGCTGCGCCTGCTGGGGCTGGACGAGGCCGCCTGCCGCCGTCTGGGCATCGACATCTACAAGGTCGGCATGGTCTGGCCGCTGGCCCGGCGCAACGCGCTGCGCTTCGTGAAGGGCAAGGCCGAGGTTCTGGTGGTCGAGGAAAAGCGCGGCATCATCGAAAGCCAGTTCAAGGAGTATTTCTATGACTGGCCCGGCGACAAGCCGCACAGGATGGTGGGCAAATACGACAGCCACGGTGAGCCACTGATCCCCTGGACGGGTGAACTCAGCCCGCTGATGCTGGTGCCCATCGTGGCCGACCGTCTGCACCGGTTTTTCCCCGAGGAAGGCCTGCCCGCCAAGGCCAAGGCGCTGACGGACCAGCCGCCGCAACTGATCAACGTTCCCGGCGCGACCCGCACGCCCTATTTCTGCTCGGGCTGTCCGCACAACACCTCGACCAAAGTGCCCGACGGCTCGATCGCGGGCAGCGGCATCGGCTGTCACGTCATGGCTTCGTGGATGGACCGCCACACCGTCGGCTATGCCCAGATGGGCGGCGAAGGCGTGCCGCATGTGGTGGCGTCCAAGTTCAACGGCGGCAAGCACATCTTCCAGAACCTCGGCGAGGGCACCTGGTATCACTCGGGCTCGCTGGCGATCCGGCAGGCGGTCGCGGCCGGGACCAACATCACCTACAAGATCCTCTACAACGACGCCGTGGCCATGACCGGTGGCCAGCCGGTGGACGGCCCGGTCAGCGTGGCCGGCATCGCCCAGACCTGCCGCGCCGAGGGAGTGGAACGGATCGCCATCGTGTCTGACGACATCTCGAAATTCCACCACGCGGATTTCCCGTCGGAAACCACGTTCCACGACCGGGCGGAACTGGACAGCCTGCAACGCGAACTGCGCGAGACGCCGGGCGTCACCGTCCTGATCTACGAACAGACCTGCGCCACCGAAAAACGCCGCCGCCGCAAGCGCGGCACGATGGAGGACCCCAAGCGGTTCGTCTGGATCAACGATCTGGTCTGCGAAGGCTGCGGGGACTGCTCGGTCGAATCCAACTGCCTGAGCGTCGAGCCGCGCGAAACCCCGTTCGGGCGCAAGCGCAAGATCAACCTGTCCACCTGCAACAAGGACTATTCCTGCCTGGGCGGCTTCTGCCCCAGTTTCGTCACCGTCGAGGGCGCCACGCGGCGCAAGCGCGCGGTCAAGCTCGAGCTGAGCGCGCTCGAGGCCGACCTGCCCACCCCGCAACTGCCACCACTTACCGAGCCGTTCGACCTGCTCGTCACCGGGGTGGGCGGCACCGGCGTCGTCACCGTCGGTGCGCTGATCACCATGGCCGCGCATCTGGAGGGCAAGGGCGCGTCGGTGCTGGATTTCACCGGGTTTGCGCAGAAATTCGGAACCGTTCTCAGCTATATCCGTCTTGGCACCGCGCCCGAGGCGCTGAACCAGGTGCGGATCGACCAGGGCAGCGCGGATGCGGTGATCGGCTGTGATATCGTCGTCAGTTCGGCCCCAAAGGCCTCGGCCCACTATCGCAAGGGCACTCAGGTCGTGCTGAACCGGGCCGAGATGCCCACGGGCGACCTGGTTCTGCGCCGCGACGCGCAGCTGAAAGTGGACGCGCGCGAGACCGCCATCGCGAATGTCGTGGGCCCCGATCATGTCAGCGGCTTTGACGCCAACGCCGCCGCCGAGGCGTTGCTGGGCGACGCGGTGTTCGCCAACGTCATGATGCTGGGCTATGCGTGGCAGAAGGGGCTGGTTCCCGTCTCCGAGTCTGCCCTTGGGCAGGCGATCCTGCTCAACGGCGTGGCGGTCGAGAAGAACCGGCTGGCCTTTGCCATCGGCCGCTGCATCGCGGCCGACCCCGCACGGCTGGACGGCTACACGGACCCGCGGCCCGAGGTCGAAACGCTGGACCAGATGATCGACCGGCGCGCGGCCTTCCTGACCGAGTATCAGAACGCGGCCTATTCCAAGCAATACACCGACCGTATCGCCAGGTTCCGCGCGGCCCAGCCCGAGGCACCCGAGGATCTGATCCGCGCCGTCGCGCGCAACCTGTTCAAGCTGATGGCCTACAAAGACGAGTTCGAAGTGGCGCGGCTGATGACCGGGGCGGCCTTCGCCAAGGAACTGTCGGAACAGTTCGAGGGCGATTTCAAGGTCAAGTATCACATGGCGCCGCCGCTGCTGGTCGGACCCAAGGATGCGCGGGGACGGCCCCAAAAGCGGGTTTTCGGTCCGTGGCTACGCTCCGCGATGGGGCATCTGGCCCGGTTCAAGTCGCTGCGCGGAACGGCCTTGAACCCCTTCGGCTACCATGGCGAGGCACGTATGCACCGGGAAACGCTGGCCTGGTACCAAGCGCTGCTGGACCGCGCCGAGCGCGAGTTCACGCCTGACCGACAGGCGGCCTGGACCGACGCTCTGGCTGCCGCGGACGAAATCCGCGGCTATGGCCCGGTTCGGGAAGAGGCCGTGCGCAAGGCCCGCGCCGTCGTGGAACAGGCCCTGTCCTAACCCAGAACCGAAAAGCTGCTTTCGGTGTTGATGGGCCTCTTTCGGGAATAGAAGCCTACGTCGATGGTGCGTTTGATATAGGGCAGTTCGAATTGCAGGGGCCGGGCGTCATGATCCGCCCCGCCCTCGCAATACTCGACCAGCGCCGCCATCATCTTGCCCGCGATCGGTGCGTTCTTGTACTGGTTCCCGCTGGTCCCGCAGGCCATGTAGAAGCCC
Organism: Ruegeria intermedia; assembly: GCF_900129345.1. GTDB lineage: Bacteria > Pseudomonadota > Alphaproteobacteria > Rhodobacterales > Rhodobacteraceae > Ruegeria > Ruegeria intermedia. Next base: position 72,348 of record NZ_FQVK01000009.1, on the reverse strand, counting down.
GGCAGGCTGGATGTGTCATAAATCGGGATCCAGTCGGTCGAGGCGTCATACAGATCCACCACCCCGCGCATCCGCGAGGGGATGCCCAGGCTTGGCACCCGCTGCGCATAGCGCATGGCCTGCGTCGTCCACTGGTCGGTGAAGTCGTGGTTGTAGTGCACATCGTCCTCGCACCACTGATGCGGGTCGCATTCCGGGTCTTCCGAGCCGATCAGGATGTGGTTACCGTGTTCCGGCCGGCAGTAGCAGGCGATGTCGCTGTCCGACACGATGGTGCCCTGACGCTCGAAATCGAACCCTTCGGGCGCGGGAACGTGGACCACCTCCTGCCGCAACGGGCGGGTTTCGATGGTCATGTCATCCAGCACCCCGGCCATGCGGTTGATGATCGACGATCCCGGCCCGGCCACGTTGATCACCACCGGCGCGTGAATCTCTTCGCCCGAGGCCAGCCGGACGCCTTTGACCTTGCCACCTTCCTGCAAGATTTCGACGACCTCGGCCCCGGTCAACACCTGCGCACCGCGCTGCATCGCCGCCTGCATCAGGTTCTGCGCTGACAGGGCCGGATCGGTGACATAGCCAGCCTTGGGCCAGAACACCGCCCCCTGCATCTTGCTGCCATTGGGCTGACCAAAGGCTGGGTCGTCCATCCGTTTGGCCGGGGCGAAACTGTCCAGAGAATAGATCGGCAGGCGGTCGAGTATCCTTTCGGCGGACCATTCCTCAAACGGGCAATCCAACTCGGCGCTGTATTTCATGTGCTTTGACAGGTGGCCGTTGGCCTCAGTCTTCATGACAAGGCACCCGGTCTCGCGGAACTGCGCCAAATCGGCCCCGTCGGGCAGGCCCAGATACTCGGCCCAGTCGCGCCAGTAGTGATAGCCCTCCCATGCAAAGGCGGTGCCGTCGAAGGTGGAATAATGCATCCGGATGATCGCGCAGGACCCGGCGGTCGAGCCATGCCCCACCTGCGCGTTGCGGTCCAGCGACAGGGTCTTCCAGCCGCCCTTGGCCATCTCGAACGCGATGGCCGCCCCGATCACGCCGGTTCCGATGATGATTGCATCAGGCTGGCTCATGGCTTGATCCTCCCTCCCAGCAGCGCTTGGCATAGGCGCTGAATTCCTCGATTTCCTCGGGCCGCGGCTCGACCCCGGTAAAGACGTACAGGTAGTGCGGCACCAGAGACAGGCGCGTCGCCAATGGCTCGTTCAACTGCGCCAGATCATAGCCGATCTGCATGTAGTACAGCACGCGCGCGCGGGTCTCGGCCTCGACCGCCTCGTAGCCATGGCGGGCGAACATGGCGCGCAGCGCGGCCAGGCGTCGCGCATCGGACTGGTCCAGCATGCGCCGCACCTTGCCCGACCGCCGCGCCCAGTCGCGCACGGCAAAGTCCAGCGCCGTGTCGAACAGGGCGGTGTTGACCACGCAGCGATGCACGTTGCAGACGGCGGCGGTGATGGTCTCGGCCGGGGCCTCGGCCTGCGCGATCAGGGCGGCGGTGTTGGTGGCCTGCCAGCGATCCAACAGCGCATCCAGCAGCTGCTGCCGGGATTTGAAGTACCAGTAGAACGAGGACCGCGACACCGCCATGCGGTCGGCCAGGTTCAGAACCTTGACCTGCTCGACCCCGTCCGAGATCAGCACGTCCATCGCCACGTTCAACCAATCGTCGCGCGTGACCTTGACGTTGCCGACCAGAGGCTCGGCCTTGGGGTCGTCACGATGCAGGATGGGTTTGCTGCTCATCTCAACTCTCCGGCGGCGCGCCGCCTTCGGCGGTTCGGCGGGCGATGAAGTCGCGCATGGCGTCCAGACCCGGCTGGACGTGTTCGGGCGGTTCGAAATTGTTCAGAATGTCGCGCCAGACCCCGGTTGCCCGGTGGTTCGCATCGACCGATCCGCGTTCGGTCCAGGTGCCGAAATTCGCATAGTCATGCAGGAGCGGTTCGTAGAACGCGGTGGTGTAGCGTTCCATCGTCTGGCTGGCGGCAAAGAAATGGCCGCCGGGCTCGACCTCGCGCAAGGCAGTGTCGAACCCGATCTCTGCCGAACCCGCCTGAGCCCCGGCGCACAGCTCGGCCACCATGTTCAGCACCTCGGCATCGCAGACCAGCTTTTCGAATGACACGGTCAGCCCCCCTTCCAGCCACCCGGCCGAATGGATGATCACCGTGGCCCCTGCCATCAGGCAACCCCACAGCCCGAACTGGTTTTCATTCGCGGCCTGCACGTCATTGACGTTCGAGGCCGACCCGGCCGCCGACCGCCACGGCAGCCCCAGATGCCGCGCCAGTTGCCCCGCCGCCAGAGAGGCCTGGAAATGCGAGGGCGTGCCAAAGGCCGGGGCGCCGGATTTCATGTCCACATTGCTGGTGAAGGTGCCATAGCAGACCGGCGCGCCGGGTTTTGCCAGTTGGGTCAGCGTCAGGGCCGCCAGCGCCTCGGCATGGGACAGGGTGATCGCGCCCGCGACCGTGATCGGCGCCATCGCTCCCATCAAAGTGAACGGCGTGATGATTGACATCTGCCCGTGGCGCGCAAAATCGATCAGCCCTTGCGCCATCGGAATGTCCAGCGTGCGCGGGCTGTTGGTGTTGATGATCGTGTAGCAATGCGGGTGGGCGTGGAACTCGTCGTCCGACAGGCCCCGCGCGACTGCCAGCATCTGGAAACAATCCATCACCTGCGGCGTCCCGCGCGAGAAGAAGAACGGGAACTTGTCGGTCAACTCCACCTGCGCCTGCGTGGTGAAATAGTGGCGCAGGTGGGTCGGCACATCCTGCGGCTCGACCTGTGGCGAGATCATCTGGAACACGTCGAAATGATGCGTGAGCTTCAGAAACTCCAGGTAATCCTGCCCGCTGGCCGGGCGGCGGCCGCGTTCCAGATCGGTGGCATTGGGCGCCCCTGCGCCGGGCTGGAAGACAAGGCTGCCCAGTTCCAGCGTAAAGTCGCGATGCCGCGCCCCTGCCCGGCAGGCGATGGATTTCGGGGCCGAGGCCACCGCAGCCTCGACCAGATCGCGGCCGATGAACACCATTTCGCTGTCTTCATCCACCCGCGCGCCTGCAGCGGCAAAGAGGCGCCGCGCCTCGGGCAGCAGGACCTTGACGCCCAGTTCCTCGAGCGTGCGCAGAGCGGTTTCGTGCATGTCGGCGATCTGGTCGGCGGGAAAGACCTCCATCACCGGAAACGGGTTGCGCAACTGGCGATAATTCACGTCCCGCTGTGTCGCGGGTGCGTCCTCCGCACCCCGGCCGCGCCGCCGGCGATCCCTGCCCCGCGCCGCCACGATCAGCCCCGCATCGCCTTGCCTTCGGGGTCATAGGGCGACGGCGCGATCACCCGCGCAGACCGCTCGACCCCGACCACATGCACCGACAGTTCGGTGCCCGGCTGCGCCTTGTCGCGGTCCACCAGCGCCATGGCCAGCGACTTGCCGATATAGTGGCCATACCCGCCGGAGGTCACGAAACCCACGCGCTGGTCGCCGGCCCAGACAGGTTCGTACCCGCTGGCGTCGGCATCCAGCGCGTCCACCTCGAGCGTGACCTGAACCTGCGCCGGGCCGTTGCCCTCACGCTCGGCCAGAGCCGCGTCCTTGCCTACGAAATCCTTGTTCCAGTCGATCCAGCGGTCCATGCCAGTCATGCCGGGGGTGTAGGCCTGAGTGAATTCGGCCGACCAGATGCCAAAGCTTTTCTCCAACCGGGTCGAGAGCATCGCGTTGAAGCCGCATTCGCGGATGCCTTCGCTGGCCCCGGCCTCGAGCAGCGCGCGGCGCAGGGCGATATGGTCGCCATAGCGGCAGTTGATCTCGTAGCCCTTTTCTCCGGTCACCGACATGCGGGCGACGCGGGCGCGCACGAGGCCGAGATCGAAATCGCCGCACCCCATGAACTTCAAGCCCGAGATATCCTGTTCCGCCAGTTTTTCCACAACCGCCTGTGACTTCGGCCCGACCACGGCAAAGCCGCAATATTCTTCGCCCAAATCACGGATATTGACGCCATCCATCATGTGATCGTCGAACCACCGCATATGCCAGGCCCGCAGGTAATAGCTGCCCATGATCCACCAGGTCCCGTCGCCCCAGTTCAGCACCGTCAGATCGCCCTTCAGCCGCCCATCCTCACCCAACATCGGGGCCAGTTTCGCACGACCCGCGCCGGGGAGCTTGGAGGCCATTACCATATCCAGCCAGGCTTCTGCGTTCGGACCGGAAACCTCGAACCGCGAAAAGCCCGAAATATCCAGCAAGCCCGCACCTTCGCGGATCACTTTGCATTCCTCGGCCACGATGTCATGCGCGTTCGAACGCTTGAGCGTCGGGGTTTCCTCGAACCCTTTCGGCGCGAAATAAAGCGGTACTTCAAGATCCCAGCTGACGCCCCATTTGCACCCTGCCTCGGTCATCGCATCATGCGCCGGTGCCATTTTCAGCGGCCGTCCGGCGGGCAGTTGCTCGTTCGGATAGGTCATCACGAAACGGCGGGAATAGAACTGGCCCGTCGTCTCGCGGATGTAGCGCTTGTTCTGGGCATAGTCGCCATAGCGCGCCACGTCCATCGGCCAGGCGTCGGCCTCGGGCTCGCCATGGATCATCCATTCGGCCAGTGTCTTGCCGACGCCGCCGCCCTGCAGGAATCCGGCCATCACCGCGCAGGCGCTCCAATAGCCGCGCTTGCCCGGCACCGGACCGACCAGAGGGTTGCCGTCGGGCGAGAAGGTGAACGCACCGTTCACCCAGGTCTTGATGCCCACGTTCTGGATCGCCGGATAGCGCTGGAAGCCCAGCATCAGCTCGTTCTCGATGCGGTCCAGCTGTTCCTGGAACAGCTCCTCGCCATAGTTCCACGGCGCGCCGTCCATGGCCCAGTGCTCGTGATCGACCTCGTAGATGCCGACCAGAACACCCTTCTGGTCCTGCCGCATGTAGGTGAAGCCCTCGAGATCCACGGTCATCGGCATCTCGAAATCGGCCGCCGCGACCTCGGGCACCGTGTCGGTGATCAGATAGTGGTGTTTCAGCGGCGAGACCGGCAGTTCGACCCCTGCCATGCGCCCCACCTGCTTGGCCCACAGGCCAGCGGCGTTGACCACATGTTCGCAGGTGATCGTGCCCCGGTCGGTCACCACCTGCCAGCCATCGGCGGTCTGGATCAGTTCCTCGACCTTGGTTTCCTCGTAGTATTCCGCCCCGCGCTTTTTCGCGGCACTGGCATAGGCCTGCACGGTGCCGGTGGTGTCGATATACCCCTCGCGGTCGGCCCACATCGCGCCCAGAATGCCGTCGGTGGACATGATCGGGCAGCGTTTCTGCGCCTCTTTCGGGCTCAGCAATTCGCAATCGTCGATGCCGATGGACTGGAAGATGCGGTAGTTCGCCTGCAACCACTCCCACCGTTCGGGGGTTCCCGCCAGCGTCAGGCCACCGGTCATGTGCAGACCGATATTCTGGCCCGATTCCTTCTCGATCTCGCTCAGCAGGTCGATCGTGTAGGCCTGCAGCGCCGCCATGTTCGGATCGGCGTTCAGCGCGTGGATGCCTCCCGCCGCGTGCCACGACGACCCCGAGGCCAGCCGCCGGCGTTCCATCATGACCACATCCGACCAGCCGAACTTGGCCAGATGATACAGAACCGAGGCGCCGACAACGCCGCCCCCGATGACAACAACGCGATACTGCGATTTCATCCCGACCTCCCCTGGACGATTCCCAAAGGACGCTAGGGGCACTGTTCACTTCTGTCTAGACATTTCTGTACAGTGCTGTCAGGCGCTGGCGCTGGGCCGCGCCTGCACGCTGTCGAACCAGGCTCGGGTTGCCGTGTTGCCCTCGGGGACGCGCATTTTGATGACGCGGGCGAAATCCACGAACACGAAGGTCGAGATATCGGCCAGCGAAAACGCCTCGCCCGCGATGAAGGGGCTGTCTTGCAGGCGCTCTTCGAGCAGGTCGAAGAACGCCCCGACGCGCGCGAGGCCGCGTTCGGCCAGCTCCGGGATCTGCGCGTGGTTCTGCGGGCCGGGAATGGCGCGGTCCTTGAAGGCCGGATGCGTGTTGCGCAGCGCGTCGGCGATGGGCGCCCCGCCCTGTTGTTCGACGATCGCGTTCCACATCAGCACCAGACCTTTTTCGTCCGGTGTCCGCCCCATCAACGGAGGCTCGGGGAAGCGCGCCTCGAGATAGGCGGCGATGCCGAGGTTCTCGGTCAGAACGGTCCCCTCGTCGGTGACCAGAACCGGAATGGTGGCGCGGGGGTTCACCTTTCGGAACGCCTCGCTCAACTGCTCGCCCTTGGCGATCGAGATGTCGCGGGTTTCGATCTGCAGCCCTTTTTCGGCGATGAACATGCGGGCGCGGCGCGGGTTCGGGGCGGTCGAGCAATCGTAAAACAGCATGGGCGATCCTTTGCGTGAACGTCACGCGAAGGTTAGACCGCTCACCATGCCGGGATCGAGTCCCCGCGCAATGTGACCCTGCGGAACGCCGCTCAGCGCCGGTAGATGAAGCAGCGCCCTGGCACCGCGCCTTCGGGAAGGGGCTGTTCCGTCAGCGTCTCGAAATACATCCGGTCGCTCGAGACCATCAGCCCGCCCTCGGCCAGCAGCGGTTCGATCAGGGGCGACACAAAGCGGGCGAAGGCATCGTTCTTTTCGCGGTTGTGGCCGCCCAGATCGGCGTGGATCAGGCTGGCGGTCGCGCCGAACCGATCCAGCGCGGCGGGCAGAGTCTCGCGCACATCGCCCAGGATCAGACGGTCTTCGGGCGGGGTGGAATCGGGGTGCGAGGCCACGGCGCGCTCGAACACATAGACCGGGCGATCCTGGATGCGCTGGATCATGTGGTGATAGGTCCGCCCGTTGCCCAGCCCCAGCTCGAACACCGGACCCGCCATGCCCGACGTCTGGGCAATGGCCGCATCCAGGCAGGCCCGTTGCGAAACCATGCGGTCGATGAACAGGTCCAGGCGGCTTTGCTGATGTGGCACGATCTGATCTCTCCGTGATACCTTGCGGGCCCGCTGGCGCAGACCGGTCGGGCCTTGGATGACAAAAACTCAAGCCTTTGTGTAGGGACAATGCGCCAAGGGACGCGATTCCGCGACGTTTTCCCCCAAGAAGGTGTTTGACTAGTCGCCCCCGAGCGCGCGAAACTGCGACCAAAAAAACAGGGAGTTGATCAAAGCCATGCCCACCGGCGGCCAAACGGGCGGAACCCCCGCATGACGGTCTTGCTGTCTGTCCGAGACCTGAGCATCGGTTTCGGGGACGGGGATTCCGTCGTCAAAGATGTGAGCTTCGATGTCGAGGCCGGGCAGACGCTGGCCTTGGTCGGAGAGTCCGGGTCGGGCAAGACCATATCATGCCGGGCGGTGCTTCGTATCCTGCCCCGCGCGGCGCAGATCCGGAAGGGCACGATCACCTTCGGCACCGGACAGGATCAGCTTGATCTCGCCACGCTCGGCGAGCGCAGGATGCGCGACATCCGGGGGAACCGGATCTCGATGATCTTTCAGGAGCCGATGCGGTCGCTGTCGCCGCTGCACAAGATCGGCAACCAGGTCAGCGAAGTCCTGTGGCTGCACCGCGGGGCCTCGGAATCCGAGGCGCGCAAGGAAGTTCTGAAACAGTTTGAACGCGTCGGCTTTCCCGATCCCGCGCGGGCTTACGACTCGTATCCTTTTGAAATGTCAGGCGGGATGCGGCAGCGGGCGATGATCGCGATGGCCATGGTGGCCAAGCCCGACCTGCTGATCGCCGACGAGCCCACCACCGCGCTGGACGTGACGACACAAGCGCAGGTTCTGGGGCTGATCAAGGACCTGCAGCAGGAAACCGGGATGGCGCTGATCCTTGTGACGCATGACCTGGGCGTGGTGGCCAACATGGCCGAACAGGTGGTCGTGATGCACAAGGGCCGCGTGATGGAGGCCGGCCCCGCCGAGTTGATCCTGAGCGAACCGGCGCATCCCTATACGCAGCAGTTGTTCGACGCCGCGCCGGAAATCCCCGACAAGGATGCCGTGGGCATCCCCATGCCAAACGAGGATCTGATCCTCGAGATGAAGGGCGTGTCCAAGACCTACACGATGCGGTCGGGCCGCGGGTGGAAGGCCGACAAGCTGATCCACGCCTGTCGTGGCATCGACCTCAAGCTGGCGCGGGGCAAGACCCTGGCCGTGGTCGGCGAAAGCGGGTCGGGCAAGACCACGGCCGCGCGCATCGCACTGGGCGCCGAACTGCCCGATCCCGGCGGCGAGGTTCTGTTTCGCGCCACGTCGCAGGACGATCCGATCCGGGTGCACCAGATGACGCGCACCGAACGCACGCTGTTTCAGCGCAAGGCGCAGATGGTGTTTCAGGACCCTTACAGCTCGCTCAGCCCGCGGATGCGCATTCAGGACGCGATGACCGAACCACTCGAGATTCACGGGATCGGCACCCCGGCGGAGCAACGCGAAAAGGCGGCCGAGATGCTCAAACGCGTCGGGCTGAACGCCGACATGCTGAAACGCTATCCGCATGCCTTTTCCGGCGGCCAGCGCCAGCGCCTGTCGATTGCCCGCGCAATGATGCTGGACCCCACGCTGATCATCTGCGACGAACCGACCTCGGCACTGGACGTCTCGGTGCAGGAACAGATCCTGACGCTGCTCGAGGACCTGCAGGACAGCCTGAACCTGTCCTATTTCTTCATCTCGCACGACCTGGCGGTGGTGGCCCGCATCGCGGACGAGGTCGCCGTGATGCGGCAGGGGCTGGTGGTCGAACAGGCCCCGCCCGAGACCCTGTTCTACAACCCCCGTCACCCCTACACCAAGGCGCTGATCGCGGCCCAGCCCGAGCCCGACATCAACCGCCCCATCGACCTGAAGCTCGTTGCCCTTGGCGCCGGATCACCGGACAGTTGGGATGACGCCTTTCGATTTACAGACTCCGTGATACCTTCGCTGGTAGAGATGGAGCCCGGCCATAAGGTACGTTGCCATGTTTAAGACCCCTCGATTGCTGACGCTGGCCACCGTTCTGGCCTCTGCCTTCGGGCTTGCCGCTCAGGCGGACAACCTGCCTGATCTGCAGGAAAGCACGTTCTGGAAAACCGAGGTCGATGCCGGGAACCTGCCACCGATACAGGACCGTATCCCGCAAGAGCCGCTGATCGTCGACCTCGAGGCCAAGGGCCGCGCCTTCGGCAAACAGGGCGGCACCCTGCGCACCATGGTCACCCGGTCCAAGGACATCCGTCAGATGGTGGTCTATGGCTATGCGCGGTTGGTGGGTTATGACGCCGACTACAATCTGGTGCCCGACCTGCTGGCCAGCTACGAGAACGAGGACAACCGCAAGTTCACGCTGCATCTGCGCAAGGGCCACAAATGGTCCAATGGCGCGCCTTTCACGTCTGAAGATTTCCGGTACTGGTGGGAAGACGTGGCCAACAACGAACTGCTCAGCCCCTCGGGTCCGCCCGATTTCCTGCGGGTCGAGGGCAAATTTCCCACGGTCTCGTTCCCTGATGAGACGACGGTGATCTATGAATGGGAAGATCCCAACCCGAACTTCCTTCAGTCGCTGGCGCAGGCGCGTCCGCCCTTCATCTATCGGCCGGCCGAGTTCCTGAAACGCTATCACGAGAAATACGCCGACAAGGAAGAGCTTGCATTCCTGGTGGAAGATGCCCGCGTCAAAAGCTGGGCCGCGCTGCACAACAAGCTGGACAACCTCTACAAGTACGACAACCACGAACTGCCGACGCTTCAGCCCTGGCTGAATGCCAGCTCGGGCAAGAAGATCCGGCACAATTTCGTACGCAATCCCTATTATCACCGCATCGACGCCAAGGGCGTGCAACTGCCCTATATCGACGTGGTCGAGATGGAAATCGTCGCCCCCGGCCTGGTCGCGGCCAAGGCCAATGCCGGCGAGACCGATCTGCAGGGTCGCGGGCTTGATTTCCGCGATGCCTCGATCTTGAAAAAGGGCGAGGCGCAGGGCAACTACAAGACCTTTCTGTGGAAGACCGGTGTCGCCTCGCAGATCGCGATCTATCCCAATCTGAACTATGAAGACGAGGTCTGGCGCAACGTGCTGCGCGATGTGCGCGTCCGCCGGGCGCTGTCGCTGGCGATCGACCGGCAGACCATCAATCAGGCCCTGTATTTCAAACTGGCGCATCCGGCGGCCATGTCGGTGCTGCCGGCCTCGCCCTTCTACAGTGAAGAAAACGCGCAGGCCTGGGCACAGTTCGATATCGACCAGGCCAATGCCCTGCTGGACGAGGCCGGGCTGGACAAGCGCGACAGGAACGGCATTCGCCTGCTGCCCGACGGCCGCCCGATGGAGCTGGTGATCGAGACCGCCGGCGAACGGCAAGAGGTCGAGAACGCGCTGCAGATCGTCACCGACACCTGGCGCGACATCGGCGTCAAGCTGGTGATGCGGCCGCTGGACCGGGACATTCTGCGCAACCGGGTGTTTGCCGGAAACACGATGGCCTCGGTCTGGTACGGATGGGACAACGGGATCCCGCAGGTCTATACCTCGCCGCTGTACGTGGCGCCCACCGATCAGGTGTTCCTGTCCTGGCCGAAATGGGGCCAGCACTATCAGACGGGCGGCGGTTCCGGCGAGCCGCCCGATCTGCCCGAGGCGCAGCGCCTTCTGGAACTGGCCCACGACTGGCAGGTCGCCACCGACGACGACCAGCGCCGCGCCGCGTGGGAAGAAATGCTGAAAATCCACGCCGATCAGGTCTATGCCATCGGCATCCTGAACGGGGCACCGCAACCGATCGTGGTGTCCAACCGTCTGCGCAACGTGCCGCAACAGGCGATGTGGGCCTGGGACCCGGGCGCGCATTTCGGGGTGCACCGTCCCGACGAATTCTTCTTCGCGGACTGACGGGGGCCGGCCGATGATCATGCTCCGCTATGCGGTGTATCGCTTTTTCACGATGCTGCTGACGCTTCTGGTGGTGTCGGTGATGATCTTCGTGATCATCAACCTGCCGCCGGGCGACTATCTCAGCAACCAGATCGCGGAGTTGCAGGCCTCGGGGCAGTCGGCGGGCGTGGCCAAGGCCGAGTTCCTGCGCAAAGAATATGCGCTGGACCGGCCGATGTGGCAACAATACCTGATCTGGATGGGGTTCTTCCCCGGCCCGCACGGGTTCGAAGGGCTGTTGCAAGGCAACTATGGCTGGTCCTTCGAATTCGACCGCCCCGTGGCCGAGATCGTGGGTGATACGCTGTGGCTGACGGTCGTGGTGAACCTGGCCGCCATCCTGTTCGTCTATGCGGTGGCCCTGCCGCTGGGCGTGATGGCGGCGGCCAAGTCCCGGACCTGGGTCGATTACACGACCGCTTTCGTGGGCTATCTGGGGCTGGCCACGCCCAACTTTCTGCTGGCGCTGATCCTGTTCTATTACGGCCACCGCTATTTCAACCTGCCCATCGGCGGGTTGATGGACCCGGTCTATGAAGGCCAGCCGATGAGCTGGGACAAAATGAAGTCGATCCTGGTGCACCTGATCGTGCCCACTTTCGTGATCGGGACCTCGGGCGCCTCGGCGATGATGCAGCGCCTGCGCGCCAACATGCTGGACGAGTTGGGCAAGCCCTATGTCGAAACCGCCATCGCCAAGGGCATGGCGCCGTCGCGGATGCTGACGAAATACCCGCTGCGCGTAGCCTTCAACCCGTTCGTGGCCGATATCGGCAACCTGCTGCCCTCGATGGTGTCGGGCTCGGTTCTGGTGTCGGTGGTGCTGGGCTTGCAGACCATCGGCCCCACCCTGCTGACGGCGCTGAAGACACAGGACCAGTTCCTGTCGGCCTTCATCCTGATGTTCGTGGCCCTGCTGACCCTGATCGGCACCATGATATCCGACATCCTGCTGGTCATGCTTGACCCGCGCATCCGCTACGAAGGGCGTGAGGCATGAGCAGACTTCCCGATGGCCGCTATGTCGATGACGCCCCCTTCGACCCGCAGGCCGCCCTGCAGGAGCTGGAGCGCAAGGACCTGGACGCCCCCAACTGGGTGCTGGTCTGGCGCAAGTTCAAGACCCACCGGCTGGGCCTGATCTCGGGCATCTTCCTGCTGTTGTGCTACCTGATGCTGCCCTTTGCCGGGTTCATTGCGCCCTACGGGCCGAATGACCGCAACGGCGAACACCTGTACGCCCCGCCTCAATCGATAAACTGGTTCCACGACGGAGAGTTCATCGGGCCCTTCGTCTATCCGACCGTGGCCGAGGCCGATCTGGAAACCTTCCAGTGGAAATTCGTGACCGACACGGACGACCCGCGCAAGATCCGGTTCTTCTGCGAGGGTTCGGAATACAAGCTGGCCGGGTTGATCCCGACCGACACGCATCTGTTCTGCCCGCCCGAGGGCACGACCCTGTTCCTGTGGGGGTCCGACCGGCTGGGCCGCGACGTGTTCAGCCGCATCCTCTATGGCGCGCAGCTGTCGCTGACGGTGGGCCTGATCGGCATTTCGGTCTCGTTCTTCCTGGGCATCCTGTTCGGATCGCTGGCCGGCTATTTCGGCGGGCGGATCGACTGGGTCATCAACCGCGTGATCGAGATCCTGCGGTCGCTGCCCGAACTGCCCCTTTGGCTGGCGCTGTCGGCGGCGGTGCCGTCGAACTGGTCGCCGGTGGCGGTGTTCTTCATCATCTCGATCATCCTCGGCATCCTCGACTGGCCCGGTCTGGCCCGTTCCGTGCGCGCCAAATTCCTGTCGCTGCGCGAAGAGGAATATGTGCGCGCCGCCGAGATGATGGGCGCCAGCTCTGGCCGGGTGATCCGCAAGCATCTGCTGCCCAACTTCATGTCGCATCTGATTGCCTCGGCCACACTGTCGATCCCGGCCATGATCCTGGGGGAAACGGCGCTCAGCTTCCTCGGCCTCGGACTGCGGGCACCGGCGGTCAGCTGGGGCGTGATGCTGAACGACGCGCAGAACCTTGCCTCGATCGAGATCTATCCATGGACGGCCATCCCGATGCTGCCGATCATCGTGGTGGTGCTGGCCTTCAATTTCCTGGGTGACGGGCTGCGCGACAGCCTGGACCCCTATCAACAATGAGCCTGCTGGCGGCGCTTCCGCCGGCCGAGGCCTATCGGGTCAGCGGGACCGGTGCGCTTGCCAGCGCCTTTGCCGTCTCGAACCTGGCCACTGCCAGCTTCGCCGCCGTCGGGATCGAACTTGCCCGGTTCATGCAGGCCGCCAACCTTGCCGCCACGGCGCCGGCCGTGTCGGTCGATCGGCGCCTGGCGTCCCTCTGGTTCGGGTATTCCTTCAAACCCGACGGGTGGGAAATGCCGAACCTCTGGGATCCAATCGCCGTCGACTATCAGGCCGCCGACGGCTGGATCCGGCTGCACACCAACCTGCCGCATCACCGGGCGGCCGCGCTCAGAGTGCTGGGCACCCCGGCCGACCGCACTGCGGTGACGCAGGCCATCCGCGGCTGGTCGATCTCGGACCTGGAAACCCGGATCGTGGCCGAGGGCGGCGTTGCGGCAGCCATGCGCAGCCGCACCGAGTGGCTCGACCACCCGCAGGGCCGCGCCGTCGCCCGCGACCCCTTGATCGGCTGGCACGGTCCGCGCCGGATCACTCTGCGCGACCGGCCCCGGGCAACCGCTGCCCGCCCCTTGTCGGGGCTGCGGGTTCTGGACCTGACCCGCGTTCTGGCCGGGCCGGTCTCGACCCGGACGCTGGCGGGGTTCGGGGCGCAGGTGTTGCGGATCGACCCTTCGGGCTGGGACGAGCCCGGGGTGATCCCCGACATCTCACTGGGCAAGCGCTGTGCCTATCTGGATCTGAAATCGCCGGCAGGAATGGATCGACTGCAGGAGCTGCTCGCCCAAGCCGACGTGTTCGTGCACGGCTATCGCCCGGGGGCGCTGGACGCACTGGGCCTCGACAAGGCCAAACGCGACGCGATTGCCCCCAACCGCATCGAGGTCACGCTGAACGCCTACGGCTGGCAGGGGCCTTGGGCGACCCGGCGCGGGTTCGACAGCCTGGTGCAGATGAGCGCGGGCATCGCCGATGCCGGCCGCCTGTGGGCCAAGGTTGAAAAACCGACCCCGCTGCCGGTTCAGGCTTTGGACCACGCGACCGGCTACCTGATGGCCGCCGCCGTCCTCTCGGCCCTGACCGAGGCCACCCTGGGCCGTTCCATCATGGATGCCCGGCTGTCGCTGGCCCGCACGGCCGAACTTCTGGCCAGCCTCGCCAAGACCGAGACCACCGAAGACATCACCAAGCCCGCCCCTGCGGACTATGCCCAAGACACCGAGCAATCGGGGTGGGGGCCGGGTCATCGCCTGAAGCCCGCACTGAACGTGGGGCCAGCCGGCATGCGCTGGCCGCTGCCCGCGTCCCGGCTGGGCACCTCCGATCCCGTGTGGGAGCCGTCCTGACATACGCGCGACCGCCGCGCGGCACGCGCGGCCCGGCCCAACGCCTCGGCGGTGTCTCTTAAAAGACGCCGGGCCGAGGGGGCGGGAGCCGCTTGGTCAGCGATCGTCGCCGCCCGGTCCGATATCATCCAGATAGTCTTCGTCGATCGCGGCCTGAACCGCACCGGTCACCGCCTCGCGCTGCTGCGGCGTCAGGTCGCCGGCCTCCTTGCCATCGGCCAGTCGCACCGTGACTTCGCGGTGGGCGAACTTGATGCCTTCGCGCGCGAACAGTTCCCTGATCTCCTGATAGACCCGCTTGCGCACCAACCATTGATCGCCCGGCTTGGTCATGAACTTGACCCGGATGATCATCGCGGAATCCTGCATCTCGATCACGCCCTGCGATTTGAGAGGCTGGATGAAATTGTCGCCGATCACCGGGTCGCTCAGCAATTCCTGCCCCAGCTTCTTGATCAGCTTGCGCACCTTTTCGACATCGGTGTCATAGGTCACCCGCAGCGGCAACTTCATGATGACCCAGTCGCGGGAATAGTTGGTCAGCACCTTGATCTCGCCGAAGGGAATGGTGTTCAGCGCCCCAAGATGGTGGCGCAGTTGCATCGACCGGACCGAGATCTTTTCAACCGTCCCCTTCACGTCGCCGATATCAACGTATTCGCCCTTGCGGAACGCATCATCCAACAGAAAGAACGCGCCCGAAAAGATGTCCCGCACCAGCGTCTGCGCCCCAAAGCCCACCGCCAGACCGACGACACCGGCACCGGCAAACAACGGGCTGACATTGATGCCGACCTCCATCAGGGCAATCAAACCGATCGAGACCACCACAATGGCCAGAATGGCGCCACGGAACAGCGGAAGCAGTGTTGCCAGCCGGCTCTGACCGCTTTCGCCGCCCTCGTCGCCCAATTCGGCCTGACCGCCACCATCCTCGACCTCTTCGGCGATTTTCGTGTCGATCCAGATGCGGAAGAAATGGAACAGGATATATCCGATGAACAGGATCACCATCACGTCCAGCGCGCGTCCGACGGGCAGATCCTCGCTCCAACTGGCATCTGGGTTCCAGATCACCACCAGCGCATAGATGCCGACCACGAAGGCCAGAATGCCGGCCACGCGCCGGGCCAGATCCTCGTAGGTGACCAGCGCGTGGCGCCGCTGCTCGGCCTCGGGCGTTTCCGAAGTCTGCCGCGCCTCATCATCCGTGTCGGCCTCGGCGTTCATCGCCTCGATCTGGCGATTGCGGTCGAAATACCGTTCCAGAACATAATTCATGGCCCCATAGGCGATGACCACGGACATGAAGATCAGATAGCTGCTGGCCACGATCGGAATCGAATCCTCGGTTTCCAGAACCAGATCCACCGCCAGCTTGAACCAGCTGAACACCAGGTAGATAATCAGCACCGGCGCCCAGCCGAAGGATACGAAGCGCAGCAGCCACGACACCTGGTCCGGCCTGCGCCCGCCCCGGATCGCGTTCGAGATCGCCCGCGCATTGAACAGGATCATCAGGATGTTTCCGACCAGCCCGATCAGGGTCAGGGTGCCATAGACCATGGCATAGACGTTGTAGTTGAGGCCGAAATCCGCCACCCAGGTCGAAAACAGAACCGCGGTGATGTCGTAGGTCGCCAGCACCGAGGCCCAGATGTACAGCCGCTTGGCGTCCCGGTCCGAAAACGGCGGCAGGCGATATTGGCTGAGATAGGGTGACAACACCATCCGCCACAGGTCCGAAACCGTGCGCGACAGGAAAAAGGCCGTGAAGATCGCGGTAATCGTGAACTGGATGGAAATATCCTCGGCCTCGCCGAAAACCAGATAGCCCACCAACAGCGCCATCAGCATGGCAAAGACGGTGGCCCCGATTCCCATCAGGAACCGGAACACCAGGAACGGCATCTTTTCTCGATACCCTTGCGGGTTTTCCTTGATCCGGGCGACGACCCACCGTCGGGCAAAACGCTTGCCGTACAGTTCGATCGACAGCCACCGGCCCAGCAGCAGGAACAGGATGTTCCAGCCCAGAACCTCGACATAGGTCATGATCCGGCCGTCGGGGCTGGTCTGTTCCAGGATGTATCGCACCTCGAAGATCGAATAGGGCAACGCCTCGAGCCGCGACCGGACGGCCTCGCTGAATTTGGCGACGCGCTCCTGCGCCTTCATCAACTGCGAGCTTTCCGACATCGGATCATGCGGCGCGTCCTCGGCCCGAGCGGTGGCCCCTGCACCCGAGGGCACCACATTTCCGGCACTGTCGATCACGATGACGCTGGCCCCCGCCTCGGTCGCCGCGCGGATGGCGGCGGCAATGTCCGAGTCACTGCTTGTCCCGGTCTGGTCGTCCGACCCCGTCGGATACCCCGGAATCAGCGGGGTCTGGGCCGAAGCCTGCATCGCACCTGCGACCATCATCGCCCAACACAGGCACATCACGCGGACAAGAACTGTCAAATTCATGGGGCTCGGCATCCAGTTTCATTTCGGCTGTCCGGCAGCCTACAGGCGCGCGCGGCCCTGTTCAAACCATCCGGCCGGGATTTCCCGACAACGTGTAGTGGCGTGTTTTTTGCAACATTCCTGACGGCCGGCATATTTTCAAATGCCTGATATCCGAGTAACACATCCGAAACCGGCCATCCCGCGCCTGCAAACACGTTTCGGGTTCATGTCGGCAGATGCCCGAGGGCTGTTGCCAAATCGCAATGCCTGACGCATTTGCGGCGCTGAAACAGCGCCTTTGGCAAGCGGACCCGGAAAAGATAAGCTATCAGGTGCGAACGCGCGGAAAATGCACCGAGACCAATGAAACGGGCGAAGGCATGGGCCTAGGCACAAAAGACCAAATCACCGGCCGCGCGCCGCGCATCCTGTTCTACAGCCACGACACGTTCGGTCTGGGCCATCTCAGACGTTCGCGCGCTCTGGCATCCGCGATCACCCAGGCCGATCCGCAGGCCTCGGCGCTGATCCTGACCGGATCCCCGGTCGCCGGCCGGTTCACCTTTCCACGACGCGTCGACCATGTGCGCCTGCCCGGCGTGACCAAACGCGCGGATGGCTCCTATGCGGCGCAGACCATCGGCATGGGCATCGACGAAGTGACCGAATTGCGGTCAGGCCTGATCCAGACCGCCGTGCGCCAGTTCGACCCCGACGTTCTGATCGTCGACAAAGAGCCCACCGGGTTCCGCGGCGAACTGCTGCCGACGCTTGAACACCTGCACGAAACCGGCCATGCCAAGTTGGTTCTGGGCCTGCGCGACGTACTTGATGAACCCGAAGTTCTGGCCGCCGAATGGGCCCGCAAGGATGCCGTTGCCACGACCGAGAAATTCTACCACGAAATCTGGGTCTATGGTCTGCGTTCGGTCTATGACCCGACCCGGGGTCTGCCGCTCAGCCCGGCGACCCAGGCCCGCATTCACTGGACCGGCTATCTGCGCCGCGATCTGGGACCGCTCGGCACTCCGCCGGATCAGCCCTACATCCTGATCACGCCCGGCGGCGGAGGGGATGGCAAGGCCATGGTCAACCTTGTGCTGTCGGCCTACGAGCAGGACCCAGACCTGTCGCCGCGCGCCGTGCTGGTCTATGGCCCCTTCCTGTCGGGCGAGTTGCGCGACGACTTCGAAGCCCGTGTCGCGGCCCTGAACGGGCGGGTGACGGCGGTGGGGTTCGAATCGCAGATCGAGACCCTGTTCGCGGGTGCGGCGGGGGTGGTCTGCATGGGCGGCTACAACACCTTCTGCGAGGTGTTGTCGTTTGACAAACGCGCGGTGATCGTTCCGCGCACCACGCCGCGGCTGGAACAATGGATCCGCGCCTCGCGCGCCGAAGACCTGGGCCTGGTCCGCATGCTGGACGAAACCCGCGATGGATTGACGCCCCAGGCGATGATCGCCGCCATCCGCGACCTGCCGAACCAGCCGCTGCCATCGCAGGCGATCCGCGCGGGCCTTCTGGACGGGCTGGACTATGTGACCGGCCGCGTCGATGCCCTGCTGTCGCAGGAACGGGAGCGCGCCACCGGATGAGCAGATCCGCACCCAGGCTGGCGGTGTTGGTCAAGGGCTGGCCACGCCTGTCCGAGACGTTCATCGCCCAGGAACTGGTCGCCCTGCAGGAGGCGGGCCACGAGTTCGACATCTGGTCGCTGCGCCACCCGACCGACACCAAACGCCACCCGCTGCATGACCGGTTCGCCGGCACGGTCCATTACCTGCCGGAATATCTGTACCAGGAACCCGAACGGGTCTGGGCGGCGCGCCGGGCCGCGCGGGCCATGCCGGGATACGACCGCGCCTATCGGCAGTGGCGGCAGGATTTGCGGCGCGACCCCACGCACAACCGCATCCGCCGGTTCGGTCAGGCCTGCGTTCTTGCCGCCGAACTGCCCGCCGAGACCCGCGCGCTGTATGCGCATTTCATGCATACGCCGTCCTCGGTCGCGCGCTATGCCGCGATCATGCGGGGCCTGCCGTGGAGCTTTTCGGCCCATGCCAAGGACATCTGGACCTCGCCCGACTGGGAAAAGCGCGAAAAGCTGCAGGCCAGCACCCACGGCGCGGCATTCGGCGCCACCTGCACCGCCGTCGGTGCCCGCCACCTGCGCGAGCTGGCCGACGATCCGGCCCGGGTCGATCTGATCTATCACGGGCTGGACCTGTCGCGGTTTCCGCCCGCCCCCGACCGCCCGTTGCGCGAGGTCGGCGCGCCGTTCCGCATGCTCTCGGTGGGCCGGCTGGTCGAAAAGAAAGGCTTTGACCGTCTGCTGCAGGCGCTGGCGCTTTTGCCTGCCGACCTCGACTGGCACTGGACCCATATCGGCGGTGGCGCCTTGTCGGACGGCCTGCGAGACCTGGCCGCAACCCTGGGTCTGTCGGACCGCATCACCTGGCGGGGCGCCTGCGACCAACCCGAGGTGATCGCGGCCATGCGCACGGCCGACCTGTTCGTTCTGCCCAGCCGCATCGCGGCGGATGGCGACCGGGATGGTCTGCCCAACGTGTTGATGGAGGCCGCCTCTCAGACGCTGCCGATCCTGTCCACGCCGATTTCGGCCATCCCCGAATTCATCCAGAGCGGGGTACACGGGATTTTGTCCGCCGACACGCCAGACGCACTGGCGGATGCGATCTCGGCACTGGCGGCAGACCCCGCGAAAGCCGCGGCGATGGCCGACGCGGCCCATGACCGGTTGATTTCCGAATTCCGCATGGAACCCGGCATCGCACGGCTGTCGGCCCGGCTGCGGGCGTTGTGCGCGGACCGGGACTGATGACGCGGGTCGCCTTCTACGCACCGATGAAAGCGCCGGACAGCCCGGTGCCGTCGGGCGACCGGCAGATGGCCCGCAACCTGATGGCCGCAATCGGGGCCAATGGAACACCGGTCGATCTGGTCTCGCGCCTGCGCATCTATGACAAGACGGGGGACGCATCGGTCCAGGCCGCGCTGCGTCGGGCCGCCCGATCCGAGGCCGAACGGTTGATCGCCGACCTGCCCGGCGATACCCGCCTGTGGGTGACCTACCACAACTATTACAAGGCGCCCGATCTGCTGGGGCCCGTGGTGGCCAAGGCCCGCGGCATTCCTTACGTGCAACTGGAAAGCACCCGCGCCCTGTCGCGCCTGACCGGGCCATGGGCCGGGTTCGCCCGCGCCGCCCATGACGCATGCGATGCAGCCCGGGTGATCTTCTATCACACGGCGAACGACTTCATCACGCTGAAGCGGGAAAGACATGGCGATCAGGCGCTGATCGAACTGCCCCCGTTCCTGCCGCGTACGGATCTGCCGCCCCTGTCGCGCTGCGACGGCCCGATGCTGGCCGTGGGCATGATGCGGCCGGGCGACAAGCTGGCCTCGTATGCGATCTTGGCCCAGACGCTGGCCCTGCTGAAAGGCGACTGGTCGCTGGACATCGCCGGCGACGGCCCGGACCGGCCGCAGGTTCAGGCCCTGATGGCCCCTTTCGGGGCGCGGGTGCGCTTTCTGGGGCAATTGGACGCCCCCGCGATGCAGGGCGCCTATGCGCGCGCCGCGCTCTTGGTCTGGCCGGGCGTGAACGAGGCCTACGGCATGACCTATCTCGAGGCGCAGGCCGCCGGAGTGCCGGTGGTGGCGCAGGATCGCCCCGGCGTGCGGGACGTGCTGGCGCCGTCGCACTATCCCAAGCCGGAGGACGGGCCGCAGGCGCTGGCCGCCCGCATCGACGTGTTGCTGGCCGACTCCGATCTGCGCCGGGCCGAGGGCGCAAGGGCCCGTCAGCGCATCGCCGACCGCCACCTGATGCCGGCGGCCTCGGACCGGTTCTGGGCCGGCGTCGCGCCCCTGCTGGAGGACCGCACGTGACACGTCTGGCCCTGCTGCGACACGGTCATACCGCCTGGAACCGCGCCGGCCGCATTCAGGGGCGCAGCGACATTCCTCTGGACGACGAAGCCCGCGCCCAACTGTCCGGCCTGCGCCTTCCGCCCCCTTGGGACAAGGCGGAGTTGTGGTCCAGCCTGCTGAGCCGCGCGACCGAAACGGCGCAATTGGTCGCGGGGCGGGCGCCGCGGACCGACCCGGCTCTGACCGAGATGGACTGGGGCGACTGGGAAGGACAGCGCGGTCTGGACCTGATCGCCGACCTCGACAGCGGTTACCGCCATATCGAGGATTGGGGCTGGGCCTACCGCCCCCCCGGCGGCGAAAGCCCGGCCGAGCTCTGGGCGCGGCTGGAACCCTGGCTGGCCGGTCTGCAAACCGATGCGGTCGCCGTTTGCCATATCGGGATCATGCGCGTCATTCTGGCCCGGACCTGGGGGTGGGAGTTTGCCGGCCCCGCGCCATTCCGCATCAAACGCAACCGCCTGTATGTCGTCGATCTGGACCGGATGCAGCCCGAACCCGAACCGGTCCGCCTGACCCCGCGCGAGGACATGCCATGAACGTCATGATCGCCGTCACCCATCTGTTGGGAACCGGGCATCTCAGCCGGGCGCTGACGCTGGGGCGGGCTTTTGCCCGGGCCGGGCACGCGGTCACGGTGGTCTCGGGCGGGATGCCCGCGCCGCAACTGGATCGTACCGGCCTGAGCCTTGTGCAACTGCCGCCGCTGCGCTCGGATGGCACCGATTTCACGCGGCTGCTGACCGAAAGTGACCAGCCCGCCGACGCCAACTATCTGGCGCAACGGACCGCAATGCTGGTGGATGCGGTGCAATCCGGTCGGCCCGACATCCTGATGACCGAGCTGTTCCCCTTCGGCCGCCGCAGCCTGAGCGCCGAGTTTCTTGCCCTGCTGTCGGCGGCTAGGGACCTGCCGGCGCGGCCGGTTGTCCTCAGTTCGATCCGCGACATCCTGGCACCGCCTTCCAAGCCCGCAAAGGCCGAACGGGCCGACGAGATCGTGGCCGAATTCTTCGACGGCGTGCTGGTGCATTCCGACCCGCAAGTCACACCCCTTGGCGTCAGCTGGCCGGTGTCTGAGCGGCTGGAAAGCCGCCTGCACTATACCGGTTTCGTCGCCCCGCCAGCGCCGCTGCCCCATTGCGACGGCATCGGCAAAGGCGAGGTTCTGGTAAGCGCCGGCGGCGGATCGGTGGGGCAGCCGATCTTTCGCGCGGCCATCGAGGCCGCCCGAAAGATGCCAGGCAGCCGCTGGCGGCTGCTGGTCGGCGGCGGCGACGCCGCTGTCCGCATGGAGGAACTGCGCACACGCGCCCAAGGCTGGCCGATCACGATCGAGCCGGTCCGCCCGGATTTTCGCAACATGCTGCCTCTGGCCGGGGCATCGGTCGGCATGTGCGGGTACAACACCGCGATGGACCTGTTGCAGGCGGGTACGCCGGGCGTCCTGATCCCGTTCGATGACGGCAAGGAGGTCGAACAGACCCTGCGGGCCCGCAGCCTCGCCCATTTGCCCGCCTTGCGCGTATTGTCCTCGGCGGAGCTGACCGGAGACGCCTTGGCCCGTTCGGTCGCAGCCGTCATGGACGAGGGCCGCCGCAGTCCGGCCAGGCAAGGTTTTGACGGTGCGCATCGGACGGTCCAAATCGCCCTGCAACTGCGGGAGGCGCGCGGATGACCTGGGACTGGACCCCGTTGGCGGAGGAACTTCGCGCCTGGGGACAGGCAGGGCAGACGCTGCCGCTGTGGTGGCGCGACGATGATGCCGTGGCGGCGACGCCGCAACTCGAACGCCTGTCGGACCTTTCGCGGCGGCTGGGCCTGCCGGTTCATCTGGCCGTCATTCCGCAGGCGGCCCGGCCGGATCTTGCCGCGCTGGTCGCTCAAACGCCCGAGCTGATTCCGGTGGTTCATGGCTGGGCCCACCACAACCACGCGCCTGCCGGTGAAAAAAAGGCCGAATTCCGCCTGCACCGCCCGCTGGAGGCCATCAAGGACGACGCCCGCCGTGGCCTTGCGCAACTGTGCGACCAGTTTCAGGATCGGCTGCGCCCGATGTTCGTGCCGCCTTGGAACCGGATCGCGCCCGAAGTCGCCGCGACGCTGCCCGAACTGGGCTATCGGTTCCTGTCGACGGCGACGCCGCGTGCCCAAAGGCTGGCAGCGCCGGGGCTGGAGCAAGTCAACACCCATCTGGACCCGATCGACTGGCGCGGCATACGCGGGCTGGCCGACCCAGACGCGCTGATTGGCCAAACCGTTGCGCTGCTGCGCGACCGCCGGCTGGGCCGCGCGGACCCCCAGGAACCTTTTGGCGTGTTGACCCACCATTTGGTCCATGATCAACAGATCTGGGATTTCACCGAAGCGCTGCTGATGCAGCTACTGCAGGGTCCGGTCCGTATCTGGACGGTACCCGTGCACTGAACGACCAAGGGAGACCCCGATGAGCCGACTGGATTCCATGCTGCGCCGTCTGACCGCCCAGCGCGACGGGTTGAACTGGGCCGCGGCGCAGATCGTGGATCTGGACGGCGACGTGCTGGACATGGGTCTGGGCAATGGCCGCACCTTCGATCATCTGCGCGAAATCCTGCCCCAAAGACGCATCTGGGTGATGGACCGGGTGCTACAATGCCACCCCGACAGCACGCCCCCCGCCGAGGATTTCCTGCAGGGCGAGGCCGAGCCGATGTTGGCCAAGCTGGCCGATCGCGGCCCGTGCGTAGCGCTGGCGCATTACGATTTCGGACGCGGCATCAAGCACGAAGACGTGGCCGAAGCCGCCCGGCTCAGCCCGCTGATCGCCCGGGTCATGGTTCCCGGCGGCTACCTGATCTCGGGTCAGCCGTTGGTAGGGTTCGAACAGATACGCGGGCCCGAAAGCATCGCGCCCGACCGCTATCTGTTCTATCGCGCCTGATCAGGCCACGCGGCGCCCGCGTGACCATACCGCGCGCAGCGCCGGCACTGTGTCCCGCATCCGGAACCGGATCAGATCGCCGCGCATTCCGACTTGAATCGCGCCCCGATCCGTCAACCCGGCCGCCCGCGCCGGGGCCAGGGTCACGGTCTTCAATCCGCGCGCCATGTCCCCCCACATTCGGCCCAGCTGCACGGCAGACAACAGCAAGGCCGAGGGCACATAGTCGGACGACAAGATGTCCAGATATCCGCGTCGGGCCAGGTCGCGCGCCGCCACGTTGCCGGAATGCGATCCGCCTCGGATCACGTTGGGCGCCCCCATCATCACCTGAATACCCAGGTCATGGCAGGCGCGGGCGGCCTCGACGGTGGTGGGGAACTCGGCCAGGCGAATGCCGTGACCCGCCGACACCTGCACCTGCTCGAGCGTGGTGTCGTCATGGCTGGCCAGAACCGCCCCGAACCGGCGCGCGGCACGCACGGCTTCGTGTTCGTGCCGGTCTCCGTTGCGGTCCCGCAGGGCCTTCAATTGGGCGACATGCTGCAGGAACATGTCGTCGTCCATCGCGTATTTACCCTTCAGATAGGCCTCGAACTTGGACAGGTCGCGGAATTGGCGCTGCCCCGGCGTGTGATCCATCAACGAGACGATGCCAACCCGGTCCTCGGGGCCGAAATCGTCCAACTCCTCGATCAGGGTTTCCGAGCAGACCTCGGCCCGCAGATGCAGAAAATGGCTGATCTTCAGTGCGTCCTGCGCCCGCAGATCCCACAGCTCGCGCGAGAGGCCGCGCGCATAGGGCAGATACCGCCGCGCACCCGACGGGATCGACCCGACCCGCATCGCATCGAACACCGTGGTGATGCCGGTGCCGGCCAGTTCGGCGTCATGTGCGATGATCGCGGCGGCATGGGGCCAGTCGACGCCCGGCCGCGGCTGGATGTGGCGCTCGAGATTGTCGGTATGCAGTTCGACCAGACCGGGACCGACGAAATCTCCCTCGCAATCGATTGCACCCTTTGGAACCTGAGGGCAGGGATCGACCGCGACGATGGTTCCGCCGGCGACCCGGACACAGCCGCGTACGATCTCGTCGGGCAGAACAAGCGCGGCATTGGCAAGGATCAGTTCATCTGTCATCGGAATTTCACACGGTTTGTTCTAACAAGAGGCCACGCAACAGGAGGCCAAGGTGAGATACAGGCGCTACGCGATCTATTTCGTTCCCCCCCGCAACGCGGATTGGGCCGCATTCGCAACGGCCTGGCTGGGCTGGGACGCCGAGACCGGGACCGAGGTTGGGCACCCTGCGGTCGATGGTCTGGATATTGCCAGCATCACCGAGGTTCCGCGCAAATACGGCCTGCACGCGACGTTGAAGCCGCCCTTTCGCCTGCGCGCCGGGCAGACGCTGCCCGCGCTCGAGGCCGCCTGCGCGCGCCTCGCGGCGGCACGGCGCGCGCTGACACTGGACGGGTTGGAAATCGCCCGGCTGGGCCGGTTCCTGGCCCTGCGCCCCGTGGGTGATACCGACGCGCTGAACGCGCTGGCCGCGGCCTGCGTCCGCGATCTGGACGGGTTTCGGGCCCCCTTGACCGATGCGGATCTGGCCCGCCGGCGCGCGGCCCGCCTGACGCCCGCGCAAGAGGCCAACCTGGCGGCCTGGGGCTATCCTTACGTGCTGGACGCCTTTCGGTTTCACATCACCCTGTCCGGCAAGCTGGACAAGGACACCCTTGCCCGAACCCAAGCGGCTCTGGAGCACCACCTTGCCCCCTTGTTGCCCGCCCCGTTCCACATTCCGGATCTGGCGCTGGTCGGCGAGGCCGAGGACGGGCGGTTTCACGTGATCCATCGCTATGCCCTTTCGCCCTGAAGCTGCTGCAGGATCTGATCGACGGTCCGCGCCAGCGGGCCGGAATTGTCCACGGTGATCACCCGCCGCAAGCCGTCCGGCAGCGGGGTCCCGGCCCGCCCCAACCGATCGGCCTGCGCGGACGTGCTTTCCCGCCCGCGATCTCTGAGCCGTTGCGCCAGAACCTCGGGGGCGGCCGTCAACGAGACGACCACCAGATCCTTGAACACGTCCTGCGCCTGCGTCAGGACCGAACGGGACAGGTTGACCAGAACGCCACGGGCCGCGCGCCGCCGGTCCAGGATCGAGGCCGGGATTCCGTAGAGCAACCCGTGCGCGGACCAGTGCAGTGCAAAGGCACCGTCGGACGCCATCAGATGGAACTGCGCCTCGGTCACGCGATCAAAGTCCTCACCCTGTTCGCCCATGGGTCGGGTGATCACCCGCCGAACCCGGCAATATCCCGGTTCCCGGTCCAGAAGTGCCCGGATCACGCTGTCCTTGCCCACGCCGGACGGCCCCACTACGGCAATGACCGGCGCCAGGCTCATTTCATCCGCTCCGGCGCGAATCTCGAGACATCCACCGCCCTGTCACAGACCCGATCGCGCGCCTCGGCGTCATGGAATATGCCGACGATGGCGGCCCCGCGCGCCTTTGCCTCGTCGATCAGCGACAACACGGTTTCGCGGTTCTCGGCATCCAGGCTGGCGGTCGGCTCGTCCAGCAACAGCGCCGGATAGTCATGCGCGAAGCCACGGGCGATGTTCACCCGCTGTTGCTCGCCGCCCGAAAAGGTCGTGGGGCTCAGCCCCCACAGATTTTCGGGAATGTTGAGCCGCCGCAGCAATGCGCTGGCCCGGCTGCGTGCGGCCTGCCGATCCACGCCCAGCGCCAGCAGCGGCTCGGCCACGACGTCCAGCGTCGGCACCCGCGGCACCACGCGCAGAAACTGACTGACATAGCCCAGGGTTTCGCGGCGCAGTTGCAGGATCTCGCGCGGTTGGCCCCGAGCGACGTCCAGGCCACCCACCCGCACCTGCCCCGAGGCCGCCAGGTAATTGCCGTAGATCACCCGCATCAGCGTGGACTTCCCGGCCCCGCTGGCGCCGGTCAGGGCCACGCATTCCCCGGCCCCGACCCGCAGCGACGCGCCAGCCATCACCGGGATCACGGCGCCGCCCTGGTTGTGCAGGATGAAACTCTTGCTCACATCGGTCAGTTCGATCATCGCGGTTGTTCCTTTCGCTGGGAGTCAGACCTGCAGAACGCTGGATACAAGCAGTTGCGTATAGGCATGCTGCGGGTCGTCCAGCACCTGATCGGTCAGCCCTGCCTCGACCACCTCGCCATCCTTCATCACCATCAACCGATCCGCCAGCAGCCGCACCACGGCCAGATCGTGGGTGACGATGATGGCGCTCAGCCCCATCTCGCGCACCAGACCGCGCAGCAGATCCAGCAGCCGCGCCTGTACCGAGACGTCCAGCCCGCCGGTCGGTTCATCCATGAAGACCAGCCTCGGACCGGTCACCAGGTTGCGCGCGATCTGCAACCGTTGCTGCATGCCGCCCGAAAACGCGCTGGGGCGGTCGTCCACGCGGCTTTCCGCTATCTCGACCCGGCCCAGCCAATCCAGGGCCTGCCCGCGGATCTGACCATAGTGCCGGCTCCCCACGGCCATCAGCCGCTCGCCGATATTGCCGCCGGCGCTGACCGACATGCGCAGCCCGTCGCGGGCATGCTGATGCACAAAGGCCCAATCCGTGCGCCCCAGCATCCGGCGGTCCGGCTCCGACATCGTGACCGTATCCACCGGCCCGTCGGCGCGGGTATCAAAAATCACCTGCCCGGCATCCGGTTCCAGATGCCCGACCAGACAGTTCAGCAGGGTCGATTTGCCCGACCCGCTTTCGCCGACGATCCCCATCACCTCGCCGGGGTAGAGGTCGAAACTGACATCCCGGCAGCCGATCCGCGCGCCATAGCGCTTCTCGATGCCTTTGACCTGCAAGAGCGGGGTCATGCCGTGCCCTCCTGCGCCAAACGGCCTTGGTGTCCGGCCTCGCGGCGGGACCGACAGTAATCGGTGTCCGAACACACGAACATCCGGTTGCCTGCATCGTCCGTAATTACCTCGTCCAGGTAACTGTCTTCGGCCCCACACAGATTGCAGGCGTGATCGGCCTTGCTGGCCTCGAACGGGTAGTCCTCGAAATCGAGGCTGACCACCCGCGTATGCGGCGGCAGTGCATAGATCCGCTGCTCGCGCCCGGCCCCGAACAGCTGGATCGCGTCCATCTCCAGTTTCGGATTGTCGAATTTCGGGATCGGAGACGGGTCCATCACATAGCGGTCGGCCACCCGGACCGGATAGGCATAGGCCGTGGAAATCGCGCCGTGCTGGCTGATGTCTTCGTAGAGTTTCACATGCATCAACCCGTATTCCTGCAGGCTGTGCATCTTGCGCGTCTCCGTCTCGCGCGGTTCCAGAAACCGCAACGGTTCGGGGATCGGGACCTGATAGACCAGGATCTGATCGGCGCGCAGCCGGGCCTCGGGGATACGATGGCGGGTTTGGATGATGGTGGCCTTCCCGGTCTCTTCGGTCGTGGCCACGCCCGCGGTCTTTTCAAAGAACTTTCGGATCGACACGGCGTTGGTCGTGTCATCGGCGCCCTGATCGATGACCTTGAACACATCATCCGGGGTCAGCGTCGCGGCCGAGACCTGAACCCCGCCCGTGCCCCAGCCATAGGGCATGGGCATCTCGCGGCTGGCAAATGGCACCTGATAGCCGGGCACCGCCAAAGCCTTGAGAATGGCCCGGCGGATCATCCGCTTGGTTTGTTCGTCCAAATATGCGAAGTTATACTCATTCATTTGATGTATCACTTTCGGTTCTTGGTGGTGTTGTGGACGGTTATTTGGTTGCTTCGGCCTTGGGGGTCGCCTTGTTGTATTTTCTCTGGCGCAGGGTTCATGCCCGGCGAAGGCGCCAGGCCATGCGGCGCGACACGCGTGGCGAATGGTCCGCGATTGGTACGGCCGCACCACGCCGGGCTGCGGCTGGCAGGACATCTCGGCCGGCGGACAGGATGCAGGAAGGTCACTGAAGTCATTCGGCGGCCTCGCGTGCTTCCAGACGTTCTTCGGCCTCGCGGCGCAATTTGCGCACCAGCTCCAGTTCGGACTGGAAATCTACGTAGTGCGGCAGCTTGATATGCTCCAGAAAGCCGGTCGCCTGAATGTTGTCGGCATGGCTGAGGACGAACTCCTGATCCTGCGCCGGAGCGCCCAGATCGTCTTCGCCCAATTCCTCCCAGCGCAAGGCGCGGTCCACCAGCGCCATGGCGATGGCTTTGCGCTCGGACTGGCCGAAGACCAGCCCATAGCCGCGTGTGAACTGCGGCGGCTCGGTCTTTGATCCCTTGAACTGGTTCACCGTTTCGCATTCGGTCAGGACGATCTCGCCGATCTCGATCGCGAAACCCAGTTCGGGAATCTCCATCTCGACAGCGACGGTGCCGATGCGCAGCTCGCCCACGAAAGCGTGGTTGCGGGCATAGCCGCGCTGGGTCGAATAGGCCATGCCCAGCACGAACCCCTCGTCCCCGCGCGTCAGTGCTTGCAGGCGCAGGGGGCGGTCGGCCGGGAACTCCATCGGTTCGCGCGTCAGGTCACCGGGCGGTTCATCGCTGGCGGGTTCGTCCTGGATCAGGCCTTCGTCCTTGAGGAATTCGGTGATGTGCGGGGTCGGCTCGTGACGCGGCGCGGCGGAGGGGGCCGCGGGCACCGCGCCATCGGCGGCCAGTTTGAAATCCAGCAGACGGTGCGTGTAGTCGAATGTCGGGCCCAGAACCTGCCCGCCCGGCGCATCCTTGAACGTGGCCGAGATCCGGCGGTCGCAGGCCATGCCGCCGGTATCGACCGGGGTCGAACAACCAAACCGCGGCAGGGTGGTACGGTAGGCGCGGATCAGAAAGATCGCCTCGATCAGATCACCGCGCGCCTGTTTGATCGCCAGTGCGGCCAGATCGGGATCGTAGAGAGAGCCCTCGGCCATCACGCGGTTCACCGCAAGGCTGAGCTGTTCGCGGATCTGCGCCAAGGACAATTCAGCCACGCCAGGATCGCCACGGCGTTCCTCGGCCAGCCAGGCATGGGCGTTTTCAATCGCCTTTTCGCCCCCTTTGACGGCTACGTACATGGCCTAACCCTTTGGCTCGATGCGGGTGCTGCGCGGCAGGGCCGCGACCGTATCCCCGCAGGTGAAGAAGAAATCGCACCCCAAGGGGTACAGGTCCGAATTGGCCTGCAGCGCCGCGACATCGGGCAGGGCAAGGCGTGCAGTGTCGCGAATGCCGGGCCCTCGCAGGGTGGCGCCGGATTGGTGCAATACGCCGCACTCCACGATCAGGGTGGCGGATCGGTCCGGATATTCCGGCGTGCCGATCCGGTACTGTTCCAGCGGCATCAGATCCTGCCAGAGACCGACGGCGAAGTCCGCCTGCGCGGCGGGCACGAGGGGCGCGCCGGTATGGAAGGTCAGCCACTGGCGAACGGCCGGGCTGTCGGCCGCGCCCGCCAGATAAACACCCGTGTCCGGGTCGCTCAGCGTCAGCAGCAGCGTTCCCGCAGCGACCGACAGGCCCTCGGGCGGAGTCGCGCCGACCAGCTGCCGAATCTCGCCCGGCCGCGCCATCACGGTCATGGCCGCACGAAAGGCGTGGGCCGCCTGAACCGGCGCATCGGTGAAGCCGCCTGAAAAACGGGTCTGTGGGGTCATTGATCTTCTCCCCGAACCATCGTGAAGAACTCGACCTTGGTGGCCGCGGCCTTGGCGGCCCGGGCCGATCTGGCCGCCTGAACCTGACGGGTCAGCGGCTCCAGGATTTTCGCCCGCACGGCGTCCGCGTCCCCGGTCTGCATCAGCGCGTCGATCAGAGCGGCGGTTTCGGCATGGGTCTTGTCGCGCCCCTGCACATATCCGTGGCCCTCGGTTCCGTCAGGCAGAACCAGAGCGCAGCGCGTGACCGTCATCTCACCCAGGTTGAAGGGCGCGCCCGTGCCGCCTGCCCGGCCGCGCACCATGACGCCGCCGATCTCGGGCGTGCGCAGCCATTGGAATTCGGGACGCGCGCCATAGTCCGACCACAAGGCCGCCAGCGCCTCGGCCGGCGCACGTGCCAGAAGGCCCAGCCAGGCCCGTCGATCACCGTTCGCGATTTTTGTCTGATCCGCCATCAAAGCCTCTTGGCCAAGTTGTCTACAACTACTATACAACTAGACAAATCATAGCGGGGCAAAGGGTGACTCGCAACGAATATGCTGTGAAGTTTTGATGACATGAGCCAAACACCGATCTGGAAGACCATCGCGCTGGCGCTGACCGCCGACATTGCCGAGGGGCGCTTTGCCACCGGCGACCGCCTGCCGACCGAGGCGCAGTTGGCCGCAACCCACGGCGTGAACCGCCACACGGTGCGCCGGGCCCTGGCCGAACTGGCGCGGCAGGGGCTGGTGCATCCACGTCGCGGGGCCGGCGTGTTCGTTTCGGCAGCAGCGACCGACTACCCGATCGGCAAGCGGGTCCGGTACCACCAGAACATCTCGGCCAGCGGCAAGATTCCGGGCAAGCGGGTGCTGTCGCTGATCACCCGCGCCGCCGACAAGACCGAGGCCGAGGCGCTGAACCTGGCCCCCGGCGACCCGGTGCATGTCTATGACGGGTTGTCGCTGGCAGATGGCCAGCCGATCGCGGTGTTCCAAAGCGTCTTTCCCGCCGCGCGCCTGCCCGACTTGCCCGAAGCGCTGGCCGAGAACGGCTCGGTCACAAGGGCGCTGCGGCGCTGCGGCGTGGCGGACTATACCCGGATCTCGACCCGCCTGACCGCCCGCGCGGCCGATGCGGTTCAGGCCCGGCACCTGCACCTGATCGAGGGCGCGCCGGTTCTGCATTCTGTCGGCATCAACGCCGATCCGCAGGGGCATCCGGTTGAATACGGCAAGACCGTCTTTGCGGGCGAACGGGTCACTCTGACGCTGGATGACGATCACGGGTGATGCCGGTCAATCCTCGTATTTCTCCAGAAACGCCTCGGCGGGCAATGCGCGGAAATCCGGCAGCGCCGCACGCAGGCGGGCAGTGTCCCAATCCCACCAGGCCAGAGCCATCATCCGCTCGGCGACGTGTTCGGGGAACCGGCGGCGGATGGGTTGGGCGGTGACACCCCCGACGATGGTATAAGGCGGCACATCCTTGGTCACGATCGCCCCGGAGGCGACGACTGCCCCGTGCCCGATCGTCACCTCGGGCTTGATGATGGCCGCATGGCCGATCCAGGTGTCGTGCCCGATATGCGCCAGCCGCCCGGCGCGCAGCGCGAACCAGTCCGCATCGTCCTCGGCATCGTCCCAATAGTCGGCCGAGCGGTAGTGGAAGTGATGCAGCGACGCTTTCTCGATCGGATGGTCGGTGGCGCCGATCCGGGTGAAACTGGCGATATTGGCGAATTTTCCGATCCGGGCATTGGCGATGTCGCAGGTGCGGTCACAATAGGAATAGTCCCCAAACACCGAATTCGTCACCCGCGTTCCGGCACCGATTTCGACAAAGGCGCCAAAGCAGCTGCCGGTTATCCGGCAATCGGGGTGGATGACGGGCTGGTCCGGTCGCAAGCGCGCCATGATCTGCAAGTCCTCGTATGCGGTTCAAGGCAACATCAGGGGCTTGGCCTGCGGGTCGCGCGGTTTGCGCGCCTTGGGCGGCCCGCCCTGGATCAGCCGCCTGCGCAGCCAGCCTGAGAACCAGTCCATCAGCATGACCATCAGGATAACCAATACGATGTAATAGGCCACCTCCTCCCAGTCTTTCTGGGTGATGATCGCCTGAGTCAGCAACAGACCGATCCCGCCACCGGTGATCGCCCCGATCACCGTCGCGCTGCGGGTGTTGGATTCCAGGAAGTACAGGACCTGGCTGAGCAGTACCGGCGTGATCTGCGGGATCACCCCGAACCGATATTTCTGCGGCGCGTTGGCCCCGGTGGACTGCACGCCTTCGATTTGTTTCTGGTCGACATTTTCCAGCGCCTCGGAGAAGATCTTGCCGAAGGTACCGGTATCGGTGACCAGGATGGCCAGCGCCCCGGTCAGCGGCCCGGGCCCGAAAGCGCGCGCCAGAACCACCGTCCAGATCAGGCCATCCACCCCGCGCAGAAAGTCGAAGACGCGGCGCGCCATGAACCGGGCCGAGCGTACCGGGTTGAAGTTCCGCGTCGCCACGAAGGCCAGCGGCAGGGCGATCAGCGCGGCGCCGAATGTCCCCAGAAAGGCCATCAGGATGGTTTCGAAAATCGCCCAGGCCACGTCCTGATGGCGCCACATCTTGTTGGTCCAGAAATCGTTGAATATGGCCCCGGCCTGACCGCTGGCGGCCAGCCCAGCCAACTGGGCAAAAGACTTGCCGTGATAGGGGCTGTCCAGCGTGAACCAGAACAGCTCCCAGCCGGTGAAGTACCGAAACACCTCGGCCCGGTTGCGCGTCACGGTCAGGCGCCCGGCATCGGTGGTGATCGCCAGCCGGTTGCGCGACAGGCTGATCCATTCGGGCACGGCATTCGAAGGCAGTTCGGCCTGCACTCCCGTCGACCGGCTGGGCGTGGCGCGCACCGTTCCATAGCCGGGGATGTCATACTCGACGGTTTCCGGCCCGAAGCGAACGACATGGCCACCCTCAAGGTCGATCACCGTGGTGTCGCCGAGGGTCACCCAGTCGGGCGCCTGACCCTCGGGATAGGCGCCCTTGCGCTCGCCCTCGATGGCGACCGACACGGCGCCGGTGCGGTTGTCGCGGGTCACATGGGTCTTGTAGCTAAAGCTGTCCGAAATCAAGGTCCGGCCGTTCTCCCAGTTCGCCCTCCCGGCAAGTCCGGGCATGTCGAAGGCGAAGAACACATAGGTCAGATAGACCAAAACCAGGCCGGGCAGCGCCAGACTGATGATGCGTTTGCGCGCGAACAGGCGGTCGGCCCCGGCTTTCAGCGCCCCGTGGGGCCGATCGGTGGCAAAAGTCGTCATGCGGCGGTTCCTTTCTGCGTGCCCTCGGTCAGGTGGGTCCGCACAGATCCCGAAATCTGGTCGACGATCACGATCGTGGCAAACAGCAGAAGAAAGATCGCCGCGGCGTCGTCATACCGCCCCTGTCCCCAGGACATCGCGTTGCGCAGCTCATAGCCAAGGCCGCCCGCGCCCACGAAACCCAGAATGGCCGAGGCGCGGATGTTGATTTCGAACCGCAGCAGGGCATAGCTGACATAGTTCGGGCCGACCTGCGGGATCACGCCCAGAACCATCCGCTGCGTCCAGGTGGCGCCGACCGACTGCAGCCCCTCGACCGGCTTCAGCGACGCGTTTTCGTTGACCTCCGAGAACAGCTTGCCCAGCGCACCGGCGGTGTGGATGGCGATGGCGATCATGGCCGGAACCGGACCGCCGCCCAGCACGAAGATCAGAACCAGCGCGATCACGATCTCGGGGACGGCCCGGCAGATATCGGCAAGGCGGCGAAACAGCGGGATCAGCCGGGGCCAGGGCGCCAGCCCCCGTGTCGAGACAAGCGCCAGAAATGCGCCGGCCAGCGTGCCGACCAGTGTGGCCGCCGCCGCGATGTTCAACGTTTCGACCAAGGCCGGAAAATACGTGACAAGGTTCGCGGGCATGTCCGCGATCTTGTCCCACGCCTCGGACAGCACCTCGGCCGGATAATCCAGAACGCGGTGCAGACCGTCGGTGAAACTGCCGGCGTTGCGCCTGTCGGCGGTGCGGAACCCCGCGGCCATCAAGGCCACGAACAGGATCAGAAGAATTCCGCCATAGACGCGCTTTCGGCGGGTCATCGCGACATAGCCGTCGCGGACATCATCCACGCTTTGGGCGCCGGCGGTCAGATCTGTCATGGAATTCTCCCGAATGGACGGCGAGGCCCGGCCTCAGGCCGGACCCCGGGACTGCAAGACTTGGCGTCAGTTCGACTTCAGCTTGCGGGCCTCGATGATGCTTTCATAGGCCGCGTGGGTGATCGGTTCGAACCCCTTGG
This sequence comes from Ruegeria intermedia, assembly GCF_900129345.1. GTDB lineage: Bacteria > Pseudomonadota > Alphaproteobacteria > Rhodobacterales > Rhodobacteraceae > Ruegeria > Ruegeria intermedia. The sequence continues at coordinate 37,600 of NZ_FQVK01000009.1, read as the reverse complement.
TTTCACCTGCGGCGACGGCATACAGACAGTCACTGTCCTTGTCGGCCAATCCGGCCATCAGCGCGGTCATATTCGCCTTGACCTCGGCCGGCAGCGCCTTGCGCAGCACGATCGGACCTTCGGGGATGGGTTTCGAGCGCCAGATCTCGACCAGATCGTTCATGTCCACCAGACCGGCATCGACCGCCTTGCGCAGCGCACCCGAGTTGTAGCCGTCTTCCCATTCACCCAGACCGTCGGCCCAGGTCACGCCGGCATCCACGTCGCCATTGCTGACGGCCACGATGGTCTGTTCGTGCCCTCCGGTGAACTTGACCTCGCCGAAATAGTCGCCCGACTCCATCGTGGCGCCGATGGCCTGCGGGATCTCGATCGACGGGATCAGGTAGCCCGAGGTCGAGTTGGGATCGCCGAAGCCGAAGACCTTGCCCTTCATGTCGGCCAGCGACGCGATGCCGCTGTCCTTGCGGGCGAAACCGATGGAATGATAGCCGAACCCGCCATCGGTGTTGACCTTGACCAGAACCGGCTCGACCGCCTCGGGGTCGCTCAGATAGGTCTTGGCATAGGCCGAGGCCCCCAGCCAGGCCATGTCGATCGTACCGCCCAGCAGGCCCTGGATCACGCCGTCGTAGTCAGCCGGGGCGAACAGCTTGGTTTCGACGCCCAGCGTGTCCTCGGTGTACTCACGCAGACATTCGTTGTTGTTCAGCCGGTCCTGCGCGTTTTCTCCGCCCAGGATGCCGATACGGAATTCGCTGATCTCCTCGGCCGTGGCAGGTGCGCTCAGGGCAGTGGTCGCGACCAGGGCGGCAGCAAGTTTCTTCATCTGTGTCTCTCCGGGTTGATTGGCCCACCCCGTTTATCGGGCCGGGCGATGAATGAGGTGATTGGGGCTCAGATCGTGGCCTCGGCTTCCATCAGAGCCCGCCGAGCGGCATCCAGCGTTTCGATCTCGGTCGAGGTCGCGGCCTCGGAGAAGCTGGCATCAGCGCCGTAGATCTCGCGGGCGACACCGGTGGTCAGCTGCTCGGGCAGGCCGTCGAACACGATGCGCCCGTCGCGCATGCCGACCACGCGGTCGCAATAGCGGCGTGCGGTGTCCAGCGTGTGCAGATTGGCGATCACGGTACGGCCGTCCTCTTCGTGGATGCGGCGCAGGGCCTGCATCACGACTTGCGCATTCATCGGGTCCAGCGAGGCGATGGGTTCATCGGCCAGGATGATCTTGGGGTCCTGCATCAGCGCTCGCGCGATGGCGACACGCTGCTGCTGCCCGCCCGACAGCGCCTCGGCCCGTTTGGGGGCATGTTCGGCGATGCCAAGGCGGTCGAGAATGTCGATGGCGCGGTGGATGTCCGCGGTCGGGAACAGGTTGAACAGGGTGGCCAGGGTCGAGTGCCGGTTCAGCGTTCCATGCAACACGTTCGAAACCACGTCCATGCGAGGCACGAGGTTGAATTGCTGGAAGATCATCGCGCAATCGGCCTGCCACGCGCGTTTTTCGCGGCCTTTCAGCGTGGTCACGTCGCGCCCGTGAAACAGGATCTGCCCGGCGCTGGCATCGGTCAGGCGGTTGATCATACGCAGCAGGGTGGACTTGCCCGCGCCCGACCGCCCGATGACCCCGATCATGCATGGCTTGTCGACGTCCAGCGTTGCGGTGTCGACGGCGGTATTGTCGCCGAAGCGCTTGGTCAGTTTTTCGATGCGCAGCACGTGCCACCCCCAGTTCATGATGGAGGTCGTCTACAGCTGGTGCTCAACGGTGATGTGTCGTTCCGGTGAAGCTTTTGTAACGGGCTGAAAGCTGATGGCCTATGCAAGGGCTGGGCAATGCCGCTCGTCCCGTCTATACGCGGGCTCAACACCTGAACCGTCAGATCTGTCACATGAGGCCGCCATGAGCTTTGACCGCAAGATCAAGATCGCACCGTCGATCCTGTCCGCCGATTTCGCCAATTTCGGACAGGAAATCCAAGCTATCGAGGCCCAGGGCGCCGACTGGGTCCATGTTGACGTGATGGACGGGCATTTCGTACCGAACCTCACCTTCGGCCCACCGGCAGTCAAAGCCTTCCGCCCACATGTCAAGACGGTGATGGATGTGCACCTGATGATCACGCCGGTCGATCCCTACATCCAGGCCTATGCCGATGCCGGCGCGGACTATCTGACGGCCCATGTCGAGGCCGGCCCCCACACGCACCGCACGTTGCAGGCCATCCGTGCGGCGGGCATGAAGGCAGGCGTGGCGCTGAACCCGGGCACTCCGGCCGAAGCGGTCGAGCACCTGCTGGATCTGGCCGATCTGGTCTGCGTGATGACGGTGAACCCCGGCTTTGGCGGGCAGAAATTCATCGACATGACCGCGAAGGTCCGCCGCCTGCGCGAGATGATCGGCGACCGCCCGGTGCATATCGAAATCGACGGGGGGGTCGACCCCGCGACCGCCCCGCTGGTCGCAGCGGCCGGTGCCGACGTTCTTGTTGCCGGTTCCGCAGTCTTCAAGGGCGGGTCGGTTTCAAACCCGGACGTCTATGGCCAGAACATCCGCGCCATTCGCGCCGCGGCCGAAGGCCACGCGGTCTGACGGAGGCTCCCGCCAGTCGTCGACGTTTTTGGCAAAACGTCTCCTCCTGTTGGGCCCGGCATCGCGCATGGCGCGATGCCGGGCCCAAGGCCGCAAGCGGGATCGGCGCAGCCGATGTCGCGCGGGCGCGGGAGCGTTTTGCCGGCCCTGCCCCTAGGCCAGTTGATCCGCGAAATGCGTCAGCAGCCTGTGTTTTAGAATCTTGCCCGTGGGCGCGGCCGGCAGTGACGTGACCAGCACGATCCGGCTGGGCCGTTTGTAACCCGCAAGACGTTCCGCCACGAACTCCGCCAACTCTGCCTCGGAAACAGCGCCGGTTTCTGCCACCTGAACAAAGGCCAGCACCTGTTCGTCGCCGCCCACCCGGTGCCCGACCACCGCAGACTGGATCACCTGCGGATGGTCGTTCAGCGCGGCCTCGACCTCGGGCGGATAGACGTTGAAGCCACCGTGAATGATCAGTTCCTTGGCGCGGCCGACGACGTGCAGATTGCCCTTCGCGTCGAGGCGGCCGAGGTCACCCGTGCGCAGCCATCCCTGGGCCAGCACCCGGCCCGTTTCTTCCGCATTGCGATAGTACCCTTTCATCACATGCGGGCCGCGCGTCAGGATTTCGCCCACGCCACCTCCGCCGCCGGGTATGGTTTCGTCAATGCGCAAATCGACCCCCGGCAAGGGCGGGCCGACCGAGATATCCGGATCCCCGATCCGGTTGTGCGAGGCGCAGATCCCCGCCGTGCTTTCGGTCATGCCATAGCCATTCTGCAGCGCGACGCCATAAAACGCCTCGGCCTTGCGTTTCCACGCCGGATCCAGCGGGGCGGCCCCGGACGAGGTGTAGCGCAGGGCGCCCGAAGGCAACCGCTCCAACCCCTGTTCCTTGGCATATTGCATCAGCAGCGCATGCATCTGCGGCACACCCGAAAACACCGTGACGCCCGCATTCAACGCGGCAAAGGCGCGGTCCGCCGCGAACCGGGCATCCAACTGGACGAAGGCCCCGGCCAGAGCCGATCCGGTGACGATCGAGGCCAGTCCGAAGATGTGCGAAATCGGCAGCACGCCATAGACCACGTCATCCTGCGTCAACCCCCGGAAATTCGCCGAGGTCAGCCCGCCGAACCGCAGGTTTTCGTGGGTCAGCATCACGCCCTTGGGCGTTCCGGTCGTGCCGGTGGTGAACAGCATCGCCGCGACATCCGCCAGATCGGGGTCGGGCGCGCTCGGGTACGGCGCGGCCAGATGCATCTGCCCGAAGGCCCCGGAAACAGGCCGGGCCCTGGCAGTTTGCGCATGGTCGCGCGCTTCCGGCGACGCGGCCGATGTGAACAGGATCACCGCCGGGGTGACGTGATCCACGATGCGCGCCAACTCAGCCGCGGTCTGGCGGGCGTTCACAGGCACCACGCAAGCGCCAATCCGGGAACAGGCAAACAGCGCGGCCACCGCCGTACAGCAATTCTCGAGCACCAGCATGACCCGATCGCAGGGGCGCACCCCCGAGGCCAGCAGGATATCCGACAGCTCGGAAATCGCGCGGTCGAGGTCGGCAAAGCTCCAATCAGCGCCGAACCCGTCGGCAAAGGCGCGGGCCCGCGGGCGGGTCCGGATCTGGGCATCCGGATAGTCGTGCCATTTGTTCATGTCCCTTCGCCCTCCCCTGCGCCGGAACCCGTTTTTCGCTCAGCGTTTCGTGGTGCGCTTGAACACCCCCGCCGCCGTTGCGATCAGGGTTCCGTCGTCGCCGTGCAACTCTCCGGTCACATAGGCCAGCGTGCGCCCGCCACCCGTTGCGCGCCCCGTGGCCGTCACGCGCCCCTGACGCACCGCCGCCACATAGCTTGTGTTCAGTGACAGGGTCAGAACCAGCGGATGTTCGTCCCGGTCGAACCAGGCCGAGGCGGTGTTGCCGCAAGCCACGTCCAGCAGCATGGCGATGATGCCGCCATGCAGGATGCCCTGGCTGTTCAGGTGATCCGCCCGGATGGTCAAATGGCACCGGGCATGGCCGTCGGAGTCGGACAGATCCACCTCGAACCCGATCGCGTTCTGACAGCCCGACCGCCGGACCTTTGGGTCGCCTTCAGGCCGCGCCGAGTGCAATGAACCGCTCCAAATGATGATCCGCGTCGCCGAACCTGTGATCCGACATGACGATCCGCTTGGCAATATGCGCCAGCTCATATTCCTGCGTCAAGGCGATGCCGCCATGCATCTGGATCGTTTCCTCGGCCACCAACCGGCCCACCCGCGACACCAGGTTGCGGGCCGCGGCGATCTGCCGGTCGCGATCGGGTGCTTCAAGGTGACCGGCCGCGTTGATCACCGCCGAGCGCGCCTGTTCCAGCTCGATCAACATGTCCGCGAACCGGTGCTGCAGGGCCTGAAAGGTCCCGATCGGGCGGCCGAACTGCTTGCGCGTCATCAGGTATTGCCGCGTCAGTTCCACCGCGCTTTCCATCGCGCCCAGAACCTCGGCGACCAGCGCGACATTGGCTGCGGCCACAACGTTCATCAGCGGCTCGAACCCCTGCCCCGCGGCGCCCAGACGCGCGGCTTCCGGCAGGCGCACTTCGTCCAGAGTGACCTCGGCCGCGCGGCCCCCGGCCAGCATCGGATACCCGCGCAAGCCCAGACCCGGTGTGCCAGCAGGCACCAGAAACAGCGAAATACCGTCCAGATCGAACGGCCCGCCGGTTTCACGCGCGGATATGATCAGATGCCCGGCGGCCTCGGCATTCACGACCACGGCCTTGCGCCCGTTCAGGATCAGGTCCGTACCGTCGGTCCGCACGGTGGTCTCGACCCGGCTCAGGTCATACCGGCTGGCAGGCTCACCATGCGCCAGCGCCAGATGCAGCGCGCCCGAGATCACCTGATCCAGCAGGGTCCGTTGATCGGGGCTGCCCACCTGCGCGATCAGCCGACCGCCCAGAATGCAGCTGTCCAGAACCGGCTCGACCACCCCGGCCCGGCCCAGTTCCTCGAACACGGTGGCGATGTCAAAGCCCGCCCCGCCGAACCCGCCATCCGCTTCGTCGAACAACGCGCCCAGAACGCCCAGATCGGCCAGTTCGCGCCAGATGTCGGCGCTGAACCCCGCCGCGCTGGCCAGAATGTCGTTGCGCACCGGAGTCGTATATCGGTCGGCCAGATAGCGCCGCAGCGTGTCCTGCAGCATCTGCCGTTCTTCGGTCAGGTTGAAATCCATCTCAGCCCCCCATCTTGACCTTGGCGATGATCCCGCGTTGGATCTCGTTCGACCCGCCGAAGATCGACAGTTTCCGGTTGTTGAAATACTGGGCGGCGACCGGCGCGGCATAGTCCGGCCCGATCGGGTCGTTGTCGCCCGCCACCGCCTCGGAGGCGAAAGGCATCGCATAAGGCCCCACCGCGCGGCGGGCCAGGTCGTTGATCTCCTGCCGGATGATCGTGCCCTTGACCTTCAGCATCGAGCTTTCGACCCCCGGTGCCTGTCCGGCCGCAGCCTTGCTGATGATGCGCATGTTGGTGGTGGCCATGGCCATCAGGTCGATCTCGACCCGCGCCAGCCGAGCGGCGAAATGCGGGTTCTCGATCAGGGGGCGGCCATTTGCGGTTTCGATCCGGGCAATCCGTTTGACCATGTCCAGCCCCGCTTGGCTGAAGCCGACACCGGCAATGTTGGTGCGTTCATGCGTCAGCAGATACTTGGCATAGGTCCAGCCCTTGTTCTCTTCGCCCACCAGGTTTTCGACCGGGACACGCACATCGTCAAAGAACACCTCGTTGACCTCGGGCGTTCCGTCCAGCAGGACGATGGGGCGCACCTCGATCCCTGGCGTGTTCATGTCGATCAGCAGGAACGAGATCCCCTCCTGCGCCTTTGCCTCGGGGTCGGTGCGTACCAGGCAGAAGATCCAGTTGGCGTATTGCGCCAGCGTGGTCCAGGTCTTCTGGCCATTGACGACATAGTGGTCGCCGTCCCGCACCGCGCGGGTCTTCAGCGAGGCCAGGTCCGACCCGGCACCCGGCTCGGAATAGCCCTGGCACCACCAATGTTCACCATTCAAGATGCGCGGCAGGAAATAATCCTGCTGCGCCTTCGAGCCGAATTTCTGCAGCACCGGCCCCAGCATCGACAGGCCAAACGGCACGATACGCGGTGCATAGGCGGCGGCGCATTCCTCCTCGAAGATATGGCGCTGAATCGCGTTCCACTCGGCGCCGCCAAACTCCTTCGGCCAGTTGAAATTCAACCAGCCGCGCGCGTTCAGCGTGGCGTGCCACCACTCATACCCATCCTTGCCGATGTTCCGGCCAGCCCGGATCTTGTCCGAGATCTCCTTGGGCAGTTTCTCGGCCAGAAAACCGCGAACCTCGTCGCGAAAGGCCTTCTCCTCGTCCGTATAACTCAAGTCCACAGCCACCCTCCTCCTCGACGCGATCGGAACCTTGCCTGCTCGGCCCCACGGGCCGGGCTGCGCCGGGCCGGCCCTCGATGGGCTGGCCCGGCGCCCCTTTCTTCAATAGATCTCGAACAGACTGGCCGCGCCCATTCCGCCGCCGATGCACATGGTCACAACACCCAGCTTGGCCCCACGCCGACGCCCTTCGCGCAGCAGATGGCCGACCATCCGCGCGCCGGTCATGCCGAACGGATGCCCGATGGCGATCGAGCCGCCGTTCACGTTGCATTTCTCGTCATCGATCCCCAGACGGTTGCGGCAGTACAGCGCTTGCGAGGCGAAGGCCTCGTTCAACTCCCACAGATCGATGTCCTCGACGCTCAGACCATGCCGTTCCAGCAGGCGCGGCACCGCAAAGACCGGGCCGATGCCCATCTCGTCGGGCTCGCACCCCGCCACGCAGAACCCCTTGAACGCGCCCATGGGCTCCAGCCCCCGACGCTCGGCCTCGGCGCTGTCCATCACGACCACCGCGGCTGCGCCGTCCGACAGCTGGCTGGCATTTCCGGCAGTGATGTAGTTTCCGGGGCCGCGCACCGGCTCGAGTGAGGCCAGCCCTTCCAGGGTCGTGTTCGGCCGGTTGCATTCATCCCGGTCCACGGTGACCTGCCGGTGCGAGACCTCGCCGGTCTCTTTGTCCTTGACCGCCATGGCGGTCTGCATCGGCACGATCTCGTCGTCGAACTTGCCCGCCGCCTGCGCCGCCGCGATGCGCTGTTGCGACCGCAGACCATAGGCGTCCTGTTCTTCGCGGCTGATGCCATAGCGCTCGGCCACGATGTCGGCGGTCTCGATCATCGTCATGTAGATCGCCGGCTTGTGCTCCTGAATCCACGCCTCGGGCACAGGGCGGGTCTTCGGCTGAACCAGCGAGATGCTCTCGACACCGCCGGCCACGATGGGACCCGCGCCGCCCTCGGTGATGGCCTGCGCCGCCAGCGCCACGGTCTGCAGCCCCGACGAGCAGAACCGGTTCACGGTCATGCCCGAAACGCTGACCGGCAGCCCGGCCCGGATGGCGATCTGGCGGGCGATGTTGCCGCCGGTCTCGCCTTCGGGGAAACCGCAACCGATGATGCAATCCTCGATCTCGGCTCCATCCAGCCCCGAGCGTTCGACCGCGGCCTGAACCGCGTGGCCGCCCATCGTGGCGCCGTGGGTCATGTTGAATGAGCCCCGGAACGACTTGGCCGGCCCGGTGCGCGCGGCGCATACGATTACGGCTTGTTTCATCACTCGGCGTCCTTGTTCAGATCGTCAAAGCTGCGGCCCTCGGCCACCAGTTTTTCCAGCAGCGGCGCGGGTTGCCAGAAATAGTCATCCTCGGCCGACCAGGCGCGGATGTCGTCCAGAATACCCGGCAGGCCCTGCAGATCGGCCCATTTCAGCGGCCCGCCGCGATAGCGCGGGAACCCATAGCCATAGAGCAGCACCACATCCACGTCCAAGGGGCGGCGGGCGATGCCCTCGCCCACCACCTTGGCGGCCTCATTGACCATCGAGACCATATATCGCCGCACGATCTCGTCATCCGTGAACGTGCGCGGGGTGATGCCCTGCGCCGCGCGGTCGGCCGCGATCAGGTCCAGAACCTCGGGGTTCGGCGTGCCGCCGCGCTTGCCTTTTTCATAGACATAGAAGCCCTTGCCGGTCTTCTGCCCGAAATGCCCGGCCTCGCACAGTTTGTCGGCATAGCTGCTGTCGCGGGCGCGCGGGTCCAGCCCCTCGGCGCGTTTGCGTTTGCGCACCGCCCAGCCGATATCCAACCCGGCCAGATCGGACACGGCGAACGGCCCCATGGCAAAGCCGAAATCGGTCAGCGCCTTGTCGATCTGGAACGGGCTTGCCCCGTCCAGAACCATGTGGTCGGCGCAGGTGCGATAGGTGCTGAGGATCCGGTTGCCGATGAACCCGTCGCACACCCCCGCCCGCACCGAGACCTTCTTCAGCCGATGCCCCAGCGCAAAGCCGGTGGCGACCACCTCGGGCGCGGTCTTGTCGGCCACCACGATCTCGAGCAGCTTCATCACATGGGCGGGCGAGAAGAAATGCAGCCCGATCACGTCCTGCGGGCGCTTGGTGGCGGCGGCGATCTCGTTGACGTCCAGATACGAGGTGTTGGTCGCCAGAACCGCCCCCGGTTTGCAGACCGCATCCAGCTGGGCAAAAACCTGTTTCTTGACGTCCATATCCTCGAACACGGCCTCGATCACCAGATCGACGGCGCTCAGCGCGTCATAGCCGGTGGCAAGCTGCAGCTGGTCCGACAGGATCGCGTCGTGCTGCTGCTGGCTGATCTTGCCGCGCTTCAGGGCCCCGGCCAGGTTTCCGGCGATCCGGTCCTTGGCGGCATGGGCGGCCTCCTGCGTCATCTCCAGCAAGGTCACGGGCAGACCTGCCAACAAGGCGGCGGTGGCGATCCCCGCGCCCATCGTGCCGCCGCCGATGACCCCGATCTGATGCACCGGGCGCGGCTCGACCCCTTTCAGTTCGGGCAGCTTGCCCACGGCGCGTTCGGCAAAGAAGGCGTGGATCAGGCCCTTGCGCTGATCCGATTCCATCAACTGCATGAACAGTTCCCGCTCGCGCGCCATGCCCTCGGCAAAGCTGGGCGCCTCGCAGGCGGCTTGCACGGCGCGCACGGCAACGGCGGGGGACAGCTGGCCGCGGCCCTTCTTCAGAACGGCCTCGTAGACCGCATCGAAATCGACGGGGTCCGGCGCGGGCATCTCTCCGACCGCGCGGCGGGGCGCGCCCGAGTCGAGCAACTCCTGCGCATAGGCCAGCCCGATCTCGCGCGGGTCACCATCCTGCACCTTGTCGATCACGCCCAGCTTCAGCGCCTCGTCGGCGCGGACATGGCGGCCGGTGGTGATCATGTCCAGCGCGGCCTCGACCCCGGCCACGCGCGGCAGACGCTGGGTACCCCCGGCACCGGGCAGGATGCCCAGATTGACCTCGGGCAGGCCGACCTTGGCCGAGGGAACCGCGATGCGGTAGTGGCTGGACAGCGCAACCTCGAGCCCGCCGCCCAGCGCCGTGCCATGCAACGCCGAAACCACCAGCAGGGGCGAGGCCTCGATCCGGTCGCACAGGCCCGGCAGCCACGGTTCCTGCGGGGGTTTGCCGAACTCGCGGATGTCGGCCCCCGCGAAATAGGTCCGGCCCTTACCGTAGATCAGCACCGCCTTGGCGCCCTCGGCCTCGGCCCGTTCGATCCCGGCCAGCAGGCCCCGACGCACATCCACGCCCAGCGCATTGACCGGCGGGTTGTTCGCCGCCAGCACCGCGATATCGCCAATCCGTTCGTATTCCACCGCCTCGGACATCAGACTTGGTCTCCTCTTGCCAACCCCAGCTTGTTCCGCATTGCGGAACAATATTCCGCAACAGATTGAACCCGTCCGCGCGCGGGTTCAACCCCTTATACCCGACTGCGCCGCCGGGCCGCATTTGTTGCCGGCCAGCAGGACCCAAACAACTTGTGAACCGGATCGCGGAAAACCGTGCTAGGCTTTGCCGACCCGGCCAATGAATTCGGCCCGGAACGAAAACAGATTGCAGAACAGGGAGTTTTGAAATGTGTGACGTTTGCGTAATGAACGCGGTGAAAGACCGGATGCTGTCCCGCCGTTCCTTTTTCAAGGCTGGCGCGGCGATGGCGGCAGGCACGGCGCTTGGAACGGTGGCAGCACCCCCAGCGCTGGCCGCAGGCCATGGCGAGGTGCTGGACATGACCCATGTCTACGATGCCGACTTCCCCACCTATTTCGGCCAGCCGGGGATCGAGGCGACCCAGGCCTTCAATTTCAAGGAACATGGCTTCAACCTGTTCAACCTGGCCGTCAACGAACACACCGGCACGCATGTCGATGCCCCGCTGCATTTCTCGGCGGATGGACAGTCGGTGGACGAAATTCCGGTGTCGAACCTCGTCTGCCCTCTGTGCGTGGTGGACATTGCCGCCCGCGCGGCCGAGGACCCGGATGCGCAGGTCACGCCCGATGACCTGAAGGCGTGGATCGCCGCAAATGGCGACATTCCCGATGGCGCCTGCGTCGCCATGCATTCGGGATGGGCCGCCAAAACCGCGACTCCCGAATTCCGCAACGCCGACGGCGACGGCAAGATGCATTTCCCCGGCTTCCACGTCGAAGCGGCGCAGATGTTGATCGAAGGAACCGGCGCGGTTGCGCTGGCCGTCGACACGCTGTCGTTGGATCACGGCCCATCGGCCGATTTCGTGACGCATTACGCGTGGCTGCCCACCAACCGCTACGGCATCGAGAACCTGGCCAATCTCGACAAGGTGCCCGCCAGCGGAGCGACGCTGGTTGTCGGCGCGCCGGCCCATCGTGGCGGGTCGGGCGGCCCGGCGCGCATCTTTGCGATGGTCTGAGCATGGCAACGGTTCGCTCGTTGACAGGCGAAGAGGTCAGCGCCGAGGCGCTGGCCGTCTTCGATGACATCCGCGCCACCCGCAACACCGATTACATCAACAATTTTTGGCGCGCTCTGGCCCATGACCCGGCGCTGCTGAAAGCGACGTGGGAGCGACTCAAGACCGTCATGGCCCCCGGCGCGCTGGACCCGTTGACAAAGGAGATGCTGTATGTGGCGGTTTCGGTCGCCAACAATTGCGAATACTGCGTGCATTCCCACACTGCCGCAGCCCGCGCCAAGGGCATGACCGACCAGATGCAGGCCGAGCTGTTGGCGGTGATCGCGATGGCCAGCCAGACCAACGCGCTGGCCACCGCCTTGCAGGTGCCGGTCGACGACCGGTTCAAGGCCTGAAATCCTGCATCCTGCGCGCAGATTTGCATCAGACGCACGGCGGGTATTCGGGCAGAACCCTAGCTGCACCGCAGCATCGGGTCTAACTACGCAGGGTCAACTTCAGACCAGAGGGGTTCTGCCTATGGCACATACGACGCGCCGCCCGGCGGTCTTTAACCTGCTGTCGGCCGTGGCCGATGTGTTTCACGGCATCTACGAAGCGCTGATCCGCTTGGGCGAGGCCAACGCCAAAGTCGTCAAGATCAAGCAGTTGCACGCGCTGAGCGACGAAGAACTGGCCGCGCGCGGCCTCAAGCGCGAAGACATCGTTCGCCTGGTGATGGCGGGCGTCTACTAGGACACGCCCGCATCCTGCATCTCGGCCACGGCCTGCGCGGCCTTGGCATAGGCGGCTTTGCACAGATCAAAGTCCGCTTCGGTCAGCGCCAGGGACGGATAGGTCTTGCCCGGCGACTTGAACATCCCGTTCTGCATCAGAACCGCATTGAACCGGTTGGCCTTTGCCGTGTCCGCGCGGACCACATCGCGATAATCCCGCACCTTTGCTTCCGTGAACACGATTTCGAACAGGGTCGGATCGCCGATAATTCGATGGGCGATCCCCTGCCTGGTCAGCGCGGCCGAGGCCATGTCCATCAGACGCTGACCATTGGCACGCAGCCGGTCGTACTGACCGGGACGGCGCAGCACCTCCATCGTCTTGAGTCCGGCCACCGCGTCCACCGGATTGCCCGACAGGGTCCCCAGCTGCATCAGCCATTTCTCAGGCCCAACGGCAGGTTTGTCGAAATGGGTCATGATCTCGGCCCGCCCGGCGATTGCGGCCAGCGGACAGCCGCCGCCGATGATCTTGCCCAGCGTGGCGATGTCGGGGGTCACGCCATATAGCTCCTGCGCGCCGCCATAGGCGAAACGAAACCCGGTCACCACCTCGTCGAAGATCAGCACGATGCCGTACTTGTCGGCCTCGTCCCGCAGAAGCTGCAAGAAGCCGGGTTCGGGCGGGATGATGCGTTGCAGCGGCTCGACGATGATACCCGCAACCTGGTTGCCGTGCTCGGCCAGCAGCGAGCGGATGTAGTCCGGGTCGTTGAACGGCGCGATCAGCATTTCGGCCTGAACGCTGGCCGGTATGCCCGCGCTGTCGGGAACCGCCTGCGGGAAATTCACCATCCGTGACGGGGCCAGGCTCATCTGTGCCTCGGCGCTCATGCCGTGATAGCCACCTTCGAACTTCACGATCTTGTCGCGGCCGGTAAAGGCGCGGGCCAGCCGGATCGCGTACATGTCGGCCTCGCCGCCGGACGAGACATAGCGGATCTGATCGGCGCAGGGCACGGCGGCGCAGATTTCCTCGGCCAGTTCGACCGCGCGCGCGTTGTTGGCGAAGAACGTCATGCCCTTGGGCAACTGTTCGGCGACGGCCTCCAAGACCTCGGGGTGGCCGTGGCCCAGCAGCATCGGCCCCGAGCCGATCAGCAGGTCGACATATTCTTTGCCGTCTTCGTCCCAGACGCGGCTGCCCCGGCCCTCTCGGATGAAGACCGACGGGTCGAAATTGCCAAAGCCGCCGCCGGGCAGCACCGCGCGGGCGCGCTGGCCCCAATCGGATTGGCTGAGATGTCGCGGCATGGTCGCCTCCCTAATCCAGTATCACGTCCGGCGCGCCCAGGTATTCGCGGTCGGGCGCAACCCCCAGGCCGACCCCGTCGGGCGGCGCGATGCAGCCGTCCTTGCGGGTTGGGCCATCCGGCGCTAGCCGCGGCGCGACATAGCCCGACAGGTCGCACACGTTCATCAGGCGCGCGGGTTCAGTGGCCGCGCCCAGATGCAGCAGGGCGGCGGTGGTGATGTCAGACCCCCAGGTGTCTTCGACGCACATCTTCGCCCCCAGATGCAGGCACAGATCACGCGCGCAGCGCGCCGCCGACAGCCCGCCGAATTTCGACAGCTTCACCGCGACCGCGTCCATGCAGCCCAGCGCATGCGCGGCCAGCAGGCTGGCGGTGTCGTGTGCGCTTTCGTCCAGCTTCATCGGCAGGCCGGTGGCGGCGCGCACGCGGGCGCAATCCTCGATCGTGGCACAGGGTTGTTCCAGCATCACATCCAGATCCGCAACCGCCCGCCCCACCCGGCTGGCATCCAGAGACGTGGCGCCGCAGTTCCAGTCGCCATAGACCAGCGGCCCGTCGCCCACCGCCTCGCGCACCAGACGCAGGCGTTCGACATCGGCCTGCCAATCGGCATCCGCGCCCAGCTTGACCTGGAACTGGGTGATGCCCTGCGCCTGCGCCTCGCGGGCGATGCGGACCATCTCGGCCGGGGCGATGCAGGTGATCGAGTGATAGAGCGGCATCGTCTGCGCCCGCCGACCGCCCAGCAGCGCGTGCAGCGGCAGCCCTGCCACCTGCCCCGTCAGATCCCACAGCGCGATGTCGATCGCCGATTTGGCATAGACATGCCCCGGCAGGTGCCGGTCCAGCCGCGCCATCAACGCCTCGGGTCCGATCGGGTCGCCGCCCAGCAGAACCGCGGCCATGTCCTGAACCGCCGGGGCCACGCCGCGCGCATAGGCGGGCAGGTAATGCGGAATCGGGCAGACCTCGCCCCAGCCGGTCAGATCGTCATCGGTGTCCAGCGCCAGAACCACCGTTTCAACCGTGTCGCAGGCCTTGCCGTCGGCCATGTAATAGGCCTGATGGCTGGTCAGCGGCACATGCCAGAGCGAAATGCGGGTGATGCGGGTCATCGGTACACGGCCTTGGGATCGCCCAGTGCATCTTCATCCGGGGCCACGCCGAGGCCGGGGGCCTCGGGCAGTTCAAGATGGCCCTGGCGGTTGCGTGGGCCGCGCCCGCCCGCAACGTCCAGCGTCAGCATGTCCTGACAGGCCCAGACGCCAAGGCGGTTGTGGTCGGGGATGGTGGCGACCAGATGCAGCGCCTCGGTATCGGCCAGAACCGAGCCGCCGGTGGCCATCACATACATGTCGATGCCATGCGCCAGCGCGATGTCCCGCATCCGAGCAGCCTTGGTCAGGCCGCCGACACGGTTAAGCTTGATTCCGAAGACCTCGGCCAGCCCGTCGCGGGCAATGCGCGCGGCGTCCTGCAGGGTGACCAGGCTTTCATCCACGCTGACCGGCGCGGAATGCAGGGCCCGGATGGCGGCGATGTCGTCCAGCGTCTCGCCGGGTTGCTCGAACATCACGCCCAGATCCTCGGTGGCCTTCATCACCCGCAGCGCCTGTTGCCGCGTCCAGGCGCGGTTGACGTCATAAAGGATGCGCTCACCCGCCGGGCGGTGTGCCTCGACATCGCGGATGCGTTCTATGTCACGCTCCACGTCGCCGCCCACTTTGACCGAGTGCACCCAATAGCCGCGACCGCGATAGCGATCCATCACCGCGCGGGTTTCCTCGACGGTCTTGGCCCCGACCGAGGAGGCGATCGGCGCGGGGCTGCGCGACCCGCCGCCCATCAGATCGGCAATCGGCAACCCGGCCGCCTGTCCGGCAATGTCCCAGCAGGCCATGTCGATCGGCGATTTGGCATAAAGATGCCCGGGCAGCGCGTGGTCCATCGCCCGCTCGACCTCCAGAACCCGGCGCGGGTCCAGCCCCAGGACGAAGGGCGCCATGGTCTCGATCCCCGCCCGGATGCCCGGCCCATGCGCGGGCACATAGGTGTGGCCCCAGGGCGTGCCCTCGCCCCAGCCGGTCAGGCCGGCATCGGTTTCGATCTTGACGAAGGTGGCATCCAGCACCTCGAGTTTCAGACGTCCGCCGGACAGCCAATAGGGATGTTCAAGCGGCAGATCGACGTGAAAGACCGAGATGCGGGTGATCTTCATGCGGCGTCCATCCTTGGCAGGTCGTTCAACCCCTCGCCCCGCCACAGCACGAATGCCAGGATCGGCTGATCTCCCGTGGACATGGCGTGGCTTTGCCAACTGGCGTGCAGCCGCGTGCCTTCAGCGCCCACAAAGGCCCGATCTCCGTCAACCTTGAAGACCGCGCCGCCCGCCAGCGTCAGATACAGTTCTTCTGCCTGGTGGCTGTGCCAGCCATAGTCCAGCCCGGCGCCCCAATAGGCGACATAGCCCCGCAGCTGGGTCGAATGGAAATGACCGGTTGGCCCGAACAGCTCGAAATACCCATACCGATTGCGGAAATCCGCACCGACCTCAACCTCGGTATAGGTGCGTTTCCAGTGGGCAAGATGCGCCGCCGACCGGATCGCCTGAACCAACCCCGATGTCCGGGGTGATCCGGGTTGATCCAGCGCCTGCACCAGCGGCGTGGCGGGGATCGCTCGCGGCTGCAAACCGGTTGCGGTCAGGTCGGTGGGCCAGTTTCCGAATTCGGACAGCGCCGGCAGGGTCTGATGCAGGTGCCGAGCGGCTTCGAGAACGTTTTCCAGGGTCATGGGATCACCACGATGTTGCCGGTATGACGCTTGTCGATGAAGGCCTGCTGGGCCTCTCGCAGCTCAGTCAACGGGTAAGTGGCGGCCAATGCTGGCTTGATTTGCCCATTTTCTATGTATTTCACGACATCAAAGAAGTTCTGCGGCGTGTTCACGGTCGACCCGGTAAAGGTCAGATCGCGCAGATAGAAGGTGCGCAGGTCGAGTTGCACGATCGGACCGGCAATTGCGCCCGAACAGGTATAGCGCCCGCCACGCTCCAGCATGTCGATCAGTTTGGGCCACATCTCTCCGCCCACGACGTCGGCGACGACGGTGATCCGTTCGCCTTTCAGCTCGGCCCGCAGGTTCCCGGGGTTGCGCGGCAGAATGCGATCCGGGCCCAGTTTGGCGACCTCGGGGTGTTTGGCCGCGCTGGCCATGGCGATCACGCGGGCGCCGCGCAGCTTGGACAGCTGGATCAGCGCCCCGCCCACACCGCCCGAGGCACCGGGGATCAGAACCGTGTCGCCCTCGCCGACCTGCGCCCTATCCAACATGCCCTCGGCCGTCACGTACGAGCAGCTGAAGGTCGCCAGTTCGGCATCGCTCAGGTCGGAGTCGACCGGCGCCACGCCGCGGATGTCGGCCTTGGTGTATTCGGCAAAGCCGCCGTCGCATTCCGAGCCGAAATATCCGGCCTTGTCGCGGTTCATCGGATCGGACCAGTCGCGCAGCCAGCCCGCCACGATCACCCGCCGGCCGATGATCGCAGGATCGGCCCCCTCGCCCACGGCCACGACCGTGCCGACCGCGTCCGCGCCCTGAATGCGCGGGAAGGTCAGGGGCGCGCCGCCCCAGGTGCTGTCGGCGTCATCCACCTGAGAATAGGCGCTGCCGGTGGTTGCCTCGTCCACCGCCTTGGAATACCAGCCGGTGCGGGTGTTCACATCCGTGTTGTTCAGCCCGCAGGCGCCCACCTTGATCAACACCTCCATCGGGCCGGGTGTGGGCGTGGGCCAATCTTCATGCCATTCGTATTTGTCCAGATCGCCATGCCCGGTCAGGACCATGGCCTTCATCGTCTTCGGGATCATTCCGCAGCCTCCATCGCGGTATCGGTTCGGGGCCGGAGGCTTTGCGGGTCATAGGCGGGCGCGCCCAGGATCTGCCCGCGACGCGGCACGCCCGCGATCACCACCTGCACTTCGGTTCCCGGCACATTGGCCAGCGGTTTGACATAGGCGAAGGCAAGGATCTTGCCGACCGTGTGCCCGTAGGCCACCGAGGCGGTGGAGCCCACGACCTGGCCGTCCAGCAGGACCGCCTCGCCGCCGTGCCCATCGTTCTGACCATCCGGTTCGATCTCCAGATAGACGCAGACCCAGCGCAGATCGGGGTTCAGAGTCTGGTCCTTGCCCAGGTAGTCCTTGTCGGTGCGGGCAAAGCGCAGCACGTCGGCCTCGGCCAGGGTGACCTCGTTGGTCAACTCGCCCGCGCCCTTGAAGGCCTTCTCCATCCGCAGCGCGTTCATCGCGAACGACCCGTAATCGGCGATGCCATGCGGCGCGCCCGCGGCCCAGAGCGCATCATAGACGGCCAAGGCGCTGTCACGCGGCATGTGCAGCTCCCATCCCAATTCACCGGCATAGGACATGCGGAAAGCCCAGAGCCGGTGACCCGCCACGTCGATTTCCTGCGCTGTCAGCCATTTGAAACCGGTATTGCTCAGATCGGCTTCGGTGCAGGCGGCCAGAACCTCGCGCGCCCGGGGGCCATTGAGGCTGAGCGCGGCCCAGTCGTCGGATCGCAGGATGATCTCGACGTTGTCTTCGTCGCGTTGCTGGTTCAGGTGATCCAGCAGGCGCTGCTCGAAGAAGGCGGCACAAACGAGGTAGTACCGGTCCTCGGCCAGTTTCACGACCGTGGTCTCCAGCTCGATCCGACCACGGCGGTTCAGCATGTGGGTCAGCGCGATGCCGCCCACCTTTTGCGGCAGGCGGTTGGCAACCAGCCGGTCCAGCAGGGCCCTGGCATCCGGGCCGCTGACTTCGACCTTGGTGAAGGCCGAGATGTCCATGATGCCGACCGCCTCGCGCACGGCGCTGCATTCGGCGGCGACCATGTCATGCACCACATTGCGGCGGAACGAATAATGGTCGCGCTGTTCAACGCCATCCCTTGCGAACCAGCGGGGGCGTTCATGGCCATAGACCTCTTCGAACACCGCCCCCTTGGCATTCAGCCGGTCATACAGGGGGGACGGCTTGATCGGCCGCCCGGCAAGACGGTTGAAATGCGGAAACGGAATTTCGTGGCGCAGCTTGTAATCCTCATGCGCCTTGGTGACCTGCCAGTCCTTGGTGGCATAGGCCCCGAACCGGCGCGGATCATAGTCGCGCATCGAAATGTCGGCCGCCCCATGCACCATCCACCGCGCCAGTTCGCGCGTAAGCCCCGGGCCCCAGCCGATGCCGATCTGCGTGCCGCAGCAGCACCAGTAATTCTTCACCCCCGGCGCCGGGCCGATCAGCGGATTGCCGTCGGGTGGGTGCGAGATCGCCCCGTGAACCTCGCGCTGGATGCCCAGATCGGCGAAAATCGGCATCCGGTTCAGGCTCTCTTCAAGCCACGGCATGACCCGGTCGTAATCGGCATCGAACAGCCAGTTTTCATAGTCCCACGGGCAGTGGTCATGCCAGACCGAGTTCGAATTCTCCTTCTCGTAGATCCCGATCAGCCCGCGCTTCTGCTCCATGCGGATATAGCCCGAGACCTTGCGATCATCGCGGATCACCGGCAGCTCGTGGTCGAGGTCCTGGAACTGTGGCACCGGTTCGGTCACGAAATAGTGGTGGGTCATCGAGGTCATCGGCAGTTGCAGGCCCGACCATTCGCCCATCTGCCGGGCATAGGTGCCGCCCGCATTCACCACGTGTTCGCAGCGGATCGTGCCCCGTTCGGTCTCGACCACCCATTCGCCATTGGCCGCCTGGGTGATGTTGGTGGCCCGGCAGCGGCGGATGATCCGCGCGCCCAGCTGACGCGCCCCCGCCGCCATGGCCATGGTCACGTTCGTCGGGTCCACATGCCCGTCATCCGGCGTGTGCAGCGCGCCCAGAACCCCGTCGAGGTTGTAGAACGGGTGCAGTTCGGCCACGCGGTCGGGGCCGACCAGCTCAATGTTGAAGCCCAGCGACCGGCCCACCGACAGGGTGTGGCGCAGCCAGTCCATCTCGTCTTCGGTATAGGCCAGCCGGAACGAGCCGCATCCATGCCATGTCACCGCCTGCCCGGTCTCGGTCTCGAGCGCACCGGAATAGAGCCCGATGTTGTAGTCCACGCATTTGCCCAGACCAAAGGAACTGGTCGAGTGGGTGATCTGCCCGGCTGCGTGCCAGGTGCTGCCGCTGGTCAGCTCGGCCTTTTCCAGCAGAACGACATCCGTCCAGCCCTCATGCGCCAGGTGATAGGCCAGACCAACGCCCATAACACCTCCGCCCACGATCACCACGCGGGCCTGTGACGGCAGCTCCTTCCCGGACATGATTTTTCCTCTCACCGAGTCGCATTTCTTCTCGACAGGCTAAGGTCACATTTGTACCATCGTCAATCATGAATGACACAAATGTATCAACCACCGTTCTTGACCGGCTGACCCGTGAATGGCACGCCCTGACGCCCGAGGCGCAGAAGGCCGCCCGTTATGTGCTGGAGAACCCAACGGATGTGGGCGTTTCGACCGTGCGCGAGATCGCCGAGGCCGCGAACGTGAAACCCAACACCTTCGTCCGCATGGCGCGGCAGGTGGGGTTCGAGGGCTACGAGGATTTCCGCGCGCCATTCCGCGACGCCATCCGCCGAGGCACCGTGTCGTTCCCCGACCGCGCCCGCTGGCTGCAGGAGATCGGCAAATCCGGCGAGCTGGGCGGCCTCTATGCCGACATGGTCGGGGCAGCGATCCGAAACATCGAAGAAACCTTCGCGGGGATCGACGCCACCCGGTTGCAGGCGGCGGCCGAGGCGATCTGGACATCACGGCAGGTGTTCACGCTGGGTGTCGGCGTCAACAACGCGAACGCGCGCAACTTTACCTATCTGGCCTCGACCGGGATGAAGCAGTTCCACGCCATCCCCCGGCCCGGTTCGACCCCGGTGGACGATCTGGCCTGGGCCGATGAACAGGACGTGCTGATCGCGATGACCTGCCACCCCTACCGGACCGAGGTGATCGAGGCGGTGAAGCTGGCCCGCGAACAGGGCATGACCGTGGTCGGCATATCCGACAGCCCCGCCAGCCCGGTCATTCTGAACGCGCAACATGGGTTTGTCGTCGCCGCCGACACGCCCCAGTTCTTTCCGTCATCGGTTTCGACCATCGCGTTGCTGGAGACGCTTCTGTCCTTCGTGGTCGCCCTGTCCAGCGATGAAATCGTCGAGCGTGTCGAGCGGTTTCACCGCCGCCGGCACCAACTTGGCCTCTATGCGGAGGAGCCTGAATGACCGCACCGCTGACCCGCTCGCTGGAAGCCCGCTACTACACCGACCCGGCGGTATTCGAGCGAGAGAAACAGGGCCTTCTGGCCCGCACCTGGCAATTTGCCGGCCATGTGGCGCAGGTGCGCGAGCCGGGCGACTATTTCGCCTTTGAAATCGCAGGCCAGAACCTGTTCTGCATCCGCGGGCGTGATGGCAAAATCCGCACCTTCTACAATGTCTGCCAGCACCGCGCGCATGAGATGGTGACCGGGGCCGGCAACACCCGCGTCGTCGTCTGCCCCTATCACGCATGGACCTATGAACTCACCGGGCAACTGCGCGCCGGGCCGAACATCAAGTCGGTTCCGGGCTTCGACCGCAGCGCGATCTGTCTGACCCCGGTGCGGACCGAGCTGTTCAACGGTTTCATCTTCGTCAACCTCGACGATGACGCTGCCCCGATGGACCACTGGTACCCCGGCGTGCGTGCGGAAATTCGCGCCTTTGTCCCGCAGATCGACGATCTTGAGCCGCTGGAATGGGTCGAAATCCCCGAGAACTGCAACTGGAAGGTCAGTATCGAGAACTACTCGGAATGCTATCACTGCCCGACCAATCACCCGACCTTTGCCACAGGTGTGGTCAAACCCGAAACCTATGACATTCAACCCGACGCAGGCGGCGGATACGTCCTGCGCCATACGACCGAGTGTCAGAGCCTCGACAAGATGACCTATCCCATCGACCTTTCGGTGCCCCATGCGGGCGACTATCAGTCGTGGTTTCTGTGGCCGATGTTCTCGTTCCAGTGCTATCCCGGCAATGTGCTGAACACCTATCACTGGCGCGCGCAGGATGCCGATCACTGCACCGTCTGGCGCGGATGGTACACCGAGGGCGGGTCCGAAAGCGCGGTGATCCGCCAACTGGCGGTGCAGGACCGGGAAACCACGGTCGAAGAAGACATCCGGCTGGTTGAAAGCGTGCATCGCGGCTTGAAATCGCGCGGCTATCGCCCCGGCCCGCTGGTGCTGGACCCGGCTTGCGGCGTAATGTCGGAACACTCGATCGCCCGCTTGCAGCAATGGATGCGCGAGGCGGTGGATACAGATGCGAGCGGAGTGGACGATGTCCGACATCTTTGACGAAGACCTGTTCCTGAAGGGACTGGCGCAGCGCAAGGCGACGCTGGGCGACGAATACGTGGAAAAGAACCTGGCCGCGGCGGATGATTTCACCCGCCCGTTTCAGGAGGCCATGACCGCCTGGTGCTGGGGCTTTGGCTGGGGGGACGAGGTGATCGACCCCAAGACCCGCTCGATGATGAACCTGTCGATGATCGGCGCCCTGGGCAAGATGCACGAGTGGGAGATCCACTGTCGTGGAGCCTTGAACAACGGCGTCAGCAAGGAGGAAATCCGGGCGATCATCCATGTCGTCGGTATCTATTGCGGCGTCCCGCTGGCGCTGGAATGCTTTCGCGTGGCACGCAAGGTTCTGACCGAAGCCGGTCAGCTTTAGCCGGTTCCTGCCCCGAAGATCGAGATCGCCCGCCTTCATGCGGGTTTTCTCATGTCGGCACAAATACGTTACTGAATTTCGATTTGGCGCACGATTGCGTTACATTTTCCTTGCCGCGAATCGCTTCCGGGCGTATTACCCGACCAAGCGGTCACTTTTTGACCCGGACGCAAGACACGAGGTTCTGACGCATGGACGCTTTCATCTGCGACGCACAGCGCACCCCGATCGGACGCTATGGCGGGGCTTTGTCCCAGGTTCGCACCGACGATCTGGCCGCAATCCCGCTGGCTGCGCTGAAAGAGCGGAACCCGCAGGTGGACTGGGCCAGCCTGGATGACGTGATCCTGGGCGATGCCAACCAGGCCGGCGAAAGCAACCGGAACGTGGCGCGCATGGCCGCCCTGCTGGCCGGTTTCCCGGTTCAGGTGCCCGGCACCACCATCAACCGCCTGTGCGCCAGCGGCATGGATGCGGTCGGCATGGCCGCGCGGGCCATCAAGGCGGGCGACTATGACATGGCGATCGCCGGTGGCGTCGAAAGCATGTCGCGCGCGCCCTTCGTGATGCCCAAGGCCACCAGCGCCTTTTCCCGCGCCAACGCGGTCTATGACACCACGATCGGCTGGCGTTTCGTAAACCCTAAGATGCAGCAGATGTACGGCACGGATTCGATGCCGCAGACCGCCGACAACGTGGCCGAGGACTATGACATCAGCCGCGCCGATCAGGATGCCTTTGCCGCGCGCAGCCAGGCCCGCTGGGCGGCCGCGCATCAAGCCGGCGTTTTTGCCGAGGAAATCACCCCCGTCACCATCCCCCAACGCAAGGGCGACCCGCTGTTGGTGGACACCGACGAACATCCCCGCCCCGGCACCACGGCCGAAAAGCTGGCGGGCCTGAAAGGCGTCAACGGGCCGGACAAGACGGTGACGGCGGGCAACGCCTCGGGCGTCAATGACGGCGCTGCGGCCATTCTGCTGGCCAACGAGGCCGCCGCGCAGAAGAACGGCCTGACCCCGATGGCCCGCGTCGTGGGCATGGCAGTTGCCGGGGTCGAACCCCGTGTCATGGGGATCGGTCCGGTTCCGGCCACCCGCAAGGTGCTGGCCCGCACGGGGCTGAGCATCGAGCAGATGGATGTGATAGAATTGAACGAGGCCTTCGCCGCCCAGGGTCTGGCCACCCTGCGTGAACTTGGCGTGGCCGATGACGCCCCCCATGTGAATCCCAATGGCGGCGCCATCGCCATCGGCCATCCGCTGGGCATGTCCGGCGCGCGGCTGGTCATGACGGCGGCCTATCAGCTGCGCCGCACCGGCGGGCGCTATGCCTTGTGCACCATGTGCGTGGGCGTAGGCCAGGGCGCCGCGCTTATTCTTGAACGCGTGTAAGGGAGGAGACCCGACATGTACGCTCAGATGATCAAGACGGCAGGAACAGGCGTCAAATCCCGCGAGGAAATGACCGAGCAGGAACGCGCCTTTCAGGACAAGATCGACGCCGACATCAAGATCGAGCCCAAGGACTGGATGCCCGACGACTATCGCGCGACGCTGATTCGCCAGATCGGCCAGCACGCCCATTCCGAGATCGTCGGCCAGCTGCCCGAAGGCAACTGGATCACCCGCGCGCCCACGCTGGAACGCAAGGCGATCCTGCTGGCCAAGGTTCAGGACGAGGCCGGGCATGGCCTGTACCTGTACTGCGCCGCCGAAACCCTGGGCGTCAGCCGCGACGAACTGACCGAGATGCTGCTGGACGGGCGGATGAAATACAGCTCGATCTTCAACTATCCCACGTTGAACTGGGCCGATATCGGCGCGGTGGGCTGGCTGGTCGACGGGGCGGCGATCATGAACCAGGTGCCGCTGCAGCGCACCTCGTACGGGCCGTATTCGCGGGCGATGATCCGCATCTGCAAGGAAGAAAGCTTTCACCAGCGCCAGGGCTATGACGCGATCCGCAAGATGGCCGAGGGCACGCCCGAACAGCGCAAGATGGCGCAGGACGCGCTGAACCGGTTCTGGTACCCGTCGCTGATGATGTTCGGCCCGTCCGACAAGGACTCGGTGCATTCGGCCCAGTCGATGGCGTGGAAGATCAAGATCAACACCAATGACGAACTGCGCCAGAAATTCGTGGATCAGACCGTACCGCAGGCCGAGTATCTGGGCCTGACCATCCCCGACCCCGACCTGAAATGGAACGAAGAGCGCGGGCATTACGATTTCACCCAACCCGACTGGTCGGAATTCTTTGACGTGATCAAGGGCAACGGCCCCTGCAACACCGACCGCCTGGCCGCCCGCAACAAGGCCTGGGACGACGGCAAATGGGTGCGTGATGGTCTGCTGGAACATGCCCGCAAGAAACGCGCCCGCAAGGTCGCAGCCGAATAACCCACCCGATAGGAGGACACCTGATGAAAAACGAATGGCCCCTGTGGGAAATCTTCATCCGCGGCCAGCACGGCATGAGCCACCGCCATGTCGGCTCGCTGCACGCGCCCGACGCCGAAATGGCGATCAAGAACGCCCGCGACGTCTATACCCGCCGCAACGAGGGCGTCTCGATCTGGGTGGTCGAGGCCAACAACATCACCGCCAGTTCGCCCAGCGACAAAGGCCCGCTGTACGAGCCCAGCGAAAGCAAGGTCTATCGTCATCCGACCTTTTTCGACATCCCCGAAGAAGTGGGGGCGATGTGATGACCCGCGACGAGACATTCCTGCAATTCCTGCTGCGGATGGGCGACAACACGCTGATCCTGGGCCATCGCGTCAGCGAATGGTGCGGCCACGCGCCGGTTCTGGAAGAGGACATCGCCCTGGCCAACACCGCGCTGGACCTGATCGGCCAGACGCAGATGTGGCTGGGCCTGGCCGGAGAGGTCCAGGGCGAAGGCAAGTCTGCCGATGATCTGGCCTTTCTGCGCGACGCCTGGGATTTCCGCAACGTGCTGCTGGTCGAGGTGCCCAACGGCGACTTCGGCCGCACCCTTATGCGCCAGTTCCTGTTTGATGCGTGGCACTCGATCATGCTGGGCCGGTTGCTGAAATCGTCCGATGACCGGGTCGCGGCGATTGCCGAGAAGGCCAGCAAAGAGGTCGCCTATCATCTGGAACGGTCCAGCGACACGGTGGTCGGGCTGGGCGACGGCACCGAGGAAAGCCACAGGCGCATGCAGGAGGCGCTGGATTACCTCTGGCCCTATGTGGGCGAGATGTTCGCCAGCGACGAGGTCGATGCCGAGATGGCCGCCGCGGGCGTCGCCCCCGATCCGGCCAGCCTGCGCGAGGAATATGACTCGCTTGTTCAGCGCGTACTGACCGAGGCCACCCTGACCATTCCCGACAGCCGCTTTGCCCACAAGGGCGGCCGCGACGGGCGCATGCATACCGAACATCTGGGCCACCTGTTGACCCAGATGCAATGGCTGCAGCGGGCCTATCCGGGCGCAACCTGGTAAAGGCCGATGGATCGCGCCACCGTAGAGCAGGTCTGGGAATGGCTCGACGCCGTGCCCGACCCCGAGATCCCCGTGATCTCGGTCGTCGATCTGGGCATCGTGCGGGACGTGACCTGGGAGGGCGACACGCTGAAGGTTGCCGTGACGCCCACCTATTCGGGCTGCCCGGCGACCTCGGTCATCGCGATGGACATCGAAACCGCCCTGCGCGACCACGGTATCGACAAGATCAAGTTGGAAACCCGCATCTCTCCGGCCTGGACGACCGATTGGCTCAGCGACAAGGGGCGTGCGAAGCTGAAGGACTATGGCATCGCGCCGCCGCAGCCCGCAGGCGGACCCGACCGCTGCCCGCATTGCGGCAGCACGGCAGTGGAAAAGGTCAGCCAGTTCGGCTCGACCCCGTGCAAGGCGCATTGGCGCTGCACCGACTGCCGGGAACCCTTCGACTATTTCAAGTGCATCTGAGGAGGACCGGATGGCACGTTTTCACGATCTGGAAGTCACCGACATCCACAAGACCATCCGCGACGCGGTCGTGGTGACGCTGAAGCCGGTGAACGGCGCGGCCGAGGAATTCGACTTTGTCCAGGGCCAGTACCTGACCTTCCGCCGCGAATTTGACGGGGAAGAGCTGCGCCGCTCCTACTCGATCTGCGCAGGCAAGGATGACGGCGTTCTGCAGGTGGGCATCAAACGGGTCGAGGGCGGCGCCTTTTCGACCTGGGCCAACACCGAGCTGAAAGTGGGCGACAGGCTGCAGTCGATGCCGCCGATGGGGGCCTTCCACACGCCGCTGGATCCGGCCGCGCACCGGCAGTATCTGGGCTTTGCCGGCGGGTCGGGCATCACGCCGGTGCTGTCGATCCTCAAGACCACGCTGGCGCGCGAGCCGCATTCGCGCTTCACGCTGGTCTATGCCAACAAGGGCGTGAACACGATCATGTTCCGCGAAGAGCTGGAAGACCTGAAGAACCAGTACATGGGCCGCCTGAACGTGATCCATATCCTGGAAACCGACGCGCAGGAGATCGACCTGTTCACCGGGTTGGTGACCAAGGAAAAATGCGCCGAACTGTTCCAGCATTGGATCGACGTCGAAAACACCGACACCGCCTTCATCTGCGGCCCCGAGCCTATGATGCTGGGCATTGCCGAGGCGTTGCGCGAACACGGGCTGGACGACAGCCAGATCAAGTTCGAGCTGTTCGCCAGCGCCCAACCCGGCCGCGCCAAACGCAAGCAGGGCGATGCGGCAACAGCTGCACAGGCCAACCAGACCCAGGCGCGGGTCACGCTGGACGGCGCCACCCAGACCATCACCATGCCCAAAGACCAGACCATTCTGGACGCGGCGCTGGAAAACGCGATGGACGCCCCCTATGCCTGCAAGGCCGGGGTCTGTTCGACCTGCCGCTGCAAGGTGATCGAGGGCGAGGTCGAGATGGTCGCCAACCACGCGCTCGAGGATTACGAGGTCGAGAAAGGCTATGTGCTCAGCTGCCAGGCCTACCCGCTGACCGACAATGTCGTCGTCGACTACGACCAGTAAAGGGACAGGGACCATGGCCGAAGACATGAGCATCGAAAGCTACCTGGCGGCAGGCGGCGTTCTGACCAACCCGACCAACGTGCCGCCCCGATACCGGGCCGAGCTGATGAAGCTGATGGCGACCTTCGTCGACAGCGAACTGGCCGGTGCGGCGGGGTTTGCGGACATCATCAACCACGGCCCGGGCATCAAGGAACGCATCGCGGCGGCAAAGATCGTTCTGGAAAAGACCGACAATGCCGATCGCGTCCTGAAGATCATGGGCGAGTTCGGCGCGGATACCGACCGCTATGCCACGCATCACCCGTGGACCGCGCGGCTGGATCGTGCCGCCGATATCGGGGCCACGCGCAGCGAACATGACATGCGGCTTGCGGTCTTCAACTATCCGATCGAAGGCTGGACCGATGCGGTGGTGATGAACCTGCTGATGAGCCGGGCCGTGGGCGTGCAACTGGCCGAGTTCGCGCTGGTGTCCTATCAGCCGCTGGCCGAGGCGTTCCGCGCCATCGCCCCGATCGAGGCGCATCACGGTGAATTGGCCCTGGAAGGCGCGGTCAAGCTGTTGGAACAGGGCGCGGCGCCGGCGATGCAGGACTCGGTCGATTACTGGTGGCCCCGCGTGGCCGCAAGTTTCGGCGCGGGCAACCCCGAGCGGATGGAAAAGCTGCGCCAGATGGGCCTGCGCCGGGCTTCGGGGGCCGAACTGAAGAACCGCTGGCTGGCCGAGGCCGCCGAGGTCGTCACGCGGCTGGGCCTGCGTACCCCGTGATCACCGCCCGCTGGGGCGGCTGATCAGGCCGTATTTCAGGGCAAGCGATCGCAGGCCGCGACGCCGTGGCCGGGCCACCTTGCCCGTGCCCGCGTCACGCGCACCCGCTTTGCGGTTGAATTCATAGACGTCGATGATGCGCTCGGCGCAGCCGCAGGCCTCGCCCATCCCGATCTTGGCGAAATAGAATTTGTCGAAACGTTCCGGGTTTTGCATGGCGCCCTCCGACCGCAAGTAAACGCCGGGACACAAGCAAAAGCCAAATCACATTGCCGGCAGGGCCAGAGCTACAGCGCCTTGACGCCCGAAAGGGTCAGGTTGCTGACCAGCGCGGCATAGTCCCGGCGTGCCTGCGCATCGGCGCCGGAATTCCACATGTAATACCAGTTCAGCATGCCGAAGACCGACATCGTGGCCGACCGCAGCTTGGCCCCGTCGCCCTGGAACACTTCGGGCGCGACCTCGGACAGGATCGCGCTGAGGAAACTCACCATGTCGCGCTGATACCCGCGCAACAGGCGCTGCTGATCCTCGGGCAGGGCCGACATGCCGCTGGTCTGGACCCGGTGCTCGTCATCCACGCCCTGATAGGCCAGCAGGATCTCGGCCACCACGCGGTGCAGCTTTTCGGGCGGGCTGAGGCCGTCCATCTCGAGCCCGCAGATCAGGTCGCGCAGTTCCCGCAGATAGGTCTCGAGAATGTCGAACAGGATCGCGTCTTTGCTGTCATAATAGTGATAGATGTTGGCCTTCGAGATCCCGCATTCGCGCGCAAGCTGGGTCATCGAGGCGCGGTCGAACCCTTCGCGGGCAAAGACCCGCGCCGCCGATTTCAGGATCTGCGCGCGTTTCTGGTCGTGATCTTTTGCAATCGTACGGGCCAAACCTCACTCCTTGTCTCGGTTGTCGACGACGCGCTTGGCCTTGCCCTGGCTGCGCTCGACATCGCCGGGGTCCCCTACAACGATCTCGGTGGAAACGCCAACGATGTCCTTGATCCGCTTGGTCAGCATCCGCGCGGCGGCGGTCTTGCTGAGTTCATCCGCCGCGTCGGGCATCGCCTCGACATAGACGCGCATCGCGTCCATGCGGCCGGATTTGTACAGCTCGATCTGGTAATGCGCGGCGATGCCGCCGGTGGCCATGACTTGCTCCTCGATCTGGCTGGGGAAGACGTTGACCCCGCGCAGGATGATCATGTCGTCGCTGCGGCCGGTGATCTTCTCCATCCGCCGCATCGAGCGTGCGGTGCCCGGCAGCAGCCGCGTCAGGTCGCGGGTGCGGTAGCGGATCATCGGCAGACCTTCCTTGGTCAGCGTGGTAAAGACCAACTCGCCCATTTCGCCGTCGGGCAGAACCTCGCCGGTCTGCGGGTCGATGATCTCGGGGTAGAAGTGATCCTCCCAGATGACCGGGCCGTCCTTGGTTTCCACGCATTCGTTGGCGACGCCCGGCCCCATGATCTCGGACAGACCGTAGATGTCGACCGCGTGCATGTCAAAGGCCTGCTCGACCTCTTTGCGCATCGCATCCGTCCAGGGTTCGGCCCCGAATACGCCCACCGACAGAGAGCTTTCGCGTGGATCCATCCCGACCTTGTGATACTGCTCGAGGATGTTGAGCATGTAGGACGGCGTGACCATGATGCCGTCGGGTTTGAAATCGGTGATCAGGGCCACTTGTTTCTCGGTCTGCCCGCCGGACATGGGAACGACCGTGGCGCCCAGCCGCTCGATTCCGTAATGCGCGCCCAGACCGCCGGTGAACAGGCCATAGCCATAGGCGTTGTGGATCATGTCGCCCTTGCGCAGACCGCTGGCGCGCAGGCTGCGGGCCACCAGATCGGCCCAGTTGTCGATGTCGTTCTTCGTATAGCCCACCACGGTCGGCTTGCCCGTGGTGCCGGACGAGGCATGCAGGCGGATGATCTGCTCGCGCGGCACGGCAAACAGGCCGAACGGATAGTGGTCACGCAGATCGTTCTTGTAGGTGAAGGGGAACTTGGCCAGATCGCTCAGCGTCTGCAGATCGTCGGGATGCACCCCGGCCTCGTCGAACCGCTGCTTGTACATTGGCACGTTATCATAGGCATGGCGCAGCGACCATTTCAGGCGGTCCAGCTGCAAGCTGCGGATTTCATCGATCGACGCGATCTCGATCGGGTCAAGATCCGCTTTGTTCGGGGTCAGATCCTTCATGATGTCCTCCTCACCTCAAGATTCTGGAAACAGGGTGCCATTGATCGCGCGGGAAAAGCCCCGGAACTCGGCGATCTTGCGGCCGTCCTGGTTGGTCACTGTCACGTCATAGATGCCACTGCGGCCGGTCAGGCTCTGCTCGGTCGCGCGGGCGGTCAGCCGGTCGCCCAGCCGGCCCGGCGCGACATAGCTGATCAAGTTGTGCTGGGCCACGGTCGACTGGTTGCGGCTGTTGCAGGCAAAGGCAAAGGCGCTGTCGGCCAGCATGAAGGTCACGCCGCCATGGCAGATCCCGTGCCCGTTGCAATGGTGCTGCTGCACGGTCAGCGCCAGCGTCGCGGTGCCCTCGTCGACCTCGACCAGGTCCATCCCGGCCCATTTCGAGGCATGGTCCTGCGCCCACATCGCGGCGGCGGCTTTTTCGGCGCGTTCTTTCGGCGTCATGCTCATTTGCCCCGAAACTCCGGGCTGCGCTTTTCCAGAAAGGCTGCGACGCCTTCGGCATAGTCGGCGGATTCACCGCAGATCTTCATGGCGTCGGCCTCGATCTCCAGATGATCGGTCAGGCTGTTGGTCGCGGCGGCCTGGATGGTCTGCTTGGTCAGACCCAGGCCCAGCGTCGGGCCGTTCGACAGACGCTCAGCCAAGGCGCGCGCCTCGGTCATCAGATCGGCATCGGGCAGGGCTTTCCAGATCAGCCCCCAGTCCTCGGCCGTCTTCGCCATCAAGGGCTCGCCGGTCAGGGCCAGCCCCTTGGCCCGCGCCTCGCCCAGCAGATGCGGCAGGTGCCAGCTGCCTCCGGTATCGGGAATCAGCCCGACCTTGGCGAAGGACTGGATGAATTTCGCAGACTCGGCGGCCAACACGATATCGCAGGCCAGCGCCAGATTGGCCCCCGCGCCCGCGGCCACGCCATTGACCGCGCAGATCACCGGAAAGTTCAGCGACCGGATCAACCGCACCAGCGGCGCATAGAAGGTGCGCACCGTGTGGCCCAGATCTGGCGGGCCGTCCATTTTCGACGGGTCGCGATCGGCCAGATCCTGCCCCGCGCAGAACCCGCGCCCAGCCCCGGTCAGCAGGATCGCCCGCGCGCCCTCGTCGCGCGCGCCTTCGATGGCGCGGCGCAGGGCGTGGTGCATTTCCTCGGTGAAACTGTTCAGGCGATCAGGGCGGTTGAGGGTGATTTCCACATAATTTCCACGCCGCTGCGCAAGAATCGTATCGCTCATGGGCCGCTCGCTTTGCATTCGTTTCGATATTCTTCTTGCATTAACCGAACGGTTGGTCAATAAATTTCTCCGACGAAGTGCCGAATCCGGCTTTCGGCCGGTTGATGGTTACAAAAGTGACCATTAACGCATTAATGACTCATGTTTTGGAGGAGGAAACCAGTCATGAAACTCAACGGGATCAAAACGCTGTTGGCGACTGCTGCCCTGGCAGTGTCTGGCGGCGTGGCATTTGCGGCGGATTACACCCTGACGATTTCCAGCTGGGCGCCGCCGACCCACGGGATCAACGCCAAGATGTGGCCCAAATTCGTCGAGATGGTCGAAGAGGCCACCGACGGCAAGGTGACCGCCGAGCTGAAGCTGGGCATCGCCCCGCCCCCGGCCCAGATGGACCTGATCATGGACGGTGCAGCGGATGCGTCGATCATCTTCCACGGCTATCAGCCGGGCCGTTTCGTGACCACCAAACTGATCGAACTGCCGGGCTATGAAGGCTCGGCCGAGGCCGCCTCGGTGGCATACTGGCGCGCCTATGACAAGTATCTGAAGGCGGCCGACGAACACCGCGGCGTCAAGGTCATCGCCCTGCATACCCACGGCCCGGCCCAGCTGCACACCAGCAGCCCGGTGACCTCGCTGGACCAGATCTCGGGCCTCAAGGTGCGGATCCCCGGTGGCGTCGGTGGTGACGTGGGCGCCGCGCTGGGTGCGACCGGCATCCAGGTTCCGGCCCCCAAGGTCTATGAGACGCTGGCCTCGAAGGCCGCCGACGGCGTGGTCATGCCGTTCGAATCGCGCAAGGGCTTCAAGCTGACCGAGGTGGCCCCGAACGTCTATGAGATGCCGGGCGGCCTGTATCGCGGGTCGTTTGCCTTCATCATGAACGAGGACACCTTCGCCGACCTGCCCGAGGACTTCCAGAAAGCGCTGGAAGAAAACGTGTTTGGCGAACCGCTGAGCCGCGAAATCGGCAAGATCTGGGACGAGATCGACGCCATCGGCCGGGAAGCGACCGAAAACACCGAGGGCAACGCGATCCATGAGGCCAGCGCCGAGGACATGGAGAAGTTCTCGAAGATCGCCGAGGACGTGCGCGCCAAGGTGATTGCCGAGGTCAACGAAGCCGGCGTCGATGCGCAAGCCGCCTATGACATGATCAAGTCGGAAATGTCCTCGAACTGATCCCTGATGCGGGGCGGCACTGGCCGCCCCCACCCAGCCCCACCCGGAGCCACCCGATGACCCCTCTCATCCAGCTTGTACGGCGCGCCAGCGTCCTGCCGGTGATCGTCGCCTGCACGGCCCTGTTCATCCTGATGGTGATGACCTTCTGCGACGTGATCCTGCGGTCAGTCTTCAATGCACCGATCGAGGCCGCCACCGAACTGACGCGGATCCTGATGGCTGTTCTGGTGTTCTCGGTGCTGCCGATCATCTCGGTCACCAACGGGCATATCGCCGTGGACCTGACCGACGGTATCTTCCACCGCCTGCGGCTCAGCCGCCTGCGCGATGCTGTGATCTATGTCCTCAGCGGCGCCATGCTGTATTGGCCGGTCCAGCGCGTGTGGATTTTGGCCGAACGCGCCCGCGACTATGGCGATGTCACCGAATACCTCGGCATCCCGACCTACCTCGTCGGCTGGTTCATCACTGCGTCGGTGGCGATCACCGCCGTGGTGATGATCCTCACCGGACTGCTGCACCTGTTTGCCCCCAAGACCCTGACGGAATCCACTCAATGACCGCTGCTCTCATCGGATTTGCCCTTGTCCTGATCCTGGTGCTGATGCGCCTGCCCATCGTCTTTGCCATGGGGCTGGTCGGCACGTTGGGCTTTGCGTATGAACGCGGCGGCTCGATCTTTGACGAGCGCGGGCTGAAGGCCGCGATGTCGATGGTCGGCCGCCAGATCACCGATACCGCGCAGGATTACGGCCTGTCGGTCGTGCCGCTGTTCATCCTGATGGGCCTGTTCGTCAACAAGGGCGGCATGGCGCGCGAGCTTTATGCCGTTTCCAACGCCTTTCTGGGGCATATGCGCGGCGGCATCGCCATGGCGACCGTCGCGGCCTGCGGCGGGTTCTCGGCCATCTGCGGATCGTCGCTGGCCACCGCCGCGACCATGTCCAAAGTCGCGATGCCGCAGATGCGCCGCTATGGCTATTCCGACGAACTGTCGACCGCCTCGATCGCGGCCGGCGGCACGCTGGGCATCCTGATCCCGCCCTCGGTCATCCTGGTCATCTACGGGCTGCTGACCGAAACTTCGATCGGCAAGTTGTTCATGGCCGGCATCATCCCCGGCATTCTGGGCATCCTGTTCTACCTGTTCGCCGTGCGCTGGACCGTCTGGCGCAACCCTCAGGCCGGCCCGGCTGGTGAACGCGCCAGCTGGGGCGAGCGCATCAGCGCGCTGGGGTCCGTCTGGGCGGTGCTGCTGCTGTTTTTCCTGGTGATCGGCGGGCTGTATGGCGTGTTCGATTTCGAACCGCTGAATCTGACCTTTTCGCCGACCGAGGCCGCAGGCATGGGCGCCGCCGGCGCCTTTCTGATCGCGCTGTTCCGCGGCGGGCTGACCGTGGGATCGACCTTCGAAGTGCTGAAGGAAACCTGCTTTACCGCCGCCGCGCTGTTCGCGGTGCTGATCGGCGCGCAGATCTTTTCGAACTTCATCAACCTGGCCGGCCTGCCCGAGGCGCTGATCGCCATGGTCACCGCCTATGACGTGGCACCTTTCGTCGTGATCCTGATGATCCTGGGCATCTACATCATCCTGGGCTGCGTGTTCGAATCCCTGTCGATGCTGCTGCTGACGGTTCCGATCTTTTTCCCGCTGGTGACCTCGCTGGGCTATGACCCGATCTGGTTCGGCATCGTCGTGGTAGTGGTGACCGAGATTTCGCTGATTACCCCGCCGGTGGGCCTGAACGTGTTCATCCTGAAAGGCGTGGTGGGCGACGTGTCGACCGGCACGATCTTTCGCGGCGTGACCCCGTTCTGGGTGGCCGACATCTTCCGCCTGGCGCTGATCGTTCTGGTTCCGATCGTGGTTCTGTACCTGCCGCAACAGATGGGCGCGTTGGGTCATTGAGCACATTTCGCCGCGCAAGGCGGCCCCAATACAGGAGCACTTCATGTCTCTGAAACAGATTTCCAGTTTCGCCGCGGGCCAGTGGGTTGCGCCCGGCGCCGGGGCCCGCACCATCGCCTCGGCCATCACCGGAGAGCCCTTCGCCACCGCCGGCAACGACGCGCTGGACGTGCAGGCGATGCTGGCCCATGCCCGCGATGTGGGCGGGCCTGCCTTGCGAAGGCTGACTTTCCATGAACGCGCCAAGATGCTCAAGGCGCTGGCGCAGGCGCTGTCGGAACGCAAACAGGCGCTCTATGACCTGAGTTTTGAAACCGGTGCCACGCAGAAGGATCATCTGATCGACATCGATGGCGGTATCGGCACCATGTTCGTCTTTGCCTCGAAAGGGCGGCGCGAGATGCCCGACGGCCATGTCTATCTGGATGGCGATGTCGAGCAGCTGTCGCGGAACGGCACCTTCCTGGGCCAACATGTCTGCACCCCGCTGCAGGGCGTCGCGGTGCATATCAACGCCTTCAACTTCCCGGTCTGGGGCATGCTGGAGAAACTGGCCCCCACCCTGCTGGCCGGGGTTCCGGCGATCGTGAAACCCGCCACCAACAGCTGCTATGTCACCGAATTGGCCGTGCGGATCATGCTCGACAGCGGCATCCTGCCCGACGGCGCACTGCAGCTGGTCTCGGGCGGGCTGGGCGACATGCTGGATCATCTGACCTGTCAGGACGTGGTCAGCTTTACCGGATCGGCCGACACCGCGATGAAGCTGCGGCAGAACCCGGTGATCGTGACCAACTCGGTGCGGTTCGTGGCCGAGCAGGACAGCCTCAACGCCTCGATCCTGGGCCCCGACGCGGCACTCGGCACGCCCGAATTCGACCTGTTCGTCAAGGAAGTCGTGCGCGAGATGACGACGAAGGCCGGACAGAAATGCACCGCCATTCGCCGCATCATCGCCCCCCAGGCGCAGGTCGAGGCGCTGATCGCCGCGATCTCGGCCAAGTTGGCGCAGACCACGATCGGCGATCCGCGGCTGGAGACCACGCGCATGGGCGCGCTGGTGTCGAACGGGCAAAAGGCCGACGTTCTGGCCAAGGCCCGCCTGATCGGGCAAGAGGCACAGCGCGTATTCGGCGACCCGGATGCCTTCGAAGTGGTCGGCGCCGATGCCGAAAAAGGCGCCTTCGTCCCGCCGATGCTGTTTCATTGCGCCGATCCCGATGCCGCCCGGCACGTGCATGACACCGAGGCGTTCGGCCCGGTCTCGACCATCATGGGCTATCGCGATCTGGACCACGCCATCGCGCTGGCCAATCGCGGCCGGGGGTCGCTGGTCACCTCGCTGATCACCCATGACCCCGAGGTCGCGCGCCAGGTGGTGATGGGCGCGGCCGCCTTCAACGGGCGGATCTACATCAACGACCGCGACTCGATGCAGGAATCCACCGGCCATGGCTCGCCCCTGCCGCACATGGTCCATGGCGGCCCCGGCCGCGCCGGCGGCGGTGAAGAGATGGGCGGCGTACGCGGCGTGAAACACTACATGCAGCGCACGGCCCTGCAGGGCTCGCCCCGGATGCTGGCGACGATCGGCGCGAAATGGATCCCCGGCGCGCCCGAGATCCAAGGCCCCGCGCATCCCTTCACCCGCAAGTTCACGGAGCTGCAGATCGGCGAGACGCTGCACACGGTGCCCCGAACCATCACGCTGGACGACATCGAACATTTCGCCCATTTCACCGGCGACACCTTCTATGCCCACATGGACGAGGACGCGGCGGCCAGAAACCCGTTCTTTCCGGGCCGCGTGGCGCATGGCTATCTGCTGCTGAGCTTTGCCGCCGGCCTGTTCGTCGAGCCGAACGAAGGGCCGGTGCTGGCCAATACCGGGCTGGACGGCCTGCGCTTCATGAAGCCGGTCGTGGCCGGCGACTGCATCAAGGTCCGGCTGACGGTCAAGCAAAAGACCCGCCGCACCGACGACTATGGCGAGGTGCGCTGGCACGTGACCCTGACCAACCAGGATGACGAGAAGGTCGCCGAATACGAACTGCTGACCATGAACGCCTACTGAGCGCACGGCAAAGTGTTTTTCTTGCACCGCCGGGCCGGATAGACTGGGCGCATGACCAACGCGCATCCTTGGTTCACCCAGGCCGTCGCCGAACTGGCCGACCCGCAGAATCAGCGGGTCTGGTCGATCATCGTGTCGCTGTTCGGCGACATGGCGCAGGAGCGCGGCGCCAAGATCTCGGGCGGGGCGCTGGGCCGCATCATCGAACCGATGGGCATCAAGCCCGAGGCGATCCGCGTGGCC
Organism: Ruegeria intermedia; assembly: GCF_900129345.1. Taxonomy (GTDB): domain Bacteria; phylum Pseudomonadota; class Alphaproteobacteria; order Rhodobacterales; family Rhodobacteraceae; genus Ruegeria; species Ruegeria intermedia. The sequence continues at coordinate 714 of NZ_FQVK01000009.1, read as the reverse complement.
CTGCACCGTCTGCGCAAGGATGGCTGGATCGAGAGCGACCGGGTCGGGCGCGTTTCGATGCATTTCCTGACCGAATATGGCCGCACGCAGTCGGCCCGGGTCACGCCGCGCATCTATGCGCGTGACCCCGCGCCGGATACGCCGCTGCACCTGCTGATCGCCGAGGATGGCACCGGCACCCGGCTGCTGGAAGACATCCTGCTCAGCCACGACTACACGCCGATCGGGCGCAACGCCGCGTTGGGATCGGGGGCACCGCCCGTGGACCAGGACGATCTGCTGATCCTTGAGGTCACCGCCCGCTCGGTCCCGCGCTGGGTGCATGAAAAGCTGTTCCCGCCTGATCTGCGCGCGGCTTGCCGGTCCCTGCACGAGGCCGTGCGCCACGTGTCCCACGGCCGCCCGGCCAGTTGGGAGCCCACGCCCTGTCAGGTCGCCACGCTGCGCACGTTGATCGTGCACCGGTGGCGGCGCGTCGTTCTGCGTCTGCCCGACCTGCCCGACGGATTCTGCCCGCCGGACTGGACCGGCCCGGCCTGTCGCACGCAGGTGTTCCGCCTGCTGGACCAACTGCCGCGCCCCCTGCCCGCCGACCTGAATGACTGTCCGTCGTCAGAGTTTTTCGGACAGCGCAAGCAGTTTCGTAACGGAGGCTCTGGTTCGGTTTCTGTCTGAGTTTAGGCGGCAGCGGCTTGATGTTGCAACCGGCGTTTT
>NZ_FQVK01000008.1 GCF_900129345.1 Ruegeria intermedia | reverse complement strand
CGGTGACCGGAACCTCGTCTGCACATGCCCCCCCATGGACGCATACGAAGACGCCGCAGAATAAAAACACAAAAACCCCCGCCCAAAGGCGGGGGTTTTCTCAGGGCTTGAAGCCCGCGGGCACGCCAAAGGGCGGTGTTTCCACGCTCGTTCCGGTCAGGGTGTGCAGGAACGCCACCAGCTGCGCGATTTCACCGTCGCTCAGGTCAACTGGCGTGATGTCGACCTTGGCGCGTTGGCGCGCCATCTCGAACCGGTCCTGCCAGACGATGAAATCGGCCTGTTCCAGCCACGGCACCTTGGGCAGCGCGGCCTGATCGGTCGTCCAGCGCGACAGGCTGGTTGCCGGGTTCAGGTGATGGCGGATGATCCCTTCGAGGTCAGGAAAGGCGCCGTTATGGCCGTAGGGCGCCGTCAGCGCCACGTTGCGCAGCATGGGCGTGCGGAACCGATAGGCGTCCTCCAGCCGGTCGCTTTCGCCCATGCGGCCCACGTCGCGGGCATAGGCGTCCCATTGCCGGGTGCGGCCCGGGCCGAAAGGCGGCAGGGCCAGCGCGTGGAATTTCTGATCCGACAGCAGCGGCCCCGAATGGCAGGTGGCGCATCGCGCATTGCCATAGAACAGCCGCATCCCGGCCTTCTGATCGGGGGTCAGGGCGGTCTCGTCTCCGGCCAGGTACTGGTCGAACGGGCTGTCGGTGCTGCGCCATTCGATGGCCATGAACGCGGCCAGAGCGTTGGCGACATGGGTGATGGTGATGTCCTCGGTGCTGTCCACGTCGTCAAAGGCGGCCACCATCGCGGGGCCGTATTTCGGGTCGGTCCGCACCCGTTTGGCGATGATCGGCCAGCCCTTGTCGATCCGGTCATGCACGGCGCCTGTAACTTCGTTCTCGGCCACGTTCCCGGCCATTTCGAACTGCGCGGTCATCGGAAACAAGGCCTGCGCGGCCAGCAGCGAGTTCAGCCCTTCGGGCAGCCATTCCTGCGCGGGCGAGTTGAACCCGTTGCCATAGACGTCCGACAGGCTGAGCCGCCCGTCATGGAACATCGTGTGGATGTCGCGCGCGCCCAGGTTCCACAGGCCCGGCGCGTTGCGCGGGATGCGCTTTCGGATGCGGTCCGCCCCGGTGCCGGGCGTGCGGTCGGGGCCAAGGCCCTGGCCACCCTCGCCGATGCCCAGCGACAGGCCGTCGGAGGTGCCGAAATCGGGGTGGTGGCAATGGGCGCAGCTGATGTTGCGGTTGCCCGACAGGATCGGGTCATAAAATAGCTGGTGACCGATCGCGGCCTGTTCCCTATCAAAGAACAGAAAGTCGTCATCGGTCAGCGGCGCGGGCAGCTCCTGCGCCCAGGCCGCCCCGCAGAACAGGAGACCCAACGCCCCATGCGCCAGCTTGTGCTTGCCCTTTGTCTTGCCGCCACGCCCGTCTGGGCCGAACTGGAACAGGCCCGTGATCTGATGGAGGCGGGCGAGTTTGCCGCCGCGCGCGAACAGCTTCTGCCGGCGGCCCGGTCGGGCAACGCCGAGGCCGAGGAGCTGATCGGCGTGATGTACGGCCTTGGCCTTGGGGTCGAGCAGGACTATGAGCGCGCGTTCGAATGGTATCTGCGTGCCTCGATGAAGGGGCATCCGGGCGCGCAATCGGGTGTCGGATGGTATTACGAGCTGGGCCTGGGCCTGCCTGCCCCCGATCTGGTGCGGGCCTACATGTGGTACACGCTCAGCGCCATCGGCGGCGACCCCGATGCGGCGATCAGCCTGGAAGAGGTGGTCAAGAAGATGACGCCCGAACAGATCGAAAAGGCCCATGTGCTGGTCAATGACTACAAGGGGTGGATGTACCCCTTTCGGTAAGGGCGGGCCGGGATGACGCGACACCCCGGCCCGAACCGTGTCAGTTCAGGTCGGCAGCGCGTTCCGCGTTGATCTCGGCCTCGGCCTCGGCCACGGCCGCGGTCAGAGCGGCATAGATCTCGTCCCCGCGCGCGACGTTCTGCTGGAACCAGTCATAGACCGGGGTCGCGGCCTGCTTGAATGCCTCTTTTTCCTCGGGGGTCGGCACGTACAGGTCGCCGCCACCGGCCACGAAATCCTCGTAGGCCTGGATCGACTTGCGCTTGGGCGAGGCAAAGGTGGCCTGCTGCAGCGCATAGAACCCGTCGACGACGACGCGGCGCAGGTCTTCGGGCATCTCCTGGAACTTGGCGTTGTTCATCCACCACAGCGCGCCCATATAGGCGTGCCCGTCCAGCGTGACGTATTGCAGGCCGGCATCGGGGAATTTCATGCCCATGATGTCGGTGATGCCGTTCTTCGAGCCGTCAACCACGCCGGTCTGGAAGCTGGTGAACAGTTCCGGCCACGGGATCGGGGTGGGCGAGGCGCCCAGGGCCTTGACCAGTTCCTGCGGCAGGTCTGCGACCACGGTGCGGATCTTCAGGCCTTCCATGTCCGCGGGCTTGGTGATGCGGCGCTTGGTGTTGGCGAAATTGCGCCAGCCGCCGGTGTTGCCGATGGTCATCAGACGGATCGCGCCGCCCGAATCCTCCAGCGCCATTTCGCGCATCTTGCGGGTGAAATCACCCGACAGAACCCGCTCGGCGATGCGGTCGTCGGCCATCAGATAGGGCAGGTCCAGAACCTGCACGTAAGGGAAGATGCCCGAGGCCCCGCCCGAGGTCGAGATGTAGATGTCGATGGTGCCGTCGGCCACGCCCTGCAGGCATTCGGCCCCGTTCGAGCACAGCTGCGTGCCGATGAACAGCTCGACCTCGATCGCGCCGTTCGAGGCGTTCTCGACGAAGTTCTTGAACACGACCAGGCCGTCATAGTCCTCGTCGTTTTCATTCGAGTTGGCGGTGGCGCGCAGCGTATAGTCGGCCGCCGAGGCCGCCAGCGCCGAGGCCGCCACCAGCGACGTGGCCAGTGCTGCGGTTTTGAAGAATGTTCTGAGCATGCGTTTCCTCCCTGTGGTACTCAGTCTAGTTTGCAAATCCCGTCAAACGCGGGATCGTCATGGATATTGCGGGGACATAGGTGATCAGGAAGATCACCGCGATTTCGACGGCCAGGAACGGCAGGATCGCCTTGGCGATGGTTTCCACCCGTTCGCGTGACACGGCGGCGGCCACGAACAGCACCAGACCCATGGGCGGCGTGGCCAGGCCAACGGTCAGGTTGACGCTCATGATGATGGCGAAATGGATCGGGTCGACCCCCAGGCTGGAGAAGATCGGGCCCAGGATCGGCCCCAGGATGATGATCGCCGGGCCTGCATCCAGGAACATGCCCACGACGAACAGCAGCAGGTTGATCAGGAACAGCAGGATCAGCGGGTTTTCCGACAGTCCGAGGATCAGCGCGGCCAGTTGCTCGGGCGCATGGCTGAGGCTGACCACGGTCTTGAACGCCATCGCGGCCCCCACCAGCAGCAGCACCACGGCCGAGGTCATGCCCGCATTGCTGAGGACGTCGGGCACCTCTTTCAAGGTCAGCGTGCGCAGCACGAAAAACCCGATGAGGAAGGCATAACCCACCGCGACGGCGGCGGCCTCGGTCGGGGTGAAGATGCCGCCCAGAATGCCGCCCAAGATGATCACTGGCGTCATCAGCGGGAAAAACGCCTTGAGGCTGGCCTGACCGCGCTCGGGCCAGGTGTATTTGCGGCTGGCCACCGGGAAATCATACCTGTTGGCCATGACCTTGATCATCAGCATCAGGCCGATGCCCACCATGACGCCCGGCACGATGCCGGCCAGGAACAGGGCCGCGACGCTTTCGCCCATCACATAGGCGTAGATGATCATGATCCCCGAGGGCGGGATGATCGGCCCGATGACCGAGCTGGCGGCGGTGATCGCGGCGGCGAACTTGCGGGTATAGCCCTGCTTCTCCATCGCCGGGATCAGCATCGAGCCCAGCGCCGAGGTATCGGCCACCGCCGAGCCCGACAGCCCCGCGAAGAGGATCGAGCTGAGCACGTTCACATGCGCCAGCCCGCCGCGCAGATGCCCCATCAGCGCCTGGCTGAACTCGACCAGACGGATGGTGATGCCGCCGCGGTTCATCAGCTCTCCGGCCAGCATGAAGAAGGGGATGGCCATCAGCGGAAAGCTGTCCATCCCGTTGTAGACATTGCGATACAGCAGCGTGATGTCGTTGGTCTGGCCGTTCAGCCACAGCAGCAGGCCGGGCGCGGCCAGCAGCGCGAAAAAGACCGGCAGGCCGATCAGCAGAAACACCAGGAAGACGGGCAGGAACCAGACCAGCATCTATTCGGCCCCCACGGCGGCTTCGGGGATCTCGGGCAGCAGGTGGCCACCGCCCAGCATGGTGATGATCGAGCGCAGGATCAGTTCGACGTTGACCGACAGCAGCAGGATCACGCCCACCAGCAAGGAGGCCATCATCCAGCTGCGCGGGATCCGGTACCATTCGTCAAAGCTCAGCGAGGTGGGCAAATACAGCGCGGCGGTGGCGAAACGCCCGCCAAAGCCCGTGACCTCGGACCAGCCGATGCGCACGGCGACCACCAGAACCGTCAGGCTGAGCAGCAGCAGGAACAGGTTCAGCAACTGGCCGGGTACGCGCGGCAGAAAGCGGACCAGCATGTCGATGGCCACGAACCCGCCGCGCCGGAAGGCGGTGGGTGCCATCAGGCCGGTCATCCACAACATGCAGAACCGTGCGGCCTCGTCGGGCCAGGGCAGGGCGTTGCCCAGAACGTAGCGGAAAAACACCTGGATCAGGATCGCAATCACCATGAAGGCGATCGCAACGACACCAACCGCGCGGCCCAGACGCAGCGCGGTTTCGTTCACGAATGCGATCGGCGCAAGCACCGACGTCAATCCGCCCATGCGGATCCTCCCTGTTCAGGCCGCGGGTTTGGCCCGCGACCGTTGTCCCGCACTTATTGGTGCGCGAATTGGCCGAGCTTGCCGGCGTAAAAGGTCAGCGCGTCTCCGTCCGCCATGCTGGCCCGCAAGACCTTGCCCACCACGATAACGTGATCGCCCGCATCGTGATACGCATGTTGTTCACATTCGAACCGCGCCAGGCATCCGCGCAGCAGCGGCGTGCCGTTTTCGCAGCGGTCGTGGTCGATGTCGCGCAGGGCAAAGGCGTTTTTCGAGCAGCCAAAGCACAGCTCGGCCTGGTCGGCCGACAGCACGTGGATGCTGAAATGCCGGGCCGCGCGGAAATAGGGGAACCGGCGCGAATTCCGGTCGCCGGCCCACATCACCAAGGGCGGGTCCAGCGACAGCGAGGAAAAGCTGTTGGCCGTGATGCAGACCGGCCCGTCGGGGCTGTCGCAGGTCACCACGGTGACGCCGGTGGCGAACCGGCCGAAAGCGTCCCGCAGGGTGCGGGTGTCGTCCTTGTGCGGAATGAAGGTGCGCGCCATGTCGTTCGAAAATGCGTTCATCATGGTACCTCATGCCCCAGCGCCGCCTCGTAGAGGCGGAACCAGGCTTCACGATCCAGATTGACTTTCAGAGCGTCCGAAATGCGCTTGATACGGTCCAGGCTGTTGGTGCCCAGAACCGGCAGGATGCCGGCCGGATGGGCCAGCAGGAAGGCCACGGCCACCGCGGCACGGTCGACGCCGAACTGCGCGCCGATCTCGTCCGCGACCACGCCCACCGGAGGATTGCCCGCCATCAGCGCTCCGCCGCCCAGCGGCGACCACGCCATCACCGGGTGGCCGTGCTGCTGGTGAAACGCCAGATCGCCATTGGTGAACGGAGCGATCGCGCCCAGAGAAATCTCGATCTGGTTGGTCACCAGCGGGGTCTTCATCGCCGATTGCAGCAGCTGCCAGTCCCAGGGGCGGAAATTCGACACGCCCACCGCGCGGACCTTGCCGCTGGCCACCACCTCGTCCAGCGCGGCGCCGGTTTCATGGTGGTCCATGAACGGGTCGGGGCGGTGGATCAGCAGCAGGTCGATATGGTCGATCGCCATTTCCTGCAGCGAAGTGTCCACAGATTTCAGGATATGCGCACGCGAGGTGTCATAGTATTTCACCTTGGCATCCGTATAGCGCCCGCAGGGGGCGACGATGTCGCATTTGGTGACAATCTCCATCCGGTCGCGCAGGCCGGGATTGGCGCGTAGGGCATTGCCCAGAATCGCCTCGGCGCCATAGTCGCCATAGATGTCGGCCTGATCGAAGCTGGTGATGCCCTGATCCAGACAGGCGTGGATCTTGGCCGCCACATGCGCGGCCGAGGTGTCGCTGTCATCGCCCAGCCGCCACATACCATAGACAAGGCGGCTCAGTTCCAGGGTGTCGGAAAGCTTGATACGTTGCATCAACGACGAACTCCGTTGCCCAGCGGCGTCGCCGGGGTGTCAGCAGGAACCCTTCCATAGGCTTCGGGAAGGGAACAGGTTTTCAGATGTGGCATCACTCGGGTGCCGAAATGGCGGGCCTCGTCCATATGCGGATAGCCCGAGAAGATGAAGGCGCGGATGCCCATCTTCTGATACTCTTCGATCTTCGACAGCACCTGGTCGGTCGACCCAACCAGCGCCGCGCCGCAGCCTGACCGCGCCCGGCCGACGCCCGTCCACAGGCCCGGCTCGACATAGCCGTATTTGTCTGCCAACTCGCGGTTCCTGGCCTGATGCGAAACACCGAGCGAGGTGGCGTCCAGCGCCCGTTCACGGATCGCGCGACCGTATTCGTCATCCAGTTTCGACACGATGTAGTCGGCGTATTCCTTGGCCTCGGCCTCGGTGTCGCGCACGATCATGTGCACCCGCAGGCCATAATCCAGCGTGCGGCCGTATTCGTCGGCCACCGCGTGCACGGCCTTCATCCGCTCGGCCAGCTGGTCCTTGGTTTCGGGCCACATCAGATAGACGTCGCAATGCTGGCCGCACAGCTTCAGCGCATCGGGCGAATAGCCCCCGAAATACAGCAGCGGCCCGCCGGTCTGATAGGGTTTGGCCGGATCGGTCGTCAGACCCGAGAAATTGTAGACCTGACCCTGGTAATTGATCTCATCCTGCGTCCAGGCCTGTTTCAGAATCTCGACCACCTCGCGCGAGCGCTGGTAGCGATAGCTGCTTTCGGCCTTTTCGCCCGGAAAATCCGACGAGATGATGTTGACCGTCAGCCGCCCCTTCAGCATGTGATCCAGCGTCGCGATGGTGCGCGCCAGCATGATCGGCTGCATCTCGCCGCAGCGCACGGCGGCCAGCAGGTTGATCTTTTCGGTGATCGGGGCGCAGCCGGCGACAAAGCTCAGCGTGTCCTGCCCCACCTGGTACGAGGACGGGCACAGGATGTTGCGAAAGCCCTGCGCCTCGGCCTCTTTCACGATGCCCGAGCAATGTTCCCAGCTGGAGCGCAGATCGCCGTCGGGGACGCCGAGAAACTGATAATCGTCCGAGCACAGCGCCGCGAACCATGAAACCTCGGCCGCATCCAGATCGGGGGATGTGATGGGGACGATCGTCATCTGATTCTCTCTCCTGCCGGGTGCAACTTTTCTCTTGCGTAGCAACCACATTGATGTAGATCAATAGTGTATCAATTTTTTCTGCGACCAAGTGAAGCGCCCGCGTGCCCCCATCCAACAAAAACCCCAACGCCCTGCCAATCTATGTGCAGATCGCCGAGCTTCTGATCCGCGACATCGCCGCCGGACGGCTGATCGACGGCGAGCGTCTGCCGCCCGAGCGGGACATGGCGGCGCAGTTGAACGTCTCGGTCGGGACGCTGCGAAAATCGCTTGCCGAGCTGGAAAAAAAGGGGATGCTCGAGCGGATCCAGGGTTCGGGCAACTATGTGCGCGAGACCGGGACCCAGAACAGCGTCTATGCCATGTTCCGGCTGGAACTGCCCGAGGGCGGCGGCCTGCCGCGCGCCGACATCCTGTCGGTCGATCACCTGGACAAGCCCGCCGACCTGCCCGATTTCGGCACCTCGCGGCGCGGGTCGCGCGTGCGGCGGATGCGCTATCTGAATGACACAATCATCGCGGTCGAGGAAATCTGGCTGGACGAATCAGCCGGTCTGATCGACCGGCGGCTGCTGTCGGACTCGCTCTATCGCTATTACCAGCAGCAGCTTGGGTTCTGGATCACCCGCGCCGAGGATCGGGTTTCGGTCAGCCGGCTGCCCGACTGGACCCCCGCGAACTTCACCCGGCCGGCGGGCGAGACCGTCGGTTACATCGAGCGGTTCAGCTGGTCGGAACGGCCTGAACCCGTCGAGTTTTCGAAAACCTGGTTCGACCCGGATCGGGCAACTTACGTCCAACGACTGAAATGACGAGGAAACGCGCATGACCCGGACCATCAACTACGGGCTGATCGGATGTGGCATGATGGGGCAGGAACACCTGCACAACATTGCCCTGCTGGAGGGCACGCAAGTGGCCGCCATTTTCGAGCCCGACCCCGAGATGGCACGCGCCGCGCAGGCGATTGCGCCGGGGGCCAAGATGGTGCCGTCGCTGCAGGATCTGCTGTCGGTCGAAGACCTGGACTGCCTGGTCATCGCCAGCCCCAACCATCTGCATGTGGATCAGATCGCCCAGATCGCCCAGACCCGTCCCTTGCCGTTGCTGGTGGAAAAGCCGCTGTTCACCAACCCCGACGATGCCGCCCGTCTGGCCGAGATCGAGCGCAGCTATCCCTGTCCGATCTGGGTGGCGATGGAATATCGCTATATGCCGCCCATCGCCGCCCTGATCGCCGAGGCGCAGGACACCAGCGGCGGGGTCAAGATGCTGAGCATCCGCGAACACCGCTTTCCGTTCCTGGAAAAGGTCGGCAACTGGAACCGGTTCAACCGCAACACCGGCGGCACCTTCGTCGAGAAATGCTGTCATTTCTTCGACCTGATGCGCCTGATCCTGCAATCAGACCCGGTACGCATCAGCGCCAGCGGCGGGCAGGCCGTGAACCATCTGGACGAAACCTATGACGGCGAGACGCCCGACATCCTGGACCACGGCTATGTCATCGTCGATTTCGCCTCGGGCGCGCGGGCGATGCTGGAGCTGTGCATGTTCGCCGAGGGCGCGCGGTATCAGGAGGAAATCTCGGTCGTCGGCCCCAAGGCCAAGATCGAGGCGCTGGTGCCCGGGCCGGGCCGGTTCTGGCCCGAACATCTGGGCGAGCCGCCGGTGCCGCAGCTGATCGTCAGCCCGCGCGACCCCAAAGGCCCGATCACCCGCGACATTCCCGTCGATCCGCGCCTGCTGGCGGCGGGCGACCACAACGGCTCGACCTTCTATCAGCATCAAGGCTTTCTGGCGCTGGTGCGTGGCGAGCGCGATGCCCCGGATGTCAGCCTGACCGACGGCATGTGGGCCGTGCGCATGGGGCTGGCGGCGCAGCAATCGCTGGCCACGGGCGAAACCGTCCGGCTGGATCGCTGAGGTCTTTCTGCGGGTGCAAAATGCGCCGATCGGAAACCTGTGTTCCGATTTGGCGTCACCGCCCGTGTCGTTTTTGATGTTCAAAGCGTCTTTTCCGCTTGCCCGCCCATCTGCGGCCCCCTAGGTCTGGCCGCGGGACACCCCTCCCCAACGAGGGGCGTATATCTGGAAGGGTAACACCAATGACCATCGAACGACCGGCAGCGCGGCCGGCCAATCCGCGTTTTTCCTCGGGCCCCTGTGCCAAACCCCCCACATTCGAGCTGAACAAGCTGGCCGATGCCGCGCTGGGCCGGTCGCACCGCGCCGCCATCGGCAAGGACAAGCTGAAGGCCGCTATCGAAGGCACGCGCGAGCTGCTGGGCATTCCGGCTGACTATCGCATCGGCATCGTTCCGGCCTCGGATACCGGCGCGGTGGAAATGGCGCTGTGGTCGCTGCTGGGCGAACGCAAGGTCGAGATGCTGGCCTGGGAAAGCTTTGGCGCTGGTTGGGTTACCGACGTGGTCAAACAGCTGAAGATCGACGCCGAGGTGAAAACCGCCGATTACGGGCAGATCGTCGATCTGGCGTCCATCGATTTCAACAATGACGTGGTCTTTACCTGGAACGGGACCACCTCGGGCGTGCGGGTTCCGAATGGCGACTGGATCGCCGATGACCGCGCCGGCCTGACCATCTGCGACGCCACCAGCGCCGCTTTTGCGATGGACCTGCCCTGGGACAAGCTGGATGTCACCACCTTCAGCTGGCAGAAGGTTCTGGGTGGCGAGGCCGCGCATGGCATGCTGATCCTCAGCCCCCGCGCGGTCGAGCGGCTGGAAAGCTATACCCCCGCCTGGCCGCTCCCGAAGATCTTCCGCCTGACAAAGGGCGGCAAGCTGATCGAGGGCATCTTCCAGGGCGCCACCATCAACACGCCGTCGATGCTGGCGGTCGAGGATTACCTGTTCGCGCTGGACTGGGCGCGCTCGGTCGGCGGGCTGCAGGGCCTGATCGCCCGCGCCGATGCCAATGCGCAGGCGATCTTTGACTTCTGCGACCAGAACGACTGGATCGACAACCTGGCCGAGGACCCGGCCACCCGGTCGAACACCAGCGTCTGCCTGAAATTCACCGATCCGCGGATCCGCGACGGCGCAAGCTTTGCCAAGGCGGTCGCCAAGCGGCTGGAGGCCGAGAACGTGGCGCTGGACATCGGCGCGTATCGTGACGCGCCGGCCGGGCTGCGCATCTGGTGCGGCGGCACGGTCGAGACGTCCGACATCCGGGCGATGCTGCCCTGGCTGAAATGGGCGTTCGAGGCCGAGATCGCAGCCCAGGCCGAAGCCGCCTGACCCTTTTCCCCGACAAGATCCGGGCCGCGTCCGGCCCGGAGTCATCATTCCATTCAAGGACCACGCACATGGCCCCCAAAGTACTCGTATCCGACAAGCTCAGCGAAACCGCGGTTCAGATCTTCCGCGACCGTGGCATCGACGTGGATTTCATGCCCGACGTGGGCAAGGACAAGGAAAAGCTGGCCGAGATCATCGGCAACTATGACGGCCTGGCCATCCGCTCGGCCACCAAGGTCACCGAGAAGATCCTGGAAAAGGCCGACAAGCTGAAGGTGATCGGCCGCGCCGGCATCGGCACCGACAATATCGACAAGGAAGCCGCCTCGAAAAAGGGCGTGATCGTGATGAACACGCCCTTCGGCAACATGATCACCACCGCCGAGCACGCCATCGCGATGATGTTCGCCGTGGCGCGCCAGATTCCCGAGGCCAATGCCAGCACCCATGCGGGCAAGTGGGAAAAGTCCAAGTTCATGGGGGTCGAGCTGACCAACAAGACGCTGGGCGTGATCGGCGCCGGCAATATCGGCGGCATCGTCTGCGACCGGGCGCAGGGCCTCAAGATGAAGGTCATCGCCTATGATCCCTATCTGGGCCAGGAGAAGGCCGACAAGATGGGCGTGGAAAAGGTCGAGCTGGACGAGCTGCTGGCGCGGGCCGATTTCATCACCCTGCACGTACCGCTGACCGACCAGACCCGCAACATCCTCAGCCGCGAGAATCTGGCCAAGACCAAGAAGGGCGTGCGTATCATCAACTGCGCCCGCGGCGGTCTGGTCGATGAAGAGGCGCTGGCCGAACTGATCAAATCGGGCCATGTCGCCGGGGCCGCCTTCGACGTGTTCAGCGAGGAACCGGCCAAGGAAAACCCGCTGTTCGGCCTGCCCAACGTGGTCTGCACCCCGCATCTGGGCGCCGCGACCACCGAGGCGCAGGAAAACGTGGCGCTGCAGGTGGCCGAGCAGATCTCGAACTATCTGCTGACCGGCGCGGTCGAGAATGCGCTGAACATGCCCAGCGTCACCGCCGAAGAGGCCAAGGTCATGGGGCCGTGGATCAAGCTGGCCGGCCATCTGGGCAGCTTCATCGGCCAGATGACCGATGAGCCGATCAAGGCGATCAACATCCTGTATGACGGCGTGGCGGCGCAGATGAACCTGGCGGCGCTGAACTGCGCGGTGGTGGCGGGGATCATGAAACGCTCGAACCCCGAGGTGAACATGGTCTCGGCCCCGGTCGTGGCCAAGGAACGCGGTATCAAGATCTCGACCACCAACCAGGACAAGTCGGGCGCCTTCGAGGGCTATATCAAGGTGACCGTGGTGACCGACAAGCGCGAACGCTCGATCGGGGGTACCGTGTTCAGCGACGGCAAGCCGCGCTTTATCCAGATCAAGGGCATCAACATCGATGCCGAGGTCGGCGCACACATGCTCTACACCACCAACGAGGACGTGCCGGGCATCATCGGCACCCTGGGCAAGACCATGGGCGAGCATGGCGTGAACATCGCCAACTTTACCCTGGGCCGCGCCCAGGCGGGTGGCGAGGCGATCGCGCTGCTGTATGTTGACGAGCCGGTTCCGGCCGAAGCCCGCGCCAAGCTGGCTGAAACCGGGCTGTTCACCCAGATCAAGCCGCTGGAGTTCGACGTGGTCTGATCTGCAATCCGAATCCACGGGCAGTTGTCGAATCCCGCGGGTTCGACAACTGCACCGGAGTCAGGAAATGCCAAAGGTTGCCGGGTCTCGACGATCCTGATGCTCAGAACCCCTTGGTGTACCGCAACAATATGGTTTCGCTGCCGGGCTCGTAGTTTTCGAACTCCGAATTGAATAGGTGATCCATCGAAACTGAAAGGCGGCTGGATTCTGTCAGTCGGTATCCAGCGCCGATAGAGGTGCGGTATTGAAATCTGTCGGTAAGCTTTCGTGGGGGCGACTCGCCACCCGGAAAATAGCCTCCTGCCGCAAGACTGAACTCGAAAAACACCCGATCCATTCCGAAATGAAGCAGTGAATGCAGGCCAATTCCGGCAAAGATATCGTGTTCGGTGTCTACAAGTACTGACGCCATCGCCGATACATCCACCCAAAATGCTCGCACGAAAGGATCTGAGTGAAGCTCAACCAAACCGGCAAAAGCGGGAACTCCATCGATGTCGAACAGATCGTCGGCTCCCAGTCCGGCCACCCACTCGGCAGAATTGGCAGTGCCAGGCGCGAACGTCAAAAGCGAGCCGACCACCGCGATCGTCCTTCCGATCGTCTCAAATACCATCGCCCCTGTATTTCCTTTTGCAGGTTGGTTGCTCGTTCCGAGAAAGTTGCCTGCGCGCAGGGCCTTGTGTCAATAAATTAGAGTTCTCGGACAAGGGTCGCCCGCCACATACGTTCCATTGGACGCGATGAGGAACGCTTCAATTGCCTTGAAACATTGCGTTGTAGGTCTCGCGCAGAACGTTTTTCTGCACCTTGCCCATCGTATTGCGCGGCAGTTCGTCCAGCAGGATCAGCCTGCGGGGATGTTTGAAACGGGCAAGGTTTTGGCGCACCGCCTCCATGATCGCATCCAGATCCGGTGCCGCGCCGGCCTCGGGCACCAGGATGCCCAGCACGGTTTCTCCGAAATCCGGGTGCGGCACGCCGATCACCGCGCTTTCCAGCACGCCGGGCTGGTCATCCAGAACCAGCTCGATTTCCTTGGGATAGATGTTGTAGCCGCCCGAAATGATCAGGTCCTTGCCGCGGCCGACGATATGCACATAGCCGTCCGCGTCGATGCGGCCCAGATCGCCGGTGATGAAGAACCCGTCCTCGCGCAGTTCGGCGGCGGTTTTCTCGGGCATCTGCCAATAGCCCTTGAACACGTTCGGGCCGCGCACTTCGATCATGCCGATCTCGCCCTGCGGCAGGGGATCGCCCGTTTCGGGGTCGGTGATCTTCAACTCGACCCCCGGCAGCGGAAAGCCCACGGTTCCGGCCCGACGCTCGCCGTCATAGGGGTTCGAGGTGTTCATGTTGGTCTCGGTCATGCCATAGCGTTCCAGGATGCGGTGGCCGGTGCGTTGCTCGAATCGCGTGTGGGTTTCGGCCAGCAGCGGCGCCGAGCCGGATATGAACAGCCGCATGTGCCGGGCCAGATCCCCGGTGAACCGGTCGTCGTCCAGGAGGCGAGTATAGAAGGTCGGCACACCCATCATCGAGGTGGCCTTGGGCATCAGGCGCAGGATGTCGTCCAGATCGAAGCCCGGCAGAAAGATCATCGACCCGCCGGCCGACAGCATGACATTGGTGGCCACGAACAGGCCATGGGTGTGAAAGATCGGCAGCGCGTGCAGCAGCACGTCGTCCGCGGTGAAGCGCCACTCCTGCACCAGCGTTTCGGCGTTCGACAGCAGATTCGCCTGCGTCAGCATGGCGCCCTTGGACCGCCCGGTGGTGCCCGAAGTGTAAAGAAACGCGGCCAGATCCTCCGGCGTGCGGCGCACCGGTTCAAACGCCGGCAGCATCCCCAGCGCGCGCCGCATCAGGCTGCCCGAGCCGTCGGCGTTCAGCGTTTCGACCCGCGCGCCATGGCCGTGGGCGATGGGCTCCAGTTCCGACAGCGCGCTCGCATCACAGACCACCAGCGCAGCGCCGCTGTTGTCGATGAAATAGCTCAGCTCGGCACCGGTATAGGCGGTGTTCAGCGGCAGAAAGATCAGCCCGGCCTGAACGCAGGCCGCATACAGCGCCAGCGCCTCGGGCGATTTGTGGACCTGCACCGCCACCCGGTCGTCCGGTTCCAGCCCGAGCCCCGTCAGCGCATTGGCCAGCCGCGCCGCCATGTCCAGAAACGCGGCATGGGTCAGCGTCTGCCCATCCGGCAGATGCAGAAACGGCGTGTCTTTGCCCGCATGGATGCCGAACAGACGATCAAAAAGCGGGTTGGCCATTTCGGGTCCTCCTGATTGCGGTGCCGCCGAACCGGACCCTGTATCGGATTGCGCCGCTGGTAAAGACCCTGTTGCAAGCCTTTTTTGCCTCAGAGCCGGGTGGTCATGCGATAGCCGGCTGCGAAATACATCTTGGCCAGCGTCACCGGCTGCCCCTGCAGCCAAGTGATGCGCTCGGCGGTGAAGACCGGCTCGCCTTCGGTCACGTCCAGAAAACCGGCCAGCGTGGCGTCGGCCCGGCTGGCCAGAAAGGACAGCTCGACATTGGTGAAGGGGACCGTCTGCACCAGCCATTCATTCGGGCCGATGGCCGAGAAGTCGGCCTGTTCGACCTGCGGCACGCTGTCGATGACGATCCAGCGGTCCTCGAACTGAAAGGGGGTGTTGTCGGAATAGTGCATGCAGCGCACATGCACCACGCGCTGCCCCGGTGTCAGCGCCAGCCGCGCCGCCAGCCATTCGGGCGCGGTCTCGGCCAGCGCCGAGACCAGCGCATAGCGATAGGTGCCGCCCATGGCCTCGACCTCGTCGCGCACCAGCGGGATGGTGAAGCGGGCCTGCCGCTGCGGGGCGCTGGATACGCGGGTGCCGGCCTTGCGGCGGCGTTCCAGGAAACCTTCCTCGGCCAGTTCGCGCAGCGCGCGGTTCACCGTGGTGCGGGTGCAGGAAAACTCGACCGCCAGGTCCTCTTCGTTGGGCAGCAAGGTGTCGGGTCGCCACTCGCCTGAACGGATGCGGCCAAGCACGGTCTGCTTGATGTCCTTGTAGCTGGTGGTCTCGGTGCTTTGGGTCATTGGGTGCTCGGCTTGGTGTTGGCGATGATTAGACTCGGGACAGCAGATCGGCAATGGCCCGGCGATAGGCGGGAATGATCGTGTCGCGCGCGACATGGCGCCCGGCGCGGACCGTGTGGCGGCCGGCCGACCACAGATCGGTCACCAGACCGTCTGGGGCTGCGAAACACAGCCCGTCCAGCAGTTGGTGGTCTCGCAAGGCGCACAGGGTCGGGTGCGCGCGGTCGATGGCCACCAGATCGGCCAGCTTGCCCGGGGCGATGCCCCCGGCGTCGCGCCCAAGCGCCTGCGCGCCGCCTTGGGCCGCGCCTGTATACAGGGCATGCCCGACCGAGCCTTCGCCTCGCACCAGAACCGCCCGGGCGCGATCGCGCAGGCGTTGCGAATATTCGAGAGTCCGCAGTTCCTCGGGCAGCGAAATGCGAATGTTAGAGTCTGATCCAACCCCGAACCGCCCGTTCGCAGCGACATAGGTCGGCCCTTCGAAAATTCCGTCGCCCAGATTGGCCTCGGTGATCGGGCACAGCCCCGCCACGGCGCCCGACCGTGCTAGGGCCCGGGTTTCGCCGGGCGTCATATGTGTGGCGTGGACCAGGCACCAGCGGTCATCGACCGGCAGGGTGTTCAGCAACCACTCCACCGGACGGCAGCCCAAAGCGGCCTGCACGTCCTGAACCTCTTTCACCTGCTCGGCGATGTGGATGTGAACAGGGCCGTCCGGGACGTTGTCGATCAGGGCGCGCAGGTCGCCCGGGCGCGTGGCCCGCAGCGAATGCGGGGCGATGCCGACGATGGTGTCGGCCGGGGCCTGCCGCGCCAGGCTCCGGGTCGCGTCGAGCAGGTCCAGATAGCGGTCCAGATTGTTGCCGAACCGCAATTGCCCGCCGGTCAGAGCCTCCTGCCGGACACCGCCACAGGTGTAGAGCACCGGCAGATGGGTCAGCCCGATCCCCGTCTGCTGCGCGGCGGCAAAGACGCGCTGGCTCAGTTCGGACAGTTCGGCATAGGGCGCGCCGCCGGGTTGGTGGTGGACATAGTGGAACTCGCCCACCGCGGCATATCCGGCCTCCTGCATCTCGAGGAAGGTCAGGGCGGCGATCGCCTCGATATGCGCGGGCGTCAGATTGTCCAGAAAGCGGTACATAAGCTGCCGCCAGCTCCAGAAGCTTTCCCGGCCTGCGGTTCGGGTCTCGGTCATCCCGGCCATGGCGCGTTGAAAGCTGTGGCTGTGCAGGTTCGACAGGGCCGGCAGCAGAAGGTCGACGCATGTATCGCTGGGCGCGGGCGGGACGTTGGCCTGCAGCCCGGCAATCCGTCCTTCGGTGATTTCCACCCGCAGGTTCGACGCCCAATCAGACCCTAACAAAGCGGTTTTTGCGTGTATCGTCATGCTGCGCTCAATATGTGTAGACTTTAGGTTCTTACCCGTATACGAAAAAACAAACCGCAACGGGAGTCCAAAAGAATCGCCATGGCCGAAAAAACCGTCCTCCGCTGTCAGCATGTTGCGACCATGGCCGAGGGCGCGCCGCCCTATGGCCTGATCGAGGATGCCGCCATCGTGCTGAGTGGCGACCGGATCGACTGGGTGGGGTCTTGGCAGGACCCGTTGGCGCAACAGGCCGGCCCGGTCATCGACTACCGTGACCGCCTGATCACGCCGGGCCTGATCGACCCGCACACCCATGTCGTGTTTGGCGGCAATCGCGCCGTCGAGTTCGAGATGCGTCTGAACGGTGCCTCTTACGCCGATATCGCCGGGGCCGGTGGCGGTATCCTGTCCACGGTGGCGGCCACCCGCGCGGCCAGCCAGCAGGAACTGCTGGACACCGCCTTGCCCCGCGTCGATGCCCTGATCGCCGAAGCGGTGACCTGCATCGAGATCAAATCGGGCTATGGGCTGGAACCCGAGGCGGAGCTGCGCATGTTGCGCGTGGCGCGTCAGATCCCGCAGCTGCGCCCGGTTCGGGTGGTGACCAGCTTTCTGGGCGCGCATGCGGTCCCGCCCGAATACACCGGGCGCGCGGACGCCTATATCGACACGGTCTGCATCCCGACCCTGCGTGCGGCCCATGCCGAGGGGTTGGTCGACGCGGTCGACGGGTTCTGCGAGGGCATCGCCTTCGATACGGCTCAGGTCGCGCGGGTGTTCGACGCCGCGCGTGACCTGGGGTTGCCGGTCAAGCTGCATGCCGAGCAATTGTCGAACCTGGGCGGGGCCCGGCTGGCGGCGTCCTATGGCGCCTTGTCGGCCGATCACGTCGAATATGTGGACGCCGCCGGGGTGGCTGCCATGGCCGAAGCCGGAACGACCGCGGTTCTGCTCCCCGGCGCGTTCTACACGCTGCGGGAAACGCAGGCCCCGCCCATTGACCTGTTCCGCAAGGCCGGGGTTTCGATGGCCCTGGCCACCGATTGCAACCCGGGGTCCTCGCCGCTGACGTCGCTGCTGCTGACGATGAACATGGGCTGCACCCTGTTTGGCATGACCCCGGCCGAGGCGCTGGCCGGAGTCACCCGCAATGCCGCCCGCGCGCTTGGGCTGACCGATGCCGGCACGATCGCGCCGGGCCAACGGGCGGATCTGGCCGTGTGGGACGTCTCCCACCCGGCCGAGCTGGCCTATCGGATCGGGTTCAACCCGCTGCACGCGCGCATTTTCGGAGGGGAGGCATGAGCGCTCTGACCTTGGTTCCGGGGCAGGTTTCGCTGGCCCAACTGGCGGAGATCTACTGGAACGAAACGCCGGTGGTTCTGGATCATAGCTGCCGCCCGGCTGTCGAGGCCGCCGCCGCCCGCATCGCCGAGGCCGCCGCCGGTGACCAGCCCGTCTATGGCGTGAATACCGGGTTCGGCAAGCTGGCCAGCCTCAAGATCGCGGCCAGGGACACCTCGGCGCTGCAGCGCAATTTGATCCTCAGCCATTGCTGCGGGGTCGGCCCGGCGGTGCCGCGGCGGTTGGCGCGCCTGATGATGGCGCTCAAGCTGTTGTCTTTCGGGCGCGGCGCATCCGGGGTGCGGTGGGCGCTGGTGGACCTGCTGCAACAGATGCTGGCCCGTGGCGTGACCCCGGTGATCCCGGCGCAGGGCTCGGTGGGGGCCTCGGGCGATCTGGCGCCGCTGGCCCACATGACGGCGGTGGTCATCGGCGAAGGCGAAGCCGAGCTGAACGGTACGGTCATGCCGGGCGCCCATGCCTTGAAAATGGCCGGGTTAGAGCCTGTTCAACTGGGGCCGAAAGAGGGGCTGGCCTTCATCAACGGCACTCAGTTCTCGACGGCCTACGCCTTGGCGGGCCTGTTCGAGGGATGGTGCGCGGCGCAGAACGCGCTGGTCGTTTCGGCCGTATCGACCGATGCCATCATGGGCTCCACCGCGCCGCTGCAGCCCGAGATCCATGCTCTGCGGGGCCATCGCGGCCAGATCGAGGCCGCCAGCGCCATGCGCGCCGTGCTGCAGGGTTCGGAAATCCGCGAAAGCCATCGCGAGGGCGACAGCCGCGTGCAGGACCCGTATTGCATCCGCTGCCAGCCGCAGGTCACCGGTGCCGCGATGGACGTGATCCGGCAGGCCGCCGCCACCCTGCAGACCGAGGCCAACGCGGCCACCGACAACCCGCTGGTGCTGTCCGATCCCGACATGATCGTCTCGGGCGGCAATTTTCACGCCGAACCGGTGGGATTTGCCGCCGACATGATCGCGCTGGCCCTGTCCGAGATCGGCGCCATCGCGCAACGCCGGATCGCACTGATGGTGGATCCGACGCTCAGCTTCGATCTGCCGCCATTCCTGACCCCCGATCCGGGCTTGAATTCCGGATTCATGATCGCCGAGGTCACGACCGCCGCGCTGATGAGCGAGAACAAGCATCTGGCCAACCCCTGCGTCACCGACAGCACGCCCACCTCGGCCAACCAGGAAGATCACGTCTCGATGGCCGCCCACGGGGCGCGGCGTCTGACGCGCATGGTGGAAAACCTGAACTACATTCTGGGGATCGAACTGCTCTGCGCTGCCCAGGGCGTCGAGTTCCGCGCCCCGCTGGTCACCAGCGCGCCCCTGCAGCGGGTGATTGCGCGGCTGCGCGCCGACATCCCGCCCTTGGCCGAGGACCGGTACCTGGCCCCGGAATTGCAGCAGGCCAAGGATCTTGTGGCGAGCGGCGCGATCCTGGAGGCGCTGGGCGTACCGCTGCCGGAGGTGACGGCATGACCGTGGTCGAGGTGCAGCGGGGGCAGGGCCCGATCGTGCTGGGCCAGCCCCATGGTGGAACCGTCGTGCCCGAGGAGATCCATGCGCGCCTGAACCAGACCGGCCGGGCGTTGGCCGACACGGATTGGCACATAAACAGACTCTATAAAGGGCTTTCGGGCGATGCGACGGTGGTCCAGTCCCGCGTGCACCGTTATGTTGTCGACGCCAATCGTGACCCCGCAGGTCAGTCGCTCTATCCGGGGCAGAACACGACGACCCTGGTGCCGCTGACCGATTTCGACGGGCAACCCATATGGCTGGAAGGGCAGGAGCCGTCGGAAGATGAAATCGAGGAGAGGCGCAGAGAGTTCCACGCCCCCTACCACGCCGCGTTGCAGGAAGAATTGGAGCGGGTGCGGGCCAGGCATGGCGTGGCGATCCTGTTCGACTGCCACTCGATCCGGTCGCGGATCCCCTTCCTGTTCGACGGAGAACTGCCGGTCTTCAACACGGGCACCAATGACGGCACCACCTGCGCACCCGAGATCGCGCAGGCGGTGGACGCCGTGGCCCGGGCGTCGGGCTGTGCCGCGGTGCTGAACGGCCGGTTCAAGGGCGGCTGGACCACCCGGAACTACGGCTGCCCGGACAAGGGCATACATGCGATCCAGATGGAGATCGCCCAACGCGCCTATATGGACGAGAGGCCGCCCTGGCCCTGGCGCGCGGACCGGGCCGAACGCCTGCGCCCGCACCTGCAAGAGATGCTTGACCGCCTGCGCGCCCTGGCCCTGTCGGGCGCGCTGGCCGAAAAAGGAGCCCCGAAATGAGTGACCCGCGCAAGAACACCCGTGACGTCTTTCCGCCGACCGGTCCCGAGTTGAACGCCAAAAGCTGGCTGACCGAGGCCCCGTTGCGGATGCTGATGAACAACCTGCACCCCGACGTGGCCGAAAACCCGCACGAATTGGTGGTCTATGGCGGCATCGGCCGCGCGGCGCGGACCTGGAAGGATTTCGACACTATTGTTGCCAGTTTGAAGGATCTCGAGACCGACGAGACCCTGATCGTGCAGTCCGGCAAGCCGGTGGCGATCATCCGCACGCACAAGGACGCGCCGCGGGTGCTGA
Source organism: Ruegeria intermedia (assembly GCF_900129345.1). Lineage (GTDB taxonomy): Bacteria > Pseudomonadota > Alphaproteobacteria > Rhodobacterales > Rhodobacteraceae > Ruegeria > Ruegeria intermedia. Next base: position 122,668 of record NZ_FQVK01000008.1, on the reverse strand, counting down.
TCGCCAATTCCAACCTCGTGCCGCATTGGGCGACCTGGGACCATTTCAACGAATTGGATCGGAAGGGCCTGATGATGTACGGCCAGATGACGGCCGGGTCGTGGATCTATATCGGCACGCAGGGCATCGTTCAGGGCACCTATGAAACCTTCGCCGAGGCCGGGCGGCAGCACTATCGCGGCGACCTGACCGGCCGATGGATCCTGACCGGTGGGCTGGGCGGCATGGGCGGAGCACAGCCCCTGGCCGCAGTCTTCGCCGGGGCCTGCTGTCTGGCGGTGGAATGCAACCCCGACAGCATCGATTTCCGCCTGCGCACCAAATACCTGGATGAAAAGGCCGAAACGCTGGACGAGGCGTTGGCCATGATCGACCGCTGGACGAAGGCGGGCGAGGCGAAGTCCGTGGGTCTGCTGGGCAATGCGGCCGAGATCTTTCCCGAGATCTACCGCCGCATGGCCGCGGGCGGAATGCGCCCCGACATCGTGACCGACCAGACCAGCGCCCATGACCCGATCAACGGGTATCTGCCGCTGGGCTGGACCCTGGCCCAGTGGCGTGAAAAGCGAGAAACAGACCCTAAGGCGGTGGAAAAGGCCGCGCGGGCCTCGATGAAGCAGCATGTCGCGGCGATGGTCGATTTCTGGAACGCGGGCGTGCCGACGCTGGACTATGGCAACAACATCCGTCAGGTCGCGCAGGACGAGGGGCTTGAGAACGCCTTTGCCTTTCCCGGTTTCGTCCCGGCCTATATCCGCCCGCTGTTCTGCCGCGGTATCGGCCCGTTTCGTTGGTGCGCGCTGTCGGGCGACCCCGAAGATATCTACAAGACCGATGCCAAGATGAAAGAGCTGTTCCCCGAGAACGAGCACCTGCATCGTTGGTTGGACATGGCCCGTGACCGGATCGCGTTTCAGGGCCTGCCCGCGCGGATCTGCTGGATCGGGCTGGGCGACCGGCACCGCGCGGGTCTGGCCTTCAACGAGATGGTCGCGAATGGAGAGCTGAGCGCACCTGTCGTCATCGGACGCGACCACCTCGACAGCGGTTCGGTCGCCAGCCCCAACCGCGAGACCGAGGCGATGCTGGACGGGTCCGACGCCGTGTCGGACTGGCCGCTGCTGAACGCGTTGATCAACACCGCCAGCGGCGCGACCTGGGTGTCGCTGCATCATGGCGGCGGGGTCGGCATGGGCTTCAGCCAGCATGCCGGCGTGGTGATCTGCGCCGACGGCACCGAGGACGCCGCGCGGCGGCTTGAGCGGGTGTTGTGGAACGATCCGGCCTCGGGCGTGTGGCGCCATGCGGATGCGGGGTATGACATCGCAAAGGATTGCGCCCGCGAACACGGGCTGCGCCTGCCGGGCATTCTGGGCTAGCGGCGCGGAATTGGCCTCTGGCGGAAATGCTGCGCCTGCGATATGCGCAGGGCAGGCTGCCGGAGGATCAAGATGTACGTTGCCACCCTGTTGACCAACCCCAAGACGCCGTCGCTGGACGGGGCGCTGATCGACGCGTTGCGCAACGCCTGGGGCGGGGGCGACATTCAATGGCTGAGCCCCGACGAGGCGGCCGAATTTGCCCTGCCGACGGTTCCGGAAAACCGTTGGGATGTCTGGGCTGACCTGCAGAAACTGGGCGTCGATCTGGTGGTGCAGCCGGCCGAGGGCCGCCGCAAGAAGATGCTGCTGGCCGACATGGACAGCACGATGATCCAGCAGGAATGCATCGACGAACTGGCCGACGAGGCCGGGGTGGGCGAGCGGGTCAAGGAGATCACCGCCCGCGCCATGAATGGCGAGCTGGATTTCGAAGGCGCGCTGACCGAGCGGGTGGGCCTGCTGAAGGGGCTGGACGTGTCGGTGATCGACCGGGTGCTGAACCAGCGGATCACCCTGATGCCGGGCGGCCGCGAACTGGTTGCGACGATGCGGGCCAATGGTGGCTATGCCGCGCTAGTCTCGGGCGGGTTCACCGCGTTCACGGCCCGCGTGGCCGAGCTGCTGGGCTTTGACGAGAACCGCGCCAACACGCTGCTGGCCGCCGACGGCAAGCTGACCGGTGACGTGCAGCGCCCGATCCTGGGCCGTCAGGCCAAGGTCGAGGCGCTGGAACAGATCACCGCCCGTCTGGGCATTTCCGAGGCCGAGGTGATCGCCGTGGGCGACGGGGCGAATGACCTGGGCATGCTGGAGCGTGCCGGGACGGGCGTGGCCCTGCACGCCAAACCCTCGGTCGCGGCGCAATGCGACGTGCGCATCAACCATGGCGACCTGACCGCGCTGCTGTATCTGCAGGGGTATGCCCGATCGGAATTCGCGCTGGGCTGATCCGACGGTTTCGGGTTTTCATTGTTTAACATTCATGTTAATCAACGGACATGAACACGCTGCTCGATGCCTTTTCGGCCCTGTCCGACCCGACCCGATTCACGATCGTTGAACAACTGATGGATCAGGGCGAACTGCCCGCAGGCGACCTTGCCCGGGGCAAGGGCATGTCCGGTGCGGCCATTTCCCGGCACCTGAAGGTGCTGCGGCAGGCCGGGCTGGTAAATCAGCGCGTCAACGGCACCCAGCGTATCTATTCGATCCGCCCCGAGGGGCTGCGGGCGATTGCCGAATGGACCATCTCGAAACGCCAGTTCTGGGAGGCCAGCCTGGACCGCCTGGGCGACATTCTGCAGGAGGACCCCACATGGCCGACCTGAAGCTGGTGCGTGACTTTCCCGTCAGCGCCGAAACGCTGTTCGCCTGGATCAGCGACGGAACCAGATTGTTGCAATGGTGGGGGCCCGAAGGGGTCGAGGTGCCGGAACACGATCTGGATTTCTCGCGCCCTGGGCCGTGGTATTCGGTCATGGTCAATGGCGACGGGCAGCGGTTCAAGGTGTCCGGGCATGTGACTCATGTGGACCCGCCGAACTCGGTCGGGTTCACCTGGGGCTGGCATGACGACGACGACCGGCGCGGCGCCGAGAGCCATGTGACGCTGGCGGTCGAGCCGACCAGCACCGGCGCGCGCCTGATCCTCGATCACCGCGATCTGGGCGATGACGACGTCTCGGCCAACCATGAACGAGGCTGGACCTCGTCGCTGCGCAAGCTGGAAGCCCGGCTTGCCCAACCCGTCTGACCAAAAGGGAGACCAGAAAATGCCTCAGTACCTGTTTGTCTATCACGGTGGCACCACGCCGACCGACCCGGCCGAGATCGAAGCCACAATGGCGGCCTGGGGCGCGTGGTTCCACGACATGGGGCCGGCGCTGGAAATTCCCGGCAACCCGGTGGGCCAGTCTTATACCGTCAGCGCCGATGGCGTGGCCGACAATGGCGGGCCGAACCCGGCCTCGGGCTTTACCGTGGTCAAGGCCGACAGCATCGAGGCCGCCACCGAGATGGCCAAGGGCTGCCCCATGGTGGTCAACGGCTCGGGCTCGGTCGAGGTGGCCGAGATCCACGAGATCGAGATGTGACCCTCAGCCGGGGAAACCCGGCGCGGGGCGGATCACGCCGCATTCCAGCCCGCGGCGGCTGTATTGCGTGGCGTTCATGAATTTGCGCGTGGCCGGGTGATCGGCCTCGAGCACGCCGAGGCTGACGAGAATGGCGGCAATGGCGCATTCGCTGGCGCGGGTGGCGCCATCGGTGATCTTCAGCGCCACGCCCATCTTCTTTTCCGGGATGATGGCCACGAACACGGCCTCGGCCCCGGTCTTGATCGCGGCACGGCCGTTCATCGCCCGCATCAGTTCGGTGCAGGCGCGGGTTTCGCCGGCCACCAGTTCGGGATGTTTCATCATCGCGGCTGTCAGTTGCTGCGCCGCGTCGCTGGCCCGGTCCGACCGGTCGCCGGCCGAGGCAAACCACGCCATCGACCGCGCCAGCCCCACCAGCGAAGTGGCGAAATTGGGCGCCGAGCAGCCGTCGATCCCGTAACACGGGCTGTCCTCGCCCGTGGCCTCTTCGAAGGCCGACAGGCAGGCCTGCTGCACGGGGTGGTCGATCTCGATATATTCCGGGCCTGCGCCCATGTGCTGGGCCAAGGTAACGAACCCGCAATGCTTGCCCGAGCAGTTGTTGTGGATCTGGCAGGGCGTGTCGTCGGCCAGGATCAGGCCGTCGCGCGCGGCCATGTCGGCCGGCTCCTGCGGGCCGCAGCGCAGATCGGGCTCGGACAGGCCCAGGTGATCCAGCCAGGCGGTCACGCGTTCGGTATGGATCGCCGCGCCGTTGTGCGAGGCGCAGGCCAGCGCCAGATGCTCGGAGCCAAGTCCGTATTTGGCCGCCGCGCCCGAGGTGATCAGCGGCAGCGCCTGGATCATCTTGGCCGACGACCGCGGATAGATCACCGCGTTCGGATCGCCCCAGCTGCGCACGATCTGGCCGCTGTCGTCGCAGATCACCGCATGGCCAAGATGAAGGCTCTCCAACATCGGTCCCCGCCACAGCTCGGTCATCGGTACGGGTTGCGTCATGTCGTCCCTCCGGAATGTGCGCAAAATTCTGCCAATCGCTCTTTCGCCTGTGGTGAAACCTGCGTTAGTGTGTGTATGTCGGCAAACACCCGGATGCGCAACTGCAACAGACGAACCGGCAGGGTTCGCGGCCATCCGGGGTGGAGTTGAGGTGTGGGTCGAGCCAGGAGGCTGAACAGATGAGATCGAAGCTCGTCCGCGTGATCGCGGGCCTTTGCGTGGCGGGGATGGCCACGACCGCAATCGCCCAGCAGGCGACAAGCACCAACCGGGTGGCGGCAAAGACCGACTGGAGCGTTTTCGTCGAGGACGATCCGACCGAGTGCTGGAGCGTCTCGGCGCCCAAGGAAACGGTGAACACCCGCGGCGGGCGGGTCGTGTCGGTGCGGCGCAGCGACATTCTGCTGTTCGTGTTCTACCGCCCCAAGGCCGATGTCAAAGGGCAGGTGACCTTTACCGGCGGGTATCCCTTTGCGCCGGGATCGACCGTGAACCTGAAGATCGACGACAACGAATTCGAGCTGTTCACCGAAGGTGAATGGGCCTGGCCGGCCAGCGCCGCGGATGACGCCAAGATCGTGACCGCGATGAAGCGCGGTACCGAGGCCGTCCTGACTGCGCGCTCGGCGCGTGGCACCCAGACCAAGGATACCTTTTCGCTGCTGGGCTTCACCGCGGCCATCGAAGAGGCCGAGAAGCGCTGCACCCAGCAGTAAGGTCCGTTCTTGGCTCGCTGCAAAGGCTCCGCCCATCCGGCGGAGCTTTTTCGACGCAGGTTTCCGCGACGTCGTTGTCTCGATTTGATCCGTATCAAGGCCGAAGCGGCTTGAACCTGAACAATCCGGTTCAGTTCAAATCGATGGAGCCAAACCATGACTGTCAAACCGTTTCTTGTTCTCATGCTCGCCGCCGCCGCCGTTCTGAGTGCCTGCGAGAAATCTGCCGACACCTACCCGGTCACGGGTGAGCAATGCGGCCCGAACGATCCGGTCAAGAAACTGGACGTCGAGGATTGTTACATCCCGCCGGCGGGGCTGTAGGCGCGTCGCGCGGTTGAAATGTGCCCAAACCCTTCGGCCGTGCTAACGTTCGTTTCAGTGCACAGCGATGAAAGGGTCAGCCATGCGTTGGGTTTGGGCAGTAATATGTGTTCCGGCATCGGTTTTCGCGGACCCCGCGTTGGAATGCACCGATGCCGGATCGCAGGTCGAGATCGGCGCCTGCGTCGGTCAGGCAGAAACCAATGTCGAGGCCGCTTTGGTGCAGGCCTTCGGTCTTGCGGCCGATGCTGCGAAGGAACTGGACGCGGTCACCGGGCGCACCGTCGCGCTGACCGCGCTCGAGGCCTCTCAGGCCGCGTGGCAGGCCTATCGCGACGCCCAATGCGAGGCGGTGGGCGCGTCTTATGGTGGCGGATCGGGGACGGGTATCGCGATCACCTCGTGCCGGGTCGAGCTGGGGCGGGCGCGGGTGACCGAGCTGCTGCGGTTCGCGAACTGACACCTGGGGTGCACGAATCCTTTTGATCTTTGCCGGCGTTCCTATATAGAGGCGCATCCCAAGCCAGAACGCCCGAGACCCACCATGACCGCCAAAGCGCCGATCACCCAGGATGTCGTGACCATTCCCCGCAAATTGCCCGAGGGAAAGATCAACCTTGTGGGCCTCACCCGCGACCGGCTGCGCGAGGTCCTGATCGAACACGGCACCCCGGAAAAGCAGGCCAAGATGCGGGTGAACCAGATCTGGCAGTGGATCTATCAATGGGGCGTGCGCGACTTTGACCAGATGACCAATCTGGCCAAGGCCTATCGCGCGCAGCTGGCCGAGCATTTCGTGATCGAAATCCCCGAGGTCGTCACCCGACAGATCTCGTCCGACGGCACCCGCAAATACCTGGTGCGCATCGCCGGCGGGCACGAGGTCGAGGTCGTCTACATCCCCGAAGAGGATCGCGGCACGCTGTGCATCTCGTCGCAGGTGGGCTGCACGCTGACCTGTTCGTTCTGCCACACCGGAACGCAGAAGCTGGTGCGCAACCTGACCGCCGCCGAGATCATCGGTCAGGTGATGATGGCGCGCGACGATCTGGGCGAATGGCCCACCCCGGGCGCGCCCAAGAACGAGACGCGCCTGCTGTCCAACATCGTGCTGATGGGCATGGGCGAGCCGCTCTACAATTTCGAGAACGTCCGCGACGCGATGAAGATCGCGATGGATCCCGAGGGCATTTCCCTGTCGCGCCGGCGGATCACCCTGTCGACCTCGGGCGTGGTACCCGAAATCGCCCGCACGGCGGAAGAGATCGGCTGCCTGCTGGCGATCTCGTTCCACGCCACCACGGACGAGGTGCGCGATGTTCTGGTCCCGATCAACAAACGTTGGAACATCGAGGAACTGCTGCAGGCGCTTGCCAGCTATCCCAACGCGTCGAATTCCGAGCGGATCACCTTTGAATACGTGATGCTGGACGGCGTGAACGACAGCGACGAGGACGCGCATCGCCTGATCGACCACATCAAGCGCCACGACATTCCGGCCAAGATCAACCTGATCCCGTTCAACGAATGGCCCGGCGCGCCCTACAAGCGCAGCTCGAACAACCGGATCCGGGCCTTTGCCAACATCATCTATCAGGCCGGGTACGCCTCGCCCATCCGCAAGACGCGGGGCGAGGACATCATGGCCGCCTGCGGTCAATTGAAATCGGCTACCGAGCGCGCCCGCAAGTCGCGCCGCCAGATCGAGGCCGAGGCCGGGTTGAAAGGTTGATCCCACGCCCACGGGTTCGCGGGCAAATGGTGTGTGATTCCAGCGCTGGATTTGGTAGTCTGGTCAGGTGAAGGGCGCGCGCCTGCGCGTCAGTAACCCTTGCGCACAAGACGGTGAGATGGACAGTCCGGTCCTGGTGCGTTTCGTCCAGTCCGCTTACATTTGTCGGGGAAATCGGCGGTTGTCAGGCAAACCTGGGATGGAGGTGGGCCGAATGATGAACGGATTGGTGAAACTGTGCGCGACGGTCATGGGTCTTTCCGGCCTGATCGTGGCGGTGGCTTTGGCCCAGGAAAACGGCCGGGACGCGCACTTGGCGATCGAGAACCCGGCGGACCTGAGCAAAGAGGACGCGCGGCAGCACTATCGCGCCCTCAGGAAACAGATGGATCGCGGCTATGCCACGGCGCATCTGGATCAACTGATGAACTATCAGAACTGGCCGTTGTTCAACGATGCGCCGTACCTGTCGGCCACGCATGGGCAGCGCTACGTCAACAGCTATGCCAACCGGATGGCCCACAATTACGGCACGTTGCAACCGGGGGAAAAGCTGCCCGTGGGCTCGGTTCTGGCCAAGGACAGCATGACCGCCACGGCCGAGGGCCGGGTGCATCCCGGCGCCTTGTTCGTGATGGAGAAACTGCCCGAAGGCACCAGCCCCGACACCGCCGACTGGCGCTATGTCATGGTGATGCCCGACGGGTCGCTGTTCGGCGACACGATGGGGGATCGCGCGGGGGCGGTTGCCTATTGCCATGACTGCCACGAAGCGGTGGCCGACCGGGACTATACGTTCTTCGTGCCCGAGGATTACCGCGTCGGCAACTGATCGCGGGCCGCGTCACCGGGCAGTTTCAGGGCGGCGGCCTCGCGCCGGCTGAGCTGTTCGCCCTGCTTGCGTTTTGACAGAACCTCGCGCGCCAGCGCGTATTTGTCATCCTGCCAGAAGATCAGACAGCCGTTGCACCCCTTGCCGCAGCAGCCCTCGGTGCCCACGCGGTTGGTCTTGAACCGGCGCGCGGTGCCGTCCTGGCCGATCTTCTCCACCAGCTCGTCCCGACGGCGGGCATAGGCCGCGGGATTGTCGCGCCCCGAGGTTTCCAACCCCTGCACCAGCTTGTCAAAGCGGATGCGGCTCCAATGTTCGTCGGTCAGGGCGCGTTCCTTGCGCAGCACCGAATACACCGGGAAACGGGCGCGCAGGTCGTCGGGGTCTTCGTGATCGAACAGGGCAAACGGCAGGCGGATCACGGTTTTCGTGCTGCCATGCACCACGTCCAGCCTGGCGCGGTCACTGGCGCGTTCGAATTCGTAGACGCGCAGCAGGACCGTCTCGCGCGAGATGGGCGAGACGAAATCCAGCACGTCGCCGGGTTCAAGCTTGTTCTTCACCTCGACCAGGAAGGCATCCTCGGTCACGTCGGTCACCAGTCCGGCATATTCCCATTGGGCGATGGTCGCGGTGTGTTCGTAGTCATGCGCGTAGTTGGTCAGCCGCCCTTCGTGAAAGGCCAGCGTGTAGCCGCGGTTTCCCACGGTCTCCAACTCGCGCATGTACGGCTTCGGGTCCCAGTTCTCGGGGTCGGCATAGTAGTCGTCTATGGCCATGCGATAGGCGCGCGCGACGATGGCGGCATAATATTCCGACTTGCCGCGCCCCTCGACCTTGAGGCTGTCGACACCGATCTTCAGATATTCGTCCAGTTTCGGCATGATGCACAGATCGCGCGAATTGAGGATATACGAGCCGCGACCGTCTTCTTCGATCGGCATCAGTTCACCCGGGCGGCAGCCCTCTTCCAGCAGAAACTCGAACAGGTCGGCGTTTTCCTCGGTGATCCGCAGTTCCTGATGGGTGCCGTCCTTCAGCCGCAGCTTCAGCGCATAGTTCCAGCGGCAGGAATTGGCGCAGTTGCCCTGGTTGGCGCCACGTTCCGCCATGAAATTCGACAGCAGGCAGCGGCCCGAATAGGTCATGCACATGGCGCCGTGCACGAAGGCCTCGAGCCGGATGTCGGGGCATTTCTCGCGGATTTCCACCAGTTCGGGGTACGAGACCTCGCGCGCCAGCACCACCAGTTCGGCCCCCTGATCCTGCCAGAACTTCACCGACAGCCACGAACAGATATTGGCCTGGGTAGAGATATGCAGCGGCAGTTCCGGCGCGCGGTCGCGCACGTACTGGAACACGCCGGGGTCGGCGATGATCAACCCGTCGGGCCGCACCTTGCGGACGGTGTCGATGTATTCGTCCAGCTTGGGGATGTCCTTGTTGTGCGAGAACAGGTTCAGCGTCAGATAGGCGCGGCGGCCATGCGCGTGGCAGAACTCGACCCCTTCGATCACCTCGTCCAGCGAAAACTCGGACTTGGTGCGCAGGGACATGTCGGGCGTGCCCAGATACACCGCATCCGCCCCGTACAGGATGGCCAGTTTCAGCTTGCGCAGATTGCCCGCAGGCATCAGCAGTTCCGATTTGGTCCGTGTCATCGCAGTACCCGGTTCCGACTCGATGGCGCCTTCTAAGGCAAAACCACCGAGTCCAGAAGGGCAAACCCGCCTTGCACACAGGCCCTAGCTGCGACGGAACCGCGCTGTTCCGATCCGTTCGACCAGCTGGCTGCGCACCGGGTCGGGTTGGGCGTCGATGGCGCGCAGCACCTCGCGCAGTTCGGCCCGCAGGCCGTGCATCTGGTCGATCAGCGACAGCACCATCGACAGGGCGTCGGGCTCCATCTCGTACTGGTCGTCCAATTCGCAGGCCAGTTGCAGGCGGGCCATGTCCAGGCGTTCGTAGACCAGCCCCCGGTCGGACTGGCGCGGGATCACGATCCGGGCGGACAGGAACCGGGACAACCGCTCGGACGTCAGGTTCTGGACGGCTTCGATCAGTTCGGCTTCGGTCAGAGAACGGGTCATGCCGGCATTCCTTTCCGCGGATCATAGCTGTGCGACTTGCGCCAGTTCTGCATGAACTGCTTCAGCTCGTCATCGATCTTGTCGGGCATCACCACGCTCAGCTCGATCAGCTGGTCGCCGCGTTTGTCCGAGCCGCGTTTCCTGACGCCTTTGCCTCGCAGGCGCAGGGTCTTGCCGCTGCTGGTGCCCTCGGGCACGGTCACGTTCACCCGGCCGTCGATCGTGGGCGCGGGGACCTTGCCGCCCAGAACGGCCTCGTCGATGGTGATCGGCAGGGTGATGCGGATGTCGTCGCCCTCGCGCTTGAACACCGGGTGCTCGGCCACGCGGATCGTGACCAGCGCGTCGCCCGGCGGGCCTTCACCATAGCCCGGCGCGCCCTTGCCGCGCAGGCGGATGGTCTGGCCGTCGGTGATGCCGGCGGGGATCTTCACCTCGATCCGGTCGCCATTGGGCAGGGTCAGCTTTTGCGTGGCGCCAAAGACCGCGTCCAGGAAGCTGATCTGCAGGCTGTAGTTCACGTCGTGGCCTGGCGCGTGGAATTCATGTGTGCGTGCCCCGCCGAAGCCGCCGCCACGCCGGTTGCCGAAGAACTGGGCAAAGATGTCCGACATGTCGTCATCCTGAAACCCGCCGCCCGAGCGATAGGGGTTGCCCGCGGTTTCGGCATATTCGCGGTAATATTGCTGCTGCGGGCGTTCCTGGCCCGAGGCGTCGATCTCGCCCCGGTCGAACTTGGCCCGGGTTTCGGGGTCCTTCAGCAGGTCATAGGCGGCCGCGGCGGCCTTGAACCGCGCCTCGGCCTTGGCGTCCCCGGGCTTGAGGTCGGGGTGGCAGTCCTTGGCGATGCGCCGGTAGGCTTTCTTGATTTCGGCAGCACTGGCGTCTTTCGAGACGCCCAACACCGAATATGGATCGTCGCTCATGTAACTCTCGTTTCTGATTGGTTTCGCCAGTGGAAGTCGTTGGCAGTTAACCCTTCAGATTGTGTCTTGTCATGGAATTTCAACAGGTCCGAACGCCGAGCAGTTTGAATTTTCTCGAAAATTTCCGGCATCCTGATACTGTTCGCATGTTTCGAGCTGTTTCGGAGGGAGTCAATCGCATGTCTCGCAGAATCAAGTCGGCCCTGGCCCTGTTGGCGGGCAATGCCATCGGTCTGTTGCTGGCCAGCCTGTTGCTGACCGGCTTTTCGATCAAGCCGGTGTCCTTCATCGTGGTGGTGATCGTGTTCACCCTGGTTCAGGTCGTGGCCGAGCCATTGATCCTGAAGATCGGGGAAAAGAACGTGCCGGCGCTGAAGGGCGGCATCGCGCTGGTGGTCACCTTCGTGGGCCTGCTGGTCACCGACCTGGTCACCGCTGGGCTGACGGTGGGCGGCATCTCGAACCTGCTGGCGGCGACGCTGCTGGTGTGGCTGGGCGCCCTGATCGCCGGAATCGTCTTGCCGATCTATGTGTTCACCGAACTGCGCGAGCCCAGGAAATAGGGCCTAGGCCAGCGCCTTCAGGCTGTCGTTCAGGGCCTGCCACAGCTCGTCCACCGGCTCGCACCCGACCGACAGGCGCACGAAACCGGGATCGACCTGATCCCCCCAGCGTGCGCGCCGCTCGGCCGAGCTGTGCACGCCGCCAAAGGACGTGGCCGGGCGCAACAGCGGGCAGCCATTGATGAACCGTTCGGCCTGGTCTTCCGAGGCCAGCGTGATCGTCAGCAGAAAACCGAACCGCGCGGTCTGTTTGCGGGCCAGATCGTGCGACGGGTCCGACGGCAGGCCGGGATAGCGGATCTGGCTGACGGCCGGGTGACTGGCCAGCCGTTCGGCCAGAACCTGCGCCGAGCTGCACATGCGGTCGAACCGGACGTCCAGCGTCTCCAGCCCGCGATGCAGCAACCAGGCTTCGTGCGGGCCGGGGATCGCGCCCGAGATGCGGCGCCATTCCTCGACCCGCTCCATGATCTGGGCATTGCGGCTGGCCACATGGCCCATCAGCAGGTCGGAATGCCCGCCCATCGCCTTGGTGTCCGAGGCGACGACGATGTCGATGCCCAGGTCCAGCGGGCGCTGTCCCAGCGGGGTCAGCGTCGTGTTGTCGGCGATGGTGATGCCCCCCACGGCGCGCACGTCGCGGGCCACCTGCGCCAAGTCGATCATGTCGAGCCCGGGGTTGGACGGGCTTTCGACGAAGACAACATCGAACCCGTCGAATCCACCCTGCGCGAATGCGGTCGTGGGGCGCTCTTCGACCGACACGCCCAGCGGGGCGAGGAACCGGTCGGCCAGCAGGCGGGTTACATAATACCCGTCCGACGGGATCAGGATACGCGACCCCGCCCGCACGGTGGCGAACAGTGCGGCCGAAATCGCGCCCATGCCGGACGGAAAGATCAGGCAGGGCGCGTCTTCGAGATGCGCCAGCACATGCTCGACCTGCGTCCAGGTCGGGTTGTCCGCACGGCCATAGGTCGGGTGCCCGTCCGGCGCGCCGGGCATGTGGAACATGCTGCTTTGGGTCAGCGGCAGGGCCACCGGCTCGCCTTTGCTCAGGGCATTGCCGCGCAGGTGCAGCATCTCGCCGGTCTTGGGGGTGCGGGCCATCGCTCAGCGCCCGGGAATGTCGCTGCGCGGCGGGGCGGGTTCCCAGCGCTCGATGATGTCGACCGCCTCTTGCGCGGTTTCGACAAAGCGGAAGAGGTCCAGATCCTGTTCGGAAATCGTGCCGGCATCGGCCAGGGCTTTCCAGTTGATCACCCGTTCCCAGAAGTCGCGACCGAACAGCAGGAAGGGCACGCGCTCCATCCGACCGGTCTGGATGAGGGTGAGGGATTCGAACATCTCGTCCATGGTGCCGAACCCGCCGGGGAAGATGGTGATCGCGCGGGCGCGCATCAGGAAATGCATCTTGCGGATGGCGAAATAGTGGAAGTTGAAACACAGATCCGGCGTGACGTACTGGTTCGGGGCCTGTTCGTGCGGCAGCACGATGTTCAGCCCGATCGAGCAGCCGCCGGCATCATGGGCGCCGCGGTTGCCGGCCTCCATCACACCGGGGCCGCCGCCGGTGACGATCACGTTCTCGCGGCAGCCGGACAGCTTGGATTTCTCGGTCATCAGGCGGGCGAATTCGCGCGCCTCGTCATAGTATTTCGACAGCTCGGCCAGGGTCTTGGTCCGCGCGCCGTCCTTTTTGGACGGCTCCGGGATGCGCGCGCCGCCGAACATCACGATGGTCGACGTGATCTCGCGCTCGGAAATGTTCAGCTCGGGCTTCAGCAACTCCAGTTGCAGGCGCACGGGGCGCAGCTCGTTGCGCAGCAGGAATTCTTCATCGGCAAAGGCCAGCCGGTACGAGGGCGACCGTGTCTGCGGCGTGTCCGGAACCTCGCTTGCGGTCGAGCGGTCGGTCTGGGCGTCGCGAAAGGGGCTGAGGCGTTGATCTTTCATTGCTGGGCGTTCCCTGCTTGCGTGTTTTCCAAACAGCTATAGGGTTCGCGGGCAGAGTGCCAGTCACGGAAAGATGAGAATGGATTGGAAACACGAGATTTCGGCGGCGTCCCGGAGGATTGCCGGCCATGCACAGGTGACGCCGGTCATGGCCAGCGCCGGTCTGGGGCTGGGCTATCCCGTCGAGATGAAACTGGAACACCTGCAGCACACCGGCAGCTTCAAGGCGCGCGGGGCGTTCAATACTTTGCTGAGCACGGATGTGCCCGCGGCCGGAGTGGTTGCTGCATCGGGCGGGAATCACGGCGCGGCGGCGGCCTATGCGGCGGGGGCGCTGGGCCATCCGGTCAAGATCTTCGTGCCCGAGATGGCCGGCCCGTCCAAGATTGCCCTGATCGAACGGATCGGGGCCGATCTGAGCGTGGTGCCGGGTGAATATGCAAACGCCCTGACGATGGCGCGTGAACACGAGGCCCGCACGGGTGCGATGCAGATCCATGCCTATGACGCTCCGGCAACGGTGGCCGGGCAGGGCACCTGTTTCGCGGAATGGGACAGCCAGGGCCTGCAGGCCGATACCGTATTGGTGGCGGTGGGCGGCGGTGGGCTGATCGCGGGGGCGCTGGCCTGGTTTCAGGGCGCGCGCAAGGTTGTTGCGGTCGAGCCGGAAACCTCTTGTGCCTTGAACGCGGCGCTGCAGGCCGGCGCGCCGGTGGATGTTCCGGTGTCGGGCATCGCGGCCAACGCGCTGGGTGCGCGGCGGATCGGCGACATCTGTTTCGGACTGGCGCAGGGGATGACGTCGGTGCTGGTCAGCGATGACGCGATCGCCGAGGCGCAGCAGCGCCTGTGGCAGGCGCATCGCATTCTGGTCGAGCCGGCGGGCGCGACGGCCCTGGCGGCTCTGTCCTCGGGTGTCTACACGCCGGAACCGGGCGAACGGGTCGCGGTGCTGGTCTGCGGGGGCAATATCGCACCTGACCCTCTGACCGCCTGAATTTGCGCCTTGAGGCCCGGGTCATGGGATTATAGATAAAATCCCATGACCGCCACGATCGCAGATTCCATCTATGACCGGCTCAGCCAGCGCATCATCACGGGCGAGCTGCCCGCGGGTGAGAAACTGCGGCAGGACCACATCGCGCGGGCCTTCGACACCAGCCATGTCCCGGTGCGCGAGGCACTGTTGCGGCTTCAGGCGCATGGTCTGGCCCACAGCGAACCACGGCGCGGCATGCGCGTCACCGCGCTCGACCCGGCCGAGGTGCGCGAGGTGATCGAAATGCGCGTGGCCTTGGAGTCCCTCGCTCTGCAACACGCGATCCAGAACCTGACCTCGGCCGACCTGAGGGCGGCCGACAAGGCCCGCATCGCCTGCGACGAGGCGCAGGACATGCCCGAATGGGAAACCCGGAACCGCGCCTTCCACCGGGCGATTCTGACACCCTGCGCGCGGCCGCGCCTGCTGCATACGATCGACGATCTGCACATCGCCAGCGCCCGCCATCTGTTCGCCCATTGGCGTCACCGCTGGGTCCAGCGAAAAGACACAGACCACGCCGCCATCGTGCAGGCGATGAAGCGCCGCGATACCGCCACCGCCACCGCAATCCTGACCCGCCATATCCGCCGCGCCAGCTGAGACCGACGGGTTTTGGCACCGGGTGGCCGCAAATGGCCCCGCCAACGTCGCATTGCGCATTGGCCCCGGCTTTCATATAGGCAACACCAATCAAACGAGAGTCAGCACGGAGTAGCCCCATGTCCAACGCCCAACTGGAAACCGCCATCGAGGCCGCATGGGAGGCCCGCGACACGATCACGCCCGCCACCACCGGTGAACAGCGCGAAGCGATCGAGGACACGCTGAACGCGCTGGACAGCGGCACGCTGCGGGTCGCCGAGAAGCAGGCCGATGGCAGCTGGCATGTGAACCAGTGGGCCAAGAAGGCGGTCCTGCTGGGCTTTCGCATCAAGGACATGGAAATCCAGTCCGGCGGCCCGCAGGGCGGCGGCTGGTGGGACAAGGTCGACAGCAAGTTCGCCGGCTGGGGGGAAAACCAGTGGCGCGCGGCCGGTTTCCGCGCGGTGCCCAACTGCGTGGTGCGCAAGTCGGCCTATATCGCGCCGGGCGTTGTGCTGATGCCGTCTTTCGTGAACCTCGGCGCTTATGTGGACGAAGGCACGATGGTCGATACCTGGGCCACGGTCGGGTCCTGCGCGCAGATCGGCAAGAACGTGCACCTGTCGGGCGGCGTCGGCATCGGCGGCGTGCTGGAACCCATGCAGGCCGGTCCGACCATCATCGAGGACAACTGCTTTATCGGGGCGCGGTCCGAGGTGGTCGAAGGCTGCATCATCCGCGAGGGCTCGGTTCTGGGCATGGGCGTCTATATCGGCCAGTCCACCAAGATCGTCGACCGCGAGTCGGGCGAGGTGTTCTATGGCGAGGTGCCGCCCTATTCGGTGGTGGTGTCCGGTTCGATGCCGTCGAAGAACGGGATCAACCTGTACTGCGCGGTGATCGTGAAGCGGGTCGATGAAAAGACCCGCTCGAAAACCGGGATCAACGAGCTGCTGCGCGATTGATCGCAATCGCGTTGCAACGTCCCAAAGGTCGCGGCTCTGATACGCGGCCTTTTCTTTGGCAGGGTCGACCTATCCTGCCTCGTAGTCGGCGAGATCCTCGGGCGCGTGCAGCAGGGTGCCGTCGTATTTCGGCAAGTCATCGCGCAGATCCAGCCAGGGCAGCTTGCCTTGATAGTTGACGTGAAAGGTCGGCGCAAAGTCTGACGGGTCTTCCAGCGAGGCCGCGTACAGATGCATCCCGCCCTCATAGTGGTCAGCCTCGAACCCCATCGGAGAGCCACAGGTTGCGCAGAAATGACGCCGGACGCCTTTCGAACTGGCGAAACTACGCGGTGTTGCGGCGGTCCAACGGAAATTGCGCAAGGGTACGCCCATCCACGCGACCACGGGCGCGGCGCAGTTGCGGCGGCAATCGTCACAATGGCAATAGCAGCCCCAGCTCTCGGCGCCCTCAAACTCCCAGCGGGTTTCACCGCACAGGCAGCGGCCGCGTTTGGTCATGATGTCCTCCGTCGTTTTTTCGGGACCAGTCTGACCGGACGGTGGGCCTGAGCGCGTCAAAAAACGACACGGCATCCGGGAACCGCGTCCAGCTGCCATGCTTGACCATCGACCGGCCCCCGGCTAAGGCCCACGGCATGGAAAAGCAAAAGAAACCCTCGCGCCAGCAGGTCTATACTCTGTTGGTCCAGATTGGCCGCAAGGATGGCGACGGCCTGCCCGACGGCGCCACCGGCGCGGCGCTGATGTGCTATGCCAGCGGCGTGGACGAGGCCGAGGCCGTGCGCGAAACCGTGGCCATTCTCAAGCAGGCCGATACGGCCCCGCTGGACGTGACCGGCTATGGCACCCTGGAAGAACGCGAGGCGCAGGGACACGAGATCGACCCGGACGAACGCGCGCTGATGCAAAGGGCGCTGGATGAAAACGCGGTGATCGTGGCGCAGATGACACCGTTTTTCGGAGACAAGCCCGAAGGCAGCTAGTGGCGCGTGCCGAACCACTTGCGATAGATCTGGTCATAGGTGCCGTTCTCGCGCAACCTCAGCAGCACCCGGTTGACGTCTTCGTCCAGGGGTGACCCGGTCGGGAACAGGATGCCGTAGTTCTCGCGCAGGAAGACGCCGCCGGTCATGGTTGCGATCTTGCGCCCCTCGTGGGCTGCGAAATAGGACAGGATCGGCGCGTCGAACACGACGGCGTCCAGTCCCTCGTCCTTGAAGGCGGCCAACATGCCGTCGAGGTCCTCATAGCCGACGAATTCGATCTCGCGCCGGTTCAGGAAACTGGCGGCGGTCGACCCCGAGATCGTCCCGACCTTTTTGCCGTACAGGTCGTTGACCGAGTTGATGTTGCTGGTGATAGCGTCCACCGTCATCACCGAGGTGATCCGCGCGGTGAACACCGACACGATGAACAGCGAGGATACGACCAGCACCACCCCCAGAATGCGTCCGAACGGGGTGCGGGGCATCCGCTCTTCGAACCCGCCATTGACCACCAGGTTCAGTGCCCACCAGAAGGACGGGAACCAGGCCTCGTTCAGGTTGCGGTCGAAATAGGGTTGGGATCGGCGTTCGAATCCCCACATCAGCATGCCGCCACCCAGCAGGATGGCAAAGGCCAGCCCGATGGCGATGAACAGTTCGCGCGACAGCAGCGCCTGAAACAGCGACGGGCTGCGCGTCGCATCCGAGGGCACCATGATCTGCAGGCCGGCCTCGAAGATCGGCTGACTGAAATCCATCCGGGCTTCGCGGTCGGCGGTGATCGAGATGTTGGCGATGGCCATGTCCGCCTCGCGGTTTTCCACCGCCGACAGCATGTCGCCGAACGTGTCCATGCGGACGACCGAGTAGTCCCAGCCTAGTTCCTCGGCCAGCGCGGCCAGCAGATCCATGGAAAACCCGGTATCCTCGCCCTCGGCTTCATACGAGAACGGGGGGCGGTCCACCGTCGCGACGGTCAGCGTTTCGGCCTGGCTGTTTCGTGCAATGACCGCGAAGGTCAGGCAGATTAATGCGAAAAGAGCGCGCGTCATGGGTGGTTCACCTGTTTCGCGGCCCTCTAGCGCAATTTGCCCTGTTGCGGCAAGGCCGTCGCAGGGTCATCGGCCGGGAATTCCTGTTGCCGTTTCTCGGGGGGAGCGCCCCGAATATCGCTGATTGGGGTTGGCTTCGCTGCCAATTCGTTGAATCTGTGCGGGAACCCGTCCCATGCCGAAACCGCGAGGCCCCCGAATGACCGACCCTGTCCAGTTGACCGCAGACCTGATCCGTTGCCCTTCGGTCACACCCGAGGAAGGCGGGGCGCTGGTTCTGCTGGAAGATATCCTGTCGCGGGCCGGTTTCACCTGCACGCGGGTCGATCGCGGCGGCGTCTGCAACCTGTTCGCCCGGTGGGGCGACAAGGGGCATGCGCGCAGTTTTGGGTTCAACGGGCATACCGACGTGGTGCCGGTGGGCGACGAGGCCGCATGGACCCGCCCGCCGTTCGGCGCGGAAATCCATGATGGCATTCTGTACGGCAGGGGCGCCACCGACATGAAATCGGGGGTGGCGGCCTTTGTCGCGGCCGCGGTGGATTTCGTGCGCGACACCCCGCCCGACGGGGCGATCGTCCTGACCATCACGGGGGACGAGGAGGGCGACGCGGTGGACGGCACCACCGCGCTGCTGGACTACATGCAGGCACAGGACGAGCGGATGTCGGTCTGTCTGGTGGGCGAGCCGACCTGCCCCAACGAGATGGGCGAGATGATGAAGATCGGCCGCCGCGGGTCGATGACCGCGTGGTTCGAGGTGACGGGCGTGCAGGGCCATTCGGCCTATCCGCATCGCGCCAGAAACCCGCTGCCCGCGCTGGCGCGGCTGATGGATCGGCTGGCCAGTCACGAGCTGGATCGGGGGACGGACCATTTCGACGCCTCGACCTTGGCCGTGGTCACGATGGACACCGGCAACGCGGCCACCAACGTCATTCCCGCCCAGTGCCGTGGGGCGGTGAACATCCGGTTCAACGAACTGCATACCGGCGCCAGCCTCAGCGACTGGTTGAGGGCGCAGGCAGCTGACGTGACGGCCGAGTTCGGCGTGCAGATCGACACGCGGATCAAGGTCTCGGGCGAAAGCTTTCTGACCCCGCCGGGGCCGCTGTCGGATCTGGTGGCCCGGGCCGTCGAGGCCGAGACCGGCCGTCGGCCCGAGCTGTCGACCACCGGGGGCACTTCGGACGCGCGGTTCATCAAGGACCACTGCCCGGTGGTCGAGTTCGGCCTGGTCGGGCGCACCATGCATCAGGTGGACGAATCCGCCCCGGTCGAGCAGATCCGCCAGCTCAAGGCGATCTATGCCCGGATCCTGGCCGATTATTTCGCCTGAGCGATTGATGCGCCCGGCCGCTTTTTGGTCATGACGCGGTCGTATCGGCGTGCTAGGCGGAAAACATGAAACGCATACCGACCAAGCAGGAGATCCTCGACTGGATCTCGGCGAACCCCACGCTCACCTCGAAACGCGACATTGCCAAGGCCTTTGGCATCAAGGGCGCGGACCGGATCGACCTGAAACGGATCCTCAAAGAGCTTGAGGCCGAGGGCCATCTGGAAAAGCGCAAGCGCAGCTATCGCGACCCGGACCGCCTGCCGCCGGTCAGCGTGCTGCAGGTCAAGGCGCCGAACGCCGATGGCGACCTGTTCGCACGGCCGCTGGAATGGCATGGCGAAGGGATCGAGCCGATCGTGCTGATCATTCCGCGCGCCAGCGATCCGGCGCTGGGCGAGGGTGACCGCATCCTGGCCCGGCTGACCCAGGTGCATGAAGAAGACCACAATTACGAGGCCCGCCTGATCCGCCGCATCGGCGCCAATCCGCGCCGGGTCGTGGGGATTTTCCGCAAGGGCGCCGAGGGCGGGCGCATCGTGCCCATCGACAAGGCCGGATCGACCGAATGGCTGGTGGCCGAAGGCGCGGCGCTGGGCGCCAAGGATGGCGAACTGGTCGAGGCCGAGCAGGCGGGGCCGAAAAATCGTATGGGGCTGCCGCGTGCGCGCATCGTGGAACGGCTGGGCGATCCGTCCGCGCCCAAGGCGGTGTCGCTGATCGCGATCCACCAGCACGGCATCCCGGACGATTTTCCCGATGACGTGATCGCCGAGGCCGACCGGGCCAAGCCCGTCGGGCTGAAAGGGCGCGAGGATCTGCGGGACATCCCTCTGCTGACAATCGACCCATCAGACGCGCGCGACCATGACGACGCCTGTTATGCCCATGCCGATGATGATCCGAAAAACCCGGGCGGTCACGTAATCTGGGTCGCCATTGCCGATGTGGCCGCCTATGTGCGCCCCGGCAGTGCGCTGGACCGCGAGGCGCGCAAGCGAGGCAACTCGACCTATTTCCCCGACCGCGTCGTGCCGATGCTGCCTGACCGCCTGTCGGGCGATCTGTGTTCGCTGCACGAAGGCGTGCCGCGCGCCTGTATCGCGGTGCGGATGCGGATCGATGCAAACGGCAACAAGATCGACCACCGCTTTGTGCGGGGGCTGATGCGCTCGGCCGCGTCTCTGCATTATGCCGAGGTGCAGGCGGCCATCGACGGCACCCCCAATGACCGAACCGGGCCGCTGCTGGAGAGCGTCCTGAAACCGCTCTATGCCGCCTATAGCGCGCTGAAGACGGCCCGCAACGAACGCCAGCCGCTGGATCTGGACCTGCCGGAACGCAAGATCGTGCTGAACGACAAGGGCGAGGTCGAAAGCGTGGCCTTCCGCGAGCGGCTGGATGCGCACCGGCTGATCGAGGAGTTCATGATCCTGGCCAACGTGGCCGCCGCCGAGACGCTGATCGCCAAGCGCAGCCCGCTTCTGTTCCGGGTGCACGAGGAACCCGCTCCCGAAAAGCTGGAAAGCCTGCGCGAGACGGCGCAGGCCGCCGGGCTGAACCTGGCCAAGGGGCAGGTGCTGCAGACCCGTCACCTGAACGCGCTGCTGAATGCCGCCGCCGGCACCGAAGATGCCGAGCTGATCAATCTCAGCACCTTGCGGTCGATGGCGCAGGCTTATTACAGCCCTGAAAACTTTGGCCATTTCGGGCTGGCGCTGCGCAACTACGCGCATTTCACCTCGCCCATCCGCCGCTATGCCGACCTGATCGTGCACCGGGCGCTGATCTCGGCCCACGGCTGGGGCAAGGACGGTCTGACCGCCGACGAGATCGAGCGGCTGGAGGAGATTGCCACCCACATCTCGGACACCGAGCGCCGCTCGATGATGGCCGAGCGCGACACGACCGACCGCTATCTGGCGGCCTATCTGAGCGAGCGCGTTGGCAACGAGTTCACCGGCCGCATCAGCGGCATCGCCCGGTTCGGAGCCTTCGTCAAACTGGACGAAACCGGGGCCGACGGGCTGGTGCCGGTGCGGTCGCTGGGGCGCGAGTTCTTCCATTTCGACGCCGAGGCCGGCACCCTGATGGGGGCCGATACCGGCCTGACCATCGCCATCGGCCAGCGTGTGACCGTGCGCCTGACCGAGGCCACGCCGGTAACCGGCGGGCTGGAGCTGGAACTGCTGTCCATCGACGATCAGCCAATGCCGCGCGGGGGCGGCCGTGGAAAGCCGGGCCGTCCCTCGCGGCGCAAGGCGGTCAGCACCAAGCGCAATAAGGACAAGATCAAGCGCAAGGTCGAGCGCAAGCGCCGTCAGCGGTGACGGTGCGCGGGGCCTTGCAACGGAACGCTTTGTGAAATTCCGGTTTCGGGTTACCCTGAGCGCGAGCAGTCATCAGGAAAACCTGAATCATGAAATATGTGTGTGGCTTTTTGGCCGCCGCAGTTTGGGCATCCAGCTTGCAGGCGGAGACGGCCAACCCTTCCCTTCGGCCAGCAGACGCCGGGGTTCAACTGGCCTCGGCCGATCTGACCGCGTCGCTCAGGCCGGTGCCGAGGCCGGCGCACGGCGCGCATCGCGTGGCGGCGGTAAATCCCCGGTTCGAGGTCTGGCTTGGCGCGTTCCAACGCCGGGCCTTGGCGCAGGGGATCAGCCAGGCCACGCTGAGCCGCGCCCTGAACGGCGTGTCGCAGGACCCCGACATCATCAGACGTGACCGCAACCAGGCCGAATTTTCCAAGCCGATCTGGGAGTATCTGGACACGGCCGTCTCGGACCAGCGCATCGCCAACGGGCGCAAGGCGCTGGAACGGCATCGCCGGGTTCTCGACCGGATCGAGGCGCGATACGGGGTCGAGAAAGAGGTCGTCGTGGCGGTCTGGGGGCTTGAGACGTCCTTCGGCAGCTTTCGGGGCGTTCGCCCACGATCCGGTCTCTGGCGACCTTGGCTTTTGACGGGCGGCGGGCGGAGTTCTTTGAAACCCAGCTGCTGGCCGCGCTGCGAATCCTGCAGGCGGGCGACGTGGCCCCCGAGGCAATGACCGGCAGTTGGGCCGGGGCCATGGGGCACACGCAGTTCATGCCGACATCGTATCTGGAGCATGCGGTGGATTTCGACGGTGACGGCCGGCGCGACATCTGGTCGGACGATCCCACCGATGCGCTGGCCTCGACCGCGGCCTATCTTGCGCGCTTCGGCTGGACCAAAGGCCAGCCCTGGGGTGTCGAGGTACGCCTGCCGGCGGGGTTCGACTATGCCCAGGCCAGCCGCGACATCACCCGGTTGCCCTCGGGCTGGGCGGCGCTGGGGGTTCGGGCGGCGGATGGGCGGGCGGTTGCCGATCACGGACCCGCCTCGATCCTGCTGCCGGCGGGCAGCGGTGGCGTGGCCCTGATGATCTTTGACAATTTCAGCGTGATCGAGCGGTACAACGGTGCCGATGCCTATGTCATCGGCATCGGCCACCTGTCGGATCGGCTGGCCGGGCACGGCCCGTTCCGCGCCAACTGGCCGCGCGGCGACCGGGTGCTGAGCTTTGCCGAACGCAAGGAACTGCAACTGCGCCTGACCCTGGCCGGGTTCGACACGCAGGCCATCGACGGGCGGATCGGTCCGAACACCATCAACGCGCTGCGGGCCTATCAGATGGCGCGCGGCCTGGTGCCCGATGGCTATGCCACCGTGCACTTGCTGGAACGGATGCGCTGAACGAAAAAGGGCGGCCCTGCCGGACCGCCCCTTTGCGATGGTTCCCTGAAATCAGGAGGCCGCTTTCATCAGGCCCTGGGCGATGATCTCGGCCTGCGCCTCGTCCAGCGACTTGTAGATACGCACGAACATCTCGTCGATATCGGCCGGGGTCAGGATCAGCGGCGGCGAGATGATCATCCGGTCGCCCACATGGCGCATGATCAGGTTGTTGGCAAAGCAGCGATCGCGGCAGATGTACCCGACCGTACCCGGATCGGAGGCGAACTTGGCCCGGCTGGCCTTGTCCGGCGTCAGCGCGATCGAGGCCATCATGCCCACGATCTTGGCTTCGCCGACCAGCGGGTGCTCGACCAGCGCCTCCCATTTCTGTTTCAGATAGGGGGCCGCGACATCGCGCACATGCTCGACGATCTTCTCTTCTTCCATGATGCGCAGGTTTTCCAGCGCAACGGCCGCCGCGACGGGGTGGCCCGAATAGGTATAGCCGTGGTTGAACTCGGTCCCGCCGATCACCTCGGCGATCTCGTCATTGACGATCGAGCCACCGATGGGCGCATAGCCCGAGCTGAGCCCCTTGGCGATGGTCATGATGTGCGGTCGGATGTTCATGGTCTGCGAGCCGAACCAGTTGCCGGTGCGGCCGAACCCGCAGATCACCTCGTCGGCGATCAGCAGGATGTCGTACTTGTCGCAGATGCGCTGGATTTCCGGCCAGTAGATGTCGGGCGCGACGATCACGCCGCCCGCGCCCTGGACCGGCTCGGCGATGAAGGCGGCGACGCGGTCTTCGCCCAGTTCCAGGATCGCCTCTTCCAGCTCGCGCGCGCGGGCCAGGCCGAACTCTTCGGGCGTCATGTCGCCGCCCTCGGCCCACCAGTTGGGCTGGTTGATGTGGTGGATGTTCGGGATCGGGATGCCACCCTGCGCGTGCATGCCGGCCATGCCGCCCAGCGAGGCCGACCCGACGGTCGACCCGTGATAGGCGTTGTGTCGGCTGATGATGATGTTCTTGTTCGGATGGCCCTTTTCCGCCCAGTAGGTGCGGACCAGACGGATGTTGGTGTCATTGGCCTCGGACCCGCCGGCGGCGAAGAAGACATGGTTCAGGTCACCCGGCGCCAGCTCGGCCAGCTTGGCCGCCAGCGCGATGGCCGGGACATGGGTCGTTTTAAAGAAGGTGTTGTAGTAGGGCAGTTCGCGCATCTGGCGCGCCGCCACTTCGGCCAGTTCGTCGCGGCCATAGCCGATGTTCACGCACCACAGACCGGCCATGGCGTCCAGGATCTCTTCGCCCTCGCTGTCGGTCAGATAGACGCCCTTGGCCCGCGTGATGACGCGGGCGCCTTCCTTGCCCAGGGCAGTGTTGGCCGAAAACGGATGAAGGTGATGCGCCGCATCCAGCGCCTGCAATTCGGCGGTCGGCATGTGGTTGGTGATGGTCGGCATCGGGGGATTCTCCTGCAACAGCGGTTGGCGGCCAGAATATGATCAAATTTTTTTCTGTCAATCGAGTCGGCGGCGTTCAGTTTTCGGTCAACGCTTCGGCCATAAGCTCCATGCCTTGTTCGATGTCTTGCGTCGTTGCTTTTGCGACCTTTTCCGCGTCACCCGCCCGCAGGGCGTCGATGATGTCCTTGTGCCGGTCCGGCAGGCTCTGGGTGCCGAACCGCCCGCAGACGACGCGCAGCGAAGGACCGAATCGCAGCCACAGACGCTCGGCCAGATCCTTGAGGATCGGGGCGTTCGCGTGGTCATACAGTTTTTCGTGGAAGGCATGGTTCAGCCGCAGATAGCCGCTGACATCGCCATCCGCGATCATCCGGTCCAGACGTTGGTCGATCTGTTCCAACTGGCCGATGTCCGCCGCGGTCATCTTGCCGGCCGCGCGGCGGGAAAGTTCTGATTCCACGGCGTTTCTGGCGAAAATCATCTGTTCGACATCCGCCGCCGTCAGCAGCGGTACGCTGACCCGGCGGTTGCCTTGAAAGATCAGCGCGCCATCCGAGATCAGGCGGCGGATCGCCTCGCGCACCGGCGTCATGCCGACCCCCAGTGATTCGGTCAGACCCTGGATCGTGACCGGCTGGCCGGGAACCAGTTCGCCGAACAGGATCTGTGACCGCAACGTTCGATACACCTGTTCATGCGCCGGCGCCTTCTGTGTGCCGATATCGGCCCTGGATGCCTTATTTTTGATCAAATCCAAGTGGTTCACCTCGATCCCGATGGTCCTGACTTGTCAGGTTTGCAGTCGCGTGAAACCATACGACGGATCGACGGAAAACGCAAAACTTGATCAAATCCAAAAAAACGGGAAAATGCCCGTACACTTGCAGGGAGAAGAACATGAAAATCAGAACGCTGACGATGACGGCGATCGCCGCCTTGGGGACGTCGGCCGCATTCGCGGAAGAGGTGCGCGTCTACAACTGGTCGGACTATATCGACGAGGAGCTGCTGACCAAGTTCGAGGAAGAAACGGGCCTGACCCTGATCTATGACGTGTTCGACAGCAACGAGGTTCTGGAAACCAAGATGCTGGCCGGTGGGTCGGGATATGACGTGGTTGTGCCCTCGGGCACGTTCCTGCAACGGCAGATCCAGGCCGGGGCGTTCCAGAAGCTGGACAAATCCAAGCTGCCGAACCTGGCCAACATGTGGGACGTGATCGAGGAGCGCACGGCGCAGTACGACCCGGGCAACGAGTATTCGATCAACTACATGTGGGGCACCACCGGGATCGGGGTGAACGTGGGCAAGGTTCAGGAAGCCCTGGGCGAGGACGCCCCCATCGACAGCTGGGATCTGGTGTTCAACCCGGAAAACATGGAAAAGCTGGCCGGCTGCGGCGTGCATTTCCTGGATGCCCCGGCCGAGATGATCCCGGCCGCGCTGAAATATATCGGTGAAGACCCCGACAGCCACGATCCGGACGTGATCGCCAAGGCCGAGGGCGTGTTCATGGCGGTACGCCCCTACATCCAGAAGTTCCACAGCAGCGAATACATCAACGCGCTGGCCAATGGCGACATCTGCGTGGCCGTGGGCTGGTCGGGCGACGTTCTGCAGGCCCGCGACCGGGCGGACGAGGCCGACAACGGCGTGACCATCGCCTATCACGCGCCCAAGGAAGGCGCGCAGATGTGGTTCGACCAGATGGCGATTCCTGTGGATGCGCCCAATCCGGACGGCGCGCACAAGTTCCTGAACTTCATCATGGACGCGCAGAACATGGCGGCGGCCACGAACTATGTCTACTACGCCAACGGCAACAAGGCCTCGCAGGAATTCATCCTGCCCGAGATCCTGGAAGATCCGGCGATCTATCCGCCCGCCGACGCGTTGGAGAACCTGTTCACCACCCGGCCCTATCCGGCCAAGGTGCAGCGGGTCGTGACCCGTCTGTGGACCAAGATCAAATCCGGCACCTGATCAGGTGCTTGGGCGCAAGGCGGCGACCGCCCGCCTTGCGCATTCCCAGTTCCGGCTGACTTACGGGGGCCCCTTTGAACTCTACCGTCTTTGCGCCGTGGGACGACCCACAGGCGAAACCGTTGATCCAGTTCAAGAACGTGACCAAGCGATTTGGGGGATTCACGGCCATCGACAACCTGTCGCTGGATATCTTCGAACGAGAATTCTTTGCCCTGCTTGGCCCGTCGGGCTGTGGCAAGACCACGATGATGCGGATGCTGGCCGGGTTCGAGAAACCCACCGAAGGCCACATTCTGCTGAGCGGTCAGGACATCGACCCGGTCCCGCCGAACAAACGGGCGGTCAACATGATGTTCCAGTCCTACGCGCTGTTTCCGCACCTGAATGTGTGGGACAACATCGCCTTTGGCCTGCGCCGGGACAACATGCCCAAGCATGATCTGGAAGACCGGGTCGAGGAAATGCTGCGCCTGACCCGGCTTGAAAAATTCGCCCGCCGCAAGCCGCACCAGATTTCCGGCGGGCAGCGGCAGCGCGTGGCGCTGGCCCGGTCGCTGGCCAAGGCGCCGAAACTGCTGTTGTTGGACGAGCCGCTGGGCGCGCTGGACAAGAAGCTGCGCCAGGACACCCAGTTCGAACTGATGGACATTCAGGAAAAGACCGGCACCACCTTCGTGATCGTGACCCACGACCAGGAAGAGGCGATGACGGTCGCCAGCCGTGTTGCGGTGATGGATCAGGGCAAGCTGATGCAGGTCGCCACGCCCGACCGCATCTATGAAAACCCCAATTCCGTCTATGTCGCCGATTTCATCGGGGACGTGAACATCATACAGGGCCGCGCCACTTCGACCGGCGCGGACACCTATCGCATCGACTGGGCCGAGGGCCAGCCGCCGCTGACCGCGACATCGGCCAGCCGATTTGCCGACGGTCAGACCTGCCACCTGGCCATCCGGCCCGAAAAGGTGACCATCTCGGCCGAGCGCCCCGCCGATGCCGTCAACGCCGTGCAGGGCAAGGTGCATGACATCGCCTATCTGGGCAATCTGTCCACCTATTACGTCGAGCTGTCCAACGGCATCATCATCAAGGCGCAGACGGCCAATACCCGCCGAATCTCGCGCCGGTCCTTTACTTGGGAAGACCCTGTCTGGCTGTCCTGGACGGCCACGGCGGCGGTTCTGCTGGCAGATTGATGCGCCGCGCGGTCCTGATCGCCATTCCCTATGTCTGGCTGCTGGCCCTGTTCCTGGTGCCGTTCTTCATCGTGTTGAAGATCTCGCTGTCGGACATCGCGCTTGCGATCCCGCCCTACACCCCGACCCTTGATCTGTCGCAGGGCTGGGCCGGGATCAAGGAATTCGTCAGCCAGCTGGATTTCGAGAATTTCGTCTGGCTGACCGAGGACGACCTGTACTGGAAAGCCTACCTGTCCAGCGTCAAGATCGCGCTGATCGCGACCTCGCTGACCCTGCTGGTGGGCTATCCCATCGCCTATGGCATGGCCCGCGCGCCCGAGGAATGGCGCCCGACGCTGATGATGCTGGTGATCCTGCCGTTCTGGACCTCGTTCCTGATCCGCGTCTATGCGTGGATGGGGATCCTGTCGAACGAAGGCTACCTGAACCAGTTCCTGCTGTGGACGGGCATCATCTCGACCCCGCTGACCATTCTGAACACGCAGACGGCCGTATATATCGGCATCGTCTACACCTATCTGCCGTTCATGATCCTGCCGATCTATGCCGCGCTCGACCGGCTGGACGGCTCGCTGATCGAGGCGGCCGAGGATCTGGGCTGTTCGCGCATGCAGGCCTTCTGGCTGGTGACCATCCCGCTGTCGCGCCCGGGCATCATTGCGGGATGTTTCCTGGTGATGATCCCGGTGATCGGTGAATTCGTGATCCCCTCGCTGCTGGGCGGGTCGGGCACGCTGATGATCGGCAAGGTCTTGTGGGAGGAGTTCTTCTCGAACCGCGACTGGCCGGTGGCCAGCGCCGTTGCGGTGATCCTGCTGCTGATCCTGGTGATCCCGATCGTGCTGTTCCAGCGCAACCAGCAGAAACAGGCGGAGGCCGAGCAATGAACAGACTGAGCTGGTTCAACACGGTCTCGCTGACGCTGGGCTTTGCGTTTCTGTACATCCCGATGGTGATCCTTATCATCTTCAGCTTCAATGAAAGCAAGCTGGTCACGGTCTGGGCCGGGTTCTCGACCAAATGGTATGGCGAGCTGATGCAGAACCAGGCGTTTCTGGATGCGGCCTGGGTCACGTTGCGCGTTGCCGTGTTCTCGTCGACGCTGGCGACCATTCTGGGCACCATGGCCGCCTATGTCATGGTGCGCGGCGGGCGGTTCTTCGGCCGCACGCTGTTTTCCGGGATGATCTACGCACCGCTGGTGATGCCCGAGGTGATCACCGGCCTGTCGCTGCTGCTGCTGTTCATCGGCATCGGGCTGGACCGGGGCATCCTGACCATCGTGCTGGCGCATACGACCTTTTCGATGTGCTACGTCTCGGTCGTGGTGTCCTCGCGGCTGGTGACGTTCGACCGGTCGTTGGAAGAGGCGGCGCTGGATCTGGGCTGCTCGCCGGCGCAGGCCTTTCGGTTGGTGACGCTGCCGATCATCGCGCCGGCGGTGATCTCGGGGTGGTTGCTGGCCTTCACCCTGTCGCTGGATGACCTAGTGATCGCGTCCTTCACGTCCGGCCCCTCGGCCACGACCCTGCCGATCAAGATCTTCTCGGCCGTGCGTCTGGGCGTCAGCCCGGAAATCAACGCGCTGTCGACCATCATGATCGCCGTGGTCACCGTCGGCGTGATTTCCGCGTCGCTGGTATCGAAACGGGCGATGGTCCGGCAGCGGCAAGAGGAACAAGCCGCCGCGCGTACCGAATGAAACGGATCTTTCCGGCCTACACCTATGGCCCCGGCCCGCGCGCGGGGTGTTGGTGGGATGAAACCGTGCCAGGCCCTGACTGGCCGGTGCATGAAGGCGATCTATCGGTGGACGTCGCGATAATCGGCGGCGGGTTCACCGGCATGTCGGCCGCGCTGCATCTGGCGCAGCAGGGCGTTTCGGTCGCCGTGTTCGAGGCGGAAACGCCGGGCTGGGGTGCCTCGGGGCGCAACGGGGGGTTTTGCTGCAAGGGCGGATCGAAACTGGGCCATGCGACCCTGGCGCGCAGATACGGCCCCGCAGCGGCCGAGGCTTATGCGCAAGCCGAGGCGGACGCGGTGGCGCTGGTTGCCGAGCTTCTGGCGTCGCATGGCATTCACGCGGATGTGCATTCGCAGGGCGAGACGCAATTGGCCCACACGCCGCGGGCGATGGAGGCGCTGCGGCGCGATGCCGGGCCGGACGGTATTTTGCACGAAACCCACGACCTGCCGGGCCTTGGGCTGTGTGGGCGCTTTTTCGGCGGGTATACCGACCCGGTCGGGTTTGCACTGAACCCGCGCAAATACCTGTTCGGTCTTGCCAAGGCCGCACAGGCGCAGGGCGCACGCCTGTTTCAGCGCAGCCCGGTGCAGGATGTCCGGCGTGCGGGATTCGGGTTCGCACTCGCGCTCCCGCGCGGCTCCGTGCGGTCGGAAACCGTTCTGATCTGCACCAACGGATACTCCAGCGAGGACATGCCCGGCTGGTTGTCGGGTCGCTACATGCCGGCACAGTCGACGGTCATGGTCACGCGCCCGCTGTCCGAGGCCGAGTTGCAGGCGCAGGGCTGGACGTCGCGCCAGATGGTCTACGATACGCGCAACCTGCTGCATTATTTCCGGCTGATGCCGGACAACCGGTTCCTGTTCGGAATGCGCGGCGGTCTGATGTCCTCGCCCCGGGCCGAGCGTGCGATCCGGCGCAAGGTGGTGCGGGATTTCGCCAGCATGTTTCCGGCCTGGGCGGGGGTCGAGGCAACGCATCTGTGGTCGGGAATGGTATGCCTTGCCCGCGATCTGGTGCCGTTTGCTGGGCCGGTCGCCGATCAGCCCGGCATGTTCGCGGGGCTGGCCTATCACGGCAACGGCGTTGCAATGGGCACGTTTTGCGGCCGCGCCCTTGCGCAGTTGGCCCTGGGGCAGGATGCGAACATCCCCGATCCAATCGCGCGCGCGCCGGGGCGGTTTTCGCTGGGCCGATGGCGGCGCCTGTTGATGCCGCCGGCCTATGCGGCCATGGCATTGGCGGATCTTTGATCCGGTCTAGCGGGCCTCCGCCAGCCCAGCCAGTTCCAGCATCAATCCGCCCTCATATGCCGGGGCGCCGTTTTCGAACCGCCACAGACAATAGGCCGCCATCCGCCAAGCGTACCAGGGTTTGAGCTCACGGTATCGTCCGGCGGTTTCCGGGCAGCCATAGGCCTGCAGGAACTGGAATTCCTGATCGT
This sequence comes from Ruegeria intermedia, assembly GCF_900129345.1. Lineage (GTDB taxonomy): Bacteria > Pseudomonadota > Alphaproteobacteria > Rhodobacterales > Rhodobacteraceae > Ruegeria > Ruegeria intermedia. Next base: position 91,535 of record NZ_FQVK01000008.1, on the reverse strand, counting down.
GGGTCAGAGGCCGGCCGCGGTAAATCAGCTGCATCGCGGGCGACAGAAACAGGGCCAGATCCTCACATCGGTCCCCGACCGCGGGGCATTGCCAATCGATCAGCATCGCCCCCGAAGGCGAGGTCAAGATGTTGCCGGCCACAGGGTCGCCATGGATCAGGCAAGTCCGCGCTGTTGGCGGAACGCGCGTTCCTGGCATCAGGCTTTGCAACGTCTTTCGGCGCTTGTCGTGGCAGAGATTCAGAATTTCCGAGCCATGGCGCGCAAGTTCGGCACTGCCGTTTCGACCGGCAGGCGCGGCAACAGACGGGTCCATGTCGTGCAGGCGTCGCAGCAACCGGGCGACACATTCGACACCCTTCTGCCACGGGGCGCCCGGCGCATGGTCATACAATACCCAACCGTCCTTTCCGAAATGTCCCGAAGCACGCAGCCGAGGCGCCATACCCGTTTCCGACAGTGCCCGCAGGCAGGCCGCTTCAAGCCGTGCATCATTGCGGAACAGCGGATTGTCCTCGGTCGTGTCATACAGCTTGAGAACCTTGTCCCGGCCACGGTCCATGATTTTCCACACCCGGTTGGTCCGCCCACCATACAGCGTCTGAAAGCTGGCCCCATGGACAATCAAGCCACCTTGAAAAAGATGCTCGACAAGGCCTGATGGTGGCAAGAGAAGCTGGGACAGGGCGGCACCCTTCGATTGCGAATCCGGATGCGCCCAGCTTTGGCCCGCGCGTCAACCAAGTTCAAGCGCCCGCGCGCACGGCCGTGACTTCGTTCGCCGAAAGTGACGCGCCGCTGTCCAGCATCAGCACGATTCCCCCTTCATCCAACTGCGCTTCGACCACGCGGCTGTAGGCCGCGGCCGGCTGCTGGGACAGCAGATCGTCGCCCTTGTAGCTTTCCAGACTGGCGGTATACGTCCCTTCGGCGACCGGTGTGCCCGTGATGTCCAGACCGGACCAGACGAATTGCCGATCCGTTGCGGGAACGTCCAGCCGGGTGACCACGTCACCATTGACGTCGCGTATGACAAGCACGGCCTTGTCGGCGTCGAGGTCGGCATCGGCAAAGACCGTTCGCGGTTGTCCGTCAAAGTGAAATGCGGCGGGCGCCCGTACCTCGACCCCGACCCAACCGGACAGTTCATCGAGATTCGCGCCGTTCAGTGCTGCGGACAGCCCGGTCAGCAGCTCATTTGTCTGGACCTGCTGTTCGACCATCGAAAACTGCGCCAGCTGGGCGGCATATTCCGAGGAATTGAGCGGCTCGAGCGGATCCTGGTTCCGTGCTTGCGTGGTCAGCATAAGCAGGAAGGTTTCGAAATCGGATGCCAGGCCCGAACTCTGCGATTGGGTCGTGGCTTGTCCCTGAGCGGCAGTCTGCGTCGCAGGGGTGGTGGCGTTGATCATGGGTCTACAACCTCAGGTCGAGTGAGCGCGAAGGGTCGGGCCGGCGTGGCGCCGGAGAATCGGTGTCGGGCGAACCGGGATCCGCGTCGGTTTGAAAAGCGCCCTGATGTCTCGCATCCTCGTGCGTTTCGGACCCGGCGGCTCCATTCGAATCGAAGTCGAGGCCCCCATATCCCAGTTGCTGGAATTCGGTCGACAGCAACGAGATGTGGCGGCGCATCAGATCCAGGGTTTCCGGCCGTTCGGCGGAAATCACCAGGTGGATGCCGTCTTCCCGGCCCATCATCGTGATCGAGATTCGTCCCAGCTCTTCGGGGTTGAGCTGCAGCTCGATGCCGCCTCCCGCTCTCGCGGCAACCGACGCCGAAATCTGGCTGGCGATCGACCTGGCCAATTCCGCGCCCGAGGCGCGATGCGGCACGGCCGACGGTGGCATGCTTTCATGTGCGGTGCGGGCGGCAGATGGCTGCACCAGCTGAGGCGCCTCGCCCAGATCCTCGGGCAGGTCCTGCGTGTCAGGCTGAACCGGCGACAGCGGCAGGCGGGATTGGTCGGGCGACAGTGTCGCGGCTGCCGTCACCATGTTGGTGGGCGCAACGATGGGGCGCTGACCGGAAGCCGGTCTGGGGTGGGTCGCCTCGGTCCGAGGCGTTTCCGAAGCGGTGCGCAGGCCGCGTTGCCCATCAGGCGATCCGGGGCGAAGCAGCAAGGCCTGGACGGCCGTCTCGCCCCGCGTGGTCGGAGACGGTGGACCAGCGGTCTGGAAAGGCGGCTCGGGGGTCGTGGCGGAAGTGTGTTCTTGCAACGACCCCGTCCGAGGCGCCACGACCGACACCCCTTGGCTGTCTGTCATGGCGGACTTGATCGTCTTGGAAGCCTCGCCGATGGCCGGAGCACCCGGTGCGGTGACCGCGTCGTGCGGAACCGGTTTCGATCCCTGATGTCCCTGAGGTGGAGGCGGCAGCATCTCCGCCGCGTTGTCCGGACTCGCCGGAAGGTCTTCCGAAACGACCGACTCGCCCTGGGTGATTTCCAGATCCCCGTCCTGCACGGCCACCCCGTCAGGGACGACGACCGGTTCCGCCTCCGCGTCCGGTTGTTCCCGGTCGGATGGCTGCAATTCGGCCACGAAGTCCGCAAAGGCTTTCTCCGGCTCGGGCTTTTTGCTTTTGGTCGCCGACGAAGCGGCGCTTTTCGTCGCTTGGTCGGGACTCACTGTCAGTGGGTTGGGCATTTTTGCTCCGGCTCCGTCTGCATGAACCGAACCTGCCCGCAGGAAGTTACGTTTATTTTAACCGCTCTTCGCTTTCATCGGGAAAGTTTCTGACAATTTTCGGAGTTGCGCATGATGATTTCAGCACTCACCCAAACACCTCGCCCGGACGTGGCGAACAAGCTCAAGGCCGCTGCGGTCGAGCTGGAGGCGACGTTTCTTGCCGAGATGTTGAAGGCCGCCGGCATGGGGCAGGCCCGCCAATCCTTCAGCGGCGGCGCGGGCGAAGACCAGTTCTCGTCGTTTCTGGTTCAGCAGCAGGCACTGCAAATGGCCCGGGCCGGCGGGATCGGGCTGTCGGAAACCCTGTTCAATGCAATGATGGAGAAAACCGATGCAGAGTGACAACCGGCGCGTTCAAGCCCAGGCGCTTGAGGAGATTCTGGAGCAGGAGCGGTCGGCCTTGCTCGAGGGGGACCTGGAGCGGCTGAGCCAGATGCTGCCACGAAAGGAGCAGTTGATCGAGGATCTGAATGGGCTGGAGGTGCTGGACAGTGACGACCTGATCCGGCTTCAGGCGAAGGTCAACAGAAACCAGAGCCTGTTGAGCAGCGCCGCCGAAGGGATTCGCGCCGTGGCCGACCGCATGGCGGAACTGCGGAAAGTGCGCCAGGAGTTCACCACATATGACGCCACCGGCCAGCGGACCGGCCATGCGGTGCGACATGCGGCCAAGCTTGAAAAGCGGGCGTGACGGCATTTGATTCAAATGCGTTTTTTTCCACTGGCGCGCTTTAGCACTCCGTTAGGAGATCAAACCCAATAGTGGTCCGGCACCTGCAAGACGGGTGGCGCGAAGGCCGCAAGGTTCCTCGCACTGGTCAGAACGACATTTGGCCCGCCGATCCCGGCGGGGTGTCAATGGGCGAAGAAGGCCCGAACGAACAAAGGATGAAAAAGCATGTCCAGCATTCTGACAAACAACGGCGCGATGGTTGCGCTGCAAACCCTGAAATCGGTCAACAAGAACCTGGCCGCCACCCAGAACGCGATCTCGACCGGCAAGGACGTGGCGACGGCCAAGGACAATTCGGCGGTTTGGGCGATCTCCAAGGTGATGGAGTCCGACGTCAACGGTTTCAACGCCATCAAGGACAGCCTGGCGCTGGGTGAATCGACCGTGGCCGTGGCCCGGAACGCGTCGGAAACCGTGACCGACCTGCTGACCCAGATGAAAAGCAAGATCGTGGCGGCCCAGGAGGACAACGTCGATCGCAGCAAGATCAACGATGACGTAACCGCTCTGCGCGATCAGATCGCATCGGTTGTCGGTGCGGCTCAGTTCAACGGTCTGAACCTGGTGGATGGATCGGCCGGCACGGCGTCGATTCTGGCGTCGCTGGACCGCGACAGCACCGGCGCGGTGACCGCATCGTCGATCACCGTGAACGGTCAGAACCTGTCGACCGGAGGCTATTCGAGCAAGGGCGTGCTGGCCGGTTCGGACAACGCCACGACCGACAACGATGCTGCGGGCTTTACCATGGACAAGTCTGGCGGCACCGGTAACATCGTGATCGACAGCTCGACCGACAATTTCGCCGCCGGCGACAAGGTGACGATCACCATCGGTGACAAGGTCGCGTCCTACACCGTCCAGGCCGGTGATCTCGATCCGTCGGGCACTTACGACTCGGCCTATACGGACGCGATTGTCGCGGTCGGCCTGAAGAACCAGATCGACGCGCTGGGCATCACCGGCGTGGCCATCGACTACGACTCCAGCGCGCCCGGCACCCTGACCTTCGTGACCGGTACCGCCACGGCCGGGGCCGACGCGGATCGCGACGTCACCGTTTCGGCCCAGTTCACCAATGCCGGGTCCGGCGGGCTTGGCGCGCTGTCCTCGATCGATGTCTCGACCAGCGCGGGCGCCGCTGCGGCCCTGGGCACCATCGAGACCCTGATCGACACCGCGATCGACGCGTCGGCGGCATTCGGCTCGGCACAGGGGCGGATCGAAACCCAGAAAGAGTTCATCTCGAACCTGACGGACTCGTTCAAATCGGGCATCGGCTCGCTGGTGGACGCCGACATGGAAGAAACCTCGGCCCGTCTGCAGGCCCTGCAGGTGCAGCAGCAGTTGGCCACGCAGTCGCTGTCGATCGCGAATCAGGCGCCGCAGTCGATCCTGTCACTGTTCCGCTGATCCCAAAGCAATCCCGGGGCGCGATCCACGCGCCCCGGTTCTGACCGCTAGACCCAGTCGGCCAATTGGAAGGATTTCAAGTGACACTGCAAACGCTTGCTCAACGCGCCTACGCGCAGTCTGCCGCTCCGACCCGCACTCCGCGTGATACCGAGTACGAGGCAATCTCGAAAATCACCCATCGCCTGAAAGCGGCCGCCGCGCGAAAAGCATCGGATTTTTCGGGTTTTGTTCAGGCCCTGCACGACAATCGCAGGCTGTGGTCGGTTCTGGCAAACGGTGTCGCGGATTCAGACAATGCCCTGCCGAATGACCTGCGGGCACGAATCTTCTATCTGGCCGAGTTCACCGAACAGCACACCGGCCAGGTTCTTGCCAAGAAGGCCGGGATCGAGCCGCTGCTGGAGATCAATCTTGCGGTGCTGCGTGGCCTGCGTCAGATGGGGGCTTCGTGATGGCGGGCCTTGTTCTGAAGCTGGCGCCGAAAGAGCGCGTTCTGGTGAACGGCGTCGTGATCGAAAACGGAGACCGGCGCAGCCGGTTTTCCATTCTCACACCGGACGCAAACGTTTTGCGTCTGAGGGACGCCATCCATCCCGATGAGGCCACGACGCCCGTCCGCCGCGTGTGCTATGCGGCGCAACTGGTCCTGTCGGGGGATCTGGATGCCGCTCAGGCACGCCAACAGCTTCTTCGGCGCATCGAGGAGTTGAGTCAGGTTTTCACGGACCCTGACAGCCGCCGCGTGCTGGGGCAGGCAACCGAGGCCCTGGTGGCCGAACAATACTACAAATGCCTGAAGGCGTTGCGGTCGCTGTTGCCGCGGGAAGAACGCCTGTTGGCCTACCGCCAATGACCTTCCAGCCGGTCATACCAACGGGCGGGCTGGTCGGCTGGCGCTTTTTGCAGCGCACCTATGATGCCCAGATTCAGGCATTTTCGTCTTCGGCCGTGAACGAGCGGGACACGCAGTATTTTCTGGAGAATATCCGCAACGTGCAGTCCGCCGAAGATCTGGTTTCGGACCGTCGGCTTCTGAGCGTTGCCCTGGGCGCCTTCGGGTTGGAGGACGACCTGAACAACCGGTATTTCATCCAGAAGGTTCTGTCCGACGGAACCAGCGCCGATGACGCCCTTGCCAACCGTCTTGCCGACAGCCGGTACCGCGAGTTTTCCCAGGCGTTCGGACTGGGCCCGGGTGAGGTGAAGAAAACGGCCCTGATCACGGATATGGAGCAGATCGCCCAGAAAAGCATCGTGTCCCGGTTCGAAACCTCGGTGGGCGAAACGGACGATTCCATGCGGATCGCGCTTTATGCTCAGCATGCCTTGCAGGATCTGGCGTCTCAGTCGGGAAGCGAAACAAAGAAATGGTACGATTTGATGAGTTTGCCGCCGTTGCGCAGCATGATGGAAACCGCGCTGGGGTTGCCATCAAGTTTCGGGCAGCTGGATATCGACAAGCAACTGGAGATATTCAGGGACAAACTGTCGGGTTTGACCGGGTCCGGAGACCTGTCGCAGTTCTCTTCGGACGCGGCGGTGGAAAACCTGACCGACACCTATCTGGCGCGCCGTCAGATTGCCGATCTGCAAAGCACGATTTCGCCGGCGCAAACGGCTTTGATCTTGCTGGGCGGATCGGCGTGATCGGGTTCGGGGGTCGCTGTTGGCCACCCGGAGGCGGGTCAGTTGCGTCCCTTGCGGATACCCCTGACGCCGCGCTGGAAAAGCCGGCTCAACCGTCAAGGAGAGCTTCGGCGGGAGTATGCAGGGCAAAGCAGGTGACGGGACGCGAGACATTGTGAAGCTTGAGCGGCCCCAGCGGCAGGACGTCGGCGCATTCGGGCGCGATATCCTCTGACACGAGGATGCGATGGCCATTGGTCTTGCCCAATTCACCCAGCCGGGCGGCAATGTTCGCGGCCCGGCCGATCACGGTGAAATCCAGCCGCTCGCGCGAGCCGACATTGCCGTAGGTGACCCGACCATAGGCGATGCCGATCGAGCAGTCGCAATGATGGTCGGCATCGGATGCCTTCAGTTCGGCCAATTGCTCGACGATCTTGATGGCGCTGCGCTGTGCGTTCGAGCGCGCCCGTGCGGGTTCCTCCCCGGCGGGAAAGACCGCAAGCACGGCGTCGCCGATGAATTTCAGTACCTCGCCGCCATTCGCATGCACGATCCCCGAGACGGTTTCGAAGAATGTGTTGAGCAAGGCGATATAGGCCGCCCGGCCCAGTTCTTCCTCGAGACTGGTCGAATTGCGCAGGTCGCAGAACATGATCGCGGCATCGATGTCATCGCCGTCACCGCGCCGGATGTCGCCGCCCAGAACCCGGGCGCCCGTGCGTTTGCCAACATAGGTTTCAAGCAGGGCCTGCGCGTTTTCGCGCTGGGTGAAGACCTCGTAGAAACGTGCGATGACGGAGGCGCATTCAAAGACCAGTCCGAGGTTCTCGGTCGTGAACCCATCCGGGTGGTCGCAGGTCAGGGTCAGGACATTTATGCGGCCGTCCGAGAATGGCAGGGGCATGGCGACATAGTCCGTGCCGCCCTTGGCGCGCAGGTCCTCCATGATCGGGAAACTGTGGCGCGGGTTGGCGTCGGTCAACCGCTGGCGGACGCCCCCCAGGCCGTTCGACACGTGCCGCAGCGGGCTGTTGATGAAGGCCGGGTGGTCATGGATTTCATAGGTGGGAACATTGGTCGAAATCTCCTCGGCGCCCTTCTCCCAGATATAGTGTTTGCCGGCGATCAGCGGGTGCAGCGACCAGACCAGGACGCTGAGCCTCTGGATCGCGATTCCATGCTGCTGCATGTTCTCGGCCAGCGCCTTGGTGAAGGATTCGGGTGTTCGAATCGTGCCGGCGCCCCGCATCAGCCAATCGATCAGAGGACCGCTGATGTTGCCATCCTGCACGCTGCGCAGCTGGTTTTCGCCAAGGTCGATATGGGTATAGGCTTCGGGCATGAAACCGATGTGGCCCTGGATGGCCGCGCTTTCGGGCAGCGAATCCTCGTAGGCCCAAACCGAATTGGACAGCCGTTCGTCGCCCAGAATCACGTCATGATAGGTGGCGGTGCCTTTGAACGGGCAGAATGTCTGCAAATCGGTCTCGGGGCCGAGGTCGACGCAAACGTCCTCGCGCGGCACATAGATGACCGGCGCCAGCCGCGTTTCATACATGACCTTTGCATTGGTGCTTTCGGCCAGAACAAGATCGTCGCGGTAGATCGCGACGCGGCCCGTCAGCCGCTCGATTGCGATTTCATAGCCTTTGGATTCGGGCGGGGCGTGGACGTTCATCAGCAACCTCCCGTGCCGGGTGGCTAAAGGATGGGCCCTGCATGGCGGTTTTCCAAGGGGGGCAACGCAGATTTTACCGGTCGGGAGCCGAGCCCCTCAGACCATCTTGATGACGTCCTTGTCGATCGACAGCATATAGCCCTTCTTGGCGATGTTCTTCACCAGCAGCTCGCTGACCATCTGGTTGCCCAGCGCATCGCGCAGCCGCTTGATGCGGGTCGCACCGGCGGCCTCGTCACAATCTCTGGCGTCTCGGCCCGAGATCATCGCTTCGATCTGGGCACCCGACAGAACCTCGTCGTCCAGCCGCGACTCGGCCAGCACCGACAGGGTCTCCATGGCAGCGGGCGTGAGTTTGAAATCCATGTTGTTCAGGTACACCGTGTTTTCCTCGCGGCTGATCAGCAGCGAGGTCACCTGGATGCCGGTGCGTTCGATCTGGGCCATGCGGCGGTTCAGTGCGGTCAGCATCACCAGAAAGACCAGCGCGGCCACAAGCATGGCGGTCGCGAATACCAGCAGCACGAAGATCACCATCCGGTAGCTGGCCAGCGTGTCGGCAAAGGCGGTCCCCGATTGGGCCAGGATTTCCAGCAGGCGGATCTCGGCCTGGGTGGTCAGATCGCTTTCGACGAACAGCCGCTCGACCCGCGCGTTGAAGGCGTTGGCGTCGGGAAGCGTCCAGAACAGGAAGGCCGCGGCCGTGATCAGGATGAGGACGATCGCCGCGATGCCGAAGCCGACCAGCCGGGTCCCCGAACGCCGCGCCTCAGAAACGGAGAAAGAATTTTCCGGCATTTTCCTTCCTTTGATCCAGACCCTCGGGGCCAAAGACCGAGATGACGTTCAGCAGCGTCCAGCCCGACTTTTTCAGCCGCTTTGCAACCTCTTGCCTGGCTGGCCCCGGCTGGCAGACCGGGACCTCCATCACGCCATAGTGCAGGCGCAGCGGGTTGTCCCGTTTGGCCTTGTAGTCGGCATAGCACTCGGCCGCCGCGGTTGTGGCGAGAAGCGATAGCAGCGTGGAAACCGCCAGAAAAGAGAAGATCTGTTTCATGGGCCGCATCCTGCGCATGGCTTGGCGCGATATTCAATATCTCAGGGGGTTTGCAGCAATGATATCGGATATCACCGGGCCGATATTGCCTGTCTGCCGGCGGGTGGCCGAATGCTGTTGCATCAGTTTCGCGGTCCGCCTGTGGCGCCGCGTCCAGCCTTGAAAGGACACTTGTCATGCACCGGAAATTCATTGCCCTTGTCGTCGCCACCGCAGTTGCCATCACTGGCGTTTCCGCGTCGCAGGCCAAGGCAGCCGACGCCCACGATATTCTGGGCGGGCTGGCGGCCATTGCGATCATCGGCGCGGCCGTCAATCACTACAACAAGGAAAAGCGCAAAGAACGGGTTGCCCGGCAGAACACGCATATCCACCAGCCGCAGGAAACCCGGCCGGATCACATCCGCCCGCTGCCCCGGCGGGTCGCCCGCTATGACCTGCCTCAGCGTTGCCTGAAGACCTACAAGGGCTATTCGAAGAACCGTCCTTTGCTAAAGCCGAAGTGCCTCGAGAAGCACTACGAATATGCCAACAGCCTGCCGCAACAGTGCAAGGTCGGTTTCTGGAACGGCAAGAAGATCAAGCGGGCGTACGAGCCGGCCTGTCTGCGCCAGAAGGGATACCGCGTGGTTTACCAGTAACGCGTTTCGAGCAGGAGCGGCGCCGTCAGACGCGCCGTGCGGGAAGGGGGTGGCGCAGACCGCCCCCTTCTTTTGTCTTGCGGACCAGGCCGAAACACGGTTTGCCAATGGCATGACGACACCGAATTTCGAACTGGAACAGGCGCTGATCGCGCAAGGTTTCCGCAGGATCGCCGGCGTAGACGAGGTGGGGCGCGGCCCGCTGGCCGGGCCCGTCGTGGCCGCCGCGGTCATTCTGAACCCGCAGGACATTCCCGAAGGTCTCAACGATTCCAAGAAATTGACCGCCCGCCGGCGGCTTGCGCTGGATGCGGATCTGCGCGCCCGGGCCGAATACGCCATTGCCGAGGCCAGCGTGGCCGAGATCGACGACCTCAACATCTTGTATGCGTCGCACCTTGCGATGGAGCGCGCCGTGGCGGCGTTAAAGCCGGCGCCGGACTATGTGTTGATCGACGGCAACCTGATCCCCAAGGGTCTGACCGTGCCGGCGCAGGCTGTGGTCAAGGGCGATGCAAAGTCCGTCTCGATCGCGGCGGCGTCGATCCTTGCCAAGACCTGGCGCGATCAGGTGATGGTGGATTTGGCGCAACAGCATCCGGGTTATGGCTGGGAAACCAATGCGGGCTATCCGTCCAAACAGCATCGCGAGGCGCTGCAAAATCTCGGGGTGACCCCACATCATAGGCGTTCGTTCAAGCCCGTCCACAATATCTTGTATCAAGAGCAAATCGTAACCCGCTGATTCAAAAAAGAAATTGACGGCGAATCCGGTTTGACTCATCCTTGTCTCAACCAAATGAGCGCAAAAGCGCCGTGGATATTGAGGCAGAGAAATGACGAAAACCCAGACAAAGGGCGCGGCAGCGCTCCCGTTAAACACGATTCTATCCGGCGACTGCATCGAAGTGATGAACAGTCTGCCCGAGGCGTCGGTGGATCTGATTTTTGCCGATCCGCCGTATAACCTGCAGCTGAAGGGCCAGTTGCACCGCCCCGACAACAGCCAGGTCGATGCGGTGGATGACCACTGGGACCAGTTTTCCAGCTTTGCCGCCTATGACAAGTTCACCCGGGCCTGGCTGAAGGCCGCGCATCGGCTGCTCAAGCCCAACGGGGCGATCTGGGTGATCGGCTCGTATCACAACATCTTCCGCGTGGGCTCGGCCCTGCAGGATGCGGGCTATTGGATTCTCAACGACGTGATCTGGCGCAAGTCGAACCCGATGCCGAATTTCCGCGGCAAGCGGTTCACCAACGCGCATGAGACGATGATCTGGGCCAGCAAGCGGGAAGGGGCCAAATACACCTTCAACTACGAGGCGCTGAAGGCCTTGAATGAAGGCGTGCAGATGCGCAGCGACTGGGTGCTGCCGATCTGCACGGGCCACGAGCGCCTGAAAGATGAAAACGGCGACAAGGCGCACCCGACGCAAAAGCCCGAGTCGCTGCTGCACCGGGTTCTGATCGGTTCGACCAATCCGGGTGACGTGGTGCTTGATCCGTTCTTCGGCACCGGCACCACCGGCGCGGTGGCCAAGATGCTGGGCCGCGAGTTCATCGGGATCGAGCGCGAGGAAAGCTATCGCAAGGTGGCCGAGAAGCGCATCGCCAAGGTGCGCAAGTTCGACCGTGACGCGCTTGAGGTCAGCGCGAGCAAGCGCGCCGAACCGCGCGTGCCCTTCGGCCAGCTGGTCGAACGCGGCATGTTGCGCCCGGGCGAAGAGCTGTATTCGATGAACCGGCGTCACAAGGCCAAGGTGCGGGCCGATGGCACGCTGGTGGGCGACAACATCAAGGGCTCGATCCATCAGGTGGGCGCGCATCTGGAAAACGCGCCGTCCTGCAATGGCTGGACATACTGGTGCTTCAAGCGCGACGGAAAAACCGTTCCGATCGACGTGCTGCGCCAGCAGATCCGGGCCGAGATGCACAACTGATCACACCCATACCGCCGGTGCCTGTGGCCTGACACATGGTACCACGCCTTGCCCCGCCGACCTCGGCGGGGTCTTTTGTTTTTGGCCCCGTGATGTTTGGATGGTTCGACCCCATATCCCGCTACATAGCGAGGGAGCATCAGAAATGTCTGATACCACGGCCAGCCAATCCCGGTTCGAACGGTTTTTCGTGACCACGCCGGACCGGTTCGACCCGGACAACAAATACACCGAGGCCGCGCTGGAACGCCACAAGCGCGAGGGGCTGGAACTGGCTGTCCGCGCCCGCTGGATCGCCATGGCGCTGACCGGTGTCCTGCTGGTGTTTCTGAACCCGAACTGGGATGTGATGTGGTACCATTTCATCCTGCTGCTGCTCTGCGGCAATGGCTGGCTGATCCGGCGTGCGGGCCGCGTGGGCCAATCCCGGACCGAGCTGCTGCTGATATTCGCCGATCTGCTGATCATGACGCTGGGCATGGTCGTTCCCAACCCGTTCAGCGACGATGTGCGCCCGTTGGCGATGCAGTACCGGTTCGACAATTTCCAGTATTTCTTCATCATCCTGGCCGCAGGCACGCTGGCCTATTCCTGGCGGACGGTGATCGCCATGGGCAGCTGGACGGCCCTGATGTGGACGGTGGGCTGGATCGTCGCCTGGTGGGTGGCAACGCCCATCCCGGGTCTCAGCGAGGCGGTCGCCGCTGCGTTGCAGGGCTATCCTGCCGTGGCTGAACTGTTGGACCCCAACAGCTTCATGGTTCCGATGCGCGTGCAAGAGGTGATCGTGTTCATGATGGTCGCGGTCACGCTGGGCGTGTCGATGCGGCGGCTCAATCGCCTGTTGATCTCAAACGCCGGGCTGGAACGGGAACGCGCCAACCTGTCGCGGTACTTCTCGCCCAATGTCGTCGAGGAACTGAGCCAGAACGACGAACCGCTCAAGCAGGTGCGCAAGGAAAACATCGCGGTTCTGTTCATCGACATCATCGGCTTCACAAAATTTTCGGCCGGGCGTGACCCCTATGAGGTGATCGAGGTGCTGCGGGGCTTTCACGCGCGAATGGAGGCCGAGGTGTTTCACCATCACGGCACGCTGGACAAATATCTGGGCGACGGGCTGATGGCCACGTTCGGCACCCCGGTTCCAACCCCGCTGGACGCGGTGAACGCGCTGTCCTGCGCGCGGTCGATGGTGGACATCATCGACCGTTGGAATCTGGAACGCCGAAGGGCGGGCGAGCAGGAGATTCAGGTTGGCATCGGTGTTCACTACGGTCCGGTCGTTCTGGGTGACATCGGGGCCAACCGGCTGGAATTCGCGGTGATCGGAGACGCGGTGAACGTGGCCGCCAAGCTCGAGGCGATGACCCGCGAGATGGGGGCCCGTGTCGTGGTCTCGGACGAACTGCGTGAGCAGGCTCTGCAGCAGGCGGGTTCGGCCGCCGACCTGATGGCCGGGTTCGTCCGGCATGACCGGCAGGTGGTCCGCGGGGTCGACCAGCCGATGACCATCTGGACGCTCTAGGATCGTGGCATCGGCAATTCGGCCTTGTTGTAGGGACGCCAGTTGGTGATCTCGGGATAGTATTGCCGCCGCCAGGCCCGCACCCGCGGGTTCATCATGCGCCGCCACAGCGGCGGGATCATCGCCGCGACGGTCATCACCGGATAGCCATAGGGCAGTTGCGGGGCCGCCTCGGGCGGGTGGTTCTGCAGCAGCGGAAACCGCCGGTTGGGCTTGTAATGATGGTCCGAGTGGCGTTGCAGATTGATCAGCAGCCAGTTCGAGGCCTTGTGCGCGGCGTTCCACGAATGGCGCGGCCGTACGTGCTCGTATTTGCCGTCGCCCAGGTATTTGCGCGTCAGGCCGTAATGTTCGACATAGTTGACCAGCTCCAGCTGCCAGATCGCGGTGCCCGCCTGAACCAGGAACAGCCCCAGCCCCGCCCATCCGCCGAGCAGCAGCGCCAGCGCCAGCATCAACCCCTGCAGCGCCCAGTACCGCCAGAACGGGTTCGACCGGTCCGTCCAGTTCAGCCCTTTGCGCGCCAGCTTGGCCTTCTCGGCCTGGAACGCGGAAATCAGGCACTGGCGCAGGACGCGCGGATAGAAGCGGTGGAACCCCTCGTTGTAGCGTGCGGTCACGGGGTCGCGCGGCGTGCCCACATAGCGGTGATGCACCAGCAGGTGTTCGGACCGGAAATGCGAATACAGAACCATCGCCAGCAGGATATCACCCAGCCACCGCTCCAGCCTGCCCTTCTGGTGCATCAACTCGTGGCTGTAATTGATGCCGATCGTGCCCGAGATCACGCCCATTCCGAAGAACAGCCCGATCTTTTCCAGGGATGACAGATGTTCGGCGCGGGCGGCGTACCAGATCAGGCCGTAGAGCGTGAAAAACTGGACCGGCACCCAGGCCTTGGTCAGCAGAACGTACCAACGCAGCGCGTCTTCGGGCGTTTCGGGGTCGGCGTTTTCAAGGTTCAGCCCGGTCAGCCCGTCCAGCGCTGCAAACAGCCACCAGGTGGACAACGGCACCAGCAGCACCCACCAGCCGCCGGCAACAGCGGTGAACCACAGGATCGGGATCAACAGGAAGGAAACCCAGAAGGGCAGGGCCGATTGCCAGCGTGACAGGGTCGCGGTCGGAATCATGGTTCAGGCTCCGAAACTCTGCCCTCAGGATAATCCCGCCCGCGGTATTTTCCCAGAGGTCGAACTGCCGCGCCACAGATCATGCGCCTTGCGCATCGCGGTCGGCAGGTCGCCGGGGCGAAAGGCATGTTTGGGCATCACCAGCAACCCCTCGGGGCTCACCTTCGCAGGCACGGTGGCGGTCCAGACGCGCAGGATCAGGTGGAAATGGGTGAAGGTGTGGCGCACCTCGGCGGGCAGCAGGGTCCAATCGGCCGGAAAGGGCGGCGCCTCGGCCGCGTCCTCGGCCCAGTCCGAGCCCGGAAAGCCCAGCATCCCGCCCAACAGCCCCGTTTCCGGGCGGCGTTCCAGCAGGATTGCGCCATCGGCGCGCTGCGCGATGTAGACATGGCCGCGCCGGGTGGGCTTCGGCGCCTTGGGCATCTTGCGCGGCAGGTCGGCCTGGGTTCCGGCGGCGCGGGCCTGGCAGGGGTCCCGCAGGGGGCAGATGCCACAGGCCGGAGATTTGGGCGTACAGATCGTGGCGCCCAGATCCATCACCGCCTGGGCATGGTCGCCGGGGCGGTCGTCCGGGGTCAGCGCGGCGGCCTTCGCCTTCAGCAGAGGTTTCGATTTCGGCAACGGGTCGTGGATGTCATGCAGCCGGGCCATGACCCGCTCGACATTTCCGTCCAGCACGGTTTCGGGCCGGTCAAAGGCGATGGCCGCGATGGCGGCGGCGGTATAGGGGCCGATGCCGGGCAGCTTCAGCAGCGCATCGTGGCTGTCGGGAAAGCGCCCGTCGTGCTGGTCCACCACCGCGCGGGCGCATTTCAGCAGGTTGCGGGCGCGGGCGTAATAGCCCAGCCCGGCCCATTCCGCCATCACCTGGTCATCGGGCGCGGCGGCCAGCGCCCGGACATCCGGCCAACGCGCGGTGAAGCGCAGGAAATAATCCCGCACGGCGGCCACCGTGGTCTGCTGCAGCATCACCTCGGACAGCCACACGCGATAGGGGTCGGGCTGCACGCCTGCCGCCCTGTCGGCGGGGCTGACCCGCCACGGCAGGTCGCGGGCATGGCGGTCGTACCAGGCAAGCAGGCTGCGGCTCAGGTCGAAGGTGGCGGTGTCACGCAAGTTTTATCCATTTCTCTGTCGGGTTTCGCTGGCGCCCGGATGCACGCCCATTACAATAGCGGCGCAGGAGTTGGAAACCAGATGCAACCAAGACGGTCCACCACCCGCGGGTTCAAACGCACCGCGTCCTTGCTGAGCGATCGGATCCGCAAAGCCGGTGAAAGTCGCGGCTTTGCCGTGTCGCGCTTGTTGACCCATTGGGCCGATATCGTGGGCCCCGACATCGCCGCCATCGCACGGCCGGTCAAGGTGGGCTATGGCAAGGGCGGTTTCGGCGCCACATTGACCGTGCTGACCACCGGACCGCAGGCCCCGATGCTCGAGATGCAGAAGGACCGTCTGCGCGACAAGGTGAATGCCGTCTATGGCTACAACGCCATCAGTCGCATCCGCATCACCCAGACCGCTCCCACAGGATTTGCCGAGGGGCAGGCCAGTTTCGAACACCGTCCGAAACAGGCGAAACCCACCATCGCACCGGAAGTCGTTGCCGAGGCGGACAAGGTGACGCGCGAAGTTCACGACCAAGACTTGCGCGCGGCTCTTGAACGACTGGGCCGGAACGTTCTATCCAAACAAAAATCGCTGAGAAAGGGCTGAGAATGAGCCGTATCGCAACCGCAATCTGTGCGGTCATCGCCGTGGCCGCTGGCGGCTATTGGCTGACGCAATCGTCAGGCACCACCCCATCCAACCCGCTGGTGGGCGCCGCCGAGGCGCAGGAGGCCGACATCGACACTTCGACCATCGTCGAGATGGTGCAGGGCGCCGAGGATGCGCCGGTCGAGATCATCGAATATGCGTCCTACACCTGCCCGCACTGCGCGAATTTCCATCAGGGGCCGTACAAGCAGCTCAAGAAGGAATATATCGACACCGGCAAGGTCAAGTTCATCTACCGCGAGGTCTATTTCGACCGCTACGGCATCTGGGCGTCGATGGTGGCGCGCTGCGGTGGCCCCGAGAAGTTTTTCGGCATCACCGACCTGATCTACAAGGGCCAGTCCGAATGGACCCGCGCCGGCGGCCCGGCCGAGATCGTGGAAGAACTGCGCAAGATCGGCCGCCTGGCCGGGCTGAGCAACGATCAGCTTGAAGCCTGCCTGCAGGACGGCACCAAGGCGCAGACCCTGGTCGCCTGGTATCAGAAAAACGCCGAGAAAGACGGTATCCAGGCAACCCCGTCCTTTGTCGTCAACGGCAAGAAGGTCGACAACCAGTCCTATGACGAGTTCAAGGCTCTGATCGAAAAGGAACTGGGCAACTGATGACCGGGCCTCTGGCCGGTCTCAAGGTTGTCGAACTGGCGCGCATTCTGGCTGGCCCCTGGGCCGGCCAGACCTTTGCCGATCTGGGCGCCGAAGTCATCAAGGTGGAGTCCCCGGCCGGCGATGACACCCGCGCCTGGGGTCCGCCCTTCGTGACCCGCGATCAGGATGTCTCGGCGGCCTATTATCATTCGACCAACCGCGGCAAGGCGTCGGTGATCGCCGATTTCTCGACCCCCGAAGGGCAGGAGAAGGTGCGCGCGCTGGTCGCTGACGCCGATGTGGTGATCGAGAATTTCAAGGTCGGCGGGCTGAAGAAATACGGGCTGGACTATGACAGCCTCAGCCAGTTGAACCCGCGCCTCGTCTATTGCTCGATCACCGGGTTCGGGCAGACCGGGCCATATGCGCACCGGGCCGGGTATGATTTCATCATCCAGGGCATGTCCGGGCTGATGTCAGTGACCGGAGAGCCCGACGGACAGCCGCAAAAGGCAGGCGTGGCGATCACCGATGTGTTTACGGGCATTTATGCGGTGGCCGGGGTTCTGGCCGCCTTGCACCAGCGCCAGCGCACCGGGCGCGGGCAGCATGTGGACATGGCCCTGCTGGACGTGGCCGTGGCGGTCACGGCAAACCAGGCGCTGAACTATCTGACCACCGGTCAGGTGCCGCAGCGTATGGGCAACGCGCATGTGAACCTGGCGCCCTACCAGGTGTTCGACTGTGCCGACGGTCACATCATCATCGCTACCGGCAATGACCGGCAGTACCGGCGCCTGTGCCAGGTGTTGAACCTGCCTGACATGGCCGAGGCGCCCGAGTATCTGCACAACAAGGACCGGCTGGCCAATCGCCGCACCCTGATCGCACGGCTGGACGGCGCCACGGCGACCTGGGCAAAGGCCGACCTGCTGGCCGCCTGCGAGGCGCAGGGCATCCCCGCCGGGCCGATCAACACGCTGGACGAGGTCATGGCCGATCCGCAGGTGATCGCGCGCGGCATGCAGATCGACCTGGACGGGGTGCCGGGGATTCGCGCGCCATTCGTCTTTTCGGATGCCGATCTGAACCTGTCGCGCCCCGCCCCGAAACTGGGCGAAGACGACTAGGGTGGCGGCGCGGCCGTCAGCAACCGCTGACGCACATCGTCGGCCTGATCCACCTGCAGGCGCACCGGCAGGGTGATGACCTTGCTGCGGAAGGCGGGCGGCAGGCGAACCGCGTCTTTTTCGGTGGTGACCATCTGCGCGCCCAGCAACCGCGCCTCGTTTTCCAGCCGGGTCATCAGGGCCGGCGTCAACGGCTGGTGATCGTCCAGCGCCTCGGCCCGCAGCAGCCGCGCGCCCTGTTGGCGCAATGTCTGAAAGAACTTCTCGGGGTGGCCGATACCGGCAAAGGCCAGAACCGGAGTTTCGCTCCAGTCCATCCCGGTTTGCAGCGCCGTGACCTGACCGGTTGCGTGCGCAACGCCCAGCTTGTCGCCCCATAGCTGCGCGAACCGCTCCTGCGCGGCCGGGTCACCCAGCGACAGCACCAGATCGGCTCGTTGCAGCCCCACGTCGACCGGTTCGCGCAGTGGTCCGGCGGGCAGGCACAAGCCGTTGCCAAAGCCGCGGGCGGCATCCACCACGACGATCGAGAATGTCTTGGCCACCGAAGGGTTCTGGAACCCGTCGTCCAGCACGATCGCGGTGGCGCCGTCCTCGGCGGCGGCGCGGGCGCCGGCGGCACGGTCCTTGGCGACCCAGACCTCGGCGAAGGCCGCCAGCAGCAAGGGCTCGTCCCCGACCTGGGCGGCCGTGTGCTGCGAGGGGTCCACCCGAACCGGACCTTCGAGCGATCCGCCATGGCCGCGGGTGACCACATGCGGCGTGTGGTATGCGTCGCGCAACTGTTCCAGAACCCAGATCGCCGTCGGCGTCTTGCCGGTTCCGCCGGCATTCAGGTTGCCGACGCAGATCACCGGCACGCCCGGATCGACCCCGGGCCCCGACGCCACCCGCCGCGCCGTGGCCCGCGCGTATATCCGTCCCAGCGGCGCCAGAAGGCGCGCGCGCAGACCGGGTCGGTCCGGAGGAGTATCCCAGAATTCAGGTGCTCGCATCGTCCATCCGGCCTTTGTCCAACTGGTCCTGAACCATGTCGATCAGCGTATCCACCTGCGGGGCCCCCTCGGTCACCAGATCCCAACCGGCCAGGGCCATGTCGGCCGCCCGGTCTGGGGCCAGCAGATCGACCAACGCATCGCCCAGCTCGGTTGCGCTTCTGATCACGCAGGCTGCCGAAGCGTTGTCCAGCTGGTCGTAGATGTCCTGATGATGGTTCACGTAAGGGCCGTGAATGACGGCCGACCCCAGCGCGGTCGCGGTGATCGGGTCGCAACCCGCGCTGCCCAGCTCGAGCGAGCGCCCCAGGAAGGTGACCGGGCACAACCGGTACCACAGGCCCAGCGTTTCGGGGTCGTCGCACAGGATCACCTGTGTCATGTCCTCGATCGGGTCGCCGTTTTCCCAGTTGGCGCATCTGAGGTCCATGTCTTCGAGCCGGCGCCGAAGCGGGGCGACCTCGCCCCGGTCCGAGACATGCAGGATCATGGCCAGCCGCGGAAGCATCCGCATGGCCTGCCGGTGCGCGCTCAGCACCGAGATGACCTCGCGCGGTTCCACCCAGGCCGCCAGCCAGATCGGGCGCCCCGACAGCGCATGTGTCGTTTCGATCAATTCGTCCTCGGGCCAGGATTGCAGCGTCGGATTGATGCGCAGAGGTGGGGAAACCGACACTTTGTTCGTCGCCCCGCCCAGTCTGCGGATCTGTCGTGCGGCATCCTCGGACGTTGCATGGATGGCCTGAAAACAGTCGAAGGTGTGGCGGGCGATGTCGGGCACCCATTTCGCCGCCGGCGCCGCGCGGATATCCGGCTCGGCCTCGAGCAGGATCAGGGGTATTCCGGCGTCATGGGCGCGGGTGACGAGGTTGGGCATGAGCCCACCGCCGACCCACAACCCGAGATCGGGCCGCCAGTGGTCCAGAAAGCTGCGTGCCGCGCCGGTCCTCTCGGCCGGAAGGCAGACGACCGGGGCGTCGTCCGAGTTCCAGTCGTTCAGGTCTGTCCCGGGCGGAGCGGTTCTGAGGATCGACAGCCCGGGTCGGGCCTGCTGCAACCGTCGGCAAAAGTCGTTCGCCGCGCGCAGGCGATGCCGGCCGGCGATGTGAATCCACAGCAGCTCGCCCTCGGGGCGCGGAAGGGCGCCGTGATCCTGCGGTTTGGGCACACCCCAGGACAGCACCCGATAGGCCGCGAGGCTGAGAGAGCGCTGCCTGCTCATGCCGGCAGGTCCTGGTCTGCGGGCGGTGCCAGCCGTCGGATCAGCAGGTCGTGCAGCCGGGGGCCGGCGGCCACGACGCCGTTCAGTCGCGGGTTCGGATTGTTGAACCGCAACCGGTCGCCGGCGCGGTCCGAGCACTGCCCGCCGGCTTCGCGCAGAATCAGGTCGCCGGCGGCGATGTCCCATTCCCAGCTTGGGCGCAGGGTCAGCATCCCGTCGAACCGCCCCTGCGCGACCAGGGCCATGCGGTAGGCCAGCGAAGGCTGGTAGGCCCGACGAAACAAGGGCGGTCTGGCGTCTTTCCAATGTCGCGGGTCGAGGCTGGGTTTGGCGGCCAGCACTTCGGCCTCGGATTCCGAAAGGACCCGGGTCGCCCGAATCGGCTGGCCGTTCAAGGTGGCGCCCCCGCCGCGCTGTGCCGCGAACAACAGGTCGCGCAGGGGCAGATAGATGACACCCGCGATCACCTGCCCGTGCTCGGCCACCGCCAGCGAATGCGCCCAGGTGCTGGACCCTTCGGCAAAGCTGCGGGTGCCGTCGATCGGGTCGATGATGAAGACACGGTCGCGGGTCAGCCGGTCGGGGTTGTCCTCGGTCTCTTCGCTCAGCCAGCCATAGCCGGGCCGGGCCGCGGGCAGGCGCTGTTCCAGCATCGCGTTCACGGCCAGATCGGCCTCGGTCACGGGGCCCGCGCCCTGCGGTTTGTCCCAGCGCCGGGCGTCGCGACCCGAATACCGCGTGGCGATCTTGCCGGCCTCTCGCGCCGCGTCGATCAGCAGGGGCAGGTCAGTTTCCGGCAAGCGTCATCCCTTCGATCAGCAGCGAGGGCACCACCCGCGACAGATAGGGGCGCGCGTCGTTGGCCGGAATGATCCGCATCAGCATCTCGCGCAGGTTTCCGGCGATGGTGCATTCGTTCACCGGATAGGCGATTTCGCCGCTTTCCACCCAGAACCCCGCCGCCCCGCGCGAATAATCGCCGGTGTTGGGGTTGATCGTGGATCCGATCATCGAGGTTACAAGCAGCCCGGTGCCCATGTCGCGCAACAGGTCCTCGCGCGTCGCCGTGCCCTGGGTCAGGCTCAGGTTCCAGTTGCTGGGCGAGGGCGGGCCGGACACGCCGCGGGCGGCGTTGCCGGTGGGCGCCATGCCCAGCTTGCGCGCGCTGGACAGGTCCAGCGTCCAGCCGGTCAGAACACCGTCTTCAACGATTGCCCGGCGGGCGGTCGGCAGCCCCTCGGCGTCAAAGGGGCGCGATCCCGAAATGCGCGGGCGGTGCGGATCCTCGACCAGAGACAGATGTGCGGGCAGAACCTGCTGGCCCAGGCTGTCCTTCAACCACGACGCGCCGCGCGCCACCGCGGCGCCACTGCTGGCCGCCAGAAGATGCCCGATCAGCGAGGATGAAATCCGTTCGTCGAACAGAACCGGGAACTGGCCGGTCTGCGGCTTGCGCGCGCCGACCCGCTGGACAGCGCGTTCACCGGCTGTCCGGCCGATCTCGTCCGGGCTGCGCAGGTCGGTCTGGAAGGTGCGGCTGTCTCCGTCATAGTCGCGCTCCATTCCGGTGCCCTCGCCCGAGATCGCCACGCAGGACACCGACCGGGTGCTGCGGGCATAGCCGCCCGAGAATCCGTTGGTGGCCGACAGATGCACACGATGCGTCCCGTAGGCGGCGGCCGCATCCGACACCTGCGTCACGCCCGGAACGGCCAGGGCGGCGGCCTCGGCGGCCAGCGCGTCCTGCATCAGCGCGTCGGCCGAAGGCGCGGGCGACGGATCGAACAGTTCCAGTGCGTCGCCGTCCCAGTCCCGCGCCAGTTGGTCGGGATCGGCCAGCCCGGCAAAAGGGTCCTCGGGGGCCTCGCGGGCCATGGCCACGGCGCGCTCGGCCATGGCCTGCAGTGCTTCGGGGCGGCTGTCCGACCCGGACACGATGGCCTGACGCCGGCCCAGAAAGACCCGCAACCCGACATCGATGCTTTCGGCGCGCTCGGCATGTTCCAGCTTGCCGCCGCGCACCTCGACCGAAACCGAAGCGCCATCAACGACGATCGTGTCCACTGCGTCGGCCCCGGCCGCGCGGGCGTGCTCCAGCATCTGATCGCAGATTTCTTCCAATGTTCGGGTCATGTTGCCTCCAACTGCTTGCATTGGACCTAGCCTTCGATACTCGGCCCCGCAAGACCCAAGGCTTGATCCGATGAGCCGCACGCGATGGTGATACGGCCGAAAAAATTGCGCATGCCGAACGGGATACTGCTGGGATCGGAATATGGAGCAGGCTAAAATCCTGACAGAACCCGGGCACAGGCCCGGCGGATTGAGATCGAGGGGCGGAGTTTGGCGCGATTTTATGTCGTTGAGTTTGACGAGCCGGGCGTTCTGGCCAAAGGCAAGGGTTCCCGCAATATCATCACCCGCCTGACCCGGGTGCTTGGGAAGCTTGGCGTTTCCTCCGAGGTTCTGCCATTCGCCGAGTTGATGGCACGCGGCCCGGCGGGTGAACCGCAAAGCTATGTCCTTCTGCACTACAACGAATTGTTCGTGGTGCAGAACCACAAGGTGGACTGGCTGCGTGACCGAGAGACAGAGCTTGCCGCTCTTGGCCACAAGATCCTGCACTCGGTGGAACAGGGGCGCATCGTGGGCCACAAGGTCCGCCAGAACAAGGTTCTGACCGCAGCCGGTGTGCCCATGCCGCGGCTCATCGAAACCGGAAGTTCGTTCGAAACCGCTTTTTCCAACGAGGTCTCAAACGCGCATGTCCCGGTCCAGCTTGTCGGGGATGCGGCTGAACTGGATCCGGGGCGGTACAATACCGAATATGTAGATTGCCGGCATGAATACGAGGGCGAGTTGTGGCATGTCTGCATCCGCGCCCAAGCGGTGGGTGAGCAGGTTCTGTTTTCATGGGTCCGAGCAGGAAAAGAGCCGAACGTCCGGACCCGAGGAACGCCGGTAGACGCTAGGCTTCTGAACCATTTCCACACACAACTGGTCAGGCCGAACGCCGATCAGATTCAGGCCATCGCCCGAGGCGTAAAAGACGTGTTGGGTGTGGGGTTTTATGCGCACGACATTCTGCCCTGCGCCAAGACCGGCCGCTTGCTGCTGTGTGAGACGAATTTCAAACTCTACGAAGGCTTCTATCGGTTCTACATGAAGCCCATAGCGGCCGAACTGCCCAATCCTGCTTTCTTCGACGGCAGGAAAGCCACCCGACGCATGGCGCGGGCTCTGATGCACGAACTTCGCCTGTCCGGCTGACCGCAAGTGATTTGCGGTGCCCGACAGACGAAGGGCGCGGATTTCCGCGCCCCTGTCTGGTCTGCTTTCAGGTCAGGATCACTTGATCCGCTGCCCATTCGCCAGGATCTGCCCGTCTTCCTTGAATTCGATGGTCGATTTGAGCGTGTCCGGCGCCTCGCCCGGAACCGCCATCATGCCCATCATCATGCGGGCGCCCATGGCGTCGTTGTCCGACATCAGGCCCATTCCGATCAGCTTGTCGATCAGGGCGTTTGCGCCCACAAGCTGCAGGTTGACCACCCCGGCCGGGATCGGCACGCCGCCGGTCTGTTCGGCGTTGGAATTGTCGAAGGTGAAATCGCCGTCACCGGTCAGCTTGGCGCCCACCAGCGAAACCAGAAGCTCGTTGATCTTCAGCGAGTGCAACTCGGCCGGAACGGCGTCTCCCGTCTCCATCGCTTCGGCGGCGGCCGGATCGAAGATATTCAGCAGGACCTTGGCCGTGCCGGTGGTGTCCAGCGCGATGGTCGCCGGATCTCGCGGCAGGGCGCCGGCCGGGTCGAACATGCTCCACAGAATGTCCGACATGGTGAAATCGGTCAGGTTCAGGGCCAGGGCAAAGGGTTCGACCTCGCCGCTGTCCTGAATGGGAACCTCAAGTTTCAGGCCCGCCTTGGCCATCGCAAGTTCGATGGGAAACGGTACGTCGGCAGAGGTGACCGACAGCTTGGCGTTCTTCTGTTCGACGTCATAGGCCAGACGCTGTGCATCGACGCTGGCCGCGAAACGGCCGCCATCCGAGCTGCTGGCCATCGAAAACGCTTCGCCTTCGCTGGTGCCTTCGATGCTGGTCTGGCCCGCCGCATAGGTGAAGGCTCCGTCAAAGGCGAATCCGGCCTCATAGGCGGCCTGGACATCCGCCAGGCCGAACCCGGCCGGGATTACGTTCCGGCCCTCGAAGGCCAGTTGCTCGAGCTTGCCATTGATCCGGCCTTTTTCGCCGGTTTCGGGTTCGTTGAAATTCACCTCATAGGTCAGATCGGCGGCGGTGAAGGTCTGATCGACCGTCCGCCCCTCGCCGATTACCATGCGCGACGTGCCGGCCAGATCCGCCAGGCGCAGGCCCAGGTCAAGGCTGTCTTCGGGCATGGTCTCGCCGTCGACGGTGACGTCGCCCAGCGCCAGGCCCAGGCTCTGGGCCGTGTAGTCATAGGTCATGTCTTCGGGGGTGCCGGACACGACCATGTTCAGACCGTCATGGGTGTAAAGAAGCGCGGCAGAGAATGCCTCGCCCTCGGCCTGGCCCGAGATGGTCATGGGAAAGCTCTCCGGCAGGCCGATGGTGACGGTGCCGTCGCCATTCTCGGTCAGGGTCATTTCCGGGATGACCATGTCGAACGTGCCATCCTCGTCCGGCAGCTCCATCTTCAGCGTCATGTTCGTGATGCTGGTGACGTTGCCCGAGGTGCTCTGATCGCCGGTGACGGCATAGCCCATGCTGCCCATGTAGGACTGCCAGTCGGACCAGACGTCGCTGGCGGTCAGGTCTGCCAGCGCGCCTTGTGTCGCGATCACATAGGTCAGGACGGCGCCGCCGGTGCGGCGAAGGAAAACGGACATAAGGGAACCCTTCGTGTTGAAATTCGCGCGCATCGTCGTGGCAATGGCGCACGCCGTCAAGGGGGCAAGGGGTGGACCATTTCCCCGTTTGCGCGATAGGTCTTGAACGGAGTGCAAGCCGAAAGGATTACGGGATGTCCATGCAAGGAAAAACGGTGCTGATCACCGGGGCCAGCCGCGGCATCGGGGCCGAGGCGGGGCGCGTTTTTGCCGCGGCCGGGGCCAATGTCGCGCTGGTGGCGCGCAGCCGCGCGCAGATCGACGCGCTGGCCGCCGAGTTGGGGGCACAGGCAATGGCGATCGCCTGCGATGTCAGCGACTTCGCGCAGGTCGAACAGGCCGTCGCCGCCTGCGTCGACCGCTTTGGCGGGGTGGACGTGCTGATCGGCAATGCCGGGGTGATCGACCCGATTTCGCATCTGGTCCAGGCTGATCCGGCGGATTGGGGCCGCGCCATCGACATCAATCTCAAAGGTGTGTTCCACGGCATGCGCGCGGTGCTGCCGGTGATGCGGGCCGCGGGCGGCGGAACCGTGCTGACGGTCTCGTCGGGCGCCGCGTCCAACCCGGTCGAGGCCTGGAGCCATTATTGCGCCTCGAAGGCGGGCGCGAAGATGCTGACCGAGTGTCTGCACCTGGAAGAGTCCCATCACGGCATCCGCGCGATGGGCCTGTCGCCGGGCACGGTGGCCACCGACATGCAGCGGGCGATCAAGGCCAGCGGCATCAACCCGGTCAGCCAGCTTGAATGGGAAGACCATATCCCCGCCGATTGGCCGGCCCGCGCGCTGTTGTGGATGTGCTCGGCGGATGCCGACGAATTTCTGGGCACCGAGATCTCGCTGCGCCGCGAGGACATCCGCGGAAGGGTCGGCCTGACGTGATCGACCTGACCAGGGAAAACGGTCTGTGGACCGTGGTGCTGAACAATCCCGGCAAGGCCAATGCGCTGACCGGGGCGATGCTGGCCGAACTGGTCGATATCGCCCAGGCGGCGACCGAGGCGCGGGCCTTGATCCTGACCGGCGCCGGCAAGGTCTTCAGCGCCGGTGCCGATCTGGACGAGGCACGGGCGGGTCTGGCCACCTCGGACCTGTGGGAACGTCTGTCGGGCGCCATCGCCGCGCTGCCCTGCCTGACCGTCGCCGCGCTAAACGGCACGATGGCGGGCGGGGCCAACGGCATGGCGCTGGCCTGTGACCTGCGCATTGCGGTACCGGGGGCCAAGATCTTCTATCCGGTGATGCGGTTGGGGTTTCTGCCGCAACCGTCGGACGTGCGGCGCATGAAGGCGCTGATCGGGCCGGCACGGACCAAGCTGATCCTGATGGCCGGGCAGAAGGTAACGGCCGACGAGGCCCTGGCCTTTGGCCTGGTCGATCGGGTGGTGGCCCCTGACATGCTGCTGCAAACCGCGCACGAGCTGGTGTCCGACAGCCTGGCGGCCGATCCCGAGGTCGCCCGCGGAATCGCCGGGATGTGCGCATGAGACTGGCCGCCCTGCATCTGCGCGTGGCGGACCCGGCCGGGCTGGCGGAGTTCTACCGCCACGCGCTGGGCATGGCGTCGCGCCGAGACGGGGCGAACTGGCGGGTCGGCTATCCCGGTCGGGGCGCGGAAATCCTGTTGCAGCCCGGCGGCGGCGGGTATGTCGCGGATCGTGGGCAGCGGTATTGTAAGATCGGCATCACCCTGCCCGACGTGGACCGGGCGGCGGACGGGCTGCGGCAAAGGGGGGTCAAGGTCAGCCAGCCGGCGCAGTTTCTGGACATCGGCTATATGTGCCACCTGACCGACCCCGAGGGATTTGCGATCGAACTGCTGCAACATGACTTCGAATGCAACCGCCCCAATGCCGATCCCGTGCAGGCGCCGTTCGACCGGGCCTGCCTGGGCCAGATCACCCTGCGCAGCGGCGACATACAGGCCGAGGATGCGATCTGTCGCAGCCTTGGGATGCGGCTTCTGTCGATACAGGACGTGGCCCCGCACGGGTTCGACCTGCATTTCTATGCCTTCACGCAGGAGCGTCCGCCCAGCCCCGACCTCTGGGCCGTCGGCAATCGCGAATGGCTGTGGCGACGGCCCTATACCACGCTGGAGTTTCAGCACATCCCCGGTGCCGCCATCGTGCCCACGCCCGACCTGCGCGGGATCGGCATCGAAGGGCTGACCGAACCCGTCCGTGCCGCGCATGGCACGGTGTTCGTGCCCGCCTGATCAGCGGCTGCGGCGCTTTCCGGGCACTTTCGACTGGAAACCGGGCGGGCGTTTGCGCACCCAGTCCAGAAACCGCGACAGCCGGGGGTGGGTACGCAGCGCCGCGACCGAGTTGTAGCTGCGGGCCAGTTCGGCCTCGGTCAGGGTGGCGTGGATCTCCTTGTGGCAGATTCCGTGCAGCAGAACCGTGGGGCCGCCCTTGCCCCCTTTGAGTTTTGGGATCAGATGGTGCAGGCTGCCGGTCCCGTCGGGGATTGGGCGGTCGCAGAGCGGGCAGATGGGGCAGTCCTCGGTCATGGCGAGGCTAGAGTTATCCCGGGACCGGCCCGGGGCAAGAGGAAAGATATGGCGCAGGCAGTGGTGATCGGGGCGGGCCCGGCCGGGTTGATGGCAGCCGAGGAACTGGCACGGGCGGGGCATGCGGTTCTGGTGGCCGAGGCCAAGCCCTCGGTCGCGCGCAAGTTCCTGATGGCGGGCAAGTCGGGCCTGAACCTGACCAAGGACGAACCGTTCGAGACCCTGCTGCCGGCCTATGGGCAGGCGGCCGACTGGCTGCGCCCGATCCTTGCCGATTGCGATGCCGGAATGGTGCAGGACTGGGCGCGCGGTCTGGGGCAGGAGCTGTTCACCGGCTCGACCGGGCGGGTGTTTCCGCGCGCCAAGAAGGCCTCGCCGCTGTTGCGGGCCTGGCTGGAGCGGCTGGACGGGATGAGGGTTGCGATCCGCACCCGCTGGCGCTGGCTGGGCTGGGACGGCGCGGCGGCCCTGTTCGACACGCCCGACGGCGGGCAACGGGTCGCGGCCGGGGCGACGGTGCTGGCGCTGGGCGGCGCCAGTTGGGCGCGGCTGGGCTCGGACGGGGTCTGGGCGCCGGTGCTGGCGGAAAAGGGGGTGCCGTTGGCCCCGTTCGCGCCATCGAATGCCGCGCTGGCAATGGGTTGGAGCCCGCATATGACGCCGCATTTTGGCCGGGCGCTCAAATCGGTGCGGTGGGTTGCGGGCGATCGCGTCAGCCGGGGCGAGGCGGTGATCTCGGAAAAAGGGCTTGAAGGGGGCGGGCTGTACCCGCTGACCCCGGCCCTGCGCGCGGGTCTGCCGTTACATGTGGATCTGGTGCCGGACCTGTCGCACGAGGGTCTGCGCCGCCGCCTTGCCGCCACCAGCGCGAAAACCACGCTCAGCCGGTGGCTGAAAAACGGCCTGCGCCTGCCACCGCAGAAAGTGGCGCTGTTCCACGAAATGACCAAGGGCTGCGCCGTGACCCGCGCCGACTGGGTCGGGCTGCTGAAAGCGCTTCCGGTGCGCCATGCGGGCCTGCGCCCGATGGACGAGGCGATCTCGACCGCGGGCGGCGTCATGCGCAGCGGGCTGACCGACGGGCTGATGCTGAAGGCGCTGCCGGGCGTATTCTGCGCCGGCGAGATGCTGGATTGGGAGGCCCCGACCGGCGGCTACCTTCTGACGGGTTGTTTCGCCACCGGGCGATGGGCGGGGCGATCGGCGGCCGACTGGCTGAGTGCTCAGGCGGTTTTGGCCAATTCGCCCAGCCTCTGATAGGCCGGCCGCGCGCGCAGGTCCTTGCCATAGGCTTTCAGCACATCCGAATTCATCGGAAAATCGGCGGTTTTGGCCCAGCTCATGCAATGAACGCACAGGATGTCGGCGATCGTCATCTTGTCGCCTTGCAGGAACGGGCCCTTGAAGCGGCGGCCCATGCGCTGGAAGCTGTGGTCGAACTCCCATTTCGCGACCTCGACCACCTGCGGAACACGTTTGTCCTGCGGCAGGATGAATGCGTGCCGGGTGGCCAGCCACAGCGGCGCATCGAATTCTTCCAGCATGGCGTTGACCAGCGAATCCTGCTCAGCCCGTTCCAGGGTTCCGGCCGGATGGGTGAAGGCGCCGTGCTTGTCGGCCAGGTAGGTCATGATCGCCACGCTGTCCGAAATCACCGCATCGCCGACCTGCAAGATCGGCACCTTGCCGGATTCATGCAGGGCCAGAACCTGCGGGTCATGCGGCCCCGCCGGGATCAGGTCATAGGGCTGGCCCAATTCCTCGAGCAGCCAGATCACCCGCGAAGCGCGGCTGTGGACGCGTCCATAAAGTTTGTACATGCCGTGCTCCTGTCTTGGCTGACCTACAGGTTGGTGGCGCGGGGCGGTGCGTCAAGCCCGACGCCCCGTCACGTCAGCGTGACCGGGCCAGCATGGCGATGCGGATCATCGCCCGTTCGACCAGCGCCATGGCCGGCGCGGTCTGCCCGGCCGATCGCAGCGACAGGTCGGTATCGGTCAGCACGGTCAGGGCGGTCTGCAGTTTCTGCGCTCCCCAGGCCTGCGCCTGCCGCAGGATGCGGTCGCGTCGTTTGCCATAGATCGGCGGACGCAGCTTGCCGATGCCCTGAGCCGCGCCGCCCGGGTCCGAGGCACAGGCATAGAGGGTGCGGAAATGCCGCGTGGCGCCGATGCACAACGTCACCGGGTTGGTGCCCTGCGCCTGCAGGCGACGGATCAGCGGGCCGATCTCGGGCGCGCGGCCCTCGGCCACCACGTTCAGAACATCGTCCAGCGCGGCCTCGTTGGATTGCGGGGCGCAGGCCTCGATGTCCTCGACCGTCAGCGCGGTGCCGTCGCCGCGTTTGTACAGGGCCAGCTTTTCCAGCGTCTGCGCGAAATCGCCGGGGCTGAGCTCGGCCGCAAGATCCCCCAGCATCGCCATCGACTCGCGCGGGATATCGGTCAGGCCAGCCTGTGCCAGCGCGCGTTCGATCTCGGCGCGGCTGGGCGGGTCGTCGTAGATGCCCACCGCATAGGCGTTGCGATGGGCCTCGAACGCCTTGCGCAGCTTGGAACTGGCCTTGAGCTGGCCCGCGGTCACGATAATCTGCGCGTCGCCCGGGGCCCAGTCCTCGAGCGCGGTCAGAATCGCAGGGGCGACCGAGTCGGTTGCGTCCTCGACAAAAACGGCGCGCGGGCCGGGGAAGAACCCGACCGCCTTGACCGCATCCAGCAGCATGGCCGGGTCGCCGCGCAGATCGGCGCCGGGCATCCGGGTCAGGCGCATCTCTTCCTCGGCGGTGGGGCCAAGCAGCGCGGCCAGAACCTGCTGGCGTTTCAACGCCACGCGCATCGCGTCGGCGCCGTAGATCAGAAGGCCCGTCTTGTCGGGGTCCGGGTTGGAGAAATACCCGTCAGCCTCGCGTGGCGAAAGTTTCATGAAGCCAGATCCGGCGCGGTATAGAGGCGCGTCACGATCTGATCGGCCAGGATGACCATCAGCCGTTCTTTCGCGTCCCGCTCGTCTGCCAGGGTCGAGACCGTCGAACCCGCGGCTGAATAGCCCACGAAATCGGTCACGGTGCCCGACGCGACGACCTGGCCGGTTTCGTTCGACGTCAACGCGAACGTGGCGCGCCCATCGATCGAATAGCGGTTGGTTTCGTTGGTCGTCGTAATCGCAGCCCCCCGCGTTGCGGTTTCAACCTTCACGTTCAACACGTAGTCGCCGACTGAATTCGAACTGCGCCCGAGCCGTTGCTCGAGATTTTGCACCAGCAGGTAGCTTTCGACCGTGTCGGGTGCCGAGACCGCAACCCTGCCGTAAAGCGCCGCGCCGGTTCCCCCCGGCGCGTAGACGGGTTGAAACCCGCAGGCTGCCGCCAGCGCGCAGGCCGCCAGCGGCAGCAGCAGTTTTCTGCGGTCAAACAACGACATTCACGATCCGGCCCGGAACAACGATCACCTTCTTCGGAGCGGCGCCATTCAGCGCCTTTTGCACAGCTTCGGTGCTGAGCACGATTTTTTCAACCTGCGTCTTGTCCAGATCCTTGGCCACGCTGATTTCGGCGCGGCGTTTGCCGTTGATCTGGATGGGCAGGGTGACGGTGTCATCGACCAGCATCGACTCGTCCGCCACCGGCCAGGGCGCCAGCGCCACCAGACCTTCACCGCCCAGCATCTGCCACAGCTCTTCGGACAGGTGCGGCGTCATCGGCGACATCAGCTGCGCCAGCGTCTTGGCCGCCTGCCGCTTGGCCTGCGCGCCCGCCTTGGATTTGGCCAGCGTGTTGGTAAAGGCATAGAGCTTGGCGATCGAGGCGTTGAAGCCGAAGGATTCGACCCCGCCGGTCACGTCGTGAATGGTCTTGTGCATCTCGCGCAGCAGCGCTTCGTCCTCGGCATTGGCTGGGGCGTCGGACGCGGCGATCTCGGACACGATGCGATGCACGCGGCTGAGGTGCTTGTGCGCGGCCTCGGCGCCGGCGGCGGTCCATTCCACGTCACGCTCGGGCGGCGAATCGGACAGCACGAACCAGCGCGCGGTATCCGCCCCGAAGGCCGAGATGATGCTGACCGGGTCCACCACGTTCTTCTTCGATTTCGACATCTTGGCCGAGGGGATGATCTCGACCGGCTCGCCCGTCGCCTTCAGCTTGCCGTCCTCGACTTCTTCCGGCAGGTGATAGACCGGGCGGCCCTTGTCGTCGCGGGTCTGATAGATTTCATGGGTGACCATGCCTTGGGTGAACAGCGCGTCGAACGGCTCGATCGCCTTTTTCGGCAGATGCCCCGTCAGATGCATGGCGCGGGCGAAGAACCGCGAATACAGCAGGTGCAGGATCGCGTGTTCGATGCCGCCGATATACTGGTCCACGTTCATCCAGTATTCGGCCTCGGCCAGATCGGTGGGCGTTTGAGCGCGCGGCGCCGTGAAACGGGCGAAATACCACGACGAATCGACAAACGTGTCCATCGTGTCGGTTTCGCGCTTGGCCGGTTTGCCGCAGGACGGGCAGGCACAGTCGCGCCAGGTCGGGTGACGGTCCAGCGGGTTGCCCGGTTTGTCAAAGGTGACATCGTCGGGCAGGCGAATCGGCAGGTTTTCCTTCTTTTCGGGCACCACGCCGCAATCGTCGCAATGCACCACCGGGATCGGACAGCCCCAGTAGCGCTGGCGCGACAGGCCCCAGTCGCGCAGGCGGTACTTGGTGACGCCTTTGCCCCAGCCGGCCTTCTCGGCAAACGCGATGGTCGCGTCGATCGCCTCTTGCCCTGTGGCCTCGGTCAGACCGGCGAAATGGTTGACCCAGCGCACTTTCTGCTCTTTCGGCGGGACGAAAGCGATCTTGTCCACCGGCGTGTCGTCATCCAGCGCAAAGAAGGTGTCGATCACCGGCAGGTCATATTTGCGGCAGAAATCCAAGTCGCGCTGGTCATGCGCGGGGCAGGCAAAGATCGCGCCGGTGCCGTAATCCATCAGGATGAAATTCGCGATCCAGACCGGCAGCTCCCAGTTCGCGTCCAGCGGATGCTTGACGCGGATCCCGGTGTCGAAACCCAGTTTCTCGGCGGTTTCGATGGCCTCTTCGGTTGTGCCACCCTTGCGGCATTCGGCAACGAATTCAGCGACTTCGGGGTTCTCTGCCTCAAGCTGCTTGGCGATCGGGTGATCGGGCGAGATGCCCACGAACGAGGCCCCCAGCAGCGTGTCGGGTCGCGTGGTATAGACGGTGATCGGCGCGCCGCCGTCGGTGCGCTCGAAGGCGAATTCCAGCCCGCGCGACTTGCCGATCCAGTTTTCCTGCATCAGCCGCACCTTGGCGGGCCAGTTCTCGAGCGTATCCAGCGCCTCGAGCAGCTCTTCGGCGAAATCCGAGATCTTGAAGAACCACTGGGTCAGCTCGCGCCGCTCGACCAGCGCGCCCGAGCGCCAGCCGCGGCCGTTTTCCACCTGCTCGTTGGCCAGAACGGTCATGTCCACCGGGTCCCAGTTGACCACGGCGTTCTTGCGATAGACCAGCCCCGCCTCCAGCATGTCCAGGAACAGCGCCTGCTGCTGGCCGTAATATTCCGGGTCGCAGGTCGCGAATTCGCGCGACCAGTCGATCGACAGGCCCAAGGGCTTCATCTGCGCGCGCATGTCGGCGATGTTGCCATAGGTCCAGTCCTTGGGGTGGCCGCCGATGGCCATTGCGGCGTTTTCCGCCGGCATCCCGAAAGCGTCCCAGCCCATCGGGTGCAGCACGTTGTGCCCGGTGCTCAGCTTGTAGCGCGCGATCACGTCACCCATGGTGTAGTTGCGCACATGCCCCATGTGGATACGCCCCGACGGGTAGGGGAACATTTCCAGCACGTAGTATTTCGGCTTGTCCGCCGTCCGTTTGGCGGTGAAGATCCCGGCCTTGTCCCAGGCCTCTTGCCATTTTGCTTCGATTTCGTTGGCCGAGTAACGCGACATCATGCGGTCCTTCGTGAATGAAAACGCCGGGCAGGGGCCCGGCGTGGTAATATTGTGATTTTCTGCGGGTTGCTAGAGCTTGTTGTCCGCGATCCGCAGCTGGCGTGCCCGCGACAGGATCGCGTCCTCGACGGCGCGGGTGGTGGCGGCGCTGACCGGCGCGCCCCCGCTGGTCTGCAGCGCCACCGACAGGGACCGCGCCGCCAGCGCCGGATCCTTGATGTGAACGGTCGCGCGGTACGACCGCCCGCCGCCCGGCGGTTTGCCGTAACCCGTTACGATCACGCCGGTAAACGGATCCACCTCTTCGATGGGCAGGAAGTTCAGCACATCCAGCGAGGCCGCCCACAGGTACCTGTTGACCTGGGTGACCTGTTCCGAGTTGTTGGGGCCGAACACATCCCAGATGGTCGAACGGTTCGGATCGTTCAACTCACGCTCTTCGGTGCGGGTGCTGTCGGTGCTCAGATAGTTCGGATTGGGCTGTGCCGAGCGATTCTGTCCGCAGGCCGCAACCGAGACGGTCAAAATCAACAAACCCGAAATCGTCTGCAGGCGCATCGTCGGCATGTCCTGTTCTGCTGTTTAAACTGTTGGATGATACTCCTAGACAAGCTGTTGTGTTGCAACAAGCCCATTCTTTCCAAAGGTGGCCTGGCGGTACCGAAAACACGCCCTCGGACCGACTGTGGCATCCTTGCACCAATTCCGGGGCAATGACTGCAAAAGAATTAAGGCAAGCTTGCGCTGAGGGGGCAAAAAGAGCGAAACGGTCTGCGTGCTGAGACATGTGCAGCAGGCATGTGTCGAGTAGAAATTACTGAAACCGAGGGAAACAAGATGAAAAAAGTTCTCTTCGCATCGACCGCACTGATCGCAACCGCATCGGTTGCCGCGGCCGAAGTCAAGTTCAGCGGCTATGGCCGCTTTGGTCTGGGCTACCTGGAAGACCGTGCCGTGACCACCACCACTGCAAGCGGCGCGACCAACGTGTTCGCAGGCGACGACACCATCCTGGTTTCGCGCTTCCGTCTGAACATCGACGGCATCGCGGAAACCGACGGTGGCGTCCGCTTTGAAGCTCGCGTTCGTCTGCAGGCCGACGAAAACGCCTCGACCGGCGAAGCCAACTCGGCTGGTCTGAACGGCGCACGTTTCTCGGTCATCTACGGTGGTCTGCGTGTTGACGCGGGCAACGTTTCCGGCGCCTTCGACAACCTGGCCAACTACTACGGCAACGAGCCGGGCCTGGAAAGCTTCATCGGTCAGTACTCGGGCGTCGACTATGACTTCCTGGGCTACTCGCCGACCGGTTCGGGCGCAAACGCTGTGTTCTTCCAGTACGCAGTCGGCGACTTCGCATTCGGCGCTTCCTATGACCAGCGCACCACCTACTCGGCCGGTGTTGCAACCGACGCCGACCGTTGGGACATCAGCGCAACCTACACCTTCAACAACATCACGGCCGCTCTGGCCTACGGTCAGACCGACGGTGGCGCAGGCAGCGACCCGAGCCTGACCGTCCTGACCCTGGGTGCTGAGTTCGGTGACCTGTCGGGCACCCTGTTCGTTGCTGACGACGCAACCGAAGTTGCAACCACCGACGGCACCGCCTACGGTCTGTCGCTGGCCTACAACCTGGGCGCAGCAACCACTCTGACCTTCGCCTACGGTGACGGTTCGGCTGACGCCGACACCCAGAACTACGGCATCGGCGCCATTTACGACCTGGGCGGCGGCGCATCGCTGCGCGGTGGTATCGGTGTGTCGGACTGCGACGTCTGCGCAGACTCGACCCTGCGTGCCGACTTCGGTGCTCAGTTCAACTTCTAAGTTGATCTGAACCGCAAGGTTTGGGGCGGGTCTTCGGACCCGCCCTTTTCTTTTGCGCCGACATGGTGTTTTTCTGGCGCAAAACCGGAACGGGGGAAAACCATGTCGTTGCAGGACATCAAAGATCGCATCGCAAAGGCCGAAGCCGCCGCCGGGCGGTCGCTTGGGTCCGTGACCCTGATCGCCGTTTCCAAGGTCCAACCCAATGACCGGGTCGAAGCGGTTCTTGAACAGGGCCACCGCTGTTTCGGAGAAAACCGGGTGCAGGAGGCCGCAGCGAAATGGCCCGCCTTCCGCGAGCGGTTTCCCGGCATCGACCTGCATCTGATCGGCCCGCTGCAGACCAACAAGGCGCGGCAGGCGATGGAGCTGTGCAATGCTATCCATTCAGTGGACCGGCCCAAGCTGGCCAAAACACTGGCGCGGCTGGCGCAGGAGATAGGCACCTGCCCGGATCTGTTCATTCAGGTCAACACCGGAGAGGAACCGCAGAAGGCCGGCGTTCTTCCCGCCGAAGCGGATGCCTTCATCGGCGAATGCCGGGGCCTGGACCTGCCGGTGCGCGGCCTGATGTGCATCCCGCCGGTGCACGAGGAACCGGCGCTGCATTTCGCCCTTCTGGCCAAGATCGCCGCGCGAAACGGACTGCAAGGTCTCTCGATGGGCATGAGCGGCGATTTCGAAACCGCGATCGCGTTGGGCGCCACCCATGTTCGGGTCGGGTCGGCGATCTTTGGCGAACGGGTCAAGACCGGGGAATGATGACCCGGCTGCCCGGGGCCACCCGCCGCGCGATCCAATGCAGGTGGTCACGGCGGAAGGCCAGGCAGCCCTCGGTCGGATAACCCGGCCGGCGCCATTGGTGGATGAAGATGGCTGATCCGCGTTCCGGCACCGCATCGGGCCAGTTCCAGTCGGTGATCAGAACCAGATCATACAGCGGATCGGCCCGCCGAAGGCTTTCATGGCTGAACCCGTGCGGCGCCCGCACATGCCGGTTGTAGTCCGGGTCGGCGCCGTCATCCGACCACAGGTCGCGCGGCCCGATTGGCAGGGCCCAGGGGGCGGGTGGCGCGACCCGGTCGGGGCGGTACAGCATACCGACGATCCGCAGAACACCGGTCGGGGTGGCACCGTCGCCTTCGCGTTTGGCGTTGGTCAGCCCGCCTTTGCCGATCGAGCAGGGGAACGTCTTGCCGCGAAACCGCAGGCCGCGCCGGGACAGGACCAGATCGTTCGGGTTCACAGCAGATGGCCTGACTTGGCCGCCTTGGTCGCCAGATAGCCGCGATTATGCGCGGTTTCGCCGACCTTTAGCGGCACCCGTTCGGTAACGGCGATCCCGGTGCGCTCCATCATCGCGATCTTGGCGGGGTTGTTGGTCAGCAGCCGCACCGAACTGAAGCCCAGTGACTTCAGGATGTCGGACCCGAGGCGGAAGTCGCGCTCGTCATCCTCGAACCCAAGCCGGTGGTTGGCCTCGACCGTGTCGAACCCCTGATCCTGCAGGAAATAGGCGCGCATCTTGTTGGCGAGGCCGATCCCGCGGCCCTCCTGGTTCAGGTACAGCAGAACGCCGTGGCCCTCGGCTCCCATTTGAGCCAGGGCGCCGCGCAGCTGCGGGCCGCAATCGCATTTCAGGCTGCCCATCAGGTCGCCGGTGAAACAGGCCGAATGCAGCCGCGCCAGAACCGGTTTCGAACGGTCCGGCCGACCGATTTCGATGGCATAGTGTTCTTCACCACCGTCCTCGGGGCGAAACACATGCAGCCGCCCGGCCTCGGAGACCTCCATCGGCAGGCGGGCCGCGACCACCTCGTGCAGGGGGCTGCGATCGGCCAGGTGCGGGGCGGCGCGGGCATGGTCGATGCAGGTCAGCCCATGGGACGCGGCAAACGCGTGCCCGTCTTCGACCGGTACGACAACCGCCGCCGGCAGCAGGCGCGCGGTCTTGGCCAGGGCGATGGCGATTCGGTGCAGGTTGGTATGGCCGCTCCGCTGGGTCATCAGCGGACCTTTCATCGGCGCATCAAGGTCGTCGGACGGGTCTGCCACCGCCTGCACCCAGGCAAGGTCGGCATCGGCGGGGATGACGACTCGGGCCAGATCGCCGTCATAGGCGCGCGCCTTCAGGGTCTCGGCCCGGCGGTTGGTGATGGCCACCACGGGCTGATCGCCCAGACCGCGCAGATCGGACAGCCGTTGCGGCCCCAGGGTCTCGGCCGCCGCGGCCACCACGCCACCGCCGCCGTCATCGACCAGCACCACGGGAACGCCCATGCGCAGATCCGCGCGCGCGCGCGCCAGCAATTCGGTGATGTCGGGAATCAGACTCATCGATGTTATCCTGTAACGTTTGCCGGTTGTCCTACCCCGTTCGAAAGGAAATGTGAAACATTTCCGGCCCATCAGACACGAGCGCGTGAGAGCATTGCAGCAAAACTTGTGGAATGCATATTCCAAGCTCAAGTGATGCAAAAGCACAAGGAGGACCGGGACATGGCGCAACTCAAGAAAATCCTGCTGGTCGATGACGACGAGGACCTGCGCGAGGCGCTGAGCGAACAGCTGGTGATGACCGAGGATTTCGACGTGTTCGAGGCCTCGGACGGGCAGTCTGCTTTGGAGCGGGCGCGCGAGGCGATCTATGACCTGGTGATTCTGGATGTGGGCCTGCCCGATACCGATGGGCGCGAGCTGTGCCGGTTGATGCGCAAGCAGGGGGTCAAAAGCCCGATCCTGATGCTGACCGGCCATGACAGCGACGCCGATACGATTCTGGGCCTGGATGCCGGGGCCAATGACTACGTGTCGAAACCCTTCAAGTTTCCCGTGCTTCTGGCCCGGATCCGCGCGCAGCTGCGCCAGCATGAACAATCCGAGGATGCGGTTTTTGTCCTGGGGCCGTACACCTTCAAGCCGGCGATGAAGATGCTGATCACCGAAGACGACCGCAAGATCCGCCTGACCGAGAAGGAAACCAACATTCTCAAGTTCCTGTACCGGTCCACCGACGGCGTGGTGCCGCGCGATGTTCTGCTGCACGAGGTCTGGGGCTATAACGCGGGGGTCACCACGCATACGCTGGAAACCCACATCTACCGCCTGCGTCAGAAAATCGAGCCGGACCCCTCGAATGCGCGGCTTTTGGTCACAGAATCCGGCGGATATCGCCTGGTGTCCTAACGATTGGTGGATTGATGTGGATCAAAGTGATACTCTGTAGACATCTTTAGGTTACTCTCAACCCGCGCATGTCCGGGTCATGACATGTACCTCCCTGTTGGACTGCCGGGCCTTTGGCCCGGCTTTTTTCGGATGGCACCCCGGCACATGCCGCGTTAGGTTGCCCCGGTCGCGACAAGGGAATCCCGATCATGCCTTTCACCCTGGCCACCTGGAACATCAACTCCGTCCGCCTGCGCGAACCGATCGTGCTGAAACTTCTGCAGGAAGAGTCGCCGGACGTGTTGTGCCTGCAGGAATGCAAGTCGCCGGTCGACAAGATCCCGACCGAGGGATTCGCGGAACTGGGCTACACCCACATGATCGCCCGCGGGCAGAAGGGCTATAACGGTGTGGCCATCCTGTCGCGCCTGCCGATCACGGATCTGGGTGACCGGGATTTCGCCGGGTTGGGCCATGCCCGCCATGTGGCGGGGCAACTGGAAAACGGGGTGATCATCCACAATTTCTACGTCCCCGCAGGCGGCGACGTTCCCGACCGCGAGGTGAACGAGAAATTCGGCCAGAAGCTGGACTATCTGACCGACATGCGCGACTGGTTCCACGCCGAAAAGCCGCAGAAATCCATTCTGGTCGGTGACCTGAACATCGCCCCGCGCGAGGATGACGTGTGGTCGCACAAACAACTGCTCAAGGTCGTGTCGCACACGCCGATCGAGGTCGCGCATCTGGCCGAGGCCCAGGATGCGGGCGGCTGGGTCGACATCACCCGGCAGGACATCCCCGAAGGCCAGTTGTACAGCTGGTGGTCCTATCGCGCCCGCGACTGGGATGCGGCTGACAAGGGGCGGCGCCTCGATCACGTCTGGGCCACGCCCGACATCTCGAATGCGGGTCATTCCAGCCGCATCCTGCGCGACGCGCGCGGCTGGGAGAAACCCAGCGACCACGCGCCGGTTTTTGCGACCTTCGATCTGTGATCCGCCCTGATCCGGTGCGACGGCCCTTGGTTTCCGCCGCGTCCGGTTGCATATAAGGGCCAAGACTGAATACCGGAGAGTGAGTGCCATGGAACTTCTGAACGGCGCAGGCAACCCCGCCGCCACCGATCTGATCAAGGACGGAACCGAGGCCACGTTCATGGCCGATGTCGTCGAAGCGTCGCAGGAAACCCCGGTGATCGTGGATTTCTGGGCGCCGTGGTGCGGCCCGTGCAAAACGCTGGGCCCGGCCTTGGAACAGGCCGTGACCGCCGCCAAGGGCGCGGTGAAAATGGTCAAGATCAACGTGGACGAAGCGCAGATGATCGCGTCGCAGATGCGCATCCAGTCGATCCCGACCGTCTATGCCTTTTTCAAGGGTCAGCCGATCGACGGGTTCCAGGGCGCGCTGCCCGGCTCCGAGATCAAGGCGTTCATCGACCGCGTGATCGAGGCCGCGGGCGGCCAGAGCCCCGGCGGGCAGCTGGACGAGGCCGTGGAAGCCGCCGAAGAGATGCTGGCCGAAGGCGCCGCGGTGGATGCCGCCCAGACCTTTGCCGCCATCCTGGGCGAAGACCCGAACCATGCCGCAGCCTATGGCGGACTGGTGCGGGCACATATCGCGATGGGTGATCTGGAACAGGCCGAGGCCATCCTGAACGGCGCACCGGCCGAAATCTCGACGGCGGCCGAATTGGAGGCCGCCCATGCCCAGTTGGAACTGGCCAAGCAGGCCGCCGATGCCGGCCCGGTGGCCGAACTGACCGCAGCGGTCGAGGCCGACCCCGACAACCATCAGGCCCGGTTCGATCTGGCGCAGGCGCTCTATGCCAACGGCAAGGCCGCCGAGGCGGTCGATCAGCTGCTGGAGCTGTTCCGCCGCGACCGCGAATGGAATGACGGGGCCGCCAAGACCCAGCTGTTGACGATCTTCGACGCGCTCAAGCCGAATGACCCGATCGTGCTGAACGGACGGCGCAGGCTGACCTCGATGATATTTGCCTGATCGCATATCAGAGCTAGAACACAATATATGATGCATCCCGCCGATCTGCCGGACACGGTGCCCGTGTTCCCGTTGCCCGGGGCCCTTTTGCTGCCCCGGTCCCGGCTGCCGCTGCATATTTTCGAGCCGCGCTACCTGCAGATGCTGGACGATGCCCTGAAAACCAAGGAACGGCTGATCGGCATGGTTCAACCGAACCCATGCCCCGGCGACGGGGCGCGGCTGCACCGCATCGGCTGCGCCGGACGCGTCACCCAGTTTTCCGAAACCGAGGACGGGCGCTATCTGATCACGCTGACCGGCGTGTCGCGGTTCCGCATTCAGTCCGAGGTCGAGGGGTTCACGCCCTATCGTCGCTGTGCCGTCACCTGGGAGGGGTTCGACCGCGACCTGGGTCAGGGCGAGGCGGATGCCGGGTTCGACCGGTCGGCCTTTCTGCGCTTGCTCGAAAGGTATTTCTCGGCCCGTGCGCTCTCGACGGATTGGGAGACGCTGAACGAGGCGGATGACGAATTGCTGGTCAATTCCCTGTCTATGCTTCTGGATTTCGACCCCGAGGACAAGCAGGCCCTGCTCGAGGCGCCCTGCCTGCGCACCCGGCGCGAAACGCTGGTCACACTGATCGAATTCTCGCTGCGCGGGGGTTCAAACGAGGAACAACTGCAATGACTGAAACGGAACCGGGATTCGACCGCCGCATGCTCGAGGCGCTGATCTGCCCGCAGACTCATACCACGCTGGAATATGACGCCGAACGGCAGGAGTTGGTCTCGAAAGCCGCTGGTCTGGCCTTTCCGATCCGCAACGGGATTCCGGTGATGCTGGTGGACGAGGCGCGCAAGCTGGACTAGATCGGCCGACCCTGCAGCAACTTGGGCAGGTCGCCGGTCAACCCGGCGGCCTCGCGCACGAAGCCGCGGCGCAGGCCGGGCAGGGAGCCGACGATGCCCATGCCGATGTCCCGCCCCAGCCGCAGGATCGGATTGTCGTTCGAAAACAGCTTGTTGAACACATCCGTCGCCATTGCCAGGGCCGCCGTGTCGAAGCGGCGCCATTCCTGGTAGCGCTCCAGAACCAGCACCGAGCCGATGTCCTCACCGCGTCGCCCGGCCAGTGTCAGCACCTCGGCCAGAGCGCCGACGTCGCGCAGCCCGGCGTTCAGCCCCTGACCGGCGATCGGGTGCATGCCATGGGCCGCATCACCCACCAGCGCCAGCCGCTCGGCGATGAAGAAATTGGCGATGGTCAGGTTCAGCGGATAGGTGAACCGATCGCCCTGCAGGCGGATGTCCCCCAGAAAATCGCCGAATCTGGGCCGCAGAACCTGAAGGTACTTGGCCTCGTCCAGCGCGTTGATGCGCTGCGCGGTGTCAGAGCGTTCGCTCCAGACGATCGAGCTGCGGTTGCCGGTCAGCGGCAGGATCGCCAGCGGTCCGGGGGGCATGAAGAACTGATGTGCGATGCCGTGATGCGGCAGGTCGTGTTCGATGGCACAGACCAGCGCGGTCTGGCCGTAGTCCCATCCGGTCCGCTTGATCCCGGCGCGGGCGGCGGTGCCGCTGCGGCGGCCGTCGCACCCCACCAAAAGCCGACCGGACAGGGCCGATCCGTCATCCAGCGTCACGGTTACGCCGCCAGGCCCGGTTTCCTGCGCAACCACGGTTTTGCCATCCACACGGGTGATCGCCGGTTCTGCCTCCATCGCCGCAAGAAACGCGCGCCGCAGGTGACGGTCCTCGATCATATAGCCCATCGGACCTTCCTCGATCTCGGCATGGTCGAAATGCATGAAGAACGGCGAGGGTCCGGCCCCCGCATGGCCATCGGTGACCTTGATCTCCAACATCGGCTGGGCATGGTCCGCAACCCGCTCCCAGACGCCGATCGCGGCCAGCAATCGTTGCGAGGCCAGCGCCAGCGCATAGGCACGCCCGTCGAACGCCGCGTTCTTGCGCACCTTCTCGGCCAGCGCGTCGATCACGGTAACGCTGTGCCCGGTTTGCGCCAGCGCCAGCGCCAGGGCGGGGCCGTTCAGTCCGCCGCCCACGATCAAGATATCGGAAACCTGTGTCATGCGGTGCAATATGCGCGCCCTTTCGGGATTGTCCATGTGCAGTCCTGTCGCTACCGTCGCCGAAACGCGAATTTTTCCGACAAGGGGGCAAAGATGCAGGGCTGGCTGACCATGACGGCATGTGACCTGGGCCGGGGGATCGGCATGGGTCAGATCGATCCCGAGGAGCTGACCGAGGTCTATCTGGCGGCCATCGACGCCCATCCGCACCGCGACCGCATCTATGCCCGCGTCACGCATGACCGCGCCCGCGCCGAAGCCCGCGCGGCCAGGGAACGGGCGGCCCAGGGTCTGCGCCGCTCCCTGCTGGATGGGGTGCCGATCAGCTGGAAGGATCTGTTCGACACCGCCGGGATCGGAACCGAGGCCGGATCGGCCCTGCTGCGCGGCCGGGTGCCTGACCATGACGCAACCGTTCTGCGCAACGCGACGGCCATGGGCGCGGTCTGTCTGGGCAAGACGCATATGAGCGAACTGGCCTTCTCGGGGCTTGGCCTGAACCCCGTCACCGCGACGCCGCCCTGCGTGAATGACGAAAAGGCGGTTCCGGGCGGGTCGTCCTCGGGCGCGGCGGCGTCGGTGGCCTTTGGTCTGGCGGCTTGCGGAATCGGCTCGGACACGGGCGGATCGGTGCGCATTCCGGCCGCGTGGAACGACTTGGTTGGGCTGAAAACCACCTCGGGGCGGCTGAGCCTTGAGGGCGTGGTGCCGCTGTGCCTGCGGTTCGACACGGTCGGCCCGCTGGTGCGGTCGGTCGAGGATGCGGCGCAGATGCTGGCGCTGCTGGAGGGCGGAACGCCGACCGATCTGCGGGGTGCCAGCCTGAAGGGGCGGCGGTTTGCCGATCTGCAGACCATCGCGCAGGACGATCTGCGCGACGCGCCACGCCAGGCCCATGCCGAGGCGCTGGACCGCCTGCGCGATGCCGGGGCCGAGATCGTGCCGCTGGAGGTGCCGGAACTGGCCGAGGCGATGGGCCTGTCCGGTGTCCTTTACACCACCGAAGCCTATGGCCTGTGGCGCGACGTGATCGAGGCCAACCCCGAGGCGATGTATCCCGAGATCCTTGGACGGTTCCGCGCGGGCAAGGGCCATTCCGGCCCGGATTACGTGGCCGCGTGGTCGCGCCTGAAGGCCTGCCGATCGGCCTGGGACGCGGCCACCGCCGGCTTTGACGCGGTTCTGGCCCCCACCGCGCCGATCCTGCCGCCGGATCTGGATCGGCTGATGAACGACCATGACTACTACGTCACCGAGAACCTTCTGGCCCTGCGCAACACCCGGATCGGCAACCTGATGGGGCTGGCGGCGCTGTCGCTGCCCACCAAGACACCGTCCTGCGGGCTGATGATGCTGGGTTATCCGGGTTCGGAAGAGGCGCTTTTGCGGCTGGGTGCGGCGGCCGAGGCGGTTCTGACCTGAATGCCACAATCCCCTGATTCGGAACCTCTTTGTCTGGACGCGCGGGGGTTCGGCCTGTAATCTGCTGGAAAACCGGGGCGCCAATGATCCCGGTATCGAGGCAGCAGTCATGAATTTCCCCGAGCGGTTTTCGAACCTACCGGCCTATGCTTTTCCGCGTCTACGCGCCCTGCTCGACCATCACGCGCCGGGCGGCGATGTCGTGCATATGACGATTGGCGAGCCCAAGCATGATTTCCCGCCCTGGGTGACCGATGTCATCGTGGAAAATGCCGCCGGATTTCAGAAATACCCGCCGAACGAGGGGTCCGACGCGCTGCGCGGGGCCATCGCCGACTGGATCGACCGCCGCTATGGCGTGCGGATGGACCCCGAGACAAACATCATGGCGCTGAACGGCACGCGCGAGGGGTTGTACAACGCCGCCATGGCGCTTTGCCCCGAACAGAAGAACGGCCAGCAGCCGATCGTTTTGTGCCCCAACCCGTTCTACCAGGTCTACATGGTGGCCTCGATCTCGGTCGGGGCGCAGCCGTATTTCGTGCCGGCCACCGCGGCCACCGGGCATCTTCCGGACTATGCCGGCCTGCCAGAGGATGTGCTGAACCGCACCGCCGTGGCCTATATCTGTTCGCCCGCCAACCCGCAGGGTGCCGTCGCCTCGCGCGACTACTGGGCCGAGCTGATCCGGCTGGCCGAGCGGTACGATTTCCGCATCTTCGCCGACGAGTGCTATTCCGAGATCTACCGCGACGCGCCGCCCACCGGCATCCTGACCGTCGCGCGGGAGCTGGGCGCCGACCCCGAGCGGATCACGCTGTTCAACTCGCTGTCGAAACGCTCGAACCTGGCGGGGCTGCGGTCGGGGCTGATCGCGGGTGGGCCGGAAAGCATCAAGCGGGTCAAGCAGTTGCGCGCCTATGCCGGGGCGCCCTTGCCGCTGCCGTTGCAGGCCGCTGCGGCCAGGGTCTGGGCCGACGAGACGCATGTTCAGG
Organism: Ruegeria intermedia; assembly: GCF_900129345.1. Lineage (GTDB taxonomy): Bacteria > Pseudomonadota > Alphaproteobacteria > Rhodobacterales > Rhodobacteraceae > Ruegeria > Ruegeria intermedia. Next base: position 46,551 of record NZ_FQVK01000008.1, on the reverse strand, counting down.
AAAACCGCGCGCTGTATCAGGAAAAATACGCCATCGCCGATCAGGTGTTTGCGGGCGTTCAGGGCTATATGCCGCCCGAGGCGGGGTTCTTTCTTTGGCTGCCCGTCGAAGATGGCGAGCAGGCCGCATTGAAGCTGTGGCGGGAAACCGGGGTTCGGGTCCTGCCGGGCGCATATCTTTCACAAGGGGATCCGGGGCAGAACCCGGGCAAAGGCTTTATCAGGGTCGCGTTGGTGGCCCCAAAAACACAGATGCAGCGCGGGCTGATCACGCTCCGCGACTGCATCTATTCGTGAGGTACGAGGGCAGATGGCATCTTACAACGCGCGCAACCGCGACCCATTGTTGGACAGCACCACCCACGCCGCGATCGAGCGGCGCAGCAAGGAACTGATCGGGATCGCCCTGATTCTGGCCGGCCTGGCCGCCGCGGCGATGATCTGGTCCTACACGCCGGATGATCCGAACTGGATGGTCTCGACCGACGCGCCGGTGCAGAACTGGCTGGGCCGGTTCGGCGCCTCGATCGCCGCCCCGTTGTTCATGATCGTGGGTTGGGGCAGCCTTGGCATCGCGCTGGTGCTGGTCGGCTGGGGCGTGCGGTTCGCCGGCCATTTCGGCGAGGATCGCGCCGTGGCCCGCCTGATTTTCGGGCCGATCTGGATCGCCGTCCTTTCGGTCTATGCCGCAACGCTGGTGCCCGGCGCGGAATGGCGCGCGACGCACAGCTTTGGCCTGGGCGGTCTGTTCGGCGATACGGTGTTGGGGGCGCTGCTGACGCTGTTGCCGATTTCGTCGCATTTCATGGTCAAGTTGATGTCGCTGGCCATGGCGGTCGGCATGCTGGCGCTGGGCGTTTTCGTGCTGGGCTTCACCAAATCGGATGTCCGGCGCGGGGTCCGGGCTTTCCTGCTGGGTCTGGTGGTGGCCTATGACATGGCGCTGACCGCGCTGGGGCAGGGGGCCTCGGCCACCGCCCGCGCTGCGCAGGCGCGCCGGGAAAAATGGCAGGAACGCCGGGCGACGCAGGCCGCCGGTGCCGCGTTCGAGGATGACCTGGCCTATGCCGACCCGGTCTTTGAAGAGCCCGAGATCGCAGCCCCCGAGCCCGTCAAGACGGGCCTGCTTGCACGCATGCCCGGCCTGATCCGCCGCCCCGAGCCGATGCCCGAACCCGAACTGGTCGACCCGGAACCCGTCACCGGATATGACGAGATGCCGGGCGAGGACCGGATCCGCTCGAAGATTTCCGCGGTGATCCGAAACCGCAAGGTCGCCACCGGAGAAATCGCGCCCGAGCCCGATCCGAACCGCCCGCTGACCAAGGGGCGCGGCCGTGGCCCCGATCCGCTGATCCTGAACGCGCCGCGTGCGGGAACCCTCCCACCCGAGCCTCCGCTGACTGCGGACGCGCTTCCACCCGAGCCGCCGTTGACCGGTCACCCGGCCCAGCCTTCTGCGGAAATGGAGACGTTCGCGGAAGACCCGCTCTCGGCCTATGCGCCCGAGGATATCGACGACGACCAGGTGTTCGAGGATGCCTCGGAACCAGTCGCCCCACCGCGCCCGGCAATGAAGATCCCGGTTGCCGAACCGCGCAAGCCGGTTGTGGCGCAACCCGTCCGGCGCAACGTCCTGCCGTCGCGGCGGGCTCAGGCCGAGGCCCAGCCCAGCCTGTCCTTCGAAGAGCGGCATTCGGATTTCGAACTGCCGCCGCTCAGCCTGCTGACCAACCCGGCCGGCATTCCGCGCCATCACCTGAGCGACGAGGCGCTGGAGGAGAACGCGCGGATGCTGGAAAACGTGCTGGACGACTATGGCGTCAAGGGCGAAATCGTCAGCGTGCGCCCCGGCCCCGTCGTCACCATGTACGAACTGGAGCCCGCGCCGGGCCTGAAGGCCAGCCGCGTCATCGGTCTGGCCGATGACATCGCCCGGTCGATGTCGGCGCTGTCGGCGCGGGTGTCGACGGTGCCCGGGCGCTCGGTCATCGGCATCGAACTGCCCAACGAGAACCGCGAGATGGTGGTCCTGCGCGAAATCCTGGCCAGCCGCGATTTCGGCGACGGCAACCACGCGCTGCCGCTGGCGCTGGGCAAGGATATCGGCGGTGAATCCGTGGTGGCCAACCTGGCCAAGATGCCCCACCTGCTGATCGCGGGGACGACCGGCTCGGGCAAGTCGGTGGCGATCAACACGATGATCCTGTCGCTGCTGTACAAGCTGACACCGGACGAATGCCGCCTGATCATGATCGACCCCAAGATGCTGGAACTGTCGGTCTATGACGGCATCCCGCATCTGTTGTCTCCGGTCGTGACCGACCCGAAAAAGGCGGTGGTCGCCCTGAAATGGGTCGTGGGCGAGATGGAGGACCGTTATCGCAAGATGTCCAAGATGGGCGTGCGCAACATCGCCGGCTACAACGGTCGCGTGAAGGACGCGCTGGCCAAGGGCGAGATGTTCAGCCGCACGGTCCAGACCGGGTTTGACGACGAAACCGGAGAGCCGATCTTCGAGACCGAGGAATTCGAACCCAAGGCCATGCCCTATATCGTCGTCATCGTCGACGAGATGGCTGACCTGATGATGGTGGCGGGCAAGGAAATCGAGGCCTGCATCCAGCGTCTGGCGCAGATGGCACGGGCCTCGGGCATCCACCTGATCATGGCCACGCAGCGACCGTCCGTCGATGTCATCACCGGCACGATCAAGGCCAACTTCCCCACCCGGATCTCGTTCCAGGTGACGTCCAAGGTCGACAGCCGCACGATCCTGGGAGAAATGGGCGCCGAGCAGCTGCTGGGCCAGGGCGACATGCTGTACATGGCCGGTGGCGCCAAGATCACCCGCTGCCACGGGCCATTCGTGTCGGATGAAGAGGTCGAGGAAGTCGTGAACCACCTCAAGCAGTTCGGCCCGCCCGACTATGTCGGCAGCGTGCTGGACGGCCCGTCCGAGGACAAGGCCGACAATATCGATGCGGTTCTGGGCCTGAACACCGGCGGCAACACCAATGGCGAGGATGCGCTGTACGATCAGGCGGTTGCCATCGTGATCAAGGATCGCAAGTGTTCGACCTCGTACATCCAGCGGAAACTTGCCATCGGCTACAACAAGGCCGCACGGCTGGTCGAGCAGATGGAGGAGGAAGGCGTTGTTTCGGCGGCAAATCACGTGGGCAAACGCGAAATCCTCGTCCCGGAGCAGTAGGATATTCAATAACAAGGGCAAAGCGCATATCTGGGTGACATGAAACAGATTGCCTTCGCCCTTGCTTTTGCCCTGGCTGCCCCGGCGGCTTGGGCTGCCGACAAGCTGCCCTTGTCGCAGATCTCGAACTATCTGAACGGTCTGAAAACCGTTCAGACGACATTCACCCAGGTCAACGATGACGGATCGCTGAGCACCGGCAGGCTGTGGTTGCAGCGCCCCGGCAAGATGCGGTTCGAATATGATCCGCCCAACAGCGCGGTCGTGCTGGCCAACGCCGGCACCGTGATGGTGTTCGACCCCAAGTCGAACCAGCCGCCCGAGCAGTATCCGCTGAAGCGCACGCCGCTGTCGCTGGTTCTGGCGCGCAACGTGAACCTGTCACAGGCCGATATGGTGGTGGGGCATACGTTCGATGGCACCGCCACGGTCGTGACCGCACAGGATCCCAAGAACCCCGACGCCGGTCGGATCGAGCTGATGTTCACCAGCGATCCGATCGAACTGCGGAAATGGGTCATTCACGACAGCGCGGGCGGCCAGACCACCGTGTTGCTTGGGCCGCTGGACAGCAATGTGCGGGTCGACAGCGATCTGTTTTCGAACAAGGCGCGGCGCGGGTCAGACGATCGCTGACCCGCGGCGAGGTTCAATAATGGCAGTTCGACAACTGAGCCTGGTACATCCGCGCGCGTGCATCCACGTCATTGGCGACGTTCAACAACCAGGTCTTGCCGTAATGGCTGCCGCGGGCATATCCGGTGTGCCCTTCGTGATAGGCCAGGTACTGGTTGCGCGCATCGGCGGGCGAGATCCCGTTCCGCTCGCGGCTTTTGTTCATGTACCAGCCCACGAAATCCGACGCGTCGCGGATGCGGTCCCGTTTGGCCCGACGCTTGCCGGTTTCACGTTGATATTGCTCCCACGTGCCATCCAGCGCCTGGCTGTAGCCATATGCGCTGCTTTGACGACCCATCGGGATCACGCCCAGCACGTATTTGTGCGGGGTCCGCGCGTCATGGCGATAGCGGCTTTCCTGATAGATGGTGGCCATCTGGACATGAACGGGCACGCCCCATTTGCGCTCGGTGCTTTTGAACGCCTTGATCATGTCGGGCCGCTCGCGCGCGATGGCGCAGGCGTCGTCAAGATTTGTCGGCGGACGCTGCCCGCCGCCACAGGATGCCAAAAGCAGCACCCCGAAGAGTACGAGAAGTTTTCTGCTCATGTGCCTCGTGCCTTTTTGGCTATTCTAGCGCAGATTGAAGGCCGGGGAAACGACAATCGTCGCGGAATCTCCGCTGGAAATGGGCGCTGATCAACGGGTTGACCGGGTGTTCAGCCACTTTGCGGCAGGGGACTGTCACTATTGCCGCCACAGACTGTTTCCTGCAGATTTGGATCAATTATTGGCATTTCCGCCCCGAAACGGGTAGAAAGGTATGTGGGGGCAAAAGAAATGTTGAAGACGCAAGCCAAGTACTGTCTGGGTCAGGTGGTGCGCCACCGGAAGCATCCTTTTCGAGGGGTGATCTTCGACGTGGATCCCGAGTTTTCCAACACCGAGGAATGGTATCAGGCCATTCCCGAGGAAAGCCGCCCGGTCAAGGATCAGCCATTCTACCACCTGCTGGCCGAGAACGACCAATCCTTTTATGTTGCTTACGTTTCCGAACAAAATCTGGTGGAAGACCAGTCGGGAGAACCGGTGGATCACCCCGATATTCCCAATATGTTCGGGCCGTTCCAGGATGGTGCCTACCCGCTGCATTTCCAGCTGAACTAGGCTGCGCCGAGGGGCTGAGAACGTCAGAACCCCAGGGCGCACCCATCCTTTCGCGGGTCGCTTGCGCCTTCCAGAATGCCGTCGCTTCGGATTCTGATCGCTTGGGCGCCCCCCAGTGGCGTTTCTGTAATCGTCACATTGTGCCCAAGATCTGCCAATTGTTTCCTTGTTCTGTCTTGATATCCCGGCTCCATTTTCAGAACGCCGCCGTCGGCAAAGGCTCTGGGCGCGTCGATGGCGGTTTGAAGGTCCAGCCTGAAATCGGTCAGGTTTGACACAAGCCTGGCGTGCCCGGTCGGTTGATAGGCGCCGCCCATCACGCCGAAGGGCATGGCGGGCTCACCGTCGACGCACAGCATGCCGGGGATGATCGTGTGCATGGGGCGTTTTCCGCCGCCCATTTCGTTGGGGTGGCCGGACTGCAGGGTGAACCCGGCTCCTCGGCTCTGCAGCAGGATGCCGAACCTTTCCGAGGCGATCCCCGAGCCGAAACCGTTGAAGATGGAATAGATCAGCGAAACGGCCATCCGGTCGCGATCCACGACCGTGACATAGACCGTGTCCTTGTGAACGGCCTCGACGATCGGGGCGGCCGACGGCATGGCCCGATTGGGGTCGATCCGGTCGGCAAGCTCTGCGGCGGTCTTCGGGTCCAGCATCCAATCCAGTTGCTGCGACCGGTCAGGGTCCGCGATGAAGCGGTTGCGCGCCTCGTAGGCCAGCTTGGTCGCTTCGGCTTCGATGTGAACGCGGGCGGCCCCCCACGGGTCCATTTTGGCGATATCGAAATGCCGAAGGATGTTCAGCAGCAGAATGGCCGTCGCGCCCTGTCCGTTGGGCGGGTGCTCCAAGAGTTCGACGTCCTTGTAGGTTCCGCCGATGGGCAGCGTCGGTGTGCAGGTCGTCCGTTCGAAATCCTCGCCCGTGTGGACACCGCCAAGATTTTGCAGCGTGGTCAGCATGTCGTCGGCGATTTCGCCGGTATAGAAGGCATCCCTTCCGTCGCGGGCAATCCGGCGCAGAACTTCGGCCTGGCCGGGGGCGCGGAACATTCGCCCCACCTGCGGGGCCTTGCCGTCGATCAGAAAATGGCTTCGGGCGGCCCCTTGAAGGGTTCCGGCGTCGCGCGCCCAATCATGGGCGACGCGCGGCGCAACCGGTATGCCGACCTCGGCATAGTGTATGGCGGGCTTCAGAATCTCATCGAGCCCCAACCGGCCCTCGGTGCGGGAGAGATGACAGAATGCGTCCACGGCCCCGGGGATCGTCACCGCATGCGGGCTGGTCAGCGGAACGGCGTCAAAGCCCTGCTGCCGCAGGCGCTCGGCCGAAGCGGCCGCCGGTGCGCGGCCCGATCCGTTCAATGCGTGGACGTCGCTCTCGCCGGCACGGTTGTACAGAACAAAGCAGTCGCCGCCCAAACCCGTCATCTGCGGCTCGCAGATGCCCAGAAGCACGGCGGCGGCAATGGCCGCATCCATGGCGTTTCCGCCTTGGCCCAGTATGTCCAGGGCGACCTTGGCGGCCAGGGGATGCGAGGTCGCGCACATTCCGTCGGTTGCCAGAACCTCGGACCGGCCGGGAAAATGAAAGTCGCGCATGATGCCCCCTGCGGTTGTCGCGACGACACTAGTCGGCTGTGCATCTTTGTCCATAGGGGGGAGGGGGGAAGTCCTCGGCGCCATTCACTGGGTGGGGGCTGTGACAGTGGCGCCGAGGGAAGCTATCTGAGCTACCCTTTTTGTATGATCCCGCTTTTGGGCGCAACAATGGTTCGATCTGGGCTTTATTGTGGCCGCTTTTCAGCCGGCGAGAAGGCGAAAGACAGCCTCAGGCGGTTTTCACCGTCGGTCCGATCGTACCGAACATTGTCGCAGAGCTGACGGATCAAGAACCAACCGAATCCGCCTTCGGGCAGATCCTCGCGTGCTGTCTCGACGCTGGCCGGAATGCCGTCCGGGATGCGCAGTCCGGGCAGAGGTCGGCCACGATCGGTGATCAGGATGCTCAGGCCGTTTCGATCCATCGTGGCCCGCACCTGCACGCGGCCTTGAGGATTGCCGGCATAGGCGTGCTCGACGACGTTGTTGATGGCCTCGGCCAGCGCGATCTTCACGTCGCAGTTGCGCTGATGCGGCACGCCAAGCGCGGCGAGGCTGCCATGCAGACAGGCGATTGCGGTGCTTGCATCGGCCTCGTTGGCGGCAAAGCTCAGATCCATTCCGCCGTTCTTGCAGTTGACAGTCACGCAATCTCACCCAATGTGCCGTTTCACTCCGATTGCGCGGCCAGCGCGTCGTCCAGGTTGGGAAACAGTCGAAAGACGGTGTCCATTCGGGTCAGCCGAAAGACCTTTTCGACCACCGGCTGAAGCCCGGCCAGATCCAGCCTGCGATCGCCGCCCAGTTGCTTCATGGATGCGACGATCGCGCCCAGCCCGCTCGAGTCGATGAACTCTACCGCCGACAGGTCCAGGATCACGCGCCGCGCGCCGGAGTCGGTTTCAAGGCGCATGTTCTCCTTGAACTGAATCGCCATGGCAGCATCGATTCGGTCTGCATCGACCCGGATCACCTGAGTTTCGCCGGTCGTATTGCTGCTCAGTGCCAAAAGGCCACCCTCCACAATTGAAAGTCGATCGTAGAAATACGCTAGACGGCAATTCTTACGATTCTGTATCCAAGGGCCCAACACAGGAGGAGTCGCATGAAAGAGGTCGTGATCGCCGGGGCCGCCCGGACCCCGATGGGTGGTTTCCAAGGAATGTTTGACGGGGTGCCCGCGGCCGAATTGGGCGGTGTTGCCATCCGCGCTGCGTTGGACAACGCCAACACGCAGACCGTGGATGAGGTTCTGATGGGCTGCGTCCTGCCCGCCGGGCAGGGCCAGGCGCCGGCGCGTCAGGCCGGGTTCGCGGCGGGGCTGGGCCAAGAGGTTCCGGCCACGACGCTGAACAAGATGTGCGGGTCGGGCATGAAGGCCGCCATGATGGCGTTTGACCAGATCGCGCTGGGCCATGCCCACCTCATGGTCGCCGGCGGCATGGAGAGCATGACCAACGCGCCCTATCTGCTGCCCAAGATGCGCGGCGGCGCGCGGATCGGGCATTCCCAGGTGATCGACCACATGTTTCTGGACGGGCTCGAGGACGCCTATGACAAGGGCCGCCTGATGGGCACCTTTGCCGAGGATTGCGCCGAAGCCTATCAGTTCACCCGCGAGGCTCAGGACGAATACGCGCTGAAATCGCTGTCGAACGCGCTTGAGGCGCAGGCCAGCGGTGCGTTCGACGGTGAAATCGCGGCGGTGACGGTCAAGACCCGCAAGGGCGAGGTCACTCAGGACGCGGATGAACAGCCCCAATCGGCCCGCCCCGAGAAGATCCCGACGCTCAAGCCCGCCTTCCGCAAGGACGGTACCGTGACGGCGGCCAACGCCTCGTCGATCTCGGACGGCGCCGCGGCGCTGGTTCTGGCGTCGGCGGATGTGGCCGAGGCTCGCGGCCTGAACGTGCGCGCGCGCATTCTGGGCCATGCCAGCCACGCCCAGGCGCCGGGCCTGTTCACCACCGCCCCGGTTCCGGCCGCGCAGAAGCTGCTGGAGCGGATCGGCTGGAGCAAGGATGACGTGGACCTGTGGGAGGTGAACGAGGCCTTTGCCGTCGTACCCATGGCCTTCATGCACGAAATGGGGCTGCCACGCGACAAGGTGAACGTGAATGGCGGGGCCTGTGCCCTGGGTCACCCCATCGGGGCTTCGGGCGCGCGGATCATGGTCACGCTGCTCAACGCATTGGAAAAACGCGGCCTGCGGCGCGGCGTGGCGGCCATCTGCATCGGCGGGGGCGAAGGCACCGCGATCGCCATCGAACGGGTTTGACCCTTCGCCCGTTTGCACATAGTGCGTAGGTGACTTGAGCCTCAGGCTCGGCAGGGGGCGGCGCCCCCAGCACCGTGTTTACGACAGGCCCGACCATGACCGCAGACTATGACACCCTTGCCAAGACCATCGCCGCGCTGACCGAAGGCGAGACCGATCCGATCGCGCTGATGGCCACCGTCACCTGCGAGGTGCATCACGCCGATGATCGTTTTGACTGGACCGGTTTCTACCGCGTCACCGAACCCGGAGTGCTGAAGATCGGGCCTTATCAGGGCGGACACGGATGCCTGGTGATCCCGTTTTCGCGCGGGGTCTGCGGGGCGGCGGCGCGCACCGGCGAGGTACAGCTGGTTCCGGATGTGGACGCGTTCGACGGCCATATCGCCTGTGCGTCCTCGACCCGGTCGGAACTGGTTTTGCCGGTGCGGGACGGCGCGGACCGGATCATCGCCGTGTTCGACATCGACAGCGACCAGCCCGATGCGTTCACCCAGGCCGATGCGGATGCGCTGTCGCAAATCCTGGCGCAGGTCTTCGGGCGGATCTGAGGCTTATTCCGGCTTGATGCCGGTCGCTTCCAGCTTGGTGTCCGGCTCCACGTGGATGACGGTGCGGGCCTCGGGCAGCTTCTCGGCGATGGCGTCCTCGATCGCGTCGCAGATGTCATGCGCCTCGCCCACCGACATGTTGCGGTCCACCACAAGGTGAAATTCGATGAACACCGCCTTGCCGGCCCGGCGCGTGCGCAGGTCGTGGATCTGCAGCGCGCCTTGGGACGAGTTGCGCACGGCCTCTTCGATGATGTCCGTGTCGTCTCTGTGGGCTGCGGAATCCATCAGGTCGCCGGCCGAATGGAAGATGACCTTCCAGCCCTCGCGCAGGATGTTTGCGGCGACCACGATGGCCAGCAGTGGATCGAGAACGGCCCAGCCCGTCAGCAGCACCAGCACAAGCCCCAGCAAGACCCCGGCCGAGGTCCAGACATCGGTCATCAGGTGGCGTCCGTTGGCCGTCATGGCCGGTGACCGCCGCCGCCCGCCCGCCGCGATCAGCACCCGCGCCCAGATCAGGTTCAACACCATGGCCGCGGCGTTGACGGCCAACCCGACCGGACCAAGCTGATCGAGATGCGGGGCGAACAGCGCGCCCCAGGCTTCTTGCAGGATCAGGATCGCGGCCAGCACGATCAGGGTGCCTTCGGCGATGGCCGAGAAGTTCTCGGCCTTGTGGTGCCCGAACGGGTGGTTGGTGTCGGCCGGGCGCTCGGCCATGCGGATGGCAAACCACGCCAGCAGTGCGGCCACGACATTGACCAGCGATTCCATCGCGTCGGAATACAACGCGACCGATCCGGTCAATCGCCAGGCCCAGATCTTGAGCGCCAGCACCAGCAACGCGACGGCCACCGACCCGACGGCCAGCGATTGAGAGGAAGTTCTGTCGATCATGCCGCAGCTTTGCCCGATCCGGCCCGCGATTGCCAGTTCAAGCCGCGCCGTGCGTCAGATACAGCCACGCTGCGGCGACCTGCAGCAGCACGATGGCATACAGGCTGATCCTGATCCGCGATTTGCGGGTCTTGTGGTTGAACACCCAACTGCCCAGCAGCGCGCCGGGGCTGCCGCCCAGCAGGGCCAGCCGCAGCAGCCACCGCTCGGGCACGCGCCGCCTGCGCCGGCGCGCCTGCAGCTTGTCCCAGCCGAAAACCACAAGGGTTAGCCCGTTGATGGCCCACAGATATGCGATGGCGATCCACATGTCCGCGCCTTACCCGAGTGGCCCCATGTTCGGAAGTGAAAAATTGCTTGGTTTTTTCATCGATTCGGGTGATCGTGAAAATCAACGCGAAAATTTCACGAGGGTGACGTGGACGATCAGGGGCAGACCGGGGCAACATTGGGGGCCGACATCCGGGCCTTGCGCAAATCGCGCGGGCTGACGCTGACGGATGTGGCCAGGCGGCTGGATCGGTCGGTTGGCTGGCTCAGTCAGGTCGAGCGCGATCTGTCCGAGCCGTCGATTTCCGACCTGCGCCAGATCGCGGAATGTTTGGGCGTGCCGATGTCGATGCTGTTCGCGCATACAGGCGTAACACCGGACGAGCTGGGCTATGTCGTGCGCGCCGGATCGCGCCGTCCGATGGGCTCGGGCGAGGAAGGGCTGATCGAGGAATTGCTCTCGCCCGATCTGACCGACGATTTCGAGATGGTGCATTCGACCTTTCAGCCCCGTTCGCGGATGCAGACCCCGGCCGACCGGCCGACGCAAGAGGTGGGCTACATGATTTCGGGCCACCTGGATCTGACGATCGGCGGGCGCAGCTTCACCGTTGGGCCGGGCGACAGTTTCCGCATCAAGCACGAACCCTATCACTGGGCGAACCCATATGACGAACCCGCCGTCGCCATCTGGGTCATCGCCCCGCCGGTGTACTGATGAGCTTTGAGGCCTGGACCATATTCGCGCTGTTCTGGGTGGTGTTCGTCACCACGCCGGGGCCGAACGCGGTCAACTGCATCTCGAACGGGATGAGCCTGCCCTTGCCCAAGGCGATGCTGGGGGTGCTGGCGATCCTGACGCAGGCCGGCGCCTTCCTGATCCTCTCGGCGCTGGGGGTGACGGCGCTGATCGCGGCCTCGCCCACCGGGTTCTTCATCGCCAAGCTGATCGGGGCGGGGTTCCTGATCTATGTCGGCGTGCGCGGCTGGATCAACGCCGGGCAGCCCGCCCCCGCAGCCGAACGTCCGGCGCGGCATGTCTATCTGCACGCGCTGGCGGTGGCGACGATCAACCCCAAAAGCGTCGCGGGCTATCTGGCCGCCTTTTCGCAATTCGTGCAGCCGGACGTGCCGATCTGGCAGCAGATGGCCGTGATCGTGCCGACCGCGCTGACCGTCACCACGCTCAGCTATACGGGCTTCACCCTGCTGGGTGCGCTGATGGGCAAGGCGGCGCTGGGGGCGGTGTTCAACACATGGGTGCGCCGGGTCATGGCCACCTGTTTCATCATCTACGGGATCTTGCTGGGCACCAGCACGACCCCGGCGGGAAAAACGTGATGCCGCGCGCGGCAGTCTGACAGGGAGCAAAACCAATGAGTGATTTTCCGACAAAGGCCCGCGTGGTCATCATCGGTGGCGGCGTGGTGGGGGCCTCGTCGCTGTACCATCTGGCCAAGAAGGGCTGGACCGACTGCGTTCTGCTGGAAAAGAACGAGCTGACCGCCGGCTCGACCTGGCACGCGGCGGGCAACGTGCCGACCTTCTCGACCTCGTGGGCGATCATGAACATGCAGCGCTATTCGACCGAACTGTATTCGCGCCTGGCCGACGAGGTCGATTACCCGATGAACTACCACGTCACCGGCTCGATCCGGCTGGCCCACAGCAAAGAGCGGATGCAGGAATTCGAACGCGCCGCCGCCATGGGCCGCTATCAGGGCATCCCGATGGAGATCTGGACGCCGGAACAGGCCAAGGAGCGGTACCCGTTCCTGGAACTGCATGATCTGGTCGGGGTTCTGTATGACCCGACCGACGGCGATATCGACCCGGCGCAGCTGACCCAGGCGCTGGCCAAGGGCGCGCGCGACATGGGGCAGAAGATCATCCGCTTCTGCCCGGCCACCGGCGTCACCCAGCACGAGGACGGCACCTGGACCGTGCATACCGAAAAGGGCGACATCGACTGCGACTATGTCGTCAACGCCGCCGGCTACTACGCACAGCGCGTGGGCGAATGGTTCAAACCCTTCGGCGGCCGCACCGTGCCCGCGATGGTCATGAGCCACCAGTACCTGCTGACCGAGGAAATCCCCGAGGTCGAGGCTTGGTCGAAGAAAAACGGCGGCAAGTTGCCGCTGCTGCGCGACGTGGATGTCTCCTACTACCTGCGGCAGGAGAAGAACGGCTTCAACCTCGGCCCCTACGAGCCCAACTGCAAGGGGCACTGGATGACCGAGGACGACCCGATGCCCGAGGACTTCAGCTTCCAGCTGTGGAACGACGATCTGGACCGGATCGAGGACATCGTCACCGACGCGATGGAGCGGGTGCCGCTGATGGCGACCTCGGGCGTGGGCCGCGTGATCAACGGGCCGATCCCCTATGCGCCCGATGGCCTGCCGCTGATCGGGCCGATGCCAGGGGTCAAGAACGCCTTCGAGGCGCACACCTTCACCTTCGGCATCGCCCAGGGCGGTGGCGCCGGCAAGGTGCTGGCCGAATGGATCGTGGACGGCCACACCGAATGGGACATGTGGGCCGTCGATCCGCGCCGCTACACCGACTACACCGGTCAGGACTACTGCAACCAGAAGGGCATGGAGGTCTATGGCAACGAATACGCCATGCACTTCCCCCATCACGAATGGCCCGCCGCGCGCGACAAGAAGCTCTCGCCGGTGCATGCCAAGGTCAAGGAACTGGGCGGTGTCATGGGGGTCTACAACGGCTGGGAGCGCGCCAACTGGTTCGCGCAGCCGGGGGATGACACCTCCGAGGAAAGCACCCACACCTGGGGCCGCTCGGGCCCGTGGGAGCAGCGCATCAAGGAGGAGTGCGAGGCCGTGCGCGACCATTGCGGCGTGCTTGACCTGCCGGGTTTCTCGCGCTTCGTCGTCAAGGGCGAGGGCGCGGCCGAGGCGCTGCGCGGGCTGGTCACCGGCGGCTTGCCCAAGGTGGGGCGGATCAACCTCGTCTACATCGCCGACGACCGCGGCCGCATCCTGACCGAGATGTCCTGCATGCGTCTGGGCGAGGATGACTTCGTGATGATCACCGCCGCCACCGCGCAATGGCATGACCGCGACATCCTGATGAACGCGATGCCCGCAGGCGTCACCGTCGAGGACGTGACCACCACCCGCGACACGCTGATCGTGACCGGGCCGAAATCGCGCGAGATCCTGTCGGGCCTGACCGATGCCGACCTCTCGCTGGGCTGGCTGACCCATCAGGCCGCCACCGTGGCGGGGCAACCCGCCCACCTGATCCGCGTCTCCTTCGCCGGTGAACTGGGCTGGGAGGTGCATGCGCTGAACGAGCACATGCCCGCGATCTATGACGCGATCCTCGCTGCCGGGGCCAGGCCGTTCGGCATGTATGCGCTGAACTCTCTGCGCATCGAAAAGGGCTATCGCGCGTGGAAGGGCGATCTGAGCACCGACTATTCGCTGCTGGAAGGCGGGCTGGAGCGCTTCGTCAAGTTCGACAAGCCGCAGGATTTCCCGGGCAAGGCCGCGTTGCTGGCCGAAAAGCAGCAGGGCGTCAAGAAACGCTTCGTCACCCTGATCGTCGAGGCCGGGGATTGCGACGCGCCCTACATGTCCTGCATCTGGAAGGATGGCGAGATCGTGGGCGAGACCACCTCGGGCGCCTGGGGCTATCGCGTGAACGCCTCGATCGCGCTGGGCATGGTCCGCAGCGATCTGGCGGTGCCGGGCACCGAACTTGAGGTCGAAATCTATGGTCAGAAATGCCGCGCCGTGGTTCAAGAGGACAAACCCCTCTGGGACCCCGAGAACGAAAGCCTGCGGGCCTGACCCCCGGCCCGGCCCGCCATTGCCGAAAGGACACGACCGATGAGCAAGACCATGCAGGGTGTCTATCTGACCCGGCACGGCGGGCTAGAGGCGCTGGAATGGCGCGAAGACATCCCTGTTCCGGCCCCCGGGCCGGGGCAGGTGCTGGTGCGGGTCGCCGCGGCCGGCGTCAACAACACCGACATCAACACCCGCATCGGCTGGTATGCCCCCGAGGTGACCGGCGCGACCGACGCGGTGGATCAGGATGTCGAGGCCGGAGGCTGGGGCGGTGCCCTTTCGTTCCCGCGCATTCAGGGGGGCGACCTGTGCGGCATCGTCGAACAGGTCGGCCCCGGTGCCGGCTTCAAACCGGGCCAGCGCGTGACCTGCCCGATCAACCTGCCGCGGCCGCGCCCCGGCAACCCGACGGGGTTCATCGCGCTGGGCTCGGAAATCGACGGGGCCTTTGCGCAATATTGCCTGCTCGAGGCCGATGACCTCTATGACGTCACCGCCTCGCCCCTGTCGGACGTGGAAATCGCCGCTATTCCTTGCGCGTTCGGCACGGCCGAGAACCTGCTGACCCGTGCGGGCGTGACCGCAGGGCACAAGGTGCTGATCACCGGCGCTTCGGGCGGCGTGGGGCTGGCGGCTGTGCAGCTGGCCGCCCTGCGCGGGGCCTCGGTTGCGGGCGTCACCAGCGCCGCCAAGGCGGACACCGTCCGGGCGCAGGGGGCCTCGGAAACCTTCGAGCGCAACGCGCCGCTGCCGCAGGACAGCTTCGACGTGGTGATCGACGTGGTCGGCGGCCCGGCTTTTCCCGGCCTGATCCAAGCGCTGAAACCGGGCGGCCACTATGCCGTCTCGGGCGCCATCGCCGGGCCGATCGTGCAGGCCGACCTGCGCGAGATCTACCTGCGCGACATCACCATCCACGGCTGCACCCATCAGGCTTTCGAGGTCTTTGGCCGGCTTGTCGAACTGATCAATGCAGGCCGGATCCGTCCGCTGGTGTCGAAAACCTACCCCCTGCGCGCCATCGCCAAGGCGCAGGAAGATTTCCAGTCCAAGGCCTTTCCCGGCAAACTGGTGCTGATCCCGTGAGGAGGCGCGCATGACCGATATCACGCTTCTGGATGGCTCGGTCGGGCAGGAACTGGTGAAACGCAGCGGCGACCGGGCGACGCCGCTCTGGTCCACGCGGGTGATGATCGACCACCCCGACCTGGTGGGCGAGGTTCACGCGGATTACTTCCGGCGCGGGGCCACCATCGCGACCACCAACACCTACGCCGTGCACCGCTCGCGCCTTCTCAGGGTGGACATGGAAGACCAACTGCCCATCTTGATCGACACCGCGCTGGCCCAGGCCGAACGCGCCCGCGCCCAGTTTCCACAGGGCCGTATCGCGGGCGCTCTGGGGACTTTGCTGGCCTCCTACCGCCCGGACCTGAACCCCGACCCGGCCGAGGCGGCGGGAAAGTTCCGCGAACTCGTGCAGTTGATGGCCGACCGCGTCGATCTGTTCCTGATCGAAACCGTGTCCTCGGTGCAGGAGGCCGAGGGCGCGCTGCGCGGCACCCAAGCCTGCGGCAAGCCGGTCTGGCTGGCGCTGACCGTGACGGATGACGACGGCACCCGCCTGCGCTCGGGCGAGGCGCTGGGCGACATTGCGCCCTTGGTGGACCGCTACGACCCCGAGGCGGTGCTGATCAACTGTTCCCGTCCCGAGGCGATCCCGGCGGCGCTCGAGATCATCAAGGGGCTGGGGCGGCCCTTCGGCGCCTATGCCAACGGCTTCACCCGCATCTCCGAGGGTTTTCTGCAGGACGCGCCCACGGTGGATGCGCTGGAACAGCGGCAGGACCTGGGGCCAGAGGCCTATGCCGATCACGCCATGGGCTGGGTGGCGCAGGGGGCCACGATCCTCGGCGGCTGCTGCGAGGTCGGCCCCGACCACATCGAGGCACTGGCGGGCCGCCTGCGCGCGGCGGGGCACCGGATCGTCTGAGGAGGAAGGGCTTGGCAGAGCGGACGGCACCCTATCCCGAACGGCAATGGCAGGTGGACATCCTTGTCGCCGACGGTTTCGTGCTGACCGAACTGGCCGGGGTGGCCGACGTGCTGCGCATCGCCAACCGGGTCTGCCCGGTGCCGCCCTTCACCTATACCTACCGCTCGCTCAGGGGCGGCACGATCGCCTGCCGCGCCGGGGCCTGGGTCGAGACCGAGCCGGTGATCCGGCAGCCTTGGGCGGATTACCTCTTCGTCATCGGCAACACCGACCCCGACCACCCCGACCTGTCGCTTGCGCGGGTGATCTCGGACTATACCCATCGCGGCGCGCAGGTGTTTCTGCTGGCCGAGGCCGCCAGCCGCTACATCAAGGACAAGGGCGCCGAGGACCACGCGACGCATTGGGAAAACGCCTCGTTCCTGCGCGAGCGCGGGGCGGGTTTCGACGCCAAGTTCTCGATCGCGACCGAACACGGCCTCGTCGTCACCTGCGCCGGAATGGGCGCGACCGTGGACGTGACGCTGGCGCTGATCGGCCGGCATGTCTCGGGCGCGGCCAAGATGACCGTCGCCGACATCATGCTGCACGAAAACATCCGCGATTTCGGCTCGATGCAGCCCTTCTCGGGGGTCAAGACCACCACCACCGGCGACGACAAGCTGGACCAGTGCATCAAGATCATGCAGGCCAATATCGAAGACCCGGTGCCGATCAACGAGATCGTCGCCGCACTCGGCCTGTCGAACCGCTCGCTCGAGCGCAAGTTCAGGACTTATCTCGGCGCCACGCCCAATGGATTCTATCGCGAAATGCGTCTGGCCAAGGCCAACAACCTGCTGCTGAACACCACCCTGAGCGTGCGCGAGATCGGGCTGGCCTGCGGGTTCCCGAACGGGTTCTCGACCATCTACAAAAGCGTCTACAGCGTCACCCCCTTCGCCATGCGACGTCGGAGGCGGGCACCCGGCTCACGGTGATTATCGCCGATTTCGTGACGTTTTTGATGGATTTCCTGCCGCCTTCCCGTGGCAGACTTCGCGCAATACCCAAGATTCGGAGACATCGGCATGGTTGATCTTCCCAGCAAGGCCCGCGTGGTCATCATCGGCGGCGGCGTGATCGGATGCTCGGTCGCCTATCACCTGACCAAGAAGGGGTGGAAAGACGTGGTGCTGCTCGAGCGCAAGCAGCTCACCTCGGGCACCACCTGGCACGCGGCCGGCCTGATCGCGCAGCTGCGCGCCACCGCCAACATGACCAAGCTGGCGAAATACAGCCAGGAACTCTATGGCGCGCTCGAGGAGGAAACCGGCGTCGCCACCGGCTTCAAACGCTGCGGCTCGATCACCGTGGCCCTGACGGACGAGCGCCGCGAAGAGATCTATCGCCAGGCCGCCATGGCCCGCGCCTTAGGGGTCGAGGTCGAGGAGATTTCGAACGAGCGCGTGGCCGACCTGTATCCGCATCTGAATCTGGATGGGGTCAAGGGCGCGGTCTATCTGCCTCTGGACGGGCAGGGCGACCCGGCCAACATCGCGCTGGCGCTGGCCAAGGGTGCCCGTCAGCGCGGCGCCATCGTCAAGGAACGGGTCAAGGTCACCGAGATCGCAAAGCAGGGCCGCAAAGTTACCGGCGTGGACTGGGTGGCCGATGACGGCAGCGCCTCGGGCCATATCGAGTGTGACATGGTGGTCAACTGCGCCGGCATGTGGGGTCATCAGGTGGGCCGCATGGCGGGCGTGAACGTGCCGCTGCACGCCTGCGAACATTTCTACATCGTTACCGAGAACATCGACGGCCTGACGCAGCTGCCGGTGCTGCGGGTGCCGGACGAATGCGCCTATTACAAGGAGGACGCCGGCAAAATCCTGCTGGGCGCCTTCGAGCCCAACGCCAAGCCCTGGGCGATGGACGGTATCCCCGACAGCTTCGAATTCGACCAGCTGCCCGAGGATTTCGACCATTTCGAACCGATCCTCGAGGCCGCCTGCAACCGCATGCCGATGCTGGCCGAGGCAGGTATCCACACCTTCTTCAACGGCCCTGAGTCCTTCACGCCCGACGATGCCTATCACCTTGGGCTTGCGCCCGAGATGGACAATGTCTGGGTCGCCGCAGGCTTCAACTCGATCGGGATCCAGTCGGCGGGTGGCGCGGGCATGGCGCTGGCCGAATGGATGGATTCGGGTGAAAAACCCTTTGACTTGGGTGACGTGGACATCAGCCGGATGCAGCCCTTTCAGGGCAACAAGCAGTATCTGTTCGAGCGGTCCAAGGAAACGCTGGGCCTGCTCTATGCCGACCACTACCCCTATCGCCAGAAGGCCACGGCGCGCGGCGTGCGCCGGACGCCGTTCCACCACCACCTGAAAGAACACGGGGCCGTGTTCGGCGAACTGGCCGGCTGGGAACGCGCCAACTGGTTCGCCAATGAGGGGCAAGAGCGCGAATACCGCTACAGCTGGAAGCGCCAGAACTGGTTCGAGAACTCGGCCGCCGAACACCGCGCGGTGCGCGAGAACGTGGGCATGTATGACATGTCTTCCTTCGGCAAGATCCGGGTCGAAGGCCCCGACGCGCAGGCCTTCATGAGCTATGTCGGCGGCGGCGACTATGCGGTACCCGTGGGCAAGATCGTCTATACCCAGTTCCTCAACCGCCGCGGCGGGATTGAGGCCGACGTGACCGTCACCCGCCTTTCCGAGACCGCCTATCTGTTGGTCACCCCGGCAGCGACACGCCTGGCGGACCAGACATGGATGATGCGTCACGCGGGGAACTTCAACGTGGTCATCACCGATGTCACGGCGGCCGAGGGCGTTCTGGCGGTGATGGGCCCGAATTCACGGGCCTTGCTGGAGAAAGTCTCGCCCAACGATTTCTCGAACGCGGCAAACCCCTTCGGCACGGCGCAGGAAATCGAGATCGGCATGGGCCTCGCCCGTGCCCACCGCGTGACCTATGTGGGCGAGCTGGGCTGGGAGATCTACGTCTCGTCCGACATGGCGGGCCACGTCTTTGAAACGCTGCACGAGGCGGGGCAGGACATGGGGCTGAAGCTGTGCGGCATGCACATGATGGACAGCTGCCGGATCGAAAAGGGCTTCCGCCATTTCGGCCACGACATCACCTGCGAAGATCACGTGGTAGATGCCGGGCTGGGTTTTGCCGTCAAGGTGGACAAGGGCTGCGATTTCATCGGCCGAGAGGCGGTGATCGCGCGCAAGGAAAGCGGCCCGAAATCGCGCCT
Organism: Ruegeria intermedia; assembly: GCF_900129345.1. Taxonomy (GTDB): domain Bacteria; phylum Pseudomonadota; class Alphaproteobacteria; order Rhodobacterales; family Rhodobacteraceae; genus Ruegeria; species Ruegeria intermedia. The sequence goes on along the minus strand of NZ_FQVK01000008.1, from coordinate 26,879 downwards.
GGTGCAATTCCGCCTGACCGATCCCGAGCCGTTGCTGTTCCACAATGAACCGATCATTCGGGACGGTGAATATGTGGGCTATCTCAGCTCAGGCAATTATGGCCACATGCTGGGCGGCGCCATCGGTTTGGGTTACGTGCCCTGCGAGGGGGAAAAGGCCGCGGACGTGCTGGCCTCGACCTACGAGATCGACGTGTGTGGAACGAAAGTCCGGGCGGAGGCGTCGCTCAAGCCAATGTATGATCCCAAATCCGAACGGGTGAAAGTGTGACCACGGGGTTAGGTGGGGGCTCTGCCCCCGACGCCTTCGGCGACTCCCCCGGGATATTTGGGGCCAGATGAAGAAAAGGCGGCCCACTTCATCTGGCTCAAAATATCCCGGAGCGCGAGGCAGAGCCTCGCAAAATATTCTTAAGACAAGGCTGTATGTGTCGTGTCCGATCAGGATCCGTGATGGTTGACGCAACAGAAATCCGTATTTCCTTCGCCGCGCAACCTGCCATATGAACCGGGTACAACGCTCGGAGAAACTGCATGGCACAGCCCGCATTCACCACCGACTCCGCCGACACGCCCAAAGGGCTGGCCCTTGCCGTTACGGCCTATCTGCTGTGGGGGTTCCTGCCGCTTTACATGAAGGCCATGGCGCACATTTCTCCGGTCGAAGTGGTGGCCCATCGGATCATATGGTCGGTACCTGTTGCAGGGCTGCTGATGATCGCGCTCGGTCGGACTGGAGATCTAAAGGCTGCTCTGCGTGATCCGGGCATGTTGGGAATGGCTTGCCTGACAGCTGCGCTGATCTCGGTGAACTGGGCGATCTATGTCTGGGCCATTGCCAGCGGCAACGCTTTGGATGCTGCGTTGGGGTATTACATCAACCCGCTGTTCAGCATTGCGCTGGGAGCGATCCTTTTGCGCGAATCCTTGACACGTACTCAAAAGATCGCCGTTGGCCTTGCGGCCTTGGGCGTGCTGGTTCTGATCTTCGAGGCTGGACGCCTGCCCTGGGCGGCCTTGGGACTGTTGGTCAGCTGGGGGTTCTATGCCTTTTTCAAACGGTCTCTGCCTATCGGGCCGAATCAGGGGTTTCTGCTTGAGGTTCTGATCCTGTTGGTGCCGGCGCTGGCCTATGTGACTTGGCTGGGTGCCATGGGCGAAGGGCATTTTGGTTTGGTGGCCAGCGACACGTTGCTTTTGGCGGGGGCGGGGATCGTCACGGCGGTGCCTCTGCTGGTCTATGCCAACGGGGCCAAGCTGGTGCGGCTGTCGACCATGGGCATCCTTCAGTACATTGCGCCGACGATGATCTTCGTCACCGCGATCACCGTTTTCGGCGAGCAGGTCGACCGGGGCCGGATGATTGCATTTCCGCTGATCTGGTCGGCGCTCGTGGTGTATTCGCTGCCGATGATCCGACAGGCGCGCGGTCAGGTCTGATCGAGGATCGGCCGAGCCAACTGCTGCGCCCAGAGAGCATAGGCCTTGGGGCCGGGGTGATACCCGTCCGGTGCGGCCAGGGCCGGATCGTCCGGCAGAGTCAGGGCCAGGTGCCGCGCCTGCGGATACCGGCTTACGACCTGTTGCAGCCCGCTGTCCAGACGCGCCGCTTGTCGGCCCAACACCCAGGCCAAAGGCTGTGGCAAGGCCGGGAAGCGCTCCATCTGTGGGACGCCAGTTGCGATGATGCGTCGGACGCTCAGGTTGCGGGTGAGGCAATCAAACAGATTGGATTGGTGTTGCTGGAACTGTCTGGCCGTCACGCCACGGGTCACGTCATTCACCCCAAGCGCGGTGACGGCAACGTCGAAGGCATCGGTCACGTCGCGCAGCGCCTCGATCGTGTCCCGCGTGGTGTGACCGGTGGTCGCGATCAGGCGCCACTCGACGCTGAAATGCGATTCAAGCTGGCGGATCAATTGCCCCGAGAGCGCCTGATCCTGGGTGCCGGCGCCGACGCCCGCCGCCGAGCTGTCGCCAGCAATCAGCAGGCGTAGACGGGGCCCTTTTCCGTGACGCCCCTGGCGTGGCCCCGACGGCTCGGGCAGGCGCAGCGCGCGTCGGCGCACCAGCAAGGCCTGCGCCACCAGCAGCGGAAGCAGCGGCAGTCGGGCGATCTGATCCACGCCAACAAGGGCGGCCATGGTCAGCCCAACGCGGATTTGAATTCCAGGAACCGGGGGTCGGTCATCACCCGTGCCATCATCGCCTCGCGCAGCGCGCCGATGGACTTGTAAGGGCGCATGACCACCTCGAAGGTCTGGATCAGCCCGTCGTCGTTCAGGGTGATCAGGTCCACGCCCACCGCGTCCAGGTCGCCGACCTTGCGCTGGAACTCCAGCGCCCAGTCCTTGCCCCCGCCCATGATCCGGCGATAGCGGAACTGGGAAAACACCTGGCCCACATGGCCCAGCACCGCCGCCACCGGCGCGCGTCCGGTCCAGGTGCTGTAGTAGGTCGGCGGCATGAACCGCACATCTTCGGCCAGCAACTCGTGGATCAGGGTTTCGTCGCCCTTGGCGACCACCTCCTGCATGCGTTCGATCGTCGGGTGCATCTCGTCTCCTCCGCTTGGGGGTGAGAGTTGCGCGAACGGCCCCCCATCGCAAGGACGACGTTGCGAGAACCCGCGCCCTGCGATAGGCAGCGCGCATGAGCGATACATACGATCCGCCCCGAACTCCGCTGGACGTGCTGCACGAGGACGCGCAGGTGATCGTCGTCAACAAGCCGGCGGGCCTGCTGTCGGTGCCCGGGCGCGGGGCGCATCTGGCCGACTGCCTGCTGACGCGGGTTCAGGCGGCCTTTCCCCAGGCGCTGCTGGTGCATCGGCTGGACCGCGACACATCGGGGGTGATGATCTTTGCCCAGACGCCGCATGCGCAGAAATACCTGGGCCAGCAGTTCGAGGCCCGGCAGACCCGCAAGACCTATGTCGCGCGGGTCTGGGGTCGGGTCGAGCCCAGGACCGGAACCGTCGATCTGCCGTTGATCGTGGATTGGCCGAACCGTCCGCGGCAGATGGTCTGCCATGAAACCGGCAAGCCAGCTGTGACCGATTGGCGCGTGGTCCGGCACGACGGCGACACGACCCGCATCCGCCTGTTTCCCAAGACCGGACGTTCGCACCAGCTGCGTGTCCACATGCAGGCGCTGGGCCATCCGATTCTGGGCGATCCGTTCTATGCCGAAGGGCCCGCGCGGGACTTTCCGCGCCTGATGCTGCATTCCGAGGAACTGCGCGTCAAACACCCCGAGGATGGCGTGTCGATGAAATTTCGCGCTGCGCCCGATTTCTGACCGGTCAGGCCTGGCTGGCAGGTATTCGCCGATCTCGCGATTTTGTCGCTTGAGCCGGGTTGCGGCGCGCATGATATAATGTCGTCAACGAAGTAGCCCGACAAACGGGTACAGGAGCAGAAGGTGATTCCATGACGATTTCCAGATTCGCGCTGCCGCTGGGGCTGAGCGCTACCCTTGTTTTGGGCGCGTGTACCGATCCGGGAACCCTGCGGGTGCAGGACGACCCGAACCAGAACGCCAAGCAGGGCGCCATTCTGGGCGGGCTGATCGGGGCGGGCGTGGGGGCCATCGCCAATGATTCCAACCCCGGACTGGGCGCATTGGCCGGGGCGGCCATCGGTGCCGCGGGGGGCGGGTTGATCGGCAACCAGTTGGACAAACAGGCCGCCGAGCTGCGCCAGCAACTGGCCAATGACGGCATCACCATCGTGAATGCCGGTGACCGGCTGATCGTCACCGTGCCCAACGACATCACCTTCGATACCGACAGCGCCACCGTCCGGCCGGCATTGCGGGCCGATCTGGTGCGGGTCGGACAGAATCTGGTGAACTATCCCAATTCCAACGTGCAGGTCATCGGCCATACCGACAGCGATGGCGATGCGGGCTACAACCAGGCCCTGTCGGAACGCCGCGCGAATGCGGTTGCCGACATCCTGCAGGCCAACGGGGTCAGCTATGCGCGCATCACCACCATCGGGCGGGGTGAAAACCAGCCCATCGCCTCGAACCTGACGCCCGAGGGCAAGGCTCAGAACCGCCGGGTCGAGATCGTGATCGTGCCCAGCGGGAACGCCTGACACGCGACAGACACCACGATGGGGTCGCGGCGCGCGACCCTTTTTTGCACATTGACTGCGCGTCAGGCGGGCTTTGGTTTGCGGCCGGAATTGCTAATCTGCAACCAGACACGATGACGGAGTTTCCCAATGTCCGACCCTATCCTTCTGGGCCTGTCCGGCGCGTTGCGCCAGAACGCCACGAACCGCAGGCTGCTGCGCGAGGCCGCCCGGCTGTTCAACCCCGGTACGTTCATCGAGGCGGATCTGAACCTGCCGCTCTATGATGGCGACCTCGAAGACAGCGCCGGGATACCGGACAAGGTGCAATTGCTGGCGGATCAGATCGCCCGGGCGCATGCGGTGGTGATCTCGACACCCGAATACAACAAGGGGCCGTCGGGCGTGCTGAAGAACGCGCTGGATTGGGTCAGCCGTACCAAGGGGCGGCCCTGGGCCGACAAACCGGTGGCGGTGATGTCGGCGGCGGCGGGTCGGGCCGGGGGCGAACGGGCGCAGATGATCCTGCGGTCGTTCATGGTGCCGTTTCAGCCGCGGGTTCTGGTGGGGCCGGAACTGCACCTGGCCGACAGTTCGAACGAATTCGACGGTCAGGGGCGACTGATCAGCGATCGGTACGAGGCGACGCTGCGCGAGTTGATGCAGAAGTTGCGGGCCGAAGCCGGGTTCTAGGCCAAAGGGCCATCTTGCCGGCCGCATGGGCGCGGCCTAGGGTGCCGCCATGACCGACCGTTCCGCCGAAACCCGAACCGACGTGATGGACCCGGCCCGCGCCACGGCCTTGCAGATTGCGTTGGGTCAAACCGCATCGATCGAGGCCGGCTCGGCGCTGCCGCCCTTCTTTCACCAGCTGTATTTCTGGTCCCCGCGCCCGCCGTCCGAACTGGGGCGTGACGGGCACCCGGCCGTGGGCGGAGGGTTGATCCCTGATCTGGGGCTACCTCGCCGGATGTGGGCGGGCGGGCGGCTGCGTTTTCACGCGCCGCTGCGCGCGGGCGTCATGGCCGAGCGCCGCTCGGTGCTTGAGCAGGCCACCACGAAAACCGGCCGCACCGGGCCTTTGGGCTTTGTCACCCTGCGCCACGAGATCCGGCAGGGCGATACCCTGTGCCTGACCGAGTGGCAGGATCTGGTCTATCGCGAGGATCCCGCAGCGGATGCGCGCAAGCCGATTCCGCCCGTGGCGCGGACCGACGAGACCGATGCGCGCGCCGTCACGTTCGATTCGACGCTGCTGTTCCGCTACTCGGCGCTCACCTTCAATGGCCACCGCATCCACTATGACCTGGACTATGCCCGCGATGTCGAAGGCTATGACGGGCTGGTGGTGCATGGCCCGTTGCTGGCGCAGCATCTGATGCTGCTGGCGACCGATCTGCTGGGGCCTCTGGCCGAGTTCTCGTTTCGGGCCTCGTCGCCACTGATGCATTTCGAACAGGCCATGTTGTGCCGCAACGGAGATGATCTCTGGGTGCGCGGGCCGGACGGGCGGCAATGCATGCAGGCCCGAGCCGTCGCGCGGTCAGAATGACGCCTCGGGGCGGAAACCTTCGGGGATGGTGTCGCGGTCTTCCAGAACCAGATCGGCCATGACTTGGGCCACTTTGGGGGCCATGCCGAACCCGATCTTGAACCCGCCATTGGCGACGAACTGACCCTTATGCAGCGGATGCGCGCCCAGCATCGGCGCGCGGCTTTTGCTGCGGGGGCGCACACCGGCCCAGCGTTCGATCACCTCGGCCCCGTGCAGCACCGGAACCGCGCGCAGGGCGCGTTCGATCACGTCGTCCAGGGCGGTGTCGGTACTTGTGGGGTCGTCATAGTCGCGCTCGGATGTCGATCCGATCGCCAGCGTCCCGTCGGCATGGGGCACGATGTGGATCGCATCGGCAAACAGCTGGGGCACGTCGCCCGCGTTGAAGCGCAGCAAGGCGGTCTGCCCCTTGACGCCGGATCCGACGGTCCTGCCGAAGGCCTGCGACAGCTCAAGCAGCCCGGCCACGCCGGTGGCATGGATCACCCGGCCCCGGTCGGGCGCTTCGGCAGCGACCTCGACCCCCATCGTGGACAGCGCCGCCACCAGCGCGGCACAGGCCCGGCGCGGGTGCATCCGCGCGCTGAGCGTGTCGTGGATGACAAATCCGGTGGGGCTGGGCGGACACCAGGCGCCGACCTCCTCGACCCGCCGCACCGTCCAATCGGCGCGACCCTGCCACAGGGTGCGGGCGGTTTCGGCGCGTTGATGCGCCAGGTCCAGTCCGCGCTGGTCGGCAATCGGCTGCAGCCGCCCCAACCGGGCATAGCCGGGTGACACGCCGCCGGTGGCCTCGACCTGTCTCCAGAAGGGTTCGGCCATCAGCAGGCTTTCGAACTGAAACGCCTTTTTGTCGTTCCAGTTTTCCGGCACATGTGGCGCTAGCGCCCCGACCAGCCCGCCGCTGGAGCCGGCGCCCGGGCCGAACGGGTCAACGACCTGAACCCTGGCTCCGCGCCGGGCGCAGGTCCAGGCGATGGACAGGCCGAAAATCCCGGCGCCGCGGATCGTCACATCGACCATTGCCAAACCTCTTTCCCTTGTTCAGTGTCGCGCCGCCTAGCTACAGGATTCCCTCATGGCAGACCAGCGCGCCGAATTGTCGTGGACGGACGAAACCATCCCGGTGTCGAACCGGTTCGACGACCCGTATTTCAGCCTGCAAAACGGGCTGGAAGAAACCCGCCACGTCTTTCTGGCGGGCAATGACCTGCCGGCCCGGTTCGCCCCGGGCTTTCACATCGCCGAGCTGGGTTTTGGCACCGGTCTGAACATGCTCACGGCCTGGGCCGCGTGGGAGACCTCGGGGCAGAACGGCCCGCTGACCTTCACCAGTTTCGAGGCGTTTCCAATGGATCCGTCCGACATGGCGCGCGCGCTGGCGGCTTTTCCCCGGATCGCGCCCTGGGCAGGCCGGTTTCTGGACGCGTGGCAGGGCGGGACCTGTGACCTGGGGTCGTTGCGCCTGACGGTGATCGAAGGGGATGCCCGCCAGACGCTTCCGGGGTGGAGCGGCCAAGCGGATGCATGGTTTCTCGACGGGTTTTCGCCGGCCAAGAACCCCGAGTTGTGGCAACCAGACCTGATGCGGCAGGTGGCCGATCACACCGCCCCCGGAGGCACGGCGGCCACCTATACGGCAGCTGGTTTCGTGCGCCGCGGCCTGCAGGAGGCCGGGTTCGCAGTTGCCCGCGCGCCGGGCTATGGCCGCAAGCGGCACATGACCCGGGCGGTGAAACCATGAGCCAGCAGAACAACGTGAAGGCCGGCATTGCCCTGATGATCGTCGCGACCATCGTGTTTGCCCTGCAGGACGGGATCTCGCGTCACCTGGCGGGCACCTACAACACCTACATGGTGGTGATGATCCGATACTGGTTCTTCGCGCTTTTCGTGCTGGCGCTTGCGGCGCGGGCGCCGGGCGGTCTGGCCGCTGCGGCGCGGACCCGGCAGCCGGGGTTGCAGATCCTGCGCGGCCTGCTGCTGGCGGGCGAGATCTGCGTGGCGGTCTATGGGTTCACCATTCTGGGCCTGATCGAAAGCCAGGCGGTGTTCATCTGCTATCCGCTTCTGGTGGCCGCGCTCAGCGGCCCGGTTCTGGGCGAGACGGTCGGCTGGCGCCGGTGGGCCGCGATCGGGGTGGGGTGCATCGGCGTTCTGATCATCCTTCAGCCGGGGATGGGCGTGTTCAACCCCTGGGCGGTGATCCCGCTGATCTCGGCGTTGATGTTCGCGGTCTACGGGTTGCTGACGCGCTATGTCGCCCGTCAGGACAGCACCGCCACCAGCTTTTTCTGGACCGGCGTGGTGGGCGCCGTATTCATGACCGCAATCGGCCTGTGGTTCTGGGAGCCGATGGTGCCGCGCGACTGGCTGTGGATGGGCCTGTTGTGCGTGACCGGGGTTCTGGGGCACTGGCTGCTGATCAAGTGCTATGAGATGGCCGAGGCCAGCGCGGTGCAGCCCTTTGCCTATTTCCACCTGATGTGGAGCGCCATCCTGGGGATCACGATCTTTGACGAAACCCTGCGCCCTGCCGTGGTGGCGGGCGCCGCTTTGGTGGTGGCCGCGGGGCTGTTCACCCTATGGCGCGAACGCCGCCAGGGTTGATCCGGTCAGTTCCCGCGAAAACGGGATCGGCAGCGCCGGCTTGCCCAGCCGCGCGCGATAGACGGGCAGGCTTTCCGTCACCCGCATCACATAGTTGCGGGTCTCGGAAAACGGAATGGTCTCGATCCAGTCGACCATGTCCACCTCGCCACGCAGCGGGTTGCCATAGCGCTCCATCCACGAGATCGGCCGGTTCGGCCCGGCATTGTAGCCGGCGGCCATCATCACGACGTTTCCGTCGAATTCCGCCGCCAGTTTGGCAAGGTAGTTGGCCCCCAGCTTGGCGTTGTACTGCCAGTCCGCGGTCAGCCGCGGGGTCTTGTGCCCGCTCAGAATGCCCAATTCCTGCGCCACCAGCTTGGCGGTGGCGGGCATCACCTGCATCAGGCCGCGCGCACCCGCGCCGCTGACCACCACCGGGTCGAACTCGCTTTCGCGGCGGGCGATGGCCAGCACCATCTCTTCGGCCATCGGCAGGCGCATGTCGGCCACGGGGTGCATCGGGTAATAGGCCGCGGGCAGAACCACGCCCTTGGTCGCCGCGCGCTTGGCGATCATCACGGCCAGGTGCGGCTCGTTCAGCTCGATCGCCAGGTCGCCCAACTGGCTGGCCTGAACCGGGTCCAGCCCCTCGACCAGGTGGGTCAGGAACCGTTCGGCAAGGTCGCGTTCGCCCGCGCGCAGCAGCAGCAGCCCGGCCTGCAGAACACTGGAACTGGCGAAATCGGCCTGTTTCCAATGCGGGGCCCGGCGCGGGTTGGCCAGATCGTCGTCGAACGGGCGGCCGATCTGTTCGGCCGCCAGCAGCCCGTAGAACGATGTCTGATAGTCAGCGCCCAGGGCAAAGGCTTCATAGGCTTTCTCGGCGTTGCCCTGTGCGGCATAGGCCCGGCCCAGCCAATACCCGCCCCGGCCCATCGAGATCGGCGATTGAACCGCGCCGAGGAAATTTCGGAAATGCCGCACCGCCGTGTCGGGGTCGTTCAGCCTGCGCAGGGCCAGAAACCCCGACAGCCATTCAAGATCGGCATAGCCATAGCCCATCTCGGGGGTCATGTGGTGGTTGGCGGCAATGGCATAGGCACGGTTCGCATCGCCCTGACGCATCTCCAGCCGCGCCAGCCGGCGCCGCCCCTCGGCCCATTTGTCGGGCTCGCCCAGGGCCTCGGGGCTGGTCGAGCGGGCCAGCATCAGGTCGATGGCGCTGTCGTCCAGTTCCTTGCGGTCACGCCACACGAACCGGTCGAAGGCCAGCCCCGGATCATCGGCCAGCGCCTTGGGCACCGCGGCGATCTTGGCATCCACGCCGGGCGCGCGCTTTTGCAGGGCGATGCGGGCCTCGGCCAGTTTGCGATAGTCGCTGCCCACCAGCGGCAGCATCTGGGCCGCGCTGATCAGGTGCCCGTCCCACAGCATCCGGTCCAGCCGGGCCTGATGATGCGGTTTCAGCAGTTTGCCGAAGTTTTCGACGTAATCCTTCTGCAGGCCCTCTCCCATCGGCATGGTGCGCCACGCGGTCACGATATCGGCCTGCGCGTCGCCGTCCCGTCCCTTCGCCATCAGCGCGATGGCGTGGTTCAGGGCGCCTTCGGCCGTTTGCGGAGGGGTGTCTCGGTAGAATTTCAGAACCCGGTCGGGGTCGGCTCCGGTGAAGGTCGGCTCGCTTTTGCGGCGCAGCCATGCCAGTCCGGGCCAGTCGGGCCGCCGATCAAGAAACACCAGAACGTCGCCCGAACTGCCGAACCCCTGGCGCAGCCAGTGCCACACGATGATGTCGCGCGAAACCGATCCGCGCGCGCCCGAGACGCGCAGGGCTTCGTTCCAATCTCCGGCGCGCATTTCCGCCAGTCCGGCCCGCAGGTCGGCCACGCTGTCGGCGCGCGCGTTTCCGATCGGCATCGTCATCGCCAGAATCGTCATGGCGATCAACGCCAGAATCCGTGTCATCCCTTGCATTTCCCGACCAACCGTGGATACAGCCATTCAGGATAAACCTTGCGCCGCCGGGATCAACTCCGGAAACCCCGTTTCGGGGGCCAGCGGCGTGAATACAGACATATGCACCTCAAGGAGCGTTTCATGTTCAAAGGCTCGATGCCAGCACTCGTCACCCCGTTCCGCAACGGCGAGTTGGACCTGGATACGCTCAAACGTCTGGTGGAGTGGCAGATTCAGGAGGGCTCGACCGGGCTGGTGCCAGTTGGCACCACGGGCGAAAGCCCGACGCTGAGCCACGAGGAACACGAAACCGTGGTGGCCGAGGTGGTCAAGGCCGCCGCGGGGCGCGTGCCGGTGATCGCGGGGGCCGGGTCGAACAACACGGTCGAGGCGATCCGCTTCGTACGATTCGCGCAGAAGGTCGGCGCCGATGCCGCCTTGGTCGTGACGCCCTATTACAACAAGCCCACCCAACGGGGGCTGTTGACCCATTTCCGCGCCCTGCACGACTGCGCCGACATTCCGATCATCATCTACAACATCCCCGGCCGGTCGGTCATCGACATGACCCCGCAGACGATGGGTGAACTGGCCCAGCTGCCGCGGATCGTCGGGGTCAAGGACGCCACCGGCGATCTGGCCCGGGTCAGCCAGCAGCGCGCCACCTGCGGTACCGATTTCATCCAACTGTCCGGCGAGGACGCGACGGCGCTGGGCTTCAACGCCCATGGCGGGGTCGGCTGCATCTCGGTCACGGCGAACGTGGCGCCGAAACTGTGTGCCGAGTTCCAGCAGGCGACACTGGCCGGCGATTACGCCACGGCGCTGGAGTACCAGGACCGCCTGATGCCGCTGCACGAGGCGATCTTCATCGAACCGGGCCTCGTCGGGGCCAAATATGCGCTCAGCAAGCTGGGCCTGTGCTCGGAAGAGGTACGCTCGCCGCTGACGACGCTGGAGGACGGCACGAAGCTGGCCATCGACGCGGCGATGCGTCACGCGGGCCTTCTCTGATCCGGCGCGGGCGATCTGCCCGCCTGCCTCGGGAATCTCTGGTCAGCGCTTGCCGTAGTACAGGCCGACCACGTGCTCGGCCTGGGCGAAGAACAGCCATCGCGAAGCAGCGACGCCGACCAGGTGCGACAGCACCGCCAGCGCGGCGAACAGGTGGTTGAACGGCTGCACCAGCAGCAGCACGGGCAGAACGAAGGCTAGGCCGAAGGAAATCACCCGCAGTTTTTCGGCATGTTTGCGCCCGACGACGTGCACGAATTCCCGCAGCAGATAGTTGGTGCCCGTATGCGGCGGCTCGAAGGCGCGCACGGTGCCGCGGTCGCCCAGACCGGTGGCCGTGGCGAGCGTGGTGCCCGCGTTCGCGAAAGCCCGGTCGCCCTGACGCCAGTACAGGATCTGGATCAGGGCCGCGATCAGCAGCAGCGGAATGGCCAGCGCCGTCTGCCCCGCCAGAAGCGCCCCGCCCGCCAGGCTGAAGCTGAGAAACATGGCCGGGGTCAGCTTCATGTTCCAGCGCGGGATCGTCTTGAGCTGCGTGTAGATCATCGAGGTCGTGAATACGGTCGCCAGCGACAGCAGCGATCCCAGCAGGCCCGGCCCGGCCCAACGCTGGCCGAGGAAAATCACGCCGATGGCGTAAATCCCCATGACCATCAGGGCCAGAACCGCGCACCAGCCCTCGCGGCTGAGCCAGCTGGTCTTCCATTGGGTGAACGCCTTGAGCGCGCGTTCGGGGTGGCCCAGGTGAAAGGTCGAGGCCAGAAGCCCGCCCACCGCCAGCGCATAGGCGATGGCGAAGAACACGAACGCCACCCAGCCGGACACATCCGGCAGACCCAGGCCCAGAAAGAACAACAGGCCGAAGCCCAGCCCCGACAGGGTTGTGAACAGAATGACGGAAGGTGCGGGATGCATGTCAGAGCTTCTCCAATGCCTTGTCCAACCAGCCAAGGAAGCCTTTGGGTTCTTCGGCGACCGGCGCCAGCAGGGGCGCCAGGATGTCGATTTGCTCTTCGACCGTATCCTTGGGGCGGGGTGGCAGGTATTTGTTGACGGGTTTGGTGCCCATTTCGGGCATCAAGTCCATGCCGCCGCGTTCGTCCACCAGTTGGCTGACCGCGCTGTCGGGGTCGCCCAGGTCGCCGAAATGGCGGGCGCCTGCGGGGCAGGTCCGCACGCAGGCGGGAACGCGGTCTTCTTCGGGCAGGTTGTCGTTGTAGATGCGATCGACGCACTGGGTACATTTCTTCATCACGCCTGCTGCGGCGTCCAGTTCGCGCGCGCCATAGGGGCAGGCCCAGGCGCACAGACCGCAGCCGATGCAGTCGCTTTCATTGACCAGCACGATCCCGTCCTCGACCCGCTTGTAGCTGGCACCGGTGGGGCAGACGGTGACGCAGGGGGCATCCTCGCAATGCAGGCAGGATTTGGGGAAATGGATCAGCTGGGCGGCGCCTTCGGGCGGCTGCACCTCGTAGGCGTGCACGCGGTTGAGGAAGGTGCCCGAGGGGTTGGCGCCATAGGCGTCCTGATCGGACAGGGGGGCACCGTAGTTCTCGGTGTTCCAGCCCTTGCAGGAGATCACGCAGGCGTGGCAGCCGACGCAGGTATCCAGGTCGATGACCAGGCCCATCTTTCGTTCGGTGGAATTGGGGAGTTGGGTCATGGCGTCTGCTCGTGTTCCGGGCCGGGGGAAGTGAGGGGGCCAGCCCCCTCTTGAGCCTGGCGGCTCAATTCACCCCCGGGATATTTCGGGCCAGATGAAGGATGGGGCAGGGTCATTTGCCGACCTTCCACGCGAGATCCCTGGGGCCGGTGCAGACCGGAGATTTGATTGGCGGGAAATCCGGTTGGCTTTGGGCGTCTGCCGGTGCTTCGGCTTTTTCGATCTTGACCTTCAGGTCGAACCAGGCGGCCTGCCCCGTGATCGGGTCGGAATTGGCCCAGCGCAGGCCGTCGCCCTTGGGGGGCAGCAGTTCGTGGATCAGGTGGTTGAGCAGGAAGCCCTTGGTTGCCTCGGGCGCGTCGGGCTGCAGGGCCCAGGCGCCCTTGCGTTTGCCGATGGCGTTCCATGTCCAGACGGTGTTTTCGTTGAGCGCGGCCATCTCCTTGACCGGCACGACGATTTCGCCGTGTGGGGAGGTGACGCGGGCCCAGTCGCCGTCTTTCAGCCCGTGCTCTCGCATCAGTTTGGTCGGGACGTAAAGCGGGTTGCGCCCATGCAGTTGGCGCAGCCACGCGTTCTGGCTGCCCCAGCTGTGATACATGGCCATCGGGCGCTGGGTCAGGGCGTTGATGCTGTAGCCCTCGTTTCCGGTCTGGTCGGTTTCATACCAGATGGGCAGTGGATCCATCTTGTGTCTGATCCGGTCGCGCAGGTGGTCGGGCGGCTGGCGGTCGCCGTGGCCTTCGGCAGCCAGCTGGAATTTGCGCATCGGCTCGGAATAGAGTTGGAACAGGTAGGGTTGCGGGCTGTCATACAGGCCCATTCCCACCGCCCAGTCCTGATACGCCGTGTTCCAGGGTTTGTAGTAGAGCGCCGCATCGGGAATGTGTTCGACGAAGAACCCACCGTTTTCGATGTAGCGGTTCAGTTGGTCGGGGTTCACGTCGCCGCGCCCGACCTGCGAGCCATCGGCACCGCGGAAGCCGGCCAGCGGGCCGATGCCCGGTTTGCGCTGGTGGTTGACCATGTAGTCGGCATAGTCGGTCCATTTCGGGCTTCCATCCGCGTTGGTGAAGCCCGGCAGTTTCATGCGGTTGGCCAGTTCGATCAGAACCGATTGAAAGCCACGCACGTCGCGGTCGGGTTCAATGACCGGCCAGCGGATCGCGTCGGCGGCGGCGTCGGCCTCGCAGATCGGGCGGTCGAGCAGCGAAATGCAGTCGTGACGCTCGAGATATGTGGTGTCGGGCAGGATCAGGTCGGCATAAGCCACCATTTCCGAGGAATAGGCGTCGGAATAGATGATGCGCGGGATGGCATATTTGCCGTCTTCGTTCCGGCGGGTCAGCATCTCGATCACGCCGCTGGTGTTCATGGTCGAGTTCCACGACATGTTCGCCATGTACATGAACAACGTGTCGATCTTGTAGGGATCGCCCGCCGCCGCATTCGAGATCACCATGTGCATCAGCCCGTGGGCCGACATCGGATTTTCCCAGGTGAAGGCCTTGTCGATGCGCTGCGGCGTGCCGCAGTCGTCCAGCAGAAGATCCTCGGGGCCGCGGGGAAAGCCGAGATGCGGACCATCCAGCGGTCGGCCGGGGCGGCGATCACCATGCGGTGTGGGGTGGGCCTCGACGGGTTTGGGATAGGGCGGTTTGAACCGGAAGCCGCCGGGAACCTCGACCGTGCCTAGCAGGATCTGCAGGCTGTGCAGCGCGCGGCAGGTCTGAAACCCGTTGGCATGGGCCGAAATGCCGCGCATGGCATGGAAACTGACCGGCCGCCCCACCATTTTGCTGTGCGTCTCGCCTCGGAAGTCGGTCCATTCCTGGTCCAGCTCGAACGCCTCGTCAAAGGCGACGCGGGCCAGTTCGGCGGCGATGGCCCGGATGCGTTGGGCCGGGATGCCGCAGGTGTCGGCGACGGTTTCCGGCGCATATTCATCGCTGAGGTACCGTTCGGCCATGAGGTGGAACACCGGCCTGTGGGTGACGCCGTCGCGTGTGTATTGCGCCGACAGGTCGGGGCGCACGCCGGGTGTGTCGAATGCCGCCGGCTGCCCGGTGACGCGGTCGATCACCAGCGGCTTGCCGTCGGGGTCGCGCAGGAACAGACCCTGTTCGGGGCCTTCCTGGGCATTCACCAGAACCGGCGCGTTGGTATAGCGGCTGAGATAGTCCAAATCGATCTTGCCGGCTTTCATCAGCACATGGATCAGCGACAGGATGAAAAGCCCGTCGGTGCCCGGAGTTATCCCCACCCAGTCGTCGGCAACCGCATTGTACCCCGAGCGGACGGGGTTCACGCCGATCACGCGAGCGCCGCGCGCCTTAATCTTGCCGATCCCCATCTTGATGGGGTTGCTGTCGTGGTCCTCGGCCACTCCGAACAGCATGAACAGCTTGGTATGGTCCCAATCGGGCTGTCCGAATTCCCAGAAAGCCCCCCCCATCGTATAGATGCCGCCTGCCGCCATGTTGACCGAACAGAACCCGCCATGCGCGGCATAGTTCGGAGTGCCGAAATTCTGGGCCCAGAACGAGGTGAAGCTTTGGCTTTGGTCGCGCCCCGTGAAGAACGCCAGTTTCTGAGGGGCGGTTTCGTGCAATTCGTGCAGCCAGCCGACGGCGGTGCTGATCGCCTCGTCCCACTCGATTTCGCGGAATTCACCCGAGCCACGCGGCCCGACGCGACGCAGCGGTTTGCGCAGCCGGGACGGGGCGTTCACCTGCATGATCCCCGCGCTGCCCTTGGCGCAGAGCACGCCCTTGTTCACGGGGTGGTCGCGGTTGCCCTCGATATAGGCGACCTTGCCATCCTTGAGGTGCACGTTGATCCCGCAGCGGCAGGCGCACATGTAGCAGGTGGTCTTGCGGACCTCGTCCGAAACTTCGGGTGACGTATCCAGATTTGGTTGGCTCATGTGTTTCCCTGTGGCTCATGGCCGCCAATTTCTCGCGGGCGGTTCTGTCTTGGCGCTACTCTAGGCAATTTCCCGTCCCGATCCAGAGGCTTGCGTCGTTCGGGCCGGTGCGTCAACATGCGGATCACCGCCCGTGGCCCGGGCGATGATCAGGTTTCAGGCGACCGGTCGCGTCAGGCGCCGGTCTGCGGCCGCATGTCGTCGCGGCTGATGCCGGCCACCGCCACCGGCTTTTTCATCGCGTCGCGGCGGAACGGTTCGCCCAGTTCCTGGTTGATCAGGGCTTCGATCAGGGTGGTGATGCCGTTTTTCTGATCTTCGATCGCCTGCGCCAGCGCCGCGGTCAGTTCGTCCATGGTGCGGGCCACCACGCCCTTCAGGCCACAGGCTTGCGCGATGCCGGCATAGGAGACGTCGGTGTCCAGTTCGGTGCCCACGAAATTGTCGTCGAACCACAGGGTCGAGTTGCGCTTTTCCGCGCCCCACTGATAGTTGCGGAACACGATCTGGGTGATGGCAGGCCATTCCTCGCGGCCGATCGCGGTCAGTTCGTTCACCGCGATGCCGAAGGCGCCGTCACCGGCAAAGCCCACGACCGGCACGTCCGGACAGCCGATCTTGGCGCCGACGATGGCCGGCAGGCCATACCCACAAGGCCCGAACAGGCCGGGTGCCAGGTATTTGCGGCCCGCCTCGAAGGACGGATAGGCGTTGCCGATGGCGCAGTTGTTGCCGATGTCCGAACTGATGATCGCCTCTTTCGGCAGCGCGGCCTGAATGGCGCGCCAGGCCATGCGGGGGCTCATCCAGTCGGGCTTGGCGGCGCGCGCGCGCTCGTTCCAGGTGGTGCCCGGGTCGTCGTCCTCGTGGTCCATGCTGCTGAGTTGCTGGGCCCAACGCGACTTGGTCTCGGCGATCTTCGCCTTGCGCGCCTCGCGGCCGTCGTCGCCCGCGGTATCGCTCAGCTGGTTCAGGATGCCGGTCGCCACCTTGGCCGCGTCACCCACGATGCCCACGGTGACCTTCTTGGTCAGGCCGATCCGGTCGGGGTTGATGTCGACCTGGATGATCTTGGCGTCAGCCGGCCAGTATTCCATGCCATAGCCCGGCAGGGTCGAGAACGGGTTCAGGCGGGTGCCGAGGCACAGCACCACGTCGGCCTCCTTGATCAGTTCCATCGCCGCCTTGGACCCGTTGTAGCCCAGCGGGCCGGCGAACAGAGGGTGGCTGCCGGGGAAGGCGTCGTTGTGCTGATAACCGACGCAGACCGGCGCATCCAGACGCTCGGCCAGCGCCTTCGAGGCCTCGATCCCGCCCTTGGACAGCACCACGCCGGCGCCGTTCAGGATAACGGGGTTCTTGGCGTTCGACAGCAGCTCGGCCGCCTGCGCCACGGCGGTTTCACCGCCCGAGGGGCGCTCGAACTCGACGATGGCGGGCAGTTCGATGTCGATCACCTGGGTCCAGAAATCACGCGGGATGTTGATCTGGGCCGGGGCGCTGGCGCGTTTGGCCTTCATGATCACGCGGTTCAGAACCTCGGCCACGCGGGACGGGTCTCGGACCTCTTCCTGATAGGCGACCATGTCCTCGAACAGCTTCATCTGCTCGACTTCCTGGAACCCACCCTGACCGATGGTCTTGTTTGCCGCCTGCGGGGTGACCAGCAGCAGCGGCGTGTGGTTCCAATAGGCGGTCTTCACGGCGGTGACGAAGTTGGTGATGCCGGGGCCGTTCTGGGCGATCATCATCGACATCTTTCCGGTGGCGCGGGTGTAGCCGTCGGCCATCATGCCGGCCGATCCTTCGTGGGCACAGTCCCAGAACATGATCCCGGCCTTGGGGAACAGGTCCGAGATCGGCATCATGGCCGAGCCGATGATTCCGAACGCATGTTCGATCCCGTGCATCTGAAGGGTTTTTACAAAGGCCTCTTCCGTGGTCATTTTCATCTGGGCGATCTCCGAACAGGGGTGAAAACAGGCAGGCGCGACGCCTGGGTCGCCTTAGGTTTTGGCGCAATGCCGGCCACCGGGTTAGGGCCAGTCGGGAAATCGGCTTAGGTCCAGAGGGTGGTCAGCTTGCCTGAATGGCCTCGGCGATCCTGGCGATTCCGTCGGGGATGCGGTCGGACGAAATCGAGGAGTACCCCAGCCTGTAGAAGTTACGCGGACGGTGCGGGTCGGAAAAAAACGGCGCTCCGGGTTCGATGTGAACGCCCTGCTTCTGCAACTGCCGCGCCAGTTCGGCGGTATCGACATGGTCGGGGGCCCGCATCCACATCGACGAACCGCCGAACACCCCGCGCCCGGCGACGGTCAGCCCGTGCCGCTCGATGGCCTCTTCCATGGTCTGGCGGCGCTGCAGCAGGGCCTTGGACATACGGCGGATCTGGGCGTCATAGTGGCCAAGCGACAGGAAATAGGCCGCGGTGCGTTGGATGTGGCCTGGCGGATGCCGGAATACCAGCGACCGAAGGGCACGCGCCTCGCGGATGAAGGCCTCGGACCCGACCATGTAGCCCAGCCGCAGGCCCGGAAACAGCGATTTGGAGAAACTGCCGACATAGATCACGCGGCCGTCCCTGTCCAAGGACTTGAGCGCCGGAGACGGGGCGCCCAGAAAGGCCATCTCGAATTCATAGTCGTCTTCGACGATCATCGCGTCCAGCGCGCGGGCGCGTTCCAGCAGGTCGTGGCGCCGGGCCACGGGCATCGTTGCCGTGGTGGGGCATTGGTGGCTGGGCGTGGTGTAGATGACATCGGTGTCATCGGGAATGGCGTCGGGCGGCAGCCCGTCCTGATCGACGCGCAGCGCCGTCATGGTGGCATCCGAGCAGCGCAGCAGCTCATGCAGCGCGTAATAGCTGGGGTCTTCGATCGCCGCCTTGCGCCCGTGTCCCAGAAGGATGCGCGAGGTCAGCCACAGCGCGTTCTGCGCGCCCAGCGTAATCAGGATTTCCTCGGGCCGGGCCGCGATGCCACGGCGCGGCAGCGTGTGGCGGGCGATGAATTCGACCAGCAGCGGGTCGTCCTGATCCACATAGTCGCCGGTCAGGGAATCGAAATCCTTGTGCCCCAGCGCCCGCACCGCGCACAGCCGCCAGTTGGCATGGTCGAACAGGGTGCGGTCGGGCTGACCGTAGATGAACGGATAGCGGTAGTCCCGCCAGTCCTGCGGTTTGGTCAGAACGTCACCGTCCGAAAACCGGCGGGCCAGCGCCCTGTCCCAGTCGACGGTCTCGGTGCTGCGCCGGACGGGCGTGTATTTCGGCGGCACCGGAGCGTTCTCGGATACATAATAACCCGACCGCCCCCGGGCCGTCAGATAGTCATTCGCCAGCAGCTCGGTATAGGCCAGCGTCACGGTGATGCGGCTGACGCCCAGATGCGCGGCCAGCTTGCGCGACGAGGGCAGCTTTTCGCCCACGTGAAACCGCCCCGACAGGATGCCTTCGGCGATCATCTGCTGGATCTGCGCCTGCAGCGTGCCTTGCCCGTCCGGCTTCAGAAAGAAGGTGTCAACTGAAATCCCCATGCCTCGTTATAGGGTGGACCTAAAGCGCGCGCAATCTGGCCTTATCCCTGATCGTTTTCTTCCGACATTGACATGCCCACGATGATAATTCTATAAAACTAGAAATCTAGTTTAATGGAGATTCGAGAATGTGGGAAAAAGCGGCAGCAGGGTTTTCGGCCATGGGGTCCGAAGCCCGATTGCAGGTGCTCAAGACCCTGGTGCGCGCCGGCCAAGACGGGCTGAGCGTCGGAGAGATCCAGAGCCGGACCGGCATCGCCCCGTCGACCCTGGCCCATCACCTGCGGTTTCTGGCCGCCGGTGGCGTGGTCGAGCAGGAAAAGGTGGGGCGGACCACGATCAACCGGGCCTGTTTCGACGAACTGAAAACCCTTGCGCAGTTCATTCTCAGCGAGTGCTGCGCGGACCAGCAAGGAAAGGCCGCCAACGATGGCTGAGTTGACGCAGACCCCAAAGGCGGCGGGCAAGAGCCTGACCGACTATCTCAAGACCCCCTGGGCGGTGATCGCGGTGATCCTTGCCTTGGTTGCCCTGCTGGACCCTGGCAACTGGGTCAATGTCGTCAGCTTTGCCCTCAGGGCGCTGGCGCATACCGGTCAGTACATCCTGTTCGCGGTGCTGCTGCTGGCCTATCTCAAGGCCACGGGGGCGGAAACGATGGTGGCCCGCGCCTTCGAGGGGCGCGAAACCCGAATGATCTTTCTGGCCGCCCTGTTCGGTGGGCTGGCGCCGTTCTGTTCCTGCGAGGTGATCCCCTTCATCGCCGGGCTGCTGGCGCTGGGCGCGCCCTTGTCGGCGGTGATGGCCTTCTGGCTCAGCTCGCCTCTGATCGACCCGCCGACGCTGTTGATCACCGCCGGTGCTCTGGGCTGGCCCTTTGCCGTCGGCAAGGCCGTGGCCGCTGTGGCCCTGGGCCTGTTCGGAGGCTTTGCCGTGCGCTTTGCGATGCGCCGGGGGGCATTTGCCCGGCCGCTGCGCCGGTACGAGTCGGCCGGATGCTGTGGCTGCGGCCCGAAGCAAAACGAAAAGCCCGTGTGGACGTTCTGGCAGGTGCCCGAACGCCGCGCCCGGTTCCGGGCCGAATTCGTGCAGAACGCCCTGTTCCTTCTGAAATGGATGGCCTTTGCCTATGTGCTCGAGGCGCTGCTGGTCAGCTATGTTCCGGCGGACCTGATCGCGCGCGCGGTCGGGGGCGAGGGCGTGGTTCCGATCGTGATCGCGGCTTTCGTGGGCATGCCCGCCTATCTGAACTCGTATGTCGCGCCTCCGCTGCTGGCCGGGCTGATGGAGCAGGGGATGAGCGCCGGCGCGGCCATGTCGTTCATGATCGCGGGCGCGGTCAGCTCGATCCCGGCCATGGCCGCGGTCTGGTCGCTGGTCAAACCGCGTGTCTTTGCGGCCTATCTGGGCCTTGGCATCAGCGGTGCGATCGCGGCCGGCATCCTGTTTCAGATGCTGTGAAACACGTGCCACCCGGACACGCTCCGGATGGCATAACCGTCTGCGGACTTAGCTGCCCGCACAGTATTTCGGCAGTTTGAACCGGTATCTCGGTTCGCCGGTATCCACATAGACGCGCTTTTCGATGCAGGCGGTCGTGCCGACGGTCTGCGCGATCGGGGCTTCGGTCGCCGTGATCGAGGCGGCAGACCCATCCGGCAGGCGCACCGAGGCGATCACCCCGTTCTTCAGGTCACCGTTGATCGGTGTGGCCGACAGGACCGGCACGGTCAGGAAGGCCTCGTGTTCATGCCTGCCGTCGCCGTTCAGCAACAGCAGGGCTGCCGCCACTCCGATGACGCTGACACCACCGAGAATGACCAGCCCCCTGGTTTTCATGAAAGCATAGATCGAGACCGCCCGGTGCGGCCCGACGACTTTGGACAGTATGTTCAGCATGATCCGTTCCGATGAAAAAGGCCCCGTACCTGTGCGGTCGGGGCCAAAATCTGCTTAGGTGCGATGATCTTCCTCGTCGTCTTCTTCGGCGCCGCCCTTGGGCAGGTTGAAGAAGCTGTCGGCATCGACGATCGGTTCTGCGTCCTTCTCGTCTTCATCATCGGACAGCGAGAAGGTTTCCAGCCCCTCGATCGCCGTGGGGATCTTGGGCGCGGCGTCCATCTCCAGCGACTGTTCGGTCGAGACCAGCTTGCGGCGCTCGTCATCGCTCATCACGCCACCTTCGGCGGCCTTCTTGGCGGCGGCCTTCTGGACGGCGGCATCCAGTTCGGACTGTTTGCACAGGCCCAGAGCCACCGGATCGATCGGCTGCATGTTGGCGATGTTCCAGTGGGTGCGCTCGCGGATCGACTGGATCGTCGGCTTGGTGGTGCCGACCAGTTTCGAAATCTGGCCGTCGGACAGTTCCGGGTGGAACTTGACCAGCCACAGGATCGCGTTGGGGCGGTCCTGCCGCTTGGACAGCGGGGTATAGCGCGGGCCGCGGCGCTTTTCCTCGCCGGCGGCGGCCGGGTTGAACTTGAGCTTCAGCTTGTGCAGCGGATTCTTCTCGGCCTTGTCGATCTCTTCCTGGGTCAGCTGGTTGTTGGCGATCGGGTCGAACCCTTTGACGCCCGCGGCCACATCGCCATCTGCGATGCCCTGAATTTCCAGCTCGTGCATGCCCACGAAATCCGCGATCTGCTTGAAGCTGATCGTGGTATTGTCCACCAGCCACACGGCGGTCGCCTTGGCCATCAGGGGTTTTGCCATGAGCCCGTCTCCTTTGAATACATCTGTCCCGTCGCCGGAATTCGGCGGCCCCGAGGTTTGGGGGCAGGTTTCCGTTGTCGGGGAACTCGGGGCGTATATAGTCGCGCAAAAGCCGAAAGGGAAGAGGCGAATGCGTTGGGTGGTTCTGTGGGCGTTCAGTGCGGTGGCCGCGCTGGCCGAGGGCGAGAAGGCCGGGGAATTCGACTATTACGTGCTGTCGCTGAGCTGGTCGCCCAACTGGTGCGCCCGCGAGGGTGACGCGCGCGGGTCCGACCAATGCGATGCGCGCCACGATCACGGCTGGATCCTGCACGGGCTGTGGCCGCAATTTCACCAAGGCTGGCCGTCTTATTGCCCCACGCCCAAAGCACCGCCATCCCGCGCGATGACCCGACAGATGCAAGATATTCAGGGCAGTTCGGGCCTGGCCTGGCACCAGTGGAAGAAACACGGCACCTGTTCGGGTCTGTCTGCGGTGGACTATTACGCGCTGTCGCGGCAGGCCTATGAGCGTATCAATCGCCCCGCGGTGTTCCGCAAGCTGGACAAGCCGGTCAAACTGCCGGCACGCGTGGTCGAGCAGGCCTTTGTCCAAGCCAACCCGGGGTTGGAGCCGGACATGATCACCGTCACCTGCAACAGCGGATACATCGAAGAAGTGCGCATCTGCCTGTCGCGCGAACTGGACCCGGTGCCTTGCGGGCGGGACGTGATCCGGGACTGTACCGCCTCGGACGCCGTGTTCGATCCGATTCGCTAGAGCTTCTTGTTCTGGCAGTCCCGGGCATAGTCCAGCGCCTTGGCGGTGCCTTTCAGGTCGATCGCCAGAACCCGCTCGCCCGCCGGGTTGTAGACCGTCATCGTCTTGTTCCGGGCGATGGCGGTAACAAAGTCGCGGTCGGTGAAGAACACGGTCGCACCGGGCACCCGGTCCTGCTTGAACCCGATGGCGGTGGCATCAAAGCTCTTGCCGTCCAGCTCGAACCGGATCGGATAGGATTTGCCGGGCTCGATGTCGCCCCACCCCTTGTGGAAAACGGTGAAATAGCCCCGGTTGTCCAGCGCGTCATAGCCCAGCCGCACCACCGACAGATCCTGATACACCGTCTGGATCAGGCAGCCATTGCCCAGATTGGGGTCCATCATGATGTTCCAACCTTCGACGAACCCCTTGTCGATCAATTGCTGTGACCAGGCAGAGGTGGCGGCGAAGGCGGCAAGAACGAGCGCGATGACGCGGGGCATGGTCGGAATCTCCGGGCAAACAGGGTTCAGGTCCGCAGGTTAGAGAAGTATCTTCGGATTTCAATCGGATCGCGCCTCGATCCGGGGGTTTTCGCCCTGCCGGGGGACCTGTACACCCGGCGATCCCGCCCATAGAGTTCGTGCGATCTCGTTGGACAGGACCCGCAGGATGAAACTCGCCACCGCCGCATACCCTCTCAGCTGGCTGGACAGCTGGGCGCAGTACGAAGACAAGCTGGCCGACTGGGTTGCGCAGGCCACCGGACAGGGCGCGCAGTTGCTGGTGTTCCCGGAATACGGTGCAATGGAGCTGTCATCTCTGGACGGCGCCGAGGTGGCCGGCGATCTGGAACGGTCGATCCGGGCCGTTTCCGACCGGATGGAAGAGGTCTACACCCTGCACCGGCGCCTTGCTGTCAAGTACAATGCGTACATCCTGGGCGCGTCCGCGCCGGTGAATGCAGGACAGGGCCGCCCCGTGAACCGGGCCGCGTTCTATGCGCCCTCTGGCGGTCAGGACCACCAGGACAAGCAGATCATGACCCGATTCGAGCGCGACCCGTGGAACATAGCGCCGGGCGGGCCGCTCAAGCTGTTCGACACGGCGCTGGGCCGGATCGGGGTTCTGATCTGCTATGACAGCGAGTTTCCTCTGCTCGGCCGCGCCCTGTCCGAGGCGGACCTCATCCTTGTTCCGTCCTGCACCGAGGCCCTGTCGGGCTATTGGCGCGTTCGCATCGGTGCGATGGCGCGGGCGCTGGAAAACCAATGCGTGACCGTGATGGCCTCGGTGGTCGGCGACAATGACTGGTCCGAGGCGGTCGACAGGAACACCGGCATGGGCGGTGTGTTCGGCCCGCCCGATGTGGGCTTCCCCGAGACCGGCGTTCTGGCACAAGGCCGCTTGAACCGGCCGGGCTGGACCTATGCCGAGGTCGATCTGGACGCGATCGCCCATGTACGGGCTGACGGCGGGGTTCTGAACCGGTCGCACTGGTCGGAACAGGATCCCCGCGTCGAATCGGTCACATTGTCGCGCCTTTAGGCGATTCCGCCCTTGAAAAATTGGCAAAAGGGGACCATTTAAGCGCACACCCGCGGATTCCGCGGGACAACGCAACAATGGAGACGACATGGCCAAGGAAGATACGCTCGAATTTCCCGGTGTCGTGAAGGAACTCCTGCCCAATGCGACGTTTCGGGTCGAGCTGGAAAACGGCCATGAAATCATCGCACATACGGCGGGCAAGATGCGCAAGAACCGCATCCGCGTTCTGGCCGGCGACCGTGTTCAGGTCGAGATGACCCCCTATGATCTGACCAAGGGTCGGATCAACTACCGCTTCAAGTAACGCCTGCCGCAATGGCGTTCATCCTGGGATCGGGCAGCCCCAGACGGCTGGACCTGCTGGCGCAGCTTGGCGTGCAGCCCGATACGATTTCCGCCCCCGACATCGACGAGACGCCGCACAAGGGGGAATTGCCTTTGCGGTATTGCGCGCGCATTGCCCGCGAGAAGGTGCATGCCGTTCAGGCGGCCCCGGACGATATCGTCTTGTGCGCCGACACGACGGTTGCGCTGGGCCGACGCATCTTGGGCAAGCCCGAGGATGCGGGACAGGCGGCCGAGTTCCTACTTGCCCTGTCGGGGCGTCGCCACCGGGTGATCACCTCGGTCGCGGTGCGTCGCGGTGATCGGGTGCTGCAGCGTGACGTGGTCAGCCAGGTCAAGGTCAAGCGTCTTTCGGACATGGAAATCAACGCCTATCTTGCCACCGGCGATTGGCAGGGCAAGGCCGGTGCCTATGCCATTCAGGGGCCGGCAGGGGCGTTCATTCCCTGGATCTCGGGGTCTTTCACCGGGATTGTCGGGTTGCCCCTGGCGGAAACCGCCGGACTGCTGCAAGGCATCGGCTACCCTCTGTATCGCGAGGCATCATGAAAGGTCGAACGATCATCCTGGATCACATTCAAGGCCGCGAAGCCGCGGCCCTGATGGTGGATGGCAAACTGGACGATTTCCTGATCGCCGCCGATGCGCCCGCCCCTGGAACCATCTACCGGGCCCGGGCCGAGCGGCCAGTCAAGGGGCAGGGCGGAATGTTCCTGAGCACCCCGGATGGTCCGGCGTTCCTTCGGCAGATCAAGGGACTGGCGCCGGGCGAGATGCTGCTGGTGCAGGTCACGGGCTATGCCGAGCCGGGCAAGGCCCTGCCGGTGACGAACCGCATCCTGTTCAAAAGCCGCTATGCCATCGTCACGCCGGACGCGCCCGGACTGAACATCTCGCGCTCGATCCGCGATGATGATGAGCGCGACCGGCTGCTGGTGATCGCGCATGAGCAGATGGACGGCAGCCCCTTCGGTCTGATCCTGCGCTCCGGTTGCCAGGGCGCGGATGCCGATGAAATCGCCGAAGACATCGCCGCCATGCGAGCGCTGGCCGAACAGGTCGTGAACGACACCGGAGACGCGTCGGAAACGCTGTCTCAGGGCGACGGGCCGCATGTCCTCGCCTGGCGCGAATGGGTGGAGCCGGCCGAGGTCTCGACCCGGGCGGGCGGGTTCGCGGACCACGGCGTGCTCGAGGCGCTGGACGCCGCCCGTGGCGCATCCCATCCTTTGGCGGGGGGGGCGCATATGTATATCGAGCCCACCCGGGCGTTGGTGGCCGTGGACGTGAACACCGGTTCGGATGGTTCGCTGGCTGCGGGGACAAAGGCCAATTTCGCCTGCGCCAAGGAGCTGCCGCGCGCCCTGCGCGTGCGCGGGCTGGGCGGGCAGATCACGCTGGACCTTGCGCCGATGCCCAAGAAAGACCGGCGCGGGTTCGAATCCGCACTCCGAGCCGCTTTCAAGGCGGACAGCGAAGAAACGATCCTTGCCGGCTGGACGCCGCTGGGGCATTTCGAATTGCAGCGCAAACGTGGCCGCATTCCTTTGTCGGAGGTCCTGAAGTGAACTGTCCGATTTGCGGAGAAGATACGGTCAAGCCGTTTCGTCCATTTTGCTCGAAACGCTGCGCTGACATCGATCTGGCCAAGTGGCTGAACGGCTCCTATGCGGTTCCGTCGCAGCGCGAGGATGACCTGGACGATGAGATTCAGGATGCTGGCGAATTCAAGGATCGCCCGCACTGAAAAAATCTGAAAAAGCCTCTGGACACCGCGTTTGGCAAGTCATAGAAGGCCTGCACCCAACGGTAAACGCCGTTCCCGTGCCCGGGTAGCTCAGGGGTAGAGCAGTGGATTGAAAATCCTCGTGTCGGTGGTTCGATTCCGCCCCCGGGCACCACTTCAACCCAATGAAATAAAACAGAAATTCGCCACTTCGAGCGCTGCGCTTTTGTGCTGAGAATGGTCGAATCCCGGCTTGGGGCAACACTGGGGCAACAAATCCGAGTGATGCATCCAGGGCAAACGCACGTGTCAATCGGCATTCAAAACTGACCCTGTATCGGCATCCAATTTTGACCCCCTTTGGTGGTTAGCAGGCCCGACGCTGCGTAGTCTCCAATTAACGCAGCAGTGGCGGGCCTGCGGGGTTTGGGATTGGCATTAGGCCCGGTTCTTGAAGCGCCAGCTTTCGTTGCCG
>NZ_FQVK01000007.1 GCF_900129345.1 Ruegeria intermedia | reverse complement strand
ATGATCCCCAAAGGATACTGAACGGGCATCTCCCAGCCCGCAAAATCAACCAGCTTGCCACCCAATTCAACATGAAGTGCATGCAGCGGCGTGCGTTTCGATTGGGTCATCGTTTCTGCCTTTCCGTCATGGCGACCTATCTGAACCCGGCGCCCGAATGTCGTACGGGTGAGGTTCGATTGTGATTTCGCAACGAGGGCCGGTCGGCCCCCGTCATTCGCATTGGCCGAGGTCACTCGGCAGGAGCGCTCTCCGGCTCTTCGGACTTGCCCCCCGTGGCGAAGAACTCCTTCGTCAGCTTGAAGACGATCGGGCTCAGCAGGGCCAGGGCGATCAGGTTCGGAATCGCCATCATCGCGTTCAGGGTATCGGCCAGCAGCCAGATGAAACCCAGATCGGCAGTCGCGCCGAAATAGATCATCACGATCCACAGAACCCGGTAGGGCATCAGCGACTTCACGCCCAGCAGGAACTCGACGCATTTTTCGCCGTAGAACGACCACCCCAGGATGGTGGTAAAGGCGAAGATCGACAGTGCGATCGCGATCAGATACCCGCCGATGCCCGGCAGAGTGGTTTCGAAGGCCAGCGACGTCAGCGTCGCGCCGGATTCACCCGAGGTCCAGGCGCCCGATGCGATGATCGCCAGACCGGTGATCGAGCACACGATGATCGTGTCGATGAACGTGCCCAGCATCGCGATCAGGCCCTGGTTGACGGGCCCCTTGGTCTCGGCCGCCGCGTGGGCGATCGGAGCAGAACCCAGGCCGGCCTCGTTCGAGAACACGCCGCGCGCCACGCCGAAGCGGATCGCGGCCCAGACGGCGGCACCGGCAAAACCTCCCTCGGCCGCCGATGGCGTGAAGGCGTGGGTAAAGACCAGCGACAGCGCATGGCCGAGATTGCCCGCGTTGATCAGCAGAACCAGCAGGCCGGCAAGTACATAAGCCACGGCCATGAAGGGCACCAGCTTGCCCGCAACGGCGCCGATGCGGGTGATGCCACCCAGGATGACGGCCGCCGTAAGCACCATCAGGATGACGCCGGTGATCGAGGTGTTCAGGCCGAAATTGGTCTCGAGAACCTGAGCCACACCGTTGGCCTGCACGCCGTTGCCGATTCCGAAGGCGGCTATTGCGCCAAACACGGCAAAGGCGACGCCCAGCCAGGCCCATTTCGCGCCCAGGCCGTTCTTGATGTAGTACATCGGGCCGCCCACGTAGTTGCCCAGTTCATCCCGCTCGCGGTATTTCACCGAGCACACGGCTTCGGCATACTTGGTGGCCATGCCCACCAGCGCGGTCATCCACATCCAGAACAGCGCACCCGGGCCACCAAGAAAGACGGCGGTCGCCACACCGGCGATGTTGCCCGTGCCGATGGTCGCCGACAGCGACGTCATCAAAGCGTTGAACGGGCTGATCTGGCCCTCGCCCTGGCCTTCGCGGCCCTTGAACAGCAGGCTGAAGCCCGTGCCGATACGCAGGATCGGCATGAATTTCAGCCCGACCTGCAGAAAGAAGCCGACACCCAGAATGAGAACTAGCATCGCCGGTCCCCACACGATGCCATTCACGGCCCCCACGATTGAATTCAACGCTTCCATGGATTTCCTCCCTATTTTGCGTTGGGTTACACCCTGTCGGCGACAGCCCGCTGGCGGGCCTGCCTGAGGGCGGCAAAATCTTCGTCCGCATGGAATGATGACCGCGTCAGCGGCGTGGCGGACACGTGCAGAAAGCCTTTTGCGCGGGCGATCCGTTCCAGCTGGGCGAACTCCTCGGGCGCCCAGAACCGGTCGATCGGATGGTGTTTCGGGGTGGGCTGCAGATACTGTCCGACCGTCAGGAAATCGACGTCGGCCGCACGCAGATCATCCATCACCTGGCGAATGTCGTCCAGCGTTTCCCCCAACCCGACCATCAATCCGGACTTGGTGAACATCTGCGGATTGGAGCGCTTGGCGTCATCCAGCAGGCGCAGCGAGGCATAGTAGCGTGCGCCGGGCCGAACCGTCGGATACAGATGCGGAACCGTCTCGAGGTTGTGGTTGAACACGTCGGGGGCGGCTGCGAACACCGCATCGGCCGCACCCCGCTTGCCCAGAAAGTCGGGGGTCAGGACTTCGACCGTCGTGCCGGGGTTCTGGTGCCGCACGGCTCGGATGGTCTGGGCGATGTGTTCGGCGCCGCCATCGGCCAGATCGTCGCGATCGACCGAGGTGATGACGACGTGGCGCAGGCCGAGCTTGCGCACCGCCGCCGCCACGCGGCCCGGCTCGAACGGGTCCAGCGCGTCGGGGCGCCCGATGGTCGCCCATGATCATCATGGTGGCGTGGCGCCTGGACCAGCATTCCCCGATATTCGGGCAGGCCGCTTCTTCGCAGACGGTGGCCAGGTTGTGGTCGCGCATCAGGCGCCGGGTTTCGTAGTGCTCGGCGCTTTCCACTTTTTTCCGGCGGATCCATTTCGGCTTGCGCGGGATCTCGCTGTCGGCCTTGTTGGCCTTTTCGGGATGGCGGGGGCGAAGCTGGATGGTCATCTGGCGCCCCCGGTCACGCGTGGATCGCCCGGCCCATGGCGTCGAGGCAGGCCTCCTTGACCGCCTCGCCCATGGCCGGATGCGCATGGCAGGTGGCCGCGACATGCGCCACTGTCGCGCCGGTGGACATCGCCAGCACCAGTTCGGCGATCAGATCACCGGCATGGGCTCCGCAGATATGGGCGCCCAGAATATTGCCGTCAGGGTCGGCCAGCACCTTGACGGCACCGTCGGTTTCACCCGTGGACCGGGCGCGGGAATTGGCCATGAAGGCAAACTTGCCCACGACGTATTCGACGCCGGCGTCTTTCAGCTCTTCTTCGGTCCGGCCAACCGAGGCCACTTCGGGATCCGTGTAGACCACCCCCGGAACAGTGTTGTAGTCGACATGACCGACTTCGCCGGCCAGCATCTCGACACAGGCGACGCCGTCCTCTTCGGCCTTGTGGGCCAGCATCGGGCCGGGAACGCAGTCGCCGATGGCATAGATGCCGGGCACCGACGTCTGGAATGTGCTGTCGACTTCGATGAAGCCACGCGGGTCGAGGGCCATCCCCAAATCTTCCACCCCCAACCCGCGCGTCACCGGGCGGCGTCCGATGGCGACCAGCACCTTGTCTGCCTCGATCACCTCTTCCTTGTCCTTGCCGACCCGATCCAGTGTCAGCGTCAGCCCGGTCCCGGCCCTGTCGATGCTCTTCAAGGCCCGACCCAGCTGAAACTTGAGACCGCGCTTGGCCAAGGCACGTTGTGCCAGTTTCGCGATCTCGGCGTCGATGCCCGGCAGCACACGGTCGAGATACTCGACCACCGTGACCCTGGCGCCGAGGCGGGCCCAGACCTGACCCAGCTCCAATCCGATCACACCTGCGCCCACGACCACCAGGTGTTCGGGCACGCGCTCCAGCGCCAAGGCGCCGGTCGAACTCAGGACGTCGGTCTCGTCGATCTCGATCCCGCTCAGCGTGCTAGGCTCGGAGCCGGTGGCGATCAGAATGTTCTGTGCCTGGTACAGCACATCCCCGGCCTTGACCTGCCCGGCCGCCGGGATGCTGGCCCAACCTTCGATCAGATCGACGCCGTTCTTCTTGAACAGAAACGCAATGCCCTTGGTCAGATCACCGACGATCTTGTCCTTGCGCTCCATCATCGCACGGACGTCGATGCTGGCCCCCTCGACCGCAATGCCATGGGAGGAGAGATGTGCAAGCTCGGCATATCTGGCCGAGGAGGTCAGCAACGCTTTGGAGGGTATGCACCCCACATTCAGACAGGTCCCGCCCAGGGCGCCGCGGCCCTCGACACAGGCCACTTTCAAGCCCAGCTGGGCTGCGCGGATGGCTGCGACATAGCCACCCGGGCCGCCGCCGATGACGATCAGGTCATAAGTGTTCATGGATCAACTCTCAGCAGATTGGGTGGACCGTTCACCGTACGGAACGGAAGGCCGGCAGGTACGGCTGCGATCGCTCGGCCCGGCCACCTCATCGCAGCGCGACGACACGGCAATGGCAGGATCTTCTTGCGGACGCGCTGTCATGAATACCGGCTCCTCCTCGGCCCGAATCCTCTGTGCGAAACTCTGTTTCCTATAGGATACAGTTTTTCCTCTAGGCAACAATTTTTCATATACAAGCTTATTCTCCCAGATAAACAATCTGTTATCTTTTCGGAAAGGGAGGGAGCCAAATGCGGGAAGACACGCGGAAAAAGATCACCACCCCCGAGATCGCGGATGACGGCGCGGCGCTGGGACAAAGCATCCGCGAGGCCCGGCAAGCGAAGGGCTGGACGCTGGAAGAGGCCGGCCGGGCCGCCGGGATCGGTCGCTCGACCCTGTCGAAGATCGAAAACAATCTGACCCGCCCCAGTTTCGACATCATCCGACGTCTGACCCAGGCGCTGGACATGCACACGCCGAACCTTTTTCTGCAATCCGGCCAGAGCGGAATATCAGGGCGTCGCGACTATACGCCCAAGGGACGGGGCGAGCCCAAGGACACGCCGACCTATCTGCATGAACTGCTGTGCACGGACCTCACCAGCAAGCGGATGCTGCCCTATATCTCAGAAATCAAGGCGCGCGACATCTCGGAGTTCGAAACCTGGATCCGGCATTCGGGCGAGGAGTTCATGTATGTCCTCAGCGGCGAGTTGACCTTCATTTCCGAGCACTACCGCCCGTTGCCCATGAAAGCAGGAGATTCGCTGTACTACGACAGCAGCATGGGCCACGGCTGCATCTCGACCAGCGCGGAAAACGCGCGTGTGCTGTGGGTTTCGCTGGAATGAAACCGCTCCACGAAGGGTCTCCTTGATCTCGGAGGAACCAATGTGGTGCGGGTGGAGGGACTTGAACCCCCACGCCTTGCGGCGCCAGAACCTAAATCTGGTGCGTCTACCAATTTCGCCACACCCGCATGCCAGCACCTGCCGTGCAGGGCTGTTGGGCTGATAACAAAGCTTCCCGGCAAGTGCGAGAGGGAATTTTCCGCATCGCACCGCGCCGGGGCCGAAGCCGGGATGCCTGCGCGGTGGGCAGGGTCCGGTTTTGGCCAAGGTACGCGGGATCGTGACCGTGTCGCACGAACCTCCATACGTTGTGCCGCAACTGGGTGTCATGTCAGGCGCTCTCGCCGGCCGACGCTTTGCCCGCACCTGGGCCGACGCGGGGGCAACCATTGCCAGGTCGGCGAAGGCCTTCCGGACGAATCCAAAAGTCCGAGATTTCTCTGAATCTTAGCTTTCTACCGGACCTTGCGCGCGTTCCCGCTCGGACCGTCTGGCCAGGATCCGACGCAGTCGGTCCGGGGCGCCGCGGCCAATTTCTCATTTCTTCTTTAAGTTGCAACACCTTACCAGAGTCCACCCACATTTGCGCCACATTTCAGGCGTCAAAATAACGCAATCGCGCCCAACAAAGACCGCCTTGAAGGTAATTCTGTTCAGCAAGGAGTTAATGAGTCTTTTCGCCGCCCGGCAATTTACCAGTGTGTCTCGCAACTCCAGAACAAGGGTCTCAGCCGTGACCAAACACATGAGCTCATACGCCACCGAGGAAGACACCGTCTTTCTTGCCCGAGAGAATTTTGCCGGCGAACTCAGAACTCTGAACCGGCGCTTTCCGAACACCGGATTCGGCATCGCCCTGCAGACGCAGACGGGCGACGAATATCTGCTGGCCAACGCGCGCATGCCGCTTCCCACCGAAGGCGCACGCGGGTTTCCGAGCGGCCGCCGCGTCGCGCGGCTGGAGAACGGGAACCGCTTCAGGTCCATCGAGATTCTGGCGGATTCCGAAAGCCTGAAGTCCGTCTCACCCAGCACCGAGGCAGACATTCTCGGTAACGCGCTGGAAATCATCGCCCGCATCGACAATTTCGGCGAATCGGTGGCCGCCCGTCCGCAACCCGACATCGCCGCAACAGGAACCGGAGGCTGAAATGGCCCGAAACGACCACCTTCTGTCCGTAGGAAACGAGGCACTGGCACCGATGACCGAGGCCATGTCCGCGCTGACGACCCAGATCGACCAGCTGACAGAGGTGGCCGATGCGCGCTCGACCGCGCGCCTGTCCACGCTTCGCACCCGGCTTGAAAACTTTACCGCCAGCGTCACGTTCGTGGGGCAGGTCAAGGCCGGGAAATCCTCGATCGTGAACATCCTGGCGGGTCGCCCGAACCTGCTGCCGTCGGACGTGAACCCGTGGACCTCGGTGGTGACGACGCTGAACATCAACACCCGCGCGCCGGGCGACTACAAATCGAAATTCACCTTCTTCGAGCAGGAAGAATGGGACAATCTGATGGTGGGTGGCGGCCGTCTGGGCGAACTGGCCAACCGCGCCGGCGCCGATGACGAGATCGAGGACATCCGCCGTCAGATCGCCCAAATGAAGGCCAAGTCCGAAGAGCGGCTGGGCAAGCATTTCGACCTGATCCTGGGCCAGAGCCACCAGTACGACTATTTCGACGCGGAACTGGTCCAGCGCTATGTCTGCCTGGGCGACGAGGATGACCCGGACATCGACCCCAAGACCGGCCGCTTTGCCGACGTGACGAAATCGGCGGAACTGTACATGGACATTCCACAATACCCGATCGCGCTGAAACTGTGCGACACGCCGGGCGTGAACGATACCTTCATGGTGCGCGAGCAGATCACCCTGCGCAGCCTGCGCGGGTCCGAAGTCTGCGTCGTGGTTCTGGCGGCCAGCCAGGCGCTGACGACGATGGACATGGCCTTGATGCGGATCATCGCCCAGTTCGAAAATCGCCAGATCATCCTGTTCGTCAACCGCATCGACGAGCTGACCGACCCGGTCAGCCAGGTGCCCGAAATCCGCGACCGGATTCTGGACACGCTGAAACAGAACGGCATCGACACCAACACCAGCGTCGTGTTCGGCAGCGCCCTGTGGGCCGAGGCCGCCCTGACCGGCAATCCCGAAATTCTGACCGAGGATTCGCGCCGGGCGCTGAACACGTTCTATCTGGCCGCAGGCTTTGGCGATCAGGCGGCCTCGCTGGACAAGATCTGGGCACTGTCCGGGCTGCCCGATCTGCTGCTGGCCATGAACGAACGCATCGCCGAAGGCGCGGGCCAGCGCCTGCTCGACCGGGTGCGCCACCGCGCGCGCAACATCGCCAGCCAGATCCGGGCGACTTCGGTGGCCAAATCCCTGTCGGACAGTGACGGGCTGGCGCGCGACCTGGATGGCGTCGCGCCGGAAGAGGCGATCGCCAAGCTGAGCGAGGACTATGACCAAAAGGCCGCCGAGCTGACCACGAAACTGCGCGACAAGGTGCTGGAACGGCTGGCCTCGGCCGAGGCGAATTTCGTCAAACGTGCAACGGATTCGCTGATCGCCCACCTGGAACAGAACGGCGAGCAGGGCACCTGGCAATATGACCCGGCCGGCCTGCGCACCCTGCAGAAGGCGGCCTATTTCAGCTTTGCCCGGTCGATGCGCAAAGAGGCCGGGGCGCTGTATTCCGCCGCTGCCGCCGATGTCGAGGCGCTGTACCACAAGATTCTGGGCAACCATCTGGGCGAATTCAACATCGAGGCCCCGATCGTGCCCCGCGTGCCGCCGCCATTGGGCATCGGGCGCACCATCGCGCTGGACCTGCAAAGCACCTGGTGGCGCAGGTGGTGGCAACGGCGCAAGGGGTTCGAGGCCTACGCCGCCGACTATACCCGCCTGATCGCGTCCGAGGCGAACTCGATCACCAAGGACCTGGAAGAGACCCAGATCGCCGCGGTTCTGGAAAACGTCCGGGCGACGCTGACCGATTTCATGCGCGAGCAGAAGGAAACCCTGCTGAGCATCTCGCAGTCCGCGACCAAGGGCGACAACCCCAACGCCGCCCTGCTGGCCGGAATCGAGCCGAAAAAGTCCCGCGATGAAATCCTGGGCGACATCCTCAAGAACCTCAGCAACGAAGCAGCGTAAGCAAATGGCCAAAGATACACAGATCCGCTTCGTCTCTCCGAAGGCATGGGAACGCATCGAGCAGTGGTCCCGCCGCAAACCGGTGTTTGCCCTGATGGGGGAATTCAGCGCCGGCAAGTCGACGCTGATGAACTTTCTTCTGCGCAAGCAAACCTTGCCCACGCAGGTCACCGCCACCCAGCTGCCGCCGGTCTGGTTCAGCTGGGGCAACCGACCGGCCTATGTGCAGGGCCACGACGGCAGCAAGACGCAAATCGGCCTGGACCAGCTGAACCAGGTCGGCGTCAATGACGCGCAGTTCATCCGCATCTTTCTCGAGGCCGACATCCTCGAGGCGGTCGATCTGATCGACACGCCCGGCATTTCCGACCCCAAGATCGACACCGATGTCTGGCGCCGGGCCGTGGGTCAGGCCAACGGGGTTCTGTGGTGCACGCATTCCACCCAAGCCTGGCGCGAAACCGAACGCGCCACCTGGGTGTCGCTGCCGGAACGCCTGCAGCACAACTCGCTGCTGCTGGTCACGCGCGCCGATGCCCTGGCCCAGAAAGACCGCCAGAAGGTGCTGCGCCGCGTCAACCGCGAAGCCGGTCACCTGTTCAACCGCACCATCCTGTTTTCGGCCAAGGACGCCATCATCGCGCGCGACAAGACCGGCGATGCCGAGCTGTGGGCCCGCAGCGGCGGTGGCAAGATGATCGACAGCTTCCTCGAGATCACCGAGCAGATCATGGATCAGCGCGCCGAAATGCTGACCCGCTATCAGATCGACAAGACACTCGCCCCGGCCGACGAGCCCCGGACAGCCGCGACCGCAGAGCCGGAGGCGCCCACCGCCGAGGCTCCGCTGAAACTGGGCGACCCGCTGCGGGCCGAGGACGGGTTCGATGCGGTTCGCAACTCGGACGACGTGATCGCGACCTTCCCGGTCCGGCCCGCCCGGGTCGAGCGCCGCAGGGAAGATGGCGATCGCGCGCGCATCGACGCCGAGGATGCCGAGCGGATGCGGGCCGAGATGACGCCCATGACCGAAGACGACGATGACCTGCGCTCGTTGTTCCGTGAACCCGAGGACTCGCGTGCGGACATCACCGGCCGCCATCTCGAGCCGTCCCGGCTCGGGGGGCTCGAACTCGAGGACGAGTTCGATCTGAGCGACGGAGCGTCGGACCTGTCCGACGAGGACGACTCGGGAGAGGACGCCGAGCAAGTGGTGACGACCCTGTCGGAAAAGCTGCGCGTGGAACCGCCCGCCGATGCCGCCCCGACCGAAGATCCCGACCCGGCACCGGCGGATATCGAGGTTTCGGTTTCCTCGATCACCGCCCTGCTGTCCGAACAGCAGGCCGCCGACCCGGACTGCTACGAGCCCGAACCCGAATCGAATGCCTTGACCAATGACGAGACCGCCGACGACCCGCAGCCGGCCCATGCGTTTGATCATCTGCTGGACGTCCCGGCCGGAACGCCGCTGAGCGCGGCCGCCATGTGGCGCGAGGTTTCCGACAGCACCGAACTGCCGTCGGACCCGGCCGGATTGCGCGCCGCCTTTCAGGCTTTTCTGGAGGAATTCGACCAGATCGCGCGCGAACACAGTGACCGGCAGAGACCACCAGCGGTGATGAACGAACCCAAGGACAGGGCTGAATGGCAGGTCTCGTGACGCGACCCCGCGGATCGGGCGGATCGGAAAAAGCCGTTTCCCGCCCGGACGATGAATGTTATCGATTGCGCGACGGTAAGACCCCGTTGCGCATCGGTTTTTTGAAAGGTTGACAGGACGTTAGATGAGCATTGAGGCCGCCCTGACCAGCGCCATGGAGACCATCCCCGACTGTATCGTGGCCGGGTATATCGACATGGAAACGGGCATGTTGCTGGGCGCATCAACGACGGATGATGCCGATGCCGAGGTTCTGGACAATCTGGCCATCGCCGTTGCCAACCTGTTTCAGGGGCGCGGTGTACAGGCCTTCCAGGACCTGCTCGAATCGGCTGGCCTGCAGGACAACGACACCCCCGGATTCGGAGAAATCGCCGTGTTCTCGCAGGACCGGCTGCACATCTTTCTGCGGACGCGCGAGTACCCGGAACACGTGGTCTGCTACATCTGCCACGCCAGCGCCAATACCGGCCTGGCCCTGACCAAATCGCACCTGAGCCTCGGGCCGGTGGCGGCGGCGGTCTAGCAAGGATCTGAGGGACGGATGCAATGACGGCGACAGAGATCATCGACATGCTCGAAAATATCGGGCGCAGGGCGACGCCACGGCTGTCGCCCGCGGTCGACCTGACGGCGGAAACACCCGCCGCGCGGCGCGATCTGATCCTGCAGGCGATCCGGGGCACCGTCCTGCCCCGCCGCGTCGAGTTCACCGCCCCTGATGGAACGCTTCTGGCGCTTGAGCTGAACAGCTCGCGCATTACCGACGTCTACGGGTCAAGCACGGGCGAACTTCCCGATTTCGCGACCGAACCGCGGGAAACCATCGTGCAGAAGCTGGCCCGACTGGTGTCGGACCTCGCCCTTGCGGGTAATCCGATTCAGATGGTGTCCCTGCAACCCGACGGTCCGACCGAGGCCGACGATGTCGGGATCACCTTCACCGAGATGAAAACGGCCTGCGCGGTGATCGAGCTGCGGGAAGACGAGCCCAGGCTGACCGTCCTGCAGACACCCGACCCCGAACCCCTCGCGGACGACCCGGCCCCGGAAAACGAAGGGCTCGCGGCCGCCTTTTTCGAAGGTTCCGAGCGCTTTGCGATGGGCCGCTTTCTCAGCGGCCCGGCATCCACGCGCCGGCATGACGGCCTTTGCGCGGATGGCCAGCCCCTGCACCCGTCGACCGGCTTGTTGGACCGGTTCGCAAAGGACCTGGCCGGCTGGGATGCGGATGCAGGCGGGCACCTGCCTCATCCGCAACTGATCGTCATGCGCCCATCGGGCGGCAAGGGAGCCGCACTGGCCCTGTTGCGCGACGGACAGGACAACGCTGCCGCCATTCACGACGCGCGCAAGCTGGGGGCCGTTGTCGCGCTGTGGAAATCGCTTCGGGGGGCGGATCCGTGACGACCCGACCCTTTTTTGCAGTTCAATCCGTAACTTCACGCATATTTGCCAGTTTTCGAGGTTAGTGTCATGAGTGAATCCAACCGCCGGGAATTGATCCGGATCGCCAATGAATTGAACGAAATGAGCAATGACGAAAGCCGTCATTTCATTTCGCGGATCATTGACGACCTGACAAACCTGAAACCGTCGATCGCCTTTGTCGGGCAGATCAAGGCGGGGAAATCGCGGCTGATCAACGGATTCACCGGCCAGGCCGAATTTCTGCCCTCGGACGTCAACCCCTGGACGACGGTGATTACCGACATGCATTTCGGGCACCCGTCGGGGCGAACGCAGGGGGCGCAGTTCCACTTTTTCGACGACCGCCAGTGGCGCGCCCTGATCGCCGAAGGCGAAGAACTGCGCAACATGTTCCCCGATGACGAGGACAGCTACAAACGCGAGATGATCGAAGAGCAGGTCGAGGCGATGAAAACCCGCGCCCGGCTGCGGCTGGGCGACAGCTATGAGCAGCTGCTGGGCCAGCACCACGACCTTGAAGAGCTGACCTCCGAGGACCTTGCCCGCTATGTCTGCGCCGGCGAGGATCCGACCGAGGCGACCGAGCATGATCCGGGCTCGGACCGGGGTCTGTACAGCGACATCACCCGCAAGGCCGATGTCTATTTCGAACGGGGCCATTTTCCGTTTCCACTGACCGTGACCGACACGCCCGGCGTGAACGATCCGCTGCTGATCCGCGAGGAGATCTCGCGTCAGTATCTGAAGGAAAGCGATTTCTTCGTCGTGGTGCTGTCGGCGCATCAGGCTCTGTCGCGTGCCGATCTGAAACTGTTCCGCCTGATGCAGGCGCTGGAACTGGGCCAGATCGTGGTGTTCATCAACCGCGTCGACGAGTTGAACGGCGGCGCCGAGGACGCCGCGAAGGTTCGCGCCGACGTGCTGGACGGCCTGCACAAGGCGCTGGGAAAAACCAATATCGACGTGCTGATGGGCAGCGCCCAGTGGGCGCATTATGCGCTGACCGGCGACGAAACCCAAGTGAACCATGACGAGGTTCTGGCCTGGCTGCGCGCCCATCCCGATCAGATGCAGCAGTATCTGGAAGGGGTTCGGAAACTGAAGCAGGCCCCTGCCCCGATCAGCCGCGAAGCGGTCCTGCGCTATGCCGCGATGATCGCGTCGGGCCTGCCGGATCTGCGCCGCCACGTCACCACCGCGCTGGCCGAAGGCAAGCGCGAGGAACAGCTGCGCATGGCGTGGCAGCATCTCAACAGTTTTGCCGAAGGGGCGCTGGAACGCGGCAAGGCACGCCTGCGCGCGCTGGACGAAGACGGCCGGTGCCAGACCGAAAGCGCCGCAGAGAACGACAAGACGCTGGCCCATCTGCGCAAGACCGTGGCCGACCGCATCGTCGAAATCACCCGCGAGATGGACGACATTCTGGCCAATCTTCGCGGGGTGATGGACGATACCGTGGCCGAGGCGGTCGCCGACGTGGTATACGGCCCCGACGGGCAATCCCCTCTGTTGGCCAAGGGCGACGCGACCGAGTTGAACTTTGTCCCCCTGCGCGAACGGATGCGTGAGCTGGTCCAGGGCGCGACCCAGGTGATCCGCCAGCGCATGCTCAGCGAGCTCTATTCGATCGACATGCAGGCGAATGGCGCGCTGCGCGCCCTGCCCGGCTGGCAGGAACCGGCCGACAGCCGCATGAACACCAGCGCGGTGCGCTGGTACCGCCCCGACACCTCGGCTCTGACCCGCGGGATCACGGTCGAGCTGCGGGTGAACTGGCTGTCGCGGCTGATTTCCCGCAAATCGGTCGTGTCCCGGGCCGAGCGCATGATCGTGCAGGAGTTCCAGCTGATCGGCGACGACCTGATCGACACCGCCCGCGACGATCTGCTGGAGCGGTTGAACACGGTTCTGGATCATTTTCTGGCCTTGCTGGCGGGTCATCTTGAAAACCGCGCCGCATCGGGCAAAAACTCGGAACGTGCCCAGGCCCAGATCGAGCTGGACCGCGCGCGGACCATCGCGGACCAGCTGCAATCCGTCTTTGACACCAACCACGGCAACGAACGACAACCGGAGGCCGCAGAGTGATCGAATTTCCCTCTACCGAACACGAGGTCCGACAGCTCGAGCGCTTTCTCAGCGCCACCGAATCGCTGCCCGCGACGGACCGGCTCGAGGATATGCGCGCCCGTGCGCAGGCCCATGCCGAACGGTTGTCGACCGCGGTGTCGATCGGGTTCGCCGGTGAATTCGGCGCCGGCAAATCCAGCCTGGCCAACATGCTGGCCGGGGCCGACATTCTGCCCACCGGCCCGCAGCATCTGAAACTGCCGCTGGTGATCGTGGCCTATGCCGACGCACCCGAAACCACCGTCGGCTGGTGGGACAAGGAACCCAAGACCTATTCGGGCATCGCCTTGGAAAAGGCGGCCGCCGACAACCCCGATTTCATATCGGTCGGGCTGAACACCCCGGCCCTGCGCGAAATCTCGTTGTTCGATCTGCCCGGATCGGGCGCCCTGGATGACAGCTACAAGCAGACGCTGGATCTGCTGAAATTCGTCGACTGCGCGATCTGGTGCACCAACGGCACCAACGCCTGGCGCGAGACCGAACACCACCTGTGGGCGCAGGTGCCGGAAACTCTGCGCGCCAACAGCCTGCTGGCCGTGACCCATGCCGACCTGCCGCCGGTGCGCGACGCCCTTGATCGCGTATTGGCCCGGCTGGAAAAACAGAAGACCGGCATGTTCCGGGCCATCGTCCCGATCGGAACACCGGTCGCCGTGCGCGCCATGGCCCAGGAACCCGAACCCGATTTCGCCTTGTGGGAGACCTGCGGCGGCCAGAAACTGGCCGAGCAGATGCTGGAAATCGCCTCGGACCGGCGCAAATCCGATCTGGAGGCCGCGCGCCGCGACCTGAAACAGGATTTTCTGCCGTTTCTTGAGACTCTCAAGGGTGCCGAGACCGAAACCCCCGATACGCGCACCGTCCAGCCCAGCCTGAAATCGACGCTGCCGCCGCTGTCCAATCCGATCCTCGAAGACTGGCTGGCCGCCATCGCCAGCATCTACGAAGACCTGCGCGACAGCTCGGACATCGACCCCGGCACCTTTCTGGAAAGCTGCCGGGAGATCGTCGAAGATTTTG
The DNA here is from genome assembly GCF_900129345.1 of Ruegeria intermedia. Lineage (GTDB taxonomy): Bacteria > Pseudomonadota > Alphaproteobacteria > Rhodobacterales > Rhodobacteraceae > Ruegeria > Ruegeria intermedia. Next base: position 141,747 of record NZ_FQVK01000007.1, on the reverse strand, counting down.
CCGAACGCCTGGACTCCGGGTCCGAGATCGACCCCGAGGCCGACTGGATTCCGGGCGAGTTCGAAAAGGCCACGGACCTGCTGCTGCTGCTTCAGTTCGAAACCGGCGAGGCCCGGCTGAAGGATGCGGTCAGCATACTGGCGCAGCTCAGCGACAATCTGGCCTGGGCCGGCAGCAAGGTCGCCGCGGCCGCGCCCCGGACCGGCACCTGAACTCTTCGCGCCCGGATTGCGCCGCACAGCGGCGAATCGAGCGCCCGGACACTGCCAACAATTGTTTCGAATCCGTCGACCATGCCCGCCGTGACCCATGGACTGACGATGGGCGGTCACACCAAAACCCTTCATTTGGTGTGCAAACATAAAGCGACCACAATATATAGATCCCCCAATGGGGCGATCCATAGTGAAGCCATGCGGCGGCCCCAATAAAGTCAAATTTGAACCGTCTAACCGTTCTCAAGTGTCCTGCGGTTGTTTTTTGGTTGTGAGTGCAGGGGCAGTTTGTCCGGTTTTTTGTAGGCCGCAAGAATTGAACTCATGGGCGGGAAAAAATGAATCACAACCGCGCGGTCGGTGCCTCGCACGACGAACCACAGATCCAAGGGCTGCAACCCGGCGCGAAACTGCTGCGCGGCCAGTATGAAATTCTGGAATTCATCAGCAATGGCGGGTTCGGGATCACCTACCTGGCCCGTGACAGCCTGGATCGCAACGTGGTCATCAAGGAATGCTATCCCGGGGCGCTGTGCCGCCGGAACGGCGACCTGGTCGAACCCAACGACCCCGCCTTCAAGGACGACCTGCGCGCCATCATCGATCTGTTCATCCAGGAGGCCCGCAACCACGCGCGGCTGGTGCATCCGAACATCGTGGATGTTCATCAGGTATTCGAGGACAACGACACCGCCTATATCGCGATGGACCTGATCCGCGGCTGCGACCTGCTGGATTTCATCGAAGACCCCAAGACCGAAAGCGGCCCCGATTTCATCGTGCAGGTCACCGAGAAGATGCTGTCGGCGGTGTCGTTCATTCACCAGAGCGGCATGTTGCACCGCGACATCTCGCCCGACAACATCCTGATCGACGAACATGGCGAGCCGATCCTGATCGATTTCGGGGCCGCACGCGAACAGGCCGCCAACAAGTCCGCCGCCCTGTTGACCCTGCGGGTCATCAAGGACGGCTATTCCCCGCATGAATTCTATGTGCGCGGGTCGGAACAGGGGCCCAGCAGCGATCTGTATGTGCTGGGCGCCACGCTGTACCACGCGATCAGCGGCGAACGGCCCATCGACGGGCAGACCCGCCTGAACGCCTTCAACAACGGCCAGCCGGACCCGTATGTCCCGCTGACCGGCCGGTTCCAGGGCTATCCCGAAGGGTTCCTCGAAGCGATCGACAAGGCGATGGAGCTTCACGCTACGGATCGCCTGCAATCGGCCTTGGACTGGCTGCGCATGTTCCGCGGCCCCAGCGTCGTGTTCGACAACTTCGACTATCGTCCGGTCTCGGTCATCGTCGCGCTGGACCGCGAAGATGACGAGGCCGAAAAGGCCCGCATCAAGGCCGAGGCCGACAATGCCGAAGCGGTCGTGACAGCCCTGCTGGCCGGCAATTCCGACCTGGCTCTCGGCCCGGCCGAAAACAACGAGACGACCGTGTCCGGGTCTGCCGAAACGTCGGCTCCGGCGGTCGACACCGTCGTTCAGAAAAGCTCGAGCGGCACCGGCAAGCTGATCGCCGGCCTGGCGGTTCTGGCGGCACTGGCCGCAGGCGGCGGATATGTCTGGATGAACAAGGGCACACCGGCCCCCGACGCCGCCACAATCGCCGAACAGGCGGAAACGAATGTTGCGGTCGCGACACCCGAGGTCACACCGGAAGCCCCCGCGCCCGCCGCATCGGACCCCGAATCCGGCACCGCTCTCGAAAAACCCGAGGCCGACCTTGCGGACAGTCGCGGGTCGGAAACAACCGCCGCCGTTCAAGAGACGCAAGCCACGCAGGACCAGCCTGTCGAGCAGGCGCAAACGGCTGATCCGGTCGCCAAAAAGCCCACCGCTCCGGCGGCACCGGTCAAGCTGGCACAGAACCAGCTGGCCTTTGCCCATTGGGATGTCGAGATCCCCTTCTCGACCGCCAAGCGGCGCGGCTCCACCGGCAGCGCGATCGCGATCACCGGCGTTGAACAGGGCCGGGACCTGTCGGTCATCGGCGATTGGGTCGCACGCGGGGCGGTCATCTACACCCTGAACGGTGAACCCATTCAGGACGATGTGCCCCTGGCGACGCAGGTGCTGAACAACCTTCAGATCGACCCCGACGGCTATGTCCGCGTGGCCGCCCGGTACCGGGCGCCAGGCAAGACCCGGCCCGAGAACGGCCTGCTGGCCCTGCCCGCGATCCGCAGCTTCGGGTTGACCAACGGGTATGGCTTCACCGCCCGTGCCGGTGGCGATACGGGTTGGCAGACCATCGTGAGCGACGCGCCGACTGAAGGGGCCGGAACCTTGCAGGAAGGCGACATCCTTCTGCGCGAGATCCACAGCGGCATCGAATTCACGGCGGCCGACAGCCTGGATCAGGCAGTGGCCGAACTGGTGGCCGATGGCCAGCCCGAGGCAAAGCTGGCGGTGTCGCGCAACGGCGCCGAGACCACCGCTCTGATGCCCCTGACACAGGAGCAGGCGGAATGACCTGACCGACAAGTCCCGAACCCGCCAGCGTGTTTGGCTGAGGGTGGCCCCGGTTTCGCCACCCTGACGGGATCCGGCCCGTCGCGGAACGTAAAAGTTGCCTGGTTTCCCCGATCATCAGTGCCCTGCCCCTGCGCAGAGGTTTTTTCGCAGCCCCACGGATTCATCCGGTCCGTGCAAGAAGTCAAAAGGTGTCGACACCATGTTCAAATACAAAAGCCCCCTCAGCCGGCTTCTCGAAGGTGCCGGCAAGACCAAGGAAGCCGAGGCCACCGATCCGGTCGAAGCCACGCAGCCAGAACCCGAGGCTGCGCCCGACGAGAAACCTCAGCCGATCGCGGATTTCAACGCGCTTCGGCAGGCTCTGGGTGGCGGCGACCTGAACACCGAAGGCTTCGAGGAGAGCGACGAGCTGCTCCCCGAGGACAAAATGCCCGAGTTTGACGACGAGGAAGAGCAGGTCGCCGAGGCGGCCGAGGAAGCCCCGGCGCAGTCCGAAGCGCCGGAACCCGAATCCGAGCAGGTCGTGACGCTGCGCTTGGCTCAGCCCGAGCCGGAACCGGCGGCTGAACCCGAAACGGAAACCGTCGCTCTGCCCGAGGCGGCGCCGGTCGTACAAGACGGCACGCCCGAAGCGGTTGCCGAAACGGCCGAGACACCCGAACCTGAGGCGGCCGCGCTGGAAACCTCCCCCGAACCGCCCGTCGCTGCGCCCGAGCCTGCCACGATCGCGCCCACCGCAACCGCGGCCATGGCTGCGGCACCCGAAGCAGCACAGCAAGACCGCCGCGCGCGGGTCAAGACCACCTTCCTGGGCTTCGAGCGGCCGGACACCCATGTTCAGGATCTGATCGAAACCGCCGAACCGATCCGCAAGGCCGAGACCACTGCCGAGACCTTCCCGGTTGGCTGGCTGGTGGTTACCGGCGGCCCCGGCCGTGGCTCCAGCATCGCCCTGAAAGAAGGCCTGATGCAGATCGGCCGCAACGACGATCAGGCGATCCAGCTCGATTTCGGCGACACGGGCATTTCGCGGTCGAACCATGCGTTCATCGCCTATGATCCGGAAGACCGGAAATGTTATATGGGCCATGGCGGCAAGGCCAACCTGGTGCGCCTGAACGGCAAGCCGGTTCTCAGCACCGTTCCGCTGGCCAGCGGCGACCTGATCCGCATCAGCGAAACGTCCCTGCGCTTCGTCGCCTTCTGCGACGAAAACTTCGACTGGCGGGACGCATAACGAATGCTGGCGACACCGTCATATGACATTGCGCTGATCCTGGATCAGGGCCGGCGCGACTCGCAGGAGGACGCGATCGCGGCACGTGTCTTCGACGCGGCCAATGCCGGTTACGTGGTGGTGGCCGACGGTATGGGCGGTCACGCGGCCGGCGAGGTCGCCTCTGACCTGGTGATCAAGGCCTGGCGTTCGGTTCTGGATGCTGTTCTGGACAGTCACGACCCGACCGAAAGCGAATTGCTGGACGCCCTGCCCCTGGCTGCCATGCAGGCCAATGCAGCGGTGGCGGGCTATGGCGAAGAGCAGCCGGCGGGCTTCAACATGGGGTCGACCCTTCTGGGCGTTCTGCTGCTGCGCAACCGGCTGTTCTGGATTTCGATCGGCGACAGCCCCCTGTACCTGTTCCGGGACGGCGTGCTGACCCAGATCAACGAAGATCATTCGATGGCCCCCGAAATCGACGCCCGCATCGCACAGGGGCATCTGACCGAAGCCGAGGGCCGTGACCACCCCGACCGCAACCAGCTGACCTCGGTCATCATGGGCGCGGCGATTCCCAAGGTGGACTGCCCCGAACAGGCGCTGGAACTGGGCCCCAGGGATATCGTGGTTCTGGGCAGCGACGGGCTGCAATACCTGACCGACGACGAAATCCGCGCGACCCTGCAAGACAACGCCGACGCGCCTTCACAGGACATCGCCGACAGCCTGCTGCAGGCCCTGATCGCCAAGGCCGACCCCGACCAGGACAACATTTCGATCGCCGTCGTGAAAGCGACCGGACAATAACAAGAGCAACCCAACAGGACCCATGAAAAAGACACTCCTCATATCCAGCCTGGCCCTTGCGGCAGCCGCCGGAGCAGCCTCGGCGCAACAGGCCTGCTCGGACTACGAGATCCAGCGCGGCGACAGCCTGCGGGCACTGGCCATCGAAGTCTATGCGACCGAAGACTTCCGCATCATCTATGACGCCAACCGCGAGGTGATCGGATCGAATCCGAACATCATCCGCGTGGGCGACATTCTCAAGATGCCCTGTCTCGAAGATGTCGGCCGGGCCGCACCCCAGCCCGAGACCGAGGCCGAGCGCATGGCCGCCGAGATGGCCGCCGAACTGGTCAAGGCCGCCGAAGAGCGCGCCGCCAAGGCCATCGCCGAGGCCGAGGCCCGCGTCGCCGCCGCCGAGGCCGAAGCCAAAAAGGCCAGCGAAGAGGCGGTGATTGCCGCCAAAGCGGCCGCGAAACAAGAGATCGAAGCCGCCCGCGCCGAGGCCGCCGCACTGATCCGCGACGCCGGCACGGCCGAGCGCCCGGCCATCCGTGACCGTCAGCTGCTGCTGATCACCGGCGGCAACTATGCGCCCTTCACCGACGAATCGCTGCCCCATCGCGGGCTGTACACGCATCTGGTCGAAACCGCGTTTCTGCGGGCCGCGCCCGAACAGGCCTACAAGATCCAGTTCGTCAACGACTGGTCTTCGCATCTGGACCTGCTGATGCCGACCCTGGCCTTCGACGCCACCTTCCCCTGGTCGCGCCCCAACTGCGAAGAGGCCGAAGCCCTGTCGGAAAGCGACCGGAACCGGTGCGAAACCTACAACTTCTCGAACCCGTTCTACGAGGTGGTCGATACGTTCTTTGCCAAGGATGGCTCGGGCTACGAGACCACGCTCAGCTATGCCGATTTCGCGGGTGCAACGATCTGCCGGCCCGAAGGCTGGTCGACCTCGCACATGGATGCGGTGGGCCTGTATGAGCCCGCGATCACCCTGATGCGCCCGGTCGACCCGGACGACTGTTTCCACGCCGCCATGGACGGCCGCGCCGACATCGTGGCCATCGAGGCGCACCTGGCCGTCGAAGCGATCAAGCGGCTGGGCTACGAGCATCAGCTCATCGAGAACCCCAACCTTGCGGCGATCAAGCCGCTCAATGTCATGACCCACAAGGACAACCCGGATGGGGAAGCGATCCTCGAGACGCTAAATCAGGGTCTGGCGATCATGCAGCAATCGGGCGAATGGCGCGACATCGTGTCCGAAGCCCTGCGGTACCAAATGGAAAACGGATAAGGCGCCGAAAAGGCCCGGCAAAACAAAAGTCTGGAGGAAGTGGACATGTTTGAAATCAATCTGAAGAAACTGGTGGTTGCGGCCACCGCAATTACCGCCCTGAGCGCCGGCGCCGCCGCCGCGCAAGAGGCCTGCTCGAACTATACGGTTCAGGATGGCGACACGCTGGCAACCATCTCGATCGCGGCTTACGGCACGTCGAACTACCAGCCGATCTTCAACGCAAACCGCAACATCATCTCGAACCCCTCGAACCTCGAGCCGGGCCTGGTGCTGGCCCTGCCCTGTGAGGACGGCAGCCTGCCCAACGGCCTAAGCGCACAGGACCTGATCGCCGCCGCAGAAGCCCGCAACGCGAACAACAAGGCGTCGAACGTCTATGAACCGCCCGTCAAGATTCTTGCCGGCGGCAACTATGCACCCTTCTCCGACGAGGGCCTGTCGGGCGGTGGCCTTCTGGTGCGTCTTGCCTCGACCGCGCTCAGCCGTGGCGGCAACAACCGCGAGCATTCGGTGAGCTTCGTGAACGACTGGGGTTCGCACTTGGACACGCTGCTGCCGCTGGGCGCGTTCGACGTAGGTCTTGGCTGGTACATCCCGGATTGCTCGAACCGCAGCTACGAATGGTCGGCGGAAACAACCCGCCGCTGCAACGATTTTGACTCGACCGTCAGCGTATATGACGTGGTTATCGGGTTCTACACCCTGCCCGACAGCAAATACGCCGAGGCCCGTTCGTTCGAAGACTTCAAAGGCGCGCGTCTGTGCCGGATGGATGCCTGGTTCACCCATGACCTCGAAGAACAGGGTGTTTTCGAGCCGAACATCACAATGGTCCGCCCGATCAGCGCCGCTGAGTGCCTCGACGCCGTTCTGACCGGTACCGCCGACGTTGCATCCTTCGAGGTGCAGCTGGCAGCGGATGCCATGAGCGAAATGGGCCTGACACCGAAGGACATCGTGGAAAACCCCTTCGTGAACACCATTGCCAGCCAGCGCATCATCGCGCATCGCAGCAATCCGTTCGGCAAGCAGTACATCGCGATGCTGAACAAGGGCCTGAATGAAATGCGCGAGTCGGGCGAATGGTACGACATCGTTTCGGACACCCTGCGCGAGCACAACGAAAAGATGAACGCCGCGTCGAACTGATCCCTCGGTTGCGCGAAAGTCCTGGGGCCGGTTTTGCGACCGGCCCTTTTTTTGTCGGCGCCCGTAACAGGCCACATCCACAAGGAAAACGGCCAGCACCCCAAATGCTGGCCGTTTTCTGAGTGAGTGGTGCAGCCCCGAAAGGGCCTCACCGGTATTTGTCCGAGGTTAATTGGAGGATAGCCCCGCACAGTGCGGCTGGATATTGGGGGAATCCCGTAGAATCTCGGTCAATTCAACGAAATTTGGTTGGAATACTCTGCCGGGTTGCCGGACGGCGCGTTTCCCCCGAAGAATTTGTCCGCGCAATTGGTGGCGTTTGCCCACGACGCCGTCGGTCAGGCATCCGGGTCGCAGGCCCGCGCGACGGCGCGGGCCTGTCCGTTTCTCAGCCGATGATGGCGTTCAGCGTGGCGCTGGGGCGCATCACCGCCGCAACCTTGGCCCGGTCGGGGTGGTAATACCCGCCAAGATCCACCGGCTTGCCCTGCACGGCAGCCAGTTCGGCCAGGATCTGCGGCTCTTTCTCGGCCAGTTCCTTGGCGATCGGCCCGAACGTCGCGGCCAGGTCGGCATCGTCGGACTGCGCGGCCAGCGCCTCGGCCCAATAGCGGGCAAACCAGTAGTGGCTGTCACGGTTGTCCGGCTCGCCGACCTTGCGGCTGGGCGAGCGCTCGTTGTCCAGCACGCCCTGCGTCGCGGCCTCGGCCGCGGCGCCCAGAACGGCCGCCTTGGCGTTGCCGCGGCTGTCGGCCAGGAAGTTCAGCGATTCCCCCAGCGCGCAGAATTCGCCCATCGAGTCCCAACGCAGGTGGTTTTCCTCGACCAGCTGCTGCACGTGCTTGGGCGCCGAGCCACCCGCGCCGGTTTCGAACAGACCGCCGCCGTTCATCAGCTTGACGATCGACAGCATCTTGGCCGAGGTCCCCAGTTCGAGGATCGGGAACAGATCGGTCAGATAATCGCGCAGCACGTTGCCGGTGATGGCGATGCTGTCCTTGCCGGCGGTGATGGTTTCCAGCGTCTTGCGGGTCGCCTCACGCGGGGCCATGATCAGGAACTTGTCGGCCACGCCAGCGGCCTCGAGGGCCGGTTTGACGTATTTGATCAGCTCGGCGTCATGGGCGCGGTTCGCGTCCAGCCAGAAAATCGCCTCGGACCCGGTCAGGCGCTGACGATCCATCGCCAGCTGGATCCAGTTCTCGATCGGGGCCTTCTTGGCGGTGCAGGCGCGCCAGATGTCGCCCTTTTCGACCTCATGCGAATGCAGGACCTCGCCATTGGCCAGGACAATGCGGATCGTGCCATCGGCGGGCGCTTCGAAGGTGGTCGGGTGGCTGCCGTATTCTTCGGCCTTCTGCGCCATCAGGCCCACATTGGCGACCGAACCGGCGGTGGCCGGGTTCAGCGCGCCGTTGGCTTTGAAGAAATTGATGGTCTCGTCATAGACCGGCGCATAGCAGCGGTCGGGGATCACGCAGTTGGTGTCGCCCTTCTTGCCGCTTTCATCCCAGCCCTTGCCGCCCGCGCGGATCACGGCGGGCATCGAAGCGTCGATGATCACGTCCGACGGCACGTGCAGGTTGGTGATGCCCTTGTCGCTGTCGACCATGTACATCGAGGGACGCTCGGCCTTGACCGCTTCGATCGCGGCCATGATCTCGGCGTCGTCCTTGACGCGATCCAGCAGATCGCCCAGCCCCGAGTTCGGGTTGACGCCCAGCTGCGCCATGCGGTCGCCGTATTTCTCGAACACCGGCGCCAGCCACGCCTTGACCGCATAGCCGAAAATGATCGGGTCAGAGACCTTCATCATCGTCGCCTTCAGGTGCAGCGAGAACATGGTGCCGTCTTTCTTGGTGTCCTCGATCGCGGCATCCAGGAACTCCGACAGCGCCTTGACCGACATGAAGGTGGCATCGGCAACGGTGCCTTCCTCCAGCGTCCAGCCGTCTTTCAGAACGGTCACGCCACCATCCTGGCCCACGAATTCGATCCGCGCGTCACCGGCCTGATCGGCGGTGATGGTGGCCGATTTCTCGTTGCCGTAGAAATCATTGCCCGGCATGGACGACACCTTGGTCTTGCTGTCGGCCGTCCATTCGCCCATCGAATGCGGGTGCTGCTGGGCATAGCGCTTGACCGCCTTGGCGGCGCGGCGGTCGCTGTTGCCCTCGCGCAGAACCGGGTTCACGGCCGAGCCCTTGATCGCGTCATAGCGGGCGCGGATCTCTTTCTCAGTGTCGGTCTTCGGGTCCTCGGGATAGTTCGGGATGTCATAGCCCTGCCCCTGCAGTTCCTTGATGGCAGCGACCAGCTGCGGCACCGAGGCCGAGATGTTGGGCAGCTTGATCACGTTGGCCTCGGGGGTTTTCACCAGCTCGCCCAGGGCGGCCAGATCGTCGGGCTGACGCTGCTCTTCGGTCAGGTTTTCGGGGAAAGCCGCGATGATGCGCCCGGCCAGCGAAATGTCCTTGGTGCCGACGCTGACGCCCGCGGCCGAGGCGAATTTGCGGATGATGGGCAGGAACGAGGCACTGGCCAGCTCCGGCGCTTCGTCTACGATGGTATACAATATGTCGAAGTTCGATTTTTCTGCCATGTTCCCTTACCTTTTTTAAGCCTTTCAGGGGCGTGCGATCCGAGAGTTGTGCCGCGTGCGGCGCGGCGTGCGAGGAGCGTGAATGCTGTTCCGCTCCGGGGTGACTCTGATTTGACAGGGCTTCCCTTAAATCACCCGGGGCCCGGGATCAATCACATCCGAACGCGCATTTTGACCCAGTTTGCGCAAAACCGCGCAATTGCCCGGATTTTGCGCCCGCTCAAGCCTTTCCCTTGGCACGGGTGCTGGCTAAGACGGTTCTCCAACCCAAGATCAAGGAGGCCCCGTTGGACCGCATCGCCCAGACCATCGCCACCGAAATCAATGCCCGGCCGCAGCAGGTCGACGCGGCGGTCAAGCTGCTGGACGAAGGTGCCACCGTGCCCTTCGTGGCGCGTTACCGCAAAGAGGTGACGGGCGGGCTGGACGACAGCCAGCTGCGCACCCTGTCCGACCGGCTGGCGTACTTGCGCGAGCTCGAGGCGCGGCGCGAGACGATCCTGAACTCGATCAAGGATCAGGGCAAGCTGACCGACGATCTGGCCAAGTCCATCGCGCAGGCCGAAACCAAGGCGCAGCTCGAAGACATCTATCTGCCCTACAAACCCAAGCGCCGGACCAAGGCGATGATCGCACGGGAAAACGGGCTGGAGCCGCTGGCCGACGCGATCCTGGCCGACCGCAGCGCCGAGCCCGAGGCACTGGCCCAGGCCTATGTGACCGAGGCCGTGCCCACCACCAAGGACGCGCTGAACGGCGCGCGCGACATCATCACCGAGCGTCTGACCGAAAACGCCGCCCTTCTGGGCGAGTTGCGCAGCTTCATGCAGGCCGAGGCGCTGCTGACCTCGAAGGTGATCGAGGGCAAGGAACAGGAAGGCGCCAAGTTCAGCGACTATTTCGACCATGCCGAGCCCTGGGCCAAGGTGCCCTCGCACCGGGCGCTGGCGATGCTGCGCGCCTCGAAAGAGGGGATCGTGACGCTGGACATCGCCCCCGACCCCGAAACCGGCGCCGCCCGGGCCGAGGCGATCGTGGCCGCCCATCTGCATACGCGCGGCGACGGGCCGGGCGATGCCTGGCTGCGCAAGGTCGCGGGCTGGACCTGGCGGGTGAAGCTGTCGCTGTCGATGATGGTCGAACTGATGGCCGATCTGCGCAGCCGCGCGCAGGAGGAGGCAATTCAGGTTTTTGCGCGCAATCTCAAGGACTTGCTGTTTGCCGCCCCGGCCGGCCCCCGCCCCACTCTGGGGCTGGACCCGGGAATCCGCACCGGCGTCAAGGCCGCGGTGGTGGACGCGACGGGCAAGCTGGTGGCGACCGACACGCTGTATCCGTTCCAACCCAAGAACGATCTGCGCCGTGCACAGGCCACTATCCTGAACTTGATCGCCACCCACAAGGTCGAACTGATCGCCATCGGCAACGGCACCGCCAGCCGCGAGACCGAACGACTGGTGGCCGACACGCTGAAACTGCTGCCCAAAGGAGTGCAGCCTCCCACCAAGGTCGTGGTCTCCGAGGCCGGGGCCTCGGTCTATTCGGCCTCGGAACTGGCCGCGCGCGAGTTTCCCGATCTCGATGTCTCGCTGCGTGGCGCGGTGTCGATCGCCCGCCGTCTGCAGGACCCGCTGGCCGAACTGGTCAAGATCGAACCAAAGAGCATCGGCGTCGGCCAGTATCAGCACGACGTTGACCAACACCGGCTGAGCCAGTCGCTGGAAGCGGTGATCGAGGATGTGGTGAACGCCGTGGGCGTCGATCTGAACACCGCTTCGGCGCCGCTGCTGGCCCATGTCTCGGGCCTGGGCCCCGGTCTGGCCGAAGCCATCGTGGCGCATCGCGACCTCAATGGCGCATTCCGGTCGCGGCAGGATCTTCTGAAGGTCGCCCGCCTCGGTCCCCGCGCCTTTGAACAATGCGCGGGCTTTCTGCGCATCCGCGACGGGGATGAGCCGCTGGACGCCTCGGCCGTCCACCCCGAGGCCTATGACGTGGCCCGCCGCATCGTGCAGGCCTGCAGCCGAGACATCCGTCAGATCATGGGCCATGACGGCGCACTGCGCGGCCTGCGCGCCGAACAGTTCGTGGATGACCGCTTCGGCCTGCCCACGGTGCGCGACATTTTCGCGGAGCTGGAAAAGCCCGGCCGCGACCCGCGCCCCAGCTTCGTGACCGCAAGCTTCAAGGAAGGTGTCGAGGAGATCACCGACCTCAAACCCGGCATGGTGCTGGAAGGCACTGTCACCAACGTCGCTGCCTTTGGCGCCTTCGTCGATATCGGCGTGCATCAGGACGGGCTGGTGCATGTCAGCCAGCTGGCCGATCGCTTCGTCAAGGACCCGCACGAGGTGGTCAAGGCCGGGCAGGTCGTGCGCGTCCGTGTGGTCGAAGTTGACGTGCCGCGCAAGCGGATCGGGCTGAGCATGCGCAAGGATGGCGGAGCTTCTGCCCGGCAAGATCGCACCTCAAAGGGACCTAACGCACGGGGAAAGAATTCAGGCGCTCAGAAATCACAACGCGCAAAATATAGCAAAAATGCGCATGACAGCGCATTTGGCGATGCGCTGCGAAATGCACTGAAAAACCGATAGCCCCTACCCCGCCTGCGCCTCAGGCGGGGGCGTCGGCTTGGAATGCGTCGGGCTCCAACTCCTCCCAGAAGGCAAAGATCGCGTTGGCATTCAGGCCTGACCGCCACCCGTGCTGCCGGAAGTGCTCGCGGTCCAATTCATCTGACAGGGTTGACATGAACAAGCGCTTGTCCGCATCCCGCTGGGTTGGGTTTCGCCGCGAAACCAGTTCTTCGACGATGGCCAGTTTGCGGGCGCGTTCGGCACGTTCCGCCGCCCGCGCGGCATAGGCCTGATCCTCGCGTGCTTTCTCTTCTTCTCGTTGCTTGGCCGCGGCCAGCGCCTCGGGACTGGGTGGCGCAGGAGCTTCTTTCGCAGGGGCCTTGTAATCTTCCTTGAGTGCGGCCGAAAGATATCCCACGGTGGATTTCACGTCCCCCTGCCCTTTGACATAGTCCAGTTTCTGCTGAACGTATTCCTCGCCGTGCTCGGAGATCCACTGCCGCGCCAGCCGGTCCGAGACCCCCTGTTTGCGCAGGGTCTTGTAAACAGGAAGATTGCGCACACCATCGCTGTCGTCGATCTCGAACATTGCTTTCTGAGGGTTGCGCTGGATCAGGAACCGTATGTCGGTAACGCTGCGGCCCTTCTTGCGGAACTCGGGTTCGATCAGGATATCCGAACTTTTGTTCACTTCGGATACGGCAGGCTTGATGATCTTGGCGTTCAGATGCTTGAAACTGGTGTAATAGTCGCTGCCGTCCACCCCCATCAGCTTACGGAATACCTCGAGTGTCCACCAACCGGTCGAGCCGGTCCGCACGAAGCGATAGCAGTTTTCATACAAGGCCAACCCGTGGCCCGAACTGAAATTGCGTTGGATGTGCACGTTGATCAGCGCATAGATCTTGGGATCATAAAGCTTTTGCGCCAATGCCGGGGAATACGCATATTCGCACACCCCGTTTTTGAGCTTGGCAAAGCTCAGCAACGACGACACGCCCCATTCCTGGCGCCCCTGCTCATCCAGCATGTCCCACTCAGCCACAGTTTCGGCCAATGCGCGAAGGCTGGCACGCAACGTGTCAAAGTCGTTGGAATTGTATCCGACCATCATCGCCAAGGTTCGGGCATCGATCGTGTGGGTCTGTGCGGTGGTCAGCGCATCATAAGCATTGAGCAGAAGAACATTGGACAACTTTCGCTGCAACAAGGTGAGCTTGCCGCTGATGTGGATTGCGGCAACATTTTTTTTCACGGTTTCCCGACGCAGAGCGCCCGAGAGGTGATCCATGTCCAATTCTGTATCCGGCATGATTCTGCCTGGCTGCTCGTTTACCGAATCTGTTGCACGAAAGGTACCCGGCAATCAACCCATTTCGGGTTCCCATATACGGGATGACGCCCATCCCGCAGACAGGTACCTTTCCGAATCAATGCATGAGTTATCCACAGCAAACACGCCAAGACACGCAGCATCCGGCGTCCCGAAAACACTTTCGAGTGGATTCCCTTCACGCCCAGGAGGCTGATTTTCCAAATTTAGTGTCTTACCGGGAATCGGTACCATTCCGACCGGATTCCGGAACCTTACGTCCTGTATCTGGGCACCTTTGATCCCGCATACTGGTCCATATCGTCCCGGAAATGGGGACCCTATTCGCAATAACCTTTTGTCTTCTAATACATATTTCTAAGCGAAAGAATCTAAACATATTAAAGGAATCAAACTTTTGTTGCCGATTTTATGATATTTTCTGTTGGTTTCGCGGCGAAACGGCCAAATTGGATCTTGCCTTGTGGGAAATCCCGCTTTTTTGGATAGCGCAAGACAGCAATGTTCGGTAGATTTCAGGATATACGCCGACAAGGCGAACATTTTCCGAGGCACCGACAGTGAGCAAAAGCAACCAACCTTCTCTACCACCTTACTTCAATCTGGACCCAGCCAAGGCAGCGTCGAAGTTGCCTGACCCTATCGGGACGTCACGATTCGCGAAAGCAGCGGCGTTCTGCGCGAAGGGGCGTGAAGACCTGGCAAGACGTGGCTATGCGCCTGATGGCGAGAAACGTTTGCGCCGGTTCTCGATCTGGGAAATCACGAAGTATCTGATTCCAGTTGCACCCGCCCATCTGCGCCGTGTGCTCAAGGCAAATCCTGATCTCCCTCAGGGCGAAGGAGAGGCAGGGTCAAAATGGTTTACGCTCGAAGAAGTTCTGGCATTGCGCCACTATTTCGCCGCCGAGGGAGTCAGCACCAAGGAGTATCTGCCGTACAGACCCAAGGGCCTGCCCGCCAAGGTCGTGGCGGTGGCGAACTTCAAGGGCGGTGTTGGGAAAACATCGACGGCGGCACATCTGGCAATGTCGGCCGCGTTGGACGGGTACAAAGTGCTCGTGATCGACCTGGACAGCCAAGGGTCGATGACATCGATTCTCGGCGGTCGCGTCGCCGATGAGTGGCAAACGGTGTTTCCGCTGATCGCCAAGGACTATGCTCGGGCAGTTCAGGCAGAGAACCGTGTGCGCGCGGCCGCCGGTCAACCTGAAATTCCGTTGGACGAAACGCTTCAGGAAGCTTTGACGACCCTGCCCCGAGACGTGATCCAGCAAACGCATTGGCCCAATATCGACCTGATCGGCGCTCAGTTGAATCTGTATTGGGCGGAATTCCAGATCCCGGTCTGGCGCATGGGGTTGCGCAGTTGGCCGCTTTGGGACGGTCTGACGAACTTCCTCGAGGATGAAGGCGTGTTGAACGATTACGACATCGTTTTCCTCGATACGCCTCCTGCACTTGGGTACCTTACGATCAACGCGCTGGCTGCGGCGGATATTTTGCTGGTGCCGTTGGGGGCTTCGTTTCTGGAATTTGATTCCACAGGCCGGTTTTTTGACATGCTGTATACGACCTTCGCCAGCATCGAGGACGGCGAAAACGCGGCTCAACGGGCGGCGGGCTTGCCCGAGCTCAAATTCGAATGGGATGTCGTACGCGCCATCATCACGCGGTTCGACGCCAGCCAGCAGACAGACATGGCGAACGTGATCCAGGCCTATTTCGGTGATTTCATGAATGCCTATCGGCAGGACTACACGGCTCTGGTCGGGCAGGCCGGTGAGCAGGTGAACGGGATTTATGAGGCGGACTACCGGGATTTCAACCGTGACACATACGTGCGCGGCCGAGAAACTTTCGACCGGACCTATGCCGAGTTCAAGGAAGTCTTGATCGGCTGCTGGTGGCGCGACGCACAGATGGGAGGAGAGGCAGATGGCTAAACGCAGAAGACTGACCGCACCGGACGCGGCCGAGTTGGAACAGCTCGAGGCGGGTTTCGCCACGAAACCCTCGATCAGCCCGTTTGAATCCAAGTCTGTCGTGCCGCCGATTGCGCAAGTCGCGGCCGAAGCCGCCACATTGAACGGAATGGCCGCGGTCACCGATCGCGAAGCATTGGCCCGCGACCAGGGTGATGCGGCCCGTTGGCGCGATGCGCAGGATGCGGGGTTGGTGGCCCAGAAGCTGCCCGTTGACGAGATCGATGCGGACTATATTCGTCGCGACCGGATGGTCGAAGACGAAGAAGCCATGGCCGAGCTGCTGGAGTCGCTGCGGGTCAACGGTTTGCGCACGCCGATCGAGGTGACGCCAACGGCCGACGGGTACGGGCTGATCTCGGGCTATCGGCGTCTGGATGCGTTTCGCCGGCTCGCCAGAACGGATCCGGCATTCGCACAGATTCCTGCCTTTGTCCGCCAAGCCGGGGCAGGGCAGGGGGCGTATGTCTCGATGGTCGAGGAAAACGAGCTGCGCGCCAATCTCAGCCCCTACGAACGGGGACGCATTGCGGTTCTGGCAGCAGGGCAGGGGGTGTTCCCCTCGACCGAAGCCGCGGTGGACGCCTTGTTTGCGGCGGCGTCCAAGGCGAAACGGTCAAAGGTGCGCAGCTTTGCGATGGTGCACGAGGCTTTGGGTGACCTGTTGCGATATCCGGTATCCCTGTCGGAGAAGGCGGGTCTGCGACTGGCTGCAGCCTTGCGGGATGGCGCTCAGGCCAAGCTGCGTGCCGCATTGGCCGGGGCAGAGGTTTCCGATGCCAAGGCTGAATGGGCACTGATCGAGGCTGCGCTGAAGGACGCGCCCGAGCCGTCGCGTGACAAGGCACGGGGCGGGCGCCCACAGCAGGTGCAACGTATTCCTCTGCAGCCGTTGCCCGGCGGCGGTGACATCCGCGCCGAGGTGGCCGCCGGCGAATTGCGAATCCGCCTGCGTCGGCAAGATCTTTCGGTTGAAGACGCACAAGCGCTTGTGGATGAGATTGTCCGTCATTTCAGCTAGTTTCGCGACGAAACGCAGGATTGGAGGTCGAAACAAGGCCTCCATATGTGTCCCGTATATGGGTGCCTGAAGGGATCGGGTGAAAACAAGGTGGTGTGCATTGTTGCTGAATTATGCACACTACATCTGAATGACTGAATGGGGCTTGCACTGAGGAACGTGGTCTTTCGCAATGGCGTTTCCCATGGCCGCACCGTCACCTGCAAGACAAATTTCGCGTGCCTTCCGCATGGGGGCGGGAACACTTGCGACGGCAGCTCTCGGGCCTTCGCCGGTCATTCCGCTGGTGCGAACCCCACGATCATCTGGCGTAGCCCGACAGCCGCGCCAACAAAGATCGACACGAACGCGACAGGAGCGCTGAAGGCCAGAACCGAAAAGGCTGAAATTCCTTGGCCGATACTGCAGCCAACCGCAAGTATCGCCCCCGGCCCCATGATCGCCGCGCCCAGGATCTGGCGCCGCAATTCGCGCGGATCTTCGCAGGCTTCCCAGCGGAAATGGCCCTTGGAATACGATCCGAGCGCAGCCCCGATCACCACGCCCATCACGGAGCCGACGCTGAAGGACAGCGCGTTGCCCGAGGCGGTCATGGCATAGATGATCGTATCTCCGATGGGGGCCGCGAAAGTGTGTGTTTCGATTGGTTCCGCGTCAAAACCCGTGGTGGCGATCCAGAAGGTGCCGACCCAACCCGAAACGATGGCAAGGCCGACAACCACGGCCCACAGGCACTGTTTGCCTGAGGGTCGCATTCGGGCCCGGACGGTGGCCGTCAGGATCAGCATCGCCCCCACGGTCAGTCCCGTCAGCAGCGGCGAAATTCCAAAACCCTCGAGCAACTGCGCGAAACCCTGTTGCGTTGTGGCCCCGGTTTCTTCGGAAAACAACCAGACGCGCGCCCGGGCCAAAGGGCCCGACATCACGAAATAGGCCGACAGCCCCATCACGACGACGATGACGAAGGACCGCAGATCGCCTCCGCCCAGCCGGGCCAGCGCGCCGTAACCGCAATTGCCGCTCAGCGCCATTCCGTAGCCGAACATCAGGCCGCCCAGGATCGTGCCGACCGGGTTCCAGACACGGTCCAGATAGGCGGTTGCGCCGCTGTCGAAGCGGCCGGTGGCAATGGCAAGATGCACTCCGATCACAGCCACGCCGATGGCGATGGCCCACATCTTCAATCGGCGGCTGTCGGCGCCATACAGCAGGTCCTCGATTGCGCCCAGCGTGCAGAACCGGCCGATCCGGGCCGCCAGGCCCAGGGCCACACCTCCCGCCAGCCCGACCAGGGCCGCGGTATTCGCTTCTCCGATGAGTTCAAGCACCTGTGTCCTCCCTCGACCCGACGCCCGTGGTGGCGCGGATCAGTCCGCGCGGCAGAACAGGTCGTACACGACTTCCATGATTTGTCTGGGTCGATCGTCTGTCAAGCTGTAGTAGATGGTCTTGCCGTCCCGGCGCGGGGTCACCAGCCCCTCGAAGCGCAGGCGGGCAAGCTGCTGTGAAACGGCGGCTTGACGGGCCGACAGCAGGTCTTCCAACTCGGTGACCGATTTTTCGCCCGATGCAAGGTGGCACAGGATCATCAACCGCCCTTCATGGCTGATGGCCTTCATAAAGTTGGACGCGCGGTGGGCGTTCTCTTCCATCCTCTTCATGTCCTCGGGGCAGGTGTTGCCGTCGAACACGGGCAGGCGCGATGCCGCGTCGCAGGGGTGGTCGGCGTTGGAAGTCACGAACCCTCGGGCCCCGACCCAGCGCGCCGCCACACAACTCCGGCGTCGTCGAGCATCATGCCCAGCAAACCCCAAAAAAAGTCCTGACCGGGATACCCCTCGATCCGCCCGACCTCGCGCCCATCTTCGACAAGGATGAAGGTCGGGGTGAAATGGACCCTGCGCGCAAACACGACGTCCGGCGCGTCGGCGCGAAGGTCATAACGGCGCAACGGAACCGCTTGCCCCTCGGCGGATTTGGGATAGATCGGCGCGATTTCGTCATTCCACTTGGCGCACCAATGGCAGCCGGGCTCTTCGGCCATCAGCAGATAGGCCTCCGCAACCGCCGAAACCGGCGTCGCCATGCCCAGCATGATGGTCAGCGCTTTGATCATTTTCCTGTCGCCCAATTTGACGCGGCCCGTGTTTTAATCATAATTATATTTTTGAATATCACAAGCGGTGGAGCAGCATCAGGTGTTCGACGTCACATTCATGGGCGCAATCGTCGCCGGGCTGCTGTCATTCCTGTCGCCCTGCATCCTTCCGATCGTGCCGTTCTATCTGAGCTATCTGGCCGGGGCCGGCATGAACCAGATATCGTCTGGCGCCCAGATCTCGCCGGCGGTCCGGGGCAAGGCAGTGCTGGCGGCGTGCTGTTTTGCATTGGGGGTGCTGACCGTTTTCGTCGGGCTGGGGGCAACTGCGACAGCCTTCGGCAGCTTGCTGCGCGACCATTTCGACGTGCTGCGCTGGGTCGCGGCGGCGATCATCATTGCGATGGGCCTGCACTTCATGGGAGTCGTCAGAATCGGCTTCCTGTACCGGCAGTTTCGGGCCGACGCCGGCGATACGTCGAGTGTGGGTCTGATCGGGGCCTATGTGATCGGGCTTGCCTTCGCCTTTGGATGGACACCCTGCGTCGGCCCGGTCCTGGCCGCGATCCTGTTTACCGCTGCGGGGCAGGAAACAGCCAACGAAGGCGCCGCGCTGTTGTTGGCCTATGGCCTTGGGATGACCTTGCCCTTCGTCGCGGCCGCGATGTTCATCGGGCCGTTCATGGCCTGGGTGTCCCGGTTCCGCAAACATCTGGGAATGATCGAAAAACTGATGGGGCTGATGCTGATCCTGTTCGGCATTCTGATCGGCACAAATTCGGTCAACTACATCGCGCAATGGATGCTCGAGACGATTCCGTGGTTCGGCGCGATCGGGTGAATTTGGAAAGGATATTCGTCATGCTCAAAAAATTTCTGCTGATTGCGTCACTTCTGATGGCCCCGCTGCCCCTGGCGGCCGAGCTGGGTGACGACGGTCTTCACAAGGCTCCATGGATGCGTGACACGTTCAAGGATCTGCGCGAGGACCTCGAGGAAGCCAACGCCGAGGGACGACGGCTGATGGTCATCGTGGAGCAACGGGGCTGCATCTACTGCAGGAAGATGTACGAAGAGGTCTTTGTCATCCCCGAGATCGAACAGCTGCTGGCTGAACGCTTTTTCGTCGTCCAGATCAACATGTTCGGCGATGTCGAAGTGACCGATTTCGACGGAACGGTCCTGCCCGAAAAGGACATGGTGAAACGGTGGGGCGCCTTGTTCACGCCGACGATCTACTTTTTCCCTCAGGACGTGCCCGAAGGCGTGACGGCCGCGCAGGCGGCCGTGGCAACGATGCCGGGCGCCTTCGGACGCTGGACGACGTTCAACCTGCTGAACTGGGTATTGGAAAAGGGCTATGACGGAGACGAGCCGTTCCAAAAGTACCATGCCCGCAAGTTCGAGGCGCAACGAAACTAGTCGCACAGGATCGCGCAACCGGATTGCGTCCGCACTTCCGCAGGTTAAGAGATGTAAAAATTCACGTAGATGAATTTATTGTTGCGTTGCGCGGATTGTGTGCACTAGTGTGCAGAGATACAGCGGGGAATCGTCTTTGGGAGGAGGCATGACAAAAGCGTTGAAACTTGGCCTGGCCGGAATGCTGTGTGCATCGACGGCCATGGCGGGTGAGATCAAGCCGAAAGATGTGTCGTTTGCCGACGGCGCCATCGAACAGTCACTGACCGGTACTCCGGGCGACCCTGAAAAGGGCGCGACGATCGTGGGTGAGAAGTCCATGGGCAATTGCGTGGCCTGCCATCAGGTTTCGGCGCTGGCGGACGTGCCGTTTCAGGGCGAGGTCGGCCCGCCGCTGGACGGGGCGGGGGACCGCTGGACCGAGGCCGAGCTGCGCGGTCTGGTGGCCAACGCCAAAATGACCTTCGAGGGCACGGTGATGCCGGCCTTCTACAAGGACGATGGCTTTATCCGGCCTGGCGATGCCTATACCGGCAAGGCGCCCAGCGGGCCGCTTGAGCCGATCCTGAGCGCACAGGACGTCGAGGACGTGGTGGCGTTCCTGATGACCCTCAAAGAACAATAATCGCCTTCGCCTGTCCGAGGAGCGCACACTCAAAGGAGATCTAAAATGGAAATTTCGCGACGCGAAACCCTGGCCTTGGGTCTGGGAGCCGCGGTTCTGACGATGCTGCCGTTCCGGGTGAACGCGGCGGTCGAGGATTCGATCTCGGCCTTCACCGGTGGCGCTGACATCGCCGACGGTGGCGTCACCCTGACCGCACCGGAAATCGCCGAAAACGGCAACACGGTTCCGATCGAAGTCAGCGCCCCGGGCGCCGTGGCCATCGCGGTTTTTGCCGCAGGCAACCCGACGCCGGGTGTTGTCACGTTCAACTTCGGGCCACTGGCTGCCTCGCAGTCGGCATCGACCCGGATTCGACTGGCCGGAACGCAGGATGTCATCGCCGTGGCCAAGATGGCCGATGGCAGCTTTGCCAAGGCATCGGCAACGGTCAAAGTCACAATCGGTGGCTGCGGCGGCTGATCGCCCGCGCGCCCCTTGGAACAACAGGAGAAACCCCATGGCATCCGGAGTGAAACCCCGCGTCAAGGTCCCCAAAACGGCAACGGCCGGCGAGGCGGTGACGATCAAGAGCCTGATCAGTCACAAGATGGAAAGCGGTCAGCGCAAGGACAAGGAAGGCAATGTCATTCCGCGTTCGATCATCAACCGCTTTACCTGCGAATTCAACGGCCAGATGGTCATCGATGTGACTCTTGAACCCGCGATTTCGACCAACCCGTATTTCCAGTTCGAGGCCACCGTGCCCGAGGCGGGAGAGTTCGTCTTCACATGGTATGACGATGACGGGTCGGTCTACGACACCAAGAAAAAGATCGAGGTCGCCTGACGGCTCGGCAATTCGGCAGACCGGCGCCCAGGCGGTTCAGGGCGCCGATCGACCAAGGGAGGAAACCGAATGAATTTCAAGGCTTTGACGGCTGCCATTGCGATGATGGCCATGCCGGCTGCGGTCATGGCGGACCCGGATGACGACAAGCTGATCATCAACGGCGAGATCGAGATGATCTCGGTCGCCAAGGCGCCCGAGCATCTGGAAAACCTGGACACGATCTATTCCGGCTGGCATTTCCGCACCGACGAGACGCAGGCGCTGCAGATCGACGATTTCGACAATCCGGCCATGATTTTCGTGGATCAGGCTGCCGATGTTTATGAAACCGTGGACGGAGCCGCCGGAAAAAGCTGTGCCTCATGCCATGACGGGGTCGAAAGCTTTGCCGGGCTGACCGCGCAGATGCCCAAGGTTGACCCCGAAACCGGCAAGCTGGTGGTGATGGAAGACCTGATCAACGAATGCCGGACCGAGCGCATGGAGGCCGACGCCTGGAAATGGTCGGGTGCCGACATGCAGGGCATGGTGGCGCTGATCGGCCTGCAGTCGCGCGGCATGCCGATGAACGTGGCCATTGACGGACCCGCTGCGCCCTACTGGGAGCAGGGCAAGGAGATGTATTATACCCGGTATGGCCAGTTGGAACTGAGCTGCGCCAATTGCCACGAAGAGAATTACGGCAACATGATCCGGGCCGACCACCTGAGCCAGGGCATGATCAATGGCTTTCCGACCTATCGTCTGAAACAGGCCAAGCTGATCTCGCGCCACAACCGGTTCCGCGGCTGCATCCGCGATACGCGGGCCGAAACCTTTGCCGAAGGGTCGGACGAATTCCGAGCCCTCGAACTGTACGTGGCTTCGCGCGGAAATGGTCTGTCGGTCGAAACCCCGGCGGTCCGCCAGTAACCGAACACCCGCACCGGATCGTCTGGTGCGGGTATTTCTTTCCTGAAATATTCACTAATTTAAATGTGAATCAAGGGCGCAACAGATGATCTCAAGACGTGACTTTCTGCAGGTTTCCATGGCAGCCTCGGCGCTGGTGGGCGCATCCGGCTTCGGCAACTGGGCCCGGCTGGCCGCGCAGCAGTCCTTGACCCAGGGCCAATTGCTGGAGTTCGAAACCTTCGGCAATGTGTCGCTGATCCATATCACCGACATTCACGCACAGCTCAAGCCGATCTATTTCCGCGAGCCGTCGGTCAATATCGGGGTAGGGGCCAACAAAGGCGTCGTGCCGCATGTCACGGGGGCCGATTTCCGCAGGCTCTACGGGATCGCGGATGGCAGCCCCAGTCACTATGCCCTGACGTCCGACGATTTTGCCGCGCTGGCCAAGGCCTATGGCCGGGTTGGCGGGCTGGACCGCGTGGCGACCGTGATCAACGCCATTCGCGCCGACCGTCCCGATGCGATCCTGCTGGACGGGGGCGACACCTGGCACGGGTCCTACACCTGCCTGAAGACCCAAGGCCAGGACATGGTCAACGTCATGAACGCCTTGCGGCCGGATGCGATGACCTTCCACTGGGAATTCACCCTGGGCAGCGACCGCGTGGCCGAACTGGTCGAACAGCTGCCTTTTGCCGCCCTTGGCCAGAACATCTTCGATGCGGAATGGGACGAACCGGCCGAGCTGTTCCCGCCCTATCAGATGTTCGAGCGGGGCGGCACCAAGATCGCCGTGATCGGCCAGGCCTTCCCGTACATGCCGATCGCCAATCCCGGCTGGATGTTCCCCGAATACGCGTTCGGCATCCGCGACGAACACATGGCGCAGATGGTCGAAGAGGTGCGCGCCGCCGGTGCGGAATGCGTCGTGGTTCTCAGCCACAACGGCTTTGACGTCGACAAGAAGATGGCCAGCGTGGTGCCGGGGATCGATGTGATCCTGTCGGGCCATACCCATGACGCCCTGCCCGAGCCGGTGCTGGTGGGGGAAACGATCATCGTGGCGTCGGGGTCGAACGGCAAATTCGTCAGCCGGGTGGATCTGGACATCCGCGATGGCCGGATGATGGGCTATCGCACCAAGCTGATCCCGATCTTCTCGGACGTGATCGCGCCCGACCCCGAGGTTGCAGCCCTGATCGACGAACAGCGCGCGCCCTATCTGGACGAGATGTCCGAGGTGATCGGCCAGACCGACAGCCTTTTGTACCGCCGGGGCAATTTCAACGGCACCTGGGATGACCTGATCTGCGACGCGCTGCTGAGCGAGCGCGAAGCGGAAATCGCGCTCAGCCCCGGCGTACGCTGGGGGCCGTCGCTGATACCGGGGCAGGACATCACCCGCGAGGACATCTTCGGCGTGACTTCGATGACCTACGGCCAGGCCTACCGGACCGAGATGACCGGCGAATTCCTGAAGGTGGTTCTGGAAGACGTGGCCGACAACATCTTCAACCCCGACCCCTATTATCAGCAGGGCGGCGACATGGTGCGCACCGGTGGGCTTGGGTACCGGATCGACGTGTCCAAGCCGCAGGGCGAGCGGATCTCGAACATGACCCTGCTGAAGACCGGCGAGCCGATCGACGCATCCAGAAATTATGTCGTGGCGGGCTGGGCCTCGGTCAATGAAGGCACCGAGGGGCCGCAGATCTGGGACGTGGTCGAAAGCCATATCCGCAAGCTTGGAACCGTCACGGTTCAGGAAAATACCAACGTCGACGTCGTGGGCGTCTGACACTACCTGGAGAACTTGAGACATGGATGATATGTTCAAGCCTTCCCGCCGCGCCTTTCTGCGAGGCGGCGCCGCGATCGCCGCAGGATCGGTCGCGGGGTCGGTCGCGGCGCAGGAGGCGGACCCGCTGATCACCGAATTGCAGGATTGGGCTTCGTACACCGGCGCCGGTGTCGATGAAACGCCTTATGGTCTGCCGATCCGCTTTGAAAGCGACGTCGTGCGGCGCAACGTTGAATGGCTGACCGCCTCGCCGATCTCGTCGATCAACTTCACGCCGATCCATGCGCTGGACGGCACCATTACGCCTCAGGGCTGCGCCTTCGAGCGGCACCATTCCGGCGCGATCGAGTTGAGCAAGCAGGATTACCGCCTGATGATCAACGGCTTGGTCGATCGGCCGCTGGTCTTCACCTATGACGACCTCGAGCGGTTCCCGCGGGAAAACCACGTCTATTTCTGCGAATGCGCGGCCAATACGGGCATGGAATGGGCCGGGGCGCAGCTGAACGGCGTCCAGTTCACCCATGGCATGATCCACAACATGGAATATGCCGGTGTCCCGCTGCGCGTCCTGCTGCAAGAGGCCGGCTTGGACGCCGCCGGAGACCTGTCGGACAAATGGGTCTATGTCGAGGGCGCCGACGCCTCGTCGAATGGCCGTTCGATCCCGATGGAGAAGGCGCTGGACGACGTCCTCGTCGCCTTCAAGGCCAATGGCGAGGCGCTGCGGATGGAGCATGGCTATCCGGTCCGGCTGGTGGTTCCGGGCTGGGAGGGCAACATGTGGGTCAAGTGGCTGCGCCGGATCGAAGTGACGGATGCCGCCGTGGAAAGCCGCGAGGAGACGTCGAAATACACGGATGTCTACGCCGATGGCACCGCCCGGAAATGGACCTGGGTGATGGATGCGAAATCGGTCATCACCTCGCCCAGCCCGCAGATGCCGATCAGGCACGGCAAGGGGCCGCTGGTGATTTCCGGCCTGGCGTGGTCCGGTCACGGACGCATCACGCGGGTCGATGTCTCGAAGGATGGTGGCATCACCTGGGAGACCGCGCGCCTGGGCAAGCAGCTGGATACCAAGGCGCTGACCCGTTTCTATCTGGATACCGAGTGGGACGGTTCTCCGATGCTGCTGCAGAGCCGCGCGATGGACGAAACCGGCTATGTCCAGCCGACCAAGGACCAACTGCGCGAGAAGCGCGGCGAAAACTCGGTTTATCACAACAACTGTATCCAGACCTGGTACGTCAACGCAGAAGGGATCGCCGAAAATGTCGAAGTCTCTTAGTGGCATCTATCTTCCCGTTTTCGGCGGGATCGCCCTGGTGTGCAGTGTCGCGGTTGCAGTCGCGAACCGCGGATACGGCGACAGCCAGATCGAGACGCTGCAGACGCGTCTCGCACAGGTCGAGGCGCAAAAGGCCGCGGCGCTGACCGAGGCCGAAGCCAGCGCGGCCCGGCTGGCCGAGCTCGAGACCCGTCTGGCCGAGTTGGAAAGCAAGGCCGGCAACACGGTTGCCGGGGGCGAGCCCGTCGCGGCGCATGAGGGCGCCTTCGGCCTGGGCCGTCCGGCCCTGCCCGAAGAGATCGCGGCCTGGGACGTGGACGTGTTGCCCGACGGGCGCGGCCTGCCCGAGGGGTCGGGCGATGTGTCCACCGGCGAGGAAGTTTTCGCCGAAAAATGCGCGGCCTGCCATGGCGACTTTGCCGAAGGCGTGGACAACTGGCCGGTTCTGGCCGGCGGGTTCGGCACGCTGGCCGACGAAGACCCGGTCAAGACGGTCGGGTCATACTGGCCCTACCTGACCACGGTCTGGGACTATGTGCATCGGTCGATGCCCTTTGGCGAGGCCGGAACGCTCAGCGCAGACGAGACCTATGCGATCGTGGCCTACATTCTGTATTCCAACGATCTGGTCGATGACGAGTTCGAGCTGAACCAGGACAATCTGGCGACGTTCGAGATGCCCAACCGGGACGGGTTCGTGATCGACGACCGGCCGCAGCGGGAATATGCGGAATGGCGTACCGAACCCTGCATGGAAAACTGCAAGGACAGTGTCGAGATTACCAAGCGCGCGACTTTCCTGGATGTGACGCCGGACCATGGCGGCGACTCGGTCATGAACTCCGCCGACACCTCTGAAACGCCCACATTCACGGCGGCCAACGCGACGGCGGAAGAAGTCGCTTCCGCGGATGCGGCCGACGCCGGTGATGCCGAACTGATCGCCGCCGGCAAGAAGGTGTTCAAGAAGTGCTCGGCCTGCCACCAGGTAGGGGACGGTGCCAAGAACAAGACCGGCCCGCACCTGAACGGTCTGATCGGGCGTACCATCGGGTCGGTTGACGGGTTCGGCTACTCGTCGGTTTTCAAGCAAGCCAACGAAGAAGGCCGGATCTGGGACCAGGCCGCGCTGGACGCGTTCCTTGCTAAGCCGAAAGCCTACATGACGGGTACCAAGATGAGTTTTGCCGGGCTGAAGAAGGAACAGGACCGCGCGGCGCTCAATGCCTATCTTGCGACATTCGGCGAGTAGATGATGCAACGGGTGCTGAGAGTAGTCCTTTTGGCGTGTGCCACGGTGGTCTCAACCGCCGTGGCTGCCGATGTTCTGGGTGATGCCGAGGCCGGCAAGGTGGTGTTCGACCAGTGCAAGGGATGTCATCAGGTGGGCGACGGGGCAAAGAACCGGATTGGCCCGCATCTGAACGAGTTGTTCGGCCGGCCGGCGGCTGGTATCGAGGGGTTCAAGTATTCCAAAAGCTTCCGGCGCGCCGGGGCGAGCGGGCTGGAATGGCACGCCGATACGCTGGATGCGTTTTTGGAAAATCCACGGTCCTATGCTTCGGGAACGCGCATGAGTTTTCGGGGGATCAAGGATGCCAAGGACCGTCAAGACGTGATCGCCTATCTCCGGCTGTTTTCGGACGATCCGGCGAACATCCCCGAAGCCGACCCCACGGCCACGGCCACCGATCATGACCTGGACCCGGCGATCCTGGCGATCCAGGGTGACCCGGAATACGGCGAATACCTGAGCAGCGAATGCACGACCTGCCATCAAAAGGATGGGGGCGATGACGGTATTCCGTCGATCGTGCTGTGGCCTGAAGAAGACTTTGTCATTGCGATGCACGCATACAAGAACAAACAGCGTCAGCATCCGGTCATGCAGATGATGGCCGGGCGTCTCAATGACGAGGAAATCGCCGCGCTCGCGGCGTATTTCAACCGCCTCGAAAACTGAGGCACTGCAGGGAGGAGACTGCAAATGAAGATGGACAGACGCGCATTTCTGGGAAAGACGGCGCTTGTCACGGCGTCGTTGGCCGCCCCGGCGGTTCTTGCGGACGGCCACGGCAAGCCGCGGGTCGTCGTGATCGGCGGCGGGGCCGGCGGGGCCACCGCCGCGCGCTACATCGCCAAGGACAGCAAGGGTGCCATCGACGTCACCTTGGTCGAACCGACGCGCCGCTACTATACCTGCTTTTTCTCGAACCTGTATCTGGGCGGGTTCAAGGACATGGAAGACCTCGGCCACAGCTATGGCGGGCTGGCGGCCGGCGGCGTCAACGTGGTGCATGACTGGGCCATCGGGGTGGACCGTGATGCCAGGACGGTGGCGCTGGCCGGGGGCGGAAGCCTTCCCTATGACAAGCTGATCCTCAGCCCCGGCATCGATTTCGTGGATGGCGCGGTGCCGGGATGGGACATCTCGGCGCAGAACGCCATGCCGCATGCCTACAAGGCCGGGTCGCAGACCGAGCTGCTGAAAGCGCAGCTGATGGCAATGCCCGAAGGCGGCACATTTGCCATGGTCGCCCCGCCCAACCCGTATCGCTGCCCGCCGGGACCGTACGAGCGGGTGTCCATGGTCGCCCACTTCCTGAAGGCCAACAACCCGACGGCCAAGATCATCGTGGCCGATCCCAAGCCGAAGTTCTCGAAGATGGCGTTGTTCCAGGAAGGGTGGGCCAACCATTACGAGGGCATGATCGACTGGATCGGAGAGGACTTCGGCGGCGGCAATGTCAGCGTGGACCCGGCCGCGATGACGCTGACCATCGACGGCGAGGAAACCAAGGTGGATGTCTGCAACGTCATCCCCGCGATGAAGGCCGGCCGGATCGCCGAACTGGCGGGCGTGACCGATGGCAATTGGGCGCCGGTGAATGCCGCCGACATGTCTTCGAAGGCCGATCCGGACATCCATGTTCTGGGCGATGCCTCGCAACAGGGGGACATGCCGAAATCAGGGTTCTCGGCCAACAGCCAGGCCAAGGTCTGCGCCAATGCCGTGCGCGGGGCGCTGACCGGGTCCAAGGTGTTCCCGGCCAAGTTCTCGAACACCTGCTGGTCGCTGATTGACACCAATGACGGGGTCAAGGTCGGGGCCACCTACGAGGCGACGCCGGAAAAGATTGCCAAGGTCGACGGGTTCATCTCGCAGACCGGAGAAAGCGCCGATGTGCGCAAGGCGACCTACGAGGAGTCGGAAGGGTGGTACACTGGCATCACCTCGGACATGTTTGGGTGAGGTGACTGGGCGCTGTCCGGGAACGGAGGGCGCCCAGCGGTCCGCCGGCGCAGACCGTCGGGCTGTGGCTCTTGAATGGAAAGGACCACGAGGATGAAGAACACATTCCTGGCGTTGACGGTAACGGCCGGTTCGGCCTGGGCGGATCCGGTCGTCTTTCCCTTTGACGGAAGCTTTGACGATGCGACCTTTGCCGTCGAAAGCGCGATCGTGGACAAGGGGCTGGTGATCGACTTTGTCAGCCATGTCGGCGAAATGCTCAACCGGACCGGCGAAGATGTCGGAAGTTCGGCCAAGGTGTTCGACAACGCTGATATCTTCCTGTTCTGCTCGGCGGTCCTGTCGCGCGAGGTGATGGAGGCCGATCCGATGAACATTCAGCACTGTCCCTACGGCATTTTCGTCACCGAACGCGACGGAGAGGTGCTGATCGGATACCGCACGTACCCCGACGGCCCGATGCAGAAGGTTCAAACTCTGCTGGGCGACATCGTCACCGAGGCCGTCGGAAACTGACGGATCTTGCGGGCGTTCTCCGGTCTGGCAGCGCCGTCATTGCGGCGAGGCGATCACTGCGTCGGGTTCCAAACAAGGATCAGGTCGCGGCCGCGCGCCGCCAGCGCAGATCAAGCAGGCTGTGGGTGGCGACCGCGCCGATCCACATGCAGAACACCGCCACCCAGGCCGTAAGGGCCAGGATGGCCCCGCCGGACAATCCTGCGCCCACGGCGCAGCCTCCGGCCAGCATGCTGCCAAAGCCCATCAGGACGCCGCCGACCAGATAGCGTTCCATCGGGGTATCCGCGCCGAAACGCTGGATCCTGGCTTCGCCCTTCAGCAGCGCGACGCCCAAGGCTCCGACGAACACGCCGGGAACCAGCCCCAGCCCGAAACTCATCGGCAGGCTCCGTTCGTTGACCAATGCCATCAGCGTGTCGGCCGAAGGCCCGGTGAACGTCACGGATTGCACCTGCACCACCTCGAAGGACGCGGCGGCGATGGCATGGGTGACGATCCAGCCCAGAAAAACCGCCGCCCCGACCAACGCGGCGGCAAACAGTTCAGTCGGGCGTGCGCCCCTGATCCGGCCAAAGATCAGCGCGACAATCAACGCAGATGCGGCCGCCAGCCCGAGAGGCAACGAGGCTTCGGCCAGCAGACGATCCGGCCCGCCCGGAACCGTCCAGAGCCCGGCCAGCATTTCCCGCGCGGGCGCCAGAACACCCCGATAGGCGGCCTGTGCCGTCAGGGTCAGCACCAGACCGGTCACGATGGTCCGCAGGTTGCCCGAGGCCGACAGCACCAGAAGCCGGCTGGCGCACCCACGTGCCAGTATCATGCCGACCCCAAACATCAACCCGCCGAAGACCGCCCCCGACAGGCTGCCCGTTCCGGCGATCTGACGTGCTGAACTTACATCCAGGTGCCCGGTCACGATCGCCAGTTGCACCAGCGCCAGCGCGGCGCTGAAGGCAACCAGCCAGATCGCCAGTTTCGGGCCGAACCGGCGTTCGGCGACCTCAACCGTCGCGGCGCGCAGACAAAAGCGCGAGTGGCCGGCAGCCGCGCCGAAAAGCAAGCCGACCACGGCCCCCGAAAACACCAGGAGCCGCGGTTCTCCGAACTGGTCGATCAGCTGTTCCACCAAGGGCCACCGGCAAGTTGTTTCCGCGACACTCTGAGCCGGTTGCGTTCAATTTGCCTTGACTTGGCTCAAATGCGGTCGGGTGACGGTGTGGTCTCAGCAGTCGCTGCAGGTCTTGATCCCGAGGACCCGGTAGATCGGGCAAAAGTTCAGGAAGGCGGTGCCAACGAAGATCACGCCGAGATAGCCCCAGACACCGATGGTGCCCATGGCCGCCAGAATGATCAGCACCGCCCCCAGAGCCAGGCGGGCAATACGGTCGAATTGTCCAAGATTGCGGGTCATGTCAGGTCTCCTTCTTTCTTTGATCCGAAAAAAAGGAAACCAGAAAACCGCTCCGGGATATGTGACTGAATCACGTTTCGGTATTGCGCCCATGCGCGGCGAGGCTTGCGGCCTGCAGCACCGTGATCGTCCCGCGGCCGGACCGGATCCAGCCGCGGTTTTCAAAGGACTTCAACGTGCGCGAAACGACCTCGCGCACGGTGCCCAGTTCCTGGGCCAGTTCCTGCTGGGTGACATGGATCGTCGGCCCGGCCCGGGCGGCCAGCCAGCGGGCGATGCGCTGATCGGTGCGGTGGATCAGCAGATCGTCGATCACGTCGGTCAGTTCGCCCACCCGTTCCGCGAAATTGCGGAACACGATCTCCTGGAATTTCGGCTCTAAACTCAGCAACGCCCGGAACCGCGCGGCCGGAATCGAAACCGCGGCAACGTCGCCCTCGGCATAGCCATAGCCCGAATAGGGCCGCCCGGACAAAAGACCGGTGGTGGTCAGAACGCAGCTGTCTCCGGCCTCGACCCGGTACAGAACGACGGTGCGTCCGGCGGCATTGGTCTGTTCCACCCGGACCGCGCCGGACAGAACGAACAGAAAGGCCCGGCTCTCGTCACCGGGCCGGAACAGGCAGGTGCCGTCGGGCACCCGGAGTTTGTCGCCCTGGGCCAGAAAAGGTTGGGCGGCGTGGTCGGTCACTCGAACTCCATCTGTTCATAGACGCGCCCGGCATTTTTCGTGGCCAGTTCCTCGAACGTGTCGAGATGCGCAAAGGGGCTTTGGTCGATGTAGTAGGCATCGGCCAGATCGCCGCCAGCTTCAAGATGTGCGCCGATCTTTTCCCGAAGATAAACCAGATAATCGCGGGTATAGCGCCGTACCTGGTCCATGTTGGTGGGATGCCCGTGGCCGGGAATGACATAGGTGGCCCCCAGAGGCTCGAACCCGGTTTCCCAGGTTTCGATCCAGTCCGCCACGATGGTATCCTCAAAGATCGGCAGCATCCGTTCGTGAAAGGCCATGTCGCCGGCGATGACCAGACTCTGCTCGGGCAGCCAGACCTGCGTGTCGCCGGGGCCGTGCGCCGGGCCCAGATGCAGCACCTCGATCCGGGTATCGCCCATCTCGATGACGCGCGTGTCCTCGAAGGTTTCGGTGGGCGGCGCGACGAACGTGCCCTCGGCCTTGTCACGGTTGTAGCGCTTCATCTCCTCCAGCAGCTGATGGCCGCGTTCTTCGATTTCATGTGCGGCATCCACATGCGCCAGAATCGGAACGCCTTGCTCGGCCCAGTAGGAATTGCCCAGCATCGCGTGACCCTGGCCGTTCTCGTCAATCACCAGCTTCACGGGCTGGTCGGTGATGGCCTTTATTTCCTGGTGCAACGCCTTGGCCAGGACATAGGCCGCGCCGCCATTGATCACCACGACTCCATCGCCGGTGACGATGAAGCTGAGGTTGTTGTTGTGGCCCGAGTTTTCATACGTCGGCGGGGCCGTCGCCCCGATCGCCGACCAGACATTCGGGATGAACTCCACCGGTTTCGAATACAGGGGCGATCCGGGATATTTGTCCGCGATGTCTTCGCTGGCCCATGCCGGAGCGGCCATCATCGCCGCAAGAACAAGCGCGCGCATCATGCAGCCCCCACGAACCGAAAGCCGTCACCGGCCTTTTCGGCGCGGCCGATGCCCCCGCCGGGAAGATGGAAGCCGATCAGGGTCAGGTCCTCGTGCGTCAGACGGTCGAACAAAACCTGCCGCGTGGTGGCCGCCGTCTCTGCGTCCTGGTCCGAGCCGCTGTGCCACGCGGGCCGGCGGAAGGCGACGTGGTGATTGCCGATGGCATCGCCGACGACCAGCACGGCCGAGTTGCCCTGCCGGATCTCGAACGCCATGTGACCCGGGGTATGACCCGGGGTCGAAACCGCAGCGATCCCGGGCAGGATTTCCTGATCGTCGTCGAAAAGCCGCACGCGGTCTTCGATCGCGGTCATTCGTCTTTTTGCGCCGACGGCATGCGCGGCACGGGCCTCGCCGATGGTGTTGACGGTCTCGGGATTCCACCAAAAGTCCCACTCGGCCCGGCCCATCATGTAGGTTGCGTCCGGAAAGACGAGCTCGTCGAAATCGTCCAGAACGCCCCAGATGTGATCGGGATGGGCATGGGTGAACACGACATGTGTGATGTCGGCGGCAGAAACGCCCGCGGCGTCCAGACTGTCGAGTACGCTGCCTGCAGTCGGCGCAAAGTCGGGCCCTGCGCCGGCATCGAACAGAACCGTGTGGTCACCGTCGCGATACAGGGTCAGGTTGCATTCGGGTTCCAGTTTTTCGCTGGATATGCCGTAGTCCGCCAGAATCTGACCAAGCTCGTCCTTGGGCATGGGGTCGAAGATGAAACTGGCGGGCAGGACCAGATGACCGTCGCTGACCGTGGTCAGCATGGCCGTCCCCATCGAAATGTCGGCCCGGGTCAGGACCGGCAGCCCGCCTGCAAGCGGCATGGCCGCCATCGTCTGCAACATCATGCGCCGTGTGATATCCATGTTCCACTCCAATAAATGAATGTATCGGAATATGAATGAATGTTGCCCGAGGGGCAAGAATCGCGCGAACCGGACCGGTCAAGACGTTTTGCCGCGCCCCGCCGAACCCGCGCACCTGGACAGCGCGGTGCACGGTCCGCGCGGCAATTGTCAGCCTGGTCAGGCGGTTGGCGCCTTCCATCCGCAAATCTGTAATGATTGGTACTTTTGATGTACCATGCGGTTAATTGGCATTTAGCATATTGGCTTTTTCATTTCCGCAAGGACCGGACCGATGACCTTTACAGCCTCCCCGTGGCCGAACGTTCCCTACAGCCAACCTGACTGGCCCGACACATGGTTGCGGTTCGAAACGGAATACTCGGACGCCCATCAACCCTCGCGCTTGGTATCGCACCCCGGTGTCCCTTATGTGGCGACGCAAACCTTG
Source organism: Ruegeria intermedia (assembly GCF_900129345.1). Classification (GTDB taxonomy): domain Bacteria; phylum Pseudomonadota; class Alphaproteobacteria; order Rhodobacterales; family Rhodobacteraceae; genus Ruegeria; species Ruegeria intermedia. The sequence continues at coordinate 107,944 of NZ_FQVK01000007.1, read as the reverse complement.
AGTTCTCGTCCCACCGAAGCAGATCTGGGGCAGGTGGGGTTGGACTACCTGACGAAGCTCCACGATTTCCTGACGGCTCGGGGGCACGAACCGGTGTATTTGAAATACGCCGTGGACAGTCTGTCCAGAAAAATCGTGAATGCTTTCAAGTGGTTGCCGTTGTGGCCGAAATTCGGCATACCCATTGGTTCTTCGGCCGTGCCGCGCCTGGCGTCGTGGAACCTGTCGCGGGCTGCGGATCACGATGTGCCGGCATCGGTCATCCTGGTTGCGGCCGAAGTCTATGGCAGTGACAACCAGATTTCTCCGCGGGCCGGGATCCGTGTCCCCATGACCGTCGAGGCCCACGGAAACACCTATTCCGTGCGGATCCGGTCGGCGACGGTCGAGTTTCCGGCAGGCGAAGATGCCTTTTTGACCGACCTCGCCGCGCGGGCCGGTCCTTCTTCCGGCCCCGGCATGCTTCTCGCGGTGTCCGCGGCCCTGGAGCGGTTGTATTCGGGCGATGACATCACGTCTGAGATCGCCAACAAAGCCGGGGTTACGCAAGGGTCGGTGACAATCAACGATATCCAGTTCCACCCGCAGAACCTTATGAACTGGCAGACCTCCCCCTGGGAGTTCTCAATTCAGGCGACGGCCCACAACGCCAATCCGACCCGCGTCCCAAGCCCGTTGGGCTATGCGGTGTGCGGCGTTTTTCGCTTCGACAGCATCGGAGAGCCGACGCCCGCCGGCGTGATCAAACAGTCCGACCCGGTTCTGGTCTCCGTCGAGCGGACGCCGCTGGTGACCCATGCCGCCCCGCAGGGCAAAGCGTTCGTGTTCGCCCGGACCCCTCCGGGCTGGGCCGCGCCCGCCGGTGAGGCGTATGATTGGTCAGGGCGCAGACCAACCCGGGATGACGGTGTTCTGGACAGGTTCCGCAGCTTGTTCGAACTGGCCCCATCAGCGCATGTTGACCTTGAAAGCGATGGTTTTCGCGTGTGCGTCTGTCCCGGATACGCGCCCGAGGATGCCGGTCAGCCGCCCCTGACCACCAAGACGGTCCACCTGCCGAACGGTCACGATCTGCAGCCGCGCCGGGACACGTTCAGCGCGGTCAGCGCCTATTTCAACTGTTTCCGCCTGTTCCGCCTGATGAAGCGGTTCGGGCTGCCGCCGCATTTGTTCAACGTCCGGGCCCAGCCCGAGATGCTGGTCTTCTACCGTTACGGCATCTCGCCCGGGCCGGGCAAGAGCGGCCGCACGGTGAACGCGCAGGTAAAGCTGGATTGCAAAACGCAGGGCAAGCCGGTGATCCACATGAACCTTGCGCTGGCCGAGCTGACGAAATGGGACAGGCCCGACCCTCCGGACTGGGCGCAACCCTTGGGCATCGCGACCAGCGGCCGGTGGATCGGGCATGAATTCGGGCATTACCTGCTGGCGGCCCGGTTGGGTCAGCTGGAATTCGACTTTGCCCACAGCGCCGGCGATGCCATCGCCGCCATCATGTCCGACCCGGGCTCTGCCCTGGCCGAACCACCCGGAAACGGAGTCGCCGCCAGTTTCCGCGGCATCACCTATCCCTTCGTCTTTGCGACCCGCCGCCATGACCGCATCGCGGAAATGGGCTGGGCCTGGTACGGGTCTCTGAACCGGTCCGTGATCGAAGACCCGGCGGCGGGTCCGTGTCACACCAAGGGCTATCTGACCGAGCAGATCCTGTCGACGACCCTGTTCCGCCTGTACCGCGCGCTGGGGGGCGACACGGTTCAGGCCGATGGCCGGGCCGACATCCCTCGGCGTCGACGGGCGGCGCGCATGGCGCTGTTCCTGCTGTTCCGGGCAACGGCCGGGTTTGCACAACCACCGTCGCGGGCCGAGATGCTTGAACTGGGCCTGGAAGAGGCCGGATGGTTGACCCTGCCGCCGCTGCCGCTGGGGCCTTCAGCCGCCCCCGACCCGTGGCAGGGTGGCACGACGCACAAGGTTGTGCGTTGGGCCTTCGAGGCGCAGGGCATGTTCCCGCCCGATCCGCAACGGATGCACAATGGGCCCGGTGATCCGACGCCCGAGGATATCTATGTGTCGGACCGCCGCCCGTGGACCGAGGACACCCTGGCCGGCCCGGTGCAGTATGGGCCGGGCGCCTATGTGCCGGTCTCGCTGGACTGGCGGGCCGATGCCCGGTGGCTGTCGGACCCCGCCAATCTGCGGGTCGGCAACCGGGGCACCGCGCAGGCCCAGAGTGTCGGGCTGCGGGTCTGGGTCGGGTCGGATCCATTGAGCCCGCCGGACCCGATCACCTGGAACGCTGCAGCCATCGACTTGCTCTTGGGCAATCTGGCCCCGGGTGGCTCCATCGACCTGCTGTCGCTGCCTCAGGTCCAGACCCTTGTGAACGGAACGGTGGCCGCGCCTGGGACGCTGGGTCTCATCCTGTTCGAGGTCACCTGCCCGAACGATCGAGCCAACACCGACCCGCTGGCGCAGTTGCCGCCCAAAGCCGAGGACTCGGGTGCCGGACTGCCCGAAACACGGCAGGCGCTGACCGATCTGGTGGCCAATGACAATAATCTGGGTCTGGTAGTTGTCCGGCCATAGCCGTCGCTCAATTTAGCGTAGAGTTAAGATGCCATAGGTCTGGAAAGTTTGCCAACATGGCGTTGGGCCACTAGACTGAAATCGTAACCAGTGGGGGCGGTGGTTTCGCAATGTCCAAAATCAGCGCGAAGTCCCTTGATGTGTCCAACCTGCGTCTGGCGGCTTTTGCCTTCGCGGATGTCGAAGGCTACACCCGCCACATGGAGGCCGACAGCATCAAGGCGGCCCAAGACTGGGGCAGGTTGCGCGAAGACGTCCTGCTGGATCGGATATCGGACTATGGCGGGCGACTGGTCTCGCATTCCGGCGATGCCATCCTGGTCGAGTTCAACAGTGCCACCAATGCGGTTCGGTGGGCCCTGGACAAACAGCACGAGGTTCGGAACCGGCCGGTCGATGAAACCCCCATGCATGTCCGAATCGGCATCAACCTGGACGAAGTCGTCGATGATGGGCGGTCTCTGCAATCCGACGGTGTCGTCATCGCGTCCCGCATTCAGGATCTGGCCACGGGCGGCGACGTGGTGCTGACCCAGCAGGTGCGCGACATCGTGCGCAACCGGATCTCGGTACGGTTCCACGAGATCGGAGCGCCGATCCTGAAGAACATCGAACGCCCGGTGCGGGTGTTCATCGCCCAGCGGAGTTCCGAGGCGCGCGCGATCCTGCGGCCGCATGCGCAATGGGAGGCGCGTCCGTCGCTGGCCGTCCTGCCGTTCCGTGACCTGCAGGGCCGTGACGAAGACAGGTATTTCGGCGAAGGCATGACCGAGGACATCATCACCGGAGTGTCGCGCAGCCGCGCGATCTTCGTGGTTGCGCGCACCTCGACCCTGCAGATGTCGAAGGAATCCGTGCCCTCGCGCGAGGTGGCCGCGGCGCTGGGGGTCAAATACCTGCTGACCGGATCGATCCGGCGCAGCGGAAACCTGCTGCGCATCCATACCGAGCTGGTGGACGTGGTGCGCAACCGGGCCGTCTGGGCCGACAATTTCGATGGCGACGCCTCGGACATCTTCACCTTTCAGGACCGCATCGTGTCCAGCATCGTCGCCACCGTCGAACCCAGCGTTCAGCGGGCCGAGGCGGCAAACCTGGTCACCCGCCCGACCGAAAGCCTGGATGCCTATGACTGCGTGTTGCGGGGCCTGCCAGAACTCTACCGGTTCCAGGGCCGGAGCAATGAGACGGCCATGTCCCTGTTCCGGCGGGCGGTCGAACTGGACCCGGGCTATGCGCAGGCGCATTCCTATCTGGCCTGGTGCCTGAATTTCCTGATCGCCGAGGGCAAGAGCCAGAATGTCGAGCGCGACAGCGCCGCCGCCGTGTTCCATGCCCGCAAGGGTGTCGAGCTGGACCCCGAGGACGCGCTGAACCTGTCGATCCGCGGTCATATCCTCAGCCTGCTGGAACGCCGCCCGCACGAGGCGATAGACATCATGGATCAGGCGCTGTCGCTCAATCCCAATCTGCCGCTGGCCTGGGGGATCGGCGCGACGGCGCATGCCTATCTGGGCAACGGCGCCATTGCACGCGAGCACATGCTGAACGTCTGGCGGCTGACCCCGTTCGGGCCGCTGAATTTCTTTTTCTGGACGGCGGCGGGGCTGGCCGAGTTCGTGGACGGCAACTATCCCGAAGCGATCCGTGCCCTGCAACGCGCGCGCCGCACCAGGCCGCGATTCATGGCGGCGCTGCGCATTCTGGCGGCTTCCTACGCGCTGGACGGGCAGATCGAACAGGCCCGCGTGACCGCCGAAAAGCTGCTCGAGAAAGATCCAGGTTTTTCAATTTCGCGTTTTATGGCATGGTATCCCTTGAAGACCCCGGACACGCGGGAACGGCTGGTGCTTGGTCTGAGCACTGCAGGTCTGCCGAACTGACGCGTTTCGCCGCCGCTGCGCGCCCTGGGGCCGCAGCGAACCGCACGCAGGCACATGCGGCACTGGCGAAACGCCGGAACTTATAATGATCTCGAGCATATTTCGATGAAAGGGCGGCGGCGCCGTCTTTTTGACCAAGGTCCATTTATTACGAGGACATTGACATGACGGATTTCGGAACAAACGCCCCGGCGCGATCGTCCGGGCTTGGCGCTGGAAGTCAGGGGCTGGGCCTCGGCGCATCGCGCGGATTGGGGCTGGGACTGGGCCTTGGCAACGGTCTGGGTCTCGGCAACGGTCTGGGGCTGGGTTTGGGCCTCGGCAATGGCCTTGGGTTGGGGAACGGCCTTGGATTGGGTCTTGGCTTGGGTCTCGGCAACGGGCTGGAGCTGGGCAATGGTCTGGGGCTGGGCTCCGGGTTGGGGCTTGGAACCGACCCGGTCATTCCCGTCGGCGCGGATGGCGGGATCGGTTTGATCCGCAGCTACTATGCGACGCCGATCGAGCTGGCATTGCTGCCCTGGGCGCTGAATTTCACCCCCGACAACGCGGGCGTGTCGCCGTTTCCGCTCGAATATGTGATCAACCCCTATCAGGCAGACCCGGCTGGAACTGACTATCCCAAGGTTCTGGAATGGACCACGCAGGATTGGGATCCGGCCCTGCGGTTCTGGGCGCTTCCCTTAGATGAACACCTGACCGAGTGGTTGCGCGCCGCCGATCGCAGCGAACCGGCAACCCTGGCGGCGCTGGAATTCGCCGGCCAATGGCAGGAATGGCTGCCACGGCCCGGGTTCGACCCGGTGGGGCCGTATCTGGAGCCGGGCGATGTCGAGTGGCGCTATGTCGTGGATGTCAACAAGACCGTGGCGCAGAACGAAGCGGATGCCGCGGCCGCGTTCCAGTTCATTCAGGGCGAGCTGGAAACCCTCAAGATCTACATGGAGGACGACCGCAGCAGCTATCTGGTGGAATCCGATGTTCAGGCCGATGGCCTGCCCAACTACATCATCCATTTCATCGGCGCCAATTCCTTCGATCACCCCTACACATTGAAGCTGATCGACGCGGGGCTGGCCTTGGGCAACGTGGCCTACATGTCGTACAAGGCCTATTACAAACGGGTGCGGCCCTCGGTTCTGCGGCCGGGGCTGACGGTTCCGTTCGGCCCGCCGGCGCATCCGGCGTTTCCGTCCGGCCATTCCTTCCTGGCGCATCTGATCGCGCTGCTGCTGCTGGAGATTCCGGGACTGTATCAGCGGTTCGGCGTGTCGCGCGATGGCGCGCCATCGGGTGGCGGGCTGTTGCAAAAACCGGTGGCGGCCGACCTGGCCGGGACGGCGCCGATCAAGTCGCCCTTGTTGCAGATCGCCCACCGCATCGCGGTCAATCGCGAGCGCATCGGCGTGCACTACCCGACGGATTCTCAGGCCAGCCGGCATCTGGCCGCAGGTCTTTGGACCCGGATGCTGAAGCCCAGAACCCAGGTCTCGGAGGCCGGAGGGCCGGATTACCGCATTCATTGCCCGACGCTTCTGGCGTTGATCGAAAACGCCAAGACCGAGTGGCCGACCCCCTGGCCCGGCTGACATTGAGGCGGGGATGAACTACGTGTGACAAGTTTTAACGAGGATTCAGTTCATGACGATTTCACGCTTTTTTCACGCATTTGGGCGCCTGGTTGGCGCGATCTTGCTGATGGGTCAACTTGGGGCGCAACCCGTTTTTGCGCAGGTTCTGTCGTCCGGAGAAGGGCGCGCCAGCAGCGTCGATCTGGTCGAGGCGGCCCGGACCCTGTCGATGCAGGACGCCTATGCGCGGGCTTTGTTCCTGTACATCCGGTCCAACCCGGCGGTGATGAACGATCAGCAATTCTATGTCGGGCTCGTGTCCTATCTGGTATCGACACAGATCGGGCATGACTGCCATAACGCTTTTGCCAACGAGTTCGAGCGCCGGGACTATTATACCCGTGCCTTTCAGGTTCAGCCGCAGCTGCAACAAATCATTACCGGAAAAAAGATCCCGCAGCGCTTCGAGGTGAGCTATCGCGTGACGACAAGCGAATATGATTTCCAGGCCAGCTCATTGCCGTTCGGGAACATACGCAGCATCGGCCAGCAGCTTGGCAGGATGATCGGTTCGGAAAACGCCCAAGGCTGCGCCCACGGGATGCTTCAGGGAACGAACGTCGATGTTCAGGCTTTTCCCTGGCGCTTTGACGTCATCGACGAATCCGGCCAGCCGCAGGCACCGCAATTTCCGTTCGTTCGGTCCTTGCAACTCGGCCCCGCCGATGCCCGTACCTTGTTCCAGCAATTCGGCCGACAGCTCTATTCGATCGTGGCCTATCAGGTGGTGGCGGCCTCTGACGGGTCGCACCGGGTGCAGGTGATCGCAACCGATGCCCAGCTGTTCGGGCTGTCGGATACCGCCGTCGTGCGGGTCCAGACATATGCGCATCCCTCGCTCAGCCAGCCGAACTATCTGGATATCGCCAGCCAGTTGACGGTACGGACCGAGCGGCCCCCGCAGCAGCAGGGATACAACGCGTATTCCCACGTTCCGCATCTGGATGTCACGGTGACGCTGCAGCAGGACGGTTTCCGAGCGGTGGCCACGGGCGTCGCGCAGAGCCCGGGAACCGGGGTCACCGCAGGTGGGACCCGGACGATCACCGGGTCGGCGGCGGTAGGGTCCTCGAGCTTCATCATGCGCATGTCCGCGCCGCAGTTGACCGGGCGGGTGCAGGGTCTGTCGGACGTTCCCGGGGCGCAGCGTTTCCTGACGGTTTTTGGTGAAATCGATTTCAACAATGTCACCGCCAGCAGCGCCCCCATCCTGGGCCAGGCGATGGTGCTGCAGGTTGCGGCCGACGGAACGCTGTCGGAAACGCAGCCTTTCCCGATAACCGGAGAGTTCACGCCGCTTCAGGCTTCGGCTCAGGCCGAGCCGGACACCCCGACGGCGAACGAATGAGAGGGCAGGGGCCGTGTCGCCGCACGGCGGCCCGGCCGTTTCAGTCCAGCACCGTGGCCTGGTTTGCGACTTCGGTCTGCGGTTGCGGGGTTCCCGAATAGATGTCCAGACTGCTGGGCGCGGCCTGTTGCGTCACCTGCTGTGACGCGGGGGCCGTCGGGGTGCCGGTTGCGAACAGGGTGTTGCCCTGCGGGGCCGCGGGTTGCGGAGCCGGCTGCTGTTGTTGCGGGGCTGCCGGTGCGAACAGGTTCTGCTGCTGCGCCTGACCAGGCTGTGGTGGGACCTGCCCGGGTTGCGCGGCCGGGGCTCCGAACAACGTGGTCGTGGCGGGCTGCTGTTGGGGCGGTGCGGCCGTGTACTGCCCCTGGTTTGCTGCGGGCTGCTGACCCTGCGGCGCAAAACCCGGTGCCGGCAGAGGAACTGCCGGAGCGCCAAAAGGCGTTGAGGGTTGCGGGCCGGCCGCCCCGAACCCGGCCTGTTGCGTGCCGAAGGGCTGTGTCGGAGCCGTCTGGGCATTGGCTTCGTTCTGCAGATAGAGAGGTATGGGCAGGCCAGCGGCGGATCGGGTCATCACCAGCGCCTGCACCGGCGTCACCATGGCCGGGCTGGTCCCGGAACGTGCCAAAAAGGCATTGCGCGCGCCGATTGTCCCAGGCCCGTTGGCCCCGTCGACGGCTCCATGGTAATAGCCCAGCATCAGCAACCCCTCCTGCAACATCATGACTTCGGTCGGGTTCAGATTGCGGTGGGCAAAGGCGGGGTTCATGCCCCCGGTCTGGCTCAGCAACGCGACATATTGCGGGCGGGTCAACTGGCCGGTCTGGGCCTCGCCGCGCGACGCCTGGAACTGACGGATCACCGCCCGGCTGCGCTTGCCCAGCACGCCGTCGACGGCTCCGATGTCGTATCCCAAATCGCGAAAGGCGGTCTGGATCTGAATGCGCTCGGCCCGGCTGTACTGGTTGTTCAGGCTGGACACCGAACCGCCGCTGGACGAATAGCTGCGCCGTGGTTGCGCCTGTTTCTTGGCCTTCTGGTTGTCGGTGATCCCCTTGGTGATCAGGGCGCCGACGATGCCGCCGGCGATGAAGTCACCGGCATCCGCGGCCGCCGTGACCGGCATCGACACCGCCAGAGATGCCGCGACGATTGCGGAAATATGCGTGTTCTTCATGTTCAGGCCCCCAAGCAGTTTTGTGACGAACGGATTTTAATGAATGCCACAATGATACTTGGGATGCGCTTGATGGTCCACTTGTATATCCAAGACGGTGTTCTCCCCCGCGGGGTGTGCCGGCCGCAGGCGGGCGAGCGGGCCGGGATCAGTGTCCCAGATAGGTTTTCAACGTCTCGGTCGTGCCGTTGGACCAGATCATGGTCAGCCACCGCGCAAAGGCCTCGCGGAAGGCGGGGAAATCGGCCAGATCGCCGTAATACTGGCGCTGTTCCAGCCATACGGCAGGGGTTTCGCGCGCTTGTGTCGCGGTGGCCACCAGATCGTCCCAGTACGGGTCGTTGGGGTCGATCGGTGTGCCGTCTTCGCGCGTGCCGGCGCACATCCGGGCCCAGAACGCCTCGACCAGCGCCAGCCCTTCGACCGAGCCGCCGGCTGCAAGGGCGTCGCGGATCGAGGGCAGCACGAACCCCACATGCCGGGACGAGCCGTCAAAGGCGACGCGGCGCGTGGTGTCGATGATGGCCGGATTGCGGAACCGGGTCTCGATCAGGGCGATGTACTCGGCCACCGACCGTTCGGGCACCGGGCGCACGAAGGGGGCGATTTCCTGGGTTTCGACCTTGCGGAAGAACCCGGACACCAGCGGATGCGCCATGCAGCCTGCGATCGTGCCCAGGTTCAGGATCTCACCCACATTCGCCAGAATTTGATGGCCCGCATTCAGAATCCGCAGCTTCATGACCTCGTAGTCATGCACGCGGCCGGTAAAGGTGGCCCCGACCTTGTCCCAATCCGGCCGCCCGGCGCAGAAGGCATCCTCGATCACCCACTGGCGAAAACTTTCATGGGTGACCGGCGCGGCGTCGTCGATCCCCAGCGACCGTATCAGCTCCAGCTCGGTCGGGCCGGTGGCGGGCACGATGCAATCGACCATCGAATTGGGGAAGGTACAGTGGGTGTCGATCCAGTCGGCCAGATCCGGGTCCGACAGGCGTGCCAGTCCCACCACCGCCTGACGCAGGACCTGCCCGTTGCCGATCAGGTTGTCGCAGCTCAGCCCGGTCAGCGGACCAACGCCCGCGTCGCGCCGCCGTCGCAGGCCCGCGACGATTGCGCCGAAGGCGGTGCGCGGACGGTCGGGATTGGTGGCATCGTGGCGTATGTCGGGGTGGTCGGTGTCCAGCCCGTTGGTCACAGGGTGCACGAAATAGCCGCCCTCGGTCACGGTCAGCGAGACGATGCGGATCGCCGGATCGGCCAGTTGCGCGATCAGCGGGCCGTTGTCCTCTTGCGGGGGCAGGTAGTCGATCATCGCGCCCGTCACCTCGGCACGGCGCTGGCCCTCGGTCAGCTCGACCAGCGTGGTCAGACAGTCCTGCGCCAACAGCTTGCGCCGCATCTCGGCGTCATAGGCGCGCACGCCGGCGCCGATGATGCCCCAATCCTGCGCCGCGCCCCGCTGCATCAGCCGGTGCAGGTACCAGGCCTGATGCGCGCGATGAAAATTGCCCACCCCGATATGCACGATCCCCGGCGTCAGCGCGGCGCGGTCGTATTCCGGGCGCAGCACGCCCTTGGGCAACGCGCCCAGACTGGCCTGACACAACCGGACCGGTCGGGTATCCGCGGGGCGCTCCACCATCAGCTCATCCAATTTCCACCATCCACGTTGTATGTCTGGGCCACGATGTAATCGGCCTCGGACGTGGCCAGAAAGACCGCCATTCCGGTCAGGTCCTCGGCCCGGCCCATCCGGCCGAAAGGCACCGCTTCGCCCACTTCCTTCTTCTTCTGACCCGGCGCCTTGCCCTCGTATTTGGCAAAGAAGGCATCGACGCCGTCCCAGTGCTCGCCATCCACCACGCCGGGGGCGATGGCATTCACGTTGATCCCGTGTTTGATCAGGTTCAGCCCCGCCGATTGGGTCAGGCTGATCACCGCCGCCTTGCTGGCGCAATAGACCGCCACGAGCGGCTCGCCCCGGCGGCCGGCCTGGCTGGCCATGTTGATGATCTTGCCGCCGGTGCCCTGGTCGATCATGTATCGCGCGACCACCTGCATCGTGAACAGGGTGCCGGCGACATTGATGTCGAACACGCGCTGGTAATCCGCGCGGGTGGTTTCCACGATGGGCGCGGCGGTGAAGATCGCGGCGTTGTTGATCAGGATGTCGATTCCGCCCATCCGCGCCACGGCGTCGGCCACGCCCGCCTCGATGCTGTCCTGCTGCGAGACATCCATTTCGACCGCAATCGCCTGCGGCCCGATCTCGCGCGCGGCTTTGCGCGCCTGCTGCACGTCGATGTCGGCCAGCGCCACCTGCGCGCCCTCGGCGGCATAAGTTTGGGCAAAGGCCAGCCCGATGCCCCGCGCCGCCCCGGTGATCAGGGCCCGTTTTCCAACCAGCCGGTTCATGCGATCCGCAGCCCCGCCGCGTCGAACCGGTGGATCTTGTCCTCCTCGGGCGTCAGATGGATCGTGTCGCCGTGGCGCAGGCCGACCTCGCCGCCGGCGCGCACGGTCATCGGCTCGGCGAAGCCGTCCACATGGACGTGAAAGAACGTGTCCGAGCCCAGATGTTCGGACACCCCGACCGTGCCTTTCCACAGGCCCTCGCTGGGCGAGGCGGCAATGTGCTCGGGGCGGACGCCGATCGTGTGGGCGCCATGCTTTTCGGCCTCGGGGCCTTCGATGAAATTCATCTTGGGCGAGCCGATGAAGCCGGCCACGAACTTGTTGCGCGGCGCGCGGTACAGTTCGAGCGGCGAGCCCACCTGTTCGATCACGCCCGCCTGCAGGACCACGATCTTGTCGGCCATGGTCATGGCCTCGACCTGGTCATGGGTGACGTAGATCATCGTGGTTCCCAGCCGGTTGTGCAGCTCGGAGATCTCCAGCCGCATGCCCACGCGCAGCGCGGCGTCCAGGTTCGACAGCGGCTCGTCGAACAGGAATGCCGCCGGTTCGCGCACGATGGCGCGGCCGATGGCGACCCGCTGGCGCTGGCCACCCGAAAGCTGGCCGGGGCGGCGGTCCAGATAGTCGGTCAGGTTCAGAACCTCGGCCGCCTGTTCCACGCGGCGGTCCTGCTCGGCCTTGTCCAGCCCGGCCATCCGCAGCGGAAACGCGATGTTCTTGCGCACGGTCATGTGCGGATACAGCGCGTAGGACTGGAACACCATGGCCAGGCCCCGCTTGGCCGGCGGCACCGCGGTGGCGTCCTGATCGTCGATCAGGATGCGGCCGCCGCTGACGTCCTCAAGCCCGGCGATCAGGCGCAGCAGGGTGGATTTCCCGCAGCCCGAAGGGCCCACGAACACCACGAATTCGCCGTCGTTGATTTCCAGATCCAGCGGCGGAATGACTTCCACGTCGCCAAAGCTCTTGCTGACTTTCTCAAGTACGATGCGTCCCATGTGTCTTTCCTTACTTCACGGCGCCGAAGGTCAGGCCGCGGACCAGTTGTTTCTGACTGAACCACCCAAGGATCAGGATCGGGGCGATGGCCATGGTCGATGCCGCGCTGAGCTTGGCGAAGAACAGGCCCTCGGGGCTGGAATAGCTGGCGATGAACGCGGTCAGCGGGGCCGCGTCGACGGCGGTCAGGTTCAGGGTCCAGAACGCCTCGTTCCAGGCCAGGATGAAATTCAGCAGCACGGTCGAGGCGATGCCCGGCACCGCCATCGGCGTCAGGATGTAGAGGATTTCCTCTTTCAGCGTGGCACCGTCCATGCGCGCGGCTTCCAGGATGTCGCCGGGGATTTCGCGGAAATAGGTGTACAGCATCCAGACGATGATCGGCAGGTTGATCAGCATCAGCACCACCACCAGCCCGGCGCGGCTGTCCAACAGGCCGAGTTGGATGAACAGCAGGTAGATCGGGTACAGAACCCCCACCGCCGGCAGCATCTTGGTGGACAGCATCCACAACAGGATGTCCTTGGTGCGCGCCGAGGGCACGAAGGCCATGGCCCAGGCGGCGGGCACCGCGACGATCACGCCCAGCAGGGTGGACCCGCCCGCGATGATGATCGAGTTCCAAAGAAACCGCGTGTAGTTCGACCGTTCCTGGACCACGGCGTAGTTCTCCAGCGTCCAGTCGAAGTTCAGAAAGATCGGCGGGCTGGCGATGGCCTGGGCCTCGGTCTTGAAGCTGGTCAGGATCGTCCAGAGGATCGGGAAGAAGATCAGCAGGCCGACAGCCCAGGCAAAGGCGGTGTTGATCAGCTTGCGTGGTGTGGTGACGGTGCGGGCCATGTTTTCGTCCTCCTCACGCGTCCAGGTTTTTGCCGACGATGCGCATCAGGAAGATGGCGACGATGTTGGCAAGGATGATGGCATAGACCCCGCCGGCCGAGCCCAGACCGACATTCTGGCTTTCCAGCACGCGCTGGTAGATCAGATAGGTCAGGGTGCGGGTGCCGAAGGCGCCGCCGGTGGTCACGAAGATTTCGGCGAAGATCGACAGCAGAAAGATCGTCTGGATCAGGATCACGATCGTGATCGCGCGGCTCAGATGCGGCAGGATGATGAAAAAGAAGCGTTTCAGCGGCGGCGCGCCATCCATTTCGGCGGCCTCCAACTGTTCGCTGTCCAGCGACTGGATCGCGGTCAGCAGGATCAGGGTGGCAAAGGGCAGCCATTGCCATGACACGATCATCACGATCGACGGCATCGACGCCTCGGACAGCCACGAGATCGGCTCGGCCCCGAAGAACCGCCACAGATGGGCGAACAGGCCGTTGACCGGGTCCATGAACATGTTCTTCCAGACCAGCGCCGAAACGGTGGGCATCACGAAGAACGGGGCGATGACCAGAATGCGCACCACGCCCTGGCCCCACATCGGCTGATCCAGCAGCAGCGCCAGCAGGATGCCCAGCACCACGGTGATGGCCAGCACGCCGCCCACGATCACCAGCGTCGCCTGAACGGCGGGCCAGAAGGAACTCGAGGTCACGAACCGGACGTAGTTGTCGAACCCGACCCAACCCAGGTCACCGCCGCGCAGCGGCAGGTATTTCTTGAAGGAAAAATACAGCGTCATCGTCAGCGGCACCAGCATCCAGCCCAGCAGCAGGACCACGGCGGGGGCCATCATCAGGCGTGCGACGGATCGGGAGTGTTGAGTTGCCATGACGCAAGACCTCTCTGTTCAGGCGGCTTGTTGCCTGCGAGACTAACACGGGTTGTGGAAGGGGGAGAGCGGGGGACAGAAACCTGCCCACCCGCCGGGAGGAGGCCTCAGTACCCTGCGGCTTCCATTTCTTCGGCCGTGAAGGCCTGGGCCTTGGCCAGAGCTTCGTCAACCGACTGCTGTCCGGCATAGACCGCCGAGAATTCCTGGCTCACCTGGGTGGCGATGCCCGCGAATTCGGGGATGGCGACGAACTGGATCCCGGTATACGGCGTCGGCTTGACGCAGCAGTTTTCCGGATCGGCCGCAAGGATCGACTTCAGCGTCATCTGCGCAAAGGGGATATCCTTGTAGTTCGGGTTGTCATACAGCGACTGCCGCGCGCCCGGAGGAACGTTTGCCCAACCCTCGTTCTCGGCGACCAGCTCGATATAGTCTTTCGAGGTGGCCCATTCGATGAACTGCTTGGCGGCGTCCTCTTTCTGGGTGCCGGCGGGGATGGCCAGGGCCCAGGCCCACAGCCAGTTGGCGCGCTTGTCAACGCCTTCCGAGTTCGGAGCCAGCGCAAAGCCGACCTTGTCGGCTACGGTCGAGTCGTTGGGGTTGGTCACGAAAGACGCCGCAACGGTGGCGTCGATCCACATGCCGCATTTGCCCTGCTGGAACAGCGACAGGTTTTCGTTGAAGCCGTTGGTGGCATACCCGGCGGGGCCGGATTCGTTCATCATGTCGACGAAGAAGGTCAGCGCCTCTTTCCACTCGGGCTGATCGAACTGGGGTTTCCAGTCTTCGTCGAACCAGCGCGCGCCGAACGAGTTCGCGGTCACGGTGATGAAGGCGCCGCCCTCACCCCAGCCGGCCTTGCCGCGCAGGCAGATGCCGTTGATGTCGTTCTCGCGGTCGGTCATCTTGGCCGCCGCTTCGCGGATGAACTGCCAGGTCGGCGCCTCGGGCATCTCCAGACCTGCCTTCTCCATCAGGTCGGTGCGGTACATGACCATCGAACTTTCGCCATAGAACGGGGCCGCGTACAGCGTGCCGTCGTGGCTGAGGCCGCCGCGCATGGCGGGCAGGATATCGTCCACGTCATATTCCGCCGACAGATCGTCCAGCGGCACAAGCCAGCCGTTCGCGCCCCAGATCGGCGTTTCGTACATGCCGATGGTCATGATGTCGAACTGGCCGCCTTTGGTCGAGATGTCGGTGGTCACACGCTGGCGCAGAACGTTTTCTTCCAGCGTGACCCATTCCACCTCGTGGCCGGTCGCTTCGGTGAACTTGTCGGTGTATTTCTGTATCCGGATCATGTCGCCGTTGTTTACGGTGGCGATCGTGATCGTCTCGGCCGACGCGGCGCCGGCCATCAGGGCCGTGGTGCTTGCCGCCCATAGCAAAGATTTCAGGTACATCCTTATCCTCCCTGGTGTTGGAATACCTGGGGACAGCATCGTGAATTATTTATCGCGCGTCAACTAAAATTTTACGCGCGTAAAAAACAGTGGGACCTCAAGCCGAACTGCGCAGTATCAAGCGGGCCGGAAACAGGGTTTCGGTGCGGGCCTTCAGTTGCCCTCCGCTCTCGACCAGTTCGATCAACGTCTCCACGGTCCGATTCGATACGGCGTTGTAATCATGCGCCGCAGTGGTCAGCGACGGGCAGGTGAACTTGGAAAACGGATGGTCGTCATGCGAGGCGACGCGCAGGTCGCAATCCTCGCCCAACCCGACCCGCAGGCCCTTTTCATAGCAGGCTGACAGGAACCCGATGGCCAACCGGTCGTTGCTGCACAGAATGGTGCGCGAGGGCAGCCGAGGCTCCTCCAACAGCCTGAACGCGCCCTGGCGGCCGATTTCCTCGAATCCCCAGCCGCGCCCGTCGACCTTGATCACCCGGGGCTCTTTGCCAAGGCTCTCCATTTTTTTGAGATAAGCGATGCGGCGTTTGTTGGCGTTGGGGTTGGCGGGGTGCCGCATCTCGAAGAACGCGGGCGGTTCGCCGCTGCGGCACAGGTAATCGACGGTCTGTTCGATGAAGCTCGCGTTGTCCGACCCGACAAAGGCCGCGCCCATGCCTTCCAGGTTGCTGTCGAACAGGATGGTGGGGATGTCCTTGCAGAATTTCTCGATGAACGACCGGTCGGAGTCGCGCCCCAGCGGCGCCAGCAGTACGCCCGCCGGTTTCAGCGCGCGCAGGCTGTCGAGGATCTCGGCCTCCTGCGCGGGGTCGCCATAGGCGCTGTAGAGCGTCGGGCGGAACCCGGCCTCGATGCATTTTGCCTCGATGTTGCGGGCGATCTCGGCAAAGAACGGGTCGGCCAGGTAGGGCACCACGATGCCGACATTCTTGGTCAGCTTGCGGTTCTGGTTCATGGCAAAGATGTTGGGGCGATAGTCGAACCGCTCCAGCGCCTGTTCGATCCGTTCGCGGGTCGACCGGCGCACGCTGTCAGGATCGTTGAAATATTTCGACACCGTCGGGCGCGAGATCCCGCTGACGGCCGCAAACTCCTCCATGTTCCGGATTTTTCTGGGTGCCATGCCTTGCCTCTGGCGCGGAGCCGGGCCCGCGCCGCTCTGAATTTGTCGCTGTTTTACCTTTTCTTATCGCGCGACAAATTTCAACGGCAGAGTTCCGCGACGGCCATTCCGGTCAGATCAGCATCTCGAGCCGGGCCTCGGGGAAGCGTTGCAGCACCGGCGGGATCCGGTCGGCGGGCAGCAGGCACAGCGCGGTCGAAAGCCCGTCGGCCAGCGCCGCGTCAGGGGCCGAGACCGAAACCGCCCGGTGCCGGACCGGCTGACCCTTCGGGCCCAGAATGTGGCCATGACGCCCGGCCAGTTGCGTCGCATCAGGGGCCGAGGTCGCCACCGCCCGGTCGCGCAGTTCGATGCGCCGGGTCACGCCCTCGGGGCCGGCCAAGCCGACGCGCCAGTCCGACCCGTCGACGCGGGTGCCGATGGCGGCGATCTCGCCCATGTCGACCAGCACATCGGTCAGCCCCTGCGCCCGCAGCAGCGCCGCGATGCGGTCGGTCACGGCGCCCTGAGCGATCCCGTTCAGCGTCAGCGCTGAACGGCCCGGATGAGGCAGGCGGATGGACTCGGCCGAGACCGAAACGCCCTGCCAGCCGACCAGCGCCCGGGCCTGCGCGACTCCGGCATCCGGCGCGCCGGTCGCCAGGGCCATCCACAGCGGTTGAACGGTCGGGTCGAACGCACCGCCGGTCGCGTCGTGCAGGGCGGCGCTTTGGGCCAGCACCTGCAGCAGTTCCGGGGCCGGGGCGGGCAGGGTGCCGTCCCGGTTCAGGCGGTTCAGCTGCGAATCCGGGCGGTACAGGCTGAAGATATTCTCCAGCCGGTCCAGTTCGGCTTCGAGCGCGGAGATGATCGGCGCGGCCTGCGCGTCGCTCAGCCCGACCAGCTGCAGGCTGGCAGGTGCCCCCAGCGCGGTGCCGCGCCAGCGGGCCACCGGTGCGGCGCGCGCCACGGTCGGCAAGGCGGCGAAGGCGGCCGAGATGGTCAGGAAACGGCGTCGGGACAGGCGGGTCATGCGGGTGTCTCCAGGGATTGGGTCAGATCGACGGGGCCAAGCGCCGCGTCGTCGGGAATTTCGGTCAGGGGCAGGGCGGTGCCGCCATAGGTTTCGATGAACCGCGCCGCGGCGTCCGGCGTGGCAAAGGGCACGATCTCGGGCGCGCCCATGCCGCCGGCCACGCCGGCGCCCACCACGAAGGTGGCCTGGTCGGCCTCGACCCAGTTCGATATGCCGGGCTCGTGCCAGCTGGGGGCCGCGCCCATGTCGCTGACATAGACCGCGGTGATCTCGGCATCCCGCTCGGGGCTTTTGAGATAGGCCACCATGTCGCGCACCTGCGCGAAGAACAGCGGCGCGGGATAGCCTTCCAGATGGATCTGCCCCTTGGGCCCGCCGTGTTCGGCCACGTTCATCTGGCAGAAATAGCTGAGCGCGGTTTCGGTCAGATCGACCGGATCCGGCGGGGCGGCGGCCTGTTCCTCCTTGCAGGCCGCCAGCGCGATCAAGGCAATCAGGGCAAGGCGTGTCATGGCTCGACCCTCCGGAACGCCAACCGGGCCAGGGCAAAGCCCAGAACCGGCCAGACCAGCAGCGAGGCGGGCGCCGCCCAGACGGGCAGGGCCTGCGCCGCGCCGGTCATGCCGGACGCCATGGCCACGCCCTCGGTCGCGGCGACGTTCCACAGACGGAAAGCGTCGGCCGGGTTGGCCACCATCACCCAGGGAAAGACGGATTGGGTGAAGACGCCGCCCTTGTCCATGACGACGGCTCCCAACAGCCCGAGATCATAGAGGACGACGAAGACCAGCCAGAGCCCGGCTGACAGACCTGCCGCCGCCGTTGCGCCCCTCGCCAGGGCGGACAGCAGGTATCCCAGCGCCAGAAACACGGCGCCCAGCAGGATCGAGGTGACGATCAGGCGGCCAAGCGCGAACAGGCTGTCCGCGCCTGCGCCGCCGAACCACGCGGCGACCGCCCCGGCGGTGCCGAAACCGACCGTCATGGCGAAGGCCAACGCCGCCAGATGGGCGGTGAATTTGCCCAGCAGAATTTCTCCGCGCCCTGCCGGATAGGACAGCAGCAGCGACAGGCTGCCCCGGTCCACATCGCCTGCGATTGCGTCAAAGGAAATCATCAGCGCCAAGAGCGGCGCCAGATATACCGACAGCGTGGTCATCGAGGCGACCGACACCGTAAGCATGTCGACCCCCAGCGTGCCGGTGGGCGCGCTGCCGGCAAAGGTCAGGGCCAGCGCGAACAGAACCATGATCAGCGTCGCCACCAGCAGCCAGCGGTTGCGGCGCAGGATCAGCATCTCGGTGCGGGTGATGGCAAGGAAACGGGTCATTGCAGCGCCTCCCGAGCATAGTGACGATAGAGGTCTTCCAGCTTGGGTGGGGTCATTTCCACGTCGGCCACGGCATCGCCCAGCCCGGCGATGCGGCGCAGCGCCTGCATCTTGTCGGCGGGCGAACACAGCAATTCGACCGAGGCGCCGTTGACCCGGTTGCCGCCCAGTTCGGCGGCCAGCGCATCGGCATCGGCGCGGGCGCGGACCCGCAGCCGGATCGGCAGCCCGGCCAGCGCCGACAGGTTGGCCAGCGTGTCATCGGCCACCATCCGGCCCTTGCGCATGATGGCGATGCGGTCGGTGCGGGCCTCGACCTCGGTCAGGGCATGGCTGGCGATCAGCACCGCGGTGCCCTGCGCGGCCAACTCGTCGATGATGGCGTACAGGTCCTGGCGCGAGATCGGGTCCAACCCCGAGGTGGGTTCGTCCAGCAGCGCCAGTTTCGGCTGGCCCAGCAGCACCTGCGCAAGGCCCAGCCGCTGCCGCATCCCCTTGGAATAGGCGCCGATCCGGCGGTCCATCGCGTCGCCCAGCCCGACACGGTCCAGCAGGGCGGGCACGTCGGCGTTTGTGCCTGACAGCTTGGCGAACAGGGCCAGCTGCTCGCGCCCGGTCAGGGCCGGGTGGAACGAGACCGCCTCGGGCAGATAGGCCGTATCGCGACGCGCCTGCGCGCTGCCGGGGGCGGCGGTGCCGATGCGGATCGTGCCGGCCTGGATGGGCGTCAGGCCCAGGATCGACTTGATCAGGGTGGATTTTCCGGCGCCGTTGTGGCCCAGCAGCGCCACGCGCTGTCCGGGCTCGAGCGTCAGGGAGATATCGCTCAGAACGCGGGTCTTGCCGCGATCCTTGCAGACCGTTTCGATGGTCAGGGCCTTATCCGTCATGAGGCACCTTTTTCATGGCTGGGGGTTGAGGGGCTTGCATCAAGGGGTGGCTGTCGATCACGCCGCCCGGCAGCAGCGCCGGGAAGGCCGATTGCGACCAGCGCACCAGCTGCACGGCGGGCGAGCCGAGCAGCAGCTTGGCTGCGGGTTGGGTCCACAGCACATGGTCCATGCTATCGTTGGGGCGATAGGGGGCGTCGGCGATGCCGTCGCCGTTCACGTCATAGGCGGCAAAATCGGACCAGTAGTTGCCGCGGCCGTCTTCCGACCACTCGACCCATTTGGTCGAGACGTATTTCACCTGTGTCCGGTTGCCGACAAAGGCGTTGCCGACGATCCGGTTGCGTTCGCTGCCGGCGGTGAAATGGATCCCGATGCCGCAACCCTCGAACCAGTTGTCGGTGAATTCGTTCTTGTTGGAATTGTACAGAAAGGTGCACTTTTCCTTGGCGCCTTTCACAACGTTGCCCGAGATCACGCTGTCATTGGCATAGTTCAGCATGACCCCATGTTCGCGGTCGCCGACCGAGACGTTGTTGATCACCTGCACGTTCGAGGTGAACATCACCGCATAGCCCAGATCGTTGCCGATCGAGACATTGTCGCTGACGATGGAATCGTCGGCATACATGTAGTGCACGGCAAAGCGCAGGTCGCGGAAAGTGTTGCCGGTGAAGGTGTTCTTCTTCGACGAGTTCACGAAGATTCCGTCGCGGCCAAAGCGGATGTCATTGCCTTCGACCACCGCGCCGGGCGCGTTCCAGACATAGACCCCGTTGCCGCGGTCGTTCATCCGGCGGTCCTGCCGGCCCTCGATCCGGTTGTGGCGCACGATGCTGTCATCGGCACCGTGGATGTCCACGCCGTACAGATTTCCCAGCAGCACGTTGTTTTCTACCACGGCGGCGCGGGCCGTCTTGGTCAGCTGGATGCCGCTGTCGATCTCACCATGGTCCGATCCCGACCCGATCACGGTCAGGCCGCGCAGGGTGACGCCGGGCCCGGTCACGGTGATGACGCTGCCGGTGCCCTGGCCGTCGATGGTGGCCTCGCCCTGCCCGTCGATGGTGACGGGCCGGTCCAGAACCAGGCGTTCGGCATAGACGCCGGGGCTCAGGCGGAGGGTGTCTCCATCCGCCGCCTGCGCCAGTGTCTCGGTGATGGCCCCCGCCCGGTTGGGCACGTCCCAGTCCGCCGCCCAAAGCGGCGAGCCGAGCAGAAGCGGGATGAGCAGGGGCCAGCGCATGGGTCAGGCTCCCTGCGGTTCGACCAGCATCCGGCCGCGCATTTCCATGTGCAGCGCGTGGCAGAACCACTGGCAGTAGAACCAGTGCACGCCCGGACGGTCGGCGGTGAAGGTGATCGAGGCGGTGGCCTGCGGCGCGACCTCGAAGGCGATACCGTAGTTGCCCAGGCAGAAGCCGTGGGTCACATCGTCCACGTCATCCAGGTTGGTGACGTAGATCGTGACCTCGTCGCCCTGTTTGACGGTAAACTTCTCGAGGCTGAAGGTCGGGGCCTGCGAGACCATGTAGACCCGCACCTTGTTGCCGTCGCGGATGGGCTCTTCGGCGCCTTCCTCCAGATCGACGCCATCGGCCTCGGCCTGTTTGCGCGCGTCTTCCCACATCGGGTCGTTGCGGTCCCAGACGTTGACCGGGTTCACGATGTCGCGCCGTACGATGATCGAGTCATGCGGCTCGGCGAAGGTCGGGCCGTCATGCACCACCTTCATCTCGTCGGTCGAGATGTCGATCACCTGCTCGTTCTCGGGCTTGAGCGGGCCGGTGTTCAGAAACCGGTCCTTCGAGAACTTGTTCATCGAGATCAGCCACTTGCCGTCGGCCTCTTTGGTCTCACCCATCGAGGTCGAGTTGTGGCCCGGCTGATAGTGCACGTCGACCTTCGAGATGATCGGGTCCACGTCTTCGCCGTTGTAGGCGCGGATGGCCTTGTCGATGTTCCATTTGACGATCTGGCTGTCCAGGAACAGCGTGGTGAAGGCGTTGCCCTGACCGTCATAGGCGGTGTGAAGCGGGCCAAGGCCCAGCTGCGGCTCGCCCACGATGCACGAGCGCGGATCGGCATCGCTTTCGAACAGCGCGTCCAGCTTGGTCACGTCCATGATCGACACGGTCGGCGACAGCTTGCCGTTGATGCAGACGTGCTTGCCGTCGGGCGCGGTGTTGATGCCGTGCGGCGAGTTCGGGATCGGGATGTAGCGGGTGTATTTCTTGTTCGACCCCTTGCGCCCGTCCAGAACCTTGACGCCCTTGATCTCCTGATAGTCGCCCGCGGCGATGCCGGCCTCGATTTCCTTGAGGTTGAAGACGACCACGTGGTCCATCTCGCTCTCGGTCATCTCGGCCAGGTTCATGCCCATTTCCGAGTTGTACGAGGTCGAGAAGGCGTATTTGCCCTGATAGTCGCAATCGGTGTTGTCGAGGTTGCCCGACACCATCACCTGCCAGGCGATCTCCATCGTGTCACCGTCGATGGCGGTGAAGATGTTGACGTATTGCGACGGATCGTCCAGCACGCTGCCGTCGTTGATCAGCGGGGTTTCGTCCTCGCCATTGGCAAAGACATAGCCGGTGCGCGGGAATTTCTGCGGGCGCAGACCGTGGATCGCCTTGGCGTTGGGGATCTCGATGATCTTGTCGCATTTCATCACGTCGCAGCGCACGCGGGCCACGCGGGTGTTGGCCTTGTCGTTCATGAACAGATAGCGGCCGTCATAGGTGCCGTCGGTGAACGACATGTGCGGGTGGTGCAGGTCGCCGTTGTCATAGGTTTTCATGCCGCGCTTGGCCAGGAATTCCTTGGTTTCCGGCAGCAGGCCCTCGGTCAGGACCTTCAGCGACTCGTTGGTCTGGCCCCAACCGGTGGCCGAGCAGCGGTTGAACACCGGCACCCGCATCAGCTCGCGCATGGACGGGAAGCCCATGATGCGCAGCTCGCCGGTCTGGCCCGAGGACCAGAAGCCGTAATATTCGTCCAGCTCGCCGGGGGCCAGTTCGACCTTGGCGGCGGCGCTGGCCTGCTTGGCGGTCATCAGCGTGCCGCCGACGCCCAGCCCGGTTCCGGCCAGCACGGCCCCGGTGGCCGAGGCCCCCAGCAACCCGCGGCGGGTGATGTTCAGTTTGGTGTCTTGATCCGACATGATCGTTCCTCCTTTCAGGAAACGGTTTGCGGTTTGGCGTTCGGATGGTTCGCCGGTGGTTGTCCGAGGGGGGTCTTGAGTTTGACCGACCCGGTCTTGGCCCGCCGTTTCAGCTGGCGGATGACGACGGGACATTTGCTCTCGGACTGGTAGAGCACCTGACAATGCAGGCAGGTGACGCACTCGTTCGGGTTGATCTCACCGGTGGGGTGGATGGCCTGAACGGGGCATTCGTTGGCGCAGGTCTGACAGGGGTTGCCGCAATCCTTGTAGCGGCGCAGCCAGTCGAACATGCGGATGCGGGCGGGGATCGCCAGCGCCGCACCCAGCGGGCACAGATAGCGGCAATAGAACCGTTCGATGAACAGGCCGATCACCAGCAGACCCACGGCAAAGACCACGAAAGGCCAGTCGCGCATGAATTTCAGGATGATCGCGGTCTTGAACGGCTCGACCTCGGCATATTTCTCGGCCAACGGGATCGAGATGAAGCTGAGTCCGAAAAGACCCAGAAAGATCATGTATTTCGCGGGCCACAGGCGTTCGTTCAGACCCCAGGGCAGCGTCCATTGCGGCACCTTCAGGGCGCGCGCGATCTTGTTGGTCAATTCCTGCAACGCGCCGAACGGGCACAGCCATCCGCAATAGGCCCCGCGACCCCAGAACAACAGTGCGGCGGCAACGGCGAACCATTGGATGAACACCAGCGGGTCCAGCAGGAACGCATCCCACGAGAATCCTGTGCGCAGGCTTCCCGCCAGTGCCATCAGGTTCACCACGCTCAACTGCGCGTTGGCGTACCAGCCGATGAAGAACAGGGTCATTGTCAGGTAGCCGATGCGGAACCAGTAGAAGACCCGCGCATTCATCGTCGCGTGGAACTGGAAGAAGAACGTCGCGGTCAGGACCAGCAGCATGACGCCAAGAATGGCGATTTCGACGGTGCGGTCCTTCCAGATGCGCTGCCACAGGGCAGCCTTGGCGGCGGCTTCGCCGGTCGCATCCTCGACAATCTTTGGGGCTGCAACCGGCAGCAGGTAACGGTCGGGCAGTTTGTAGCCCAGATCGAAGGTCAAAAAGGTTTTCTCGACGGCACCCACGGCACGCTGCACCAGCAGTTGCAGGCGGAACGGTTCGGTCGGGTCGAACTCGGCATCGGCGGGGATCTTGAAGATGTCCAGCTCGGTAAAGCTGGGCGCGTCCTCTGCGGCCACCGTGCCCAGGCGGCGATGCTGACGGTCGAAGAACCGCACCGAATTGTCGCCCTGGATCAGCTGGATCCGGTCGAAGATCCCGCCGCGCACATAGCCCGAGCCCTTGAAGCTGTACTTGCCACGGCCCAGCACCAGGATGGCGTGTTCGCCCTCGTTCAGCCAATTGACCAGGTTCCGGTACTCGGCCTCGCCCAGCAGCGACTTGCCGATCGAAGGCACCGAGACCAGCGCCACATGCATGTCGATGAAGGTGTCTTCGGGGTTGCCCTTCTCGGGGCGTTTGATCGCGCGCTGGTCGCCGGTGGCCTCGAAGGCTGCGTTG
The DNA here is from genome assembly GCF_900129345.1 of Ruegeria intermedia. Taxonomy (GTDB): domain Bacteria; phylum Pseudomonadota; class Alphaproteobacteria; order Rhodobacterales; family Rhodobacteraceae; genus Ruegeria; species Ruegeria intermedia. Next base: position 83,707 of record NZ_FQVK01000007.1, on the reverse strand, counting down.
ACCTGACCCACGTCCAGCGTCAGCCGCCGGATCGAGCCATTGCCCGAGAGCGTGGCCCAGTCATAGGTGTCGGTCTTGGCCATGTCGACTTCGCGCTTGGGTCCGTCGGCCTGCACCTCGGACAGCCCGCCCAGACCCATGGCGCGGGCCACCTTGATCCCGGCGCGCACGACGCTGTCGTCGATGACCATCACCGTCACCGTCGCGCCCGAGATGATGTCCAGATCATGCCCCTCGCCGCCGGTCTCGACCTCGCGCTTGAGGTCCAGCCCGGCATAACCTTCGGTCAGCTCGACCATGCGCGAATTGGGAATGCCGATCAGAACGATGGGTTCGGAATGTTTGACCAGCTTGACGCCGGTCAACACCGCATCACCGTCGATGGCGGCGACGACGTGAATGGGCTTGCCGGAATAGCCGGTCGTGCCGACGAAATCGGATGTGAGAAAAGCCCAGGCGATGGTTTCGCCGCCTTTCAGCACAGGGGCCACCGGCACATCATCACGCACCGGACCGATGGCATCGGCACCGGGCGCCAATTCGGCGGGATCGATCTCGGGCAGGAAACTGGCCAGGCTGTCGGCCCGCGCGCCAAGCGCCAGCAGGCAGGACAGGACAAGGGCCACAAGGAAATGGGCTGCGCGGGTCACGACCACGGCGCACCTCCTTCAATTCGGGTTGACGCCATGGACGCGCGCGGCGCGCGTTCGGTTCTGATTTCGGGCGCGGCCGGGGGGCCGCGGGTTTCGGGCCACAGCCGTCGGGATTCGCACGGTTCGATCAGATCGGAGAATTTACACCGTGAGATCTGCACGAACCGGGGCTGCTGCAGCTGCGGCAGGTCCGGGACCGGCGCCGCCGCCGCAATCGCGCACAGGGCGCAATCGGCACATTTCGGGCAGGGCGCGGTCGGGTCGCCGGTGTCTTGTTCCAGGTCCACCTGAACCCAGACCGCTCCTGCCTCCGAGCAGATCTCCATCCAGGTGCCCTGGCCGGGACTCGCCAGCGCTGGCCCAAGCACCTGCAACATCAAAAGAAAGATGCCCGCCAGCCCGGCCGCCACGCGAGTCGCGCGGACCGGGAGGCTGTGGTTTTGGCGGGCGGCGGGCATGGAGACTCCGACTCGAATTTGATGTTGCCCGAGTCGTAAGGGATCGCAAATGCCGGCTACTTGACTTCGGTTAGGCGGCGCGAAATTCCGGCCTTGCTCATGCGTCGGCCTCGTCCATCAGCCGCCGCACCCAGCGCCCCGCCAGCCAGCTGGCCGGAACCCCAAGAGGCACACACCAGATCAGCGCGGCCACCGGTGTTACGGATTCAAACCCCAGCGCATGGGCGATCAACCCGGCCAGAAACAGGTTGATGGCGACGGTCAGCGCCGTCGCCGGATACAAAAGAACGGCCAGTTTCCAGACCGGCCAGCGCCCGTCAGTGGCTGGTGCCTTCCGAGAAGGTGATCTTGTTCCAGACATTGTATTTTCCCGAAGGTTTGCGCATCGGCAGGCGTTTGATTTCCTCGAGCGTCTGCGCGTCATACACGATCACCGCGCCGTCATCCTCCCAGATCGAGACCAGCGCATGGGCGCCGTCGCGGGTGAATTCCACATGCGCCACGGTCTTGCCCGGCGCGGGCCGCAGGGTTTTGACGATCTCGAGGCTCTGCTTGTCGATCACATGCATTGCATCCTTGTTGGGGCCGAAGAACACGTCGGCCCAGACATAGGGCGAGTTCTCGTGGCTGCGCATGAAGAACCCGGGCCCTTCGGTCTCGATCCGCTTGATCGTTTCCCAGCTGCCCATGTCGATGACCGAGATGGTGCCTTCGGTCAGGTGCGGCGTGGCCATCACCGTGGTGCCACCCCGCTGCCAGGTGATGCCCGAGCCCAGATGCGGCATGCCGGGCAGGTCCAGATCCGCCACTTTCTGCCCGATCACAAGGTCGATCACCTGACCGCCCTTGCCATCGCGCGACGCGCCCATGACGTATTCATAGCTCTGGTCGAAAAAGAAATCGTCCAGATAGTCGGGCGTGGTGATCTTGCGCACGGGGAAGGGGTCGGGGTTCTTGAACTGCCCCTCGATCCGGAAATCATGGCCCAGCCCGAATTGCGGCGGGTTGTCGCCATAGAACACTTCCCAGATCTCGGGCACGTCCTTAAGCGCCAGCACGAAGCTTTCGCGCGGCGGGGCCTGGTACACGGCCGAGACCCGGCTGGGCTTGCCCTGTTTGCCCTTGACCTCGACCACCTTGGCCACCGACAGATCCTCGGTCGACAGCAGGGTCAGGCTGTTGGGCAGATAGTTCGCCACGGCCAGCCACTTGCCGTCGCCCGACATGGCGATGTTGCGGCTGTTCAGGCCGGCGCGGATGCGGCCCACCTGTTTCAGCGCCCAAATATCGTATTTCTGCACCCAGCCATCGCGCGACATGATGAACACATAGCGCCCATCGAGGCTGAACTTGGGGCCGCCATGCACGGCAAAGGGGGTCTCGAACCGGTCCAGAACCTCGAACGTGTCGCCGTCCAGAACGCTGACATGGTGATCGCCGGTTTCCACCACCAGCGTGATGTTCATCGGGTCGCTGTCCCAAACCGGCGCATCGACCGGTGCGTAATCGGCATCCAGCGTGCGGCTGGCCATGATCTGTTCGGCGTCCCATTCGGGGTCGATCTCCAGCGGAGATTTCAGCCAGCCCGCCAGTTCCTCGATCTGCAGCGTGTCCAGCTCGTGTGCGAAGGCGGGCATCTGGGTGGCCGGGCGCCCCTCGGCGATGACGGCGGCCACGCGCGGGCCGCGCATGCGTTTGAGCGTTTCGGGGATCAGCGCCGGGCCGACGCCGCCCAGCCGGGTCTCGCCATGGCAGCTGGCGCAATGCTCGGCGTAGTCTGATTGAGCATCCGCCCAGGCCGTTCCAGCCAGCAACACCGAGCACAAAGTACCGAATTTGAGTGCCTTAAAAGAACTGATGCGCCGGATCATGGCTTTTCCCCCGGAAAGGCGTGACCTGCAGGCGCTCGCCCGCACCGTCCACGCCGATTTCGTCATTGGTCAGGTAGCAGGCCGGGTCTTCGGCCCACGGGTCGCCGGTCAGTTGCAGGGCCCGGATTCGGGTATTTCCGCTGCAGACATCCTGCAACCGGCAAGCGCCACAGCGTCCCTTCAACGGGCGCGGCCGCGTGCGCAGCAGGGCCAGCATCGGGTCATCTCCGGTCCACAACTCGGAAAACGGAGTGAGTTTGACGTTGCCCACCGTGTAGTCCGACCAGTAGGTATCGGGATGGACGCGACCCAGATTGTCGATATTGGCCACGCCCAGCCCGCTGGAATTGCCGCCCCAATGGGCCAGGTGTTCGCGCACATGCGCGACGGCGTCGGCGTCGAACCGGGCGGCGGCCCAGTTCAGAAAATACCCGGCATCGGCGTCGTTGTTGCCGGTCACGATGTCCAGCGGGCGCCCGCCCGAGGCGGCCTCCCATGCGCGGTCCAGCAACAGGTCGAGCCCCTGCCGGGTGCGCTGATGTTCCGCGTCCTCGCCCCGGTTCTTGTCGCCGCGCCCGGCATAGACCAGATGCGAGAGATAGAACTTGTCCACCCCCTCGTCGTCGCACAGTTTCAGCAGGTCGGGCAGGTGGTGCCGGGTGCCTTCGGTCAGGCAGAACCGCAGGCCCACCTTGATGCCGCGCTTCTTGCATTCGCGCACGCCGCGCAGGGCGTCATCAAAGGCGCCCTCGACGCCGCGGAACCAGTCATTCGTGGCCCCGATCCCGTCGAGCGAGATGCCGACATAGTTGAAGCCCACGTCGGCGATCCTGTCGGCGGTTTCGTCGTGGATCCGCGTGCCGTTGGTTGACAGCGCCAGCATCGGCACCAGCTGGCGCGCCCGTCGGGCGATGTCGAAGAAATCGAACCGGTCCAATGGCTCCCCGCCCGAGAGGATCAGGGCCGGGACGCGAAACTGGCCCAGATCCTCAAGGGTGGTCATGGCTTGCTCGTGGCTGAGCTCGCCCGGGAAGGCCACATCTGCGGACACGGTGTAGCAATGGCGGCATTTCAGGTTGCAGCGCCGGGTCAGGTTCCAGATCACCACCGGCTTCACCGGTCCGGGGCGGCGTTTGCGCACCGGAGTCGGGTTGACCAGCTGCTGCATGTATTCGGTCAGGCGGAACATCGGTCTCAGCCTTTCGCTTTCAGGCGCAGCCCGGTTTTCTTCAGGATGCGCGTTGAATAGAGGATGTCGCTGCCCCGGCAGGCCGATCCAAGGATTGCGGCGATCTGGCCGCGTTTCCGTTCGACCTCATCGGGCGAGTTGCCATGGACCATGGCGAACAGGTTGTAAGGCCAGTCAGGCAGGGCGCGGGGCCTTTCATAACAATGGGTGACGAAGGGCAATGCGCCAATATGGGCGCCGAGTTCGCCGATCAGGTCGTCCTGCACATCCCACACCGTCATGCCGTTCGATGTCATGCCCAGCCTGTAGTGGTTGGGGGCTGCGGCGATCCGCCGGATCACCCCGCGCGTCTTCAGCGCGGCCAGCCGGTCCAGCAGGACGGCTTCCTCGATCCCCAGATCGTCGGCGACCTGCGCATAGGGCGCGGGCACCAGGGGCAGCCCGCCCTGCAGCGCCTCGATGATCCGTCTGTCGGTTGCGTCGATCATGCTGCCACCCGGAAGCCGATGAAAAATTCCTGCAATTTCGGGAACCGGTGAACCGTGAGTCCCGTCTCGCGTTCGATCGCGTCGGCCGTTGCGGTGATCGCCTCGGGCGTTTCGGTCGCCAGAACGAACCACATGTTCAGCCGGTGCGTGCGTTCATAATTATGCGCCACCTCAGGGTGCGCATTGACTTTGGTCAGGACGGTTTCAAACTCGGCCTCGGGCACCGCCATGGCGCACAGGCAGAAATCCCCGCCCATGGCGGCGGCGTCGAAGAACGGGCCGAACCGGGTGATGACCCGGTCGGCCTTCATCCGCGCCAGCCGGTCCAGCAGGTCGTGCTCGGTGATCCCCAGTTCGGCCGCCACGTCGGCATAGGGGCGGGGGGTCAGCGGCAGGTCCTCCTGCAGGCGGTTCAGCAGGCGGCGGTCGGTGTCGTCCAGCGGGGTCATGCGGCGGCCTCTTTCGGTTTGATCAATGCGCCGGTCTGTTTGAAGCAGCGGGTCGAGAACAGAACCTTGTGCGCGGCGCCCTCCAGTTCGGGCAGGGCGGCGGCGCCGGCCAGGATACCCCGCGCCTCGGAGCGCGACCGGGCGTGGATCATGGAATAGAGCCGGTAGGGCCACACGCCCTCGACCGGCTGGCGTTCATAGCACAGGGTCACGCCGGGATGCGCGGCCAGAGCGGGGCCCGCGTGGTCGATCCGCTCGGCGGGCAGGTCCCACACGACCATGGCGTTGGCCGACCACCCCAGCGCCCGATGCCGCACGATGACCCCCAGGCGCGAGATGACGCCGGCCTTGTGCAACACCCGGATGCGATCCATCACGTCCTCAGGAGTGCGGTTCAGGGATTGGGCCAGCGCCGCGTAGGGGTCGGCCATTAGCGGCAGCCCCGCGCTGAGCGCCTGCAGGATGTCGCGGTCGCCTTGCCGCAGAACGCTCCGGTCGACCGTACGCGGCCGTGGCACGCGGCGCGAACAATCGGACATGCGAAAACCCAGATCGACGTTGAACGGGCGGACCAGCCGCAGATCCAGCACGCGCAGCCCGGTGCGGTCACTGATCCGGGCCAGGGTGGCGTCCACATGCGCCCGGTCGGGGCCGGTGGCAACGAACCACAGGTTCCAGTCATCCTCGCGCTGGTAATTGTGGTTCACGCCCGGTTCGGCATCGATCAGGGCGGCGATCTGTTCCACCTTTTCCTCGGGCGCGGCGACGGCGGCCAGCGTGCTGGCCGAGGCCACGCCGGGCGCGACCGTCGCGCCGACGCGGGTGATACGCCCGGCGGCGCGCATGCGGTCCAGGCGGTCGATCACCTCGGCCTCATCCAGCCCCAGCGCCGCGGCCAGCACCTGGAACGGCCGGTCGGCAACGGGAAAATCGCGCTGCCAGTCATCCAGCAACCTGCGGTCGATCGGGTCGGTGATATGGCACATCGCTTACAGCCCCGTTCTGTGCGCACGCGCGGTGAAGAAGATGCCCGAGGGGCTGTCGGCCGGGATTTCCCGCAGCTTTTCAAAGCTGTGGGTGTCATAGACCATGACCGTGTTGGCATCGCGCACGCTGATCCAGACCTCGTGCCCGCGCGGGGTGAACTCCATGTGCAGCACCGCCGGCCCGGGTTTGAACTCGTGGATGACCTGTTTGCTGACCGTGTCGATCACCTGGATCGTGTCGTTCAGCGGGTGGGCGAAATTCACCCAGACCTGCCGGCCGTCGGGCCGCGCCATGGCAAAGACGGGCTGGCCATACGTCTGGGTGCGCCCGGTTTCCGTGAGTGTGTCGGCATCGACCCAGAGCACCTGGTGATGGCCGACGGCCGGCAATACGAATTCGGCGCCCGTATGCGCCCAGCCTTCCAGATGGGGCATCTTGTAGACGGGCATCTCCTGTTGACCGCGCCCATAGCCGGGCAGCACCCGGATCGGTTCGGGCGTTTCGTCCCACAAATCCAGAGCGGTCAGCCCGTCCTGCCCGAACAGGCCGGTGATGTAGGTGCGGCCATTGGCGGTGATCAGCGCGTCATAGGGGTTTTTGCCCATGTCGGTGATCTTGGTGATCTGCGGGTCGGTGCCGCGCGCGAAATCAGCGATCCAGGTCTCGCCCGTATCCCACATGGTGAACACGAAACGGCGTCCCGGCGCATCGACCAGGCCGATGGTCTTGCTGCCGGTGGGGATGTCGGCCACCAGATCCAGCGTGTCGGCGTCAAAGACGCGCACCCCGCCGGGTTCATAGTTCGACACCGCGACCAACGTGCCGTCGTCCGAGATCGCCCCGCCGATGGCGTTGCCGGCCTGCACGACGCGCTTGGCGATCTGACGGGTAACGACATCGACCTTGGTCAGCCCGCCGTCGCGCCCGAAGACAAAGGCAAAGCGTTCGTCGGGCGAATAGACCAGCGAGGCATGGGACAGATCGCCCAGCCCCTCGATCCGGGCCAGCGCGGCGCGGTCGGATTGATCGACCAGCAGGACCGAGCCGGTGGCCCGTTCGATCACCAGCCCCAGGTCTCCGGTGGCGGTGGGTTCGGCATGGGCTGCGGTCATCAGCAGCGCGGCCGCCAGGCCAAGGACAAACTGTTTCATTGCGCCTCCGGTTTCAGCAGATAACGGGCGATCCATTCGGCCTCTTCCTCGGTGATGAGGGGCCGCCAGGGCGGCATGGCCGTGTCGGGGATGCCGTCCAGGATTACGCCGGTCAGGATTTCGGGGTCATAGTGCTGCAGGTTTCCCGCGCGCAGATCGGGGCCCAGCCCGCCTTTCAGGGTCAGGCCGTGGCAGGACCCGCAATCCTGATGCACCAGACGTTTCAACGCGTTGGGGTCCAGCGTGTCGGCGGCAAAGGCCGAGGTGGCCAACAGCACGGCGGCGGTCAGCACCGCGCGCCCGGGCCAGTCCCGACGGGCCGGTTCAGTGGGCAGAGTCCTAGCCATGAGCGTGCTCCAGCAACTCGGCAACCGGCCGTTCGGCATAGAGCGATACGACCTTGCCGATGATGAACAGGGTGGGGGCGGCCAGACCGGCCGCGCGCACGTCGGCGGCGACACGGTCCAGACGCGAGACAAGGCGGCGCTCGTCCGGGGTGGTCGCCTTGCCGACGGCCAGGACGGGGGTCGATCCCGGCAGGTTCTCGGTCATCAGGCCCATGGCGATCTGGCCGATATTGGCGACGCCCATGTAGATGACCAAGGTGGTGTCAGGGTCCGCCAGGCGCTTCCAGTCGAGGTCCAGCACCTTGTCGGCCTGACGATGGCCGGTGACATATTGCACCGATGTGGCCAACCCGCGATGGGTCAGCGGCACGCCGGTCGAACAGCTTGCCCCCTGCGCCGCGGTGATGCCGGGCGCGTATTCCACGGCAATGCCATGGCCCATCAGAAACGCCGCCTCTTCCGAGCCGCGGCCAAAGATCATCGGATCGCCTCCCTTCAGGCGGGCAACCCTGTGGCCCGCGCGGGCCTGTTCCAACAGGATCTGGTTGATCCGGTCCTGCGGCACGGTATGGCATTTGGGCGCCTTGCCCACGGGGATCAGCCGCGCACCGGGGGCGTGCATGGCCAGGATTTCCTCCGAGACCAGGCGGTCACAGACCACCACATCCGCCTCGCGCAGCATCCGCAGAGCGCGCAGGGTCATCAATTCGGGGTCTCCGGGTCCGGCGCCGATCAGAAAAACCTTACCGCTCATGGTGCAATCTCGCTTGGTCTGAATGTCATCGGGACCCGGGCGTTCCGGTCGGTTCCGAGCGCGGGCAGAGCGGCGGATCGGGACGTTGCTGGGGTGGCCGGGCGTGTCATGGCCGCAGACTGGCGCATTCGCCACGGGGCCTCCTTGACTAAAGTTAAGAGCGCGGGATTTGCGCCCGCGCTCTTGTTGTCTGCCTGTATGTCTGCCTGCGTTCAGGGCTCGACGGTGACCATGCCGATCATGTTCTGCGTTTCCCAATGCGGGCCGCACAGATAGTCCTGCGGGCCGGGTTCAAGGAACGTCATCTCGACCGATTCCTCGGGGAAGATGCGGTCGGATTCGGGCCGGCTGCCATCCTTCAACAGCACCGAATGGCTGGTGCGCTTGTCCACGTTGACCCAGCGCACCGTGGTGCCGGGCTTGACCGTGATCCGGGCCGGGCAGAAGCGGTACTTGTACATCAGCACCACCTCGGCATCCTGCACCGCGTCGGAGGGTTCGCCGAAGAGTTCGACATAGCGCTCCTCGGCCTCGGCGCAGATCTGGTCGGCTTCATCGGCCAGGGCCGGCAGGGCCGCAACAAGGGCCAGGACTGCGGTCAGAAGGGGCTTGGTCGTCATCGTCGCATGTCTCCTCGGCTGTGGAAAAGGGGCCGGATCGCCGGCCCCTTTTCGTTATTGTTTGACCACGTTGATGTCGGCGCTGTCGTCATCCAGCGCGAGGCTGGTGTTCAGCGTGACGTGGTGGAACCGCGCCGCCGCATGGTCATCGTGGATGGCAAAGCCCACCGTGTAGGTCTTGCCCGGCTCCAGCGGCACGTCGCCCGGCGCGCCCGAGTTCAGCGGACGCGAGAACACCACCGTCCACATGCCGCCCGACAGGCTGGCCGAGGCCGAGATCTCGCCATCATTGACCACGCGTTGTTCCAGCAGATAGCCGTTGGTGGCGCTGCCGTCGGCATAGACGCGCATCAGGTCAAGGAATGTGCCGTCCTGCAGGTACTGCGCGATCTGATCCTCGGCCTGCAGCTTGTCCCAGCCGCCCAGCGGCTTGCCGCGCCGGCCTTTGACTTCGACCTTGATGCGGCTTTCGCTAATGTACTTGGTGACGGTGTCCTTGGCCGTCAGGCGTGCGGCCACGTCCGGGTTGGCGGCGATGGTTTCGGCATCAGGCGCAAAGGGCATATAGGTGTTGTCGGCGTGGCACGAGGCCCAGCACCCCACCTGTTCGCCCAGCTCGATCCCGGTGCCGGTGATCATCATGGCGACCTTGATCGGGTTGTCCGGGTCCATCTTGCCGCCGTCGACGAAGGGCACGGGATTGTGGCCGGCATCCGCCCATTGCAGCCGGATATACAGGTTTTCGCCGTCATGCGCGGCCTGGACCGTGGCGTCGATCACCCCGCGCTTGCCGGGGATCGGGGTCGGCTCGAGCTCGCCGCCGGCGACGATCTTGTTGCCGATCGCGTCCAGCTCCTTGGCGTGGCAGGTCGAGCATTTGTCGCCACCCTTGGTCAGCGGGCGGGCGCCACCGTGGGTCTTGCCGTTCTGCACCCATTCGAACGAGGCCTGACCGGGGTAGAACAGTTTCAGATCGGTGCTGGCCACGGCGTTCCAGTCGATGTTGCCGCCCACGTCGCTGCCCCCCGAGGCCGCGGCATCGGTTGCGGTGCCATCGGCCTTGGCGCGTTCCTCGGCCAGTGCGGCGTCGACCGCGGCGGCGATCTGCGCCCGCACGGCCTCCTGCTGGGCCTTGCGGGCGGCTTTCTCGGCCTCGGCCTCGGCGGCCTCCTTGGCTTCGATCCGTTCAAGGCTGGCCAGGTATTCCGGCGGGATCGGACGGGCGAATTTCGGGTTCGGGGCCTCGAGTTTTTCCAGATACTCCTCGGGCGCGCGGTCACGGATGTTCGAGTGCGCGATGCCCTTGTGGCAGTCGATGCAGGTCTGGCCGACCTCCATCGCGTTCAGGTGCTGCTGCCGTGCCCGCGGTTTCTGGAACTCGGGCATCATCGATTCGAAATCGTGGCAGTTGCGGCACTCGCGCGAGTCGGTCTTCTTCATCCGCTCCCATTCGTTCATGGCCAGATGGATGCGCTTGGCCTCGAATTTCTCGGGCGTGCTGATGGTGCCGACCAGCTTGCCGTACAGCTCCTTGGACGCCTGGATCTTTCGGATGATCTTGTGGGTCCAGTCCTTGGGCACGTGGCAGTCGGAACAGACCGCGCCGACGCCCGACCGGTTCACGTCATGGATCGTGCCCTTGTACTCGGTGTAGATATAGTCGCGCATCTCGTGGCACGAGATGCAGAATTTCTCGGTGTTCGTGGCTTCCATGGCGGTGTTGAACCCGCCCCAGAAGATGATGCCGGCGACAAAGGCCGCGGCGATGCCGGCCACGGGCATTCCCCACAGGAAATACCGGCGCCAGATCGGTTTTTTCTTTTCCGGTTCGGACTGGGTCATGTCCAGGCTCCGTTTTGGCTGATTGCTCTGGCCTTGGGTGTCAGGCCGGTCGGAATGGCGGTTGGGATGCCGGGCAGGGCGCCGCGGTCAAACGGGGAAAGGGCGGGCGAGGGGCCCGCCCTTTCCTGTGTGTGCTGTCCACCCGTCAGGTGACGTGGTTCGAGCGGTTGTAGACGTTGAACTTGCCGGTCGGGGCATACAGCCCGTCGATGCGACCGATCTCTTCCAGCGTTTCCGCGTCGAAGATCACGATCTGACCGTTGGGTTCCTTGGAATCCGCCAGGTTCCACTTGGAAACCCAGACCTCGGTGCCGTCGGCGTTGAACTCGAAGTGAACGGCGGCATTGCCTTCTTCTTCGGTGATCTGGATCGTTTTCACGATCTCGCCGGTTTCCTTGTCGATGACCTGCACCGACTGCTGGATTTCAGGCTCGGGGTGCTTGGTCTGGTCCGCCCACACGTATTTCGAGTTCGGGTGCGTGCGGATGAACAGGCCGGGGCCGTCGGTCTCGGTTTCATAGCAGACCTTCCAGGCCTGATCCGGGTGGCCTTCGGGGTCGTTGCCCCAGACGGTCACGGTGCCCACGCCCAGGTGGGTCGTGCCGGCGACAGGTCCGCAGTTCGGATCGTTCCAGTTTGCGCCCGGTCCGGGGTGCGGCAGGGCTGCGGTGTCGATCAGAGCCTCGAGCTTGCGCTCCTTGGTGTCCACCACGACCATCTTGTTCGATGCGTTCGCGGCGATCTGGAAATAGCGCCCGGTCGGATCGAAGAAGCCGTCATGCAGGAACTTGGCGGTATCGATCTTGTCGATGCGCAGGTTGTCCAGGTCGGAATAGTCCACCTGCCAGATCTGGCCCAGTTCCTTCACCGCGACCAGCCAGGTCGGCTCGTGCGGGGTGGTGTAGATGGCGGCCACGCGGCTTTCTTCCACATAGTCCCCGTCCACGTTCACGCCGCGGGTCGAAACGACCTTGAGCGGTTCCATGGTCTCGGCATCGACGATGGCGAAATGCGGCGGCCAGTAGCCTCCGCCGATCACGTATTTGCCGTCGCCGGAAACGGCCACGTCACGCGCGTCATAGGCGATCTTGACTTCGGACACCAGCATCTTGTCGGGCGTCTGCCACAGGTCGATCTTGGTCATCTTGCCGTCGCGGCCCATGGTGTACCAGAACCGGCCGGGATGTTCGGGCTCGCTGATCGAATGGTGCTCGGACGCCTTGATCACGTGCACGGCATAGCCGGTCGGGATGTGGGTCAGAACCTCTTTGGTATCGCCGTCGATGATGGCCACCTTGCCCACGTCACGTTCGATGACGACAAAGAAGTTTTCCCAGTTGCGGCCGTGCAGCGGCTCGGTCGGATAGTCCTTCGGCTCGACATAGACCTTGCGAGTCGCCTTCATCTGTTCCAGCGACATTTCCGGCGGCTTGGGCGGTTCCATCATGATGTAGGTCGCCATGTCGCGGATTTCTTCCTCGGTCATGATGTCCGAGAAGTTGTTCATGCCGCCTTCGGTGCCCCACGCGATGATCTTTTCAAGGCGCTCCTGGCCCAGTTTCAGGGTGCCGCCTTCAGTCACGGTGCCGTCGGCCGCGGTTTTCTTCCAGTGCGGTTCCAGGTTCTTGCCGGTGGCGCCCTTGCGAAGCACGCCGTGGCAACCGGCGCATTGCTCGAAGTAAAGTTGTTTGGACCGTTCGAACGCTTCTTCGCTCAGGGTTGGCTCTTCGGCGAATGCCGGAGCAGCGACGCTGCCCAACAACATGGCCAGACCGACCCCGAAGGCGCGGCCGGTGGTGTGATAGCTGATTCCAAGTGACATGATCACTCTCCGTTTGCTGGTGAGGCAGGCCGGACACTGCGCCGGGACGGCCTCCGTCTCCTTGACGAAAGTCAACGGAACGGGCCGGGACGGCGGAATTGGGAGAGATTGATCGCCTTTAAATACTTGCTTTTCAGGGTCATCTTTTTGTCCTGTGCTTGATTTTGGTTAAGGGGGCGTGGTCGGACTGTTGCTAGGCCTTGGTCAAAGAACAGCTTGGCCAAGGAGAGCAGGCATGCCATCGGCAATCACGCGCGTCATGGGGGAAGGGTTCCGGGTCTTTTTTCTGTTTGCGGGTCTTTACGGCGTGTTTGCCGGTCTGGCCTGGGGAGGGTGGCTGGCAACGCTGGCCGGGGTCGAGCTGTGGCCCGAGGCGCCCTATGCCATGAGCCCGCCGATGTGGCACGCGCACGAGATGATATTCGGCTATGCCAGTGCCGCACTGGGCGGGTTCTTTCTGACCGCGGTTCCCAACTGGACCGGCGCCCCCGAGGCGCGGCGCTTGTTCATTACCGCCGCGGCGACGCTGTGGTTGGCCGGGCGCGTGGCGCTGTGGTTTTCCGGTGTGATCGATCCGGTGATCGTCGCGGTGGCCGATCTGGCTTTCGTGCCGGTTCTGGCGGCAAAGATCGCCACCCAGCTGATCCGGCGGTCCAAGCCGCAAAACATGGTCTTTCTGCTGTTGTTGACGTTCATCTGGGTATCCAACCTGCTGACCCATCTGGACTGGATCGGTGTAACGGCCGGAACCTTGGATGTTGGTCTGCGTGCAGGTCTGCTGGCCTTGTGTTCCATGATCGCCATTCTGGGTGGTCGGATCACGCCGGCCTTTACGCGCAATGCAATGAAGCGCGAAGGCGTGCCCGAAGCCGACTGGCCCGCCAGTCGTGATTGGGTGGAAAAAAGCAACATGCTGCTGGCCCTGCTGCTGCCGGCGGCGATGATGATCTTCGGGGCCGGATACGGAGTCGCGATCTTGGCGCTGGTCCTCGGAGCGATACAGGGCTTGCGCCTGTCAGGTTGGCGGGGGGCTTGGGCGCACCGGCAGCCGATCCTGTTTGCGCTGCATCTGGCCTTGGGGATGCTGGGCCTTGGCTTGGTTCTGTGGGGAATGGCCCTGTTCGGCTTCGGCAGCGAAATCGGAGCGCTGCACGTTTTGGGCATCGGCTGTGTGGGCGGGATGACCCTGGCGGTCATGAGCCGCGCGGCGCTGGGGCACAGCGGTCGGGCGCTGGTCGCCCCCGCGCCGGTGGTCGCCGCCTATGGCGCGATGGCTCTGGCCGCGATTTTGCGCTGGGTTGGGTCCGGGTTGGACGCGCAGTTCCTGACCACCATGCTGGTCGCCGACGGGCTGTGGATCAGCGCGATGGCGCTGTATGTGGTGGCGATGTGGCCGGCCCTTGTGGGTCCGCACGCCGTGCCGTCCTGACCCGTTCAGGCGTGGTCGATCAACGGTCGGTCGTTCTTGACATGCCTGTGGATCATGTGCCGTGCGCGTTTGCCGCTTGTCGGAATGGGGCGAGCGGCGGTCGGGATGTGATCCGGGTCGCCAAGCTCGGGGAAAATCTCGAAGATCTCGCTGCGGGCATCTTGGCCGATGCTTTTGAGAGCCTCGGACCCGGTGTACAGGCTTTCCGACGGAGCCCCTTCGGCGGTTACGATTTCGTGGCGGTCGAACAGAATGTGATAGTAGGTCACGCTGCTGGCGGTTTCATCGACATGAACGCCGGGAACGCCGACCAGCTTGTGGGCGGGGATCAGCACCTCGTGGGTGTCGAACATGCGCACGGCAATCGCCGAGCGGACCAGCATCCGGTGCTGCGGCGAGACTCGCAAGTCGCGCCGCGGCAGGCCCGCCCCCAGCGCTCCGGCTGACACGCAGATCGGCCGCAGCCGTGGCTTGGCCCGTAGCTCGACCGACGTCAGGGTGCGCGAGCCGATCCAGCGGATCGGTTACGGGCCGTGATCGAGCGTCAGAACAAGGTCGCCACGGGCCAGATCTTCTATCGCCTTGGCACCGTCGGGCGTTTCGATCAGCGTACCGGCGGTAAAGCAGGGAACGTCGACGAGTGCGCTTGGGTCCGTGGTGTCGGGGGCATTCCCGGGCGTTACCTTGGACACCGTCATGGAGTAGGTGGTCCCGGGCACCAACGGCTCGGACGTGATGTACCCGACCAGATTTCCTTCGACCTCGACGCGGTACATGTTGATCGTACCGCCGCCCGGCTTGGCCAGGGCATAGGATTCTTCCAGGTAGATGGCACCGGAATCATATGTGACCGAGCCGTCCAGATTGGTTACGACGCCCGTCTGCGTAGCGTCGTCGCCGTTTTCGTCGTTGTAGCGATCTCCGTTGAAAACGGTTCCGGTATCGGGGGTGGGGTTCCACCAGGGCAGAATGTTTCCGCCGTCCGCATCGGTCACATCAAAGATGCGGCGGTCGGTGGCAGGGTCGTAGCCAGAATCCAAGGTGACGGTGTCAGGGCCGGAAAAATTGACCGTGATCACCCCCGGCGCGTAACCGATATAGGAATAGTTCGCCATCTCTTGCCCGTTTACTCACTCATTCAAAGACACCGGTACGCCACATCACGGACCCGGAAACTCCATCTGACTTGGCGCCCTGATAGCAGCGGTTCAAGGCGATTTCTGGGCATTTCACGCATTTTTTCAGGGAATGCAGCCGATTGGCCGCATGCCAGAACAGTGTCTTGACTTTCGTTAAGGCGGCAAACCGCCCATCCCGCCATTGTCCCCCCACCAGCAAAGCGGCGCAAAGGAGAGCGCAATGCGAGAAGTCATGACCAAGAGCATGGCCCGCAACATATTCTATGGCGGGTCACTGTTCTTCATCCTAATCTTTCTGGCCCTGTCGGCCCACTCACACCTGTACATCGTCAATTCGCCGAACTCGGCGAAGCTGGATGAGAGCGTGATCCGGGGCAAGCACGTCTGGGAAAAACACGCCTGCATCAACTGTCACTCGATCATGGGTGAGGGTGCCTATTTCGCGCCCGAGCTTGCCAACGTGATGACCCGCTGGGGCGTTCTGGACGACCCGGAATCGGCCTTTGAATCCCTCAAGGGCTGGATGGAGGCGCAACCCACCGGCATTCCCGGTCGCCGGCAGATGCCAAGGTTCAACCTCAGCGACGAAGAGATCCGTGATCTGGCGAACTTCCTGATCTGGACGGACAACATCGACGCTCAGGACTGGCCCCCGAATGACGCGGGCTGAGAAGGGAACGGAGCAATGAAATACGAATCCCAAAAAGTGGCCTATGCCTATTTCGCATTCGCAATGGGCCTGTTCGCGATCCAGGTGATCGGCGGTCTGCTGGCTGGCTGGATCTATGTATCCCCCAACTTTCTGAGCGAGCTTCTGCCGTTCAACATCGTGCGGATGCTGCACACCAACGCGCTGATCGTGTGGCTGATCACCGGCTTTTTCGGCGCGGCCTATTTCCTGATCCCCGAAGAGGCCGAGCGCGAGATCCACTCGACCAAGCTGGCCTATATCCAGCTTGCGATCCTGATTCTGGGCACGCTGGGCGTTGTGGTGACCTATGTCTTCAACCTGTTCGAAGGCAACTGGCTGCTGGGCAAAGAGGGGCGCGAGTTCCTTGAGCAACCCAAATGGGTCAAGGCCGGCATCGTCGTGGCGGCGCTGATCTTTCTGTTCAACGTGTCGATGACCGTTCTGAAGGGCAAGAAGACCGTCATCACCAACATCCTGCTGCTGGGCCTGTGGGGTCTGGCGCTGCTGTTCCTGTTCGCCTTCTACAACCCGGGCAACCTGAGCCTCGACAAACAGTACTGGTGGTATGTCGTCCACCTGTGGGTCGAAGGCGTGTGGGAGCTGATCATGGCCTCGATCCTGGCCTACCTGATGCTCAAGCTGACCGGTGTTGACCGTGAGGTGGTCGAGAAATGGCTTTATGTCATCGTCGCCGCCGCGCTGTTCTCGGGCATCCTGGGCACCGGCCACCACTACTACTGGATCGGTACGCCGGGCTACTGGCAGTGGATCGGGTCGATCTTCTCAAGCCTCGAGGTGATCCCGTTCTTTGCGATGATGGCCTTTGCCTTCGTCATGGTCTGGAAGGGCCGTCGGGACCACCCCAACAAGGCCGCGCTGCTGTGGTCGCTGGGCTGTGCCACGCTGGCCTTCTTCGGTGCCGGTGTCTGGGGCTTCCTGCACACGCTGCACGGGGTGAACTATTATACCCACGGCACGCAGATCACGGCGGCACACGGGCACCTGGCCTTCTACGGCGCCTATGTCTGCCTCAACCTGGCGATCTTCACCTATGCGATGCCGATCCTGAAGAACCGCGATCCGTACAACCAGGTGCTGAACATGGCCTCGTTCTGGCTGATGACCGGCGGCATGGTCTTCATGACCTTCGTGCTGACCTTTGCCGGCACCGTCCAGACGCACATGCAGCGCGTGGTAGGTGACTACTACATGGATGTGCAGGATCAGGTCGCGATCTTCTACTGGATGCGCTTCGGCGCCGGTCTGGTCGTGGTCATCGGTGCGCTGCTGTTCATCTACTCGATCTGGGTTCCGCGCAAAGAGGTCATCGAACCCGGCGTCGTGGAAACTCCGGCGGAGTGATGGATATGGACGGCTCCATGAAACTGGGAACGGGGGCGGCAGACGCCCCCTTCTATCTGCCCCAGGGCGACGAATGCGACGTGTTCGCCGCCGCCTATACCAACAAGCTGCCGGTCCTGCTGAAAGGGCCGACAGGTTGCGGCAAGACCCGCTTCGTGGCCCATATGGCCGCCAGCCTGGGCCGGCCGCTCTATACCGTGGCCTGCCACGACGACCTGGCCGCCGCCGACCTGATCGGGCGCTACCTGCTGAAAGGCGGCGAGACGATCTGGGTCGATGGCCCCCTGACCCGCGCCGTGCGCGAGGGTGCGATCTGTTACCTGGACGAGGTGGTCGAGGCGCGCAAGGACGTGACCGTGGTGCTGCACCCGCTGACGGATGACCGGCGCATCCTGCCGATCGACCGCACCGGAGAAGAGCTTGAGGCCGCACCCGGCTTCATGCTGGTGGCGTCCTACAACCCCGGCTATCAGAACATCCTGAAAACCCTCAAGCCCTCGACCCGGCAGCGGTTCATCTCGCTGGAATTCGACTTTCCTTCGCCTCAGTTGGAGGCCGAGGTGGTCGCGCAGGAAAGCGGCCTGCCGCTCGAACGCTGCAAGCCGCTGGTGCGGCTGGCGGGCAAGCTGCGCGGGCTCAAGGGTCAGGACCTCGAGGAAGGCGTATCCACCCGCCTGGTCGTCTATGCCGCGACGCTGATCGCGCAGGGCATGTCCACCGACCGCGCCATTCTTGCCGCCATGATCGAACCTCTGACTGATGACGAGGATATCAAACGCGGGCTCCTCGATCTTGTCACCGCCGTCTTTGGGTGAGGCCGGCGATGGTCAGGATCGACTTTGAGCCATGGGAACCCGAAGAAACCATCGGGAAACTGTGGCACACCCTTGCCAGCCGCCTTGATGCACCAGAGGTGCACGAAGGAGCCGCGGTCGACCTGTCGCAGGTCGCGGGGCGGCTGGCCGTTCTTTTCCGGGGGTTGGGCGGCAGTCCGGGCGTCGAACTGCGCCCGGTGTCGCCCGAGCTCTCGCGCCACCGGCTGGGCTGGCGGCGCAAGCTGGCCACCGAGGCCGAACTGATCCCACGGGCCAGTTTCGACGGCGAGGTCCTGCGCCTGCCCGACCGGCTGGCGGTGTTTCCCGCGCGCGAAGCCAATGTTGCGCTTTATGTTTGGCTGGCGGCGGTGGCGGCCCATGCCGGAACCCGCATCGACGAGGACGATCCTCTGCGCGCCGACATCCGCGCCCTGCAGGCGGCCCGCGAGATGGTCGCCGCAACGCTCGAGGACGCGCCGGGCCTGCGCCCGCTTTACACCGAACTGTGCAAGGGCGTGCTGTATCAGCGTGATCTGCCCGGCCTGCCCCCGGCCGAGGCCGCCGTCGAGGACCTGATCCGCCGGATGCTGGGCGACCCTGCGCCCCTGTCCGCCCGCGCCCGCGACTATGACGCCCTGGGCGACGACGTGGCCGCCCCGCGCGGGTACCAGCCGTTTCGCCCGTCGCCCCTGTGGCCCGAACTGCGCGCGGTCGCGTTTTCCGAACACACCGAGGTCGAAAGTCGCGACACCGACGGACCACCCGAGGAATCGGGCGAAAAGACCCACCGCGCCCGTCGCCGCAAATCCGATCAGGCCGAGCGGCAGGACAGCCTGATCCTGCACAAGTTCGAGGCGATCCTCAGCTGGGCAGAGTTCCTGAACCTCAACCGCCGGATCGACGATGACGACCCGGACAACGCCAAAAAGGCCGCCGATGATCAGGACGAAATCGGGCTGGGGCAGATATCGAAGGCGCCGCCGACGCGGCTGAAGCTGCATCTTGATCTCGCGCCCGAGGACGTGAACCGCGAGCGCCTGTCGGGGCGTGTGCTGTACCCGGAATGGGATGTGCGCACGGGGCAATACCTGCCCGATCACGTCAACGTTCTGACCTCGGATGCCGAGATTCGCGAGGATGCCGCCGAGTTCGGCAAGGACCCGGCCACCGCCCGCCGCATCCGCGCCGTCAAACGCCAGTTCGAGGCGCTGCGCCTGGGCCGGGTGATGACCCGGGGCCATCTGGACGGCGACCAGCTGGATATCGAGGCCGCGGTGCGCAGCGCCGTGGACCGCCACGCCAATGGCGAGGGCAACGAGCGCATCTGGATGCAATCCCGCCCCGAGGCGCGCGACCTGGCGGTGTCGATCCTGCTGGACATCAGCCGCTCGACCGAAAGCGCGGTCGCGGGGCGTGCGGTGATCGACATCGAACGCGAGGCACTGGCGGCGCTGGCCTGGGGCCTGAACGCCTGCGGCGACGATTTCGCCATCCACGCCTTCAGCTCGCTGAAACGCCAGCGGGTCTATGTGGAGCGCTGCAAGAAGTTCAATGAGCCCATGACCGCCACCGTCGAGCAGCGCATCGCGTCGCTGCGGCCGGGCCATTACACGCGGCTGGGGGCGGCGATCCGTCATGCCTCGGCCGATCTGGCGGCGCAGGCGCGCAAACGCCGGCTGCTGCTGGTGATCACCGACGGCAAGCCCAACGATCTGGACCACTACGAGGGCCGCCACGGCATCGAAGACACCTGCATGGCCGTGCGCGAGGCGCGCCGGGCGGGGCAGTCGGTCTTTGGCGTCACCATCGACAAGACCGGCAAAAGCTGGTTCCCGCGCATGTTCGGGCAGGGCGGGTTCGCGGTGATCCCCGACCCCAACCGCCTGACCATGGCCCTGCCACAGATCTACCGCCAGCTGGTCGGCGCATGAGTGATGCTTCGCTGATCGACGAACTGCCCGGCGAATTGCTGATGTGGGTTCTGATCGTCTCGGAACTGTTGGTGTTCGGGGCCGGGCTGATCGCCTTCATGGGCGTCCGCCTGACCGACCCGGCAGGCTTTGCCGAGGCGCAATCGCATCTCTACCGCACCGGGGCCGCGCTCAATACGGGGGTTCTGGTCACCTCGGGCTTTCTGGCGGCGCGGGCCCTGCGCTGGCGACAGGCGGCGCGCCGCGGCGCCGCGCGGCTTGCCTTGATCAGCGCGGCCCTGCTGGGCGTGGTGTTCCTGATCATCAAGGGCGCGGAATATGCCGGCAAGGCCGCGCAGGGCATCAGCTACGAGACCCATCCGTTTTTCCTGTTCTACTACCTTCTCACCGGGTTCCATGCCGCGCATGTGCTGGCCGGGGTCGCCATTCTGCTGCTGGTCGCCTGGCGCGACGATCCCCGCAATATCGAGGCCGGCGGTCAGTTCTGGCACATGGTCGATCTGGTCTGGATCCTGCTGTTTCCGGTGATCTACCTGTTGGGGTGACGCGATGCCGAGGTTTTTCTGTGTCCGAGACACCCATGCGGATCGCCTGACCCGCGCCTGGGCCGGCCTGATCGCGCTCAGCCTGGCTTCGGCTCTGTTGACCCTCGTGCCCGTTGGGCCCCGGCTGGTCGGGGGCGGCATCCTGCTGCTGGCCCTGTTCAAGGCCCGCATCATCCTGGCGCGGTATCTCGACCTTGAACGCAGCCCGGCCTGGCTGCGGGGCTTCACGCTGGTTCTGAGCACCTTTGCGGCACTGATCTTCGCGCTCTACCTGGTCTGAGGCAAAAAGAACCGCCGCGCACAGGGGCACGGCGGCTTGCCAGTTCAGGGACAGAAATCTATTGCGCGGCCATCGGCATCCGGGCGATCTGGCACCGCTGCCACAGCGCCGACAGCGCGCCGACCAGATGGTCGATATCGGCATCGGTATGCACGGGCGAGGGCGTGATGCGCAGCCGCTCGGTGCCTTTGGGCACGGTGGGATAGTTGATCGGCTGGATGTAGATGCCGAATTCTTCCAGCAGCGTGTCCGAGATGAACTTGCACTTGACCGGGTCGCCCACCATCACCGGGATGATGTGGCTGGGGTTGGGCAGATGCGGGATGCCCTCGGCGTCGAGCCGGGCGCGCACCTGGGCCACGCGCGCCTTTTGCAGGTCGCGTTCCGCATTCGACTGCTTCAGATGCCGGATCGAGGCCGCGGCCCCGGCGGCGACCGCCGGGGGCAGGGCGGTGGTAAAGATGAACCCGCTGGCAAAGCTGCGCACGAAATCGCACAACGCGGCCGACGCGGCGATATAGCCGCCCACCACGCCGAAGGCCTTGCCCAGTGTGCCCTCGATCACGGTCAGGCGGTCCATCAGCCCTTCGCGTTCGGCGATGCCGCCGCCGCGCGGACCGTAAAGGCCGACGGCATGCACTTCGTCCAGATAGGTCATGGCGCCGAATTCATCGGCCAGGTCGCAGATTTCCTTGATCGGCGCGATGTCGCCGTCCATCGAATAGACCGATTCAAAGGCGATCATCTTGGGCGCCTCGGGGTCGGCGGCGGCCAGCTTGGCGCGCAGGTCGTCCAGATCGTTGTGCTTCCAGATCACCTTCTGCGCCCGCGAATGGCGGATGCCCTCGATCATCGAGGCATGGTTCAGCGCGTCCGAGAACACGATCAGGCCGGGGATCCTGGCCGCCAGCGTCCCCAGCGCCGCCCAGTTCGAGACGTAGCCGGAGGTGAACAGCAGCGCCGCCTCTTTCCCGTGCAGGTCGGCCAGTTCCTGCTCCAGCAGGACGTGGTCGTGGGTGGTGCCGGAAATGTTGCGGGTGCCGCCCGCACCGGCGCCGCAGCGGTCCAGCGCATCATGCATCGCCGCCAGAACCGACGGGTGCTGACCCATGCCCAGATAGTCGTTCGAACACCAGATGCGCACGTCCCGTGTCGCCGCGCCATCGGTCTGGCGGGCATTGGGAAAGGCGCCGCATTTGCGCTGCAGGTCGATGAAGACACGATAGTTGCCCTCGGCCTTCAGGTCGCTGAGGCTCTGGCTGAAGAAACGCTCGAAATCCATGTCTCGATCTCCCCGGAGAACTGGCTGTTGGCGGGCAGACTATGGGCGCGCGCACGCCGGGAACATGACAATAGTCAAGCGACGGCGGGAAAAGGGTGGTGCGCCGCGCGCGGGTTTGGCATAGGCTGGCGCAGGGATGGATGGGCCGGGTTCTCGGCCGGACAAAAGGGGATGCCTTCGTGGCGCATGAAGCACAAAAAGCCATTGCGCGGCAGTCGCTGCTGCTCAAAAGCCTGCCGGATCAGCATGTCGAAACCCTGCTGAGCCACGCGATCTGGCGCCAGTATGACCGTGGCGAGACGATCTTTGTGCAGGAAGAAAGCGCCCAGGCCGTGCATGTGGTGCTGGCCGGATGGGTCAAGCTGTTCCGCATGTCGCCCACCGGGGCCGAGGCCGTGGTCAGCGTTTTCACCCGCGGCGAAAGCTTTGGTGAGGCGGTGGCGCTGCGCAACGTGCCCTATCCGGTTTCGGCCGAGGCTGTCTCGGCCTGCGAGATCATGCACATTCCCAGCCCGGTGCTGATTTCCTTGATGAAGACCGACCCCGAGATCGGGATCTCGATCCTGGCTTCGACCTTCACCCATCTGCATGCGCTGGTGTCCCAGCTGGAACAGCTCAAGGCCCAGACCGGGGCGCAGCGGGTGGCCGAGTTCCTGCTGAACCTGTGTGACTGCGACGAAGGCGCCTGCGAAGTCGAACTGCCCTATGACAAGATGCTGATCGCCGGGCGTCTGGGCATGAAGCCGGAAAGCCTGAGCCGGGCGTTTTCACGGCTCAAGGCGGTGGGGGTGAAGATCAACCGCAACCACGCGGAAATCTCGGACATACCGCTGCTGCGCGACTATGCCGACAGCGATCCGGCCGACAATTGGGCGCGCTAGCTCACTGCGTCGCGGACCGACCCGAAGGCGCGCCGGTTCGGCGCGTCTTTTTTTCCGCAGGAATCTATTGTACACAAATAGTATTCTAGTGTAGCGTCCCGGAAAAACGCCATGCACAAGGGACGACGATGACACCCGTGTTCAGATTCCAGGGGATCTATACCCCGGTGGTGACGCCCTATGCCGATGATTTCAGCGTCGATTGGGATGCGCTGGCCGAGGTGATCGAATACCTGGTCGAAAATGGCGTGCACGGTCTGATCTCGGGTGGGTCCACGGGCGAAAACTATGCCCAGACGGTCGATGAAAGGCTGGAACTGGCGCGTTTTACCCACCACCGATTGAAGGGTCGGCTGCCTTTGGTGGTCGGGACCGGCGCGATGTTGACGCCGGATTCGATCGCGTTGGCCCATGGCGCGCGCCAGATCGGGGCCGATGCCATCCTGCTGGCCAGCCCGCCCTATTCGGTGCCGACCGACCGGGAAAACGCCCTTAATGCGCTGGCCATCGACAAGGCGGCGGATTTGCCGGTGATGCTGTACAACTATCCGCACCGCACCGGCACGATGATGGGGGCGGAGTTCCTCGACCGTGTGGGGCGCAGCCGCAATTTCTGCGGCATCAAGGAAAGCTCGGGCGACATCAACCGCGTACACATGCTGGCGCGGGACTATCCGCATATTAAGCTGGGCTGCGGCATGGACGATCAGGCGCTGGAATTCTTCGCCTGGGGCGCGCCGTTCTGGGTCTGTGGCGGGTCGAATTTTCTGCCGCGTGAGCATGTGGCGCTGTACGAGGCCTGCGTGCTGAAGGGCGACTTCGCCAAAGGCCGCCGTATCATGTCGGCGCTGATGCCGTTGATGCGGGTGCTCGAACAGGGCGGCAAGTTCATCCAGACCATCAAGCATGGGGTCTCGATGAACGGCATCCCTGCAGGCGCGGTTCGGCCGCCTCTGAAGGGGCTGAACAAGGATGACAAGCGCGCGCTGGAACAAGTGACCCGCGTGTTGAAGCGCAAGATCGCAGATATCATGGCGGAGGGCTGAGGCATGGGCTTGCTGACACGGGATGAATACGCATCCATCGCCGCCGGGCTGGACCTGCCCACCGGCGCCTTCATCGATGGCGGCTATCGCCCGGCGATCTCGGGCGCGGTGTTTCCCACGGTGAACCCGGCCACCGGCGCGGTGCTGACCGAGGTCGCGGCCTGCGCCGCCGCCGATGTGGACCTGGCCGTGGAAAAGGCGCGCGAGTCCTTCGACGACGGCCGCTGGTCGCGCCTGCACCCGTCGGCGCGCAAGGATGTGTTGATCCGCCTGGCCAAGCTGATGACCCGCAATGCCCGCGAACTGGCGGTGATGGAGAGCATCGACAGCGGCAAGACCATCTTTGATTGCGAAACCGTGGACGTGCCCGAGGCGATCCACTGCTTGAAATGGCACGCCGAGGCGATCGACAAGATTTACGATCAAGTCGCGCCTGCAAGCGACGACCACATCGCGATGATCCTGCGCGAACCGATCGGGGTGGTGGGGCTGGTGCTGCCGTGGAACTTCCCCCTGCTGATGCTGGCCTGGAAGATCGGCCCGGCGCTGGCGGCCGGGTGCTCGGTGGTGGTGAAGCCGGCGATGGAAACCCCACTGACCGCCCTGCGTCTGGCCGAACTGGCGGCCGAGGCAGGGCTGCCGCGCGGTGTTCTGAATGTGGTTCCGGGTGGCGGCGCCGAGGTGGGCGAACCCATCGGGCGGCACATGGACATCGACATGGTGTCCTTCACCGGTTCGACCGTGACGGGCAAGAAATTCCTGACCTATGCGGCCGAAAGCAACGCCAAGGAGGTGGTGCTGGAGATGGGCGGCAAGAACCCGGCCATTGTGCTGGAGGATGCCGAGAACCTCGACCGGGTTGCCGCCCATGTGGTGAACGGGGCGTTCTGGAACATGGGCGAGAATTGCTCGGCCACGTCGCGCCTGATCGTGCACCGCGCGGTCAAACCCGAGTTGCTGGAGCGCATCGCCCATCACGCCCGCCAGTGGACTGTGGGCGATCCGCTGGACCCTGCAACCCGTCTGGGCGCGCTGATCAGCAAAGACCATTTCAACAAGGTCTGCGGCTATCTCGACAAGGCGCCGACAGTCCTTCTGGGCGGCAAGGCCGAAAACGGGTTCGTCGAGGCAACCGTGGTCGAGCTACCGGACAACGACGCGCCGCTGGCGCGCGAGGAAATCTTTGGGCCCGTTCTGTCGGTGATCGAGGTTGCGGGGTTCGACGAGGCCATCGCGATGGCCAACGACACGCCATATGGGCTGTGTGCGTCGCTGTTCACCGCCAATGCCAAGCGCGCCCTGCGCGGTGCCCGCGCGATCCGGGCCGGAACCGTGACGGTGAACGGCTTTGGCGAGGGCGACATCTCGACCCCGTTCGGCGGCTACAAGCAGTCGGGCTTTGGCGGGCGGGACAACGGGCTGCATGCGCATGACCAGTACACGCAGCTGAAGACGCTGTGGATCGACCTGTCGGATGATGCCGACGAGGCGGTGGATTGACGCGGTTCACCGCGTGCCGCCTGCCGGTTCAGCGCGGCCAGGCGGCGTGGAATGCCCTGCTGGGCCCGCAACCTCCCGCGCGGCAGCTTTCAGGCAATGTCACCGCCGATTTCACCATCGTGGGCGCCGGTTTTGCCGGGCTGTCTGCGGCGCGGCGTCTGCGGCAGCTGGTGCCCGATGCGCGGATCGTGGTGCTTGAAGCCGGGCGCGTGGCGGAAGGCGCGGCGGGGCGCAACTCGGGCTTCATGATCGATCTGCCGCATGATCTGGCCTCGGACGACTATTCTGGGGCGGGCGATGACCGGGCGATGATCGGGCTGAACCGGCAGGCCATTGCTTTTGCCCGCGCGGCGGTCGAGGAATACGGCATCGACCCCAACTATTTCGATCCGGCGGGCAAGGTGAACGGCGCGGCCAGCCCGGCGGGACACGCGCACAACCAAAGCTATTCCCGCCATCTGGACAGCCTCGGCGAGCGGTCCGAGATGCTGGACCGGCAGCAGATGCATGAACTTACCGGGTCCCGGCACTATGTCTCGGGGCTGTTTACGCCGGGCACGGTCATGCTGCAGCCGGCGGGCTATGTGCGCGGTTTGGCGGCGGGGTTGGCGGCCGATGGGGTGCAGATTTTTGAGCACGGCGCGGTCACTGGGTTCCAGCGCGACGGGGCGGGCTGGCGCGTGCAGACGGCGCTCGGGCAGGTCTCGACCGGCCGGCTGATCCTGTCGGTGAACGGTCATCTGGAGAGTTTTGGGGTGGAACGTGGCCGGCTGATGCAGCTGTTTCTGTTCGCCGCGATAACGCAGGAACTGGACGCTGATGCGCTGGCCAGGCTGGGTGGTCAATCGCGCTGGGGCGTGACCCCGTCCGATCCGATGGGCACCACCGTGCGCCGAATCGACACCGGGCAGGGCGGCAACCGGATCATCACCCGCACCTGCGCCGTGCTGCGCCCGGGCATGGAGGCGCGGGCATCGGACCTGCGGCGCGCGTCTGCGGTGATGCGGCGCAAGTTCGACCGGCGCTTTCCGCAGTTGCGCGGCATCGCGATGGAGTACGAATGGGCCGGCCATCTATGCCTGAGCCTGAACGGCGTCTCGGTCACCCGCGAGATCGAGACCGGCGTTTATTCCGCCTGCGTCCAGAACGGGTTGGGCACCGCGCGCGGCACCCTGACCGGGATCGCCGCGGCCGAAATGGCCTGTGGCGTGCGGTCCGGGATCAGCGAGCATTTCGGCGCCGAGGACCGTCCCAAACGCCTGCCGCCCCGGCCGTTGTCTGAGATCGGTGCCAACATGGTGCTGCGCTGGAAGGAATGGCGCGCGCGCGACGAATGAAAAAGGCCCGCCTGACAGGCAGGCGGGCAAGTGGAGTGTTTCCTAATAGTGCTGGTTCAATTCGTCGGCGGCGGGAATTTCCCGCTCGCGCCGGGCGATATAGTCGCGCAGCGCCTCGTCGGTGGCCGGGTCCAGGCGGGGCTCTTGATACTCGGCCAGCAGCTTGCGGGCGTTGTTCAGCGCGCGCTCGGTGATTTCGACCTCGCCCTCGGCCACCCATTGTTCGATCGAGTTGTTGTCGAACAGTTCGGGCATGAAGAACGCCTCCTGAAAGTTCTCCTGCGTGTGCGGATGGCCCAGATAGTGGCCGCCGGGGCCGATATCGGATACGGCGGCAACGGCCTCGTCGAAGTCGTGCCATTTCGGCCCCTCGGCCATGCGGTAGGCCATGGCGCATTGCTCGGCATCGACCACGAATTTGGCGGTCGAGCAATGCATCCCCGCCTCGTTCCAGCCCGCCGAATGCCAGATATAATTTGCCCCCGCATGGATCACCGCCGACAGCGTCGTCGCCGATTCATATCCCGCCTGCGCATCGAATGTCTTGGCCCCGCCCAGCGTGTTCGAGCTGCGCCACGGCACGCCGTAATGCCGCGCCATCTGGCCGATCATGAAGTTCATCAGGCTGATCTCGGGCGTGCCGGCCATCGGCGCGCCGGACTTCATGCTGACGGTCGACAGGTAGTGCCCGTAGATCGCCGGACAGCCGCGCCGGATCACCTGCGTATAGGCCAGCGCGCTCAGCGCCTCGGCGTTCAGCTGCGCGACCGTCGCAGGCACGCTGGCCGGCGTGTTGGCCCCGCCCAGCACGAAGGGCGAGCACAGCACCGGCTGGTTGCGGCGGCAGAAGGCGCGCATCGCCCCCAGCATGGTCTCGTCCCAGACCAGCGGCGAGTTGCCGTTGCAGTTGCCGGTGGTGACCGGGTGATCCTCCATGAACTTCTCGCCGAACAGGATCGCGCACATCTCCATCACGTCTTCGGCGTTTTTGGGCGAGGTGGTCATGCCCATGAAGGTCTTGTCGGAATATTTCATCGACGAATAGGTGATGCGCAGGTGGCGCTGGCTGATCGGGTGATCATAGGGTTCCACGATGTGGTGGGCGCTGGAATGCAGTGCGGGCAGCATGTGGCTGAGCTTGTGGAACATTGCCAGATCGTCCAGCGTCGGGTTGCGGCGCACGTCATCCAGATCGCGTAGAAACGGCGCGCCGGTCATCGGCACGAAAATCGCATGCGGCCCGCCCAGGCGCACATTCTTGCGCGGGTCACGGGCATGATAGGTGAAATCCGAGGGGATCGTCGCGATCAAGTCGCGGACCAGCCCGCGATCAAGATACACCCGCTCGCCGTCAACCTTGGCTCCAGCCGCCTTCCAGTCGGCCAGCGCGATCGGGTCGCGGAACTGCACGCCCACGTTTTCGAGGATATCCATCGAGGCCGCGTCGATCCGCGCGACCTGCGACCCGTCCATCACTTCGCACAGCGGGATGGTGCGGGTCAGGCCCGGCAACATGTCAAAGCTGGGTGCGGTGCGCAGGGCGCGGCGGGCGGCGCGGCCTCCGGTCCGAGTGCGTGTGGCGGTCTGGGTCATTCTGGGCCTCCTTTGACACCAGTCTGACCGCCGACCGGGGGCGCGACCTGCAGGATTGCGAAATACTGTTGCGGAATGCGACATCGAGCCCGTGAATTGCCCGCAACAGCTGCTAAGCTGCGCTTCGCAGGATCAGGAACAATGCACAGAGCAGACCGAGAATGAATTCCGCCACATCTGAAACCGCCCGGCTTGAGGGTGAATATGACTATATCATCATAGGCGCGGGTACGGCGGGCTGCGTGCTGGCCAACCGGTTGACCGAAGACCCCAAGACACGGGTTCTGCTGCTCGAGGCGGGCAAGTCGGACAACTACCACTGGGTCCACATCCCGGTGGGGTATCTGTACTGCATCGGCAATCCGCGCACCGACTGGATGATGAAAACCGCGCCCGAGCCGGGGCTGAACGGGCGGTCGCTGGCCTATCCGCGGGGCAAGGTGCTGGGCGGGTGCAGCTCGGTCAACGGGATGATCTACATGCGCGGGCAGGCGGCCGACTATGACCATTGGCGGCAACTGGGCAATGCGGGCTGGGGCTGGGACGACGTGCTGCCCTATTTCCTGAAATCCGAAGATCATCACGCCGGCGACAGCGAAATGCACCGGACCGGCAGCGAATGGAAGGTTCAGAAACAGCGGCTGAGCTGGGAGATCCTGAAGGCCGTGCAGGACGGCGCGCGCGAGATCGGCATACAGCCCCGCGCCGATTTCAATGACGGCAACAACGAAGGCTCGGGGTTTTTCGAGGTCAACCAGAAGAACGGCGTGCGTTGGAACACGGCCAAGGGATTTCTGCGCCCGGCGATGAAACGGCCCAACCTGCGGGTCCTGACCGAGGCCGAGACGCTGGGTCTGATCCTCGAAGGCAAGGCCGTGCGCGGCGTGCGCTTTGCCCGTGGCGGCACCGAATACCGGGCCCTGGCCGGGGCCGAGGTTCTGCTGGCAGCGGGGGCGATCAACTCGCCCAAGCTGCTGGAACTGTCGGGGATCGGCGACCCTCAGGTGCTGGCGGCGCATGGAATCGCGGTTCAGCATGAAAGCGCGGGCGTGGGGGCGAACCTGCAGGACCACCTGCAGATCCGAACCGTGTTCAAGGTGCAGAACGCCAAAACCCTGAACACCATGGCCAACAGCCTGTGGGGCAAGGCGCGCATCGTGGCGCAATACGCCCTGACTCGGTCGGGTCCGATGGCGATGGCGCCCAGCCAGTTCGGCATGTTCACCAAGTCCGACCCGATGTTGGCCACGCCGGATCTGGAATATCACGTACAGCCGCTGTCGACCGACCGGCTGGGCGATCCGCTGCATCCGTTCCCGGCCATCACCGTCTCGGTCTGCAATCTGCGGCCCGAAAGCCGGGGGCACTGCCACATCACCACGCCCGATCCGACGGCCCAGCCCGAGATCAGGTTGAACTACCTCTCGGCCGAGCGTGACCGGCAGGTGGCGGTCAAATCCGTACAGCAGGCCCGGCAGGTGATGGCCGCGCGGGCGCTGGCGCCCTATCACCCGCAAGAGGTTCTGCCCGGCCCCGAGATCAACGACCAGCAGGGCCTTCTGGATGCGGTGGGCGACATCGCCACCACGATCTTTCACCCGGTCGGCACCTGCCGCATGGGCAATGATGCCGCCGCGGTGGTCGATCCACGGTTACGCGTTCGGGGGCTGGAGGGGCTGCGGGTGGTCGATGCCTCGGTCATGCCGAAGATCGTCTCGGGCAATACCGCCTCGCCGGTGATCATGATCGCGGAAAAGGCCGCCGACATGATACGTGGACGGGCATGAGCACGGCACAGGGGCTTGCGCCTTGGCCCGTCGGACATAAATGACCGCCAGCCTCATCAACCGGAAAAGCTGAACCGATGCAGGACACATTGATCTTTGAACGCCGGTCGCTGAACGCGGCAAAATGGGCCAGCCTGTTCATGGCAG
The DNA here is from genome assembly GCF_900129345.1 of Ruegeria intermedia. GTDB lineage: Bacteria > Pseudomonadota > Alphaproteobacteria > Rhodobacterales > Rhodobacteraceae > Ruegeria > Ruegeria intermedia. Next base: position 53,311 of record NZ_FQVK01000007.1, on the reverse strand, counting down.
GTGCCGGGGTTGTGGCCGGGTTGCTGGCAAACTCCGATGCGCTGTTGCTGGACGGGTTGTTCTCGGGGCTCAATTTCGCAACGGCTGTGGTGGCGGGATGGGTCGCCGCCTCGATCCGACGGGCCCCGGACCAGAACCGCCCCTTCGGATACGAGATCGACGAATCCGTCTTCGTGATGTTCCGCAGCCTGCTGCTGTTCGGGATCATCGTGATGGCAGCAGGTTCGGCAGTGAATCGTCTGCTGGCCTATGCCAAGACGGGCGAAGCCGCGCCGGTGGTTCTGGAATGGATCCTGATCTATGCCGGGTCGATGGCGGCGACCTGCCTGGCGCTGTTCGCCTATCACCGCTGGAACTGGCGCCGCACCGGCAAGACCAGCGATCTGCTGCGGGTCGAGGCCCGGGCCGCGATGGTCGACGGGGTGCTGAGCCTTGGGGCCGGGGCGGCGTTTTTCGCGATCAACCTGCTTGAGGGCGGGCCGCTTGCCGGTCTGGTTCCGGTGTCGGATGCGCTCGTGGTGTTGCTGCTGTGCCTGGCGCTGCTGCCGCAGCCGATCAAGGTGTTTCTGGGCGCGCTGCGCGATATCGTGGGTGTGGCGCTGCCGGCAGATGCCCGGGCCGAGATCATTGGGCAGGCCCGCCGGATCTGTGCAGACAGCCCGTTTCAGGTGCTGGACGTGGCGACGGTGCGCAGCGGGCGGGCGCTGTTCCACCTTGTCTATCTGAAACCCGCCGAACCCGTTACGATCGAAGCCTTCGAGGCCGTCCGCGACCGGCTGGCCCAGGCCGCAAGCCCGGGCCGGGTCGCGTTGACACTGGCCTCGGACCCGCCCTTTGGCCCGGCCCCGCGCGCTCAGTAATCGGCGACCAGCAGGAATTCGGGCGCGGTGTCTTCCTCGATCGTGGCAAAGCGCGGGATCGGCTGTTCGAACACGTTGTCGGTGCGGTCGTCATTGACGGTCGAGACCTCGCCGATCAGACAATCGCCCTTTTCCGCCCAGAAGGCGTGCCAGATGCCGGGCATCAGCGTGACGCTTTCGCCCGGTTTCAGGCGCAGATGCTCGCCCGGCCGGATGGTCACCGGGCAGGCGTCGCTGGGCACGGTGACGGGGGTGTCGCGGTCGATGCTGCCATCGGGGGCCGAGGCGTAGATCTCCATCACCAGATCGCCGCCGCCGCGGTTGATGATGTCCTCGGCCTTGACGATGTGGCGATGCATCGGTGAGAGCTGTTTGTCACGCGAAATCAACAACTTCTCGGCATAGAGCATGCCCCGGCCCGCGCTCAGGTCCTTTTCGTCGCCATTGCGCAGGGTGAACAGGAACAGGCCCAGCTCGTCGAACTTGCCCTGGCCGTAATCGGTGATGTCCCAGCCAAGGCTGCGGGCGCGGATGCCGGCGGCCTGCGGGCTGCGCATCTGCTCGGGTGTCCAGTCGGCAAAGGGCGGCAGGGCAAAGCCGAACGAATTGATGAAGGCCTGCGCCTCGGCCTTGATGCGGTTGATCTCGGATCGTTTCATATCGGTGCTTTCGATGACTTACAGCTCGTGCGCCCAGGGCGGGTTGGCCCCAGCGCGGGATACGGTGACGGCGGCGATCTTGCCGCCCAGTTCCAGCGCGGCGCGCAGGTCGTCGGGCAAGATCGCGCGGAGCGCCTTTTTGCTCAGCAGCCCGGCGCGGTGCAGTTGCGCCAACACCCCGGCGTTGAACGTGTCGCCCGCGCCCACCGTATCGACCACCTGAACCGGCGTGACCGGCACCGAAACCGTGCGGCCATCGGCCAGATACCCGGTCGCGCCTTGGCTGCCGCGCGTGACGATCACCACTGCGGGGCCGGCCTGCAGCAGCAGCGGCACCTTTTCTTCCAGCGTTTCGGGGCCGGGGACGATCCAGTCCAGATCTTCGTCTGAGACCTTGACGATGTCGGCCTGCGCGATCATCCGGTTCAGCCGGGTGCGATAGCGGGTCTGGTCCTGGATGAAACCGGGGCGGATGTTGGGGTCGATCATCACTGCGCGCTCGGCCCCGTGGCGGTCCAGCAGGGCGGCATAGGCATCGGCGCAGGGCTCGCAGGCCAGGCTGATGCCGCCGAAATACAGCGCCGAGGTCGTGCTCAACTGGTCCGGCATGTCCTCGGGGCGCAGCATCCGCCCGGCCGAGTTTTCATCGACGAAGGAGTAGGTTGCGTGCCCGTCCTGCAGTTGTACGAAGGCCAGCGTGGTCGGACGGTCCGATAGAACAACCTGCGAGCCATCCACATGACTGTCTTTCAGGGCCTGCGCCAATTGCTGGCCGAACATGTCGCGCGACAGCCCGGTCAGCATTCCGGCAGGCGCACCCAGCCGGCCCAGGGCGATGGCGGTGTTGAACACCGCGCCGCCCGAATGCGGCACGAAACCTTGCGCGCCCGAAACCGTCGGCTCTGCGATCATGTCGATCAGGGCCTCGCCACAGCACAGGATCATGTCCCGGCTCCTTCCTTCTGCAAAGATCAGGCGGTGAGTTTACCGCGCGAGCGCATTTTTGCAGAAGTTGTTAGCGCCAACAATGCCAAATTCGGCCTGTTCCGACACATAAACGCCAAAGGCCTGCCGCAGCGCGTCGAACCGGCCGCCGGCGTTGAAGGCCGCCAGAAAGTCGTCGCCGAACAGCCAGCGGTTCTTCTCGGCCACGCCGCCCACAAGGAAGACGCCGCCGGTGGGCATCACGGTCACGGCCATGTCGCCCATCACGGCGCCCAGATGGGTGGTGAAGATCTGCGCGGCGCGCATGGCGACCGGATCGGACCCGTCGCGCGCGGCCTGCAGGATGTCCTTGGCGGGCAGGGCGGGCGTGTCGGGCTGGCCAGCGGTCATGCCTAAGGCGCGATACAGGATCGGCAGGCCCGTTCCGCTGAGGAACATCTCGGCCTCAAGCGTCAGGCTGTTGCCAAAGAAACACTCGGGCGCGATCCGGCGGGCGGCTTCGAACACGTTCACCTCGTCGCGGGTGCGGGGTGACAGGCCGACATGGCCGCCCTCGCCCGAGACGGTGTGATAGTGGCCTTCGGAATACAAAAGCGCGCCGACGCCCAGCCCGGTGCCGGGGCCGACCACCAGTCGGGTGCCCTTGGGCGGGGTCGGGTCGCCTTGCAGGGCTTGCACGTCATCGCCGGTGATTTCGGCCACCGACCACGCGGCGGCGGTGAAGTCGTTGATGACAAAGGTGTGGTCCGCGCCGGTGGCCGTGGCGATGTCAGCCTCGGACAGATCCAGATTGGCATTGGTCAGGCGGATCGTGCCATTGCGCACCGGGCCTGCGCCCGCGGCGACCACGGCGCGCGGCGGCGTTCCGATCTCGGCGCACAGGTCGTGCAGGGCGGCCAGAAACTCGGGCAGGGTGCCGGTGGGCGATTTGCGCAGATCGGTGAGCGTGCCATTGGTGACAACCCCCAGCCGCGTGTTGGTGCCGCCGATATCGGCCACCAGGTTCCAGTGGTCGTGCATCGCGCCCCTGGGCTGCGCCATCGGAACCGAGACGGGATCGCCCTGGGCCAAAGCGGTTTGCATCGCTCGGAACGAGGCCTTGGGGCGGCGTTCCAGCGTGTCGAAATCGACATCGACCAGGCCGAACCGCTTTTCGTATCCCAGTGCCCATTCGTAATTGTCCAGCAGCGACCAGATGAAATAGCCCTTGACCGGAACGCCCTGATCCAGCGCGTCCTGCACCGCCGCCAGATGCTGATTCAGATAGTCGATGCGGTCGTCATCCTGCTGCCGCTCGGGGCTGGCCATGCCGTTTTCGGTGACATAGATCGGCAGATCGCCGGTGTAGTCCCGCGCCGTACGGGTCAGGAACCGGGTCAGCGCGCCTGGCTCGATCTCCCACCCCATCTGCGTCTTGGGCAGGGGGCCGGGGACCTCTTGCAGGCTGGGCCAGGGCGTGTCGGCGGGCGCGATCAGTTTGCGGGTATAGTAGTTCAGCCCGCACCAGTCGACCGGCGTGCCGATCGTGTCGAAATCGTCCTGCCACCCGTCGGGCAGGTGGGCCTGCAGCCCGTGCAGCACATTCTCGGGATAGGCCTTGTTGAACACGCCGCCCAGGAAGAACCGGTTGTAGATGCCGTCGTACAGATCGGCGGCCGCGCGGGCCTCGAGGGTGTCATCGGCAGGTTCGGCCCATTCCAGGTTGAACACCGCGCCCAGGTTCGACATGCCAAGGCCCCGCATCGCCTGAATCGCGCGGCCATGGGCCAGAAGGACGTGATGCATGGCGCGGGCCGTGGCGCGGATGTCGCGCAGGCCGGGGGCGTGGTGGCCTTCGAAATGGCTCAGCCAGCTGACGCACCAGGGCTCGTTGATCGGGGCGACGCTGTACATGCGGTCGCCGATGCGGCGCATGATGATCTCGGTGAAATCGGCGAACCAGTTGGCGATGTCGCGGTTGCGCCAGCCGCCCAGGTCGGCCAGCGCCGAGGGCAGCTCCCAATGATACAGGGTGGCGCAGGGGCGGATGCCGCGTTCCAGCAGAGCGTCGGCCAGCCGGTCGTAATAGTCCAGCCCGGCCTGGTTCACCGGCCCGCGCCCTTCGGGCAGCACGCGCGCCCAGCTGGTGGAAAAGCGATAGCAATCGAAACCGGCCTCGCGGATCAGGTCGAAATCCTGTTCGAACCGGTGCAGGTGGTCGCAGGCCAGATCGCCGCTTTCGGCGCGCACAACGTTGCCGGGCGTGGCCGCGAAACTGTCCCAATGGGTCGGGCCGGCGCCGCCCTGTGCGTGGCCTTCGATCTGATAGGCCGAGGTTGCGACACCAAAGAGGAAGTCTTTGGGGAAATCAGCGCGGGTGTATTTCATGTTCAGAACCTGTTGGGGGCGGGACCGGTCGAGCCGCCGACTACCAGTTCGGCCTCGAGCAATCTAGTCTTGACCGGGTCGTGTGGCGCGCGGATGCGCTCGATCAGCATCTCGGCGGCCAGTTCGCCGGCGTGGCGCACCGAAGACCGGGTGGCAGTAAAGATCGGAACGTCCTGTCCGTTCTTCAGATAGGACAGGTCATCGTCATGGGCGATCACCGATACGTCGCGTCCCATCTTCAGCCCGGCCTCGTCCAGCGCGCGCCGCACCCCGATCGCCGAGATCATCGAGGAAGTCAGGATTGCGGTCGGCGGATCGTCCAGCCGCAGCATGTCTCGGGTTTCGTGGTGGCCATAGACCTCGGTCATCTCGGCGCTGCGCATCAGGGCCGGGTCGGGCGACAGGCCGGCCTGTTTCAGCGCCTCGAGATACCCGTCGCGGCGCCTTTGGGCAAAGTCCATGTCTTCCAGACCGTTGATCAGCGCAATCCGCCGGTGGCCCAGGTCGATCAGGAATCGGGTGGCGCGCAGGAACGAGCTTTTGTTGTTCACGTCGATCCAGTCATAGGGCAGGCTGACGCCGGTCGACCGGCCATGCACGATGAACGGCACCTGCATCCGGGTCAGAACCTCGATCCGCGGCTCGTTCACCTTCGGGCCCTGAAGCACCACGCCATCAACCGCGCCGCGCTGGAACAGGCTGCGATAGGCGTCTTCGATCGAGGTGTCGTCGGCATTGGTGAACATCATGTCATAGCCGTGCTCGGCATATTTCTTGACCGCGCCGGCGACGAAATCACCGAAGATCGGGTTCACCATCTCGTGCCGCGACGAGCTGGGGATAACATGGCCGATCACCATCGACCGGCCCGTCGCCAGCCCCTTGGCGCGCGCATTCGGCCGATAGCCATGTTTGGCCGCCGCCGCCTGAACCCGCAGGCGGGTTTCTTCGCTCACCTCGGGGTATCCGTTCAGCGCGCGGCTGACCGTCGTAGGTGACAGGTCCAGGATCTGAGAGAGCTGCTTCAGGTTCATTCGGCTTTCAAAGCGCCTTCAAAATGCGGTTCGTTTCCTGTTTTGCGGGCAATGTCTTTCTGCGTCAAGTCGTTTCGCCATTTCAAAGCTTAGGGTATTAAATCAAGCTGATCGGGAAAACTGACGATTGACAGATGCGGTCCGTTGGCGGATAACAGCCGGCATCCAAAGCGCTTTGAAAACCGAGTCTCACATGCGCCAGATACCTTTGGGAGGATGATCCATGAAATTCAAGCTGTATGCAGGTGCGGCCACGTTCGCTCTGATGGCGGGTGCGGCACAGGCCGACAAGGTCACCGTGTTCGGGCCGTGGCTTGGCCCGGACCAAGAGAATGTCGAAAAGGTGCTTGATGCCTTTGCGGCGGCGACTGGCCATGAATATTCTTATGTCGGGTCGGACAGCTTCGAGCAGCAGATCCGCATCGACGCCGAGGCCGGGTCGGCGCCGAACATCGCCGTGTTCCCGCAGCCGGGCCTTGCGGCCGACATGGCCAAGAGCGGATTTCTGACGCCGCTGGCCGATGGAACGGCGGACTGGGTGCGCGACAACTATGCCGCGGGCCAGTCCTGGGTCGATCTGGGCACCTATGCCGGGCCGGACGGTCAGGACCACCTGTATGGCTTCTTCTACAAGGTCGATGTGAAGTCGCTGGTCTGGTATGTGCCCGAAAATTTCGAGGACGCGGGATATGAGATTCCCACCACGATGGAAGAGCTGAAGGCGCTGACCGACCAGATCGTCGCCGATGGCGGCACGCCCTGGTGCATCGGCCTGGGTTCGGGCGGGGCGACAGGCTGGCCTGCGACCGACTGGGTCGAGGACATGATGCTGCGGACCCAGTCTCCCGAGGACTACGACGCGTGGGTTACCAACGAGCTGAAGTTCAACGACCCCAAGGTCGTGGCTGCGATCGAAGAATTCGGCGCATTCGCCCGCAATGACGACTATGTCGCCGGCGGCGCGGGCGCGGTTGCAACCACCGATTTCCGCGACAGCCCCAAGGGTCTGTTCAGCTCGCCGCCGCAATGCTACATGCACCGGCAGGCCTCGTTCATCCCGGCCTTCTTCCCCGAAGGCACGGTCGTGGGTGAGGACGCGGATTTCTTCTATTTCCCCGCCTATGAAAGCAAGGATCTGGGCAGCCCCGTGCTGGGCGCGGGCACCTTGTGGGCGATCACCAATGACAGCCCCGCGGCGCATGATCTGATCGCCTTCCTGCAGACCCCCGAGGCGCATGAGACCTGGATGGCGCTCAGCGGCTTTTTGACCCCGCACAAGGGCGTGGATACGTCGGTCTTTGCCGATCCGACGCTGAAGAAGATGAACGACATCCTGCTGGGCGCGACCACCTTCCGGTTCGATGGGTCCGACCTGATGCCGGGCGCGGTTGGTGCGGGCAGCTTCTGGACCGGCATGGTCGACTATGTCGGCGGCAAATCCGCACAAGAGGTCGCGGACGAGATCCAGGCGTCCTGGGACGCGATCAAGTAACTTCTTGAACCCCGGGCAACCCGAAAGAACGGGTTGCCCGACCCATCGTCGCCACGGAGGGTGACATGCATCCCGCAATCCAAGGTCTGCTGACGATCGCCATCGGCGTATCCGGCTGCATCGGCTATTTCTACCTGTCCAACCAAGTTCTGGACAAAATCCTGTTCCCGGCCCGCGGCCCGAATGCCGGGCGCAACATCAATCGCGCGAACATGATCCGGCCATGGCTGTTCCTGTTTCCCGCCCTGGCGGCGCTGGGGCTGTATCTGGCTTACCCGGTGGTGGAAACGCTGCGCCTGTCGCTGACCGAGCGCGTGCCCGGTGGCGGGTACGAATGGGTCGGCCTCGACAACTATGCCCAGATGGTCGCCGAGCCGAAATTCTGGGAAGCGATGCGCAACAACATGCTGTGGCTGATCGTGGTCCCGGCGCTGTCGACGGCATTCGGCCTTTTGGTGGCCCAGCTGACCGACCGCATCCGCTGGGGCAGCATCGCCAAGTCGTTGATCTTCATGCCGATGGCGATCTCGTTCGTGGGCGCCTCGGTGATCTGGAAGCTGGTCTATGACACCCGCCCGGTCGAGCAGGACCAGATCGGCATGCTGAACGCCCTGTACATCTTCTTTGGCGGAACCGAGCCGCAAACCTGGCTGACCATTCCGCTGTGGAACAATTTCTTCCTGATGATCGTGCTGATCTGGATTCAGACGGGTTTTGCCATGGTGATCCTGTCGGCGGCCCTGCGCGGCATTCCCGAAGAAACGGTCGAGGCCGCCATTCTGGATGGCGCGAGCCCGTTTCAGATCTTCTTCAAGATCAAGGTGCCGCAGATCAAGACCACGATTCTGGTGGTGTGGACAACGATCACCATCGTCGTGCTGAAGGTTTTCGACATCGTGTTCGCCATGACCAACGGCCAGTGGGAGACACAGGTCTTGGCCAACTACATGTTCGACAAGCTGTTCCGCGCCAATGACTGGGGCGTGGGCTCGGCTGCGGCCATGGTCATCATGCTGCTGGTGACGCCGATCCTTGTCTGGAACGTGCGCAACGCGCGCAAGGAAATGGAATAGGAGGGCGCGTCATGAGTGAGATCGCAGGAACCCGCCCGGCGCTCAGATGGGCCGTACATGCCTCGGTTCTGTTTCTGGTGGTGCTGTGGGTGGTGCCCACGCTGGGCCTGTTCATCTCGTCGTTTCGCACGGCGGACCAGATCGCGACCAGCGGCTGGTGGCGGGCGATTTTCCCGTCCGAGCAGAACCTGACGCTGCGCAGCGCCGCGCCCGACACCCAGGTGCAGGAAAACGGCCTGTATGTGATCGAAGGCAACCTGTTCGACGCCGGAACCAAGGCGCGCATCTCGAAATGGGGCATCAGCTCGCGCGAGATCGATGCGTTTGAGCCGGGCCAGACGGCCGAGCTGCGCAAGGGCGGTACGATCACCGTTCAGGCCAATGGCGACTACCGGATGGAGAACACCCAAGCATTCACCGGCAGCCGTGGGTCGCGCGTCTTCGTGACCGCCGAACTGCCGCCCGAATTCACGCTGGACAATTACCACAAGGTCCTGCTGGCCGAGGACAGCACCGACAGCATGGCCAAGGCGTTCTTTAACACGCTGACGGTCACGATTCCAGCCACGATCATTCCGATCCTGGTGGCGGCTTTTGCGGCCTATGCGCTGGCCTGGATGGATTTCCCGGGCCGTGCGCTGTTGATCGCCGCGGTGGTCGGTCTGCTGGTGGTACCTTTGCAACTGGCGCTGATCCCGCTGCTGAAATTCCACCTGAACATCGGCATCGGCAAAGGGTATCTGGGCGTCTGGCTGGCCCATACCGGCTTTGGCATGCCGCTGGCGATCTATCTTCTGCGCAACTACATGGCCGGGCTGCCCCGCGACCTGATCGAGAATGCGCGGGTCGACGGCGCCACCGAGTTTCAAATCTTCACCAAGCTGATCCTGCCGCTGAGCTTTCCGGCGCTGGCCTCGTTCGCCATCTTCCAGTTCCTGTGGACATGGAACGACCTGCTGGTGGCCAAGGTGTTCCTGATCGACGCATCCGGGGAAACCACCGTGATGACCAACAGTATCGTCGAGCTTCTGGGCACCCGTGGCGGCAATTGGGAAATCCTGGCCACGGCCGCATTCGTGTCGATCGCGGTGCCGCTGGTCGTCTTCTTTGCAATGCAGAAATACCTGGTCCGCGGATTGCTGGCCGGTTCAGTCAAATAAGGGCGTGTGATGAACGTGCAGAACAACGTGGACCTCAAGCACTCAACCAAGACGGCGTCCGACTGGTGGCGCGGCGGGGTGATCTATCAGATCTACCCGCGCAGCTTTCAGGACAGCAACGGCGACGGCATCGGAGACCTGCGGGGCATCACCCAGCGGCTGGACTACATCGCCGGTCTGGGGGTTGATGCGATCTGGATCTCGCCCTTCTTCAAGTCGCCGATGAAGGATTTCGGGTACGATGTCAGCGACTATCGCGCCATCGATCCGATGTTCGGCACGATGGAGGATTTCCAGACGTTGCTGGACCGCGCCCATGGTCTGGGTCTGCGGGTGATGATCGACCTGGTTCTGTCGCATACCTCGGACCAGCACCCGTGGTTCGTCGAAAGCCGCAGCAACCGCGAAAACCCCAAGGCCGACTGGTATGTCTGGGCCGACCCCAAGCCGGACGGGACCCCGCCCAACAACTGGCTGTCGATCTTCGGCGGCTCGGCCTGGCAGTGGGATACGCGCCGGCAGCAGTATTACCTGCACAACTTCCTGACCTCGCAACCGGACCTGAATTTCCACAACCCCGACGTGCAGGACGCGCTGCTGGACGTGGCGCGGTTCTGGCTGGACATGGGCGTTGACGGGTTCCGGCTGGACACGATCAACTTCTACTTCCACGACGCGCAACTGCGCGACAACCCGGCGCTGCCGCTGGATCAGCGCAACGCCACCATCGCGCCGATGGTCAACCCCTACAACCATCAGGATCACCTGTATTCCAAGAGCCAGCCGGAAAACATCGCCTTCCTGGAACGGCTGCGCGCCCTGACCGACCAATATGACGGTCGCGCTTGTCTGGGCGAGGTGGGCGACGCACAGCGCGGGCTTGAGATCATGGGCGAATACACCCGTGGCGACACGCGCATGCACATGTGCTATGCGTTTGAATTTCTGGAAAAACGCCGCCTGACGGCAGAATACACCAAGCATGTGTTCGACCAGCTTCTGTCCAAGGCTGGCGACGCCTGGCCGTGCTGGGCGTTCTCCAACCACGACGTGCAGCGCCACGCCTCGCGCTGGGATCTGGACGAGGCCGGCATCCGCCAGCATGCGGTTCTGATGATGTGCCTGCGCGGCTCGGCCTGCCTGTATCAGGGCGAAGAGCTGGGCCTGCCCGAGGCCGACGTGCCCTTTGAACACCTGCAGGACCCCTATGGCATCGAGTTCTGGCCCGAATACAAGGGCCGCGACGGCTGCCGCACGCCCATGGTCTGGGCCGCGCAGGACGAACAGTCGGGCTTTACCACCGGTGCGCCCTGGCTGCCCGTCAGCACCACGCAGGCCGAGCGCGCCGTTGACCGGATGGAGGCCGATCCGCAGTCGGTGCTGAACCACTATCGCCGCGCCATCGCTTTGCGCCATGAATATCCGGCGCTGATGTCGGGCACCCAGTCCGACATGCGCGAAACCGGCCCGATCCTCAGCTTCCTGCGCGAGGATGGCACCCAGCAGGTGTTCTGTGCCTTCAACCTGGGCGATGGCGCCGCCGAAATCGACCTGCCCGAAGGCAACTGGCGCTGCATCGGTCAGGATCTGGGCGCAGTCGAGGTGCAGGGCCGCGCCACGCTGGCGCCGTCGCAATTCTGCCTGATGGTCCGAGAGAAAGGGTAACCCATGTCCGAGCTCAAGCTGACCGATGTCGCCAAGACCTATGGCAATGTCGATGTCCTCAAGGACATCAACCTCGAGATCGAGCGCGGCGAGTTGATCGTGTTCGTCGGCCCTTCGGGCTGCGGCAAGTCCACCCTGCTGCGGATGATCGCGGGGCTGGAACGCATTTCGGGCGGGACGCTGGAGATCGAGGGGCAGGTGATGAATGACGTGCCCCCGGCACAGCGCGGCATCGCCATGGTGTTCCAAAGCTACGCGCTGTATCCGCACATGACCGTGCGCGAGAACATGGCCTTTGCCCTGAAGATCGCCAAGATGCCCGCCGATCAGATCGACGCGGCGGTGAACCGCGCGGCGCAGATCCTGCAGCTGGAACCGTTTCTGGACCGGTTGCCCAAGGCTCTGTCGGGCGGTCAGCGTCAGCGGGTCGCCATCGGCCGGGCCATCGTGCGCGACCCCAAGGTCTATCTGTTCGACGAGCCGCTGTCGAACCTCGATGCCGCGCTGCGGGTGGCCACGCGGATCGAGATCGCGCGCCTGAAAGAGGCGATGCCCGACAGCACGATGATCTATGTCACCCACGACCAGGTCGAGGCAATGACCCTGGCCAGCCGGATCGTGGTTCTGGCCAACAAGGGTATCGCGCAGGTCGGCACGCCGCTGGAGCTGTACGAGACGCCTGACAATGAATTTGTGGCCCAGTTCATCGGCTCGCCCGCCATGAACCTGCTGCCGGGCACGATCACCGGCGCCGGCGCCACCACGACCGTCGCGCTGGATTCCGGCGGCACGGCGGTGTCGGCCATCCCGACCCGGGAAACGGATGCCGGCAAGAAGGTCAATGTGGGCGTCCGGCCCGAGGACCTGGTGGTGGCCGATGGCGCGCCCCTGCTGACCGGTGTCGTGGATTTCACCGAAGCCTTGGGCGAGGTGACGCTGCTCTATTTCGCCAAGGCGCCGGGGGCCGAGTCGGTGATAGGCAAATTGCCGGGCATCCATCGCGGTTTGCGTGGGCAGACGGTCTCGGTCTCGGCGGCGCCGGAAAAAGTGCACCTGTTCCATGACGGGCTGTCGATGCGCCCGCGCGCCTGACACTTCTGATTCTGCCGAAAAAGGCCGCATCTCGCCCCGAGTGGGCCGGGGCGCGGCCTTTTTTTGTCACCCAGGCGCGTGGGTTGGACCGTCGGATGCCCCTGATCCGAACGCAACGCGCCCCGCCGCCGTTTCCAACTCGACGCATTCTGACGTATGATTTGGGGGCGAGTTCGCAGGAATTGCCCGGTGTGGCTGCCAATCTGGACCTACGAATTTCGCAAACTGTCACTTTTTGGACTGACGCAGCGGTCGCAAAACTCTAACGTGACGTACATACAACAAGAAAACTCAGTCCAAACACGGGAGAAAACCAATGGCGAAATCGTCGAATGTGAACCGTCGCACGGTGTTGAAGGGGGCCGGTGCGGCCGCTCTTGCCGCGCCACTCTACAGCAAAAGCGCGCTGGCATCCTCGGGCGAGGTCAACATCCTGATGTGGTCGGATTACCTGCCGCCCAGCTTTCTTGAGGCTTTCGAGGCCAAGACCGGCATCAAGGTGAACTATACCGGCATCGGCTCGAACGAGGAAATCATCAACAAGATGAAGGCCACCAAGGGCCAGGGTTTCGACATCGTGTCGCCCACCAACAACCGCTCGCTTCAGTGGGAGCCGCTGGAACTGCTGCAGCCCTTCGACATGAGCCGCGTGCCCATCGACAAGGTGAACCCGGCCATGGCCAAGATCGGCACGGATGCTTGGAACTTCGGCGGCAAGGGCGCCCACTGGCTGCCGCATATCTGGGGCACCGAGGGCATCGCCTATCGCACCGACCTGTGGCTGCCGGATGGCGACGCGCCGTCCTATGGCGATGTCTGGTCCGAGGAAAACGCCGGCAAGACCATGGGCCGGGCGCATTCGATGATGCTGGGCGCGGGCCTGTACATGGAGCGTGCGGGCGAGATGGAGCCCGGTTCGGTCTGGGCGGCCTACAATGACGAGGACACCATGCGCAAGGTCTGGGGCCAGATCACCGATTGGTGCATCGCCCGCAAGGACCGCATCAAGCTGCTGTGGAACGATGCCGACACCCAGAAGAACGGCCTGCTGAACGAAGGCGTGGTCGTCGGCCAGACCTGGGACGGCCCGCCGCTGGCGCTGAAATCGGCGGGCGAGCCGGTGCACTACCAGGCCCCGGTCGAAGGCGCGATGGCCTGGGTCGATGGCATGTCGATGCCCGTTGGCGCGCAGAACATCGACCAGATCTATGCGTTCATCGAATTCGCCTATCAGCCCGAGCCCGCAGGCGTTGCGATCGACAGCCACGGCTACAACTCGCCGGTACTGGGCGCCGACAAATATGCCGGCGACACCTACAAGAAGAATTTTGCCGAGGCCTATCCGGGCGACTCGCTGGCCAACCTGAACCCCTGGCCGGCCGAGGCGCCGTGGTACGCCGAGACCCGGACCGAGTTCGTCAACAAGTTCAAGAGCGCCTGATCGCGTCTCGATCACGCCCCCCGCACCGTCGCGGGGGGCCACAGGACCCCGCACGCGTGCGCCGCGTGACGGGCAACGATGCGGTGCGGCCCAAGGCTGTGTCACAGGGAGATACCAAAAATGAGTGCAGGAATCGGAGTTGATCTGGAAAACCTGTGGATTCGCTTCGGCGACTTCGTCGCCGTACGCGATGCGAACGTTCACATAAACGGGGGCGATTTCTTTTCGTTCCTCGGGCCTTCGGGCTGCGGCAAGACCACGATCCTGCGGGCGGTCTCGGGGTTCCTCGAGCCGAGCGAAGGCAATGTCCTGATCGGCGGCAAGAACATGAAGGGCATCGGTCCCAACAAGCGCCCGACCGCCCTGATCTTTCAGAACCTTGCGCTGTTTCCGCTGATGAAGGTCTGGGAAAACATCACCTTTTCGATGGAGATCAAGGGCGCCAGCGCCGCCGAGCGCCGCAAACGCGCGGATGAGCTGCTGGACATGATCGCGCTGCCGGGCCAGGGCGACAAGCTGCCCAGTGAATTGTCGGGCGGCCAGCGCCAGCGGGTGGCCATCGCGCGCGCCTTGTGCGCCAAGCCGGACGTGCTGCTGCTGGACGAACCGCTGTCGGCGCTGGACCTCAAGCTGCGCCAGCACATGCGCACCGAGCTGCGCGAAATTCAGCAGCGGGTGGGCATCACCTTCATCTACATCACCCATGACCAGGGCGAGGCCCTGACCATGTCGGACAACATCGCCGTGATGCGCGCCGGGGTGATCGACCAGATCGCCGACGGCAAGACCATCTACAACGATCCGGCCACGGCCTTTGCCGCCTCGTTCGTGGGCGAAAACAACGTGTTCCGCGGCAAGGCCAAGCGGGTGATGGGGGATGAGGCGCTGATCGCGACCAACCGCTCGGGGGAACTGGTGGCGCGGATTTCCACCGCCAACCGGGGCAAGCTGGCCGAGGGCGACGACGCCATGATGTTCATCCGGCCCGAGGCCTTCTCGGTCGCGCCCGAGGGCGCCAGCGGCGATCACTTCGTGACCGCGCGCGTGACGCACGAGGAATTCGAGGGCAACGTCTTCAACATCTTCACCGAAGGCGATGGCGGGAAAGAGATCAAGGTCTCGATCCCGAACCACGGCCAGTCGTTCAAGGACCACACCGGACAGAACATCACGCTGGAATACGACACCCGCAACGCGGTGGTGGTTCCGGCGGGTGAACTGGCCGCGGAATAGGGAGGCCCGCGACATGCCCTCCTTTCTGAAGGAATTTTTCAACCGCAACGGCACCGGCATGGGGCTGACGATCCTGGGTCTGGTCCTGTTCTGGACGATCGGCCTGATCATCCTGCCGCAGCTGTCGATGCTGGACTTCTCGTTCCGTCCCAACCTGCCGCCCCCGGAAATCGGCGGCCCCAAGGACGTGTACACGCTGGAGAACTACAAATACCTGATCTACGGCCCCGAGGGCGGCAGTCAGGACTACAACACCGTCGACCTGCGGGTGTTCTTCCGCACACTGGTGGCGGCGGTCTGCGTGACGATCTTCAACCTGATCCTCTGCTATCCGATCGCCTATTACCTGGGCCAGTCCAAGGGCAGCCACATCCGCATCTTCGCGATCATGCTGATCATCCCCTATTGGATCAACGAGATACTGCGGGCCTTTGCGCTGCGCATCATCTTCGGCGAAACCGGCGTTCTGAACACGCTGTTCACGGGCCTGGGCATCTGGGATACGCCCTTCGATTTCATCCGCAACGACATCGCGCTCTATGCCGGTCTGGGCTATGCCTACATCCTGCTGATGATCTTTCCGATCTACAACGTGATCGAAAGCCTCGACCGGAACCAGATCGAGGCGGCGCGCGACTTGGGCGCTCCGTGGTGGCGGATCCACTGGAGGGTGGTCATCCCCTATGCCAAGCCTGGCATCAGTTCCGGCTGTACCATGGTGTTCATGCTGTCGGCCGGTGCGCTGGCCGCGCCGCAGATCCTGGGCGGGCCGTCCAGCCTGTGGTTCACACAGCTGATCTATCAGCAGTTCAACGACAACAATGACTGGCCTCAGGGCGCGGCCTATGCGGTGGTTCTGCTGGTGACCTGCATCCTGTTCGTTCTGGCGATGATGCGCCTGTTCAAGGTGAACATGGGGGATATCGGGAAATGAACTCTTCCTTCCTCCGCATAAGCATCTGGGTCTATCTGGCGATCTTCTTCGCCTATCTGCTGGGTCCGCTGGTGATCATGTCGATCACCGCCTTCAACTCGTCCAGCTTTCCGCGGATCAGCCCGTGGGAATGCCTGACCTTCCAGTGGTTCACCGAGCTGTTCCACGATCAGCGCATCCTGAACGGGATCAAGAACTCGTTGATCATCGGCATGGGCACGGTGGTTCTGTCGGTGGCGATGGGGCTGGCCGGCGCGCTGATGCTGACCCAGATCTGGCCCAAACTGCGCGCCACCTATTATACGATCATCATCGCGCCGATCCTGATCCCGGGCGTGGTGCTGGGCATCTCGACCCTGGTGTTCTGGGACCGGATCAACCGGATGCTGGGGCTGGGCGCCGACAGCGTCCTGTCGAACGGGGTGTTCCTGACGGTGATCGGGCAGTCGACCTTCATCGCCAGCTACTGCATGCTGGTGCTGGTGGCGCGGTTGCAGCGCTATGACACGGCGCTGACCGAGGCCGCGCTGGACCTGGGCGCGACCCATGCGCAGGCGTTTCGCAAGATCCTGCTGCCGTTCATGCGCCCGGCGATCGCGTCGGCGGCGGTGCTGGCGTTTCTGGCCTCGTTCGAGAACTACAACACCACCACCTTCACCTTCGGTGAGTATCCGACGCTGACCATCGAACTGGCGCAGAAGGTGCGGTACGGCATCACGCCCGCGATCTCGGCGCTGGCCTTCATCATCGTGGCGCTGACGGTGTTCTTTGCCCTGCTGAACGAGGCCAAGCTGCGCCGGCAGGAGCTGGTCGCCGCCGCGCGCCGCAACGCGACGGTGCAGGACCTGGGCGGCAAGATCCGCTTGCCCGGCTTCTTTGCCGGAAACATGGCGGCGGTGCTGCTGGTGGTCTTCGCGGTGGCGACGATCACGGTGGTGGGCACGGCGACGGTCTACAGCCCCGACCAGTGCATCGCCAACGTGAAAGAGCAGAAACGCCTCGAGGCCGAGCGCCGGATCCAGGAGCTGCGCAAGCAGCGCGAGGAACAGCGCAAGCAGCGCGAAGCCCAGGAGGCCGAGCAGGGCGGAGCCACGCAATCGGCGCCCAAACCCTCGAACAACAGCGGCTTTGGCGGTGTGTTCGCGCCCGGCGCTCTGGGTGGTGGCACGGACGCCGAACCCGAAGCTGAAGAGCCGCCCAAGGGCAATGGCGGCTTTGGGAACGTGTTCGATCCCAACAGCCTGAGCGGCGACCAATAGGCGCGTCGGTCAGGGATTCCGCCCGGCCCCGGGGTCAGCCCCGGCCGGGCGGATTGCGTCTCGTGATGGCCACGTCGCAGGCTGCGATGCTGTGCCCGTTCCACTCGACGGAATGCGCGTTGTAGTTGATCAGGACGTCATGGGTCGCGGTCTCGCGCCGCCGCAGGCCGGGCGGCATCGGATGCAGGGTCAGCCCGACTTTCTGCGCGGCCATTTCAACGATCCGGTCCCACAGGTCTTCGTCCGGGAACCCGGCCAGATACCAAAGCTGGTCAGTGCCCTTGAGCGCCGAAGTTCCGCCCTCGAAGGTCAACAGATCGGGCGCGTCGCCGGTCAGCCGCTCGACCCAGTGTCGCGCCGCTCCGCCGCCCTGAACCGGGCGGGTGATTTCGGGCGGCAGGGATTCCACCAGCGCCACGTCGCAGTTCAGCGCCTGCAGCCCAGGGCGGCCTTGGGCCGGGATCTGGAAATCAGCCGTGATAGCCCCGGTGCGCGGGCCCAGAACCGTCAGTTTGGCCGCCGCCCGCAGGCGGTCGGCCAGCGCGTCGTCCAGCGTGGCCAGACCGGGGGCGAGGATCAGATCATAGTCGGCGTCGTCCAGGCCCGAGGCCGGCACGACGTCGACCGACAGTCCGGCGCGGCGCAGGGCGCGATAGGCGGAAAACACCAGCCGGAAATAGTTGAACCCCGCGCCCTGCGGTTGGGTGGCCCAGGCCCAGTCCGACGGATAGTCGAACAGGATGGCCACCCGCGCCTGCACCGGTTCGAGCGGTCCCAGCGCGGCCAGATCTTCGGCCGTCTGCCGCGCCTCGGCCAGACCGGGGGCGGGTTGGTTGTTCGGTGTCAGCAAGCCCGCGTGCATCTGTTCCTGCGCAAAAGGCGCCTGCCGCCAGCGGAAATAGCTGACCACCTCGGCCCCGTGGGCCACGGCCTCGAGCGACCAAAGCCGCACCATGCCCGGCAGGGGGGCCGGGTTGTAGGGCGCCCAGTTCACCGGTCCGGGCTGCTGTTCCATCACCCACCAGCGGCCGCGTCCAACGGCGCGGTACAGATCGTGGTGAAAGGCCTGCATGTCCGGGTCGCCCTGTTGCAGAAAGGCTGCCTTGTGCGCCGCGTCGGCCTCGAGCCGGTCGGACAGGAACCCGATCGGGTAGCTGTCCCAGGTGGCGATATCCAGATCGGCGCCCACCTCGAAATGGTCGAAATCCAGGATCCGGCCCATGTAGTTGTGCAGCAGCGGCGCATCGGTCAGGGGCCGCAGCGCCTGAACCTGCGCCCGGTTGAAGGCCACCACCTGATCCGAGCTGAACCGGCGGAAGGCCAGCACATGCGCGGGGTTGGGTTCGGTCACGGTCAGGTTGGGCAGGTCGATCTGATCGAAATCGCCGTATTCCATTGACCAGAACACGTTGCCCCAGGCGGCGTTCAGCGCCTCGACCGAGCCATAGCGTTCGGCCAGCCAACGGCGGAAGGCCTGCCGCGCGGGCGCGCTGTAGCTGACGGTGGTGTCGTGGCAGCCATATTCATTGTCGATCTGCCAGGCGGCGACATGCGGGTTGCGGCCATAGCGTTCGCCCATGATCCGGGCGATGCGGACGCACTCGTCGATGTATCCGGGATGGCTGAAACAGTAGTGCCGGCGCGAGCCAAACTTGCGCGGCTGCCCGTTTTCGTCCACCGCCAACATGTCCGGGTGCCGGTCCAGCATCCAGCGCGGCGGCGTGGCGGTTGGGGTGCCCAGCACCACTTTCAGCCCGGCCGCACCAAGGGTTTCGATGGCCTGATCCAGCCAGTCGAATGTCAGTCGGCCCGGTTCCGGCTCCATCCGGCTCCAACTGAATTCGCCGACCCGGACCCAGCGCAGGCCGGCCTCGACCATGTGCGCGGCATCTTCGGCCCACATCGACTGGGGCCAATGTTCGGGGTAATAGCAAACGCCAAGTTCGGGGGTCATAGGATGACTCTGTGTTCCGCCTGACCTTGGTCCGCGCTTTCGGCGGCAAAGGTCATTCCGTTGGTGGGGTGCGACGCGATGGTGTCCGCATCCAGCCCTTCACGGGCCGAGGTACAGAACAGCGTCGTCAGATCCGGCCCGCCGAAAGCGGGGCACGAGGTATGGGCCGCCGCGAAAGGCACCGCGCACAAGAAGGTTCCGCCGGCGTCATAGGCCGCAACCCGCGCCGCGCCCCATTGCGCGAGCCATAGGTTGCCCGCGGCATCGACGACTGCGCCATCGGGGTTCAAACCTTCGGCGCGCAGGTCCAGGAACACCGCGCTGTCGCCCTCGGGCCAGCCGGTTTGCGGGTTCAGTGCCCAGCGCCGCACCAGCCCGGTGGCCGTGTCGCAGAAATAGGCGCAGGACCGGTCGGGCGCGAAACAGATCGCGTTCGAGATGGTCACATCCGGCACCAGCTGCCGCAGCTCACCCCGCCAAAAACGATAGATCGCCCCCGCGCCCGGTTCCGCGCGCTTGCCCATGGTGCCGATCCAGAACCCGCCCCACGGATCAGCCCGCCCGTCATTCGAGCGGGTCAGCGGGTTGTCTGCCTCAAGCGCGACGATGCGGTCCTTGTGACCGTTCTCAAGCCCGAACCGCCACAACCCGGTTTCCGACGCGATCAGCAGCGTGTCGCGGTCGATCCAGCCCGCAGCCGAGACGTGCTCGGCAAAATCCCAGCTTTGAGGGCCATTTGCGTCGCGGGTCATCAGGCGCTTGTTGACGATGTCGAACCAGAACAGCTGTTGCCGTTCTGGATGCCACAACGGGCCTTCGCCCAGTTCGCACGGGCGGTCGTCAAAGACCTGACTCATCGCGTGGCCTCGTCATAGGCGGCGACGATCCGGCGGGCGTTCTCGGCGATCTGGTCCGCGGACATGCCGGGTTTGAACAGGGCCGAGCCGATGCCGAACCCGTCGGCCCCGGCCTTGAGCCAGTCGCCAAAATTCTCGGGCCCCGCGCCGCCCACGGCATAGACCTGCGTGCCCTTGGGCAGAATTGGGCGCATCGCCGCCAGCCCTATTGGTCCGGCCATCACCCCGGGAAACAGTTTCAACCCGGTGGCCCCGGCGCGCAGGGCGACGAAGGCCTCGGTCGGGGTATAGACCCCGGGCCAGCTTTGCAGCCCCAGATCCACCGTGCGCGCGATCACCTCGGCATCGCAATTGGGCGACACGATCAGCTTGCCGCCCACGGCGGCCACCTGTTCGACCTCGTCCACGGTCAGGACGGTTCCGGCGCCGACCAGCGCGCGGTCGCCGATCGAACGGGCCAGACGGCCGATGCTGTCCAGCGGGTCGGGCGAGTTCAGAGGCACCTCGATCCGGTCGATGCCGGCATCCAGAATGGCCTGGCCGACGGCCTCGGCCTGCGCCGGGTCAAGCCCGCGCAGAATGGCGATGATGGGGCGGCTCATGCGGTTTGCCTCGTGAGGGTGCGGGCCAGCAGCAGACCGGCCAGCGTGGCCTGGGTCGCGTCGGCGGTTTCGACGAACGCGCCCTGTTGCTGCAGCGCGGTGGCATAGATGTTCGACAGGGCCTCGGCCCCGATGATGGCCAGTTGCTGGCCCAGCCAATAGGGGCGGGTGGCGGCCAGTTCGGCGCCGATCAGGGCACCGGACAGGCGGGCGCGCGCGGTGGCCGGATCCTGGCCTTGCAGCAGGTCGGCGGCGCGCAGCCCGAACAGCCGCCCGGCCAGTTGCTCGGGCTTGGACAGCGTGTCCGCCACGGCCGTGGCAAAGGCGTCGTCGTCCCAGCCCTCGCCGACCGAGTGTTTCAACACCGAGTGCTGGCCCAGCAGATCGAACAGCTCGCCGGTCATGAAGGTGCGGAAGCTGACGACCTCGCCGGCGCTGACCTGCACCCATTTGGTGTGGGTGCCGGGCAGGCAGATCACGCCATCCCAATGCGGGCGCGTGGACAGGTAGCCGGCGATCTGGGTTTCCTCGCCGCGCATCACGTCGGCGGGGTCGTCCTGTTTGAGGCCCGGCACCACGAAGGCGCGGATGCGTGGATCGGTGCCGGGCACGCGCACCGGAACGGTCGAGATCGGTTTGGCCGGCACCGCCACATAGGGCGCCTCGACCCAGCCTTGCCGGGCACCGACCATGCCGCAGGCGATCACGTCGACGGGCGCCGCGCCCAGCCAGCCCTGGACCAACGTCAGCAGCGCGTCCTGGAACTGATCCCGGCGCAGCGTCGCCATGCCCCGGTCGCACTGGGCGTGGTCCAGCACCGTGTCGCCCTGCATCGCCCAGGCGCGCAGATGCGAGGTGCCCCAGTCTACTGCGATCCACTCGGTGTTCATGTCCTCACCCCGTTGTGACCACGCCGCCATCGACGACCATGCATTGCCCGGTCATGGCGCGGCTGGCAGTCGATGCCAGGAACAGCGTCGGCGCGATCATGTCGTCCGGGCTCAGATGTTCCTTCAGGCACTGTCGATCCATATGCGCGGCCAGATCCTCGGGCGTGGCCCACATGTCCAGTTGTTTCTGCGTCAGCACCCAGCCGGGCGCCAGCGCGTTGACGCGGATGTTCTTCGGCCCCAGCTCGCGCGCGAGCGAGCGGGTCATGCCGGTGATTCCGGCGTTGGCCGTCGTATAGATCGGATAGCCCGCATTGCCCATCATGTAGCTGATCGAGCTGAAGTTGATGATCGACCCGCCGGTTTCGGCCATCTGGCGCGCGGCCTGCTGGCAGGCAAAGTAATAGGCCTTGAGGTTGACCGCGATCATCCAGTCCCAGAACTCGGGCGTGGTTTCCTCGAGGTTGTGGCGCTTGTCGTTCGCCGCGTTGTTGACAAGCACGTTCAGCGGACCGTGGGCCTCGGCGGCCTTGGTCATGGTTTCGTGCAGCAGCGCGGTGTCGGTCATGTCGCCCTGCAGGAACAAGGGCGCGCGGCCGTGCTTGGCGCGCATCTCTTTGACGAATGCGCTGGCGTCGGACCGGCCGATGAAGGCGACCTTTGCGCCCTGGGCCAGGAATCCGTCGGTCAGGGCCGCGCCCACGCCCGACCCGCCGCCGGTGATGAAGACGGACGCGCCGTTCAGGTCATGGAAGGTTGCTGGCTGGGTCATCAATGGCTCTCTCGGGTCACAAGGCGGGTGTCCTTGCCCACCAGGAAATCAAGGTCGGCACCCCGATCGGCCTGCAGGACATGGTCGATGTACAGCTTGGCATAGCCGCGGGTGTAATGCGGGTCGTCGGGCCGCCAGGCCGCGCGTCGGGCCGCCAGCTCCTGTTCGTCGACCAGCAGTTCCAGCTCGCCCTTGCTGGCGGACACGCGGATGCTGTCGCCGGTTTTCACCAGCGCCAATGGGCCGCCCGCCTGCGCCTCGGGGCTGACATGCAGGATCACTGTGCCGAAAGCGGTGCCAGACATGCGGGCGTCGGAAATGCGGATCATGTCACGTACGCCCTGTTTCACCAGCTTGGCGGGGATCGGCATGTTGCCGACCTCGGGCATGCCCGGATAGCCCTTTGGACCGCAGCCCTTGAGCACCAGAATGGTCTCGGGCGTCACCGGCAGGTCGTCTCGGTCGATATTGGCCTTCAGGTCCTCGATGCTGTCGAAGACAAAGGCCTCACCTTCCGTTTCCAGCAGGCTGTCGGTGGCGGCCGAGGGTTTCACGATCGCCCCGTTCGGCGCCAGGTTGCCGCGCAGAACGCGCAGCCCGGCGGCCGGTTTCACCGGATCGTCAAAGGCGTGGATCACGTCGCGGTTGAAGCATTCCGCGCCTTCATAGTGGGCCGAGATGTCCTTGTTCAGAACGGTGCGGGCCGGGCGCAGATGCGATTTCAGCTCGGACAGGACCACCGGCATCCCGCCGGCATAGCAGAAATCCTCCATCAGGTATTTGCCCGAGGGCATGCAGTTGACCAGCAGCGGAATGTCCGATCCGATCTCGAAATCCTGCAGGGTCAGGTCGACGCCCACCCGGCCGGCCAGCGCCAGCAGGTGTACCACGGCGTTGGTGGACCCGCCCACCGCGGCATTGGCCAGGATGGCGTTCTCAAACGCCGCCTTGGTCAGGATGTCCGACGGCTTGAGGTCTTCGTCCACCATCTCGACGATGCGTTTGCCGGTCATGTGCGCCAGCGCCATGCGGCGGGCATCGACTGCGGGCAGGGCGGCGTTGGTGGGCAGGCTCATGCCCATCGCCTCGACCAGCGAGGCCATGGTCGAGGCCGTGCCCATGGTCATGCACACGCCCTTGGACCGGCTCATGCCGGATTCGGCGTTCATGAAATCCTGCAAGGTCATCTCGCCGGCGCGCACGGCTTCCGAGAACTTCCAGACATCGGTGCCCGAGCCGATATCCTTGCCGCGATACTTGCCGTTCAGCATCGGCCCGGAACTGACCACGATGGTGGGTAGATCGACCGAGGCCGCGCCCATCAGTTGGCCCGGCGTGGTCTTGTCGCAACCACCCAGCAGCACCACGCCGTCGATGCCATAGGCGCGGATGGATTCCTCGACATCCATGGCCAGCAGGTTGCGGAACAGCATGGCGGTGGGCTTCATCTGGGTTTCGCCCAGCGACATCACGGGGAATTCGACGGGAAAGCCGCCCGCCTCCCACACGCCGCGCTTGACGCCTTCGGCCAGGTCGCGCAGACCTGAATTGCAGGGCGTCAGCTCGGACCATGTGTTGCAGATGCCGATGATCGGGCGCCCGTCAAAGACGTGATCGGGAAAGCCCTGGTTCTTCATCCATGACCGATGAATGAACCCGTCCTTGTCGAGCTTGCCATACCAATGCTGTGAGCGGCGTTTCCTGGTCATTTGCGGGCCCTTTCAAGCGGCTTTGGCGGGCTGGCACCAGTCGGGCAGCCAGTCGGCGTGGGCGGTCAGAAGATCCGTCACCAGATTGCGGATCTGGCGCAGGTCCAGTTCGGCGGCGGTGTGCGGGTCCATCATGGCGGCGTGATAGATGTGTTCGGGGTTTTCCTCGACCAGGGCGCGCACGGTCAGTTCCTGCACGTTGATCTGGGTACGCATCAGGGCGACCAGCTGCGGCGGGATATCGGTCACGACCGAGGGCTGCACGCCGTTGCTGTCGACCAGACAGGGCGTTTCGACCGCCGCGCCCAGAGGCAGCTGCGGGATCTGCCCGGTATTGGGCAGGTTGCCATAGGCGACATAGGGCGTGTCGGTGACGATGGCGTTCATCAGGTCGGCGGCAAATTCGTGGCTGCGGATCACTTCGATGTCGCGCCCGTCGGTCAGGGTCTTGGCCTGTTCCTTCCAGTTCGCAACCTGCTCTTCGCAGCGGGTGGGGTATTCGTCCAGCGGGATCTGGAACTGGTCGATCAGGTCCTGACGCCCGTCCTTGATGAACCACGGGACGTACTCGGCCAGGTGTTCCGAGCTTTCGGTGCAGAAATAGCCCAAGTGATCCATCACCTCGTACCGCACCTTGTTCGGGCAGCGCGGCATCAGCAGCGGCGCCTTGGGCAACTGGCCCGCGTGATAGCCACGGCGCAGCGCCGGATACAGGTCGCGGCCCTGATGTTCCAGCCGCAGGAAAAACGCCACATGGTTCACGCCCGCGACGCGATAGCGGATTTCATCCTTGGGCAGGTCCAGGTCATGGGCCAGCTCCTCGACCGTGTTCTGGACCGAGTGGCACAGACCCACATGTTTCAGTGCCGGGAACCGTTCGGCCAGCGCCCAGGTGTTGATGGCCATCGGGTTGACGTATTGCAGCAGCGTGGCATCCGGGCACAGCTGCGCCATGTCGCGGGCCACATCCCACAGGACGGGCACGGTGCGCAGGCCGCGCATGATGCCGCCCACGCCCAGCGTGTCGGCGATGGTCTGGCGCAGGCCATATTGCTTGGGGATCTCGAAATCGGTGACGGTGCAGGGTTCGTAGCCTCCGATCTGGAAGGCGGTGATAACGAAATCGGCCCCGTCAAGCGCCGCGCGGCGGTCGGTATGGGTGGACACGGTCGCGCCGGTCCCGACCGAGCGGATCATGGCGCGCGCGACGGTTTCGCTCTCGGCCAGACGCTCGGGGTCGATGTCCATCAGGGCAAAATGGCTGTCGGCCAGCGACGGGGTCAGCAGGGCATCGCCCACGATGTTCTGCATGAAAATCGTGGAACCTGCACCGATGAAGGTGATCTTGGTCATAACTGTAAACCTTGACTAGGCGTTATTTTACGGCACCGAGGGTCAGACCCGCGATGAAGTGTTTCTGCATCAGAAAGAACATGGCCACCGGCGGCAGGGCCGCGACGATCGAGCCGGCACTCATCAAGTGATAGGCGGCGCGGAACTGCGCGTTGAAGCTGGTGATGCCGGCGGTGACGGGTTGGCTCTCGGCCCCTTGGGTCAGCACGACGGCCCAGAAATAGTCGTTCCAGATGAAGGTGAAGATCAGCACGCTGAGCGCGGCGATCGCGGGCTTCATCAGCGGCAGGACGACGTACCAGAAGATGCGCCATTCGCTGATGCCCTCGACCCGCGCGGCCTCGATCAACTCAAAGGGCAGGGCGCGGATGAAGTTGCGCATGAACAGGGTGCAGAACCCGGTCTGGAACGCGATGTGGAACAGCACCAGCCCGGTTTTCGTGTTGTAGAGCCCCAAGTCCAGCGTCAGGTCGCGCACCGGCACCATCAGGATCTGGAAGGGCACGAAGTTGCCGGCCACGAACATGAAGAAGATCCACAGGTTCGACTTGAACTTGTAGATCCCCAGCGCAAATCCGGTCATGCAGCTGAGCGCCACGGCGCCGATCACCGTGGGCACCGTGATCAGGAACGAGTTCAGCAGATAGCGCGGCATATCCGAGTTGAAGAACACCTGACCGTAGTTCTTCGCCCCTTCAAAGCTGGAGGGCAGGCCCCAGTAGTTGGCGTTGGTGAAATCCGCCTCGGGCTTGATCGAGAACAGGGCGACCGCCAGCAGCGGGCCGAGCCACAGCAGAAGGGCGACCGGCAGCAGCGCCTGATAGGAAATCTGCACCGCGCGGGGTTGTTTTTCGATCGGTTTGGGAAACATCTCAGTGCCCCTTTTCTTCGCGGTACATCGACCACAGGAAGTAGGCGATGAAGCACAGCATGATCAGGAACAGGATCACGGCGATGGCCGCGCCATATCCCATGCGGAACCCGTATTCCGACAGGGCGACCTCGAACATGTAATAGGCCAGTACGCGCGAGGATCCGAACGGCCCGCCCTGCGTCATGATCGAGATCAGGTCGAACGAGCGCAGCGCGCCGATGATGGTCACAACGAAGGCGATGAAGGTTGCCGGGCGCAGTTGCGGCAGGATGATATGCCACAGCATCCGCCCGCCCTTGGCGCCGTCCAGCCGGCCGGCCTCGATCTGTTCGGGGTCCACGGCGTTCAGGCCGGTCAGATACAGGATCATGCAATAGGCGGTCTGCGGCCAGAGGCCCGCGAAAATGATGCCGTAGGTGACGAAGCGTTCATCCCCCAGGATGTTCACCGGGCCCAGCCCGAACCAGCTGAGGAATTCGTTGAGCAGCCCGAAAGTGGGGTCGTAGAACCAGGTGAAGACCAGCCCGACCACGACCTGGCTGATGACGAAGGGAAAGAAGAACAGCGACTTGTACAGCCGGATGCCCCAGACCGTCTGGTTGAGGAACAGCGCGATGAACAGGCCCGCCGGGATGGCCAGCAGGTACATCACCAGCCAGATCAGGTTGTTCTTCAGCGAGACATAGAAGGCGTCGCGGTCGACCCATTCCCAATACAGGTCTTCATAGTTGCGCATGCCGACATATTCGGCGGCGCCCAGCCCGTCCCATTCGTAAAGCGACAGGTTGAAGGACTGGAACACGGGGATGATCACGTAGACCATGAAGAACAGCACGCCCGGAGCCAGAAACAGCCAGGGTGCGATACGTTGCTGATTTCTGTGGAACCAGCTTTCGTGTTCGGTGACGTCGACGGCGGTCATGGTCAATCCCGGTTTGGAGAGGGCAGGACGGGGTCAGACCCGTCCTGCGATTGGCTGAGGCGTGGCCGGGGCAACCCCGGCCACCACCCGATCAGTTGTCATAGATGCGCTGACGCGCGCGTTCCAGCTTGGCCAGGATCTTGTCCAGGTTGTCGGGCTTGACCATGAATTCCTGGAAGCCTTCCATCGACACCTTGGCCATTTCCGCCGGTGCGTCGCGGTCCCAGAACTGGGCGACGCCGCCGGGGCTGTTGGTCGACAGCATCTTGAAGCCTTCCTGCAGGAACTTGTCATCATCCACCGACGACTTGGCGTTGATCGGCAGCTGGCCAAGGTTCTGGCCGTTGTTGATGATGGTCTGCTCCTCGGCGGAAACGACGAAGCGCAGGAACTCGCGCGCCGCTTCCTTGTTCGAGGCGTTGGCCGGGATGTGGAAGGTGTCGGTCGGCGCGTCCTCGGCCAGTTCGACATCGGGGTTGATGGTGACGAACTGGTAGAAGTCCAGCTGGTCATCGGTCAGACCCGCCTCGCGCAGCGGCGCCACGGCGAAGTTGCCCATCAGATAGGCCGCCGCGTCACCCTGAACCATGAAGGGCAGGGCCTCTTGCCAGCTGTAGGTCTGGTGGTTGTCGATGAACGCGCCCATGTCGATCAGCTGTTTCCAGTTGGCGAAGGTCTGCTTGACCCGCTCGTCTTCCCAGCTGACCTTGCCCGCGGCCAGGTCCATGTGGAAATCGAACCCGTTGGTGCGCATGTTCAGATAGTCGAACCAGCCGCCCGCGGTCCACAGGAACTTGGTGCCGATGGTATAGCAGGCCCGACCGGAATCGATGATCTTCTGACAGTTCGAGATTTCCTCGTCCCAGGTCTTCGGCTCGCTCAGGCCCAGCTCGTCAAAGATGTCTTTGCGATAGTAGACGCCCCACTGATAGTAGGTGTAGGGCACGCCCCACTGCTTGCCGTCGATGGTCAGCGCCCCCTTGGTCGAGGCAAGGTTTTCGGCGATCTCGGGCTCGGCCCACAGGTCCGACACGTCCTCGAACAGACCCGCCTCGACATAGGGGCGCATCCGGTTGGCCGCGTACCAGGTGGCCACGTCGGGCGTGTCGGCGGTCAGAAAGTTGCGGATCTGGGTCTTGTACGCTTCGCGGTCGATCACGGTGGTCTCGATCTCGAGCCCGGGGTGTTTCTCGGCGAACCGGCCGATCATCGCCTCCATCGTCGCGCGCGGCGCCGGGTTCGACGTGTCCAGGAAAATGCGCAGCTCACCGGTCAGTTCCGCCGCGGCCGGGGCTGCAATTGCCACGCTGACAGCCAGTGCCGCCGTCGTGCGCTTGAACATGGAATGCATGGTTTCCTCCCTTAGCTTCCATCTAGCGGTTTCAAATAGTGAAACCAAGTTTTATATATTGAAAACTACACATCGAATCGGCTAGGCTTGTCAATACCCCGGCGGCCCGCACGCATGGGGATGAGGAGGAGAATTCAGACCCGTGGCAGGTGACGGAACCATCGGCAAGGCATGTGACGTGCTGGAACAGGTCGCGGCGTTCGGCCGGCCCGTGCGGTTCGCCGAACTGCTGGAAAGCAGCAGCTTTCCCAAGGCGTCGCTGTACCGGTTTCTGCAATCGCTGACCAATCAGGGCATGTTGTCCTACGACCCCGACCGGCAGACCTATTCGCCCGGCTTGCGGCTGGTTCGGTTGGCGCATTCGGCCTGGACGCAAAGCTCGCTCGCGCCGATCGCGCGGCCGATCCTGGATGCGCTCAGCCTGGAAACCGGCGAGACGGTGCACCTGGCGCAGTTGGATTCCAGCCAGGTTCTTTATGTCGACAAGCGCAACGCCAAGAACCCGGTCGAGATGTATTCCGAGGCCGGAAAGGTCGGACCGGCCTATTGCACCGGCGTGGGCAAGGCGATGCTGGCCTATCTGGATGACGACCGGCTGGACAAGGCGATTTCGCAGCAGAGCTTTCACCGCTTCACCGACAGGACGCTGACCTCCGAGGCCGAATTGCGGGCCGATCTGGCCCGGATCCGCGAACGGGGGTTTGCCATGGATGATGAAGAGCACGAGCCCGGCATCATCTGCGTGGCCTGCCCGATCCTGACATCGGGCGGACGGATGCTGGGGGCGATCTCGATCACCGGATCGACCCAGCGCATGGATTTCGATCAGTTGAAGAAATGGGTCCCTCGGGTGCGGCATGCCGCCGACCAGATCGGGGCCGAAGCCGAAGCATGGCGGTTCCCCGAGGGCCGCAAGGACAGGATGCAAGCATCATGACAGGCGTTACCTTGAAGGGCGCAATCAAGCGGTATGGCCAGACCCAGGTCATTCACGGCATTGATCTGGAAATCGAGGATGGCGAGTTCTGCGTTTTCGTCGGGCCGTCGGGCTGTGGCAAATCCACCCTGTTGCGGATGATCGCCGGGCTGGAGGAAACCACCGAAGGCGAAATCCGCATCGGTCAGCGTGACGTGACCCACATGGACCCGGCCAAGCGCGGCGTCGCGATGGTGTTCCAGACCTACGCCCTGTATCCGCACATGACCGTGGCCGAGAACATGGGCTTTGGCCTGCGCATGAACGGTGTACCCAAGGCCGAAATCGACAAGAAGGTGGCCGAAGCGTCGGAAATCCTCAAGCTGGACCCGTATCTCAAGCGCAAGCCCAAGGCGCTGTCGGGGGGGCAGCGTCAGCGGGTCGCCATCGGCCGGGCCATCGTGCGCGGCCCCGAAGTTTTCCTGTTCGACGAGCCGCTGTCTAACCTCGATGCCGAACTGCGCGTGGAAATGCGGGTCGAAATCGCCCGACTGCACCAGGAAATTGGTGCCACGATGATCTACGTCACCCACGACCAGGTCGAAGCGATGACCATGGCCGACAAGATCGTGGTGCTGCGCGATGGTCGGATCGAGCAAGTCGGCGCTCCGATGGATCTGTATCGCGACCCCGACAACCGGTTCGTGGCGGTGTTCATCGGCTCGCCCGCAATGAACTTTCTGGAATGCGATGTCGTCGATGGAACGGTGCGCCATCCCGCCCTGACGGACACGATTCCCGTTACCAAGGGCGTGCCCTCCGATGCCAGGAAGGTAACCCTGGGGATCCGCCCGGAACATATCGGCGTCGATCGGTCCGGCGACACCTGTACCGTCGATCTGACCGAGGCGCTTGGCGGCGTGTCCTACAGCTATCTGCTGGCGCCGAACGGTGACAAGCTGATCGTCGAAGAGCGCGACGACCAGCGCAGCAAGGCGGGCGAGCGGATCGGTATTTCGGTCCGGCCCGAGCGCGCGATGCTGTTCGATCCCGAAAGCGGCCAACGGCTGCGCTGAGCCGTCTTCGGCCGGCAGTGCCGCCTTGCCATAAGGGCGCTCAGTCCAGAAGGGCCAGCAGGTCGCGGTGCAGTTGCGCTGGAATCTCGGCATATCCGCGGGCGGTGTTGCGCGCGCGGGCGGCAAAGCGGCGCTGCGACGGCAGCCGCGCGCCTTGGTCGAGAATATCGGCAAACAGGCGTTCGGCCCGCGCATCGTTGGCCGGACGGCGCCCGCCGCTGAACTGGTCGGGGTCGAAGGCAATGATGATGTCGCCATGGTATGGCGCGCCGCCCGTGCCTTGGGCGAACTCCATACTTTCGAGGCTGGTCAGGTCGTCGATCAGCGGGCCGGCCAGAAGCTCGATCATGATCGAAAGGGCCGAGCCCTTGTAGCCGCCGAAGGTCAGCATCGCGCCGTCCAGCGCCGCCTGCGGATCGGTCGTGGGGTTGCCGTCCTTGTCGATCGCGACGCCTTCGGGCAGGGGTTTGCCCGCGCGCTTGTACAGCTCGATCTCGCCGCGGGCGAAGGCGCTGGTGGCGAAATCGAAGGTGAACGGATCCTGGCCCATGCGGGGCCAGCTGAAGGCCAGCGGGTTGGTGCCCAGGCTGCCGCGCGTGCCCCCCGCAGGGGCCACCCAGGAATGGCTGGGCACCATCGCCATGGCCGCAAGCCCCTTGGCCGACAGGGCCTCGACCTCGGGCCAGAGGGCCGAGAAATGAAAACAGCGGTTGATCGCCATGGCCGCGATCCCGTGGGAGCGGGCCTTCTCGATCAGCCGCGGCAGGCCCGTCTGGAACGCCAGCAACGACATGCCGCCCTGCGCGTCGACGCGCACGATGGCAGTGCCCGAGGAGGCAACCTGGGGCTGCGCATGGCCGTCGATCTTGCCCGCCTGCATGGTCTGGACGCACATGAACAGGCGAAACAGCCCGTGCGACTGGCAATCGTCCATCTGGCAGGTGGTCAGCATCCGCGCGATCGCCTGTGCGTGATCGGGACCATAGCCCACATGGGTCAGGACCTTCAGGCTCAGATCGGTCATTTCCTCGGGCGTCAGCCGTACCGTTTCGCTCATGTTCCTTCCCCCTGGGCTGATTTGGACGCCCAAGGGGTACCGGGGAAGCCCGGACCTGTTCAACCCGATAACCACCGGCGCCGGCGCCGCGGGGCGGAAATGCCGCCGGCCCCCTTGTGAAGCGTCGAAATTCGCCGAAGAATGCTGGTCATGATGTCAGGACCGCATTCCCCCGACGAGGACGAGGCCTTTGCCGGCCCGCGCAGCATCTATGATGTCGATCCCCCCGAAGACGAGGACCTGTGGTTTCTGCCCCCCGACAGCGACCCGGCGGCCGAGGATCTTTTGCCGCCCGGTCCCCGGGCGGACCGGCGCCTGTTGTTCGACCCGCGCGACTGGCGCGCCGCGCAGGCCGCCGTGGCGCGGGACCTGGCCGAATTGACCCTGACCTTCGGCGCGCTGGATGAACGGTTGCGGACGGGCCCGGCGGGCTGGACGCATCGGCTGGCGCTGATGGACGTGTCCGATCTGGGTTGGTGGACCGGAGACCGGAT
Organism: Ruegeria intermedia; assembly: GCF_900129345.1. Lineage (GTDB taxonomy): Bacteria > Pseudomonadota > Alphaproteobacteria > Rhodobacterales > Rhodobacteraceae > Ruegeria > Ruegeria intermedia. The sequence continues at coordinate 21,270 of NZ_FQVK01000007.1, read as the reverse complement.
CAGCGTCGACCGGCTGGCGCTGTGGACCGGGCTGCGCATCGGCGCCACCGGCGACGACGTGCAGGCCCTGTTCCGGGCGGGCTGGGCGGTGCGGCGGCTGACCTCGGGTGCGGGTCCGTCCGAGGGGGGCTGGCAGCATGGGCTGGCCGCGTTTCTGGACCGGATGGCGCAGGGCATCGACGAGGTGCCCGAGGCCGTGGCCGATCTGGCCGAGGTGATGGACTCTGCCGCCGATCTGCACCCGGTGACCCAGTCGGCCATCGCCTTCCACGCCTGGCGCGCGCTGTCGCAAGGGATGGGCCAGGACACCGAGGCCGCCGTCATCGCCGCCCGCCACGCGGCCACGATGGGCCGCGGCGGGGCGCTGTTCATGCCGCTGGCCCTGTCGGGGCCGGGGGCGTTGCGCGGCGCAGGCGCGCCCGAGGACAAGCTGCGCGCCTGGGTGCGCGGTGCGGGGCAGGCGGCGCTGGCCGCCCTGCTGCACCTGGATCGCGTCATCGCCTGGGAGTCGCGCGCCCGCGCCGCGACCGATGATCTGAGCGGCCGGACACCGCCGGTTCTGATCGACGTTCTGGCCGCCTGGCCCATGGTCTCGGCGCCCTTGGCCGAGGAACTGACGCAGGCCTCGCGCGCGGCGGTGCAGCGCAATCTCGACAGATTCACCAGCCGCGGGCTGATCCGCGAGGTGACCGGGCAGGGGCGGTACCGCGTCTGGGCGGCGGCGCTGTGATGCGGCGGGCCTAGCGGCCTACGCCCACATAGGTGTCGAACCCCGATTTCAGCGCCATCTCGCGCCCGTAGATGTTGCGCAGATCGACCATCCGCGGGGTTTTCATGGCCTGGGCCATCTGCGACAGGTTCAGGGCGCGGAACTCGTTCCATTCGGTCAGCAGCACCACCGCATCGGCATCGCGCACGGCGGCATAGGGGTCGTCTTCCCATGTCACGCCCGGCAGCAGGGCCTCGCCCTCGGCCCGGCCTTGGGGATCGACCACGCGCACCCGGGCGCCGCCGCCGATCAGTGCCGGCACGATGGTCAGCGAAGGTGCGTCGCGCATGTCATCCGTGTTGGGCTTGAAGGTCACGCCCAGCACCGCGATGGTCTTGCCGTTGAAGCTGTCTCCGCAGGCGTCGCGGATCTTTTCGATCATGCGTTTCTTGACCTCGTCATTCACCCGCATGACCGTCTCGGTGATCTGCATGGGAAAGGCGTGATCCTGGCCGATCCGCGCCAGGGCGGCGGTGTCTTTGGGAAAGCACGACCCGCCATATCCGGGACCGGCGTGCAGGAACTTGTTGCCGATGCGCCCGTCCAGACCGATGCCCCGCGACACCTGCTTGACGTCGGCGCCGACCCGCTCGCACAGGCCGGCGATTTCGTTGATGAAGGTGATCTTGGTCGCCAGAAAGGCATTGGCTGCGTATTTGATCATCTCGGCGCTTTCCAGATCGGTGGTCAGGATCGGGAAATCGCGCAGGTACAAGGGGCGATAGATGTCGGCCATCACCTGGGCGGCACGGTCGCTCTCGACGCCCACCACGACCCGGTCGGGTCGCATGAAATCGTCGATCGCCGCGCCTTCGCGCAGAAATTCGGGGTTCGAGGCGACGTCGAATTCGGCCTCTGGGTTGGCGGTCGAAATGGTCTCGTGAACCTTGCGGTTGGTACCCACGGGCACGGTCGACTTGGTGACGACCACGGTATAGCCGGTCAGGGCGCGGGCGATCTCGTCGGCGGCGGCCATCACATAGGTCAGGTCGGCATGCCCGTCTCCGCGGCGGGTCGGCGTGCCCACGGCGATGAACACCGCATCGGCCCCGTCGACCGCCCGGGCCAGATCGGTGGTAAAGCCGAGCCGCCCGGCAGCCACGTTCTTGGCCATCAGAACGTCCAGCCCCGGCTCGTAGATCGGAACCTGACCCGCCTGCAGCATCCGGATCTTGTCTTCGGCCTTGTCCACGCAGATCACGTCATGGCCGAAATCCGAAAAACACACCCCCGACACCAGGCCGACGTAACCGGTGCCGATCATCGCAATACGCATTGTTCAAAATTCCCTGTTTCCAACTGTCGCCTCGGGCGCGCATACATTCGGGTAAACTTCCGCGGGTTTCAATGGGCGAACTTGCCCTCGGCTTGCATTCCTTCCCGTCTTGCTGTTTTTGGGTGGCAAACAGGGATCGTTTCAGACTGGTGGACCTTATCCATGACCAAAACAGCATTGATTACCGGTATCACCGGGCAGGACGGCTCCTATCTGGCCGAGTTTCTGTTGGCCAAGGGCTATGAGGTTCACGGAATCAAGCGGCGGGCCTCATCGTTCAACACGCAGCGGATCGACCACATCTATCAGGACCCGCACGAACCGGACCCAAAGCTGCGCCTGCACTACGGCGATCTGACCGACACGTCGAACCTGACCCGGATCATCCAGGAGGTTCAACCCGACGAAGTCTACAACCTGGGTGCGCAATCGCATGTGGCGGTCAGTTTCGAGGCGCCGGAATACACCGCCGATGTCGATGCCATCGGTACCCTGCGCCTGCTCGAGGCGATCCGCTTTCTGGGGCTCGAAAAAAAGACCCGCTTCTATCAGGCCTCGACCTCCGAGCTGTACGGTCTGGTCCAGGAAATCCCGCAGCGCGAGACCACGCCCTTCCACCCCCGGTCGCCCTATGCCGTGGCCAAGCTGTATTCCTACTGGATCACGGTGAACTACCGCGAGGCCTATGGGATGTATGCCTGCAACGGGATCCTGTTCAATCACGAAAGCCCACGCCGGGGCGAAACCTTCGTGACCCGCAAGATCACCCGCGGGCTGGCCAACATCGCCCAGGGGCTGGAACAGTGCTTGTACATGGGCAATATCGACAGTCTGCGCGACTGGGGCCATGCCAAGGACTACGTGCGCATGCAGTGGATGATGCTGCAGCAGGACCAGCCCGAGGATTTCGTGATCGCCACCGGCAAGCAGTATTCGGTACGCGAGTTCATCGAATGGTCGGCGGCCGAGCTGGGGATCGCGGTCGAGTTTTCCGGAAGTGGCGTCGACGAGATTGCGACGGTGACGGCGATCGAAGGCGAGGATGCTCCGGCGCTGAATCCGGGCGACGTGATCATGCGCATCGACCCGCAGTATTTCCGCCCGGCCGAGGTGGACACCCTGCTGGGCGACCCGACCAAGGCCAAGGAAAAACTGGGCTGGGAGCCGGAGCTGACGGCACGGGAAATGTGCGCCGAAATGGTCCGGGAAGATCTGAGAACGGCCAAACGCCACGCCCTGTTGAAAGAGCATGGCTATGAGATGCCGGTCAGCCTGGAAAACGGCTGAGGGGGTCAAAATGCAAAAGGTCTATATTGCCGGACATCGCGGCATGGTCGGAGGCGCGATTCTGCGCCGTCTTCAGTCGCGTCAGGCCCAGGGCGAGGACCTGCAGCTGATCACGCGCACCCACGCAGAACTGGACCTGACCGATCAGGCGGCGGTGCGCGACTTCATGCAGGCCGAACGCCCCGATGTGGTGATCCTTGCCGCGGCCAAAGTGGGCGGCATCCACGCCAACAACACCTATCCAGCGGATTTCATCTATGACAACCTGATGATCGAGTGCAACGTGATCCATCAGGCCTTTGCCGCCGGCGTACGTCGCCTGCTGCAACTGGGCAGTTCGTGTATCTACCCGCGCGAGGCCGCCCAGCCCATGCGCGAGGATGCGCTGCTGACCGGTCTGCTGGAACCCACGAACGAGCCCTATGCCGTTGCCAAGATCGCCGGGATCAAGCTGTGCGAAAGCTACAACCGCCAGCACGGGGTCGACTACCGCTCGGTCATGCCGACGAACCTGTACGGACCGGGCGACAACTTCCACCCCGAAAACAGCCACGTTCTGCCCGCCCTGATCCGCCGGTTTCACGAAGCCGCGCGCGACGGGCTGGACGAGGTGGTGATCTGGGGCACCGGCAAACCCCGGCGCGAATTCCTGCATGTCGACGACATGGCCGAGGCGTCGCTGTTCGTGCTGGATCTGCCGCGCGCCGAATATGAGGCCAACACGCAGCCGATGCTGAGCCACATCAATGTCGGGTGCGGGCAGGACGTCTCGATCGCGGAACTGGCCGCTCTGGTGGCCAAGGTCACGGGGTTCAAGGGCAGGATCACCCAGGACCCCAGCAAACCCGACGGCACGATGCGCAAGCTTATGGATGTTTCACGACTGGCCCGGATGGGCTGGACGGCGCGCATCGGGCTCGAGGACGGCATTCGCCAGACCTATGCCTGGTTCCTTGAGCAGCCCGAGCACGACCTGCGCGCCAAGTAGCCGCCCAGCCCGAAGACCGGGCGGCCGAACGGTTCGGAACCACCGGCCGATTGCGACCGGTTCAAGCGCGTTTGCCGTCGTGTCCGAGACAATCGCCACGACCTGCCAGTCGGCCTGACCGTCGGTTGCGGCTCCGGGGCTGAGGAACCGGCCACGGTGCCCGTGGTTGCATCCACGCAAAGGGCCTCGGTGTGGGTGACATGTTTTTGCACCTCAGGCGGTTTCTGAAAGGGCAAGTTCAGGCGGGGGTGGTTTGTGACACGGTGGGCATGCTCCTTGGGCTGTCGGGCCGATGAGTGCTGGGCGCGTCACTCAGCCGTGCCGATGGTCATATGTCCGCTTTCCCGTGCGAACGGCCCGGAAACGAATTCGAAACTGTTGATTTCCAGCAGAGAAACAAATCGGTGCGATGGTGTGGTTTGTTGCCGCCTGCGGACGGTGACGCATCAAGGTGATTCTGCTGACCGCACGAAAAAGGGGCCGCCACGGGGCCGCCCCTGGGGTCATCCGCCGGGATGCTCAGCTGCGGGCATAGACATCCTCGTACCGGATGATGTCATCCTCGCCCAGATAGCTTCCGGTCTGAACTTCGATCAGAACCATCGGCACCTTGCCGGGGTTTTCCATCCGGTGCACGGCGCCCAGCGGGATATAGACCGACTGGTTTTCGCTGACCAACTGCACCTTGTCGTCGATCGTGACCCTTGCGGTGCCTTCGACGACGATCCAATGTTCGGCCCTATGGTGGTGCGACTGCAGGCTCAGCGCGGCGCCGGGGTGCACATGGATGCGCTTGACCTGAAACCGGTCGCCCACGACGAGGCTTTCGAACCAGCCCCACGGGCGATGGTCCACCGGTAGCTGTTCAGCCTGTTTGGCCCCCTTGGCCTTGAGGGCCGCGACCGCTGCCTTGACGTCCTGCGCCTTGTCCATGCTGGCCACCAGAACGGCATCGGGCATGGCCACGGCGATCATATTCTCAAGTCCCATCGCCACGACTTCCTGGGCCGGGGATTCCGACCGGATCAGCACGTTGCGACAGTCGATCGCCGTCACCTCGCCTGCGGTTGCGACGCCATCCTCGGACGGGTTGCTCAGTTCCTGAACGGCAGACCAGCTGCCCACATCCGACCAGCCGCCTGCGAAGGGCACGACGCTCAGGTTGTCGGCCCGTTCCATCACGGCATAGTCGATCGAGATGTCTTCGATCGGCTCCCATGCGTCGCGGTCCAACCGCAGGAAACCCAGATCGGCCTTGGCCTTTTCAACGGCAACTCGAACCGGGTCGACCAGATCGGGTGCGTGGGCTTCGAAAGCGGAAATGATGTCGCGGACGGCGAACAGGAAGATCCCGGAATTCCACAGGTACGTCCCGTCGGCCACCATCTGGCGGGCGCGTTCGAGGTCGGGCTTTTCAACGAAATGGTCCAACGGGACGGCCTTGCCCGAAGCGTCGGGCGTCTTGCCGAGCTTCAGATAGCCATAGCCGGTCTCGGGCCGGTCCGGCGCAATGCCGAACGTAACCAGATGCCGGTCCTGCGCGACAGCTTGCACGCCCTTTTCGACGGCGGCATGGAATGCGGCCTTGTCCGGCACAACGTGATCCGACGGCGCCACCAGCATCAGCGCGTCCGGGTCCTGCTGTTTCAGGTAAAGGGCCGCCGCCAGAATGGCCGGTGCGGTGTTGCGCCCTTCGGGCTCGATCAGCACCGGGCCAGGGTCGATTCCAGCAGCAGCCAACTGCTCGGTGACGACAAAGCGGAAGGCTTCATTGGTTAGAATCAAGGGTTTGGCAAAAGGTGCCTCGGCCGGACCCCGCAGCCGATCGGCGCAATCCTGCAACAGGCTGGTTTCACCAAACAGCGGTACGAATTGCTTGGGATAGCTCTTGCGGGACAAGGGCCACAGCCGGGTTCCGGAGCCACCACACAGGATCACGGGATGGACGTTGCTCATGTTTAAGAACGCTCTTATTTGATGTGATTTGGGTGGTTACATCGTCTGACGGTCAGGTATGGCGCGGCCGCATCACTGTGCGGCCTTGCTCGTGGCGACGATATCGTTCAGGTATCGGGTCAGGTCGTCGCGCAGGTCGTCGCGGGCCAGCGCAAAGGACACCGTCGCCTGCAGGAACCCCGCCTTCGAGCCGCAGTCGAACCGCTGGCCCTTGAACCGATAGCCGAAGACCGGCACGCCGTTGCCGATGTCCTCGGCGATGGCGTCGGTCAGCTGGATCTCTCCACCGCTGCCCTTTTTCATGTGATTAAGGTTGTACAGCACGGACGGACCCATGATGTACCGCCCGATCACCGCCAGGTTCGAGGGGGCCTCTTCGGGTTTGGGTTTCTCGACCATCCCGCGCGCGCGGACCACCGTGCCCACGTTTTCGGCCACGTCCAGTATGCCATAGGCGCTTGTGCGCTCCGGCGCCACTTCCATCGTGGCGACCATGTTGCCGCCGGTTTCTTCATAAGCTTCGACCATCTGCTGCAGACAGGGCTTCTCGGCGGCGATGACGTCGTCGGGCAGCATCACGGCAAAGGGTTCGTCGCCGATCAGACGCCGTGCGCACCAGACCGCATGACCCAGGCCCAGAGCCTTGTGCTGGCGGATATAGGCGATTGCTCCGCTTTCCATGTTGGTCGCATCCAACGTTTCCAGCAGCTTGTCCTTGCCCTTGGCCCGCAGCTCTTCCTCGAGAATGGGGTTGTGGTCGAAATAGTCTTCCAGCGCCGACTTGCCGCGCGATGTCACGAAGATGAATTCCGTGATCCCGGCGGCGCGGGCTTCGTCGATGGCGTATTGTACCAATGGCCGGTCAACCAGCGTCATGATTTCTTTCGGAACCGATTTCGTGGCGGGCAGAAATCGCGTCCCCAATCCCGCGACCGGAAAAATCGCCTTGGTGACCTTTCGTGACATGATACCTCACAAATCAAAAAATAAACTGCAGGCGAACAAACTGCCGCCGGGGTTCCCTTTTAGGCCGCGAGACCAGCGCATTCAATGACACTTTGGCGACCCAACGGACACTTTCCGAACCGTGCCATCTGAAACGGACGGTGTCAAAAGCATCCGCAAAGACCCGATCGACCCGTGAAACGCCACGGGCCTGGAAATCCGCCATGCGGACGAATCCCCCAAAGCCGAAAACCCGGCTTTGGGGCGCGCGATCAGGCCTGGCCCAGAATGGCGTCCAGCGGGTCGTGCTCGGCCACCAGATGCCCCGGGGCAACCTCGGTCAGCTTGGGCACATAGTCGGTCTGACCTGCCGCCAGACGGCTGGGCAGGAACCGCAGCGCCGCCTTGGGGTCCATCGGCGAGGGCAACTCGCCCGGCAGTTTCAGCCGCTGGCGGCTGCGCTCGACATCCGGGTCCGGGATCGGAACCGCCGAGATCAGCGATTGCGTGTAGGGATGAACCGGGTTCGCGCAGATCACCTCGCCATCGCCCAGTTCGACGATGCGGCCCAGATACAGAACCATGATCCGGTTCGACACCGCCCGCACCACCGACAGATCGTGGCTGATGAAGATCATCGACAGGCCGAACTCCTGCTGCAATTCCTTCAGCAGCTGCACGATCTGCGCCTGGATCGACACGTCCAGCGCCGAGACCGCCTCGTCGCAGATGATCAGCTTGGGCTTGTTGATCATCGCCCGGGCGATACCGACACGCTGGTTCTGACCGCCCGACAGCTCGTGCGGGTAGCGGTTGATCATGTTGGCGTTCAGGCCGACCCGTTCCATCATCTCGGCGACCATCTGCTTGCGCTCGCGCTCGGTCAGGTCGGGGCGATAGGTCTTCAGCGGTTCCGCGATCGAGGCCGAAATCGTCATCCGCGGGTCCAGGCTGGCCAGCGGGTCCTGGAACACGATCTGCAGATCCTTGCGGTACTTGTTCAGCTCGGCCCGTTTCAGCCCGACGATCGGATGGCCCAGCCAGCTGACATTGCCGGCGCTCGGCTCGATCAGCTGCAGCACGGCACGGGCGAGGGTGGACTTGCCGCAGCCAGATTCACCGACCACGCCGAGGGTTTCACCCTTGCGGATGTCAAAGCTGACGCCGTTCACCGCCTTCAACGGCACCTTGCGGCCAAAGATGCCGCCCGGAACGTGAATCGGGAAATGCACCTTGACGTCATCGACCTTCAGCAGCGGCGCCGCGTCGGTCTCCACCGCCTTGGGCGCGTCGCCCGCATCGATGCGGGGCATGGCCTCGATCAGGGTGCGGGTATAGTCGTGCTTGGGCGCGTGGAAGATCTCGCGCGTGTCACCGGCCTCGACGAACTCACCCAGGCGCATGACCTGCACCCGGTCGCACATGCGGGCCACGACGCCCATGTCATGCGTGATCAGGGCGATGGCGGTGCCTTCGTCCTTTTGCAGACGCACCATCAGGTCAAGGATGTCGGCCTGAACGGTCACGTCCAGCGCGGTGGTCGGTTCGTCGGCGATCAGCAGCTTGGGATTGCACAGCATCGACATGGCGATCATCACCCGCTGGCGCATCCCGCCCGACAGCTCGTGCGGGAACTGGTCCAGACGGCGCGCGGCCTCGGGAATGCGGACGCGGTCCAGCCATTCCAGGCACCGTTGCCGCGCGGCCGAACCCTGCAGGCCTTCGTGCACGCTCAGCACTTCGCGCATCTGCTGGCCGATCCGCAGATGCGGGGTCAGCGCGGTCAGCGGGTCCTGAAAGATCATGCCCACATCGGCACCGCGGATCTGGTTCAGCTTGTTCACGGGCAGGTTCAGAATTTCCTGCCCGTTCAGCAGCACCGACCCCGTGGCCCGGCCCGCCGGCGGCAGCAGGCCCATCGCGGCCATGAAGGTCTGGCTTTTGCCTGACCCGCTTTCGCCGACGATGCCCAGGCATTCGCCCGGCGCGATGTCAAAGCTGATGTTCTTGACGGCCTCGACCACCCCGTCGGGCGTGTCGAACCGAACGCTCAGATTTTTTACGGAAAGCAGGCTCATGTCAGCGGTCCTTCGGATCCAGTGCGTCACGCAGGCCATCGCCGATGAAGAACATCGTGATGATGATGGTGACGTAAAATGCCAGGGGGTACATCAGTTGCCACAACGTGCCGTAACCCATGGTTCCGGCGCCCTCGGCGATCAGACGACCCAACGAGGTATAGGGCTCGGAGATCCCCAGCCCCAGGAACGAGATGAAGCTTTCCGTCAGGATCATCTCGGGCACCAGCAGCGAGGCATAGACGATCACCACGCCCAGCAGGTTGGGCAGGATGTGGCGGTACATGATGGTGAACTCGCTGACACCGGCGGCGCGGGCGGCCTCGATGAACTCGCGGTTCTTCAGGGTCAGGGTCTGGCCGCGCACGATCCGCGCCATGGTCAGCCAGCCCACCGCACCCAGCGCGATGAACAGCATGAAGAACGACCGCCCCGCGACGACCAGCAGCAGGATGATGACCAGCGTGGCCGGAATGGCCAGCAGGATGTCGACGAAGCGCATCATCACGCCATCAACGCGCCCGCCGATGTAACCGGCGGCGATGCCATAGCAGGTGCCGACGATCAGCGCGGTGGCCGCCCCGATCAGACCCACCAGCAACGAGGTGGTGGTGGCCTGGATGACCCGGCTGTACAGGTCGCGCCCCAGATCGTCGACGCCGAAATAGTGACCGGTTTCGATGGACGGCATCCCCATGCCGGCCACGTCGCCCATGACGTTCCAGTCGATTTCCTCGTTGTTCCAGACGGCGAAGTAAGGCCCGATGATCGTGAACAGAACGATCAGGCCCAGGATGAACACGCTGGCCATGGCGGCCTTGTTGCGGACAAAACGCATCCGCGCGTCCTGCCACAGCGACCGGCCCTGGATGGCGGTGTGATCGGTGATGGTCTCGGCCAGCCGAGCGGCTTTTTGTGATTTTCCAAGCATGGCTTGCCCCTCAGTACCGGATTTTCGGATCGAACCAGGCATAGGCCAGGTCGGTTAGCAGGTTCACCAGAACGGTCAGCACGCCATAAAGGATCGTGACCCCCAGCAGCACAGCATAGTCGCGCGACAGGGCCGAACCCACATAGGCCTGCCCCAGCCCGCCGGTCGAGAAGTAGATGTCAACGAAGACCGACCCGGTCAGCACATAGACGAAGACCGGCCCCAAATAGGACACCACCGGCAGCAGCGTGGGTTTCAGCGCATGGCGCCAGATCACGGTGCGGGTGGGCAGGCCCTTGGCCCGCGCGGTGCGGATGAAGTTCGAATTCAGAACTTCGAGCATCGACGAACGCGTGATCCGCGCGATCGAGCCCATGTACGAGGTCGCAAGCGCGATGACGGGCATGATCAGGTATTGCCACTGCCCACCGTTCCAGCCGCCGCCCGGCAGCCAGCCCAGCCACAGGGTGAAGGTCAGGATCAGGATCGGGCCCATGATGAAGTTCGGCAGCGCCTGGGCGGCGATGCCCAGACCCACGGCGAAATAGTCGATCCAGCTGTTGTGGCGGATCGCGGCGGCGATGCCCAGCCCGACGCCCACCAGCGTGGCCACGATGAAGGACAGCATCCCGTAGGTCAGCGAAATCGGAAAGCCCTGCGCGATGATGTCGTTCACGTCGCGGTCCTTGAACTTGAAGGACGGGCCGAAATCGAAATGCACCACGATGTTGTACAGGTAATCCCACAGCTGTTTCCACAGCGGCTGGTCCAGCCCGTAGCGCGCCTCGATATTGGCCAGAACCTGCGGCGGCAACGGCCGCTCCGAGGTGAAGGGCCCGCCGGGCGCGAAGTGCATCAGAAAGAAACTGGCGACGATCAGCAACAGGATCGTCGGAACGGCAACCAACAGTCGCCGGATGACATAGGCAAGCATTTCATGCCCCCAATTATTGGCCCTGCCCCAGAGCATGTCCGGGGCAGGGCGCGATCAAAGGATGATGATTACTCGGCGATCTTGTAGAGGTTCTTCGAGTACCAGTTCTGCTCGACGTTGTTCACCGGCCAGTTCCCCACGTCGCTGTCCAGCATGTAGACACCGGCATAGTGGTAGATCGGGATCACAGGGGTTTCCTGTGCGATGATCCGCTCGACCTCGGTGTACAGCGGGGCCGGATCGTCCGAGGTCTTGGCCTGGGCCAGCAGCTCGTCCACCTTCGGGTTGCTGTATTTGCCGTCGTTATAGCCGGAATCCGACTGCAGCAGATCCAGGAAGGTCGAGGCTTCGTTGTAGTCGCCGCACCATGCGCCGCGGGCCAGCTCGAAGTTCTGGTTGCCACGCTCTTCCAGGAAGATCTTCCATTCCATGTTGGCCAGCTCGACCTGCGCGCCCAGCTTCTGCTTCCACATCTGGCTGAGGGCAACGGCGACTTTCTTGTGCGCCTCCGAGGTGTTGTAGACCATCGAGAAGGTCAGCGGGTTGTCGGGGCCATACCCGGCCTCGGCCAGCAGTTCCTTGGCCAGCTCGTCGCGCTCGGCTTGCGTCATCGACGCCATTTCGACGACCGGCGGGGTGAACCCGGCGGTGGCTTCGGGCACGAAGGTGTAGGCTTCAGGCTGACCGCCGGCCAGGATGTTCTCGGTGATGATCTTGCGGTCAACCGCCAGCGACAGGGCCTGACGCACGTTCGGGTCCTTGAAGGCCTCGGGGCCGCTGTCGGACAGGTTGAACGTGTAGTAGTAGTTGCACAGGCGCGGGAAGCTGATCGCCTCGTTCGGGTATTCCTTCTTCAGGCGCGGGAACTGGCCTGCGGGCACCTCGGTACGGTCCAGCTCGCCGGCCAGATAACGGGTCAGGGCCACGTTTTCATCGTTGATGACCAGGGCCACGACCTTGTCGATAATGGTGTTTTCGTTGTCCCAGTACATCGGGTTGCGCTCGCGCACCGAGCGTTCGTTGGGCAGGTGCTCGGTCAGGACATAGGCGCCGTTCGACACGATGTTGCCGGGCTTGGTCCATTCATCGCCGAACTGCTCGATGACCTTCCGCGGGGCGGGGAAGGTGGTCGAATGCGTGGTCATCTGCGGGAAATAGGGCAGCGGCGCGCTCAGTTTCACTTCCAGCGTATGGTCGTCGATCGCCTTGACGCCCAGATCGTCGACCGGCTTTTCGCCCGCGATGATCTCGGCGGCGTTCTCGATCGACATCAGTTCCATGAACCAGGCATAGGGCGAGGACAGCGCCGGATCGACGGCACGCTTCCATGCGTATACGAAATCATGCGCGGTGACCGGGTCGCCGTTCGACCACTTGGCGTTGTCGCGCAGGGTAAAGGTGTACACGTCCTTGGTTTCGTTGGTGGTATAGCCGGTGGCCACGCCCGGAACCAGGTTGCCGTTCTCGTCCTGGTTCATCAGACCTTCGAACAGGTCGCGGACAATCTCGGCACCCGACACGTCCTCGACCACCTGCGGGTCGACCGAGCTGTGCTCGTCCAGCACGCGGTAGACGAAGGTCTGGTCGTCGGCCAGCGGCTCGCCGGTGACCGGATGGGTGCCTGCGGCCAGTGCGGCACCGGTGATGAAGGTCGAGCACAGCAGGCCCGCCACCGAGTTTCGAAGGATGGTGTTCATGGTCTTCTCCCAATTATTGTGGCGGCGGTCTGCGCATCCCCGTGGGATGGCGTCCGGCGGCCCTGATTGCCCGACATCCGCTGGGACCCGGTTCTCTTCGATTTTGGGTTGTGCCAATTCGCAAGGAACACTGCGTCGCAGCTTTCTGGATTGCAGTCGGTGAAGTGGATGCAAGAGCTTCCTCTCGCTGCGCAAGACCGTGCCATTATTTTCGGCAGGGTTAAAGCCTCCGCGCGAGTCCGCTCACCCATCGGCAGAAAGAAACCTCGTGACGCGAGGTCGTCGCAATTTTGTGACGATGCCGGCCGTTCGCGCGATATTTTTTTGCCCGCACCGCAAGGGAGCCGGGCGACGAAGCCGCCGAGTGTGCCGCAAAGGCCAGGTGGCAGTCGCGGAACGCGGCGAATCGATTGTGCTCAGGGGCGCAAGCGCGATTTCATCCGCGCGTCGGGAAAGCAGGTGGGCCGCTGACCTGTCGCCTCTTGCCAGCGTCCGATCGACCGGCGCGTCTTGTATCCGGGCAGGCCATCGGCCCCGCCCACGTCATGGCCCATGGCGATCAGGTCCTTCTGCATGGCTGCAATGTCCGACCGGTACAGGCCGCCGACCTTGCCCCAGTGCCCTTTGAAATCGCCCACGCCGTACTGGATGCGGTCGCCGACATGGCCCACGAACAGGGCATAGAGGTCGCTGGTGTTGTAATCCTTCAGAACATAGAAATTGGGTGTCACGATGAAGGCCGGCCCGTGCCGGCCCGCCGGCATCATCAGGTATCCTTCGCCGCGCAGTTCATGCGCGGAAAAGGGTCGGCCCGAGACGCGGGTGACGCCCATCGCCACCCAGTCGCGGATCGGCCGACCCTGATCGGGGCCCTCCAGCGCACAGGACACCGACGCAGGCACCGTCACCTCGAACCCCCAGTCGCGGCCCGATACCCAGCCATGACGTGCAAGATAGTTGGCGATCGAGGCGATCGTGTCTTCGGCCGATCCCCAGATATCGGCGCGCCCGTCGCCATTGCCGTCCGCGGCATAGGTCAGAAAGCTGCTGGGCATGAATTGCGGTTGGCCCAGGGCGCCGGCCCAACTGCTTTTCATCGCCCGGCCGCTTATGTGGCCGGCCTCGACGATCTGCAGGGCGGCGATCAACTCGTCGGTGAAATACGCCGCGCGCGTGCTCATGAACGCCTTGGTGGCCAGCACCTGAAAGGCATCATGCCGGATGGGCACCTGCCCGAACCCGCTTTCGCGGCCCCAGATCGCAAGGATGATGCGCGCGGGCACGCCCGTGTCCGCCTCGACCCGGCGCAGGGTCGCCGCATGGCGTTTGGCCATCCTGCGCCCGGCTGCGGCGGTGCCTTGCACCGTGTTGGCGTTGAAATACCGCGCAGGTGCGCCGAATTCGGCCTGCCGCTGCGTCTTGGGTGTCTTCGGCGTGGTTCCCGGAGGTACCAGATCCGGCAGGTCCCAATTGATCCTGACGCCGCTCAGGCTGTTTTGGAACGCCCGGCGCGACACGCCCTCGGCCCGGGCCAAAGGCCAGAGCTCGGTGCTCAGCCAGGCTTGGAATCGTTGTTCCACGGCGGCCCTGTCCAGCGCCGGAACGGCGGTGGCCCAGATCAGGCCGAGAAAGACGAACAGCACACGCATGACAGGTTCCGAGTGTCTCCACCCCGCGACCCAAGTCAACTCGTGCGACGGCCTGTTCGGGGGTTTTTGCGAAAATCCTTGTGAATACGCACTACTGTGGCGATAGTCGCAGGAACCTGCGGGAGCAAAGGGCAATCTGTCGTGGCCAGAGAACCGACGACCCCGGTAGTACGAGCGACACTGATCGCGATCACGGTTTGGGCGGTTGCCGCACATCCGGCTCTGGCCAGCGACAGCTTTCTGGACCCGCAAGGCCCGATCGCCGAGGTTCAGAAGGTTCACCTGCTGCGCGCCACCGCGCTGATCCTTGTCGCGGTCATTCCGGTTCTGGTTCTGGTTCCCCTGATCGCTCTGCGCTATCGCCGCCGCGCGCACAGCCCGGCCGCCTATCGCCCGAAATGGGAGTTTTCGCCGCTGCTGGAAACCGCGATGTGGGGTGTGCCGGTGGTGATCGTGGCGCTGTTGTCCTTGTATCTTTGGAAAGCGACCCACCGGCTGGACCCTTACGCGGCCACGTTCGGCGATGAACCGGCCCTGCGCGTGCAGGTGGTGGGGCTGGATTGGAAATGGCTGTTCATCTACCCCGACCTGGGCATCGCGACGGTGGGCGAGTTCGGGATTCCCACGCAGCGGCAGGTCGCCCTGACACTGACGACGGATACGGTGATGCAGTCATTCATGGTTCCCGCCCTGGCGGGGCAGATCTATGCCATGCCGGGAATGACGACCCAATTGCATCTCGTGGCTGATGCCCCCGGACAAATGCAGGGCGAAAACACCCAGTACAACGGGCGCGGCTTCACCAAGCAGAAGTTCCGGACGGTCGCGATGCCGCCGCCGAACTTTGACGCATGGGTCGACCGGGTTCGGCAAAACGGAATCGTTCTGGACCCGGAAACCTATCGGACACTGGCCATGCGGACAGACCGGGACGAGGTTCAGGCCGCGCTTGGCACCGCGCAGATGCCCGATAATGCGCTGTATTTCCGTCTGGATGATGGCGATCTGTTCCACAGCATTCTGGGCCGGTATCACAACGGGCAACCTCTGCCGCAGGATCAGCAACCGGGAACCGCTCGATACGGGCAGGAGGACAATCCATGACATCTGCCGAGTCCGGTTTCTTCGGCCGTCTGAACTGGGATGCCTTCCCCATCGCCGGGCTGATCCAGGATCCCAACACGAATGAAATCGTGGCCAATGCCGCGGCGGGCGTGGTGATCGTTGGGGTGGTCTTGGTTCTGGGGCTGCTCACCTGGTTTCGCCTGTGGGGGCCGCTGTGGCGCGACTGGCTGACCAGCGCGGATCACAAGAAGATCGGCATCATGTATATCGTCTTCGCCATCGTCATGCTGGCGCGCGGCGTTCTGGAAGGCGTCGTGATGCGCGCCCAACAGGCGGCCGGGCCGGGCGAAGGGTTCCTGGAAGCCGAACACTTTGCCGAGCTGTTCAGCACCCACGGCACGATCATGATCTTCTTCGTTGCGGTGCCCTTCGTGTTCGGACTGGCGAATTTCCTCGTCCCGCTGATGATCGGCGCGCGCGACGTGGCCTTTCCGGTTATGAACCAGATCAGCCTCGGCCTGACGGTTTCGGCGGGGATGATGCTGATGGTCAGCCTGGTGGTGGGCGAGTTTTCCACCGGCGGCTGGACGGCCTATCCACCCTATACCGGCGCGGCCTTCAATCCGGGTGTGGGGCCGGATTACTGGATCTGGGCGATCGTGGTGTCGGGCATCGGCACCACGCTGACGGGGATCAACTTTGCCGTCACGATCTACAAACTGCGCGCGCCGGGGATGAAATTCATGCGGTTGCCGATGTATTGCTGGACGATCATCTGCAGTTCGATCCTGATCGTGTTCGCCATGCCGCCCTTGGGGGTGGCGGCGCTGTTGCTGGCCGCTGACCGGTATCTTGATTTCCACTTCTTCACCAATGACCTGGGCGGCAACATGATGAACTATGCCAACCTGTTCTGGCTGTTCGGCCACCCCGAGGTCTATCTGCTGGTACTGCCGGCCTATGGCATCTATTCCGAGGTCTTCGCGACCTTCTCGGCCAAGCGGCTCTATGGCTACACCTCGCTGGTGATCGCGACCATGTCGATTGCGGTGCTATCGTTTACCGTCTGGTTGCACCATTTCTTCACCATGGGCCAAAGCGCCCTGATCAACGCGGTGTTCGGCATCGCCACGATGCTGATCGCCATTCCCACCGGCGTCAAGGTCTATGACTGGATGGCCACCCTGTATCGCGGCCGCATCCGGTTCTCGGTGCCGATGCTGTACGGGCTGGCCTTTCTGTTGCTGTTCGTGATCGGCGGGCTGAGCGGGGTGATCCTGGCGAACCCGACCGTCGATTATCAGGTGCACAATACGCTGTTCCTGGTCGCGCATTTCCACAACGTGTTGCTGCCGGGTGTCCTGTTCGGCCTGCTGGCGGGCTACAACTACTGGTTTCCCAAGGCCTTCGGCTTCCGCCTGGATGAGGTTTGGGGGCGGATTTCGGTCGTGCTGTGGACGGTGGGCTTCATGCTGACCTTCCTGCCGCTGTATTTCGTGGGTCTGATGGGTATGCCGCGCCGCTCCTACAGCTGGGAGGACCCGAGCTTTCACCCCTACATGATCACGGCGGTCATTGGCGCGCTGGTCATTCTGGCGGCTTTGCTGTCGGTCGTCGTGCAGCTGTGGGTCAGCATCCGCAACCGAGAACAGAGCCGCGTGCCGGTGGGCGACCCCTGGGACGCCCGCACGCTGGAATGGTCGATCCCGGCCCCACCGCCGCCCTACAATTTCGCGATCATTCCGCATGTCACGGACCGCGACGATTTCGCCGCCGCGAAAGAGCGCGGCGCGGCCTACCCGCACCCCGATCGGTACGAGGACATCACCATGCCACGCAACACCAGCATCGGTTTCGTGCTCTGCGTGCTCAGCGGCGTGTGGATGTTTGCGCTGGTCTGGTGGATCTGGTGGCTGGCGGCGCTGATGACCGTGATGATGATCCTGTCATTCATCCTGTGGACCTTCCGAACCGATACCGAAGAGGTTGTTTCGGCCGAAGATGTGCGCAGGCAGCACGAGGCCTGGCTGGATCTGGTCCGCACGACGCCCCCCGTGACCCGGGATCACGAAGGCGCGCCCGAAAATGCCGGGCTTGCCCGGCCGGATCTGGAGGCGACGACATGAAGCCGGCGCCAACGCACAGCTATCCGGGCCTGAACCTGGGCCGCGGCAGGCCCGGCGCCCACAAGGCGACCGAGGTGGTGACCTTCGGTTTCTGGGTCTTTCTGATGAGCGATCTGGTCTATTTCGGGCTGATGTTCGGCGTCTACATCACCATGATCGACGCGCAGGCCGGAGGGCCGGGACCGCACGAGTTGTTCGATCTCTACAGCATCTTTGCCCAGACCCTGATCCTGCTGACCAGCAGCCTGACCGTCGGGCTGGCGATGCTGGCGCTGAAATACGACCTGCCGCGCGGCCGGATCGTTCTGTGGTTCGCGGTCACGCTGCTGCTGGGGCTGAGTTTCCTGTTCCTCGAGATCCGCGATTTCATGTCGATGGCGGACAAGGGCGGCATCCCGCAGCGCAGCGGTTTTCTGTCCGCCCTCTACGGGCTGGTGCCGCTGCACGGGTTGCACGTGGCCGCGGGCTGCGTGTGGCTGGTGGTGCTGGGGATTCAACTGCGGGTGATGGGAATGACCGATCTGGTGGTCTCGCGCATGGTCCGGCTGGCGTTGTTCTGGCATTTCCTCGACCTGATCTGGATCGGCATCATCACCATCGTCTATTTCGGAGGGCTGACCTATGGATAGACATTCCGAGCTGCACCGGCGTGAGCGGCGGCGCTACGTGATCGGCTATGGCGGCTCGCTTTTGCTGACGCTGGCCATGTTCGGCGCGGCGCATTGGTTCGGCATCGAAACCCGTGGCGTCTATCTGACGATCGGCCTGCTGGGGCTGGCGCAACTGATCGTGCAGCTGGTCTATTTCCTGCATATCGACCGTCGCCGCAGCAGCCGCGAGGATCTCGATCTGGTGCTGTTCTCGACGCTGGTTCTGCTGATCATCATCGGGGGAACGGTTTGGATTCTGGGCAATCTGGCGATGCGGATGCACATGCCCGTCATGTAAGCCCGCTCAGCGCGTTGCCCACAGGCCCAGCCAAAGGGCCAGCCAGCACAGGCCGACGCTCAGCAGGATGTTGGCGGCTGCGGTGGCGACGGTGCGCTCGCGCCGCAGTTCCAGCGACTGCCAGGCAAAGCTGGAAAAGGTCGTGAACCCGCCGCAAAAGCCGAAGACAAGGCGCCTTTGATCTTCGGCCATTTCGACGGTTCCACCCAGATACCCGATCCACAGCCCCAGCAGCAGGCTGCCGCCCACGTTCACGATCAGGGTTGCCACCGGCAGGTCATGGGTGACCGCGCGGGTCACCCAATGGCGCAGCACGGCGCCCAGCCCGCCGCCCAGCCCGAACATGATATGCAGGTACAGATCGGTCATCCGCCGGACTCTCGGGCCGGTTTGCGACGGCCGATGGCTTCGCCCAGAATGGCCGCGCCCAGCCCGGCGGCGATCTCGGCCGCCAGCGGCACCATGACCACCCACCCGGTTGTTTCGGCAAATCGCTCCAACTCGGCGACGAAGGAAGAAAAGGTCGACAACCCACCGCAGAAACCCACCGCGCCAAGATGCAGCACATGGGCATGCACGCGCGTGCGGATCGCATAGAGCCAGCCCAGCACGAAACAGGCCGCCACGTTGATGCCGAACGTGGCGGTCAGCAGTGGCGCACCGGGGATCTCCAGCGCAAACAGCTCGCGCAGGATCGACCCCGCCGCGCCGCCGATGAAGACGGCGGCATACATCAGCGGTCGTCCCGCAATGGCAGCCTGCGCTCTGGCCAAGAGTCTGTCCCTGTTCCGGTGTGTCTTGTGCATGGATAAAGGGCGCGCCCATCAGGCTCAAGCGCGATCACGATGGCGCAAGGAGGGCCGCGCGATCCGCACAAAGGCTTGCAATCGCGCGACAAGCTTTCCACGATCGGCGGCAGATCACGAGGGAGAGCAGGATGATCGTACGCAGGATCTACTTTGCCGTGACCTTTGTCGCGTTGCCGCTGACGGTCATTCTGGGGCTGTTCTGGCCGCCCGCGCTATGGCTGCTGGTCCTGTTGGTGCCTTACGCGCTGGTGGGCCTCTATGACATGCTGACCACCCGGCACAATGTGTTGAACAATTATCCGGTGCTGGGGCATTTCCGCTACATGCTGGAATTCGTCAGCCCCGAGATTCGGCAATATTTCGTGGAAACCAACGAAAGCGGCCGCCCGTTCAACCGCATCGTGCGGTCTCTGGTCTATTCCCGGGCCAAGGGGCAGGTCGATACGCAGGCCTTCGGCACGCAGTACGACATCCTCAAGGTCGGGTACCACCGGGCCAACCATTCGCTGGCCCCAAAGGCGGTGCCGGACAGCGAGGCACGCATCCTGCTGGGCGGGCCGCAATGCGAAAAACCCTATCTGGCGTCGCGTCTGAACGTTTCGGCCATGAGCTTCGGCGCGCTCAGCGCCAATGCAATCCGGGCGCTGAACGGCGGCGCGCGCGATGGCGGTTTCGCCCACAACACGGGCGAGGGCGGCCTGTCCCCTCATCACCTGGCCGAGGGCGGTGACATCATCTGGCAGATCGGCACCGGCTATTTCGGCTGTCGCACCCCCGAGGGCGGGTTCGACAAGGACAAGTTCGCCGAACGCGCGCGGATGGAGGTCGTCAAGGCGATCGAGATCAAGCTGTCGCAAGGGGCCAAGCCCTCGCATGGCGGCGTGCTGCCTGCGGCCAAGGTGGATGCCGAAATCGCCGAAATCCGCGGCGTGCCGGTGCATCAGGACGTGATCTCACCGCCGACGCATTCGGCCTTCGACGGCCCGGCCGGGCTGTTGCATTTCGTCCGGCAATTGCGGGAATTGTCGGGCGGCAAGCCCGTCGGGTTCAAGCTGTGCATCGGGGCGCGATCCGAGTTTCTGGCGATCTGCAAGGCCATGCTGGAAACCGGCATCCTGCCCGACTTCATCACCGTGGACGGGGCCGAGGGCGGCACCGGGGCCGCCCCGGTGGAATTTACAAATCGCCTGGGCGCCCCGCTGAACGAGGCGTTGATCTTCGTGGACAACAGCCTGCGTGGCGTGGGTCTGCGCGACAAGATCCGGGTGATCGCCTCGGGCAAGGTCGCCACCGGGTATGACATGATCGAAAAATGCGCCCTGGGGGCCGACATGTGCAACGCGGCGCGGGCGATGATGTTTGCGGTGGGTTGCATCCAGGCGCTGCATTGCAACACCAACCGCTGCCCCTCGGGGGTGGCCACGCAGGACCCGGTACGCGGCCGCGCGGTCAACGTCCCGCAAAAACGCAAGCGCGTACACCGGTTCCATGATGCGACGCTGGAAAGCTTCCGCGAGATCCTGGGCGCCATGGGCAAGGAGCGGGTGTCGGATCTGCGCCCGTCCGACATCTTTCGCCGGACGGCGGACGAACGCGAATGGTCCTATGCCCAGCTTTACACCTTTCTCGAGGACGGCGCCTTGCTGGGTGCCGAAATCCCTGCCGAATTCGCCGATGATTGGGCGCGTGCCTCATCGGCGCAGTTCTGACATCCGGGCCTAGGTCACCGACTCATAGACGCGCAACCAGATGCGTGTTGCGGCGAGTTTGACTAGGGCGAGGAAGTTGGCGTCATGTTTCTCGTATCTGGTG